>NZ_FYDR01000004.1:0-644396 GCF_900187525.1 Pseudomonas sp. Irchel s3a10
GGTTCTCGAAGTTGCCGCCGGACGCATCCTTGATCGTGACTTCGACTTTGCCGGCGTCCTTGTAGACGTCATCGGCTGGAGCTGGAACGGTCACGGTGCCGGTGGTTTTACCCGCTTCGATGGTGATCACCGAGCCGTTGGACAAGGTCACGGTCACCGGAGTACCGGCCGGATTGGTCAGGGTCGCGGTGTAGGCGATCGAACCGCCTTCCGCCACGGTGCCGGTGGCGCTCAGGGTCAAGTTGGTGGTGTCGACGGTGTCGGTGACGTTGGTCGAAACCGGGGTTTTGTCAGCGACCAGGTTTTCGTAGTTGCCACCGCTCACTTCAGTGATCGCGTTGGTCAGTGGCTCGTGACCGGTCAACGCATCGTTCGGTGCGGTGGTGGTCACAGTGCCAGTGGTTTTGCCCACTTCGATGGTGATGGTCTGGCCGTTGGCCAGGGTCACAACAACCGGCGAGCCAGTCACCGGCGCACCGACAGTGGCGGTGTAAGTGACGGTGCCACCTTCAGCCACCGAAGTATCGGCGGTCAGTTTGACGGTCGAGGTGTCGATGGTGTCGGTGACTTCAGTGACCGCAGGGACGGTGCTCGGCACCAGATTCTCGAAGTTGCCGCCGGTTGTTCCGGTAATGCTGACTTCCACTTTGCCGGCGTCTTTGTAGACGTCATCGGCAGGTGCTGGAACCGTTACGGTGCCAATGGTTTTGCCGGCCTCGATGGTGATGACCGAGCCATTGCTCAAGGTCACGGTCACCGGAGTACCGGCCGGATTGGTCAGGGTAGCGGTGTAGACGATCGAACCGCCTTCCGCCACGGTGCCGGTCGCAGTCAGCGACAGGTTGGTGGTGTCGACGGTGTCGGTGACGTTGGTCGAAACCGGGGTTTTATCCGCTACGAGATTCTCGTAGTTGCCGCCGCTTACGTCAGTGATCGCGTTGGTCAGTGGCTCATGACCGTTCAACGCATCGTTCGGCGCAGTAGTGGTGACGGTGCCGGTGGTTTTACCCACTTCGATGGTGATGGTCTGGCCGTTTGCCAACGTGACGGTCACTGGCGAACCGGTAACCGGGGCCCCGACAGTCGCGGTGTAGGTGACGGTGCCGCCCTCGGCCACCGAGGTATCGGCGGTCAGTTTGACGGTCGAAGTATCGATGGTGTCGGTGACTTCGGTGACAGCCGGAACGGTGCTCGGAACGAGGTTCTCGAAATTGCCGCCGGTTGTACCGGTAATGCTGACTTCAACCTTGCCGGCATCTTTGTAAACGTCATCGGCAGGCGCTGGAACGGTCACGGTACCGGTGGTCTTACCGGCTTCGATGGTGATGACGGAGCCATTGCTCAGGGTCACGGTCACCGGCGTACCGGCCGGGTTGGTCAGGGTCGCGGTGTAGACGATCGAACCGCCTTCAGCGACGGAGCCAGTGGCGCTCAACGTCAGGTTGGTGGTGTCGACGGTGTCGGTCACGGTGGTGCTGACCGGCGTCTTGTCGGCGACCAGATTCTCGTAGTTGCCACCGCTCACGCCAGTGATCGAGTTGCTCAACGGCGCCTGGCCGTTCAGCACGTCGTTCGGTGCGGTGGTGGTCACGGTGCCGGTGGTTTTGCCGACTTCGATGGTGATGGACTGACCGTTGGCCAGGGTCACGACAACCGGCGAGCCAGTCACAGGCGCACCAACGGTGGCGGTGTAAGTGACGGTGCCGCCCTCGGCGACCGAGGTGTCAGCGGACAGTTTGACCGTCGAAGTGTCGATGGTATCGGTCACTTCGGTGACCGCAGGGACAGTGCTTGGCACCAGATTTTCGAAGTTGCCGCCGGTTGCACCGTTGATGGTGACTTCGACTTTGCCGGCGTCTTTGTAGACGTCATCCGCAGGCGCCGGAACCGTCACGGTGCCGGTGGTTTTACCGGCCTCGATGGTGATCACCGCGCCGTTGCTCAGGGTCACGGTGACCGGCGAGCCGGCAGCGTTGGTCAGGGTTGCGGTGTAAACGATCGAACCGCCCTCAGCCACGGTACCGGTCGCGCTCAGCGACAGGTTGGTGGTGTCGACGGTGTCGGTAACGGTGGTCGAAACCGGAGTTTTGTCGGCGACGAGATTTTCGTAGTTACCGCCACTGACGTTGGTGATGGCGTTGGTCAGCGGTGGGTTGCCGGTCAACGCATCGTTCGGCGCTGTGGTGGTCACCGTGCCGGTGGTTTTGCCGACTTCGATGGTGATGGTCTGGCCGTTGGCCAGGGTCACAACAACTGGCGAACCGGTGACAGGCGCGCCTACGGTGGCGGTGTAAGTGACGGTGCCGCCCTCAGCGACCGAAGGATCGGCAGTCAGTTTGACGGTCGAGGTATCGATGGTGTCGGTGACTTCGGTGACCGCCGGAACGGTGCTCGGCACCAGGTTCTCGAAATTGCCACCGGTAGTGCCGGTGATGCTGACTTCGACTTTGCCGGCATCTTTATAGACGTCATCGGCAGGCGCGGGAACGGTCACGGTGCCAGTGGTTTTGCCGGCGTCGATGGTGATGACAGAGCCGTTGCTCAACGTCACGGTCACCGGGGTGCCGGCCGGGTTGGTCAGGGTCGCGGTGTAAACGATCGAACCGCCTTCAGCCACGGTACCGGTAGCGCTCAGCGACAGGTTGGTGGTGTCGATGGAGTCGGTGACGGTGGTGGTCGCCGGCGTCGTGTTCGGCACCAGATTCTCGAAGTTGCCGCCGGTCGCGCCGGTGATCGTGGTGCTGACGGTGCCGCCGTTGTTATAGACGTCGTTCGGCGCGGTCGGCACGTTGACCGTGCCAGTGGTCTGGCCGGCTTCGATGGTGATGGTCGAGCCGTTGGACAGAGTGACGGTGACCGGCGTCTGCGCCGGGTTGGTCAGGGTCGCGGTGTAGGTGATCTGGCCACCTTCGACCACGGTGCCGGTGGCGGTCAGTGTCAGGCCGGTGGTATCGCGCGAATCGACGATGTTCGTCACGACTGGCGTCGTGTTCGGCACCAGGTTCTCGAAGTTGCCGCCGGTGGCACCAGTGATGGTGGTGCTGACGGTGCTGCCGTTGTTGTAGACGTCATTCGGCGCGGTCGGCACGTTGACGGTGCCGGTGGTCTGGCCGGCTTCGATGGTGATGGTCGAAC
Source organism: Pseudomonas sp. Irchel s3a10 (assembly GCF_900187525.1). NCBI lineage: Bacteria > Pseudomonadati > Pseudomonadota > Gammaproteobacteria > Pseudomonadales > Pseudomonadaceae > Pseudomonas > Pseudomonas sp. Irchel s3a10. The sequence goes on from NZ_FYDR01000004.1 coordinate 3,136, forward strand.
CGTTGGACAGAGTGACGGTCACCGGCGTCTGCGCCGGGTTGGTCAGGGTCGCGGTGTAAGTGATCTGGCCGCCTTCGGTGACGCTGTTGCCAGCGGTCAGGGTGACGGTGGTGGTGTCGATGGTGTCGGTGACCTGGGTCGTGGCCGGGGTGGTCGGCGGGGTCACGGTAATGCCGTTGCCGCCGGTGGTGCCGGTGACGGTCACGTTGATCTGGGTCGGGTCGTTATAAACGGTGTCGTTCGGTGCCAGCGGCACGTTGACGGTGCCGGTGGTGGAGCCGGCCGGAATCACGATCACCGAGCCGTTGGACAGAGTGATGGTCAGGTCGGTCAGCGGCGCCTGGGTCAGGGTCGCGGTGTACACCAGCACGCCGCCGGCTTCGGTGATGGTCGGCGTGGCGCTGAGGCTCAGGGTCGACTCACGCAGGGCGTTGGTGGTGGTGTCGGTGGTCTGGCCACCGGTGATGTTCTGCGCCACTTGTGCGCCGGCGTTGATGCCCGCGGTCGGGAAGCCGATGGTCGGATCGACGCGGCCGGCGGTGGCATCGAGCATCACGAAGCTGTGGCCGCCGCCCGCCGCACCACCAGTTCCTGCGGCGGTAGCGCCGGCAGCGGTGGCTTCAAGGGCTGTGGTCGGGTCGGCGCCGGCGGCAATGGCCTGCTGCAGCTCGGCTACAGAAGGCGCGGCCTGCGCGGTGGCCTCGGCCAGGTCAGTGCTGGAGTCGGGCGCGTTGGCGCTCCACTGGGTTTCACGGCCCAGGTCCAGGGTGCGGCCATCCGCCAGTTCCAGCGACACGGCGCCGGAGAGGCCGGTATCGATCTGGTCGCCGACGAACAGGCGATCGCCTTCAACGAGCACGCGGCGTACACCCTCAGGGGAGACCACGAATACCTGACCGACAATGCTTTTGACGATGGCAACAACACTGCTCATTGAAGACTCTCCGGGTGTCACGTTCAGTTGACTTCCATAGCCTGATGGCTTCGGCGCCGATTCAGTCTGGACGTACTTTTAAAATTTGCGAATCAAGTTTGACGCTGCTTTTCGTCAATATTTTGGCTAGATTCTTTCGCTATTAAGTTTATGCCAAACTATTGACCTTCTGGGTGCCATCCTAAACAATCGCCCCACTAATGTCACATTGATATTTCCGCGGCGACCTGTCCCTTAGCGTGTGATCCAGTTCCTAATTTGAACTTTCCGACATACGGTCATTCCGGTTGCCAATCATCCGACGCAGCAGCACGTTTTGCTGTGATTCAAGACAAGAAGTCCTGGGAAATCTTTACCATGCGTTTGCACCTGTTCAAGGCTCTACCGTTCGCCCTCGCCGCCTCATTTGTACAAGCACAATCCTTACCAGAAGCCATGCAGCAGGCACTGGATGTCCATCCGGAAATCCAGGCAGGGGTCAACAGTCGTTTGGCCGCGGATTATCAGTTAAAGGCAGCGAAAGGGGGATACCTGCCCAAGGTCGATCTGCTGGGCGGTTATGGTCGTGAGGGCACCGACAGCGTGACCACCCGCGCCAACGGTGGCGGCAACCACTGGGAAACCTTGAACCGCAGCGAGTCAAGTTTACGTCTCTCGCAAATGGTTTTTGACGGTTTTGCGACGTCGAGTGAAGTCGGGCGTCAACAAGCCACCGTCAACTCCCGCGCCTACTCGCTGCTCGGCACTTCCGAGCGCACCGCGCTGACCGTCGCCCAGGTGTACCTGGACGTGCTCACCCGCCGCGAATTTGTGCGTCTGGCTGAGGAAAACCTCAAGAGCCACCAGCGCATTTACGACCAGATCCAGTTGCGCACCCAGCGCGGCGTAGGCAGTGGTGCCGACCTCGATCAGGCTGAAGCGCGGATGGCTCAGGCCCGCAACAACCTGATCACCGAACAGACCAACCTCGCCGACTCCGAGACCAACTTCCTCAGTGCCGTCGGCCAGATGCCAGACCAGCTGGAGCGTCCGGCGCCGTTCATGGCGATGATGCCGGCCAACCTCAATGAAGCGCGCCAGCAGATGCTGGAAAACAGTCCGATCCTGCGCTCGGCCGAGTCCGACATCGCTGCGGCCGAGAAGCAGTACGAAACCGCCAAGTCGACGTTCTACCCACGTTTCGACGCCGAGCTGGGGCGTACCGCCGACAACGATCTCGACGGTCAGAACGGCCACAACAACGAGTGGCAGGCGATGCTGCGCATGCGCTTCAACCTGTACTCCGGCGGCAGCAACAAGGCCGATCTGGAATCCAAATCGTACCTGTCGAACCAGGCGCTGGACATCCGCAACAACGCCCTGCGTCAATTGAACGAAGAGCTGGGCCTGGCCTGGAACGCCCTGAACAACGCCAATGCGCAGGTGCCGATTGCTCAGCAGTACGTTGATCACAGCACTTCCGTGCGCACCGCCTACCAGCGTCAGTTCAGCCTCGGCGAGCGCACCCTGCTCGATTTGCTCGACAGCGAAAACGAGTTGTTCACCGCTTCGCGCCGTTTGGCCGAAATCAAGAACATTCAGTTATTTACTCAGTATCGAATCAAGGCGACCATGGGCGAGTTGCTCAAGAGCCAGGGAGTGGTCGCACCATTGGCATCCGTCGTGCAGAACGATGTGAAGCCGAAGGTTCAACTGCCCGGTATGAATTGAGCAGAACCTTCATTGTTCAATTGTTAGCCAAGAGTGCCGAGCGTGGAATCAGAAGTCAGTCGAGTTCAACTCATTCATGATCCGCGCGCGATGCACGACGATCCGTTACTGGATGGTCTGCTCGCTCTGTGCATGCTGCACCAGAAACCCGCCAGTGCGGCGATGCTCACCACTGGCCTGCCGCTGCCCAAGCAGCGCCTGAGTATCGAGTTGCTGCCCCGCGCAGCGGCTCGCGCCGGGCTGCAGGGCCGGGTGCTGCAACGCAAGCTGGAAGAGATTCCGGCGATTGCCATGCCGGCGCTGTTGCTGCTCAAGGATGGCCGCAGTGCTGTTCTGCTCGGCTGGCAAGGTGACAACGAAGCTCGGGTGCTGCTCAGCGAAAGCGATGGCGGCGAATCGGTGGTCAGCCGCGAACTGTTGGCCGACGACTACACCGGCAAAGTGTTCTTCGCTCAGCCGCAGCACAAATTCGACGTCAACCACGGCACGTTGATCCCGCGTGCACGCTCGTGGTTTCGCGACACCCTCAAGCGTTCACGCTGGCTGTATGCCGATGCGATCGCCGCGAGTTTCCTGATCAACATCATCGCCATGGCCGCGCCGCTGTTCGTGATGAACGTCTACGACCGCGTGGTGCCGAACCAGGCCGAAGCGACCCTGTGGGTGCTGGCGCTGGGCATCACCGGTGCCTACATTTTCGACCTGATCCTCAAGAGCCTGCGCAGTCTGTGCCTGGACCTGGCCGGCAAGAAAACCGACCTGATCATCTCCGCGACGCTGTTCGAGCGCATCGTCGGCATGGCCATGAAGTACCGTCCGGCGCGGGTCGGCAGCTTCGCGCAGAACATCCATGAGTTTCAGAGCCTGCGCGACTTCCTCGCCTCGCTGACCCTGACCAGCCTGATCGACCTGCCGTTCACCATCCTGATCTTCATCGTCATCGCGATTCTCGGCGGGCATCTGGTGTGGATTCCGGTGCTGGCGTTCCCGATTGCGCTGTTGATCGGCTACGCGCTGCAGAAACCGCTGGTCGCGACCATGGAGCGCACCATGGCCCTCGGCGCCGAACGTCAGTCGAGCCTGATCGAAACCCTCGCCGGCCTCGATGCGGTGAAGGTCAACAACGCCGAAAGCGAACGCCAATACCAGTGGGAACAGACCATCGGCACCCTCAGCCGCCTCGAGCTGCGAGTGAAAATGCTCTCCGGTCTGGCGATGAACATCACCCTGCTGATCCAGCAACTGGCCGGGGTGATCATGATCGTCTTCGGCGTGTATCAGATCATCGCCGGCAACCTGAGCATGGGCGGTCTGATTGCCTGCTACATGCTCAGCGGCCGCGCGCTCAGCCCGCTGGCCTCGCTGTCTGGTTTGCTGACACGTTATCAGCAGGCGCGGGTGACCATGACCTCGGTCGACCAGATGATGGAGCTGCCGCAGGAACGCAATTTCGAAGAGCGTCCGCTGAGCCGCAAGGTGCTGCAGGGCGCGATCGAGTGCCGTCAGTTGAACTTCACCTACCCGGAACAGCAGAACCCGGCGCTGAAGAACATCAACCTGGTGATTCGTCCCGGCGAGAAGATCGGCATCATCGGCCGCAGCGGCTCGGGCAAGAGTTCGTTGGCGAAACTGTTGGTCGGCCTGTACCAACCGGACGACGGCGCGTTGCTGGTGGACGGTGTAGATATCCGTCAGATCGATGTCAGCGAGCTGCGCTACAACATCGGCTACGTGCCGCAGGACATCCAGCTGCTGGCCGGCACCCTGCGTGACAACCTGGTCTCCGGCGCGCGCTATGTAGAAGACGAGCTGGTACTGCAAGCCGCCGAACTGGCCGGCGTGCACGAATTCGCCCGCCTGCACCCGCAGGGTTATGAGCTGCAAGTCGGCGAGCGCGGGCAGAACCTGTCCGGCGGCCAGCGGCAGAACGTTGCACTGGCGCGGGCGCTGTTGCTCAACCCGCCGATCCTGCTGCTCGACGAACCGACCAGCGCCATGGACAACACCGGCGAAGAACGCCTCAAGCAACGCCTGGCTGCCGTCGTTGAAAACAAGACCGTGGTGCTGGTGACGCACCGGGCCTCGCTGCTGTCGCTGGTCGACCGCCTGCTGGTGGTCGACCGTGGACAGATTCTCGCCGATGGCCCGAAAGCCGCCGTGATGGAAGCGTTGAAGAAGGGGCAGATCAGTGTTGCTTAAGTCGGGTGTCAAAGAGTCGATCCGTCGCTACTTCAAGGGTTCTGCCTCGCTGCAGGGCCAGCCGCTGCCGGAGGTCAACAAGGCGCTGATCGAGGACGCCCCGCGCGTCGTGCGCCTGACCATCTGGGCAATCATCGGCTTCTTCCTGTTCTTGCTGCTGTGGGCCAACTTCGCCGTTATCGACGAGGTGACCAAGGGCGACGGCAAGGCGATTCCGTCGTCGAAGATCCAGAAAATCCAGAACCTTGAGGGCGGGATCGTCTCGGAAATGTTCGTCAAGGAAGGTCAGATCGTCGAGGCCGGCGCACCGCTGATTCGCCTGGACGACACGCGGTTTGCTTCCAACGTCGGCGAAACCGAGGCCGACCGGCTGTCGATGCTGCTGCGCGTCGAACGTCTCAGCGCCGAGGTCGATGACCGTCCGCTGAATTTCCCGGAAGACGTGCTCAAAGCCGTGCCGGGTCAGGCGAAAAGCGAAGAATCGTTGTACATCAGCCGGCGTCAGCAACTGCACGACGAGATCGGTGGTTTGCAGGAGCAGTTGATCCAGCGTCAGCAAGAGCTACGCGAGTTCAGCTCCAAACAGGCGCAATACCGCCAGCAACTGGGCCTGCAACGTCAGGAAATCAACATGTCCGAGCCGCTGGTGGCGCAGGGCGCGGTGTCACCTGTTGAAGTGCTGCGACTCAAGCGTGCCGAAGTCGAAACCCGTGGTCAGCTCGACGCCACCACATTGGCGATCCCGCGCGCCGAATCGGCAATCAAGGAAGTCCAGCGCAAGATCGACGAGACTCGCGGCAAATTCCGCAGCGAAGCGCTGACTCAGCTCAATGAAGCCCGCACCGACCTGAACAAGGCCCAGGCCACCGGCAAGGCCTTGGAAGACCGGGTCAGCCGGACGCTGGTCACCTCGCCGGTACGCGGTATCGTCAACAAGTTGCTGGTCAACACCATCGGTGGCGTGATCCAGCCGGGCAGCGACATGGTGGAAATCGTGCCGCTGGATGACACCTTGCTGGTCGAAGCCAAGATTCGTCCGCAGGACATTGCGTTCCTCCATCCGGGGCAGGAAGCGATTGTCAAATTCACCGCGTACGACTACACCATTTATGGCGGGCTGAAAGCCAAACTCGAGCAGATCGGCGCCGACACCATCACCGACGAAGACAAGAAAACCACCTATTACATCATCAAGGTGCGCACCGAGCGCAGCCACCTGGGCACTGATGAAAAGCCATTGCTGATCATTCCGGGGATGGTCGCGTCGGTGGATATCATCACCGGCAAGAAATCGGTGTTGAGCTATCTGCTCAAGCCGATCATTCGGGCGCGGGCCGAGGCGTTGCACGAGCGCTAGATCTTCAGCGCGGCGGCTGGCCTCTTCGCGAGCAAGCCCGCTCCCACATTTGATCTTCAGTGGACGCAGGTTCTGTGTTCGACCGGGATCCACTGTGGGAGCGGGCTTGCTCGCGAAGGGGCCAGACCCATCACCACACTCCTGTCAGTAAGTGACACAAATCGTCACTCACTAAACAGTCCATTCCACACCAACCGCCATATCGTTATTCACTAACGGTATTTAATTTCCAGTTCTTATAGCTTTAAAGTCATCCACCTGCGTACCTGCCGACCAATCGGCGCGCCGCACGACCTGAACCGACACGCAATCCAGCGTGAGTGTCTGATCGACGTGCGCGCCTGTGAGCGCGCCGTGCGTGGGAGATTGAAAGATGTCCGCAGCTACTGCCACCCCAAGCGCCGCGACCGCCGCGCCGCAAAACTTTGAAATTCGTCCGTTCAGCGGTGCCGTCGGTGCCGAGATCATCGGCCTGGATCTGACCCGACCAGTGAACGACCAGGACTTCGCGCGCATTCATCGCGCGCATCTGGATCACCACGTTGTGGTGTTCCGCGACCAGCGCATCACCCCGCAACAGCAGATCGATTTCAGCCGTCGGTTCGGCGTGTTGCAGATTCACGTGCTCAAGCAGTTCCTGCTGGCCAATCACCCGGAAATCCTCATCGTTTCCAACATCGTCGAGAACGGCCAGAACATCGGCCTCGGCGATGCCGGCAAGTTCTGGCACTCCGACCTTTCCTATAAAGAGCTGCCGAGTCTCGGCTCGATGCTGCATGCGCAGGAATTACCGTCCGAGGGCGGCGACACGCTGTTCGCCGACATGCACAAAGCCTGGGACAACCTGCCCGAGGCCCTGCGCAAAGCGGTGGAAGGCCGCTCGGCCGCGCATTCCTACACTGCGCGTTACAGCGAGACCAAATTCGAAGGCAACTGGCGTCCGACCCTGACCCCGGAACAACTGGCGCAGGTCGCCGAAGTGGTGCACCCGATCGTACGTACCCATCCGGAAAACGGCCGCAAGGCGTTGTTCGTCAGCGAAGGCTTTACCACCCGCATCGTCGGCCTGCCGGAAGACGAGAGCAAACAACTGCTCGCCGAGCTCTACGCCTACAGCGTGCTGCCGCAAAACATCTACCGCCATCAGTGGCAGCCCCACGACATGGTGTTCTGGGACAACCGTTCGCTGATCCACCTCGCCGCCGGCTGCCCCGCGCACCTGCGCCGCAAGCTGTATCGCACGACCATCCAGGGCGACGCGCCTTTCTGATTTGCCGGAGATTCGATCATGTCCAAACGTCTTCCATTTGCACCGCTGGCGGCGGCCATCGGCCTGGGTTTCAGCCTGCTTGTCGGCAGCCTGGTGGCGCCAACCGTGGCCCACGCCGAAGGTGAAATCCGCATCGCCGAACAGTTCGGGATCGTCTATTTATTGCTCAACGTGGTGCGCGATCAGGGCCTGATCGAGAAGTACGGCAAGCAGCAAGGCCTCGACATCAAGGTCGACTGGACGCAGCTCTCGGGCGGCGCGGCGGTCAACGATGCGCTGTTGTCCGGCTCTATCGACATTGCCGGCGCCGGCGTCGGCCCGTTGCTGACCATCTGGGATCGCACCCACGGCAAGCAGAACGTCAAGGCAGTCGCCTCGCTCGGCAACTTCCCGTACTACCTGGTGAGCAACAATCCCAAGGTCAAAACCATTGCCGATTTCACCGAGAAGGACCGCATTGCGGTGCCGGCGGTGGGCGTGTCGGTGCAGTCGCGCTTCCTGCAATACGCGGCGGCCAAGCAGTGGGGTGACGAGGAATTCAATCGCCTCGACAAGTACACCATCGCCGTTCCGCACCCGGATGCGACCGCTGCGTTGATCGCCGGCGGCACCGAACTGACCGGGCATTTCTCCAACCCGCCGTTCCAGGATCAGGCGCTGCAGAACCCGAACGTGCACGTGGTGCTCAACTCCTACGACATCCTCGGGCCGAACTCGCCGACGGTGCTGTTTGCCACCGAGAAATTCCGCAACGACAACCCGAAAACCTACAAAGCCTTCGTCGAAGCGCTGACCGAAGCCGCGCAATTTGCGCAGAACAATAAGGGCGCAGCGGCGGACACCTACATCCGCGTGACCAAGGCCAAGATCGACCGCGCCGAGCTGCTGAAAATCATCGACAACCCACAATTCGAATTCAGCGTCACGCCGAAAAATACCTATCCACTGGCCGAATTCCTCTACCGCGTCGGTGCGATCAAGAACAAACCGGAATCGTGGAAGGACTACTTCTTCCAGGACGCCAAACCGCTGCAGGGGAGCTGATCGAGATGAATGCCCCTTTGCAAGGCCACGCGGCCAGCAACCCGGTCGCCAGTACGCAAGCGCTGCTGGCGGTGGATAACGTCAGCCTCGAATACCGCACCCCGCAACGGGTGGTGCGCGCCACGCATCAGGTCAGTTTCGAAATTGATCCGGCAGACCGCTTCGTCCTGCTCGGCCCGTCCGGCTGCGGCAAGTCGACTTTGCTCAAGGCGGCCGCCGGGTTCATTGCCCCGAGTGAAGGCGAGATTCGCCTGCAAGGGCAGCGGGTCGATGGACCCGGTCCGGACCGGATCGTGGTGTTCCAGGAATTCGATCAACTGCCGCCGTGGAAAACCGTCAAACAGAACGTGATGTTTCCGCTGCTGGCCTCGCGCACCTTGAATAAAAAAGACGCCGAACAACGCGCGTTGCACTATCTGGAAAAGGTCGGGCTGGCGGCGTTCGCCGATGCTTATCCACACACCCTGTCCGGCGGCATGAAGGCTCGGGTGGCGATTGCCCGGGCGCTGGCGATGCAGCCGAAAATCCTTCTGATGGACGAGCCGTTTGCCGCGCTGGACGCGCTGACCCGGCGCAAGATGCAAGAAGAATTGCTGCTGCTCTGGGAAGAGGTGCGCTTCACCTTGCTATTCGTCACCCACTCGATCGAAGAGGCGCTGGTGGTCGGCAATCGCATCCTGCTGCTGTCGCCACATCCGGGGCGGGTACGCGCCGAAGTGCACAGCCATCAATACGATTTGCAAAGCCTCGGCGGCGTGGCGTTTCAGGAATCGGCGCGGCGCATTCACCGTTTGCTGTTCGATGAAGGCCAGTCGCCGGAAACCGAACGTGACCATGACTTCAACGACATTCGTATCGCTTATTGAGCGTTCTGGAGGATTGCCCGATGAGCCAACCATCGTCTGTACGACAAGAGTTTGAAACGGTCCTTGAACCACTGACCAGCGTGCCGCTCGAGCGCGAATTGCCGCTGGGCCAACGCCTGTGGCAACAGGGCTGGCTGCGCAAAAGCCTGATCCTGATTCTGCTGGCGATCCTTTGGGAGGTGATCGCCCGGGTGCAGAACAACGACCTGCTGCTGCCAGGTTTTCTGCAGACCAGTCATGCGCTGTACGACGGCCTGCTCAGTGGTGAGTTGCTGGGCAAGGTGTGGATATCGCTGGTGGTGCTGATCAAGGGTTACCTGATCGGCATCGTGCTGGCATTCGCCCTGACCACGCTGGCGGTATCGACCCAGTTCGGTCGCGATCTGCTGAGTACCCTGACCTCGATGTTCAACCCGTTGCCGGCGATCGCCTTGCTGCCACTGGCCTTGCTCTGGTTCGGGCTGGGGCAGAACAGCCTGATCTTCGTGCTGGTGCATTCGGTGCTGTGGGCGCTGGCGTTGAACACCTACGCCGGTTTTCTCGGTGTCTCGGAAACCCTGCGCATGGCCGGGCGCAACTATGGGCTGAAGGGTATGCGTTTTGTGCTGTTCATCCTGATCCCGGCAGCACTGCCGTCGATTCTTGCCGGGCTGAAAATCGGCTGGGCGTTTGCCTGGCGCACGCTGATCGCCGCCGAACTGGTATTCGGTGCCACCAGCGGTAAGGGCGGGTTGGGCTGGTACATCTTCCAGAATCGTAACGAGCTGTACACCGACAAGGTGTTTGCCGGGTTGGCGGTGGTGATCCTGATCGGGTTGCTGGTGGAGAATCTGGTGTTCGATACGCTGGAGCGAGTCACCGTAAAACGCTGGGGCATGCAGCGGTAATTTGTGGTGCTCCCACTGGCCCCTTCGCGAGCAAGCTCGCTCCCACATTTTGAAATGCGTTTCCCCTGTGGGAGCGGGCTTGCTCGCGAAGGCGTCGGTTCATGCATCACCGATTGCAAGGATGTTTGCTAGCATTGCGCCTGAATCAATCAAGATCAGCCAAGAGTGCTCAGCATGCAACTCCCGGACATGAACCTTCTGGTCGCTCTCGACGCCCTGCTCGACGAGGGCAGTGTGGTCGGCGCCGCGCGGCGGATGAACCTAAGCCCCGCCGCCATGAGCCGCACCCTGACGCGCATTCGCGAGGCGATCGGCGACCCGATCCTGGTGCGCGCCGGTCGCGGCTTGGTGCCAACTCCCAAAGCCCTCGAGCTGCGCGAGCAGGTGCGCGATGTGGTGGAGCAGGCGGCGCTGCTGTTCCGCTCTGCCGACCATGTGGAACTCGGCACCCTGCGCCGGCGTTTCAGCATCCGCGCCAACGACTTTTTCGTCGGTGTGTACGGCGGCAAATTGTTCGATACCCTCGATCAGCAAGCGCCGCACTGCGAATTGCGCTTCGTCCCCGAGGGTGATGGCGACGATGAAGCGCTGCGTGAAGGACGGATTGATCTGAGTGTCAGCAACACCCGTCCGGTAACCCCGGAAGTCAAAGTGCAGAACCTGTTCTCCACGCATTTCGTCGGTCTGGTGCGTGAGGATCATCCGTTGCTCGACGGCGAGATCACCGCCGAGCGCTATGCCGGCTACTCGCATATCAGCATGTCCCGTCGTGGCATTGCTCGCGGCCCCATCGACACTGCACTGAACGCCCTGGGCCTGGAGCGGCGGGTGGCGGTGATCGCTCCGAGTTTCCATGCGGCGATGTTTGCCTTGCCCGATTCCGATCTGATCCTGCCGGTGCCCAAAGAAGCGTTGCTCAGCGTGCGCCGACTCGGCTTGAAACTGCGCTCGTTCAACCTGCCGATCCCATTGCCGACGCTGATGTTGACTCAGGCCTGGCACCCGCGCTTCGACAAAGACCCGGCGCACCGCTGGCTGCGTGAAACCCTCAAGGCGTGTTGCGACGAAACCTGGCTGGCCGCGCAACCCTGATCCCACAAACCACGCAAATCTCTGTAGGAGTGAGCCTGCTCGCGATAGCGGTGTATCAGTCGCCAAAAGTATCGACTGAAATGGCGCCATCGCGAGCAGGCTCACTCCTACAGTGAAATCGTTGTGTCTGACACACTTATAACCTGCCAATAAGTCAATTTTCGTCAGCACTAAGCCTTACTAAAATGCTCCGGTATTTTTTCTTCCGGAGTGTGTATCCATGACATCCCTGACGGTCCCGGCGCCCATCGCTGCGGCCAGTCCGGCGACGGCGGCTGCGCCACCGGTGTTCGGCGCGCGGATCATCACCGGCCTGGTCGGAGTGCTGCTCGCCGTGCTGGTCTCGGGCCTCAACGAGATGGTGACCAAAGTCGCGCTGGCCGACATCCGTGGCGCGCTGAACATCGGTTATGACGAAGGCACCTGGCTGGTGTCCTGCTACGCCGCGACCTCGGTGGCGGCGATGGCGTTCGCGCCCTGGTGCTCGGTGACCTTTTCGCTGCGCCGTTTCACCCTCTGCGCGATCAGCCTGTTCACGCTGCTCGGCGTGCTGTGCCCGTTCGCCCCCAACTACGAAAGCCTGCTGCTGATGCGCACCCTGCAAGGGCTGGCCGGCGGCGCGTTGCCGCCGATGCTGATGACCGTCGCCCTGCGTTTTCTACCGGCCAATTTCAAACTCTATGGCCTGGCCGGTTACGCCCTGACCGCAACTTTCGGCCCCGGTCTCGGCACGCCGCTGGCCGGGTTGTGGAGCGAGTACGTCGGCTGGCAATGGACGTTCTGGCAAATCATCGTGCCGTGCCTGATTGCCATGGCAATGGTCGCTTGGGGCATTCCGCAGGATCCGCTGCGTCTGGAACGCCTCAAGACATTCAACTGGAAAGGCCTGCTGCTGGGCTTTCCGGCGATCTGCATGCTGGTGATCGGCTTGCTCCAGGGCAACCGGCTGGACTGGTTCGAGTCGAGCCTGATCTGCGCTTTGCTCGGCGCCGGCTCGCTGTTGCTGGTGGCGTTTCTGATCAATGAATGGTCGCAGCCGATTCCGTTTTTCAAGTTGCAGATGCTCGGCATCCGCAACCTGGCGTTCGCGTTGATGACTCTGGCTGGAGTGCTGGTGGTATTGCAGGCGGTGGTGCTGATTCCGTCGAGCTATCTGGCGCAGGTCCAGGGATATCGCCCGGTGCAGACCGCGCCGATCATGCTGATCGCTGCGTTGCCGCAGTTGATCGCGCTGCCGCTGGTGGCGGCGCTGTGCAACTTGCGCTGGGTCGATTGCCGCTGGGTGCTTGGCATCGGTTTGAGCATGTTGACCCTGTCCTGCCTGGGTGGCTCGCTGCTGACTTCGGAGTGGATCCGCGACAATTTCTACGTCCTGCAATGGCTGCAGATTTTCGGTCAGCCGATGTCGGTGCTGCCGCTGTTGATGCTCTCGACCGGCAGCATCCAGCCGCAGGACGGGCCGTTTGCCTCGGCGTGGTTCAACACGGTGAAAGGCCTGGCGGCGGTGGTCGCCACCGGAGTCATCGAAGCACTGACCACCGCGCGCCTGCATTTCCACTCGACCATGTTGATCGACAACCTCGGCAACTCACCGCTGGCCGATCGCAGCGATCCGGCGCTCGCCCATCGCCTGCATGAACAGGCCGTGGTGCTGACTTCGTCCGATCTCTATGTGTGCATGGCCGGCGTCGCGGTGGCGCTGATTCTGCTGATTTTCTGGCTGCCGACGCGGATCTTTCCACCGCGCGCGCCGACCTGATGGCTGTACTGAAACAGAAGGTTTTTATGACGACTCAAGCAAAGCAAAAACTCGCGGTGGCCGTGGTGGTCGCACTGGCCGTTGGCGTGTTGCTGTACCTGGCGGTGCCGGGACTGTTCGGCAAGCGTACCCAGCAAAATACCAACGACGCGTTCGTTTCCGCCGACTTCACCTTGGTGGTGCCGCGCGTGGCGGGGTTCATCAAGGAAGTGCTGGTGGAAGATAACCAGCGGGTCAAGGCCGGGCAACTGCTGGCGTTGATCGATGATCGTGATTTGCGCGCCGCCGCTGAAGCGGCCGATGCGCAAACCCTGGTCGCCCGCGCTCAGCTGCAAAATGCCAAGGCCACGCTGGAGCGGCAGACCTCGGTGATCGCTCAGGCCCAAGCTTCGGTGGTCTCGGCCAAGGCAGAAATGGCGTTCGCCCAGCAGGAACTCAATCGCTACAACCACCTCGCCGGCGTTGGTGCCGGCACGGTGCAGAATGCGCAACAGGCCCGTACGCGCATCGATCAGGCGAGCGCTCGGCTCGACACCGCCAGCGCGAAACTGGCGGCCGAGCGCAAGCAGGTGGAGATTCTCACCGCGCAGCGCGATGCTGCCGAAGGCAATCTGAAGCATGCGCAAGCGGCGCTGGAAATCGCCAGTTTCGAGCTGTCGTATACACGCATTACCGCGCCGCAGGACGGCATGGTCGGCGAGCGCGCGGTGCGCGTCGGCGCCTATGTGACGCCGGGCAGCAAGCTGCTGGCGGTGGTGCCGTTGCAGCAGGCGTATGTGGTTGCCAACTTCCAGGAAACCCAACTTACCGACGTGCAGCCGGGGCAGCAGGTACAGGTGCGCGTCGACAGCCTCGGCGGTGAGGCCTTGAGTGGTCGCGTCGAAAGCATCGCCCCGGCCACCGGCGTGACCTTCGCCGCGGTGAAACCGGATAACGCCACGGGCAACTTCACCAAGGTCGTGCAGCGGATTCCGGTGAAAATCGTGCTTGAGCCGGGTCAGCCATTGGCCGAGCGTTTGCGTGTGGGCATGTCGGTGGAGGCGAGTATCGATACCCGCAGCTCGGCGGCGGCGGAGCGCGAGGTGACTCAGCGATGATTCTGGGTAAAAACCTGTGGCGAGGGAGCTTGCTCCCGCTGGGTTGCGAAGCGACCCCAAAAATCGCGAGTGCTACGCACTCGAGCGGGAGCAAGCTCCCTCGCCACAAAAGTCTGTTTCAGTCACTTGTTATGGTGAGCTTGTTTGGCCTCAGCGCCTGCACCGTCGGCCCCGACTTTCAGAAGCCCGAAACCACACAGATCGCCGATTGGGCCAAACCCGCCAAATCCGCTCCCAGCCAAGCCGTCAGCGAACCGCTTAACGAACGCTGGTGGGAGGTTTTCCACGACCCGCAACTCTCGGCTCTGACCCAGCGGGCGATGAACAGCAATCTCGATCTGCAACGGGCCAGCAGCCGTCTGCAACAAAGCCGTGCTGCGCGCCAGGTGATCACCGCGGATCGCTACCCGAACACCGCCGCTACCGGCAGCTACGCGCGTAAACGCAACAGTGGCGAAGGCCTGAATGATCCGTCCGGGCACAACGGCGATTCCGCTTTCAACCTGTGGGACGCCGGTTTCTCCGCCTCCTGGGAACTGGATTTCTGGGGCCGCGTGCGCCGCGAAACCGAAGCCGCCGATGCCAACCTCGAAGTCTCCGAAAACGACCGTCGCGGCGTGCTGCTCGCGGTCCTCGCCGACACCGCACAGAACTACATCCAGCTGCGCGGCGTGCAGAACACTCGCGCCGTCACCGAGCAGAACCTCGACGTCGCCCGGCACAGCCTCAAGCTGTCGCAACTACGCCTCAATGACGGTGTGGCGACCGATCTGGACGTCGCCGAAGCTGCCGCGCAGGTTTCCGCCATCGAATCGCGCCTGCCGGCCCTTGAGCAGCGTCAGTCGCAACTGATCAACGCGATCAGTCTGTTGATGGGCGAGCCACCGCAAGCCCTGGCCAAGGAGTTATCCACAGACGCTGCGGTGCCGCAGTCACCGCTGCAAGTCGCCATCGGCCTGCCGTCGCAACTGGCCGAACGCCGTCCGGACATCCGACAGGCCGAGGCGCGTCTGCATGCCGCCACCGCCAACATCGGCGTGGCCAAGGGTGATTTCTATCCGCGCATCACCCTGTCCGGCAACCTCGGCTCGCAAGCGATGCAACTGAGCGATTTCGGCTCTTGGGGCTCGCGCGCGTTCGGCATCGGCCCGCAATTCAGCCTGCCGCTGTTCGACGGCGGACGCCTGCGCGGCATGCTGCAACTGCGCGAAGCCCAGCAACAGGAAGCGGCCATCGCCTACCAGCAGACCGTGCTGCGCGCCTGGCATGAAATCGACGACCAGTTGACGGCCTACAACGCCAGCCAACGCCGCCGCGACAGCCTCGCCGAAGCCGTCCGCCAGAACCAGATCGCCCTGCGCACCGCGCAACAGCAATACGTCGAAGGCGTGGTCGATTTCGTCAACGTTCTCACCGTGCAGAGCGCGTTGCTCACTACGCAGGAGCAGTGGGTGGAAAGTTCGACCGGGGTGTCGCTGGCGATGGTCGGGTTGTACCGGGCGTTGGGCGGGGGCTGGGAGTCGGTGTATCCGGCGGAGGGGATGGTGCAACGCTGATGGCGTGAACTGAAAATGCCGATGGCAGTTTTTGCATGGGCCGGGCTGCCGGATGTCGTGAAAGCGCACACCGCCATCGACGACCCTCCCGTGGCTGACCTAAAGTGACGGACAGGCTCTGCTCCATCCGTTCGCGACATTCCGGCACAGCAAGAGGACGCAATGGCGGCACACAGAGAAACGCCAGTCGGCGACACGCAGGATCCACGTGCTGTCCCCGGAGCATGGTTGGTTGCCTTGCGCCTGATTCGTTGGGCCCGGGAGCACTGGCTGTTACCGATCATGCTGCTGGCGGCGGCGGTGCGTTTCTACGACCTGACGGCCGCGTCGATCTGGTTCGATGAAGGCTCCAGTGTTTTGCTCAGCCGGTTTTCCCTGCCTGAGATCTGGGGGCATGCGGCCCATGACGTGCACCCGCCGCTGTATTTCATGTTGCTGCACGGCTGGATCGGGTTGTTCGGTGACGGCATCCTGTCGATTCGCCTGATGAGCGCTGTGCCGGGGATCATTACCGTCGGCCTCGGTGTGTGGCTGGTGGATCTGCTTGCCACCCGTCGTGCCGCGCTGTTGGCCGGTTTGCTGCTGGCGCTGTTGCCCACGGCCGTGCGCTACAGCCAGGAAGTGCGCATGTATTCGCTGCTCGGCATGTGGCTGATCGGCGCGACGATCGCGCTGGTCTACTGGGTGCGCCAGCCGCGTCGGCATCGCTATCTGGTGGCCTATGCGCTGCTGATGACGGCAGCGTTCTACACCCACTATTTCACTGTTCTGTGCGTGATCAGCCACTGGCTGTATCTGACGGCGGTGCGCGTGCAGCCGGGGTATCGGCTGCGGCATATCCAGCGTCCGGCGTGGTGGCTGACCAACCTGGGCATCGCGTTGCTGTATTTGCCGTGGGTGCCGAATCTGCTTGATCTGCTGCAACACATCCCGGAACTCAAGGCTAGTAATGACATTGGCTGGGAAGATCCGGTGACCCTCGTTTCGTTGCCGTCGATGGTCTGGTCGTTGCTGATTCAGGACGACGGTTTGTCCTTGCCCGCGTGGCTGTTCTGGCTGCTGCCACTGGCATTGGTGGGGGTGATCGGCGTCGCATTGCGACGTGATCGCAGTGTGTTTCGCGGCAGCCTGTTGCTGCTGTCTTACAGCGTGGTGCCGATTCTGCTGGTGTTTGGCGTGTCGTTCATCTCGCCGGTGTTCATCGAGCGTTATGTGACGGCCTATGCGCTGGGGTTGCCAATGCTGGTGGCGTTGGCGGTCGATCGTTTGTACACAGGCTCTCGCGTGCTGGCGCTGGCGATTCTGGCGCTTTTTGCGGGTGTCGAGCTGGTGGGTGTGAAGAACAACGCCACGGTCGACAGCAATGATCAGTTCAGCGTGCTGGTCGACTACGTCAATCGACACTTCACCGAGGGTGACCGGATCGTTACCAGCGACATGACGTGGTACCTCAGCTACATCTACTACAACCGCACCGAAGCGCAGGTCCGTCTGTATACGCCACCAGCGGCGGATGGGCGTTCCACGCGTCCCAATGCCTACGGATTTGGCACATTGGTCGGCGAAGAGGTTTTCCTCGATCAGCTTGGCGACGTGTCCAAGGGCAGCACGCGGATGTGGCTGATCGGCACGCTGGATGAACCCGATGAGTTTGCGGCGTTGCCTGAAGGCTGGCAACGGCAGAGCGATGTCCATGCAGGCGGTGCTTTTGCACGCTTGTATGTGAGGGTACCGAGCGCCGATAAACCGGGCGGGTGATCGCAGGCTCAGGATTTGCCCGACAAATCCGCCATCCCCTTGAGCAACTCGATCGGCAACGGAAAGACGATCGTCGAGCTCTTGTCGCCGGCAATCGAACTCAAGGTCTGCATGTAGCGCAACTGCATGGCGCCGGGCTGGCGGCCGAGCATTTCGGCGGCCTGCATGAGTTTTTCCGAAGCCTGCAGTTCGCCTTCGGCGTGGATCACCTTGGCCCGGCGTTCACGTTCGGCTTCGGCCTGTTTGGCAATCGCGCGCACCATCGACTCGTTGAGGTCGACGTGCTTGATCTCGACGTTGGCCACCTTGATACCCCAGGCATCGGTCTGGGCGTCGAGCACCTGCTGGATGTCAATGTTCAACTGCTCGCGTTCGGCCAGCAGTTCATCCAGCTCATGTTTGCCGAGCACCGCGCGCAGGGTGGTCTGCGCCAGTTGGCTGGTAGCCGAAAGAAAGTCTTCGACCTGAATGATCGCCTTCTGCGGGTCGAGCACTCGGAAGTACAGCACCGCGTTGACCTTCACCGAGACGTTGTCGCGGGTGATCACATCCTGTGGCGGCACGTCGAGGACCACGGTGCGCAGGTCGACCCGGACCATTTGCTGCACCACCGGAATCAGCAGGATCAGCCCCGGGCCCTTGACCTGCCAGAAGCGTCCGAGCTGGAACACCACGCCGCGCTCGTACTCACGCAGGATGCGGAAGGTCGACCCGGCGAGGGCGATCACCAACAGCAGCAGTGCAACGAAACCGATTTGCAGACCCATGATCACTCTCCGTGTCGCACCGCGTCAGTCGCGGCGACTTTCAGCAATAAGCCATTTCGCCCGACCACGCGCACCGATTGCCCGGCGTGCAGCGGTGTCGTGCTGTGCACTTGCCAGTGTTCACCCTGCAATTGCACCCAACCGTTGTGGGCGTTTTGCGCTTGCACGGTGGTCACCGCCGTCACGCTGCCGACCAGCCCGGCATCGCCGCTGACGGCGTGGCGCGGGCGGGTTTTCAAGGCGCGAACGATCAATGCGATCAGCAGCAGGGCGCTGAGCAGGCCGAGGCCGATGATCATCGGCACCGGCAACTCGGCGTTGCCCAGAATCAGCGCACCGATGACGAACATGATGATCCCGCCGAGGCCGATCACCCCGTAGTTGGGCAGCGCGGCTTCGGCGATCAGAAAGGCAATCCCGAGGGTGATCAGCCACAGGCCGAGCGGATTGAATGCGGTCAGCGGGCCGTCAGCCGCGAGGGCCGAGCCGCTGGCCAGCAGTATCAGGAAAAACGTGCAACATCGGCTGTTCACGTGACCCTCCGGGAGAGTCATGGGGGTGTTTCCTTAAGTCTAGTTGAGCCTGGCGCTGGATGAATTCTGCTCAATGAGCAGATGTGTCCAGTGAGCGGATTTCCCTTCGCCAATGCCTTGCCGGACTAGACTCAGCAGAACAGGTACAACGTTCAGCGGGACACCGAGGTGCAGCATGCGTATGGCAAAAAAAGTGCAGAGCAGCCTGAATCGGGCGCACTGCGAATATGACGTCGTGGCCCACCGCCACTCGGCCAGCAGCCTAGAAACCGCGCGGGTTTCCGGGGTGCCCGCCGAACGCGTGGCCAAGTCGGTGATCCTCGACGACCACCACGGGCATTACCTGATGGCCGTGCTGCCGGCCAGCCGGCACCTGGACTTGAGTAAAGTGCGCAACCGCGGTGAATGGCAGATCACCCGGGAGAGCAACCTGGCGCACATCTTCGATGACTGCGAACGCGGTGCGGTGCCGCCGCTCGGTGATTCCTACGGCCTGGACATGGTCATCGACCCGCTGCTGACCCGGCAGAAAGACATTTACCTGGAAGCCGGCAACCACAACTACCTGCTGCACATGAGCATGCCCGAGTTTCTGAAAATGGTGCCGCATGCCGAGGTGCGGGAGTTGAGTCATTAGGTTCTGTAGCGCTTTCGCCGGCGCCTTCGCGAGCAAGCTCGCTCCCACAGGTTGATCGCGTTCCCCTGTGGGAGCGGGCTTGCTCGCGAATGATCTCCCACCCACCGCATTCTTGAAGGAGTCCTCCATGGAGCAGCCCACCCACAGCCTGCCGTCCCTGTTCAAACAACTGGGACTGGACAACGACCCGACCAGCATCGACCAATTCATCGCCACCCATTCACCACTCAAACCCGAGCTGCACCTGGCGGACGCGTTTTTCTGGAGCAAGAGCCAGGCGGATTTTTTGCGGGATGAGATTCTCGATGATGCGGACTGGGCGGAGGTGGTTGATCAGCTGGATGTGTTGTTGCGCAAGGGGCGGGAGGGATGACTATTTGGCAACCATTTAGCGGCTGATCGTTTTTGCGGTTGTCTGAAAGTTCTAAATAGACCAATATAACGACCTCAATTGAGGTCTTTTATTATGCAAAGTGTTCTTGCCGATATGGCGGTCAGTGTTTCCGAATTGAAGAAAAATCCGTCAGCAGTGTTGAGTGGCGCACATGGTGGTGCTGTTGCTGTGCTGAACCATAATCGCGTCATGGGTTACATGGTGCCAGCCGATGTTTACGAAGCCATGATGGAGCGGCTTGATGATTTGGAACTGGCCGAGATCGTCCGTTCCCGCAGTAATGAAACACCCATTTCGGTAAGCCTGGATGACCTATAAGCTCGAATTTCTGCCATCTGCTCATAAGGAGTGGAACAAGCTGGGTCATACGTTGCGAGATCAATTCAAGAAAAAGCTCGCTGAAAGGTTATCGCTACCAAGGGTATCGGCTGATGCGCTTCATGGAATGCCTGACTGCTACAAAATCAAACTGAAGGCTTCTGGTTACCGTCTGGTCTATCAAGTGATAGATGAGCGAATCGTCGTTTCGGTAGTCGCTGTGGGAAAACGCGAGCGCAGCAGTGTCTATGAGAAAGCCAAAAAACGCTGAGTCGTCCAGACCTCGGCCTTTTTTTCTTCCCTGACAACCTATTTGTTTCAAAACTTGACTGAAATTCCCCGCCAATGCGATATTGATAGTTAGCAAACTAACAGTGTGCATTTTCCCGTGCCGAATTCCCTCGACGCTCTCCAGATGAACATCAGCAGTGCCATGGTGGTGGCCGCCAGGCATTGGCGGAAGATCTGCCAGACCACGCTGGTCAACTATGGAATCTCCGAAGCCTGCGCCGTGCCGTTGTTGATGATCGGGCGGTTGGGCGAGGGTGTGCGTCAGGTGCAGGTGGCGCAGGCAGCCGGGATGGAGAGTCCGTCGCTGGTGCGTCTGCTCGATCAGTTGTGCCACGCCGGCTATGTCTGCCGCACCGAAGATGCGCAGGATCGCCGGGCCAAGTGCCTGAGCCTGACCGACACCGGCCGTGAGCTGGTACAAGCGGTGGAAAGCGAGCTGGTACGTCTGCGTCATGAAGTGCTCGAAGGCATCGACCAGAGTGATCTGGAGGCTACGCTTCGGGTACTGCGAGCTTTTGAGGCGGCCAATCCGCCTGTGGTGATCAATTCTTGAACGGTTTTTTCTCTGGCATCCCGCCTGCCCGTGACTGGTTCTACGGGGTTCGTACCTTTGCAGCGTCGATGATTGCGCTGTACATCGCCTTGCTCATGCAAATGCCGCGTCCGTATTGGGCGATGGCCACGGTGTACATCGTCTCCAGCCCGTTTCTCGGGCCGACCAGTTCCAAGGCGCTGTACCGCGCCATCGGTACCTTTCTCGGCGCGGCGGCGGCGGTGCTGTTCGTGCCGATGTTCGTGCAGAGTCCCTATGTGCTGGTGGTGGTGATTGCCTTGTGGACGGGGATTTTGCTGTTCCTGTCGCTGCACCTGCGTACCGCCAATAGCTACGCACTGATGCTGGCCGGCTACACCTTGCCGCTGATTGCCTTGCCGACGGTGGATAATCCGCTGGCGGTGTGGGATGTGGCGGAAGCGCGTACCGAAGAGATTTTTCTCGGTATCGCCGTGGCGGCAGTGGTCGGCGCGATGTTCTGGCCGCGGCGTCTGGCGCCGGTGTTCAACGACGCGGTGGGCAAGTGGTTCGCCGACGCCACCACCTACAGCCTGAAGTTTCTCAGCCGCGACGTGCAGCCTGAACAGATCGCCACGCTGCGCATGGCCATGGTCGCCAATTTCAACAGCCTCGAATTGATGATCGGCCAGTTGCCCCACGAAGGCGCCCGGCCGCAAACCGTGCGCAACACCAAGGAACTGCGCGGGCGGATGATTCACCTGTTGCCGGTGATCGACGCTTTGGAAGACTCGCTCTACGCCCTCGAACGGCGCACGCCGGAACTGGTGGAAAAGTTTGCCCCGCTGCTGACCGCGACCCAGCAATGGCTCGGCCATAACGACGCCGATCTTGATCGGTGGCAGGCGCTCAAGGATCAACTTCAGGCCCTGCAGCCAAGCTGCGAGGCGCTGGAAGATCGCAAGCAATTGCTGTTCTCCAACGCGATTTATCGCCTCGGCGAATTCATCGATCTGTGGCAGGACTGCCGCAGTCTGCAGGACGCGATTCTCTGCGAGCGCCAGGACAGCTGGCGTGCGGTTTACCGGCACTGGCGCCTCGGGCGGCTGACGCCGTTTCTCGACCGCGGGATGATGCTGTATTCGGTGGCCTCGACCGTTCTGGCGATCATCGTCGCTTCGGTGCTGTGGATTCTGCTCGGCTGGCCGGACGGTGGCAGCGCGGTGATTCTGGCGGCGGTAGCGTGCAGTTTCTTCGCCTCGATGGACGACCCGGCGCCACAGATCTACCGGTTCTTTTTCTGGACCGGGATGTCGGTGCTGTTCGCCAGTCTCTATCTGTTTCTGATTTTGCCGAACCTGCACGATTTCCCGATGCTGGTACTGGCGTTTGCGGTTCCGTTCATCTGCGTCGGCACCCTGACGGTGCAGCCACGCTTCTTCCTCGGCATGCTCCTGACGCTGGTCAACACCTCGTCGTTCATCAGCATTCAGGGCGCGTACGACGCGGACTTCTTCGCCTTTGTGAACTCCAACCTGGCCGGCCCTCTGGGCCTGTTGTTCGCGTTTATCTGGACCCTGATCGCCCGCCCGTTCGGCGTCGAGCTGGCCGCCAAACGTCTGACCCGCTTCAGCTGGAAAGACATCGTGCGCATGACCGAGCCGGCCAATCTGGCCGAACATCGGCATCTGGGCGTGCAGTTGCTCGATCGTCTGATGCAGCACTTGCCGCGTCTGGCCATGACCGGCCAGGACACCGGGATTGCCATGCGTGAAGTGCGCGTCGGCCTGAACCTGCTCGATCTGCTGGCTTACACGCCACGGGTCAGCGGCGCGCCGAAGGCCCTGCTGCAGCAAGTGGTGGCTGAGGTCGGCGAGTATTTTCGCGCGTGTCTGAAAGCCGGCGAACGCTTGCCTGCGCCGAGTCCCTTATTGATGACGATGGACCGCGCGCGCCGCGCCCTCAAAGGCCACGGCGACGAAGAAACCCGGCTAAACCTGTTGCATGCCCTGAGCGGTTTGCGCCTGGCGCTGCTGCCCGGCGTGGAATTCGTCAGCACCAGCGATGCCGAAGAACCGCTGCCCGATGGAGCGCCCCTATGATCGGTGATCTGGATATCAGCGGGATTTTCCTGCCGACCCTGCTGGTGCTGATGGGCATCACCTATGTGTTGTTTTTGCTGGTGCACGGCGTGCTCACGCGTGTGCACTTTTACCGTCTGGTCTGGCACCGGGCATTGTTCAACGTGGCGCTCTACGCCGTGCTGCTGTACGGCGTGGACTCACTCAGTCGATACCTGATGACATGAAAAAACCGTTTCTGACTATCGGTCGCGTGGTCCTGACCCTGCTGATCGTGACTTTTGCCGTCGTCCTCGTCTGGCGCATGGTGATGTATTACATGTTTGCGCCGTGGACCCGCGACGGCCACATCCGTGCCGACATCATCCAGATCGCCCCGGACGTGTCCGGGCTGATCCAGCAGGTCGAGGTCAAGGACAACCAGTTGATCAAACGCGGCCAGGTGCTGTTCAGCATCGACCAGGACCGTTTCAAACTGGCTCTGCGTCAGGCTAAAGCCGCGGTCGCCGATCGCGAGGAAACCCTGGCCCAGGCGCAGCGCGAAGCCAAGCGTAACCGTGGCTTGGGCAACCTGGTGCCGGCCGAACAACTGGAAGAAAGCCAGTCGAAAGTCGCCCGGGCGCAATCGGCGCTGGCCGAAGCGCTGGTGACGGTGGACAGCGCGCAGCTCAACCTGGATCGTTCGGTGATCCGTAGCCCGGTGGACGGCTACGTCAACGACCGCGCGCCGCGAGTGCAGGAGTTCGTTACCGCCGGGCGACCGGTGTTGTCGGTGGTCGACAGCAACTCGTTCCACATCGACGGCTATTTCGAAGAAACCAAACTCGACGGCATCCATGTCGGGCAGTCGGTGGATATCCGCGTGATCGGCGACAAGGCCAGGCTGCGCGGGCATGTCGAAAGCATCGTCGCCGGTATCGAAGACCGCGACCGCACCAGCGGCAACAACCTGCTGCCGAACGTCAACCCGGCGTTCAGCTGGGTGCGGCTGGCGCAGCGGATTCCGGTGCGCATCGCCTTTGACGAGGTGCCGGAAGACTTCCGCATGATCGCCGGGCGTACCGCCACCGTGTCGATCATCGACGACAAAACGCAGGAGCCCGCGCAATGAACAAGGCCCTGATGATCGCCGGGTTGGGCGTGATGCTCTCGGCCTGTCAGATGGTTGGGCCGGACTATCATCTGCCCGCTGACGCAGCGGTGCAGCGCAAGGACTTTCAGGGCGAACTGGCGGTGGAAGGCAAACCGGTGGTGTCAGCGCCGGTACCGGCTGACTGGTGGCGGCTGTATAAGGATCCGCGACTGGATCAACTGGTGCAGCAAGCCATGGCGTCCAACACTGATTTGCGCGTAGCGGCGGCGAACCTTCAACGGGCTCGCGCGCAAGTCGATGAGGCCGAAGCGGCGGGTGGCTGGAGCGCAGGCGTGAAGATGGGCGCGCAGCGTTTGCAGGAATCCGGTCAGGCGTTCTTGCTGCCGGAAAAAGTCCCGGTCGACAACGTCGGCGATATTGGCATCAGCGCGTCTTATCAGTTCGATCTGTGGGGCACCCTGCAACGTGGTATCGAAGGCGCGAAGGCTAACGCCGATGCGACGCAAGCGGCGGCTGACACCGCTCGCATCACTTTGGTGGCCGATGTGGTTCGCGCCTACACCCAAGTGTGCGCGGCCAACGAAGAGCGGGAAATTGCCCAGCATTCACTCGATCTGCAATCGCAGAGCACCACGCTGATCCAGCGACTGCGCGATGCCGGGCGTGGTGATGAAACCCAGGTCACCCGTTCGCAAACCCAATTCAAGTCGTTGCGCGCCGACCTGCCGCGCTATGAGGCAGCGCGTCAGGCCGGGTTGTTCCGCCTGTCGATGCTGCTGGCCAAACCGGTCGAGCAATTGCCGGCCGGCACCGCCACCTGTGCCGAGTTGCCGAAAATCGCCCAATTGGTGCCGGTGGGTGATGGCGCTGCGCTGCTCAAGCGTCGTCCCGATATCCGTCAGGCGGAACGTCGCTTGGCGGCCTCGACAGCGGGCATCGGCGTCGCCACAGGCGAGCTGTACCCGGACATCAGCATCGGCGCGACCATCGGCACCGTCGGTCTTATTGACGACTTGGGTGATCCATCGACCAACCGCTGGGGTTTCGGCCCGTCGCTGAGCTGGAAGGTACCGACCAACGGCGCCCGCGCGCGGATCCGTGAAGCCGAGGCCAATACTCAGGGCGCGCTGGCGCATTTCGACGGCGTGGTGCTCAACGCCATCCGCGAAACCCAGACCGGTCTGGCCCAGTACAGCGCGTTGCTGCAACGCCGCGACGCC
Source organism: Pseudomonas sp. Irchel s3a10 (assembly GCF_900187525.1). NCBI lineage: Bacteria > Pseudomonadati > Pseudomonadota > Gammaproteobacteria > Pseudomonadales > Pseudomonadaceae > Pseudomonas > Pseudomonas sp. Irchel s3a10. The sequence continues at coordinate 28,510 of NZ_FYDR01000004.1, forward strand.
CTGGCCGATGCCGAGCAATCGGCAAAACTGGCGGCAGACCAGACCCACCGCTTCTTTCAGGCCGGGCGCGAGTCGTTCCTCGCCGATCTGCAGGCGACCCGCACCTACACCGACGTCACCGCGCAACTGGCCGCCGCCAACACCCAGGTCGCCATGAGCCAGATCGATTTGTTCCTCGCCCTCGGTGGCGGTTGGGAAAGCGGACGAACGCAAGCCTCAAGCGCCAGCAAACCCTGAACCCGTTGCTATGCTTTGAAGTGTTGAAAGGGTGCCACGTGCAACGCACCCTTTCAGCGCACATTGCTAGCGCTGGTCTAGGGGAAACCAATAATGAAAAACCCTTACGCTCTCGGCTTCTGGTGCGCCCTGGTAGCGCTGGTGCTGCTATCGGCCACCTATTTCTACGGCATCATGCTGGCCCACCAGATCGACAAGGCCATGGTTTTCCTCGACAGCGCCGTCGCGCTGATTGCAGTGATGGCCATCGTTGTCGTGGCCTGGGCCTCGGTCCAGGTGCAGCGGGTCAAGAAACGCCAACTCGAACAGGGCAAAACCCTGGTGCTGATCTGGGACACCAAAGTCGCCCTGCGCAAGGTCGAAACCGTATTTGACCGCTACTTCTGGGGCAGCTATTGGCAACCGGGACGCACCTTCGCCGAAGTCATGGGCGAACTCACCGGCACCCCGCTGGAAAAAAGCCTCGAAGCGCTGAAGAAGCAGTGTCTGGAACTCGACAAGCAAATCGACAGCGAGGGCTGGCACTGGCTGAACAATGCCCGTGAACTGTCCGACGTCGCGACGGCCATGGCCCGCGAGCGCTATCAACTGGATTTCTGCGATCCCCGGGCCGACGGGCCGAGCGGGGCGGTGATCGATCGCGACTTTGAAGTGCTGGTCTACACCTGGACTGCGCGGTTGAAGAGCTTCGATCATCAACTCGATGAGATCGAGGTGCAGTATTCCTGATCTTCTGGGAATCCAGTGGCCCTATCGCGAGCAGGCTCACTCCTACAGGGGAACGCATTTCAATTGTAGGAGTGAGCCTGCTCGCGATAGCGTCATCAAAAACACTGCAACTCTCCCGGCCTGTCAGCTGTCCACACTCCCCATAGACACTCTTTAACCTTTAAACATTGGGCCGCCTTGCGCTGCCAGTGCTAATCTCCACCGCTAATTTCAGCGGAGTCGAGCCGCAACCCGGTCACGGGTTCAGGGAAGACGACCACACTTTCAGCCACGGACATTGATCAGGTCATTCATGAATAAATCAGCAGGCGTGCTTCTCGGGATTGTAGTTGCCATCGGTGCGATCAGCGCCGGCGGGGCCTGGTACACCGGAACCAAGATTGAAGGCGTGCTGAACAACGCCGTCAGCAACGCCAACAAAGAGCTGCAGACCGCGATGGCCGGCTCCAATGGCACCGCGTCGCTGGAGCTGGTGTCGCTGGAGCGTCACACTTTCACCAGCACCGCGCACTACCGCCTCAAGGGCGAGGGCGAGATGTTCGGTGACCAGCCGGTCGAGCTGCTGTTCGTCGACCACATCGAGCACGGCCCGCTGCCGTTCTCGCGCCTGGTGTCGCTGAAGTGGCTGCCAGTCATGGCCACCAGCAATTACGAGCTGGAAAAGAGCCCGGCCACCGAAAAATGGTTTGCCGCCACCAAGGGCGCTGCGCCGCTTAAAGGTGTGACCAACATCGGCTACGACGAATCCACCACCAGCAGCCTGGAGTTGCTGCCGCTGGAAACCGCGCTGGACGAGCAGTCGAGCCTGAAGTTTTCCGGCCTGACCATGAACATTTCCGCCAGTGCCCAGGCGCAGAAGGTCAAGGCTGACGGCTACATGGACAACCTGAAACTGGTCACCGTGTCGCAGGATCAGGCGCCGGTGCAGGTCGAACTCAACGGTCTGACCCTGGCCAGCAACCTCACCAAGAGCAGCTACGGCTACTACACCGGGGAAAACACCCTGGAGCTGACCAACAGCAAAACCACCTTCGGTCCCAAGCAGTCGGTGCTCGGCGTGAAGAACTTCGAAATGAAGAACCTCACCGAAGAGAGCGGCAGCAATGCCTCGGGCCGTGCTGACTACAAGGTGGGTGAAGTCACCCTCAACGACAAGAAAATCGGTTCGGCCAATATGGCCATGAGCCTGAAGAACCTCGACATCCCGTCGACGATGTCGCTGATGCAGATCTACCAGAGCAAATTGCAGCCGTACGAGAAGGAAGCGGCGGCCGCTGCCGAAGCTGGCCTGCCGGCACCGGAACTGAACCTGACCGAAGCCGAGTCGGCACAGGTCAAAGCTGATCTGCAGAAACTGCTGGCTGCCAGTCCACAGATCGCGCTGGAAAACCTGTCGCTGAAAACCGCCAACGGTGAAAGCCGCGCCAGCCTGGTGATTGACCTGACCAAGCCACAGTCGATGGATTTGCCGCCGGATCAACTGGGCAAACAGTTGATCGCGCTGCTGGACCTGAACATTCAGGTGTCCAAGCCGATGCTGATCGATCTGCTCAGCGTGCAAGCGCAGCTCGACGGTCAGACTGACGCCAAAGCCATCGTCGACCAGGCCAGCGCCGGTGCCGACATGTTCTCCGGCATGGCGGTGGGTTCGCAGTTGGCGACCGTCGACGGCACCAATGTCGTGACCAAGCTGCATTACGCCGCCAATCAGGTGGAGTTCAACGGCCAGAAGATGACCGTCGAGCAGTTCGTCGGCTTCCTGATGAGCAAGTTCGCTGGCGTCACGCAAGTGCAGTAATACTGCGTTCTAAATAGCAACGCCCGGTCTCTGTATCCCGCAGACACCGGGCGTTTTGCTGTCTGGTGTTCGGGTTTTCGTCTGAGCCGGCGCCACGATTCTGAACAATTATTGCGTTCTGGATATTCGACTACGCTTGCATGCAAGACTGCCTGACTAAGCTTGGCTGGGTCTGTTTTGACTCGGTCTCCGTTACGAATGGGCAAGGGGGGCATTGCGACCCGGCTGGCCATGTAAGGATGCTGACGAATGCCGCGTATTGATGTTCCTGTTTTACATCGTGGTTTACGCCCGTTGTTTCGCGTTGCGCTGTGCAGCCAGTTGCTCTGGCCGGCACTGGCGTTTGCCGATACGCCCTACGATCAGATGGTGCGTGATGCTCGTGCCGGGCAGACCACGCCCGCGCTGAATGTGCTGCGCCAGGTGCCGCCGGGGCAGTCGACCACCGGCCAGATCAGCGATCACCTGCAGATCGCCAGTTGGGCCGGCCTCGATGCCGAAGTGGTGCAGGTCTATGAAACCCAGGGCCGTGACCGGATGCTGCCGGTGCAGGCACTGACCGCCACCGCCCGCGCCTATCGCAACCTCAAGCGTTGGGAGCAGGCGACCCAGGTCTATAACAAGGCGCTGGCGCTGGAGCCGGACAACGCTGATCTGCAATTGGGGCTGGCCCTGACCCAGGCTGACGCGGGCAAACCCGACGAAGCCGTGACCCGCGCCAAGGCTCTGGTCGCCACCAAACCCGACGATCCCTCGCGCCGCCTCGCACTGGGCTATGCCCTGAGCCGCGCCGGCAAGCAGTACGACGCACTGTTTGAATACGATCAGGCGTTCATGCGTGCCGGCAGCAAGCCGAACGTTGCCCGTGAATACGTGGTCGCCCTGCAAAAGGCGCGGCTGCCGGAACCGGCACTGCGCCTGGCCAATCAACGTCCGGGGTTGATCGACCCGGTCACCCTGCGCCGCCTCGAAGGCGATCTGGCTGCCGAACGGGTGCGTCTGGCCGAACTCGCCACCCGCAGCGAAAAAGAACGCTACGTGATCGCCGACCGCGCGTTGGCCGATTACGACAAATTGCTCGCCACCTGGACCCCGGACGCCAGTGCCCACGATGACGTGATTCGCTGGCGCATCGACCGCATGGGCGCACTCAAGGCCCGGGCGCGCACCGCCGACGTGATCAACGAATATCAGAAGCTGCAAAGCGAAGGCGTGAAGATTCCGACCTACGCCATGCGCTGGGTGGCGGCGTCGTATCTGGATCAGCGCCAGCCGGAAATCGCCACCGACCTGTATCGCCAGGTGCTGTCGGCACCGGATGCCGATGTCGGTGATCGTCTCGAAGACACCACTGCGTTGTACTACTCGCTGCTGGAAAGCGACCGCGCTGATGAAGCGCGCAAAGTCGCCGAGGATCTGGCCGAGACCCAGAAACCGCGAGTCGAACTCAAGGGCTTGCCGATCGGCAACCCCAACGACGAATGGATGGACGCCCAGCAGCTCGCGGCGCAGGCCGGCACCTACGGCTCTGACCTGCCGCATGGCGAGGAACGCCTGCAGACACTGGTCGATCAGGCCCCGGGCAACCTCGGTTTGCGTCTGGCCCAGGCCGATCTGTACCTGGCCCGCCAATGGCCACGCCGCGCCGAAAACCAGCTCAAGGAAACCGAGAGCATGGCCCCCCGCGACATGGGCCTGGAAATCGCCCAGGCGCGCACCGCCATGCAATTGCAGGAATGGCGGCAGATGGATGCGCTGACCGACGATGTGGTGGCGCGCTTCCCGGACAACCGGCAGGTGCAGCGTCTGGCCCGCGAGCGTGAAGTCCATGACATGTCCGAATTGCGCGTCGAAGCCTACGGCGGCAAAGCCAATGGCGGTGGCAGCGGTGATGCCGGCGCGGTCAGTGGCAGTCGCGACTTCGGCATTCAGACTACGTTGTACAGCCCTCCGATCGATGAAGACTGGCGCGTATTTGCCGGCGCGGGTTATGCCACTGGCGACTTCGCCGAAGGTACCGGCCATCACCGTTTTCAACGTGTCGGTCTGGAACGTCGAACCCGCGACATGACGCTTGAAGCCGAAGTTTCCAATCATGATTATGGCTTTGGCGACAAACAGGGCGCACATCTGGCAATCGCCCGTGACATCAACGACCACTGGCAGTACGGCGGCAGCCTCGAATACCTGTCGGCCGAGACGCCGTTGCGTGCGCTCAACAGCGACATCAAGGCCAACGGCGGCAACGCGTTCATCCGCTGGCGCGCCAACGAGAGCCGCGAGTGGCGGCTGTCGGTCAGCCCGTCGCACTTCAGTGATGGCAACAACCGCCTCGAGGCCTTGCTCACCGGGCGCGAGGGTGTCTACAGCGCGCCGAACGTGCAGGTCGATGCCGGTCTGGAAGTCGGCACCAGCCACAACTCGAAATCCGATGACGTGCCGTACTTCAACCCGAAGTCGGACTTCAGCGTGATGCCGACGGTCAACGTCAACCATGTGCTCTATCACCGCTACGAAACCTCGTGGAGCCAGCAATTCCAGGCGGGTGCGGGCACCTACAGCCAACGTGATCACGGCACCGGCGGCATGGCGATGCTCGGCTACGGTCAGCGTTATGCCTGGAACGACGTGTTCGAGGTGGGCGGCTTGTTCAGTGTGATCAACCGGCCCTACGACGGTGATCGGGAGACCGATCTGCGTCTGCTTGTCGACCTCACTTTCCGCTTCTAGAAGAGTTTGAAGATGCCTTTGATGACGCGTTTCATCCTTCTGCTGGGAGTGCTGCTGATCAGCGCCTGCGCCCAGCAAGCCCCGGCCTTCGCGCCGCCGTCGCAACGTCCGGTGGCGGCCAATGAAAAACCGTGGCCGAAAAACCACGTGCTGGGCATCGCCTATCACGACGTCGAAGACCGTGACCCCGATCAGGCCGTGGTGGCGGTGCGCACCGAGCGCATGATCGAGCAGCTCGCGTGGCTGCGCGAGAACGGCTATCAACCGGTCACCGTCGACCAGATCATGGCCGCGCGCAAGGGCGGCCCGGAACTGCCAGCCAAAGCGATCCTGCTCAGCTTCGACGACGGTTATTCAAGCTTCTATACCCGCGTGCTGCCGGTGCTGCGCGCCTACAACTGGCACGCCTTGCTGGCACCGGTCGGCACCTGGATCGACACCCCGCTCAATCAACCGGTGGATTTTGCCGGTGCACCCCGCGCACGCTCCGACTTCCTGACCTGGGATCAGGTGCGCGAGATCTCGCGATCGGGGCTGGTGGAAATCGCCGCGCACACCGACGCCAACCACAAAGGCGTTCTTGCCAACCCGCAGGGCAACCTGCAGCCGGCGGCGGCGACGCGTCGCTACGATCCGCTCACCAAACGCTACGAATCCGAAGAGGAGTTCCGTGCCCGGATCCGCAATGACGTCGCGGCCATTTCGGAAAAGATCCGCAAAGTCACCGGCAAAAAACCGCGCGTCTGGGTCTGGCCGTACGGCACGGCGGACGGCACTTCGCTGACCGTGGTCGGCGAGCAGGGCTACGAAATGGCCCTGACCCTGGACGACGGTCTCGACGCCCTCGACAACCTGATGAGCAGCCCGCGTTTCCTGGTGGCCTCCGATCCTGACGGCGAGCATTTCGCCAACAGCATCGTTGGCGTGCAATCGGATTTCGCCATGCGTGTGGTGCACGTCGATCTCGACAACGTTTATGACCCGGATCCGGCGCAACAGGAAATCAACCTCGGCAAGCTGATCCAGCGCATGGCCGACATGGGTGCCAACACTGTGTTCCTGCAGGCCTTCGCTGATCCGAAGGGCGACGGACTGGTGCACTCGCTGTACTTCCCTAACCGTCACCTGCCGGTGCGCGCCGACATCTTTGACCGTGTCGCCTGGCAACTGCGCACTCGGGCGCACGTGAAAGTGTTCGCCTGGATGCCGGTGCTGAGTTTCGGCCTCGATTCGAAGCTGCCGCGTGTCACGCGCTGGGATCCGAAGACCGGCACCACCGCGGTCGATCCGGATCAGTATCGGCGCCTGTCGCCGTTCGATCCGCAAGTACGGCAGATCATCGGTGAAATCTACGAAGACGTGGCGCGCCTGACCTCGGTCGACGGCATCCTTTATCACGACGACGCGGTGCTCTCGGACTTCGAAGATGCCAGTCCGGAGGCCCTGAAAGTCTATACGGCGCAGGGTTTGCCGGGTTCGATCGCCGCCCTGCGCGATGATCCGGCGGCGATGCAGCGCTGGACGCGCTTCAAGAGTAAATACCTGATCGATTTCACCAACGAACTGACTGCCAAGGTGCGTGCGATCCGTGGCCCGCAGGTGCTGACCGCACGCAACATCTTCGCCGAACCGGTGCTCAATCCTGAAAGCGAAGCCTGGTTTGCGCAGAACCTCGACGACTTCCTCGTGACCTACGACTGGACGGCGCCGATGGCCATGCCGCTGATGGAAAAACAGACCCAGGCGCAATCTGGCCCGTGGCTCGAACAACTGGTGGCGAAGATCAAACAGCGCCCCGGCGCGCTGGATCGCACGGTGTTCGAACTGCAGGCCCGCGACTGGACGAAAAAGGATCAGTCCGACATCGATGGCGCCCAACTGGCCGATTGGATGGGCCGGCTCAAGCGTCAGGGTGCGACCAGTTTCGGTTACTACCCGGACAACTTCCTCGACAACCTGCCGGACCTGAAAACCGTAAGGCCTGCGCTCTCCAACAAATGGAACCCATGACATGCTGGATAGACTGTTAGCCCTGCTTGTTCTGGCGCTCGTCCTCGGCGTGCCGCTGGGGTTGATCTTCCTGGTCACCGGGCAGTTCCTGATGGACTTCGTGTTCTTCTACCCCTTGTTCATGTCCGGTCTGTGGATCGCCGGCGGCCTGTATTTCTGGCTGCACTGGGAACGCCACTGGCCGTGGAAGGACGACACCCTGCCGCCGCCACTGGAAGGCGAACCACTGATCTCGATCCTGATCCCTTGCTACAACGAAGGCGAAAACGCTGCCGACACGATTCACGCGGCGCTGGCCCAGCACTATCCGAACATCGAAGTCATCGCGATCAACGACGGCTCCAAGGACAACACCGCCGAAGTGCTCGACCGGCTCGCTCAGGAAGACCCACGCCTGCGCGTGCTGCATCTGGCGGAAAACCAGGGCAAGGCCGTGGCCCTGCGCATGGGCGCCATTGCTGCGCGCAGCGAATATCTGGTGTGCATTGACGGTGACGCGCTGCTGGCGCCGAACACGGCGGCCTATCTGGTGGCGCCGATGCTCGACAATGCGCGGCTTGGCGCGGTGACCGGCAACCCACGGATTCGCACTCGTTCGACCCTGGTCGGGCGGGTACAGGTCGGTGAGTTCTCGTCGATCATCGGCTTGATCAAGCGCACGCAGCGGGTGTTCGGGCGGATCTTTACCGTGTCCGGGGTGATCGTCGCGTTCCGCCGTACCGCGTTGAACCGGGTCGGCTACTGGAGCCCGGACATGATCACCGAAGACATCGACATCAGCTGGAAGCTGCAACTCGATCACTGGAGCATCTTCTACGAGCCGCGCGCGCTGTGCTGGATCCTGATGCCGGAAACCCTGCGCGGTCTGTGGAAGCAGCGCCTGCGCTGGGCCCAGGGCGGTGCCGAGGTGCTGTTCAAGAACATTCGCGGCATCTGGCAGTACCGCCATCGTTATCTGTGGCCGCTGCTGTTCGAATACTGCCTGTCGACCGGGTGGGCCTTCACCTTCCTGCTGTCGGTGATCTTCTGGGGCGTCGGCAAGTTCGTGGTCATGCCGGAGTCGATTGCCGTGCATCACCTGATGCCGCCGGCGTTCACCGGATTGCTGCTGGCGATCGTCTGTCTGGTGCAGTTCGCCGTCAGCATCATCATCGACCGGCGCTATGAACCGGGTCTGGGCAGAACCATGTTCTGGGTGGTCTGGTATCCGATCGCCTTCTGGCTGGTAAGCCTGCTCACCACCCTGGTCAGTTTCCCCAAGGTTCTGTTTGGCCAACACCAGAAGCGTGCGCGTTGGGTCAGCCCTGACCGCGGCATCAAGCCGGTCGGCGACGACGAAGAGGAGGTCATCAAATGAAAATCATCCGGACCCGCCAGCGGCCGTTTCTGGTCGTGATCGACGTGATCCTCACGGTCGTGGCCTGGGTCGGCCTGCTGTTTCTGCTGATTCGCGGGTTGTGGCCGCTGATCGAGACTCACGCCGGTGGGCCACGCATCGACAGCTCGGCGTTCGACGCCCTCGGCACCTTGCAAATCTACCTGTGGGTAGCGCTGGTCAACGCAGTGATTCTGATTGGTTGGGCGCGCTATCAGCAGCGCAAAAGCAGAAGCTTCGCCCAGCGTCGCTTGCCGGCGCCGGTGGTCGATGACGAAGGGCTGACCAAGAGTTTCCGCCTGTGCGATGACCGTTTGCAGAAGCTGCGCACGCCTGGGGTGATGACCATCCACAACGATCAGGAAGGAGATATCAGCCATGTGGTGCTGAACTTCCGGCCGCTGCAACCAGCGGAGTCGCCGCCACCGCTGGCGCCGCTGGAGCGCCCGCGAGTGATCTTTCTGCACGCCGAGGATGACGACAATCGCAACCCGGTAAACCGCCCCACCTGAGCGACAACGCACCTGTAGGCGTTGCCGCAGGCTGCGATCTTTTGACTTTGTTTTTGAAGATCAAAAGATCGCAGCCTGCGGCAGCTCCTACATTGTTCAGCATTCAGCTGCGAATCAGCTTCCACGCCTCTTCCATCGCCAACGGTTGTTTCATCCGTTCGGCCAACATCGCCATGGCCCGCTCTTCCTCGCAAGCCACGGCGGCAACCACTACGCCGTTGTGGCCGAACAGGCCGATGAAGGGCGGATGCTCGGGTTCGCCCTTGAACTCGATTTCATCCCACTGGCTGGCGTGGCCAAGGTAGTCGTAGTTCCTGCCGAAGTGCCAGGTCCAGAAAAACGGCACATCCAGATAATGCTCATCGGCACCCAACATGTTGGCAGCAGCGATGCGTGCGTGCTGCTGGGCCAGGCGCCAATGCTCAATGCGTTGCGGCTGGCTGCTCAGGGGGAACGTGGCGATATCGCCAATCGCCCATAGACCTTCGCAGACCCGCAGACCGGCATCGACGCGCAGCGACTGGTCTTTCTCCCTTGGCAGCGAAGCGAAGGCTTCTGTCGCTGGGTGCACACCAACCCCAGCCAGCACCAGATCTGCCGAGACGCGCAAACCGTTGTCCAGCAGCACCGCCTCGACCTTGCCGTCACCGGTGATTTCCCGGGCTTCGTGATCAGTGATGAATTTCACCCCATGCTGTTCATGCAGCGCACGGATCGCCTTGCCCACCGCTTCGCCGAATTGCGCGGCAAACGGAATCGCATGGCGGGCGATGACCGTGACGTCGAGGCCGAACTGGCGCAGGGCCGAGGCGCATTCGAGGGCGATAAAGCTGTCGCCGATGATCAGCGCCCGCTGCTCGGGTTTGGCCGCGCGCATGATCTGTTCGGCCTGGGCTTTCGAGCGCAGAACAAACACCTGCGGCAGATCGGCGCCGGGCAGTTGCAGCTGATTGGGCTCGCCACCGGTGGCGAGCACCGCGGCGTCGTAACCAAGGGTCTGGCCATCCTTCAAATGCAGGGTTTTCGTTGGTGCGTCGAGGGCCGCAATTTCGCCTTGCCGGCGTTCGATGCGCTGCTGCTTATAAAAGCTTTCATCGCGCAGCGACGGGGTTTCCTGCGCCGACATCTCGCCGGCGAGGACGAATTTGCTCAGCACCGTGCGGTCGTAACCGGCGTCCGCTTCGCGGTCGAGCATGATGATCCGGCCACCGAAACCTTTCTCCCGCAGAGCCGCCGCACATGCCGTGCCCGCTGCACCTGCGCCGACAATCACAAAGGTGCGCGAATCATCGGCCGGCGGCGTGTGTGCGTCCGGCAGCGGTTGATCATCGACCCAGACTTCCTCGCCGCGCAGTTCCAGCGGATAACGCTTGAGACTGTCGAGGGCCGGCGGTTCGCACAACGCGCCATCCTCGGTGCGAAACGCGGCTTTGTGCCAAGGGCAGATCAGGCGTCCGTTGCACAGCGCGCCGTCAGCCAATGGCGCGCCGGCGTGTGGGCATTCGCCTTGAAATGCGCGCAGTTGGCCATTGGCGTGGAGCAGGACAATCTTGAGCTCGCCGATTTCCACTTGCAGGCCACGGTCTTCGGGGACATCGGCGACACATGCAACACGGTGCAGGCTCATGTTCGAGCTCCTCGCAGGCATTTCTCATACGAGTTTGCGCCGCAGTGCGAGGTTCAGCCAATTGCCACTGCCAAGGTACGAACGGTACAGCTATAGTTTGCAGGCCGACGAAGGCCCAACCGCACAAGGTGCTCCCGGAATGACCCGATTGACCTCTCTCAACCCTTGGCTGGCGGCCGTCGCCGTCGCCCTTTGCGTGCAGTTTCCGGCGCAGGCGGCCGAGCGCTTTACCCTCGACATCCCCGGTGTCTCGGACAATCGCCTGTTCACCTCGGCCGCCGCGAGCGATGCGGCCGGTTGCGGTGGCAAGAACCAGTCCCCGGCACTGGCCTGGAACGCGGGGCCTGCCGGCACTCTGAGCTACGCGATCGTCATGCACGACCCGGACGGCCAGAAAGGTGCTGGCGTCGATCACTGGATTCACTACGGCATCAAGGCCACTACCCGGCAGATCCCTGCTGGCGTCGGCGCCAAATCCAGTCTTGAGGGTGTGGGCGGCACCAACAGCAAAGGCACCACCCATTACATCGGGCCATGCCCGCCGGTTGGCGACAGCGCGCACCACTACATCATTCAGATCTACGCTCTGGATCTGGCCCCGGACGCCTTGCCCGCCGGCCTGACCCGCGCCGAACTGATGGACAAAATCAAAGGCCACGTACTGCGTAACAGCAGCGTGGTGCGGCGTTATCACCGCTGAAAATATTTTCAGCGGCGCTTAACCCGATCTGAAGGGGCTGCCCGTCTCAGTGGATGAATGGATCACTTTCATCCCGAGGTCAGACCCCATGTCCCGCTCCCTGCCTTTTCTGCGACCCGTTGCCGTCGGTGTGTTGTTGACCGTCGCCGGTTGCGGCGTGTCTTCCAATCCCGAATCGGCTGCCGTTCCGGCGCCGGCCCAGCCACAGGCGTCGATTCAGCATGAGGCGCTCGTTACCGACAGTGCGCTGGCCAAGCGCAGTGCGCGTCCGGCGCCGATTGCCAGTTTCGCGGCGATGCCGGCTTCGGAAAGTTATCCACAAGGCTATCGCGACGAGCAGCGCGAGCAATATCAGGCGCTGGCCGACAATTCTATTCACAGCGTGGCCGAGGCTCCGGTCTCGACCTTCAGCGCCGACGTCGATACCGGCGCCTACGCCAATGTCCGGCGTTTGCTCAATCAGGGACGTCTTCCGCCGGAAGGCGCGGTGCGGCTGGAAGAGTTGGTCAATTATTTTCCCTATAACTATGCGCTGCCGACCGATGGTTCGCCCTTCGGCGTTACCACCGAACTGGCCGCCACCCCGTGGAATCCGCACACCCGCCTGCTGCGCATCGGCATCAAGGCCTCTGACCGGGCTGTGGCGGAGCTGGCCCCGGCGAATCTGGTGTTTCTGGTGGATGTGTCCGGCTCGATGGATCGCCGCGAAGGGCTGCCGCTGGTCAAAAGCACATTGAAACTGCTGGTCGATCAGTTGCGCGAACAGGATCGGGTGTCGCTGGTGGTGTATGCCGGCGAATCCCGCGTGGTGCTGGAGCCGACTTCCGGACGTGAGAAAGCGAAAATTCGCACAGCTATCGAGCAATTGACCGCAGGCGGTTCAACTGCTGGCGCGTCGGGCATCGAGTTGGCCTATCAAATGGCGCAGCAAGCGTTCATCCCCAAAGGCATCAACCGTATCCTGTTGGCCACCGACGGTGACTTCAACGTCGGCATCAGCGACTTCGATAGCCTCAAGCAAATGGCTGTGGATAAACGCAAAACAGGGATTTCCCTGACCACCCTGGGCTTTGGTGTGGATAACTACAATGAACACTTAATGGAACAACTGGCCGACGCCGGCGACGGCAACTACGCCTATATCGACAACCTGCGCGAGGCGCGCAAAGTGCTGGTGGATCAACTCGGTTCGACCCTGGCGGTGGTGGCGAAAAACGTCAAATTGCAGGTGGAATTCAACCCGGCGCAGGTCAGTGAATATCGCCTGCTCGGCTACGAAAACCGCGCTCTTAAGCGTGAGGATTTCAGCAACGACAAGGTTGATGCCGGGGAAGTCGGCGCAGGACACACGGTGACCGCGCTGTATGAAATTGTTCCGGCAGGTGAGCAGGGCTGGCTGGAACCGCTGCGCTACGGTAAATCGGAGAAGGTGGTTGCTGCGAAGGATGGAGAATTGGCGATGTTGCGCGTGCGTTATCAACAGCCTGAAGGTGGGAAAAGTCTGCTGATCGAGCGGCCGATTGCCAATCAGGTTGCACCAGCCAGCGAGGATCTGCGTTTCGCGGCGGCGGTGGCGGCGTTTTCCCAGCAGCTCAAGGACGCTCGCTACACTGGCGACTTCGGCCTGAAAGACACCGAAGCACTGGCCCGGGGCGCTCGTGGCGATGACCGTTTCGGTCTGCGCAATGAGTTCGTGCAACTGGTCGAACTGGCGCAGAGCCTGCGCAGCTCAACCGCATCGAATACGCTGCCCACTGAGCGACGGATTGAATAGTGAGTCGTCTGAAAGGCTTCATCAGTCAGCTGTTTGCTTCACCAGACAGCCCGGCCGCCGGCAGCGATGAAACGCTGCTGGCGCGTTATCGCGAGGGCGACGGCGCGGCGTTCGAGATTCTATACGCCCGTCATCGTCAGGGTTTGTATCGGTTTTTGCTCGGCTTGAGCGGCAAACCGGAACTGGCCGACGAAGTCTTTCAGGACACCTGGCTGAGCCTGATCCGCAGCGCCAGTCAGCCACAGGGCCGGGCGACGTTTCGTACATGGTTGTTCCAGATTGCCCGCAATCGGCTGATCGATCACTGGCGCAAACACGGCGTGTATCAGCCGCTGCACGACAGCTATGACGAACAGGCTCATGCAGTTGGCGACGACAGCAGCGATCCCGAACAACTGCTGAACCTCAGCCGCGACAGCCAGCGCCTGGAAAACGCACTGCAAACCCTGCCCGCCGACCAGCGCGAAGTGTTCCTGCTGCGCGCCCACGGCGACCTCGACCTGGCACAAATCGCCAGCCTCACCGAAACACCGCTGGAAACCGTCAAAAGCCGCCTGCGCTACGCCCAGCAAAAACTGCGTCGGCTGCTGGCCGAGGAGGTACTGACATGACTGACGCCCGCCAGACATCCGAAGAGCAACTGCTCAAGCATTATCGCGAGCAACACACCGGCGAACCTTCAGAACAGCTCGATGCACTGATTCTCGCCGCTGCCCGCCGCGCAACCCCGGCGCCCAAGCCAAGGCTTTGGCAACGCTGGCTGCAGGCCTGCCAGAAACCGCGTTGGCAGGTCGCCTTCGCCAGCCTGGTCGGTGTGGCACTGATGCTGTCGCTGGTGCAACGCGCCCCCGAACCGCAGCCGCAATTCGACTTCGCCCCGGCGGCCAAACCCGCCGCACCAATGGCTCGCAAACAAGCCCCCGAAGCATTGTCAGCCCCCGCGCCGATGGCAGAAATGGCCGCGCCAATGCACAGCGAGGCGTTCAGCGCCGATGAAGCCAAAACCAGCAAACGCGCCGCCGCCCCGGCCAACGGCCTTGACGCACAACTGCGCGAAGTCTTGCGCCTGCGCGAATCCGGCCAACCAAAAGCGGCCGACACCCTGTTCAACAACCTGCACAAACGCTACCCGAACGCCGACCTCGACGCCCGACTGGAAAAAATCCAGAAGAACTGACCGCCCTGTTCGCCCAGCCATTTGGCATTGCCCCGCAAAAACGCGCACTATCGGGCCATAGCTGAATCGCTGGAGAACAAAGTGGCAGCAAAAATCGACCGCATCGCCCAACTCCTCAACTGCCCGCAGAAGGGCGAGGAGATGCGGCGCGCGATTACCGAGGCGCGCAAGGAGTTTCTGCTGAACCAGTCGGAAGAAGACGTCGTGGAAGAAGACGAGGTTTTTGAGGAGGTTGGGGAAGAAGAGGAAGACGACGATTACGACGAGTTTGACTGGACGACGGAGTGACCGCCGTCGCATGAAACACCGCGCCCACAAAAAAGCCCCGGACCATCACAGTCCGGGGCTTTCTCGTTTAAATCAGTGGTGCACCAGGCGGGATTCGAACCCACGACCCCTGCCTTCGGAGGGCAGTACTCTATCCAGCTGAGCTACTGGTGCAGCGGGCGACATCATACCTAGGTCGGCTCGGGGCGTCCATGCCGGGTTTTGGCGGGTTTTGTCAGTGCGCGTGTCGTTGTGAAACGCTGCATTCCTTAAAGCTGTAACGTCCTGCAAAACCCTCGCTTGGCGCTTTTTACCGGCTGATCTATGGTTTGGCTGCGGCCGGGGCTTTTTGCTCGTTGATCTGAAAAAACCAGCAAACACTGGGTTTTTGTTCTTTTTTTCGAACGACCTATTGTCCTTTACCCCCTTTGATCCTACGATCCGTTTGAGATTTCAAACGCTCTTTGACGGGGTGTTGGAGCGCTGGTGCTGTGAATAACGCACGATCACTGCGCCTCACCCGGTAGATGATTTCCCTGACGGCAGCCTTGCGAGGCGCCTTTCTACAATCATAATTTTGCTCCGCGCAGGCCGCGGTGCTGTTAAGGAAAGCCGACATGCAGCTTAAAGATACCCAGTTGTTCCGCCAGCAAGCCTTCATTGATGGCGCTTGGGTCGATGCGGACAACGGTCAGACGATCAAGGTCAACAACCCGGCCACCGGCGAAATCCTCGGCACCGTGCCGAAAATGGGCGCTGCCGAAACCCGCCGCGCCATCGAAGCCGCTGACAAAGCGCTGCCGGCCTGGCGTGCACTGACCGCCAAGGAGCGTGCAGGCAAGCTGCGTCGCTGGTTCGAGCTGATGATTGAGAACCAGGACGACCTCGCGCGTCTGATGACCCTCGAGCAGGGCAAGCCGCTGGCCGAAGCCAAGGGCGAAATCGTTTACGCCGCTTCGTTCATCGAGTGGTTCGCCGAAGAAGCCAAGCGCATCTACGGCGACGTGATCCCGGGCCACCAGCCGGACAAGCGCCTGATCGTGATCAAGCAGCCGATCGGTGTGACCGCAGCGATCACCCCGTGGAACTTCCCGGCGGCGATGATCACCCGTAAAGCCGGCCCTGCGCTGGCCGCCGGTTGCACCATGGTGCTCAAGCCGGCTTCGCAAACCCCATTCTCCGCCTTCGCACTGGCTGAACTGGCGCAGCGCGCCGGCATCCCTAAAGGTGTGTTCAGCGTGGTCTCCGGCAGCGCCGGCGACATCGGCAGCGAGCTGACCAGCAACCCGATCGTGCGCAAGCTGTCCTTCACCGGCTCGACCGAAATCGGCCGTCAGCTGATGTCGGAATGCGCCAAGGACATCAAGAAAGTCTCGTTGGAACTGGGCGGCAACGCGCCGTTCATCGTGTTCGACGACGCGGACCTGGATAAGGCCGTCGAAGGCGCGATCATTTCCAAATACCGCAACAATGGCCAGACCTGCGTCTGCGCCAACCGTCTGTACATTCAGGATTCGGTCTACGACGCGTTCGCCGAGAAGCTGAAAGTGGCGGTGGCCAAGCTGAAGATCGGCAACGGTCTGGAGGAAGGCACCACCACGGGTCCGCTGATCGACGAAAAAGCCGTGGCCAAGGTGCAAGAGCACATCGCTGACGCCGTGGCCAAAGGCGCCACCGTGCTGGCCGGTGGCAAGCCGATAGAAGGCAACTTCTTCGAGCCGACCATCCTGACCAACGTGCCGAAAGACGCGGCTGTGGCCAAGGAAGAAACCTTCGGCCCGCTGGCGCCGCTGTTCCGCTTCAAAGACGAAGCCGAAGTGATCGCCATGTCCAACGACACCGAGTTCGGTCTGGCTTCCTACTTCTACGCTCGTGACCTCGGTCGTGTGTTCCGTGTGGCGGAAGCCCTGGAATATGGCATGGTCGGCGTCAACACCGGGCTGATCTCCAACGAAGTCGCGCCGTTCGGCGGCATCAAGGCTTCGGGCCTGGGCCGTGAAGGCTCCAAGTACGGCATCGAGGATTACCTGGAAATCAAATACCTCTGCCTGGGCATCTAAGCCTCGGTAGAAGATCGCTGTAAACGCAAAGGGCACGAGAGCGCTGTCCCTTTGCGTCGTTTCAAACCGGAATTTTCTCTGCGGCCGGGAACGCCGTGGCAGTCGATCATCGCATGCTGCCACCGCCGATTTCTCCCGCTTAATCCTTGAACCACGCCGCCCGATGAGCGGTGAATGAGGACTGTAATGAGCAAGACTAACGCTGAACTGATGGCCCGTCGTACCGCAGCTGTTCCACGTGGTGTTGGCCAGATTCACCCGATCTTCGCTGAATCGGCGAAGAACGCTACCGTGACTGACGTTGAAGGTCGTGAATTCATCGACTTCGCCGGCGGTATCGCTGTGCTGAACACCGGCCACGTGCACCCGAAAATCATCGCCGCCGTGACCGAACAGCTGAACAAGCTGACCCACACCTGCTTCCAGGTACTGGCCTACGAGCCGTACGTTGAGCTGTGCGAAAAGATCAACGCCAAGGTGCCAGGTGATTTCGCCAAGAAAACCCTGCTGGTGACCACCGGTTCCGAAGCCGTGGAAAACGCCGTGAAAATCGCCCGTGCCGCCACTGGCCGTGCCGGCGTGATCGCCTTCACCGGTGCTTACCACGGTCGCACCATGATGACCCTGGGCCTGACCGGTAAGGTCGTGCCTTACTCGGCCGGCATGGGCCTGATGCCAGGCGGCATCTTCCGCGCGCTGTACCCGAACGAACTGCACGGTGTGAGCATCGACGACTCGATCGCTTCCATCGAACGCATCTTCAAGAACGACGCCGAGCCGAAAGACATTGCCGCGATCATCATCGAGCCGGTGCAGGGTGAAGGTGGTTTCTACGTCGCGCCGAAAGAATTCATGAAGCGTCTGCGTGCCCTGTGCGACCAGCACGGCATCCTGCTGATCGCTGACGAAGTGCAGACCGGCGCTGGCCGTACTGGCACTTTCTTCGCCATGGAACAGATGGGCGTTGCTGCCGACCTGACCACTTTTGCCAAATCCATCGCTGGCGGCTTCCCGCTGGCCGGTGTCTGCGGCAAGGCCGAATACATGGACGCCATCGCTCCAGGCGGCCTGGGCGGCACCTACGCCGGTAGCCCGATCGCTTGCGCTGCGGCGCTGGCCGTGATGGAAGTGTTCGAAGAAGAGCAACTGCTGGACCGCTGCAAGGCTGTCGGCGAGCGTCTGGTAACCGGCTTGAAGGCCATCCAGGCCAAGTATCCGGTGATCGGTGAAGTGCGTGCCTTGGGCGCGATGATCGCGGTCGAGCTGTTCGAAAACGGCGACAGCCACAAGCCGAACCCGACCGCCGTTGCGGCGGTGGTGGCCAAGGCTCGCGACAAGGGTCTGATCCTGCTGTCCTGCGGCACCTACGGCAACGTGCTGCGCGTCCTCGTACCGCTGACCTCGCCGGACGAGCAACTGGACAAAGGTCTGGCGATCATCGAAGAGTGCTTCTCGGAGCTGTAATTTCGGGCACTGTGTGATCGGATTGAGAAAAAACCCGCTTCGGCGGGTTTTTTTATGCCTCGGAAACCCTTTTGCGCTGTATCGAAAGGCCAGCATTGGCTAAGGTTCAGGCATTGCAAGGGAGAGCGCGCATGACCGCCGTTGATTTACCCGCCGTACCCCGAGTGCTGATTGCCGAGGCCGATCCATGGTCTCGTGACCTGCTCAAACAAGTGCTGCTCAATGTGCGCTGTGACGCGCGGCTGGATCTGTGTGCCGATGGCCAGCAAGCCCTGTCACTGCTCAGCGAAGTGCCCTATGACCTGGCCATTGTCGATTGGGAGTTGCCGGGCATCGATGGTTTGAGCGTGCTGCGCAGCGTGCGTCAGCGCAAACGTAATCCGCCGCTGCCGTTCATTCTGATGAGCAGTCGCGCTGACAGTGCCAGCGTGCGCGAAGCTCTGCCGCTGGCGCCGACGGCGTATCTGACCAAGCCCCTGAACATGGAAACCCTGACCGAGCGCCTTCAAGGATTACTGCTGGATGCCGGCGAAGAGGTGTTCTGCGAAGTGCCGACGCTGGCGCCGGGCATGACCTTGTCGGTGTTCCTTGAGCGGCGCCGCGAACAAGCCGATGGCGCGCCGTTGATGACCGATGTGCAAGTGGCGGTCAAACGCAGCCTCAACCCGAATGGCCTCGACCTGAAGCTGCTGGAAGAAGAGATCCGCACCGATCCGCAGATCACCGCCGTGCTGATCGCCGCCGCCAACAGCGCGGCGCAGCATCATGGTGTGGCGGTGCAGACCCTGGGGCAGGCGCTGCATCGCCTCGGCACTGGGCAGAGCATGAACCTGATTCTCGGCCTGGCGCTCAAACGCAGCGCCAGACTCAGTGACCCGTGCCTGGCGGACTACGCCGAGCGCTATTGGGGGCTGTCGCTGCACACCGCCGAATACGCCCGCACCCTGGCGCGCCTGCTCGATCTGGATCAGGAGCGCTGCTACTGCGCGGGCATGCTGCATCGTCTCGGTGACCTGGCGTTGCTGCGCTGTTTGCAGGAGTGGAAGCAGGCCGGTGGCGAGCTGGATGAGTGGGAGGAAATCGGTGATGCGCTGGCGGAGTTTGGTGCGGCCTACGGTTCGGCGTTGCGTACACGCTGGCGCTTGCCGCTGGAGCTGCGAGAGTTGATTGCGTCGGTCTATCAACTCGGTGGCGGGGTTTACTCCCGTGAAGCGTTGGTGATGAACATGGCGGCGCAAATGGCCCGCCTGACCGAGCATGAGGGTGTTGAGGAGCTGGCCAGGAGTCGTACGGCACGGCTGCTGAAGATCGGGCTGCCGGAATTGATGCGGATGCGTAAATAACCTGACTTTTCACAAAACCCTGTGGGAGCGGGCTTGCTCGCGAAGCGGTGTATCAGCCAACAGAAATGCTGAATGACTTACCGCCTTCGCGAGCAAGCCCGCTCCCACACTGGATATTTGGGTGGCTGAAATTCTGGATCAGGCAGAGATGATCCGGTTCTTGCCCTGACGCTTGGCCTCATACATTGCCGCATCCGCCCGGGCGAACAGGCTCTCGAGACTGTCGTCGCCATCCCTGAGGCTGGTCAGGCCCTGGCTGACGGTGATGCCGAACGTCTGACCCTCATGGTTGAAAATCAGGCGCTGAATCTCCTGCTGCAGTCGCTCGGCCACTTGCAGCGCCATGTCCGGTGCGCAACCGGGAAATACCGCGGCGAACTCCTCACCGCCAATGCGTCCGAACAGATCGCCCCGGCGTAACGACCCACGTCCGCATTCGGCGATCCGTTGCAGCACGTTGTCACCCTCCGGGTGGCCGTAGCTGTCGTTGATCAGCTTGAAGTCATCGATGTCCAGCAGCAGAAAGGCCAGTGGGGCACCTTGCAGGCGTGCTTCCTCGAATTCACGATGGGCGCATTCGAAGAAGTGTCGACGGTTGCTGCTCTGGGTCAGCACGTCGGTGGTCGCCAGGCGATGCAGTTCGGTTTCCATGCGCTTCTTGTCGGTGATGTCTTCGGCGATGCCGACAATGATCACCGGTTGTCCGGGTTCGTCCTGACGGTTGATGAAGCATTTGTCGCTGAGCCAGCGCACTTGACCGTCGGCGGCGATGATCCGGTATTCGCGGTCTTCCACAGCACCTTTGTGCAGCACTTCGGCAAGGCTGCGTTCGGCGTAATCCAGATCGTCAGGGTAGATGCTGTCGCGCCACTGGTTGTAGTCGGCCAGTAACAGGCCTGCGGAGCGGCCGAAAATTCGTTCGTAGGCAGGGCTGACATACAGCACCTGACGAGTTTCCCAATTGAACGCCCAGAGCACCGCGTTGACGCTCACCAGCAATGAACTGAACAGCTGTTCGCGCTCACTCAGCCGGGCAACTTCGCCTTGGGCGTGCATCAGCGCCATCAGGGTTTGCGCGGCCTCGGGCCACTGCGCAAGGGACGAGTCTTTTTGATTGTTGTTGACCATCGGCACATATCTCAAAGGGCGTGCCGCGATTTCGACAACGGCCACAGTACAGCCCGCCGGGGTGGCGAAGTGTCTTTGAGATAGGGCTTTCGATGCTAAGTTCCGCGCTTTTGTGGCGAGGGAGCTTGCTCCCGCCGGGCGGTAGGGATGACGCGTTTCAGCAATGAGAACGCGTCGTCAGATTTGCGGTAGCTGCGCTACCGATCGGGGATGAATCCCCTCGCAACAGGGGATTCGTTCATGGCGGTCAGGCTGCGGCGGGGCGCAGCGAGTAGGTTTTCAACTGGTCGGCAAATTCACGCAGGGACTGGATGCCGCTGGCCTCGGCTTCGTGCACCCATTCCTTGATGGCGGCGAGCATGTCGTGGCCATTGGCGCTGGTCTTGACCCAGATCTGCTGCAGGGCCAGACGTTTTTCGTAAATGACCTTCAGCGCCTGGCTGTGCTCGAGCATGTTCTGGATGCGCAAGTGATGACGGTCTTCCAGCAGGCTGGTTTCCCGCGACAACAGGCGTTTGGCCCGATGGAATTGATGGCGTACCGAATGATCGACCTTGTCCAGCTCCTGCTTGACCAGCGGGCCGATCACCAACTTGCGGTACTGGGCCATGATCTGGAAGCGGTTGTTGAGGATCGCCATGGCGGTGTCCATGTCCAGATGGCCCTTGCCTTCGACGCGGTGGGCGATCGGTGCTACACGCTGCACCTTGGCCAGCCTGAAGAAACTGAAGACCTTGATCCACGCCCAGCCGAGGTCGAATTCCCACTTCTTCACCGACAGCTTGGCCGAGTTGGGGTAAGTATGATGGTTGTTGTGCAGTTCTTCGCCGCCGATCAGGATGCCCCACGGCACCAGATTGGTCGCCGCGTCGCGGCATTCGAAGTTGCGGTAGCCGATGGCGTGACCCAAACCGTTGACCACGCCGGCAGCCCAGACCGGAATCCACATCATCTGGATCGCCCAGATGGTGATGCCGATGGTGCCGAACAGCAACAGGTCGATGACGCCCATGATCGCCACGCCCAGCAACGGGTAGCGGCTGTAGAGATTGCGCTCGATCCAGTCTTCCGGGCAGTTCTTGCCGTAGATGCGCAGGGTCTCCGGGTTCTCGGCTTCGGCGCGATACAGCTCGGCGCCTTTGCGCAGCACGGTGGACAGACCCTTGATGACCGGGCTGTGCGGGTCATCTTCGGTTTCGCATTTGGCGTGGTGTTTGCGGTGGATAGCGGTCCACTCGCGGGTGTTCTGCGCCGTGGTCAGCCACAGCCAGAAGCGGAAAAAGTGTTTCAGGCCGGCATTCAGCTCAAGCGAGCGATGGGCCGAGTAACGGTGCAGGTAGACCGTGACGGCGACAATTGTCACGTGGGTCATCAGCAGGGTGACCGCGACCAGAGACCAGGCCGACAAGCCAAGAAAACCTTCGTACCACATAGGCTATAGGGCCCTCGATAAAGATAAAAACAGCCGTTGCATTATCACCAAGCACACAGATAAAACCAGTCGCCCTTTCAGATAAGAGTCGCTGGATGTTTCTTCACCTATAATTCCAACCTTTTTGTAGGGACATGGACGGCCGAATGTCTGCCACTTATCGCGATGCCTTGCGTGCAGCGCTGCTTTACCTGTTGCTTGCTGTGGTCTGGTTGCAGGGCACTGGTTACTTATTGAACAGTTTCTTTGATGAGTCTGTCGATCTGCAGCGATGGCAACTGATCAACGGTTACGTCTGGGCTGCCGTCAGCGCTGGCCTGATTTTCCTGGCACGGGCCAGATTGTGCGAATTTCTCGGCATTGGAGCGCGGTTACGCGAGCGTCAGTCCGATCGTGAGCGCCTGCGTCAGGCAGCAGCCGTGTTCGATTGCACCCGCGAAGGGGTGCTGGTCACCAACCGTCAGGGCCTGATCGTGCACGTCAACCGTGCGTTCATGGAAATCACCGGCTATCAGTACGACGAAGTTCTCGGCCATCAGCCGAGCCTGTTCAAGTCCGGTCACCATCCGCCAGGTTTTTACCAGGCGATGTTCGCCACGCTGGAGAGCGAAGGCGAGTGGAGCGGGGAGATCTGGAACCGGCGCAAGAGCGGCGAGATTTATCCACAGTGGCAGACCATCCGCGTGATTCACGATGATCAAGGTCGGCTCAGTCACTACGTAGCGGTGTTTTCCGATATCAGTGCGATCAAGGACTCCGAACACGAACTCAAGCACCTTGCCCATCACGACCCGCTGACCGACTTGCCCAATCGCCTGTTGTTCAGCGACCGCGCCGAGCAGGCGCTGGCCTCGGCGCAGCTTCACAAGCGCGGCTGCGCCCTGCTGATGGTCGATCTGGATCACTTCAAGATGATCAACGACAGCCTCGGGCACAACGTCGGCGATCGCCTGCTCAAAGCGGTGGCGGCGCGCCTGCAGGACCTGTTCGGCCCCGGGATTACCCTGGCGCGGCTCGGTGGTGATGAATTCGCGGTGCTGGCGGAGAGTTGTCCACAACTGGTTCAGGCGGCGGCGCTCGCGCAACGCATTCTTGATGCGCTCAAGGAGCCGTTCGGCATCGAACAACATCAGCTGTTCATCAACGCCAGTATCGGTATCAGCCTGTTCCCCAGTGATGCGTTGAGCGCTGATCAATTGCTGCGCAACGCCGACGCCGCGCTGTTCAAGGCCAAGAGCAGTGGGCGCAATGGTTACGCGTTGTACACCGAAGAGCTGACCGCACATGCGCAGCAACGGGTCGAGATCGCCTTCGAACTGCGTCGCGCGCTGGAGCAACAGGAGCTGCGGGTCTATTACCAACCGGTTCACGATTTGCGCAGCAGTCGCCTGATCGGTGTCGAAGCGCTGGTGCGCTGGCAGCATCCGCAGCGCGGGCTGGTGTCGCCGGCGGAATTCATTCCGATTGCCGAACGCACCGGGCTGATCGCCGAAATCGACGCCTGGGTGATGCGCCAGGCGTGTTTGCAGATGTGCCAGTGGCAGCAGGCCGGGATTGAGTTGTCGTTTGTCGCGGTGAACGTGTCCTCGCGCTTGTTTGCCCGGCGTGAGCTGTATCAGCAGGTGGCGCAGGTGCTGCACGAGACCGGGCTGGATCCGGCGTATCTGGAACTGGAAGTCACCGAAAGCGCGGTGATGGATGATCCGGAAGTGGCGCTGGAGCAAATGCATCGTTTGCGGGAGTTGGGTATTCGCCTGGCCATCGATGACTTTGGCACCGGGTACTCGTCGTTGCTGCGGCTCAAGCGCCTGCCGGTACAAAAGCTCAAGATCGATCAGGGTTTTGTCGCCGGACTGCCGTGGGACGAGGATGACGCAGCCATCGTTCGAGTGATTGTCGCGTTGGCGCGGAGCATGGGCATGCAGGTGCATGCCGAGGGGATCGAACAGGCCGAGCAGGCGGCATTTCTGCTGGCGCAGGAATGTGATCTGGGCCAGGGCTACTGGTTTGGGCGGCCGGTGCCGGCGGGGGAGATTGATTGGGGCAATGCGCCTTTTATTGATTGAGCCCGATTCTGTGGCGAGGGAGCTTGCTCCCGCTGGACTGCGTTGCAGGCCCAAAAAAACGGCGAGTGCTTCGCACTCGAGCGGGAGCAAGCTCCCTCGCCACAGGGGTTGCGGTGTTCTTTTGTACCCGTGAATACCGCGCAAACCCTTGCTCCGCCACATAATGTTTTCCAGTTATATAAACATTCTTAAATAGTCTTTTTAAGAATATCTGCGCCTCTCTTATATTGCTCCCACGCCGAACGCAGTGCCGCCCACTGCCAGGCATATCCCATTCAAAGGAGCAGCACCATGAGCGCATCCCTTCGCAGCGTTGACGGTCAGGACGAAACCACCATCTTGCGTGAAATCCAGAGCGCCCTGCGCGATCTGCGTTTCGGCGCGGTGGAAATTACTGTGCACAACGCCCAGGTCGTGCAGATCGAACGCAAAGAGAAATTCCGTTTGCAGCAGCCGGGCAAACAACCGAACTAAAAGATCGCAGCCTGCGGCAGCTCCTACAGGGGGCTGTGCGTAGGAGCTGCCGAAGGCTGCGATCTTTGAACCGGCAACACGATTCCCGAAATACATAAGAAAAAGCCACCACCAAGAATTCCAGGAGCTTTCACCATGTCGTCGATTCGCCGTTACGCTTTGGCCGCGCTGGCCAGCGCTGTGTTTGCCGGTTCCGCGGTTGCCAAGGATTACGAACTGCTCAACGTGTCGTATGACCCGACGCGCGAGCTGTATCAGGACTACAACGCCGAATTCATCAAGTTCTGGCAGAAAGATCATGCCGGCGACACGGTGAAAATCCAGCAATCCCACGGCGGTTCGGGCAAGCAGGGCCGCGCGGTGATCGACGGTCTGCGCGCCGACGTCGTGACCCTGGCACTGGCCGGCGACATCGATGAAATCGCCAAGCTCGGCAAGACCCTGCCGGCCGACTGGCAGAAGCGTCTGCCGGACGCGAGCACCCCGTACACCTCGACCATCGTGTTCCTGGTGCGCAAGGGCAACCCGAAAGGCATCAAGGACTGGGGCGATCTGATCAAGAACGACGTCTCGGTAATCACCCCGAACCCGAAAACCTCTGGCGGTGCGCGCTGGAACTTCCTCGCCGCCTGGGCCTATGGCCTGAAAGCCAATGGCGGCAGCGAAGAAAAAGCCAAAGAGTACGTGCAGACCCTGTTCAAGCACGTTCCCGTGCTGGACACCGGCGCCCGTGGCTCGACCATCACCTTCGTCAACAACGGTCAGGGTGACGTTTTGCTGGCCTGGGAAAACGAAGCGTTCCTGGCGTTGAAAGAAGACGGCGGCGCCGACAAGTTCGACATCGTCGTGCCGTCGCTGTCGATTCTGGCCGAGCCACCGGTGGCGGTGGTCGACAAGAACGCCGAGAAGAAGGGCAACGAGCAGATCGCCGAGGCCTATCTCAAGCACCTGTACAGCCCGGCCGGTCAGGAGATCGCCGCGAAGAACTTCTACCGCCCGCGTGACAAGGACGTGGCGGCGAAGTACGCCCAGCAGTTCCCGAAACTGGAGCTGGTGACCATCGACAAGGACTTCGGCGGCTGGAAAACCGCGCAGCCGAAATTCTTCAACGATGGTGGCGTGTTCGACCAGATCTATCAGGCGCAGTAATCTGACTTCAGCCACACATCAAGCCTGAAGCCAGGCGCGGAAAATGTGGGAGCGAGCTTGCTCGCGAAAGCGGAGTGTCAGACGACGTAGAGTTGGCTGATACTCCCTCTTCGCGAGCAAGCTCGCTCCCACATTGGTGCGTTCAGCGGAATGCTTTTCAACCAAGGACTTTTATGTCGCGTCGTATCTCCCCCGTCATACCCGGCTTCGGGCTGACGCTGGGTTACACCTTGGTGTACCTCAGCCTGATTGTGCTTATCCCGCTGGCGGCGATGTTCGTCCACGCCGCCCAACTCACCTGGGATCAGTTCTGGACGATCATCACCGCGCCACGCGTGCTGGCAGCCTTGAAGCTGAGCTTCGGCACCGCGCTGTGTGCGGCGATCATCAACGGCATCATCGGTACGCTATTGGCCTGGGTGCTGGTGCGCTACACCTTCCCCGGGCGCAAGGTGATCGACGCGATGATCGACCTGCCGTTTGCCCTGCCGACGGCGGTGGCCGGTATCGCCCTGACCGCGCTGTACACCCCGACCGGTCTGGTCGGACAGTTCGCCGCCGACCTCGGTTTCAAGATCGCCTACACCCCGTTGGGCATCACCTTGGCGCTGACTTTCGTCACGCTGCCGTTCGTGGTGCGCACAGTGCAACCGGTGCTGGCTGACATTCCCCGTGAAGTCGAAGAAGCCGCCGCCTGCCTCGGCGCGAAACCGTTGCAGGTGTTCCGCCATATCCTGCTGCCAGCGCTGTTGCCTGCCTGGCTGACCGGTTTTGCCCTGGCGTTTGCCCGGGGTGTCGGCGAGTACGGTTCGGTGATTTTCATTGCCGGCAACATGCCGATGAAAACCGAGATCCTGCCGCTGCTGATCATGGTCAAGCTTGACCAGTACGATTACACCGGCGCCACTTCCATCGGCGTGCTGATGCTGGTGGTTTCCTTCGTCCTGTTGCTGCTGATCAACCTGTTGCAGCGGCGCATCGAAACCCCATAAGGAGGCGCGAACATGTCCCAATCGTCTATTGCGGCCGCGTCCTCGGCCAACGCTGCGCGGCGTGGCAGTGCTACGTCACGGCGCGTGCTGATCGGCCTCGGCTGGCTGATCTTTTTCCTGTTTCTGGTACTGCCGTTGTTCATCGTGGTCTCGCAGGGTCTGAAGAACGGCCTTGGCGCATTCTTCACGGCGATCTTCGAACCGGACGCCTTGTCGGCACTGAAACTCACGGTGATCGCCGTGCTGATTTCGGTGCCGCTGAACCTGGTGTTCGGCGTCAGCGCCGCGTGGTGCGTGAGCAAATATTCGTTCCGCGGCAAGAGCATGCTGGTGACGCTGATCGACCTGCCGTTTTCGGTGTCGCCGGTGATCGCAGGTCTGGTCTACGTGCTGATGTTCGGCGCTCAGGGCCTGTTCGGGCCGTGGCTGCAGGATCACGACATCCAGATCGTCTTCGCCCTGCCGGGCATCGTGCTGGCGACGATCTTCGTCACCGTGCCGTTCGTGGCGCGCGAGCTGATCCCGCTGATGCAGGAACAAGGCACGCAGGAAGAGGAAGCCGCGCGGCTGCTCGGCGCCAATGGCTGGCAGATGTTCTGGCATGTCACCGTCCCCAACATCAAATGGGGCCTGATCTATGGCGTGGTGCTGTGTACCGCGCGGGCCATGGGTGAGTTCGGTGCAGTGTCGGTGGTTTCCGGGCACATTCGCGGGGTGACCAACACCTTGCCGCTGCACGTCGAGATCCTCTACAACGAATACAACCACGTGGCCGCGTTCGCCGTGGCGAGCCTGTTGCTGATCCTGGCGCTCTTCATCCTGCTGCTCAAGCAGTGGAGCGAAAACCGTATCAACCGCCTGCGCGCCAGCGCCGCGGAGGAATAATTCATGTCGATCGAAGTGCGTAACGTCAGCAAGAATTTCAATGCGTTCAAGGCGCTGGACAACATTAGCCTGGACATCCAGAGCGGTGAACTGGTGGCGCTGCTTGGCCCGTCCGGTTGTGGCAAGACCACGCTGCTGCGGATCATCGCCGGCCTGGAAACCCCGGATCAGGGCAACATCGTGTTTCACGGGGAAGACGTCTCCGGCCACGACGTGCGTGATCGCAACGTCGGTTTCGTGTTCCAGCACTACGCGCTGTTCCGCCACATGACGGTGTTCGACAACGTCGCCTTCGGCCTGCGCATGAAACCGAAAAACCAGCGCCCGAGCGAAAGCCAGATCGCGACCAAGGTCCACGAACTGCTGAACATGGTGCAGCTGGACTGGTTGTCGGATCGCTATCCGGAGCAACTGTCCGGCGGCCAGCGTCAGCGCATCGCCCTGGCCCGCGCGCTGGCGGTGGAACCGAAAGTGCTGCTGCTCGACGAGCCGTTCGGCGCCCTCGACGCCAAGGTGCGTAAAGAGCTGCGCCGCTGGCTCGCACGCCTGCACGAAGACATCAACCTGACTTCGGTGTTCGTGACTCACGACCAGGAAGAAGCGATGGAAGTCGCCGACCGCATCGTGGTGATGAACAAGGGCGTGATCGAGCAGATCGGCTCACCGGGCGACGTCTACGAAAACCCGGCCAGCGATTTCGTCTATCACTTCCTCGGCGACTCCAACCGCTTGCTGCTCAGCGACGACAACCATGTGCTGTTCCGTCCGCACGAAGTGTCGTTGTCCAGACATGAGCTGGAAGATCACCACGCCGCGGAAGTGCGCGATATTCGCCCGTTGGGTGCGACCACGCGAGTGACGTTGAAGGTGGAAGGGCAGACCGATCTGATCGAGGCGGAAGTGGTGAAGGATCACGACAGCCTGATCGGACTGGCCAAGGGTGAAACCCTGTTCTTCAAGCCGAAGGTCTGGCAGAAAGTCGCCAGCCTTTAAGATCAAAAGCTTCGTCGGATCGCCGCCCGGAGCAAGCCCGCTCCCACATTTGGAACGCATTCCATTGTGGGAGCGGGCTTGCTCGCGAAAGCGCTCTACACAGCTGCGCGATTCGGATTGATCCGCACCCCCCCCGCTCGCGCCTCGATCTGCTCTTTCAACTCATGGCGCATGCCGAGCAGGAACGCCACTTCGGCCACCACAAACAGCGGCCCGACAATCAACCCGCTCACGTCATCGACAAACGCCGGTTTGCGCCCCTCGTAGTGGTGCCCGACAAACTGGATCACCCAGCCGATCACAAACATCGCCAGCCCGCTGCTCAGCCAGACCATGGTGCTCTGCTGCGCCAGCGCATGCCCGGCCCAGACCGACAGCCCCATCAACAGGCTCATCAGCACGCCCAGCTTCAGTTCCAGGCGCAGGTAGAACCACGCCGACGCCAGCGCCAGCAGCACCGCCGGAGAGATCCACAAGCCGCCCACTGACCATTCCGGTCGCGACAACAGCACCGCCACTGCCACCACAATCAGCGGAATGCCGATAAAGTGGCTGGCGATGTTGCGCGGGTCGCGGTGGTAGGCGGCATATTGACTGAGATGGTCGACGAGGCTTTTCATTGTTGTTCCTCCTGTAGGGTGAGAGCAGCATGCCCCGGGTTCGGCGTTCGCTCTGTCAGGCAGGCGACAATTGGGAGTGATCATGGATAAGCGTTCACGGCTGATGACCGGGCAATGGTTCAGTCATCTGCCAGCATCCTTTCAGGATAGTCTGCTGGCGGCGGCCCGGGAGCGACGGCTGACGGCGGGGCAGCGTTTATTCCAGCGCGGCGATGCGCCGTGCGGGTTGTACGCGGTGCTCGACGGCGCGATCCGGATCGGGGCGGTGAGCGAGCAGGGCAAGGAGGCGTTGCTGAGCCTGGTCGAGGCGCCGCACTGGTTCGGCGAAATCTGCCTGTTCGACGGACAGCCTCGCACTCACGATGCTTATGCGGTCGGGTCGTGCAGCCTGCTGAATATCCCGCAGGCCACGCTGCTGAAAATCCTCGACGAACAGCCGGTGTACTGGCGCCATCTTGCGTTGCTGATGAGCCACAAACTGCGCCTGACCTTTATCAATCTCGAACAATTGAGCCTGCTGCCGGCTCCGGCACGCCTGGCCCATCGCTTGCTGATGATCGCCGAGGGCTACGGTGAAATTGATGCGCCACGCCGGGTCCTGCAACTGCCGCAAGAGCAGTTGGCGTCGATGCTGTCGCTGTCACGGCAGACCACCAACCAGATCCTCAAGGATTTGCAGGGGCAGGGGATTATCGGGTTGGGATATGGCGAGATCGAGATTCTTGATGCCGAGCGATTGCGGGCCCTCGCCACGCTCTAAAACTTCACACCGATCCATTGTAGGAGTGAGCCTGCTCGCGATAGCGGTGTGTCAGCCGACACATCATGAACGGATATACCGCTATCGCGAGCAGGCTCACTCCTACAGGGTATTTGTGCGGTAGTCAGGAGCCGCGATAGGTCGAGAAACCATAAGGGCTGAGCAGCAACGGGATGTGGTAGTGCTGGTCAGTCTGCTTCACTTGGAAAATCACCGGAATCTCCGGGAAAAACGTCTCGCGCTGGTTCTTCTCGAAATACTCGCCGGTCTTGAACACCACCCGGTATTCGCCCGCTTCGAAAGGCTGTTTGGCCGGGAACAGTTCAGCGATGCGCCCCTGTTCGTTGGTGGTGCCCTGGGCCAGTGGCTGCCAGTTCTGGCCGACGTGTTTTTCCAGGGTCACGTTGACGCCCGGCGAGGGCAGGCCGTTTTCCAGGTTGAGCACGTGCACGCTCAGCGGGTTGCCGGCGGCCAGCGCCAGGCTGGAGAAGGCACTCAGGCCGAGTGCAGCGAAGGTCATGCGCAGGGTGGTCATGGTCAGTCTCCTTAGTGGGAACGGGTAATGGTCAGGCCGGCCTTTTCGGCGGCCTTGATGGCACAGTTTTCGTCCTGCTCGCCGCCGCCGGAACCGGCCACGCCCATGGCGCCGACCAGTTCATCAGCGGCGAACAACGGAATCCCGCCACCGAGCAACAGCAGCTCATCGAGGGTGTTGAGGTTGGCGGTCTCCGGATTACTACGGGCGCGCTCGGCGAACAGCCGGGTCGGGGTTTTCGTCGACAGCGCGGTGTAGGCCTTGCGCTGGCTGGCGACGGTGTTGTGCGGGCCGATGCCGTCGCCGCGCAGGGTCACCAGCGTGTTGCCGCCCCGGTCGAGCACCGATACCGTGGCGGTGCAATTGCTCAGCGCGGTGTCGGCCAGCAGGCGTGCGGTTTTCAGATCGAGGTCAGCGTGGCGCGGCAGTTCAGGGGCGGCGAAAACGCTGGCGCTGAGGCTGAGGGCGAGGCTGGCTGCAAGGTATTTGACGGTCATGAACAGGCTCCGAAAGCGAAGGACATCACCTTAGCCGCCGCTCTTCGTCAGAACCCCGTCAGTCGGATTACAAGTTTGTAATGGGCAACGTCGCCGAAGGCGCCTAGCCTGTGTGCCTGATCAATCGAGGTGTGCCATGCGTTTGCTGGTCGTAGAAGATGAAGCCAAAACCGCGAATTTCCTGGCCAAGGGCCTGGGCGAATCGGGATTTGCCGTGGACGTGGCGCTCAATGGCCTTGACGGGCGCTATTTCGTCGAGCAGCAGGAATACGACCTGATCATCCTCGACGTAATGCTGCCGGGCCTCAATGGCTGGCAACTGCTGCAACTGATCCGCCAGCGCGGCGCCACCCCGGTGCTGTTCCTCACCGCCAAGGACGCCATCGAAGACCGCGTGCGCGGCCTCGAACTGGGCGCCGATGATTACCTGCTCAAACCCTTCGCCTTCGCCGAATTGCTCGCGCGAGTGCGCACCCTGCTGCGCCGCGGGCCGCTGCGCGAGGCCGAGTCCTACAGCATCGCCGATCTGGAAATCGACGTGCTGCGGCGTCGGGTCAGTCGCGGCGGCCAGCGCATTGCCCTGACCAACAAGGAATTTGCCCTGCTGCAATTGCTCGCCAGTCGTCAGGGTGAAGTGTTGTCACGCACGCTGATCGCCTCGCAGGTGTGGAACCTGAATTTCGACAGCGATACCAACATGGTCGAAGTCGCGGTGCGCCGCCTGCGGGCGAAAGTCGATGACCCGTACATGCCGAAACTGATCCACACCGTGCGCGGGGTCGGCTATCAGCTGGAGGCGCCCGACGATGCGGTCTAGGTCGATCGCCTGGCGTCTGGCGCTGGCGTTCGCCGTGGTCTGCGCGTTGGTGCTGAGTGCGATTGGCGTGTTTCTCTACCGTTCGCTCGCCTCTGAGATCGCCTATCGGGATGATCTGGCGTTGCTTGGCCGCCTGGAGCAGGTGCGCGCCTTACTTGCCGACAGCGACAGCCTCGGCGCCTTGCAAGCGCGGCCACGGTTGTACCAGAACATGCTCGGTAACCTCGACAGCCTGTTGCTGGTGCGGCGTGCCGATGGCTCGAACGTGATCGCGATCAACCCGCGCCAGCGCGAGCTGCCGCCATTGAACGCGATCCCCCGCGAGCAGACGCCGCAGCGTCACGACGTGCTGACCTGGCAGGCGCCGGACGGCGCCGAGCTGGCGCTGTTGTCCGGTGACGCCCAAGGGCCGAACGGCGAGCCGCTGACGGTGGTTGCCGGCAAGGTGCTCACTGAGCGTGAGCAGATGCTCGGCAGTTATCGCTTGCGTCTCTATCTGGCGGTCGGGCTCGGCGCGTTGCTCGCGTTCGCGCTGGGACTGGTCCTGCTGCGCCGTGGTCTGCAACCGTTGCGCCAGTTAAGCGCGGCGGTGCGCGGCATTGATCTGCGCAGCCTCGACCAGCGTCTGCCCGCCGGCGGCACCCCCGCCGAACTGCTCGAACCGGTGCAGGCGCTCAACGGCATGCTCGCGCGGCTGGACGACAGCGTGCAGCGGCTGTCGCAGTTTTCTGCCGATCTGGCCCACGAGATCCGCACCCCGCTGCACACCTTGCTCGCCAGCAACGGCCAGGCGCTGAACCACCCGCGCAGCACGGCGGAGTATCAAGAGTTGTTGGCGTCGAACATGGAAGAATTCGAACGCCTCAAACGCATGGCCGAGAACCTGATGTTCCTCGCCCGCGCCGAGCAGGCGGAGCGCGCGCTCGACTTGCAAACCCTGGATCTGCACAGCGTCGGCAGCGAGCTGTGCGATTACTTCGAAGCCTTGGCCGATGACCGCCAGTTGCGCCTGGAAAACCAGTTGCACGGCGAACTGCTGGCCGACCAGCAACTGCTGCAACGCGCCCTGGGTAATCTGCTGGCCAACGCGGTGCGTCACGCCGATGAAGGCACGCTGATCAGCCTGCGCCGCCGCGATGAGCCGGGTGTGTGCTGGTTGCAGGTACACAACCACGGCCCGGCGATTGCGCCAGAACATCTGGGCAAACTGTTCGACCGCTTCTATCGCGTCGACCCTTCACGGGCGCAACCTGGGGATTCCGGTGGGCTGGGGCTGGCGATTGTGCAGTCGATCATGCAATTGCATGGTGGGCGGGTGGCGGTGAGCAGTGATGCGAGTGGCACAGTGTTCGAATTGGGGTTTGTCCTGAGCCAATGATGCGCCGTGCAAGTACTCTGAAACTCAGCTAGAGTGTGGCAATTAGTGCATCGCATGTGATGCATTTTTTTTATTTATCTTTAAATGCATCGTAAATAGTGCAGGTTTGCGCAATGGAACAGATCGGCGAACTGATCAGAAGCTTGCGCAAGGCGCGCAAACTCTCCCAGCAGGCACTGGCTCAACAATATGGCATGAGCCGCGCCACTATCTCAGGGATCGAAAACAATACGGTCTCCGAAATCGGACTGCGCAAGGTTGAGGCAATTCTTAATGGCTTCGGTTACGAGCTGGTTGCCGTTCCCCGCCAGTCCAATCGCCCAACTCTCGACACTCTGCAAAAAGTGAATTTCCATGACTGAAACGCCGGACAGGTTGCAAATCCGTGTGGGTGAACAGGTGGTCGGGACGCTGGGGCGCGGGCAAGTTCGCGACGACAGCGTGTTCAGTTACCGCGAAGACGCCAGCGCGGACAATGCGGTATCGCTGACAATGCCCACTCGCCTGGACAGCTATGGCTGGGAACATGGCATTCACCCCGTCTTCGAGATGAACTTGCCCGAAGGCGCGCTGCGTGAGGAGTTGATGCGACGCTTCAGTAAAGCAGTGCGTGGCTTCGATGATTTTGCTTTGTTGGCTATCGTCGGGCCTCATCAGCTCGGCCGTCTGGCAATTGCCAGCGCACCGGCGACTGATCAGCCTCCGGCAGCATCCCTCAGCGATCTGCTGGTACACGATGGTGCTCAGGGGCTGTTCGAAGATCTGTTACAGACCTACGGTCAGTATTCCGGAGTGTCAGGCGTGCAGCCCAAAGTGCTGGTGCGTGACAGCGCTGCCGCGATTGATCGCCTGACTCATCGGGGGGCGACTCATCTGGTCAAGGCCTTTCGTTCCGAAGAGTATCCGCAGCTGGCAACCAATGAATATTTCTGTATGCGGGCGGCGCAGCACTGCGGTCTCGAAGTGCCAAAATTCGAGCTCAGCGAGCGCGGCAAATTTCTGGTGATCGAGCGTTTTGACCTGAGCGATTCGGGGTACCTCGGTTTCGAAGATTTCTGTGTACTGAACGGGTGGCCGTCGAAGGCCAAATATGACGGTTCCTATGAAGGTGCCGCACGGCAGATCAAGGCATTCGTTTCGCCGCAGTTGCTGGGCTCTGCTCTGGAAGCGTTTTTCAAGATTGTCGCGTTGTCTGCGGGGCTGAAAAACGGTGACGCGCATCTGAAGAACTTCGGCGTGCTTTATGAAAATTGTGCAGAGCACTCATCCGTCAGGCTCGCGCCGGCTTACGACATCATCACGACTTCGGTTTATATCCGGAGCGACAGCATGGCGCTGCTGCTAGGCGGCTCGAAAGCCTGGCCCAAGTACAAGATGTTGGTGCGGTTCGGTCGTACGGCTTGCAACCTGACAGAGGCACGTTGCAGCGAATTACTGCAACAAGTGGCTCATGGCATGCAGATGGCGATGGAGGAAATGGCCGAATACAGTCGCAAGCATCCCGGGTTTGCCGAAGTGGGCGAGGTGATGATCGAACAGTGGACATCCGGGCTGCAACGCAGCTTGATCAAGGGCTGATGTTCAGCGCAACTGATCGCGAAACTGCCCCGGCGTCATTCCCGTCCAGCGCTTGAACGCGCGGCTGAAGCTGCTGGTGTCGGCAAACCCCAGCAGATAACTGACTTCACTCAACGAACACTGCGGGTCGCGCAGGTGCAGCAGCGCGAGGTTTTCGCGGCTTTCGTTGAGCAGCGTGTCGAAGCGACAACCCTCATCCGCCAGATGCCGCTGCAGGCTGCGCAGGCTCAGGTGCAAGGCCTGGGCGATGCGTTCGGCGCTGGGTTCGCCTTCGGGCAGTTGTTCTTCGATGGCGTCGCGCACCTTGCGCTCCCAGGTCAGCGGTTGCAACTGGGCCAGGGTGCGCTTGAGCACCGCTTCGTTGTGTTCGGCCAGTTCCGGGTTGGCGTCGTCGAGGTGGCTGTCGAAGTCGGCGAGGGCGAATTCCAGGCGATCTTCGGCGCAGGAAAAATGCACCGGGGCGCGGAACACTTTGTGCCACTGATGCGCATCGGACGGTTCCGGGCGGCGCAGGTACACCGCCAGCGGCGCGTAATCACGACCGAGGCGATTGCGGCAGGTGCGCACGTAGATCGCGGCAAACGCGTCGATGGCTTCGAACGCCGGCGCCGGATTGCCTGACGGAATTTTCAGGCGAAACAGATAGCGATCATCGCTGCGGCTCAGCTCCAGTTCCAGCGCATCGCTGACCACCGGGTGATAACGCACGATGCGCTCGAACACCTCACGCAGGCTGCCGCTGGCCACTAGCGCGTAACCGAGCGCATGGAACGTGGTCGGGCTGACGAAGCGCGACACTCGCAGACCGATCGCCGGATCCCCGCTGAACTGCACCGCCAGTTGCCACAGGCGCGTGGTGCCGGACAACGGATAACGCGCGTTCGGGTCGTCCATCCACTGCGGATCAAGTCCGGCCTGTTGGCACAGGCCGATACTGTCCAGCCCCAGCGCATCGAGTTGCTTGCGCAAGGCACGGGTCCAACTGGCGAGCGAGGTCGGTTCCTTCATGCTGATTGGCGCTTCCGGTCAACAGGTTGGCGTTCTCGGCTACCGCGATACAGGGCCTGACGAGGCACGATGCGAACATCCATAAACAGAGGATGGAAGCATGGATGGTACTTCTGCAAGTCCCCAACGACACAATGCGGCCCAGCGATCAGCGCATATTCGCGAAGTGGTGCTGGCCAAGGGCGTCGAGTTGCGTCAGCGCTACCCGATTTTGCGGCACCAGGACGCCCTCGGCGCGGGCATTCTGGCCTTCGCCCTGGCCGGGATGATCGGCTCGGCGGCGCTGTACATCACTGGCCATATGGCGTGGTGGGTGTGCCTGCTGCTGAATGCGTTTTTCGCCTCCTTGACCCATGAGCTGGAACACGACCTGATCCACAGCATGTATTTCCGCAAACAACGGCTGCCGCACAACCTGATGATGGGCCTGGTGTGGCTGGCGCGGCCGAGCACGATCAATCCGTGGATCCGTCGTCATCTGCACCTCAATCACCACAAGGTCTCCGGTACCGAAACCGACCTGGAAGAGCGGGCGATCACCAATGGCGAGCCATGGGGATTTGCGCGGCTGCTGATGGTCGGCGACAACGTGATGTCGGCGTTCATCCGCATGCTGCGGGCCAGGACCTGGGCGCACAAAATCAACATCATCAAACGCACGCTGAAGGTCTATGCGCCACTGGCGCTGGTGCATTGGGGGGCGTGGTACGTGTTTCTCGGCTTCCATGCGGCGAATGGCATTGCCTACCTCATGGGTTCGCCGATTGAATGGTCGGCGACCACGCTGTCGGTGATGCAGGTGATCGACATCGCGGCAGTGGTGATCATTGGCCCGAACGTGCTGCGCACCTTTTGCCTGCACTTCATCAGCTCGAACATGCATTACTACGGCGACATCGAGGCGGGCAATGTGCTGCAACAATGCCAGGTGTTGAATCCTTGGTGGTTGTGGCCGTTGCAGGCGTTCTGCTTCAACTTCGGCAGCAGCCACGGGATTCACCATTTTGTGGTGAAGGAGCCGTTTTACATCCGGCAGATGACCGTGCCGGTGGCGCACAAGGTGATGCGCG
The DNA here is from genome assembly GCF_900187525.1 of Pseudomonas sp. Irchel s3a10. Classification (NCBI taxonomy): domain Bacteria; kingdom Pseudomonadati; phylum Pseudomonadota; class Gammaproteobacteria; order Pseudomonadales; family Pseudomonadaceae; genus Pseudomonas; species Pseudomonas sp. Irchel s3a10. The sequence goes on from NZ_FYDR01000004.1 coordinate 65,695, forward strand.
AGATGGGCGTGCGGTTCAATGATTTCGGCACGTTTGGGCGGGCGAACCGGTTTGCTGGGCGGGATGAGGTGGTAGCGGAGGAGGCGCGTACGGCTCGGGCTTGACAGGTGAGTTTGCGGGCCTCTTCGCGAGCAAGCCCGCTCCCACAGGGGAACGCATTTCAACTGTGGGAGCGGGCTTGCTCGCGAAGGCGTCGGATCAGGCAACCTCAATCCGGCTGAAACGGCGAAGCACTGAGAATCACCCCGGTCTCCTCCACATATTTCTGCCAGTGCCCGATCAAGGTGTTGAGCTTGTCCGGCTGACTCGACGCCAGATCATGAATCTCCCCCGGATCGCTGCTCAAGTCATACAGCTGCCAGGTCGCCGGCCCCACCGGCCCGGGGATCCACACCGCTTTCCACGAGCCCTGACGAATCGCCCGCCGCCCAAACAACTCCCAGCCAGTCACGGTGTGCTCGTCATGCACCTGCGCCGTCTCGCCAGACAAAAAGCCCAGCCATGATTTACCGCGCAGCGTCGCCACCGGTTTGCCGTGCCATTGCTTGCCCGGATGGCGCACGCCGGCCAGATCGAGAATCGTCGGGGTGATGTCCATCACCGTGCCGAAGCCGTGGCTGATCTGCCCTTTGATTGGCAATTGCGGATAGTGCAGCAGCGCCGGTACGCGGATCCCGCCCTCGGTGGTGAAGGCTTTGAACAGCCGTGACGGTGCGGTCGCCACCTGCGCCCAGCTCGGCCCGTACCAGACGTAGGAATTGGCGCGGCCGATGTTGTCGAGGCTGTTGTCGTAATGCTGATTGAGGTAGGTCAGCAGTTCCGGGCCGAACTTGGGGAACGCTTCCAGCAGCGCGCCTTCGGCACCGTTGTCGGACATGAACAGGATGAAGGTGTTATCGAGTTGGCCCTGCTGGCGCAGGTAATCGACCACCCGGCCGATGTTCCAGTCCATGCGCTCGACCATCGCCGCATAGACCTCCATGGCCCGCGCGGAAATCTGTTTTTGCTCGTCGCTCAACGCAGCCCATTGCGTGTTCAGTTGAATCAGTGGATGCGGTTCGACATCCGGCTCGATCAGGCCCAGCGCCTTGAGTTTTTCCAGGCGTTCGAGGCGCAAGACTTCGGGGCCAGCGTCGTAGCGGCCACGGTATTTTTCGACGATGTCGGCCGGTGCCTGCAACGGCCAGTGCGGTGCGGAGAATGGCAGATAAGCGAAGAATGGCCGGCTCTGATCGCGCTCCTTGAGGTATTGCAGCAGCTTGTCGCCGAAGGCGTCCGACGAGTAGAAATCCTTGGGTAACTCGTCGACAAAGGTGTCGTCTTCGATATACAGCGCCGGGGTCGATTTCAGCAGGCCAGGGGTGTGTTCGTCGTAAGTCGGCTCGAAACCATAGTGGTTGGCCGCACCCGGCAGCAGCGAGAACGAACGCTCGAAACCACGGGCCTGCGGCGCCAGTTCAGCGATCAGGCCCAAGTGCCATTTGCCGCTCATCAAGGTTTGATAACCGGCCTCGCGCAGCAGCTCCGGCAGGGCGACGACGCGGTCGTTGAGATAGCCCTCGTAACCCGGTTTGCCGATCAGCTCCGGGGTCAGCGCTTCGGCCATGGTGCCGATGCCGGCGATGTGGTGGTCGGTGCCGGTCAGCAGCATCGAACGCGTTGGCGAGCAGGTCGGTGCGGTGTGGAAATCGGTCAGGCGCAGGCCGTTGTTGGCCAGGGCATCGAGGTTCGGCGTGGCGATTTCGCCACCGAAGGCGCCGATGTCGGAGAAGCCGAGATCGTCGGCCAGAATCACCAGAAAGTTGGGGCGTTGCGGCATCGAAAAGCTCCTCTCAGCAGGCAATGAACGACAGCGGCAGATCGCGGATCTGGACCGGCAGGCTCGGTTGGTAATGGTCGTCACTGGTCAGTTCGTGCAGCAACTCTTCACGCAACTGATGGAAGTCGAAGCTGCTGCGCTGACGCGGGTGCGGCAAGGCAATGTCGACCACTTGCTTGATCCGTCCCGGACGCGGCTCCATCACCACCACGCGATCGGCGAGAAAGATCGCTTCTTCGACGTCGTGGGTGACGAGGATCGTGGTGATTTTCGCCCGGTCGCGGATCGCCAGCAGCTCGTCCTGCATTTGCTGACGGGTCAACGCATCGAGCGCGCCGAACGGTTCGTCGAGCAGCAGAATCCGTGGGCTGGCGACGAGCCCGCGAGCAATTGCCACGCGCTGAGCCATGCCCCCGGAGAGCTGGTGCGGATAGGCGCGGGTGAAATCGCGCAGGCCGACCAGATCGATGAAATCGTTGATGCGCTGCTGCTTTTCGGCGGTGCTCAGCGGCTCGTTGACCAGGCCCAGACCGATGTTGTCGGCCACGGTCAACCACGGAAACAAGCGATGCTCCTGAAACACGATGCCGCGCTCGCCGCCAATGCCGCTGACGGCTTTGCCATCGACGGTGATCTGCCCGCGAAACTGCGTATCCAGACCCACCAGCAAACGCAGCAAAGTGGATTTGCCGCAACCGCTGGAGCCGACGATGGCGACGAATTCGCCCTCGGCGATGTCGAGGTTGAATTCGCGAATCGCCTCCAGTTCGAAACCGTCGACGTCGAAGGATTTGCCTACGTGGGTGAAGCTGACAATCGGTGCGTTCATGCGTGTCTCCAGCGAGTGGCGCGAATTTCCAGGCGTTGGCCGATGAGGTTGAGCAGGGCGCCGGTGAGGCCGACCAGCAGCATCCCGGCCATGATCAGATCCATGCGCAGCAGTTGTTGGGCGCCGATCATCTGGCTGCCGATACCGCCGTTGGACGGCATGAAATATTCGGCGCCGATGGTGCCGAGCCAGGCGTAGATCAGGCTCAGGCGCAGCCCGGCGAAAATCCCTGGCGCCGCCCCCGGCAGCACCAGTCGGCGCAGGCGCTGGCCGAGGCTCAGGCGTAGCACCTGCGCGGCTTCGTTGAGGTGTGGCGAGAGGTTCGCGACGCTGCGCTGGGTGGCGATGAACAGCGGGAAAAATGCGGCGAGGGCGACGAACACCCACTTCGCCAATTCACCCAAACCGAACCACGCGGTGAGCAGCGGCACCCAGGCGAAAATCGCGATTTGGCGGATGGCGGCGAGGGTCGGGCCGAGCAGTCGTTCGCTGGTGCGCGACAGCCCCAGCAGCAGGCCGAGGGCGAAACCGAGTCCGCCGCCCAGCAGCAACCCGCCCAGGGTGCGACCGAGGCTCAACGCCATGCCGCTGATCAACGTGCCGTCGAGCAGACCGTTTCTGGTCGTTTCCAGCACCGCCAGCGGGCTGACCAGAATGTTCGCATCGACCCACTGCTGATCGCTCGCCACTTGCCAGACGCCGATCAGGCTCAGCGGCAACAGCCACGGTTGCAGCCGTTGCCAGCCTTGATAACGTGGGCCTCGGCGGATTTCCGCAGTCGCCGGGTGCGGCCAGTGCACCAGTTTGCGGTCGAGAAAACCGATGCCGCGATCCATCGCGACACCGAGGACACCGATGACTACGATGCACACGAACACGATGTCGAGCATGAACAGTTGCCGTGCCCAGACCATCAGGTAGCCGATGCCTTCGCTGGACGCCAACAGCTCCACCGCCAGCAATGAAGTCCAGCCAGCGGCCAGGGCCAGACGCACGCCGGCCATGAACGCCGGCAGCGCGGCAGGCAACACCAGACGCCGGATCAGCAAGTACGACGGCAGGCGCAGTACGGCGGCGGCTTCGCGCAGTTTCGGTTGCGCATCACGAACGCCGACCAAGGTGTGCAGGGTCACCGGCACCACGATGGCCTTGATCAGCACCACCAGTTTCAGCACTTCGCCGATGCCGAAAAACACCATGAACAGTGGAATCCACGCCAGCGTCGGTACCTGTGCCAGACCGGCGAACGTCGGGAAGACCAGGCGTTCGAGGCGACGGCTGAAGCCCAGCGCGGTACCCAGCAGCGCACCAGCTGAGATCCCTGCCAGCAAGCCCCAGAGCAGACGTTGCAGGCTGATCCACAAATGACTCCACAACTCGCCTTGGGACAGCTCGATGGCGCTGTTCCACACCAGCGATGGCGCCGGCAGGATCTGCTCGCTCATCCATTGATTGCGTGCGGCCAGCCACCACAGAGCGAACAGGCTGATCGGCAACAGCCACGGCAACAGACGTCGGTTAAGGCTTGGCCACACCCGTCGACTTTTCAGGGGCGGCGCGGGCAGCGGCAGGCTGAGCAGGGAATCACGGGCCATGGGTGACCTCCGTTGTCGGGTTGGATCGGGAGCAAGATCAAAAGATCGCAGCCTTCGGCAGCTCCTACAGGGGGACGCGTCCGTGAATTCGCCCCCTGTAGGAGCTGCCGAAGGCTGCGATCTCTAGTGGTATTAGCTAAAAACAAATTGTTATAAGCGATATGTAAAATATTGAATTTGGAGATAAGCAGCGCCATTTAAGGCTTCCAGCGCATCGCGCATCCAATGCATTCGAAGAATATTTTCGATGCTGTTAATGCATACGCCGCTGCAGCCCGCGTCAGTGCTTGCTTAGCGTCAAAAGCTATAAAAATGTGCATTTATAGTATTTAAGCGAAGGTCACGCTTCGGCCTACTTTCGGCTCCTCAACACCCGTCGTGATCAAGGAGCCGCACCCATGAACCTTCCCTTCAAACGAGTCTTCAGTCTGTTTGCCATTCCGGCACTGGCGGGTCTGCTGGCGTTTACCGCGCAGGCCGACGAGCTCAAGGAAATCAGGATCGCCGTGCCTGACCTGAGCGCCGGCACCCAGCACAGCGGCGGCGGTGTGGTGGACGTGCTGCGAGATCAGCAGATCTTCGAAAAAGCCTTCGCCGATCAGGGCATCAAGATTCAGTGGAGCTTCTTCAAGGGCGCCGGGCCGGTAATCAACGAGGCGTTTGCCAATGGTCAGGTCGATCTGGCGTATCTGGGCGACCTGGCGGCGATCATCGGCAAGTCCAATGGCCTCGACACGCGGCTACTCAGCGCCAGTGCGCGTGGGGTGAAACAATATCTGGGCGTGGTGCCGGGGTCGGGGATCAAGACCCTGCAGGATCTGAAAGGCAAGCGCGTGGCGATCTTCCGTGGCACCGCCACGCAGCTGTCGTTTGATGCGGCGCTGGCCAGTCAGGGCTTGAGCGAGAAGGATCTGAAAGTGATCAATCTCGACTTCAGCGGCGCGGTCGCGGCACTGGCGGCGAAACAGATCGACGCGTCGTGGGGCAGCTCAGGGCTGACGGCGCTGCAAGCCAAGGGGCTGGCGGAATTGCCGCTGAACACCAAGGATCTGGGCGGCGCCGGTAGCGTGCAATCGGTGCTGGTCGGCACCGGCAAGTTTGTCGACGGGCACCCGGAGGTCGTGGCGAAACTGCTGAAGGCGCAGCAGCAGGCGGTGGAGTGGCTGACCCAGGACAGCAACAAGGACGCTTATGTGCAACTGGTGTCGGGGCTGGCGAGTTATCCACCGGTGATCCTGACCCAGGATCTGGCGGATCAGAAACTCAGCGAAGTGTTCCCGTCGACGCTGGACCCGGTGTTCCTCGGCAAGTTACAGGACTCGGTGGATCTGGCGGCGCAGCAGAAGCTGATTCGCAAACCGTTCAAGGTCAGCGATTGGGTGGCGCCTGAACTGGCGGCGGCCAAGCTCTGAATCTGCAGTGTCTGGACGGGCCTCTTCGCGAGCAAGCCCGCTCCCACAGGGATCTTCAGTGAACACAGATTTTGTATTCACAACGATCCCCTGTGGGAGGGGACTTGCTCGCGAAGGCGTCCTCAAACCGCGACGCTGATCGCCTGTTTATCCACCGCCACCAGCGTCTCGACCATCGCTCTCGCTGCCGGCGACAAGCGAAATCCTGTGCGACTGACAATCCCGCAGCGCGCGTTCATGCTCTCCAGATTCTGCGGCAGATTGCGCCAATGCAGCAGCGCCAGTGACCCTTGGGCAATGTCCTCGTAAAACGCCTCTTCCGTACCGATGCCAATCGCATTGGATTGCAGCACCACTTTCACCAGCGCCGGGAAATGCTCGGTCTCGATGGTTGGCGAAAAGTCGATCCGGCCGCTGAGATTCGCCAGCAGTTTGCGAATTCCCGGCGGGATCAGCGTGGTCGCCAGCGGGTAGTCGAACATGTCGTTGGTCGACAGGCTTTCCTTGGCCAGCAGCGGGTGCCCGGGCCGGCAGAAAAACACCCCGCGCTTGGGCGTCAGGGCCTGGGTCTGGAAGTTCGGGTCGGCTTCGAAGTGGCGGATGTCGGCGATGAAGAATTCGATTTCTTCGCGGCTCAGCGCGCGGCTGAGTTTTTCCCAGTTATCCACTTGAAAACAGGTGCGCACTTTCGGGTGCGCGTTGATGAATTGCGCCACCGCATCCGGCACCAGTTTCACCGCCGGGGCCGGGCCGCAGCCGAAGTGCAGTTCACCGGCATCAAGCTTGGTCATCTGCGTCACTTCCGCGCTGAGCAGCGCCGCGCCTTGCACCAGGGTCAGGGCGTGTTGCAGCACCACCTGGCCTTCGGGCGTCGGGCGCAGATCCTTGTTGCCGCGATCCACCAGCACGCAGCCGAACTCCTGCTCCAGCCCCTGAATGCTGCGGCTGAATGCCGGTTGAGTGATGCCCATCGCGTCCGCCGCACGGACAAAACTGCGGTGTTCATTGAGGGCGATGAAGTAGCGCAACTGGCGAAGATCCATATGCTTTTCCGGCATCCTAAAAATAGCTCGAAGGCATTTGCGACGAGGGTTGCTTGAGGTTTTAAATGCAAGCTCTTATTCCGTCAACGAAGCATGTGAATATCTATTAGATGTAAATGGAATATAGATAGAGCGATGTTTCGCTGCCGCCCAACCGCAAGCAGTCGATGAGGGTCTACCCATGAGCAATGCCGCACTCGCTGTAAAACCCGCTGTCCACGCGCTGGAAATCCATCCGGTGGCCGGCCGTATCGGCGCCGAGATCCGTGGCGTGCACCTGTCCGGTGAACTGGACGCCGCTACCGTCGAAGCCATTCAGCAGGCGCTGATCCAGTACAAGGTGGTGTTCTTCCGCGAGCAGACCCAGCTCGACGATCAGCGCCAGGAAGCCTTCGCCCATCTGCTCGGCGAGCCGGTGGCGCATCCGACCGTGCCGGTGCGTGAGGGCACGCGGTATCTGCTGGAACTGGACGGCGCCGAGGGACAGCGCGCCAACTCCTGGCACACCGACGTGACCTTCGTCGAGGCCTACCCGAAAGCCTCGATCCTGCGCTCGGTGGTGGCCCCGGCCTTCGGTGGTGACACCCTGTGGGCCAACACCGCGACTGCCTACAACGAACTGCCGAGCGAGCTGCGTGAACTGGCGGACAAACTGGTCGCCGTGCACAGCAACGAATACGACTACGCCGGAGCCAAGCCAGACGTCTCGGCGGAGAAGCTTGAGCGCTATCGCAAAGTCTTCACTTCTACCGTCTATGAGACCGAGCACCCGGTGGTGCGTGTGCACCCGATCAGTGGCGAGAAGAGCTTGTTGCTGGGGCACTTCGTCAAACGTATCAAGGGCTATTCGCAAGCCGATTCGGCGCACCTGTTCGGCCTGTTGCAGAGCCATGTGATCCGTCAGGAAAACACCGTGCGCTGGCGCTGGAAGGCGGGTGATGTGGCGATCTGGGATAACCGTTCGACCCAGCATTATGCGATTGATGATTATGGGACTCAGGATCGCATCGTGCGGCGGGTGACGCTCAAGGGTGAGGTGCCGGTCGGGGCTTCGGGGCAGCGTAGTCAGACCATTAAAGGTGCCGAGCTCGTTGGCGTCTGATCGGGCCTCTTCGCGAGCAAGCCCGCTCCCACAGTGGAGGTGTGTTGAGCACAATGGATGTGAACAACATATGGCCCTGTGGGAGCGGGCTTGCTCGCGAAGCTTTTGATTCACCACACACCGATCTGCACGACTTTCTCGGTCTCTGGCTCGCCATAGCGAAACCGCTGTCCGCGCAAATCGATCTCCTGATGACTGATCGTGGTCCGCCGCTTCAATCCGCGCACCCACTCGAACAGATACCCCGCATGCTCCTCGCGCACCGCCGCGTACGCCGGGTCCTCACCCAGATCGCGCAGCTCCTGCGGGTCATTCAACAGGTCAAACAACTGTGGCCGGAAGCCGTCGTACGCCAGGTATTTCCAGCGCTCGCTGCGCACCATGGTCATGCGGCAACGGTCGATCGGCTGGCCAAGTCGCTCGCGTGCCGGGGCCTGGAAGGCGTAGTCGTATTCGCTGATGGCGTAGCGACGCCAGTCGGGATTTTCTCCGTGTAGAAGCGGGATCAGCGAGCGTCCTTCCAGCCGATGTTCGGCGCCCGGCAAGCCCAGCGCCTGCAGAAATGTCGGCAAAGCGTCGATGGTTTCTGCCAGCCGCTCATCCACCGTGCCCCGAGTGATGTCCGCCGCTGCGCGCGGGTCGCGCACGATCAGGGGCACGCCCACTGCCTGTTCCAGCAAAAACTCCTTCTCGCCCAGCCAGTGATCGCCGAGAAAGTCGCCGTGATCGCTGGTGAACACGATCAAGGTGTCATCCCAACGACCGTTGCTCTGCAGAAAATCGAACAGCCGCCCGAGCTGATCATCCACTTGCTTGATCAGGCCCATGTAGGTGGGGATTACATTCAATCGTACTGAGTCACGGGAGAAGTTGAGGCTTTCCTCATGCTGGCGAAACGCAGTGTATACGGGGTGTTTGCTGGCTTCGGAGGGCGTCGCGCGGACCGGTTCGAGAATCGATTTCGTACTGTACAAGGCGTGGTATGGCGCCGGTACGATGTAGGGCCAGTGCGGTTTGATGTAGGAAAGGTGTAAACACCAGGATTTCTCACCTTGCTCGGTGATGAAGTCGATGGCTCGATTAGTAGTGTAGACAGTCTCTGAGAACTGCTCGGGAATTCGCGCTGGCAAATGCGCATGACGCATCTGCCAGCCGCTGAGGATTTCGCCGTTCTCGCCTTCGGCGGCGTTGGCCCAGTCGTGCCAGGGGTTGCGCCCGTCGAAGCCCTGCTCGCGCAGGTAATGGGTGTAGGGCGCGGATTCGCGTTTGTCGTCGAACAGCGGGTCGTCGGGGAAAATTCCGTCGTGGCGAAAGTACGGTTCGAAGCCGACCTCGTTGAGCACTTCGGCCTGCGCGCTGTCCGGGTTGATCGCCAGACGCTGCAGGGCGTCGACATTGGCCGTGGCGTGGGTCTTGCCGACCAGCGCGGTGCGGATGCCGTGGGGGCGCAGGTAATCGCCGATCGTCAGTTCTTCCAGCGGCAACGGCACGGCGTTCCACGCGACCTGATGGCTGCTGACGTAGCGCCCGGTGTAGGCCGACATCCGCGACGGGCCGCAGATCGTGCCCTGGGTGTAGGCGCGGCTGAAGCGCACGCCGGCGGCGGCCAGGCGATCGATGTTCGGCGTGTGCAGATGCGGATGGCCGTAGCAGGACAGGTAATCGCGGCGCAGCTGATCGCACATGATGTACAGCACATTGCGCACGGGGTTTTGCGGGTTGGACATGGGGTTCACCGGTCAGAAAGACAGGCGAGGGTTTTCGCTTTCGGCGGGGGTGTTCGGCAAGTGCATTTGGGGAATGGGTTTTATGCAGTGGATGCATCAGTGCCTGGGCTGGCGCCATCGCGAGCAGGCTCACTCCTACAATTGGAATGCGATCCATTGTAGGAGTGAGCCTGCTCGCGATATCGATTTATCAGACTGCAAAATTCTCCAGCGAACACACTTCCTCATCCACCGCATCAATCGCCTTGATCTGCTCAATCATCGCCTCGGCCAACGGCGACAACCGATACCCCGCGCGACTGACAATCCCGTAGCGCGTGTACAGCTCCTCCAGATCATCCGCCAGGCCGTCGATCCGCAAACACACCAGCTCACCTTTGGCCTGATGCAACGCATCGGAATACGCCCCGACAATGCCGATCGCATCCGAACGCAGCACCACGCTGAGCAGACTTGAGCTGTTTTCGCATTCGACATTGGGGGTGAAGTCCGGGCGGCCGCTGAGGTCGACGATGACCTTGCGCAGGTTCGGCGGACGAATGCTCACCGCCAGTGGATAGCTCATCAATTGTTCGGCCGAAACCCGTTCAAATGCCGCTAACGGATGCCCGGCACGGCAACAGAAATGCCATTTGCGCGGCCGCAAGCGATACGTCAGGTAATCCGGATCGGCTTCGAAGTGCCGGGTGTCGGCGACGAAGAACTCGAACTCCTCGCTGAGCAGGCGTTTGCTCAGGCTCTGCCAGTCATCGACCTGAAATTGCACCCGCGCTTTCGGATAGCGGCCGATGAATGCGCCGATCGCGCGCGGGATCAATCCGGCTGCCGGCGCCGGGCCGCAACCGAAGCGCAGCTCGCCCGCCTCCAGACCATTGAACTGACTGATCTCGTTGGCCATCTGCTGCGCCCCGCTGACCAGTCGCCGTGCATGTTCGAGCAGCACCTGACCCTGCTTGGTCGGCGGCAGATCCTTGCGCCCGCGATCGACCAACTGACAGCCGACGCTGTGTTCCAGCGCCTGAATGCTGCGGCTGAACGCCGACTGCGACAGGTTCACCGCCTGCGCGCCGGCGACGAAGCTGCGTTGTTCGGCGAGGGCGATGAAGTGACGAAGTTGGCGCAAGTCGATATGCATTTTTCACATAAAAAATATCCGGGAAATGCATTGGATATGCATTAGGTCGACTCCTTATAAAGGCAATCTCTTATGCAGTAAATATTTGTAAATCCATAAATAAATAACTGAAAAGAATATGCAGCGCTGAAGATGTCTGTGTGTTTTTTGACCAGGAGCCGCGCCATGAGTCCGTTGAACCTTGCGTCACCCTTAACGCCACGACGGCTCAAACGCCTGCCTCTGGCCCTGTTGCTGGCGGGGAGCGCCAGCTGGACACACAGCTACGCAGCCGAGGCCGAAACCCCGCCGCCGGCGCCGGCCGGCAAACCGGCGGCCAACAGCTCGCAGCTGGAAACCGTGACCGTCACCACGCGCCGTCGCGAGGAAAGTTCGCAAGATGTGCCGACGCCGATGAGCGTGGTCAGCGGGCAGAATCTGGAAACGCAACGTGTCTACCGGATTCAGGATTTGCAGCAACTGGTGCCCAGCGTCAACGTCGCCTACATGCATGCGCGTCAGTCCAGCGTGTCGATTCGCGGTCTGGGCAACAACCCGGCCAGCGACGGTCTTGAAGGCAGTGTCGGTCTGTACATTGACAACGTGTATCTGGGCCGTCCGGGGATGGCGGTGTTCGACCTGATGGACATCGAACAGCTCGAAGTCCTGCGCGGGCCACAGGGCACACTGTTCGGCAAGAACACCACCGCCGGGGTGATCAACATCAGCACCCGCGCGCCTACGTTCACCCCTGAACGCAGCATCGAAACCTCGTTCGGCGAGGACGGCTACTTCCAGACCAAGGGCACGATTTCCGGGCCGCTTAACGATCAACTGGCCGGACGTTTCTCGGCCTATCGCACCCGCAGCGACGGCGACATCAAGAACGAATACAACGGCCATGAGCTGAACGGTGGCTCGCGCGATGGCTTCCGTGCGCAGTTGCTGTTCAAGCCCAACGAAGATTTCAACCTGCGCTGGATCGGCGACTACAACGAAGAGGACTCCAGCGCCGGCACCCGCGTGCTGTACAACACCGGGCCGACCATCAACGGCGTCAATCTCTACCAATCGCGGGCCAATGCTGCCGGTGCGACGCTGGTCAATGGCTCGCACCGCAAGGTCAATCTGGACAACGACCAGCACGTCACCGTGCATCAGGGCGGTACGTCGGTAGAGGCCAACTGGACGTTGCCGAGCGATTTCACCCTGACCTCGATCAGCTCGTATCGCTTCTGGAATTTCACTCCGGCCAACGACGATGGTCTCAACGTCGCGGCGACTTACAACGCCGGGGTTTCGGTCGAAGACAAACAGTACTCGCAGGAATTTCGCCTGGCCTCGCCCAAGGGCGAGTTCTTCGATTACGTGGTGGGCGCGTACTACTTCGGCTCGGATCTGGACAACAAATCCTTCGCCTATTACGGCCCGCAGGCCGACATCTGGAACGGCACGCCACGCGGTGCGCTGGCCAACGTCGGCAGCGTCGGCAACGGCCACATCAAGACCGACAGCTTCGCCCTGTTCGCCCAAGGCACTTGGCACCTCACCGAGCGCCTGGACTTCACCGCCGGGGTGCGCGGCACCTATGAAGAGAAGAACGCCTGGGTCACTCGCGATGCTCCGATCGGTGGCGCCACTGTCACCGGCGCAGCGGCCACGGCACGCCGCGGACGCACTGGTGCCTATGATTCCGGCGATCTGAATCAGTACAGCTCCAGCCCGTCCGGGTTGCTCAACCTCAGCTATCGCATTACCGATGATCTGCTCGGCTACGCCACGCTGTCTCACGGGGAAAAATCCGGTGGGGTGAACCTCGCAGTGGGGTCGGCGCCAACCGCCGGCGCCGACTCGCTGCTGATCGGCACCGAGCGCGCCAACAACGCCGAACTCGGTTTCAAAAGCACCCTGTGGGATCGGCGTCTGCAACTCAACGCCAACGTTTTCTGGACTCAGGTCAACGCCTACCAGACCAACGCCTACGACGACGTCAACCGCGTGCAGTACCTGACCAACGCCGGTTCGGTGCGCTCGCGCGGCGTCGAGTTTGAAAGCACGGTGGTCCCGCTGCGCGGCCTGACCCTGAACTTCAACGGCTCTTACAACGACGTCAGCTACCTCTCGTACAAAGATGCACCGTGCCCGCCGGAAGTCAGCCAGGCACCGGGCGCGCCGGCCTCTTGCGACCTCAGCGGGCACCAGGTGGTCGGCGCGTCGAAATGGATCGGCAACGCCAACGGCAAATACGAATGGAATCTGGCCAACGGTCTGCAACCCTACGTCACCGGCAGCTACGCGTTCCGCTCGAAAGCGGTGGGTACGGTCGAGGATTCCGACTACGGGCAGATCCCGAGTTATGCGGTGGTCAACCTGTCCACCGGTCTGCGTGGCGATTTCAATCAGGGCCAGTGGGACGTTTCGCTGTGGCTGAAAAACGCCTTCGACAAGACTTACTACACGACCCTGTGGACCGGCGGCAACGGCGGTTATGAAGGCCTGCTCGGCACGCCGCGCACCCTCGGCGTTACCGGTCGCTACGACTTCTGATCTGTCATTCAAGGAGCTGCATCATGTTGCCAGGCAAAACCGCTTTAGCCCTGTTGTTATCCGGCGCAGTCTCAAGCAGCGGGGCGTTCGCCGCCCCCAGCGTGTACCCGACCGGCGTCACCCGTTACGACCCGGACAAGGCGTTCAACCAATACGTGATTTTCAGTGGTGCCGACAAGCAGACGCACCTGATCGACATGAACGGCAACGAGGTGAAAACCTGGCCGCACGCGGGCTTCCCATCAGCGATCATCGACCCGCAACTGGTCGGCGGCGAGCGCGGGCATGTGCTGTTGCAACTGAGTGACAAGGATCCGGGCAAGCTCGGCTCCGCCGGCAACGGCCTGGGCAATCAGAGCGTCGGCGAGCTGGACTGGAACGGCAAGGTTATCTGGCAGTGGGGCGACAAGGCGCCCGGCGGCGCAGCGCAGCAACACCATGATCAGCGGCGCCTGAGCAACGGCAACACCGTGGTGCTGGCGAACAAGGTGCATAAGGTCAAAGGCTTCAAAGTCCCAGAGGTGATCGACGATGCAATCTATGAAGTCAGCCCCGACGGGCAGGTGAAATGGCAGTGGCTGGCCTCGGAACACCTCAACGAATTCGGCTTCACCCCGGAGCAACTGAAACTGGTACGCGCCAGCGACAACCCGGATTACCTGCACATCAACAACCTCAGCGTGGTCGGGCCGAACAAGTGGTTCGATGCCGGGGACAAACGCTTCAATCCGGACAACCTGTTGCTCGATTCGCGCAACGCCAACTTCATCGCGATCATCGACAAACACAGCGGCAAAGTGGTCTGGCGCCTCGGCCCGAACCTGCCGCTGATCAACCCGAAAACCGCGCAGAAACTGCCGCGTCCGGTGGATCAATTTGTCGGCCAGCACGACGCGCACATCATCCCTGCCGGGTTGCCCGGCGCGGGCAACCTGCTGGTGTTCGACAACCAGGGTTCGGCGGGGTACCCGAACGTCACCCTCGGGCTTATTTCCGGCTCGCGAGTGCTGGAAATCGACCCGCAGAAAAATGAAATCGTCTGGCAGTACAGCGCGGCGAATTCGAAGCAGCCGGGGTGGGCGTTCTATAGCTCGTTCATCAGCAGCGCGCGACGTTTGCCCAACGGCAATACGCTGATCGACGAAGGCATGAACGGGCGGTTTTTCCAGGTCACGGCCAGTGGCGAAAACGTCTGGGAATACGTCAGCCCTTATCTGGGTAAAGCACCGGGCAGCGACGCGATCAGCAATTGGGTCTATCGGGCGTTGCCCGTGAATTACGACTGGGTGCCGAAGGGTACGCCGCGCTCCGAAACCGCAGTGATTGCCCCGACATCGGCGACGCAGCAGACCAGCGTCAGTCGTTAGTTGAAACGGAATTAATGCACGAAGGAATGGCGATAAGTTATGTGCGGTTTCAATAGTGCTTATTGCAATTTCGTTGAAAAGTCGCGTGGACAATAAGTGAATGGCCAACCATCCTGAGTGTCGTGAGTTTCCAGGAGGAAACTTGCTCTCAGTGGAAGACACTTATCCAACGATAAAGGAAATCACGTTATGTCGAGCATTAATGGAACTTATGTAAACGCTAACGCTGGCGCCAAACTGACGATTACCGATGGCAACGACTCCAACGGCACCTTCAGCGGCAAGTTGAACCAGAACGGCGTGAACTACGACATCACCTACGGGCATTACCATTTCCAGAACAGCACCGGGCAGCCTACGATCATCACCTTCGCGGCTCTGAATGACGGCACGGGTTATCAATCCTGGGCGCTGTTCTCGCCGGATCACAACTATTCGAAAATTCGTGCTGCGGGTTCGCGCACCAACTTTGATGGTGATGTTGTTAACCTGGCTGGAGAGTTTGTTAAACAGTAATTGTGTGTCACAAAAAGGCCGCCCGGCTAATGAAGCCTGGCGGCTTTTTTCTTACATGAAATAAGTCGTTTTCATGTTGGTTGTGCTTCCTGTGGATGACAGCGTTTGCTGGCGTCTGATTCTAAGCTCGCGGTGACTTAATCATTCGATCAGGACGCTTGCATGCAAAACGCGCTTTATTCCAACACCCTCGATGGGCCCTCTCTGACCATTGTCGATTCCGATGACCGCACCGGGGTCTTCGCCGGCACGTTGCATCACCAAGGCATCAGCTACGGCATCGTCAATGGCCGTTACGCCAGCCTCAACGGCTACCAGCCGCCAACCGTGGTCACGCTGATTGCCAATAACCAGGATCACGGTTATTTCGCCCTGACCCTGTTCTCGCCAAGTCGCGGCACTCATGAACTGCAGGGGCACTGCGTGCGCGTTACCTATGACGGCGTGGTCAGCAGCCTGCCGGGCGACTTCGTTCGCCATGCATGAGGCGCAGCCCGCGCCAGGTTTCTCCTTCAAAACACCCAGCAAGGATGCTGCACATGTCCACGATCAATGGCGTTTATCGTCATGAACCTTCAGATACAGCCTTGACCCTGACCGAGGGCGATGACCGCACCGGCAGTTTCACCGGCACGTTATCCGTGTCCGGCACCGATTACCCGATCGCATTTGGCAATTTCCATTTCAGACATGGTTTTTCAACAGGCCCGGTCGCCATCTCTTTCAATACGCTGACGGCCGATGGCACGGCGCAAGCCTGGGTGATGTTCTCGCCCGATCAGGCCTACACACGCTTGCGGGCACTGGGCAGCGCGGCGGACATGATGGGCAACATCGGGTTGAACGGCCTGGAATTCATTCGGCAAAACCGCTGAAGAAGCTTGAAATGAGCGGGTTTCGCATGCCTTCGCCGAATACTTTTCATGCTTGAAAAGCATTGTAAATTCAGCCCTCGGCGCCAGCCCTTGCAGGCCGTGGCTTTGCGACAATCTACGAAAATTTATATTCGTAAAAGATCTAAACACATCGATAAAAGTTACTTTCGGAGATAAGCGATTGCTCCAATGATTCACCCAACGACCGGTCGCCCGGGGGATGTTTGCGGCGACCTGTCGGGTACTTCGCAAAGAGACCGCAGGGAGTGAATCAATGGGCAATGTCCAGACCGCCGCCAGCGCACAGGAATTGCTGTGGCGTCAGACGCCGAGTGGCGAACTGGTCGATCTCGGCCGGCCGCATCGTGTGCCGCTGGGGCAGCTGCGTTTGCAGCGTGCGCCCAAGGGCATTCTGAGCCGCCGTGAAACCATTCTGCTCGGCGTGCTGGCGCTGCTGGTGCACGGCGCGGTGATCTATTGGATCAACCAGCATCCGACGCCGGCGTTGCCAATCGTGCCGCCGGAAATTCCGCCGATGACCATCGAGTTTTCGCGGCCGGCGCCACCCTTGCCGCCGGTGGTCGAACCGCCGCCACCGGCACCGGTCGTTGAGCCACCGCCACCGGTCGAAGACGAGTTGGCCGTAAAGCCGCCACCGCCCAAACCGATTCCCAAGCCCAAACCGAAACCGGTGGCCAAACCGGTTCCGAAACCGGCACCGAAAGCTGTTGAACAACCACCCGCGCCGCCGCAACCGGCAGCTCCGGCTGCCGCCCCGGCGCCACCTGCACCACCGGCCCCGGCGCCCGTGACGCCGGCTTCGGCCAACGCCGCGTATTTGAAGAATCCGGCGCCGGAATATCCGTCGCTGGCCCAGCGTCGCGGCTGGGAAGGCACGGTGATGTTAAGGGTGCACGTGTTGGCCAATGGCAAACCGGGCGAGATCCAGATTCAGAAAAGCAGTGGTCGGCAACAGCTCGACGATGCGGCACTCAATGCCGTCAAGCAGTGGAGCTTCGTGCCGGCCAAGCAGGGTGATGTCGCCCAGGACGGCTGGGTCAGCGTGCCCATCGATTTCAAGATTCATTAAACCGAAACCTATTCGCGCTAAATGTTTACACGAGGGAATACATCATGACGTTACTGGCCTCTCCACTGGAATCCATCGAAAGCGCGGTGATCTGGCTGCTGGTGGTTTTTTCCGTTGCCACCTGGGGACTGGCGCTGCTCAAGGCTGTGCAGTTCGGTCGTCTGAAGGTGCAGGATCGCAAGTTTCATAAACGCTTCTGGGCGGCATCGAGTCTGGATTCCGCCGCCGAGTTGAGCGAAACCCAGCCCGGTGCTGCGGCACGAGTCGCTCAGGCCGGGTACGCGGCGATTCAGGTGGGTGAGGCGCCGCAGGCCAATGACCTGAGCCAGGCGATCAACCATCAGGATCGATTGGAGCGTGCCCTGCGTCAGCAGATCGTCCGCGAACGGCGTTCGCTGGAAACCGGTCTGGCGGTGGTCGCGAGTATTGGTAGTACGTCGCCGTTCATTGGTCTGTTCGGCACGGTGTGGGGAATCATGGAGGCGTTGAAAGGCATCAGCGCGGCAGGCTCGGCGAGCCTGGAAACCGTCGCCGGTCCGATTGGCGCGGCACTGGTTGCCACCGGTGTGGGGATCGCCGTCGCGGTGCCGGCGGTGCTGGTTTACAACTACTTTTTGCGTCGTCTGAAACTGACGGCGGCAGATCTGGATGACTTCGCCCACGACTTTTACAGCCTGGCGCAGAAGAGCTCGTTCCGCGTGCTGATCCACCCGACGGCGCACAAGGTCGCGGCACCGGGCAACGCGACAAAAGTGAAGGAGGCGTCCTGATATGGCCTTCTCCACGCAAGACAGCGACGAGGTACTGAGCGAGATCAACGTGACACCGCTGGTGGACGTGATGCTGGTGCTGCTGGTGGTGTTTATCGTCACCGCGCCGCTGCTGACCAACGCGATCCCGATCAACCTGCCGAAGACCGAAGCGGTGGCGCCGGTCGAGCAAAAAGATCCGCTGGTGGTGAGCATCGACGGTGCTGGCAAACTGTTTATCAACAAGGATGAAATTCAGCCGGATTTGCTGGAATTCAACCTCAAGTCGGCCAAGGCCAAGGACCCGGAAGTGCGCGTGCAATTGCAGGCCGACGATGGGGTGAACTACGGCGAAGTGGCGCGGGCCATGGCTTCGATTGAACGGGCGGGAATTACCAAGTTGTCGGTGATCACTGCGCGGTAACCAGATTTTCGTTTTTCCGGGGCCGTCTCCTTGGCAGGGTGCGGCCCTTTTTTTATTCCGCAAAACCAGCCTCACCACCGCTCCCACAGGTGTGTGTCTAATATTCTTTTCGGGTCTTAATAAATAGCTTCTTATTCCTTAACGAATATAAATCCCGTCCCTATACTCGATCAGGAACAGACACGACGCAGGAGAGCTCCCCCATGCGCAACGAATCAATCCGCTACCTGATTGTGCCGGGCTGGCAAGGATCGCCAGAAGATCATTGGCAAACCCACTGGCAGCACAGCCTGCCCAACAGCGCACGCGTGGAACAGGCCGACTGGCTGACACCGCGTCGTGAAGACTGGGTTGCGGCGCTGGCCGAAGCGATTGCCGCCGACAGCACACCGGTAATCCTGATAGCTCACAGCCTGGGTTGCATCACCGTTGCGCATTGGGCTGCCACCGCGCCCGTGCAATACCTGCGTCAGGTTCGCGGCGCGTTGCTAGTGGCGCCGGCGGATGTCGAGCGTCCGGCCTGCGCGCCCGCACTGCGCAATTTCGCCCCGATCCCCACCGACCTGCTGCCGTTCCCCAGTCAGGTGGTCAGTTCCGACAACGACGCCGCCGTCAGCGCCCCGCGTGCCCTGGAGCTGGCGCGCAACTGGGGCGCCGAAGCGGGGATTCTTGCCGGGGCCGGGCACATCAACGTCAAGTCCGGGCATCAGCGTTGGGAGCAGGGCTTCGCTTATCTGTATCGCCTGCAGAATCGCATGGAACACCACGCCCGGCGTCGCGCTTGAACCTTTTTCTTTTCTGAACGCCCCCGTCTGCCGGCGGTTCTGGGCGGGAGTCTGCCATGAGTTTCGAAACGTTCGGTCAGCCGTTGCTGACCTTTCCCGATGCGGAAAAAAGTCCCCTGAGCATTCGCGCCAAGGCGCTGGTGTTCGTCGATCCCCGCTCCCGCCAGTTGCGCGAAGAGCTGGAACACCTGGCGCCGCGTGCCATCTCGGTGCTTATTCGCGGCGAGACCGGCACCGGTAAAGAGTTGCTCGCCCGTCACATCCACCGAGCCAGTGATCGCAGCGGCCTGTTCGTCTCGGTCAACTGCGGTGCGATCAGTCCGACCTACGCCGATGCCGAACTGTTCGGCTATGCCGCCGGCAATTACACCGGTTCGGCAAGCAGTCGCGCCGGCTGGTTCGGTTCGGCCAACGGCGGCACTTTATATCTGGACGAGATTGGCGACTTGCCGCTGCCGATCCAGATCAAACTGCTCGCCGCCCTGGAAAACCACGAGGTCACCCGCGTCGGCGCACATCAGCCAAGCCCGGTGGATGTGCGGCTGGTGGCGGCAACCAGCATTGATCTGGCACAGGCGGTGGACGCGGGGAAATTTCACGAACGGCTTTACCACTACCTCAGCGAAGGTCAGCTGGAATTGCCGGCCCTGCGCGAGCGAATCGGCGACATCCTGTCGCTGGCGGAATATTTCCTCGGCATCTACAGCCAGCGCCTTGATCTGCCGGTGCCGTTGATCAGCGAAGCGGCGCAGCACCTGTTGGAGCGCCACAGCTGGCCGGGCAACACCCGTGAGCTGGAAAACGTCATTCACTTTGCGCTGCTGGTCAGTACCGGCGATGAAATCCTGCCGGAGCACCTGAACCTGCCCGAAGTGTCTGGGCCGCAGCTTCAGATCGAACGACTGGTGGCACAAATCAACATCGGTGGTAGCGTCGACGAACGTAAGGCTTTGAAAGATCTGCTGATTGGTTTGAGCCAGCAGTTGTAGCCGTCTGGTTCTGTATGAACGAAATGGAATATCAAAGTGAATAAACGTTATTGTCCGGGAATAAAAAATCCCGGTATTGTCCGCATCACGCCAGAGATAGCACTTCACTGGCACTCGTATTAATAGCCGTCGCCATTCGCGACCGTGATTCTCGATAAGGACACTGCATGAAAAAGGTTCTGTTGTTTACCGCATTGGCGGCTGCTCTGACTGCTTCCCTGGCCCAGGCCGGCGAGAAACTGGTGGTGGCGGCGACTCCGGTGCCGCACGCGGAAATTCTCGAGCTGATCAAACCGACCCTGGCCAAAGAAGGCGTGGATCTGGAAATCAAGGTCTTCACCGACTACGTGCAGCCGAACGTGCAGGTTGGCGAGAAGCGTCTGGATGCCAACTACTTCCAGACCAAGCCTTACCTGGACAGCTTCAACGCCGGCAAATACAAGGACGACAAATCCAAGTACCTGGTGACCGTGCAAGGCGTGCACGTTGAACCGTTCGGTGGCTACTCGAGCAAGTACAAGACCCTGGCCGAACTGCCGGACGGCGCGACCATCGCCATCCCGAACGAAGGCAGCAACAGCGGCCGTGCGCTGATCCTGCTGCAGAAGGCTGGTCTGATCGAGCTGAAAGACCCGAAAAACGCCCTGGCGACCCCGAAAGACATCGCCAAGAACCCGCACAACTTCAAGTTCAAGGAACTGGAATCAGCCCTGCTGCCACGTGTGCTGAAGGAAGTTGATCTGGACATGATCAACACCAACTACGCGCTGGAAGCCAAGCTGAACCCGACCAAGGATGCGCTGGTGATCGAAGGCGCTGACTCGCCTTACGTGAACTTCCTGGTGGCCCGTGAGGACAACAAGAACAGCGACGCGATCCAGAAACTGGCCAAAGCCCTGACCAGCCCGGAAGTCAAAGCGTTCATCGAGAAGAAGTACAACGGCGCGGTATTGCCGGCGTTCTGATCCGACGCGTGAACCACCCCTTCAAGGTATGAAAACGCCGATGGCCAGTGAGGGTCATCGGCGTTTTTTTTGTGCTCGATTTTGGGGGCCATGACATCACAAGCCAGAAGCAAAAGATCGCAGCCTGCGGCAGCTCCTACAGGGGAACGCGATCTCCTGTAGGAGCTGCCGCAGGCTGCGATCTTTGATCTTGATGTGTGTAACTCAGGCCACTTGAGTCTTCAACGCCCGGCGCAACGCCACGAGCAATTTCACGATGTCCTGCGGATCCAGTCGCTGCGGCACTTTTACGTCCATGTTGTCTTCCTTGTAATGGTTTGGCCGGGGGAGTCTGGCCAAAAGCTGTTCGTCCTTGGAGGGCTTTCATGCAAAAAAGATCCTTCCTACAGCGCAAGGGAAAATAGCCTTCTTATTCCTTCCCGGCAAACCCACAGGATAGTTTTTTGCGTGATATCAATATGCTTTAACGGTATTTAAATTCTTGTTTTTATACCTATAAAGTCAGCGCCTGCCGGACAGTTACCCGCTGTCCATGGACTGCATGACCGTCGCTTACCGAGCGACGTCCAGGATGCTTCATGACTTTCGATTACGCCTTTATCCTCAGCACCCTGCCGGCCTTTCTCAAGGCCGTGGGCGTGACGCTGCAAGTCGGGTTCATCGCGATCGGCACGTCGCTGCTGGTGGCGCTGCTCAATGCAACGATCCTGGTGTTCCGCACACCGTACCTGCAAAAACTGGTGGGCCTGTATGTGGAACTGGCGCGCAACACGCCGCTGCTGATTCAACTGTTCTTCGTCTACTTCGCCTTGCCGGCCATCGGCATCCAGGTTTCCGGATTCACCGCGGCAATCATCACCATGACTTTTCTCGGCGGCGCCTACCTCACCGAAGTGCTGCGCGCCGGCGTCGATGCGGTACCGCAGGCGCAACTGGAATCGGGGCGCTCAATCGGCCTGTCCCACGGCCAGTTACTGCGCTACGTGATCCTGCCGCAGGCGGGGATTCTCAGCCTGCCGTCGCTGTTCGCCAATTTCATTTTCCTGCTCAAGGAAACCACCGTGGTCTCGGCGGTGGCCGTGCCGGAAATCCTCTACACCACCAAGAGCTACATCGCGCTCTATTACAAAACCTACGAAATGCTCGCCGTGCTGACGCTGATCTGCGTGCTGTTGTTCTTGCCGCTGTCGCTGTTGCTCAGCCGTCTGGAAAGGAGGCTCCAGCATGGCCAGTTCGGGTCTTGAACTGCTCTGGGTGTCGTTGCCGCAACTGGCAAAAGGCGCCGGGCAAACCCTGTCGATCTCGTTCCTGAGCATCGCTATCAGCACCGTTGGCGGGGTGCTCTACGGCGTACTGCGCACGCTCAACGTGGCGTGGCTGAACGCGATCCTGCGGATCTATCTGGAACTGTTCCGGGCGATCCCGGTGCTGGTCTGGTTGTACCTGCTGTTTTTCGGCCTGCCGATTTTCTTCGGCCTGAGCCTGCCGAGTTTCTGGTGTGCGGTGCTGGTGCTGTCGCTGTGGGGCGCCAGCGAGGTCGGCGAAGTGGCGCGTGGTGCGCTGCATTCGTTGCCGCGCGGGCAGCGTGAGGCGGGGCTGTCGATCGGCCTGAACGCGGCGCAACTGTACGGCTACGTGCTGCTACCGCAGGCGCTGAAACGCATGACGCCGCCGACCATCAACGTCTACACGCGGATCATCAAGACCAGCTCGCTGGCGGTGCTGATTGGCGTGGTCGATGTGATCAAGGTCGGCCAGCAGATCATCGAGCGCACATACGAATCGGTACTGATCTACGGCGCACTGTTTCTGTTTTTCTTTTTCATCTGCTACCCGCTCTCGGCCGCTTCGCGCGTGCTGGAGCGGCGCTGGA
Source organism: Pseudomonas sp. Irchel s3a10 (assembly GCF_900187525.1). Classification (NCBI taxonomy): domain Bacteria; kingdom Pseudomonadati; phylum Pseudomonadota; class Gammaproteobacteria; order Pseudomonadales; family Pseudomonadaceae; genus Pseudomonas; species Pseudomonas sp. Irchel s3a10. The sequence goes on from NZ_FYDR01000004.1 coordinate 88,516, forward strand.
CGCAAGCATGAGCGCATTGATCGAGTTTCAGGGGTTCAACAAATTCTACGGCGAACAGCAGGTGCTCAAGGGCATCGACCTGCAAGTGCGCAGCGGCGAAGTGATCGTCATCCTCGGCCCCAGCGGTTGTGGCAAAAGCACGTTGCTGCGTTGCCTCAACGGGCTGGAAAGCGCACACAGCGGCAGCCTGAAATTTGCCGGGCGCGAGCTGCTGGACAAGGCCACCGACTGGCGTGAAGTGCGCCAGCAGATCGGCATGGTGTTCCAGAGTTATCACCTGTTCCCGCACATGAGCGTGCTCGACAATTTGCTGCTCGGCCCACTCAAGGTGCAAAAGCGCCAGCGCCGTGAAGCGCAGCAGCAGGCCGAAGCCTTGCTCGAGCGGGTGGGCCTGGCGGACAAGCGTGATGCGTTTCCACGCCAGCTCTCCGGCGGTCAGCAGCAACGCATCGCCATCGTTCGCTCGTTGTGCATGAACCCACGGGTCATGCTCTTTGATGAAGTCACCGCCGCCCTTGATCCGGAGATGGTCAAGGAAGTGCTGCAAGTGATTCAGGGCCTGGCCCGCGAGGGCATGACCCTGCTGATCGTCACCCACGAAATGGCCTTCGCCCGCGCGGTGGCCGACCGCATCGTGTTCATGGATGCCGGACGCATCCTTGAACAGAACCCGCCCGAGATTTTCTTTACGAACCCGCAAACCGCACGCGCGCAGCAGTTTCTGGAGAAGTTCTCCTTCGTTGCAACACTGCCTGACACGAATCCGACAAAGGAACTGGAACCGCTATGAAAACTGCCGCTTTTTTACTGCCTCTGCTCAGCCTTGCCTTGCTTGCCGGTTGCAGCAAAACCGAAGAACCGCCGAAGCCGAAAGTCGCCAGCGAAAGCGCTGCGCCGGCCAGCTACCTGGACAAGATCAAGGCCCGCGACAAACTGATCGTCGGTGTATTCACCGACAAGCCGCCGTTCGGTTTCGTTGATGAAGCCGGGCGCTACGTCGGCTTCGACACCGACATCGGCCGGCGCTTTGCCAAGGATCTGCTGGGTGATGAAAACAAGGTCGAGTTCGTGGCCGTGGAGCCGGCGAGCCGCATTCCGTTCCTGCAGAGCGACAAGGTCGACCTGATCCTCGCCAACATGACCGTGACCCCGGAGCGCAAGGAAGCGGTGGAATTCACCAACCCGAACCTCAAGGTCGCGGTGCAGGCGCTGGTGCCGCAAAGCAGCGCGGTAAAAAATCTGGATGACCTGGCCACTCGCACCACCATCGTCACCACCGGTACCACCGCCGACATCTGGCTGACCAAGAATCATCCGGACTGGAAACTGCTGAAGTTCGAGAAAAACTCCGAGTCGCTGCAAGCCCTGGCCAACGGTCGCGGCGATGCCTACGCGCAGGACAACCTGGTGCTTTTCAGCTGGGCCAAGCAGAACCCGGGTTACCGCGTGCTGGACGAAAAACTCGGCGCAGAAGCACCGATTGCTCCGGCGGTGAAGAAGGGCAACGTCGAGCTGCGTGACTGGGTGAATACCGAGCTGGCCAAGTTGGGTGAAGAAAAGTACCTGCTCAAGCTGTACGACCAATATGTGCGTAAAGAACTGAGCGATGACACCCAGCCTGAGAGTGTGATTGTCGAGGGTGGCAAATGGCAGGGTTGATTGGCCGTTAAATCTGCGGTGACCTGAAGGCCCTCTTCGCGAGCAAGCCCGCTCCCACAGGGGTACGCATTCCAACTGTGGGAGCGAGCTTGCTCGCGAAAGGGCTCGCTCAGGTGCCGCTCAATCCGGCCAGTTCCACGCCGGCTCATCCAGCACCCGCTGCCCGACAATTCCGGTCTGCCCCAGTGTCTTCTCCAGCACGATGCAGTTGCATTCGGGATCTTCCTGCAACGCCGAAATCAACCGTCGCGCATGGGACACCACCCACACCTGACAAGCCTGCGATGCGCGAATGATCAAGCGCGCCAGCGCCGGCAACAGATCCGGGTGCAGACTGGTTTCCGGTTCGTTGAGCACCATCAGTGACGGCGGGCGTGGCGTCAGCAGCGCGGCGATCAGCAACAGATAACGCAGCGTGCCGTCCGACAGCTCCGCCGCCGACAATGGCCGCAGCAACCCCTCCTGAAAGAACTCGATGGCAAAACGTCCGCCGGCCAGCGGTGCGATGTTCAGCCGTGCGCCGGGAAACGCGTCGCTGATCGCCGCCTGCAACGCCTCGGGGTCGCCGATTTCATTGATGGTCTGCAGGGCTGCTGCGAGGTCGCGGCCGTCGTGGTGCAGAACCGGCGTACGCGTACCCAGTTGCGGTTGGCGCACCGGGGCGTCGGCGTCGCTGCGAAAGTGATCGTAGAAGCGCCAGCGGCGAATGAACTCGCGCATCTGGAACACTTCCGGCGAACTGCGCAGACTGCCGATCTGATCGAACAGGCTGTCGAAATTCGGTGTGTGCTGCGCCAGCACGTCCCAGCTGCGCCCTTCGCGGGCGCGAATCATCGGGCCGTTGCGATCCACCAGCAGGCTGGCCGGGCGATAGAGCGGCCCGGCCCAGATGCATTCGCGCTTGATCTGCGGATCGAGGCTGAAGCGCGAGGGGCTGGGACGAGTGTCCCCCGGCAGCATGAAATGTCCGTTGGAGTCGGGCAAGCCGAGGCTGATCGAATAGCTGAAATCCTCGCCGGCAAACCCCAGGCGCAGCCGTTTGACGCCCTGACGCACCGTCGGCTCGATCGCCACTTCGCCGTTGCGCATGCGCCGGCTGATGGTTTCCGGGCCGGCCCAGAACGTCGAATCCAGCCCGCCCTCGCGGGCCAGCGCATTGACCACGCCACCCTGGGCGGTCTCCGCCAACAGGCGCAGGGCGCGATAGAGATTGGACTTGCCGCTGCCGTTGGGGCCGGTGATCAGGTTCAGCCGGCCCAGCGGAATCACCAGTTTGTTGATCGAGCGGTAATTGGCCACCGCGAGGGTCTTGAGCATGGGCGTTTCCTTTGCCGGAGCCGATAGTGTGCCGTGCCTGTACCCCTGTGGCGAGGGAGCTTGCTCCCGCTGGGTTGCGAAGCTGCCCCAGCCTCCGATTCGACAGGTTTTGCGCCTGCTGCGCAGCCGAACGGGAGCAAGCTCCCTCGCCACAAAAATCCTTCTGAAAATGCGTTATTCCCGCGAGCGAAGGTTGAACCCTGTTCTAAGCTCACAGTCGTATCGTCACTTGCACGTTCGTACACAGGAAGGAGTCTGCATGGCGAGTCCCGGATTGAAAACAGTTGTCGTGCTGAGCCTGCTCACATTGCTGACCGCTTGCGGCGAAAAAAAGGCTCCTCAGGAGTACCTGCCACGGGTCTTTGTGCAAGAGGTCAAACCGGCCGATTACGCCGCTGCCGTGACCCTCACTGGCGATGTGCAGGCGCGGGTGCAGACCGAACTGTCGTTCCGGGTCGGTGGCAAGATCATTAAGCGCATGGTCGATGTCGGCGACCGGGTCAGCGCCAAACAGGTACTGGCCAAGCTCGATCCCAAGGATTTGCAGACCAACGTCGATTCCGCGCAAGCCCAGGTCATCGCCGAACAGGCGCGGGTCAAGCAGAGTGCGGCGGCGTTCGTGCGTCAGCAGAAGCTGCTGCCCAAGGGCTACACCAGCCAGAGCGAATTCGATTCCGCACAAGCCGCGTTGCGCAGCAGCCAGAGCGCCCTGAGCGCGGCGCAGGCGCAACTGGCCAATGCCAAGGATCAACTCAGTTACACCTCGCTGATCGCTGACGCCCCCGGCATCATTACCGAGCGCCAAGCCGAAGTCGGCCAGGTGGTCCAGGCCACCGCACCGATTTTCAAACTGGCCCGCGATGGCGATCGTGACGCGGTGTTCAACGTTTATGAGTCGTTGCTGGCTGAGCGTCCGGCGGAGCGTTCGATTGTCGTCAGCCTGCTCGACAACCCCAACATCAAGACCACCGGCACGGTGCGTGAAATCACCCCGGCGGTGTCGGCGCAGTCTGGCACGGTGCAAGTCAAAGTCACCCTCGACAGCCTGCCACAGGGCATGCAGCTCGGCTCGGTGGTCAGCGCCACGGCCAAGGGCAGCGGCAAGTCGGCGGTGGAATTGCCGTGGTCGGCGCTGACCAAAAACATCAGTGATCCGGCGGTGTGGATGGTCGACGACAAGGGTGAAGCGCAACTGCACAACGTCACCGTCAGCCGCTACCTGATCGGCAAGGTCATCATCAGCGACGGCCTCAAGGGCGGTGAGAAAGTGATTGTCGCGGGTGGGCAATTGCTGCACCCGGGCATGAAAGTCGAAATCGCCGAAAACACCTACGAAGGTCTGCAACCGGGAGCGCAGCCATGAAGCGTCTGGGGCTGTTGTCCATCGGCGTGCTGCTGGCCGCCTGCTCGAAAAGCGAGCCACCGCCGGAGCCGGTGCGGCCGGTGCTGTCGATCAAGGTGCAGGCGCTGAACGAAGAAACCCTCGGGCGTTTCGCCGGGAGCATTCAGGCACGTTACGAGAGCAACACCGGGTTCCGTGTCGGCGGGCGCATTGCCAGTCGCAACGTCGATGTCGGCGCCGAGGTGCAAAAGGGGACGCTGCTGGCGACCCTCGACCCGTCCGATCAGCAGAACCAGTTGCGCTCGGCCCAGGGCGACCTGGCCAAGGTCCAGGCGCAACTGATCAACGCCCAGGCCAATGCCCGCCGGCAGCAGGCGCTGTTCGATCGCGGGGTTGGCGCGCAGGCGCAACTGGACATCGCCACTACGGATCTGAAAACCACTCAGGCCTCGCTCGATCAGGCGCGGGCGGCGGTCAACCAAAGCCAGGATCAACTCGCTTACACCGAACTGCGCGCCGACCATAAAGCCGTGGTCACCGCGTGGAATGCCGAGGCCGGGCAAGTGGTGACAGCAGGTCAGCAAGTGGTGACCCTGGCGCAACCGGACATCAAGGAAGCGGTGATCGACCTGCCAGCCACACTGGTCGACGAGATTCCTGCCGACGTGGTGTTTCTGGTGGCCGGGCAACTCGACCCGAGCATCAACACCACCGCAACCATTCGCGAAATCGAACCGCAGGCCCAAAGCGCCACGCGCACCCGCCGCGCGCGGCTGACCCTGGCCAATACGCCGGAGGGTTTCCGCCTCGGCACGGCGATCAGCGTGACCCTCAGTTCGGCGATCAAGCCGCGCATCGAATTACCCGCCACCGCCCTGCAGGAAACCGACGGCAAGACCCGCATCTGGGTGATCGACACCCAAAGCAAAACTGTCGCGCCCCGTGACGTAAGCGTGATCAGCCGTACCGACGGCACGGTGGTGCTGGCCGGCGGGGTCAAGTCCGGCGAGCAAGTGGTCACCGCAGGCGTCAACAGTCTCAAACCCGGACAAGCCGTGAAACTCGACGAGGACAGTCAATGAAAGGCTCTTTCAATCTCTCCGAATGGGCCCTCAAGCATCAGTCGTTCGTCTGGTATCTGATGTTCGTCGCGCTGCTGATGGGGGTGTTTTCGTACTTCAATCTGGGGCGCGAAGAAGACCCTTCGTTCACCATCAAGACCATGGTCATCCAGACCAAATGGCCGGGCGCGACCCAGGAGGAAACCCTCAAGCAGGTCACCGACCGCATCGAGAAAAAACTCGAAGAGCTCGACTCCCTCGACTACGTGAAAAGCTACACGCGCCCGGGCGAATCAACGGTTTACGTGTACCTGCGCGACACCACCAGCGCCAAGGACATTCCAGAGATCTGGTATCAGGTGCGCAAGAAGATCGATGACATTCGCGGCCAGTTTCCCCAGGGCATTCAAGGCCCCGGGTTCAACGACGAGTTTGGCGATGTGTACGGCTCGGTCTACGCGTTTACCGCCGACGGCCTGACCATGCGCCAGTTGCGCGACTATGTGGAGCAGGCCCGCGCCGAGATTCGCAACGTCCCGGGGCTGGGCAAGATCGAAATGATCGGCCAGCAGGACGAAGTGATTTACCTGAACTTCTCCACCCGCAAACTTGCCGCGCTGGGCATCGACCAGCGTCAGGTGGTGCAGAGCCTGCAATCGCAGAACGCCGTGACCCCGGCGGGGGTGATCGAGGCCGGCCCGGAGCGCATTTCGGTGCGCACCTCGGGGCAGTTCGCTTCGGAGAAGGATCTGGCCGAGGTCAATCTCAAACTCAATGACCGCTTCTATCGCCTGGCGGACGTTGCCGACATCAGTCGCGGTTACGTCGACCCGGCCACGCCGGAATTCCGTTTCGACGGCAAGCCGGCAATCGGTCTGGCGATTGCCATGCAGAAGGGCGGTAACGTCCAGGAATTCGGCAAGGCGCTGCATCAGCGGATCGACCAGATCACCGCTGATTTGCCGGTTGGCGTCGGCGTCCATACGGTGTCCGATCAGGCCGTGGTGGTGGAAGAGGCAGTCGGCGGTTTCACCAGTGCGCTGTTCGAGGCGGTGGTGATCGTGCTGGTGGTCAGCTTCATCAGCCTCGGCGTGCGCGCCGGGCTGGTGGTGGCGTGCTCGATTCCGTTGGTGCTGGCGATGGTCTTCGTGTTCATGGAATACAGCGGCATCACCATGCAGCGGATTTCCCTCGGCGCACTGATCATCGCCCTCGGCCTGCTGGTGGACGACGCGATGATCACCGTGGAGATGATGGTCACGCGCCTGGAAATGGGTGAGACCAAGGAACAAGCGGCGACGTTCGCCTACACCTCGACGGCGTTCCCGATGCTCACCGGTACGCTGGTGACCGTCGCCGGTTTCGTGCCCATCGGCCTCAACGCCAGCTCCGCCGGCGAGTACACCTTCACCCTGTTTGCGGTGATCGCGGTGGCGATGCTGGTGTCGTGGGTGGTGGCGGTGTTCTTTGCGCCGGTGATCGGCGTGCACATCCTCAGCACCAACGTGAAACCCCATGAAGCCGAGCCGGGCCGCATCGGCCGGGCGTTCAACGGTGGTTTGCTGTGGTGCATGCGCAATCGTTGGTGGGCGATCGGCATCACCGTGCTGCTGTTTGTACTGGCGGTGTTCTGCATGCGCTTTGTGCAGAACCAGTTCTTCCCGTCGTCGGATCGCCCGGAAATTCTCGTCGACCTGAACCTGCCGCAAAACGCCTCGATCGACGAAACCCGCAAGGCCGTGGACAAGCTCGAAGCCACGCTCAAGGGCGATCCGGACATCGTGCGCTGGAGCACCTACATCGGTCAGGGTGCGATCCGTTTCTACCTGCCGCTCGACCAGCAATTGCAGAACCCGTACTACGCGCAACTGGTGATCGTCAGCAAGGATTTCGAGGCCCGTGAGGCGTTGAGCCAACGCCTGCGCGAGCGCTTGCACAAAGACTTCGTCGGCATCGGCAGTTACGTGCAGGCGCTGGAAATGGGCCCGCCGGTGGGACGTCCGATCCAGTACCGGGTCAGCGGCAAGGACATCGATCAGGTGCGCAAGCACGCCATCGATCTGGCGACCGAGCTGGACAAGAACGAGCACATCGGCGAGATCATTTACGACTGGAACGAGCCGGGCAAAGTCCTGCGCATCGACATCGCCCAGGACAAGGCGCGCCAGCTCGGGCTGTCGTCCGAAGATGTGGCGAAACTGATGAACAGCATCGTCAGTGGTGCGCCGCTGACCCAGGTCAACGACGACATCTACCTGATCAACGTGGTCGGCCGGGCGGTGAACTCGGAACGCGGCACGCCGGAAACCCTGCAGAACCTGCAGATCGTCACACCCAACGGCACGTCGATCCCGCTGCTGGCCTTTGCCACCGTGCGTTATGAGCTTGAGCAGCCGCTGGTGTGGCGTCGCGACCGTTTGCCGACCATCACCATCAAGGCTTCGGTGCGTGACGAGATCCAGCCGACCGACCTGGTGAAATTGCTCAAACCGTCGATCGATGCCTTCGCTGAAAAACTGCCGGTCGGCTACAAGGTCGCCACCGGCGGTACGGTCGAGGAAAGCGGCAAGGCCCAGGGGCCGATTGCCAAGGTCTTGCCGTTGATGCTGTTCCTGATGGCGACCTTCCTGATGATCCAGTTGCACAGCGTGCAGAAGATGTTCCTGGTGGCCAGTGTCGCGCCGCTGGGGCTGATCGGCGTGGTGCTGGCGCTGGTGCCGACCGGGACGCCGATGGGCTTTGTGGCGATCCTCGGGATTCTGGCGCTGATCGGTATCATCATCCGCAACTCGGTAATCCTCGTGACGCAGATCGATGAGTTCGAGCGCAACGGCTCCGCGCCGTGGGATGCGGTGGTGGAAGCGACCGAGCACCGGCGCCGGCCGATCCTGCTGACCGCGGCGGCGGCGAGCATGGGCATGATCCCGATTGCCCGGGAAGTGTTCTGGGGGCCGATGGCCTACGCGATGATTGGCGGGATCGTGGTCGCGACGTTGCTGACGCTGCTGTTTCTGCCGGCGCTGTATGTGGCCTGGTACAAGATTCGCGAACCGCAGAAAGAGACCGCTTAAAAGCGAGTGCTGCGCACTCATCGCGAGCAGGCTCACTCCTACAGGGGAGCGCATTCCAACTGTAGGAGTGAGCCTGCTCGCGATGGCGTCAGAATGGACTACGCAGATTTACGCCAGACGCTGGCCAGCCAAGGCTGTTGCTCGCGCGGCAATCCCGCCGGCCGGTAGTAATGCTCAAGCTCGACAAACCCCGCTGCCGTGAGCAACCCGCGCCACGCGTCCAGGTCGTGATATGAGCCGTAGCGTGGCCCATTCCAGCCCTCACGGTTATCCCCGCGTGGATTGGAGCTGAACAACACCCCACCCGGCTTCAGCGTGCCATGCAGCTGCTTGAGCACACGCGGCAACTCCTGCAACGGCACATGAAACAGCACCGCATTGGCGAAGATCCCGTCGAAGCGTTCGGCCGGCAGATCGAGCTTCAGAAAGTCCTGACACCACACCTCGCAGCCACTGTCTTCGCGGGCCATCTGCGCAAATTTTTCCGCGCCGTCGAGGCCGACCGCGACATGGCCCAGGCGGGTGAACGTCTGCAAGTCGCGCCCCGGGCCGCAGCCAAAATCGAGAAGGGTGAACGGCGCAGTGCCATGGATATGCCGTAGCAGCGCGTCGATGTTCTGGCTGACATCGTGGTCGCGGGTGCCTTCGCGGAAGTCTTCGGCCACCGAGTTGTAGTGGCCGAGGGTGGTGGCGGTGATCTGTTCCAGATCGGTGGGAGTCTGTTTCATGGTCGAGGGCTGCGCGGCAGTTGGGATTTGCCGAATATACGCCAACCAGCGGGGCCGCTGCGCAGCCCATCGCGAGCAGGCTCACTCCTACATTTGAAATGCGTTCCCCTGTAGGAGTGAGCCTGCTCGCGATAGCGGTTTCAGAGGCGCGGCATGCCTTAACGCTTGTTCAGGCCCCGTGCCAGACGATCTCCACCCAACTGAATCACCGCCACCAACGCCACCAGCAACACAATCACTGTCAACATGATCTGGCTGTCGAAACGCTGATAACCATAGCGGTAAGCGATATCGCCCAAACCGCCGGCACCAATCGCCCCGGCCATGGCTGACGAGTTGATCATGGTCACCAGCGTAATCGTGAACCCGCCGACGATCCCCGGCAGCGCTTCAGGCAACAGCACATGCCAGACGATATGCCAGCGCCGGCAGCCCATGGCCTGCGCCGCCTCGATCAAGCCGTGATCGACCTCACGCAGACTCACTTCGGCAATCCGCGCAAAGAACGGCGTCGCGGCAATGGTCAGCGGCACCACCGCGGCCCACACACCGTACGTGGTGCCGACAATCAGCCGGGTGAACGGAATCAGCGCGACCATCAGAATCAGAAACGGGATCGAGCGGAACAGATTCACGAACGCGCCCAACGCCCGGTTGAGCAGCGGCGCCTGATAGATCCCGCCCTTGTCGCTGGTGACCAGAATCACCGCCATCGGGATCCCCACCAGCAACGCGATCAGCGACGACACGCCGACCATCAGGAAGGTGTCGATGAATCCCTGGAGCAAACGATCAAACCACATAACCCAGCACCTCCACCCGTTGCGCCCACTGCCCGGCGCGCTCGCGCAATTGATCGGCGCTCAGGGCCGAGCCGCTGACCGCCAGCAACAGTTGTCCCAGCGCGTGGCCCTGAATCCGCTCGACGCCGCCCTGCAGCAACTTCACGCGTCCGCCGAGAGCGGCGAACAATGCCGCCAGATCCGGCTCGTCACTGGCACTGCCGGTGAACTGCAAGCGCAGCACTACCGCGGCCTCTGAAGAGGGCGGCAAGGCATGCAGACGGCTTTGCAGTTCTTCCGGCAGAGCGTGTTGCAGCGGTGCGAGCAAGGTCTGGCTGACTTCGTGCTGCGGATTGCCGAACACTTCCCAGACCGGGCCCTGCTCGACGATCCGCCCGTGTTCCAGCACCACCACGCGGTCGCAGATTTCGCGGATCACCGCCATTTCATGGGTGATCAACACGATGGTCAGGCCCAGGCGTCGGTTGATCTCGCGCAGCAGGCCGAGGATCGACTGGGTGGTCTCGGGATCGAGCGCCGAAGTGGCCTCGTCGCACAGCAAAATGTCCGGGTCATGCACCAATGCGCGGGCGATGCCGACACGCTGCTTCTGCCCGCCGGAAAGCTGCGCCGGATAGGCCTTGTGCTTGGCTTGCAAGCCGACCAGTTCGAGCAGTTCACGAACCTTCTGCTCACGTTGCGGCTTCGGCACACCCGCGACCTTCAGCGGCAGTTCGACGTTCTGCCACACGGTCTTGGCCGACATCAGGTTGAAGTGCTGGAAGATCATGCCGATGCGCCGCCGCAGCGTGACCAGACGATCCTCATCGAACTCGCCGATGTCGACCTGATCGATCAGTACGCGCCCCGCAGTCGGTTGTTCCAGACGATTGATCGTGCGGATCAGCGACGACTTGCCGGCGCCGCTGCGGCCGATGATGCCGAACACCTCGCCGCGCTGGATCGCCAGATCGATGCCTTGCAGGGCCGCGACCGGGCCTTGCCGACCCTCGTAGGTTTTACCCAGGCCGATGAAGCGCACGTGGGCACGATTCAGCTCGGGATGCAGTTCGGTTTTTTCAGCATTTTCTGGCTCTGGAATCTCCAGTCGCCGTTGGATCGCGGCCGTCATGCTCAGCTTTCCCAACCGGCCTGGTACAGCTTGCCGTGGGCCTTATCCAGCGCCGCGCGAACGGCCGGCGAGTGCTGGTAGATGTCGACGAATTTGATCAGGCGCGGGTCGTCCTTGCTCTTCGGCTGGATCACGAACTGAATCACGTATTCCTTGTGGTCGAGGCCGTCAAACAGCAGCGCCGAGCCGGCGTCGAAGGTCTTCGCCAGACGGATGTAGGCCGGGTAGCCCTGGACCAGATCGGCGTCATCGTAGGCGCGCACCAGTTGCACGGCTTCGACTTGCAGGATCTTGATCTTCTTCGGGTTGGCGACGATGTCGTCTTCGGTGGCCTTGTAGCCGACCCCCGGTTTCAGGGTGATCAGGCCAGCCTTGGCCAGCAGTTGCAGACCGCGACCGCTGTTGATCGGGTCGTTGGCGATGGCCACGCTGGCGCCTTCAGGCAACTCGTCAAAGCTTTTGTATTTTTTCGAATAGAGGCCGACGTTGTTGATGATCCCCGGAGCGAACGGCACCAGGTCAAAACCAGAGGCGGCCTTGGCGTTTTCGAGGAACGGGATGTGCTGGAAGTAGTTCACGTCGATGTCACCGGCGGCGAGGCTGACGTTCGGTGCGATCCAGTCGGTGAACTCCACCAGCTCGACTTTCAGGCCTTGTTTGGAGGCCTCTTCGACGGCGGCTTCCAGTGGAATCGCGAACGCGGCGGTGGTGCCGATTTTCAGTGGTGCATCGGCGGCGAACACCGCCGAACTGAACAGGCCGAAGGCCAGGGCCAGTGCTTTGACTGGGTGGGACAGGCGTTTCTTGATCATGGTGTGTTTTCCAGTCAGTGCATGAATTTTGTGGTGTCTGGTCGGGCCTCATCGCGAGCAGGCTCACTCCTACATTTGGAATGCGTTCCCCTGTAGGAGTGAGCCTGCTCGCGATGCTTTTAGCGGCGGTACGAAGAGCCGGTGTGTTGCTCGGGCAACTGTGCCGCCCCGTGAAACAGCTTCTCGCGCAAGCTGCCACTCTCATACGCAGTCTTGTACGACCCGCGCCGCTGCAACTCCGGAATCACCAGCTCGATGAAATCGACATAGCTTTCCGGGGTCACGATGCGCGTGAGGTTGAAGCCGTCGAGGCCGGTTTCAGCGATCCACGCTTCCAGTTCATCCGCCACTTGCTCAGGCGAACCGACCACGGTGATATAGCGGCCACCGAGGGCGTGCTGATCGAGCAATTTGCGTCGGGTCCAGTCGTTGTTCTGCAGGTTCTTGGTTGCGGACTGGATGGCGTTGCTTTTGACGTACTGGATCGGTTCGTCGATTTCATACCGGGAAAAGTCGATGCCGGTGGAGGCCGAGAAATGCGCGACGCCGGCCTCGGCGCTGGCATAACTCAGGTACTCGGCGTGCTTGGCCCACGCGGCTTCTTCGGTCGCGCCGACGATCACGTTGAGGCCCATGAACACCTTGATGTCCTCGGGATTGCGCCCGGCCTCGACCGCGCTGGCGCGGACCTTGTCCACCTGCACTTTGGTCGACGGTTTGTTCTGCCCGCTGATGAACACGCACTCGGCGTGACGTCCGGCGAACAGCAAACCGCGATCGGAACTGCCGGCCTGGAACAGCACCGGCGTACGCTGCGGCGACGGTTCGCAGAGGTGATAACCCTCGACTTGATAGAACTCGCCGTGGTGCTCGACCTTGTGCACCTTCTCCGGCTGCGCGTAGATGCGCTGCTCGCGGTCATTGAGCACCGCGCCGTTTTCCCAACTGCCCTCCCAGAGTTTGTAGAGCACTTCGAGGTACTCGTCGGCCTGATCGTAGCGACGGTCATGCTCGACCTGTTCGCGCAGGCCCATGGCCTTGGCGGCGCTGTCGAGATAACCGGTGACGATGTTCCAGCCGACCCGACCACGGCTCAGATGATCGAGCGACGACATGCGCCGGGCGAACAGATACGGCGGCTCGTAAGTGAGGTTGGCGGTCAGGCCGAAGCCGAGGTTTTTCGTCACCGCAGCCATCGCCGACACCAGCAGCAGCGGGTCGTTGACCGGTAACTGGATCGACTCTTTGAGCGTGACGTCCACCGAGTTCTGGTAGACGTCGTACACGCCGACGATGTCGGCGATGAACAGTCCGTCAAACAGTCCGCGCTCCAGCAACTGCGCCAGTTCTGTCCAGTACTCAATGGTGTTGTAGCGCGTCGAGGTATCGCGTGGATGCGTCCACAACCCGTGGTTGATGTGGCCTATGCAGTTCATGTTGAACGCGTTGAGCAGGATCTTCTTTTTTGCGGCGCTCATCAGATCGTTCCTCGCAGCGGAGGCTTTTCATCGTTGAGGTAGTAATTGCCCACCGCGTGATACTTCCAGCGTACCGGGTCGTGCAGGGTGTGCACCCGGGCGTTGCGCCAGTGACGGTCGAGGCCGTGCTCGATCAGGGTCGCCTGACTGCCGGCCAGTTCGAACAGGGTGCTGCCGGCCGCCAGGGAAATTTCAGTGCTGATCGCCCGTGCTTCGGCGACGGCAATCGAGGCGGCAGCGACGGTTTCGGCGTTGGTCTCGGCCTTGGCCTTGTCGAGGAATTCGCCGGAGCGTTCCAGCAGTGCTTCGGTGGCGTGCAGACGAATGCTCAAGTGGCCGAAGCTCTTCAGGGTCAGCGGGTCTTCGGTGGCCTTGTCGTTACCGGAGTCGATCCACGGACGGGTCTTGCTGCGCACGAAGTGCAGGGCATCTTCGTAAGCGGCGCGAGCGATGCCAGTGTCGATGGCGGCGTGAAGGATCTGCGCCAGCGGGCCGACCGTGGTCGGACGCTCGAAGGCACTCTGGAACGGGATCACGTCCTCGGCGGCGACGTAGACGTCTTCGAACACCACCGAACCGCTGCCGGTGGTGCGCTGGCCGAAGCCGCTCCAGTCGTCGATGACCGTCAGGCCTTGGCTGTCACGCGGGACGAAGGCCAGTTGCTGCACGCCATTTTCATCGACCACGGACGTCGGGATGCGCTGCGCGTAGATCGCGCCGGTCGCATAAAACTTGCGCCCGTTGATGCGGTAGCCGTCGCCGTCACGCTTGAGGCTGGTGACGCGGTCGTGAGCGGTTTTGGTACCCAGTTCCGCCAGAGCATTGCCGAAGCGCTGGCCGGCCAGCACCTCGGCGTACAGCCGCTGTTTCTGCTCGTGGCTGCCATTAACGCGCAGCACTTCGAGGGCGTAGAAATGGTTCTGCGGAATCTGCCCAAGAGAGCCGTCGGCCTGAGCGATCAGGGCGATGACTTTGGCCAGGGTCACGTTGGACACACCGGCGCCGCCGTATTCCTTGGGCACGCTGATGCCCCACAGGCCGGAGCGGGAAAACACGTCGAGTTCCGGCAGTGGCAGGCGGCGTTCACGGTCGCGCACGGCACTGTCGCGTTTGAAATCTTCGGCCAGGTCGCTGGCGACGATCAGGGCTTGCTCATCGCTGGTGATAACCGCGACGGGGTGGGAAAAAGGCATGGGTTTCTCTCCAGATGTCTGGTCGTCAGATCCAGGAATGGCGGGCCGGCAAAGTACCGTTCAGGCGATAGGCGCCGACCGCGTGATACTTCCAGCGCACCGGGTCGTGCAGGGTGTGCACCCGGGCGTTGCGCCAGTGGCGGTCGAGGTTGAATTCGGCGAGGGTCGCGCGGCTGCCGGCCAGTTCGAAAAGCTTCTCGCTGGCGAGCAAGGAAATCTCGGTAGTCAGTACTTTGGCTTCGGCCACCGCAATTGAAGCGCGGGCGGCGGACTCGGCGGTCAGCGGCGCGGCGTGGACTTGGTCGAGCACTTTGCCGGCCTTGCGCAACAGTGCTTCAGCCGCGTGCAGTTCGATTTTCAGTTTGCCGATGTCGGCGATCACGTAAAGGTCATCGCTGGCGCGTTCGACCTTGGCGTCGATCCATGGCCGCGCGCGGGTTTTGACGAATTCGATGGCGTCGTCGATGGCGCCACGGGCGATGCCGGCGTCGATGGCTGCCTGAATCAGCTGTGACACGGCGCCTTGAGTGTTGGGCTTTTCGTTGATCTTCCAGTTATCGACGACCAGGCTCGACTCGACGCGCACGTTGTTCAGCAGAATCGTGCCGCTGGCGGTGGTGCGCTGCCCGAAGCCCGACCAGTCATCAACAATGCGCAGGCCCGGGGTGCCACGGCGGACGAAGGCCAGCACCTGCTTGCCGTCGTCATTGAGCGCCTTGACCGCCACCCAGTGCGCGAACAGCGCGCCGGTGGAGTAGAACTTCTGGCCGTTGATCACGTAATCGTCGCCGTCGGCGGTGATGCGCGCTTTCAATTCCAGGGTGTTTTTGGTGCCGCGCTCAGGACCCGCATTGCCGATGCGCCAACCTTCCAGAACACTCTGGAACAGCTGTTTTTTCTGCGCTTCGGTGGCGCTGCCGAGTACCAGATTGATGATGCCGAACTGGTTCTGCGGGATCTGTCCCAGCGCCGGATCGGCCGCGGAAATGATCGCGAACACTTCGGCCAATGTGACGAATGAAACCTGTGGGCCACCGTATTCGCGCGGGATGGCAATGCTGCCGAGGCCGCTGCGGGTGAACTGTTCGATTTCCGACCACGGCAGCTTGCGCTGACGATCACGTTTGGCGGCCTGCACGCGGGCGACTTGCGCCAGATCGTGGGCAGCCTTGATGGCTTGGGCGTCGTTGCGCAAGACCTGCGCGGGCAACAACAACGGGGCGATGTCCAGATCCGACTGGACGTTTGCGTCTGCCAGACTGGACATCAGTGCCGCTCCTTGGCTGCACGCAATGCCCTGGCGATCTGCACTGGGGTGATTGTGTTCCGGACCATACTACCTACCTCACATCTCATGAAAAACGCCGCAAAAGTGCGGCGAACGAAAGAATGTCCGGTGGTCCGGTTCATATACCCTAAGCGTGTATAAATATTAAATAAACTAACTTTTAGGAATATGTATAGAAGGGTGAGTGGCCCGGCTGGTTAACAGGCTTTAAGCCGTCGCATACAACCTGTGGTGAGGGGATTTATCCCCGACAGGCCGCGCAGCAGCCTTTCTCTGAGTCCTGAAAAGTTGGACTGCTGCGCAGTCCATCGGGGGCGGTGCGACTTTTCACTGGATTCCCTCGCTACAGAGCACCATGAGGGCAGGGATGCGGTTTCAATCCTTGGTCGATTCAGCGGCCTTCAGCGCTTGGCGCAGCGGCACCTTCAGATAAGGATTCACGCAACCGATCTTCAGCGTCCGTGGCGGTGCCCAGCGTGAGTTGTTGCCCACCCAGTCGATGACGCAGTAGGTCACGTCCAGGCGCAGATCCTCACCGCCCTCGACGATCACTGCCGGTGGCACCCAGACCTGAATCGGCAGGCCGACATCCGCTGCGGTGATCGGTGCCAGGTCCATGCGCACGTCGCCCCAGCGCAGGGTGATGGCGTCGTCCTCGGCCATGTTCAGGTAGGGTTCGATGGTCAGCGGCACACCGCGTTTGATCTGATTGGGGTTCACGCCCTGGCGGCGGATGGTGTCGGGCAGCGTGACGGGCGCCAGTTGCTGATTCTCGTCACCGCACAGCGGCGAAGGCTGGCCGCCGGGGCAGTCGAGCTTGACCTGCACCCGCGTGGCCGCCGACAGCGCCGGCCCCTGACCGACTTGCATCACTCGATAGTGAATCCGTGCGGTGCCACTGGCGATAAAGCTTTCCGGCACCCGCAGGCTGATCGAGGCGCCGACGTCTTCGCAGGTCAAGACTCGCGAGGCGACGTAGCAGTTGTTCCAGAACAGTTCGATCAGATCACCGGCGTCCATGCCGGAGTAGGGCAGGACATCGATCAGCAAATGCGCGGCAGCGGCCAGATTGATGGCGTTTTTGGATGCGGACGCCAGATTCGGCGCTGCCAGTTCGGGGGCGTGCGAAGTGCGGGTCATCGGGTTCTCTCCTTGAAGTCTTGCAGCGAATTCCGTTTCTTGAAACAACAAAAGGCGTGATGAATCGGTAATACAACCGTGAACTTCTGTTCGGGCTGAGTACGGATTGATTCAACTAATGGGTGCCGGTTGGCGACTAGATAAGAGCGTGCCGGAAAGAGTGTCAATAGAGCGGCTTAGTTAATCCGTGAATTACCGGTTAATCAGAAGCGTCCTACGCTGATGAGGCATGCTGCCTAGCGGTGATGGCGAATGGAACTACGGTTTTTCGCGAATTTTTGTGATTTTGTGCTGGCCCGTTTAGATCATTTCACAGGCACGGAAGCGCGCTGAAGATAACTTTTATCTGTTGCAGAACATATATGTATTGTTTTGACAGATTTTAAGCTGGAAGGATTTAAAAGTTATTCAGGTGGGGGAGATAAAACTTCCGTCCATGGAAGTTATGATTCAAGGTAATAAATACCTCAGGCGTGATTCAGGAACTTGCTGAGAAACTGTCTGGTGCGTTCTTCTTTCGGGTTGGCAAACAACGCCTTGGCTTCGCCTTGCTCGACGATCACGCCTTTGTCGAAAAACACCACACGGTTAGCCACGTCGCGGGCGAAACCCATTTCGTGGGTGACGATGACCATGGTGCGTTTTTCTTCAGCGAGACCGCGAATGGTCGCCAGTACTTCGCCCACCAGTTCCGGGTCGAGGGCCGAAGTCGGCTCGTCGAACAGGATCACTTCCGGCTCCATCGCCAGCGCCCGGGCAATCGCCACGCGCTGTTGCTGACCACCGGACAGACGACGCGGATACGCATCTTCCTTGCCGGCCAGACCGACCTTGGCCAGCAGCTTCATGCCCAGGGCAACGGCTTGCTCGCGCGGCATCTTCTTGACCACGATCGGCCCTTCGATGACGTTTTCCAGTGCAGTGCGGTGGGGGAACAGGTTGAAGTTCTGGAACACGAAACCCACGTGCTGGCGCAGGTTGCGCACCAGGCTCTGTTGCTGGCTCAGCGGGCGGCGGGTATCGATTTCGATATCGCCGACCTTGATCCGGCCGCTGGTGGGCTCCTCGAGGAAATTCAGGCAGCGCAGGAACGTGGTCTTGCCCGAACCGCTGGGGCCGATGATGGCCACGACCTCGCCTTCCTTCACCTCAAGATCAATGCCCTTGAGCACCTCTTGACCCTTGAACTGCTTTGTCAGTTTTTCCACGACAATCATGGGTCAGGACTCCTGGTCGTGCCGATTGACCCGCTCTTCCAGCTTGTTCTGCAGGTGCGACAGCACCGTGGCCAGAATCCAGTAAAGCAGTGCTGCACTAAGGTACATGGTGAAAATTTCGAAGTTACGGGCGCTGATCAACTGCGCTTGACGTAACAACTCCGGCACTTGAATGGTGGCAGCCTGTGCCGTGTCCTTGACCAGTGAAATGAAGCTGTTACCCAACGCCGGCAATGCCGTACGCATCGCCTGCGGCAGGATGGCCCGACGCAGGGTTTGCGCGCGAGTCATGCCAATGCTCGCAGCGGCTTCCCACTGACCACGTTCAATCGAACTGATCGAAGAGCGCAGGATTTCACAGATGTAGGCCGCCATGTTCAGCGAAAGGCCGATCAGGGCAGCCGGTATCGGATCGAGTTCCAGTCCCACCTGTGGCAAGCCGTAATAGATCACGAACAGTTGTACCAGCAACGGTGTGCCGCGGAAAAACGACACGTAGATGCGGGCAATCCAGTTCAACACCTTAAAGCGTGACAGGCGCATCAACGCCAGGCCGAAGCCCAGCAGGAAGCCGAAGAACATGCCACCCAGGCTGAGGATGACGGTGAAGTACATGCCCTTGAACAAAAAGGGCAGGGCCTCCCGTACGATTTGGAAAGTTTCTTCCATTATTTGGTGACGTCAGCGCTGAAGTACTTTTCCGAAAGCTTGGCCAGCGTGCCGTCGGCTCGCAGCTTTTCGATAGCCTTGTTCACTGCAGCAAGCAATTCAGGCTCGCCTTTGCGCAGGGCGACGCCGGCTTCCTGGCGAGAGAACGGTTCGCCTGCGGCAGTGGTGTCCTTGGCTTTGCGAGCATATTCCAATGCGGCCAGACGGTCGATCAGGATGGCGTCGATACGGCCGACACGCAGGTCCTGGAACTTGGTCGGATCATCTTCATAGGTACGCACGTCAGCGGTTGGCACGTTAGCCTTGACCCACTGTTCGTAGTTGGTACCCAGGCCTACGCCGACTTTTTTGCCGCCCAGGTCGGAAGCGGTCTTGATGTTCAGGTCGGCGGCTTTTTTGGTCAGCACCAGCGCCTGGATTCCGGAGATGGTATAGGGCTCGGAGAAGTCGTACTTCTTCTTGCGCTCTTCGGAGATGGTCACCTGGTTGATGACTGCGTCCAGACGTTTGGATTCCAGTGCGGCGAGGATGCCGTCCCATTTAGTCGGCTGCAATTTGACCTTGACGCCCAGCTCTTTGGCCAGCGCTTCGGAGAACTCGACTTCGAAACCGGACAGTTTGCCGTTCTCGTCAACAAAGCTGAACGGTGGGTAAGTGCCTTCCAGGCCGACGTTGATAACGCCTTTGTCCTTGATCTGTTGCAGCTGCTCACCGGCGGTTGCCTGGCCGATCAGGCCGGCGCTCAGTGCAAGGCCCAGCGAACCTACCAGCAGATTGCGACGTAGTGCGGAAAAATTCATGACAAGCCCCTGTGTTTTCTTATGGAAGACGCTTAAGGAAAGTTGGCGAATCCGGGAATTGAACGACTGCGTTATCGTGCCCTAAAGCAGCTTATGCGTCTTGCCCGAAATTCGCCTGCGGCGAGACTATAAGATGTCTGCTTTAGACTTGAAAATACTTAATGATCTTTCTGTTATTCCAATTTCGAATATATATGATCAATTGTGGCGAGGGGATTTATCCCCGATGGGGCGCGAAGCGGCCCTCTCTTCTGACTTGAAGAGCAGGGGACTGCTGCGCAGTCCAACGGGGATAAATCCCCTCACTACAGAAATTCTTGCAGCAGGGCGGATCAGCTTGTCAGAGAATCCTTGTAGGCAAACAATGCCGGCACCCCACCGGTATGCAGGAAGATGATCGGGCCCTCGTTGAAACGCTGGCGGCCGATCCCGTCGAGCAGGCCGGCCATGGCCTTGCCGGTATAAACCGGATCGAGCAGCACCGCGTCCTGACTGGCCAACAGTTTCACCGCCGCCAGTGTCCCGGCATTCGGCTCGCCGTAACGCGGGCCGAAGTATTCGTCCCACAACTCGACCTTGAAGTGCTCCGGCAATTTCACGCCCAACAGCTCCGCCGTGCGCTCGGCCAGCCCCTGCACTTTCGGGCGCTGATCTTCTTCGCTGCGCGAGACGGTCACGCCGATCACCGGCAATTGCGGCAGCGCTTCGCTCAACGCCAGCGCCAGACCGCTGTGGGTCCCGGCGCTGCCCGAGGCCAGCACCACGGCGGCGAATTCCAGGCCGGTGTCCTTGATCTGCTCCGCCAGTTCGAGACCGGCACGTACGTAGCCCAATGCACCGAGAGCATTCGAGCCACCGATCGGCACCAGATACGGTTTCTTGCCATTGCTGCGCAGGCGCACGGCGAGTGCGGCCAGTTGTTCGTCGGCGTTGTCGAGGTTGTCCACCAGCTCGACCTTGGTGTCGAACAGGTCGAGCAGCAGGCGGTTGCCGTTACCGGTGTAGTTGCTGTCGTCGGTGCTCAGCGGATTCTCCAGCAGCGCCACGCAACCCAAGCCAAGTTTGGCTGCAAGCGCGGCGGTCTGGCGCACATGGTTCGATTGCAGGGCGCCGGCGGTGATCAGCGTGTCGGCGCCCTGGGCGAGGGCGTCGGCGGCGAGGTATTCGAGTTTGCGCAGCTTGTTGCCGCCCATGGCCAGCGGCGTCAGGTCATCGCGTTTGATGTACACATCGCGGCCCAGCCAGGCGGACAGGCGTTCGAGTTTTTCCAGAGGCGTGGGTTGGCCGAGCAGGTCGAGACGGTTAAAGCGATCCAGCTGTTGTTTGATCATGAGCCCGTACTGGCGGAGGAAGATGACAGGACTATAGGCAGGCCGTTTTAGCGGGGCAACCGGGAATTGCTTATAGCCAAATGTGCTTAGGCCAGCACTATCGGTTCTTAATTCGCACTCGCGGGCATGCCGTAAAGTAGTCGCCGTTGACGCGGCCCGACCGTCCGGCCGCCCGTGAGGAGTCTTTACCGTGAGCGAGCGTTCCAGCCATTGGCAATTGCAGACCATCGTCAGCCAACTGCGTACCGCGCGGGATCAGTGGCGTACCCAGAATGGCCGGGCCAGCGGCGAGCAGGGCGGTCGCGAGTTGCCGTCCCGCGCGGCGATGGCCGAGATTCTCGAGGCGCTGTGTGGTGCGTTGTTCCCGATGCGACTGGGGCCGGTGGATCTGCGTGAAGAGAGTGAGGATTTCTATGTCGGCCACACCCTCGATACCTCGTTGAATGCCTTGCTGGCGCAAGCGCGGCTGGAATTGCGATATGTCGCCCGGCACAGCGCTCAAGGCGATGCCGACGTCGAAGCTCAGGCGATCCGTATCATTCAGGATTTTGCCCTGGCCTTGCCGGGCCTGCGCAGCCTGCTCGACACCGACGTGCTGGCCGCCTATCACGGCGATCCGGCGGCACGCAGCGTCGATGAAGTGTTGCTGTGCTATCCGGGGATTCTGGCGGTGATTCACCATCGCCTGGCGCACCATCTGTATCGCGCCGGGTTGCCGTTGCTGGCGCGGATCAGCGCGGAGATTGCGCATTCGGCCACCGGCATCGATATCCATCCAGGCGCGCAGATCGGCCGCAGTTTCTTCATCGATCACGGTACGGGTGTGGTGATCGGCGAGACCGCGATCATCGGCGAGCGGGTGCGGATCTATCAGGCCGTGACTTTGGGCGCCAAGCGCTTCCCGGCGGATGAAGACGGGCAGTTGCAGAAGGGCCATCCACGCCATCCGATTGTCGAGGACGACGTGGTGATTTATGCCGGCGCAACGATTCTGGGACGGATCACCATCGGCCAGGGTTCGACCATCGGCGGTAATGTGTGGCTGACGCGCAGCGTGCCGGCAGGGAGCAACCTGACTCAGGCCAATCTGCAGCATGATGACGGGACGCAGAAGTAAGATTTCCAGTTCGTTTGTGGCGAGGGAGCTTGCTCCCGCTGGAGGCCGCAGGACTCCCAATTGAGACTGACGCCGGATTGGGACTGCTGCGCCGTCCAGCGGGAGCAAGCTCCCTCGCCACAATTTGCCCATCGAATCAGGTTGATGGCATTCAGCCAATTCTCCATTGAACGAATCCCCTCAAACCCGCGTCATACCCCTCCTTGGGCTATTGTAGGAAAACTACCGCCTGGCCCTGCGATTAGTCCTTACCACCCTATCCATGTTTAACTTGAACGTTCATTCAAGTTAAACCGGTGGTTCGCTGCCCGCTCACAACAGGAGGCTTGCCTTTGCTGAGTCCGATCATTTCAGCCACGTTTCAACCCCTCGAGGTGCACGTTTCATGAGTGCATCGTCTACTCCCACCAGCGGCCTGGTCCGCATGAATCCGCCGGTGTTCTACTTCGCCGCGACGGTCATTCTGCTGTTTGGTCTGGTTGTCATCGCCATGCCGGAGCAGGCCGGAGCCTGGTTGCTGGCTGCGCAAAACTGGGCGGCCAATACGGTCGGCTGGTACTACATGCTCGCGATGACCCTGTATCTGGTCTTCGTGGTGGTCACCGCGTTATCGGGCTACGGCAAGATAAAACTCGGTGCCGACCACGACGAACCCGAGTTCAGTTACCTGTCCTGGGCCGGTATGTTGTTCGCCGCCGGGATCAGCATCACGCTGTTTTTCTTTTGCGTATCCGAGCCACTGACGCACCTGGCCCAACCGCCACAAGGCGAAGCCGGCACCGCCGATGCGGCGCGCCAGGCGATGCAGATTCTGTTTTTGCACTGGGGTCTGCACGGCTGGGGCGTGTTCGCCTTTGTCGGCATGGCGCTGGCCTATTTCGCCTACCGGCATAACCTGCCGCTGGCCTTGCGTTCGGCGCTGTACCCGCTGATCGGCAAGCGCATCAACGGCCCCATCGGTTACGCGGTGGACGGCTTCGGCATCATCGCTACGGTGTTCGGTCTGGGTGCCGACATGGGCTTCGGCGTATTGCACCTCAACTCCGGTCTCGACTACCTGTTCGGCATCGCTCACACCCAATGGATTCAGGTCGGCCTGATCACGCTGATGATGGGCGCGGCGATCATCGTCGCCGTGTCGGGTGTGGACAAGGGCGTGCGGGTGATGTCCGACATCAACATGCTGCTGGCCTGTGCGCTGCTGCTGTTCGTGTTGTTCGCCGGGCCTACTCAGCACTTGCTCAACACCCTGATCCAGAACCTCGGCGATTACCTTGGCGCCTTGCCGATGAAGAGTTTCGACCTCTACGCCTACGACAAGCCAAGCGACTGGCTCGGCGGCTGGACCGTGTTCTACTGGGCCTGGTGGATCGCATGGTCGCCGTTCGTGGGCCTGTTCATCGCGCGGATTTCCCGTGGCCGCACCATCCGCGAATTCGTCTTCGGCGTGTTGCTGATTCCGCTCGGTTTCACCCTGGCGTGGATGTCGATCTTCGGCAACAGCGCGATCGATCAGGTGCTCAACCACGGCATGTCGGCACTGGGCATGTCAGCCCTCGACAATCCGTCGATGAGCCTTTACCTGCTGCTGGAAACCTACCCGTGGAGCAAGACCGTCATCGCGGTGACGGTGTTCATCAGCTTCGTGTTCTTCGTCACTTCTGCCGACTCCGGCACCGTGGTGCTCTCGACGTTGTCGGCCAAGGGTGGCAACCCGGACGAAGACGGGCCGAAATGGCTGCGAGTGTTCTGGGGCGCGATGACCGCGCTGATCACCAGTGCGTTGCTGTTCTCCGGCAGCATCGATGCATTGAAGTCAGCAGTGGTGCTGACGTCATTGCCGTTCTCACTGATCTTGCTGCTGATGATGTGGGGCCTGCACAAGGCGTTCTATCTGGAGTCGCAGAAACAGATCGCGCAGTTGCATTCGCTGGCACCGGTCTCCGGTTCGCGGCGTGGCACGGGCGGCTGGCGCCAGCGCCTGAGTCAGGCGGTGCACTTCCCGTCACGCGACGAGGTGTACCGCTTCATGGACACCACGGTGCGCCCGGCGATCGAAGAAGTGACGGCGGTATTTGTCGAGAAGGGTCTGAACGTTGTCACCCAGCCGGATCCGGCGCACGACAACATCAGCCTGGAAATAGGCCACGGTGAGCAGCATCCGTTCATCTACCAGGTGCAGATGCGCGGCTACTTCACGCCGTCGTTCGCCCGTGGCGGCATGGGTTCCAAGCAACTCAACAACCGCCGCTACTACCGCGCTGAAGTGCACTTGAGCGAGGGCAGTCAGGACTACGATCTGGTCGGCTACACCAAGGAACAGATCATCAACGACATCCTCGACCAGTACGAACGCCACATGCAGTTCCTGCATCTGGTGCGTTGATCGGCGGCTGAGCGCCGGGACGTTTCACGACTCGGCGCTCAGCACCATAAACAACACCATCGCCGCCATCGGCACCCCGAACACCGCACTGCCCACCGCGATCTCCGAACCCAGCGGCTGCCCGGCATGCACCACCCCCACCGCGCCATTGATCACCGTCAACGCCAGCCACAGCGCGGCGAAGCTGTAGGCCAGAGTCTGCCGGCTGAAGCCAACGCGCTCGCCGATGTAGAGCATCAGGGCGAGCAGGACCAGGCCGAAGAAGATGATGATTGCGGTGTGCATAGGCGTGCCTGCGGGTCATGCGGTGCTTGATCGGACGCCTTCGCGGGCAAGCCCGCTCCCACAGTGATCTCGGTCATTCACAGATTCTGTGTACAACCAAAATCCTGTGGGAGCGGGCTTGCTCGCGAAGGGGCCACCTCGGTGTTACTTGGAGCATAGCCAATCCAGCCTAGGCCATTTTGATCAGGTGCTCTCGCGCTCGATCACATCGCACTGCAACAGATTCAGGCGCTGCACATCATCGCTCGGCAACACTCCAAGGCTTTCCAATACCCGCGTTGCCGCCAGCACGCCAATCTCCAGTGCCGGTGGCTTGATCGTGCTCAGGCTCGGCAACAGCATCTCGGCGAACGGGTAATCGCCGAAGCCGAGCACGGCGCAGTCTTCGGGGATCTTGGTGCCGGCGCGTTGCCCGGCGAGCAGGCCGCCGGCGGCGAGGTTGTCGTTGGCGAAGATGATCGCGTCGGGGCGGGCAGCGGCGTTCATCAGTGCTTCCATCGCTTGCTTACCGGCCTCGAACGGTGCGCGGTCGGCGTCCGGGACGAACACCCACGGCTCCAGCCCGAATTCGCGCAGGGTGGCGGCGTAACCGTCGCGGCGCTCCAGTGCACTGAGGTCGCCGGCGGCGCTGTTCTGAACAAAGGCGATGCGGCGATAGCCTTTGTCGTGCAGATAACGTGCGGCGGTCACGCCGACTTCATAGTGCGAAAAGCCGATCTGCATCGGCTCGCGATCCGGCTGGTAATCCCAGGTTTCGATCACCGGAATCTCCGCCTCGGCGATCATCTTTTCCGTGCCCGAACTGTGGAAGTGGCTGGTCAGCACCAGCGCTGCCGGCGACCAGCCGAGAAATGCGCGCACGGCGTTTTCTTCCTGTTCGGTACTGAAGTAACTCGACGCCAGCAGCAATTGATAACCGTGGCGGCTGAGGGTGTCGCTGAAGCCCTGAATGGTGTTGGCAAAGATCGGTCCGGAGATGTTCGGAATCACCATGCCGACGATTTTGCCCCGCGCCGAGGCCAGTCCGCCGGCCACCAGATTCGGCACATAACCCAGCTCGGCCACTACCGCTGCAATGCGCTCGCGGCGCTCGGGCGAGACGGTTTCCGGCTGATTGAAATAGCGCGACACGGTGATTGCCGAAACTCCCGCTTCGCGCGCCACCGCATTCAGGGTCACACGTCCGGCGCCACGGCGTTTGCGGGGCTTTTCCTGGCTCAAGGCTCGCTCCCTCTTAAAAACCAAAACGCATATAAAAGTAATTTTTCAGTATTGGACGCTCTATGTCGAGCTTGCCAATACTGGCGATGTTAGCGCTAACAAGGCGCATTGTCTGCTACTCGCTCGAGCGAATGCCCAAGACACCGATTCAGGCGCTGTCGTCGCAGAACGGCAGCGGTTCAGGGCCAATTTCGAGCGGGCAACCATGCACAACATTCCTGGGGCGACACACAAACTGGCGCAGTCGATTCGTGCCGCTGGCTGGATCTTTACCGGGCTGGCGGTGTTGCCGCTGCCCGATGCTTTCGCCGCCGACAGCAGCGATCAAGAGCCGACCCTCAAGTCCGTCACGGTCACCGCCACCCGCCGCGAAGAGTCGCTGCAGAAGGTGCCGGTGGCAGTGTCGGTGATCGACGGCGAACAACTGGAGCGCGACAACCGCAACGGCGTGGCGAGCATCGTTCAGCAAGTGCCGTCGCTGAATTTCCGTACCGGTGCGTCGAACAAGGACACCTCGTTGTTTGTGCGAGGCGTCGGCACGATTTCCACCTCGCCCGGCGTCGAGCCAACGGTGGCCACGGTGATCGATGGCGTGGTCTATGCGCGTCCCGGTCAATCGACCCTTGATCTGCTGGATCTGGAGCGCGTCGAAGTGCTGCGCGGCCCGCAGGGCACGCTGTTCGGCAAGAACGCCTCGGCCGGTGTGCTCAACATCACCAGCAAGGCGCCGACTAACGAGACCCACGGCTACATTGATCAGTCGTTCTACAGCGGCAACGAAAGCCGCACCCGCTTCGGCATTGGCGGCAGCCTGATTCCGGACACGCTCAAGGGTTCGATCAGCACCCTGTTCGGCACTTACGACGGCAACGTCGATAACCAGCACAACGGCCAGGAGGTCAACGGCTACAACCATCGCGGGGTGCGCGGCAAACTCGAGTTCACCCCGAACGATGACGTGACCTTCACCCTGATCGCCGACTACATGCAGTCCCACGACGACGGCCCCAGCGGCGTGGTCAGCAAGTCGCTGACCCCGGCCTTCGCCAACGCGCTGAGCCCGGTCTATGCGAGCAACCACAACCGCGACATCAACACCGATACCCGCAGCCATGTCGAGGACACCAACAAGGGCCTGTCCGGCCAGCTCGACTGGCAACTGGGCGATTACACCCTGACGTCGATCACCGCGTGGCGCGGCTGGGACAACACGCAGTATCAGGACGGCGATCGACTGAGCACGATCACCCCGGCGTTCCCCGGCACCGCCGACAAAGGCGATCTGGCCTTCGACCAGTACTCGCAAGAGCTGCGCCTGGCCTCGCCGAAAGGTGAGTTCCTCGAGTACGTTGGCGGCCTGTTTTACATGCACGGCAAGGATGACGAGACCTATCAGCGCACCTTGACCACCACCACGCGCACCGACCGTGGCGTCGCCGATTACAGCACCACCAGCGACAGCTACGCCGCGTTCGGCGAAGCCACGCTGAACTTCACCTCGGACTTTCGTGGCATCGCCGGCCTGCGCTACACCCACGATGAGCTGGAATACGATCACCGCCGCGTCTCCACGTCGGCGACCACGGTCAGCGGCATCCAGCCGGCCACCAGCAGTTCCGGCTCGGTGGACGAGGACGGCTGGTCCGGCCGGCTCGGCGTGCAGTACGACCTCAGTGATGCAGTCACCACGTACCTGACCTACTCGCGCGGCTACAAAGGCCCGGCCTACAACGTGTTTTTCAACATGCAGCCGCGTGACACCGAAGCGCTGAAACCGGAAACCTCCAACACCTGGGAAGCGGGGATCAAGGCCACCAGATGGAACAACCGGCTGACCACCAACCTCGCCGTGTTCCACAGCGATTACGACAACTACCAGGCGAACTTTTTCGACACCGTTGCCGGGCAAGTGGTAACGCGCCTGATCAACGCCGGCAGCGTCAGCACCGAAGGCGTCGAACTCGATTACGCCTTGCAGGCGACCCAGCAACTGAAGTTCTCCGGTGCACTGGCCTATACCCGCGCGCGCATCGACCAATTCAGTTGCCCGGCCGGTGCGGCAGCGTCCTGCAACGTCAATGGCAAGCCATTGCCGTTCAGCCCGGACTGGAAAAGCTACGTGCGCGCCGACTACAGCATCCCCTTGGACAACGGCCTCGATATCGAGCTCGGCACCGACTACAGCTGGCAGAGCGAGGTGCAGTACGACATCAGCCAGAACGCCGACACCAAACAAGGTGCCTACGGCATCTGGAATGCCAGCGTGGCACTGGCCGATTACAGCAACGGCTGGCGCGTGGCGCTGCTAGGCAAGAATCTCGCCGACAAGTCCTACTCACCGCTGCTGGCCAGCGGCGGCAGCTACATCTACCGCGCCGTGCCACGGGATGACGAGCGCTACTTCGGCGTGCAACTGCGCAAGGATTTCTGAGATGAGCAGACAGCTGAAACTCGGCGCCTTTCTCATGGCCACCGGGCACCACGTCGCCGCGTGGCGGCACCCGCAGGTGCCGGCCAATGCCGGGCTGGATTTCGCCCACTACAAGCGTCTGGCGCAGATTGCCGAGGCGGCGAAATTCGACACGCTGTTCGTCGCCGACAGCGTCGCCGCGCCGACCCAGGATATCGCCAGCCGCATGGCGCGCTCGGATCACTTCGAACCGCTGACCTTGCTCTCGGCTCTGAGCGCGGTGACCGAGCGCATCGGCCTGATCGCCACGGCCACTACCAGTTACAACGAGCCGTATCACGTGGCGCGCAAATTCGCTTCGCTCGATCATCTGTCCGGCGGCCGCGCCGGGTGGAATCTGGTGACCTCGGACAACGCCGCCGAAGCACTGAATTTCGGTCGCGACGAACACATCGGCCACGCCGAACGCTACAGCCGCGCCCGGGAGTTTCATCAGGTGGTCACCGGGCTGTGGGACAGCTGGGAGGACGATGCCTTTGTCCGCGACAAGGCAAGTGGCGCGTATTACGACCCGTCGAAGCTGCACGTGCTGGATCACGTCGGCGAGCACTTTCGGGTCAAGGGCCCGCTGAACGTCGCACGCTCGCCGCAGGGACAACCGGTGATCGTGCAGGCCGGTTCATCGGAGACCGGGCGTGAACTGGCGGCACAGACCGCTGAGGTGGTGTTCACTGCGCAGACTTCGCTAGCGGGCGCGCAGGCGTTCTACACCGACCTCAAGCGGCGCCTGGCCAAGTACGGGCGCAGTGCCGACTCGCTGAAAATCATGCCCGGGGTGTTTGTCGTCGTCGGGCAGACGGAGGCCGAAGCGCAGGAAAAATGTGAAACGTTTCAGCAATTGGTCGAACCGGAGGTTGGCGTGGCGTTGCTTGGGCGTATGCTGGGCAACTTCGACTTGTCGAAGTACCCGCTGGACGGACCGCTACCGGATTTGCCGCTGACCGACAGCGGCCAGCAGAGCCGGCAGAAACTGCTGACTGAATTGGCGGGCCGGGAAAATCTGACCCTCGCCGAATTGGGCCGAAAGATTGCCGGTGGGCGCGGGCATTACAGCCTGGTGGGCACGCCGGCGCAGATCGCCGATCGCTTGCAGGAGTGGTTCGAACTGGGCGCGGCGGACGGTTTCAACGTGCTGGTGCCGCACCTGCCGGGCGGGCTCGAAGACTTCGCCCATGGCGTGGTCCCGGAACTGCAACGGCGCGGGCTGTTCAGAACCGAGTATGAGGGCCGGACCTTGCGCGAAAACCTGGGCCTTGCCCGACCGCGAAACAGATTTGTGTAGATCACTTTTGTGGCGAGGGAGCTTGCTCCCGCTGGTCTGCGAAGCAGACCCAAAACCTGCAATCGCATTCAGACAGGCATACCGCGCTGGATGGTTTTGCGGTTGCTGCGCAACCGAGCGGGAGCAAGCTCCCTCGCCACAGGGTTGGGATTCACCCTCAATTTGCTGTTAATCAAACAAGAGAGGATTCGATGACTTACACCGCTGCCGAAAACCGCTACGACTCCATCCCTTACCGCCGCGTCGGCCGCAGCGGTCTGGTGCTGCCGGCGCTGTCGCTGGGCCTGTGGCACAACTTCGGCGACAGCACGCCGATCGACACCCAGCGTGCCCTGCTACGCACCGCGTTCGACCTGGGCATCAACCACTTCGACCTGGCCAACAATTACGGCCCGCCGTACGGCAGCGCCGAGGTCAATTTCGGTCGATTGCTGCGCGAAGACTTCAAGCAGTACCGCGATGAGCTGATCATCTCCAGCAAGGCCGGCTGGGACATGTGGCCCGGCCCGTATGGTCAGGGCGGCGGCTCGCGCAAATACGTGCTGGCCAGTCTGGACCAGAGCCTGCAGCGCCTCGGTCTGGACTATGTGGATATCTTCTACTCGCACCGCTTCGACCCGGACACTCCGCTGGAAGAAACCGCCAGCGCCCTCGCCACCGCCGTGCAACAGGGCAAGGCGCTGTACATCGGCATCTCGTCGTACTCCGGGGTGAAAACCCGCGAGATCGCCGCGCTGCTCAAGGAATGGAAAGTGCCGCTGCTGATTCATCAGCCGGCATACAACCTGCTCAATCGCTGGGTGGAAAAAGACCTGCTCGACACCACCGACGAGCTCGGTACTGGCGTCATCGCCTTCACCCCGCTGGCGCAAGGTCTGCTGACCGACAAATACCTCAACGGCGTGCCGGCGGATGCGCGGGTCAATCGTCCGGGCGGTGGTTCGTTGCAGGCTTCGCATCTGTCTGAAGCCAACATCGCGCACGTGCGTGCGTTGAACGAGATCGCCAAACGTCGCGGCCAGAGCCTGGCGCAACTGGCGCTGGCCTGGACCCTGCGTGATCCGCGGGTGACTTCGGCGCTGATCGGCGCGAGCCGGCCGGAGCAGATCATCGAGAACGTCGGGGCGTTGAACAACCTGAGTTTCAGTGCCGAAGAACTGGCGGAGATCGACCGGTTTGCCCAGGAGGGCGGGATCAATCTGTGGGAGAAACCTTCGACTGCTGAATAAGTGACTGGCGCCGAATTATTCGGCGCCTGCTCTGACGCTTTCGCGGGCAAGCCCGCTCCCACATTTTGATCGTGTTTCTTCAGGAGGAACACAGTTACCTGTGGGAGCGGGCTTGCTCGCGAAGGGGCCTTTGAAAACAACACAGCAATCAGGCCTTATTTGAAGAACGGCACATCCCCCAACACCGTCGCCCGCTGCATCACCCGTCGTGCCGGGCGGTAATCATCCACCGCGTAATGCTGAGTCACGCGGTTGTCCCAGAACGCAATGTCGTCCTGCTGCCAGCGCCAGCGAATGGTGAATTCCGGCCGCGTTGCGTGGGCGAACAGGAACTTCAATATCGCCTCGCTCTCGGTATCCGACAGCTCGTTGATCTTCGAGGTGAAGCCTTCGTTGACGAACAACGAACGACGTCCGCTCACCGGGTGAGTGCGGATCACCGGGTGCGACAGCGGCGGATTCTTGCGCCGCGCTTCCTCCCACTGCGCCAGGGCTTCTGGGGTGTTGCCGTAACGCTCCAGCGGAAACGAACGGGTGAAATCGTGAGTCGCGGTCAGCCCTTCGAGCAGCTTTTTCATCGGCGCCGAAAGCGCTTCATAGGCGGCAATTCCGCTGGCCCACAGGGTGTCGCCGCCAAATTCCGGCAACAGCTTGGCGCTGAGCACCGCGCCCATCGCCGGGGTCGGCAGGAAGGTCACGTCGGTGTGCCAGATCGCGTTGTCGCGCACGTCGGTGACGGCGGTGTCGAGGATCAGCACTTCGGGCTGCTCGGGCACGTTCGGGTAGATCGGGTGAATGTGCAGGTCGCCGAAATACGCGGCGAAACGTGCCTGTTGCGAAGGCTCGATCGGCTGGTTGCGGAAGAACAGCACCTGGTACTTGAGCAGCGCCTGCTCGATCGCGTCGCGCTGTTCCAGGTTCAACGGCTGGCTGACGTCGATGCCGCTGATCTGCGCGCCGAGGGCCGAGCTTAATGGGGTGATGGTCAGGCTGCTCATGGTCTTACTCTTCGAATTCGGGGATAGAGCTTTTGTAGGAGTGAGCCTGCTCGCGATTGCAGGCTGGCAGTCAATGCTGGGGTGAATGACACACCGCAATCGCGAGCAGGCTCACTCCTACAGGGGATTCACATCAAATATGTCAGTGCGCCTGGCCGTGCCACGGCACCAGTTTGCGCTGCAAGGCGCGCAGGCCCATTTCCATGGCGAAGGCAATCAGGGCGATCACTAGAATCCCCAGCACCACCACATCGGTGACCAGAAATTGCGCAGCCGACTGCACCATGAACCCCAAACCGCTGGTGGCGGCGATCAGTTCGGCGGCGACCAGGGTCGACCAGCCAACGCCCAGACCAATGCGCACACCGGTGAGAATGTCCGGCAGGGCGCTGGGCAAAATCACATGGCGGATCAGTTGTGCGCGAGTGGCACCGAGCGACTGCGCAGCGCGCAATTTCGCCGGGTCTACAGTGCGCACACCGGTGGCTGTTGCGATGGCGATCGGCGCAAAAATCGCCAGGTAGATCAGCAGCACTTTTGACAACTCGCCGATGCCACACCAGATCACGATCAGCGGCAGATAAGCCAATGGCGGAATCGGCCGGTAGAACTCGATCAACGGATCAAGCACACCACGAGCAATACGGTTGGCGCCGATGGCGATGCCCACCGGCACTGCGGTCAGAATCGCGAAGCCGAGGCCCAGACCGATGCGGCTCAGGCTCGCGCCCAAGTGCTGCCACAGGGTGGAATCCATGTAACCGGTAGTCGCCAGCAACCAGCCCTTTTGCAGCACGGCGGACGGTGGCGGCAGGAACAGCGGTTCGATCAAACCGCTGGCGGTCACCGCCCACCAGATCACCAGCAAGGCCAACAGGGTCAGCAGGCTGATCCACCGCGTGCTGAGGCTGCGGCGCACGGGAATCACCACCGAAGGGCTTTTCACTGCCGGGGCGGAAACGTCGTAACTGCTCATGCGCGCTCCTGCCGTTGTACGGCGCTGCGTTGCGAGAACACTTTGCTCAACACGTGCTCGCGGGTTTCGATAAAACGCGGGTCGGATTTGATCGCCCGCGCCGATTCACCGGCAGCGTAACGCTGACCGAAATCCAGTTGCAGGCGCTCGACGATCTGCCCCGGATTCGGTGCCAGCAGAATCAGGTCAGTGGCGAGGAACACCGCTTCTTCGATGTCGTGGGTAATCAGGAACACCGGTTTGGCGGTGCGCTGCCAGACCTGCAGCAACAGCTCCTGCATCTGCTCGCGGGTGAATGCGTCAAGGGCGCCGAAGGGCTCGTCCATCAGCAGCACACGCGGGTCGGCGGCGAGGGCGCGGGCCAGGCCGACGCGTTGTTTCTGGCCGCCGGAGAGTTGCCAGATCCGGCGGTGTTCAAAACCTGTGAGGTCGACCAGCGCGAGCATTTCCCGGGCGCGTTGTTCGCGTTTGTCTTTGGCAACACCAGCCAGTTCCAGACCGAAAGCCACATTGGCCAGCACATCCTGCCATGGCAGCAGCGCGTCGTCCTGGAATACCACGCCGCGTTCGGCGCTCGGGCCTTTGACCGGCACGCCGTCGAGGGTGATGCGCCCGGCGCTAGGTTCGACGAAACCGGCAATCAGGTTCAACAGCGAAGTCTTGCCACTGCCGGACGGGCCGAGGGCGACCAGCAATTGCTGCGGCCCGAGGGTCAGGGAAATGTCCGCCAGTACCGGTTCCGGACTGCCGGGATACTGTGCGCTGATGCGCTCCAGCTGTAGCAAGGCCATCGCAGTTAACTCCCGATCAGTGGGTGATGTATTTGGCGCTGACGTACGGCGCGTAGTCCGGCAGTACGGCTTCGACCTTGCCTTGCTCCTTGAGGAACGCGGCGGTGTCGGTAATGGCTTTGGTGGTCGGCGCGCCGAGTGTGATCACCTGATCAGCCGCCAGCGGGTAGACGTTGCCTTGCAGCAGCAATGGAATGTCGCTGGTCTTGGCGCCGGAGAGCTTCACCAGCTTGTCGACGTGTGACTGGTCGGCGAGCCAGGCTTGTGGATCCTTGCGGTAATCGGCGTAGGCGTCGAGGGTGACCTTGGCGAACGCGGTGACGATTTCCGGGTGCTTCTCGGCGAAGTCCTTGCGCACGATCCAGGCATCGAAGGTCGGCGCGCCGAACTTGGCCAGTTCGCCGGAGGTGATCAGCACTTTGCCGTTTTCCTTGGCCACACCGAGGGCCGGATCCCACACGTAAGTGGCGTCGATATCACCGCGTTTCCATGCAGCAATAATCGCTGGCGGGGCGAGGTTGAGCACGGTAACTTTCGACGGATCGATGTTCCAGTGCTTCAGCGCCGCAAGCAGGCTGTAGTGACCGGTGGACACGAACGGCACGGCGATTTTCTTGCCGATCAGATCCTGCGGGGTCTTGATCCCGGAACCGTCACGGGCGACCAAGGCTTCAGCGGCGCCGATCTGGGTGGCGATGAGGAAGGTTTCCACCGGAACCTTGCGGGTGATTGCTGCGGTCAGCGGGCTGGAACCGAGGTAGCCGATCTGCACGTCACCGGAGGCGATGGCGGCGATGATGTCGGCGCCGTTGTCGAATTTGCGCCAGCTGATGTCGGTCTTGGTGGCTTTCTCGTAGGCGCCATCTGCCTGGGCGACTTTCGCCGGGTCAACGGTGGTCTGGTAGGCGACGGTGAGGTCGGCGGCCTGCGCCAGAAAGCTCGCAGCAGCCAACGAGGCCACGGCCAGCAGGCGAAGCGGGAAATTCAGTTTCATGGGGAGTGCTCCAAATCAGGCGACCGACGATCGGCGTGAAAGGAGACTAAATGATCTAAGAATCTAAAAATAAATAACTTTTTAGACTTAGCTTATGAGCGGAAAAATCTAAACCGTGAGGGATTGTTGGTGAGGCCATTGTGGCGAGGGAGCTTGCTCCCGCTGGAGGCCGGAGGACTCCCATATCAATTCATCGCGGTGCTGCTGATGCACCGGGGGACTGAGATTGCGACTGCTGCGCAGCCGAGCGGGAGCAAGCTCCCTCGCCACAGGTAATAGTGGTTAGTTGCTGATCGCCAGAATGCTCGCCTGATACGACCCGACAAACACATCGAAATCGCCAACCTCGTTCTGTTCCAGCTCCGCCTGTTGAGCCAGCGACGAACGCGCCAGCTCTTCAAACTTCGCCTGTTCATCCGCCGCCAATGGTTCGCTGCGGAAGAACTCGGCATGCGCCTGGCTCTGACGCAGGGAGAATTGCGCGAAGCTTTCCTTAAGCTCGGCCATGGCCGCCAGCACTTGGGCCGAAGGGGTCAGGGACGAATCCTTGACCTTGGCCAGTTGCGCATCCAGCGCCTTGCTGTGCGCGTCGCCGCCATGGCTCTGATCGAGCAACGCTGCCAGCGGTGCGATTTTTTCCAGCAGCTCGGCTGCCCAAACCTTCAGCTCGACCGCTTCGCCGTCACGCTGCAATTGCAGGCCCGGACGGCGACCTTCCTTGACCACGCTGAGGAAGTTCGAAGTGGCATTGCCGCACGAAGTGTTGGTCAGCAGCGGACTGTCGTTCAGCGCGCAGTACAGCAGGAACGCATCGAGGAATCGCGATTCGGTGACGTCGATGCCCATCGGCAGGAACGGGTTGATGTCCAGGCAACGCACTTCGACGTACTGAATGCCGCGGGCCATCAGCGCCTGGATCGGCCGCTCGCCGGTGTAGGTCACGCGTTTCGGACGGATGTTGGAGTAGTACTCGTTTTCGATCTGCAGGATGTTGGTGTTGAGCTGTACCCACTCGCCATCCTGGTGCGTGCCGACTTCCACGTACGGCGCGTACGGTGTGGCTACGGCTTTGCGCAGGCTGTCGGTGTAGCTCGCCAGATCGTTGTAGCACGGCGTCAGGCCGGCCTGGGCGTTGCTCTGGTAACCGAGGTCGCTCATGCGCAGGCTGG
This sequence comes from Pseudomonas sp. Irchel s3a10, assembly GCF_900187525.1. Lineage (NCBI taxonomy): Bacteria > Pseudomonadati > Pseudomonadota > Gammaproteobacteria > Pseudomonadales > Pseudomonadaceae > Pseudomonas > Pseudomonas sp. Irchel s3a10. Next base: position 124,454 of record NZ_FYDR01000004.1, read on the forward strand.
TGGCGTACGGCAGGTACAGAGTGTCCGGGTCCAGTTGCTCCAACTGGTGCGAACGGCCGCGCAGGAAGCCCGCGTCCAGCGCTGGCGAAGCACCGAACAGGTACATCAGCAGCCAGCTGTAGCGGCGGAAGTTGCGGATCAGCGCGATGTAGGACGACGACTGGAAATCGCGGTCGGTGCCGACGAAACCTTCGGCTTCGCGCAGCAGCGGCCAGAGCTTTTCCGGCAGGGAAAAGTTGTAGTGAATCCCGGCGATGCACTGCATGGTCTTGCCGTACCGCAGGGCCAGGCCTTTGCGGTAGACGTACTTGAGCTGACCGATGTTGGAGGTGCCGTAATAAGCGATCGGGATATCTTCCTCGGCCGGCAACGGGCACGGCATCGATGGACTCCACAGATACTCGTTGCCGAGCTTGCTGTAGGCAAAGCGATGAATCTTGTCCAGGCTCGCCAAGGTGTCAGCCGGATCGGGCAGGGCAGGGGTGATAAATTCCAGCAGCGACTCGGAATAGTCGGTGGTGATCTGTTCATTGGTCAGCGCGGAACCCAAGGCTTCCGGGTGCGGCGTTTGCGCCAGACGACCTTCACTGGTCACGCGCAGGCATTCACGTTCGATACCGTGGAGGCACTGTTCGAGCAGAGAGAGGTTGGCGCGCTCGCCGAGCAGAGCCAGGCGGCGGTTGAGAAGTTCGCTCAATTTGGATTCCTTCACGCGTCAGTCGCCCCAATATGGGGGTGGGCAGGACGGTCTACAAGGGTGAAGTTGAAACTGGCGTTATCGCCTGGTTTTTCGGGCTCACGAAGCCCCTTTCGAACCGCCGACTTCAATCCCTGAATCTGGCAGATGCACGCGAAGATTATGCGATCCCTGTGGGAGCGGGCTTGCTCGCGAAGAGGGCGTGTCAGTCAACATCAATTTGCCTGACACACCGCCTTCGCGAGCAAGCCCGCTCCCACAGAAAAGCTCGACGCTGCGTTCACAGCGCCGAAATTAACTCAAAATGATGAACAACATCTACAGGACAGCGAACGTGCCTTGCGCTTTTGCGACCAGTTTGTCGCCTTGCATCACGTCGGCCTCGACCACCAGCGTGCGGCGGCCCGGGTGGATCACCCGCGCCGTGCACAGCACCTCGCCGTCGGATACGGCGCGGATGTAGTTGATCTTGCACTCGATGGTCGCGCTCTGCTGATCGAAGCCGTGGGTGCTGGAACAGGCCAGCCCCATGGCGATATCGACCAGACTGAACAGCGCGCCGCCGTGCAATTTGCCGCCGCGATTGCGCAGTTGCGGTTCCAGCACCAGGGCGACTTGCGCCACCCCGGTTTCCAGGCTGTGCAGGCGGCAGCCCAACAGCTTGAAAAACGCGCTCTCGACGAGCCCGGCCGGAATCTCCATCAGCGTTTCTTCAACTGCTTGGCGTTGGCGAACAGCGAAGCCATGGCGTTGTTCACCGGAGCGGCTGTGGCCGTTTCCTTGCGTGGCGCGTTGTTGGACGACTGGCGCGGTGCCGAGCCCGGACGCGAACCACGGGCACCGTCGATCTTCTCGCCCGGGGTGTCGCTCATGCGCATCGACAGACCGACGCGTTTGCGCGGGATATCGACTTCCATGACCTTCACTTTCACCACGTCACCGGCCTTCACTGCTTCGCGTGGGTCCTTGATGAACTTCTCCGACAGCGCAGAGATGTGCACCAGACCGTCCTGATGCACGCCGATGTCGACGAACGCGCCAAACGCGGTCACGTTGGTGACGACGCCTTCGAGGATCATCCCCAGTTGCAGGTCTTTCAGGTCTTCGACGCCTTCCTGGAACTCGGCGGTCTTGAACTCCGGACGCGGGTCGCGACCGGGTTTTTCCAGTTCTTGCAGAATGTCGGTGACGGTCGGCAGACCGAAGGTCTCGTCGGTGAATTTCTTCGGATCCAGACGCTTGAGGAACGCGGCGTCGCCAATCAGCGAGCGAATGTCGCGGTCGGTTTCAGCGGCGATGCGCTGTACCAGCGGATAGGCTTCCGGGTGAACGGCCGAGGAATCGAGCGGGTTGTCGCCATTCATCACGCGCAGGAAGCCTGCGGCCTGTTCGAAGGTTTTCTCGCCCAGACGCGCAACTTTCTTCAGCGCCGCACGGGTCTTGAAGGCGCCGTGCTCGTCACGGTGAGCGACGATGTTCTGCGCCAAGGTCGCGTTGAGGCCGGAGATCCGCGCCAGCAAGGCCACCGAGGCGGTGTTCACATCGACGCCGACGGCGTTCACGCAGTCCTCGACCACCGCATCCAGACCACGCGCCAGTTTCAGTTGTGATACGTCGTGCTGGTACTGGCCGACACCGATGGATTTCGGATCGATCTTCACCAGCTCGGCCAGCGGATCCTGCAAGCGGCGAGCAATCGACACCGCGCCACGGATCGACACGTCCAGATCCGGGAATTCCTTGGCCGCCAGTTCCGATGCCGAGTACACCGATGCGCCGGCCTCGGACACCATGACCTTGGTCATCTTCATCGCTGGGTATTTTTTGATCAGCTCGATCGCCAGTTTGTCGGTTTCGCGGCTGGCAGTACCGTTGCCGATGGCGATCAGGTCAACCGAGTGCTTGGCGCACAGGGCGGCCAGAATCGCGATGGTCTGATCCCACTTGTTGTGCGGCACGTGCGGGTAAACCGTGGCGTGATCGAGCAGTTTGCCGGTGGAGTCGACCACCGCGACCTTGCAGCCGGTACGCAGGCCCGGGTCGAGGCCCAGAGTGGCGCGCGGGCCGGCCGGCGCGGCCAGCAGCAAGTCGTGCAGGTTGTGGGCGAAGACGTTGATCGCCTCGGTTTCGGCGCCGTCACGCAGCTCGCCGAGCAGGTCGGTTTCCAGGTGAGTGTAGAGCTTGACCTTCCAGGTCCAGCGCACCACTTCACCGAGCCATTTGTCGGCCGGGCGGTTCTGGTTCTGGATGCCGAATTGCTGGCCGATCATGCCTTCGCACGGGTGCATGGTGCCCGGCAGTTCGTCGCCGACCTTCAGCGCGGAGCTGAGGATGCCTTCGTTGCGGCCACGGAAAATCGCGAGTGCGCGGTGCGACGGCATGCTTTTCAGCGGTTCGTCGTGTTCGAAGTAGTCGCGGAACTTCGCGCCTTCTTCTTCCTTGCCGGCGATCACGCGGGCGCTGATGGTCGCTTCCTGCTTGAGGAAGTTACGCAGTTTTTCCAGCAGGCTGGCGTCTTCGGCGAAGCGCTCCATCAGGATGTACTTGGCGCCTTCCAGCGCAGCCTTGACGTCGGCTACGCCTTTTTCGGCGTCGACGAAGCGTGCGGCTTCGGTTTCCGGGGTCAGGTTCGGGTCATTGAACAGGCCGTCGGCGAGCTCGCCGAGGCCGGCTTCCAGGGCAATCTGACCCTTGGTGCGGCGCTTCTGCTTGTACGGCAGGTACAAGTCTTCGAGGCGGGTCTTGGTGTCGGCGAGCTTGATATCGCGCTCGAGGGCAGGGGTGAGTTTGCCCTGCTCCTGGATGCTGGCGAGGATACTGATGCGCCGTTCGTCGAGTTCTCGCAGGTAGCGCAGACGCTCTTCCAGATGACGCAACTGGGTGTCATCGAGGCTGCCGGTGACTTCTTTCCGGTAACGGGCGATGAAAGGAACGGTAGAGCCTTCATCGAGTAGCGCGACGGCCGCTTCGACCTGTTGCGGGCGTACGCCGAGTTCCTCGGCGATGCGGCTGTTGATGCTGTCCATAAAACCACCTGACATATTGTGAAAGCAGGCTCGCAGGCACGGAAATAAAGGCCCGGAGTCTGGTTGAGCGGCTAGAAAATTGCCGCTGCCTGGGTCAAAAGGCACCCCATTGACCCGTGAAATCGAATAATTACTGCGCAGGCCCGGAAAATATCGCGGCCACCTGCGGTAACGATTCAGACGTTGCCTGGCACAAAACGCCGCGCATTATAACCAGCGTTCTGTCATTCGGGGGTGTAGCAGTCTGTAGGTAGAAACCCCGGTTTTCTGGCAGTGAAGGAAAAATCTGCTAACAATGCACACGGTGCGTATAACGGCAGCTACGCCATAATGCGCGCCGAGCTAAAAGGAGCATCCAATGAGCAGCACTGCAAACAATGCTGAAGGCGAAAAAATTCTTATTGTTGACGACGATCCGGGGCTGAGCAGCCTGCTGGAACGCTTTTTCGTCAGCAAGGGCTACCGTGCCCGTGCCGTACCGAACACCGAGCAAATGGACCGTCTGCTGTCGCGTGAAGTGTTCAATCTGGTCGTCCTCGACCTGATGCTGCCGGGCGAAGACGGCCTGACCGCATGCCGTCGCCTGCGGGCGGCGAACAATCAGATTCCGATCATCATGCTCACCGCCAAAGGCGATGAGATGAGCCGCATCAAGGGCCTGGAACTGGGCGCCGATGACTACCTGGCCAAGCCGTTCAACCCGGACGAGCTGATGGCGCGGGTCAAAGCCGTTCTGCGTCGTCAGGCCGCACCGGTGCCGGGCGCGCCGGGCAGCGAAGACGAAAACGTCACCTTCGGTGATTACGTGCTGTCGCTGGCCACCCGCGAGCTGAAACGTGGCGAAGAAGTGCACATGCTCACCACCGGTGAGTTTGCGGTACTCAAGGCTTTGGTGATGAACGCTCGTCAGCCGCTGACCCGCGACAAGCTGATGAACCTGGCCCGTGGCCGCGAGTGGGATGCGCTGGAGCGCTCCATCGACGTGCAGATTTCCCGTCTGCGCCGGATGATCGAACCGGATCCGTCGAAACCGCGCTACATCCAGACGGTCTGGGGCGTGGGCTACGTGTTCGTACCGGATGGCGCCGCCACCAAGTGATCGGCGATTTGTAGGAGCGGGTCTGCGCAGATCGGGTTGATCGACCCTCTACGCAGACTCGCAATCCGCAATATGCGAGCATGGCTCGCTCCTGCAAGTGTGTAACGGTTATCGATGAAAACCCCCGTCTGGTTCCCCCAAAGTTTTTTCTCCCGCACCCTTTGGCTGGTGCTCATCGTCGTGCTGTTTTCCAAGGCGCTGACCCTGGTTTATCTGTTGATGAACGAGGACGTGCTGGTGGATCGCCAATACAGCCACGGCGTCGCCCTGACGCTGCGCGCCTATTGGGCGGCCGATGAAGAAAATCGCGCGAAGATCGCCGATGCCGCGACCCTGATCAGGGTGGTCGGTGCCGGTGTACCTGAGGGCGAACAGCATTGGCCCTACAGTGAAATCTATCAGCGGCAGATGCAGGCGGAGCTGGGCGCCGACACCGAAGTGCGCTTGCGCATGCACTCGCCGCCGGCGCTGTGGGTGCGTGCGCCAAGCCTCGGTGACGGCTGGCTGAAAGTGCCGCTGTACCCGCATCCATTGCGCGGCCAGAAAATCTGGAACGTACTCGGCTGGTTCCTCGCCATCGGCTTGCTGTCCACGGCCTCGGCGTGGATTTTCGTCAGCCAGCTCAACCAGCCTTTGAAGCGTCTGGTGTACGCCGCCCGACAACTTGGTCAGGGCCGCAGCGTGCGTCTGCCGATCAGCGACACACCGAGCGAGATGACCGAGGTGTATCGCGCCTTCAACCAGATGGCCGAAGACGTCGAACAGGCCGGTCGCGAGCGTGAGCTGATGCTGGCGGGGGTGTCCCATGACTTGCGCACACCGTTGACCCGCTTGCGTCTGTCGCTGGAACTGATGGGCGATCGCAACGATTTGACCGACGACATGGTGCGCGACATCGAAGACATGGACGCGATTCTCGATCAGTTCCTCGCGTTCATTCGCGACGGTCGTGACGAGTCGGTGGAGGAAGTCGATCTGAGCGATCTGGTGCGTGAAGTGGCCGCGCCGTACAACCAGAGCGAAGAGAAAGTGCGTCTGCGTCTGGAACCGATCCAGCCGTTTCCGCTGCGCCGGGTGTCGATGAAACGCCTGCTGAACAACCTGATCGGCAACGCCCTGAATCATGCCGGCAGCGGCGTCGAGGTCGCGGCTTATGTGTCCGGCGATACCAGCGCGCCGTACGTGGTGCTAAGCGTGATGGACCGTGGCGCGGGGATCGATCCGTCGGAGCTTGAGGCGATCTTCAACCCGTTCACCCGTGGCGATCGTGCCCGGGGCGGGAAAGGTACCGGGCTGGGGTTGGCGATCGTGAAGCGGATTGCTTCGATGCATGGCGGCAATGTCGAGCTGCGCAACCGCTCCGGGGGTGGACTGGAAGCGCGCGTTCGATTGCCGTTGGGGCTGATGTTGCCGCGGGATGCCGTCTGACAGTCGGGATATTCAGCGGGGCTGATGGCCCCTTCGCGAGCAAGCCCGCTCCCACAGGGGAACGCATTCCAAAATGTGGGAGCGGGCTTGCTCGCGAAGGCGGCCTGTCAGCCGCCACATTTCCAACGGATCAACCTTTGCCTTTGGTCCGGGTCATGTTCGGCCCGCCATTCTTCTCAAGGTGTTCGATGATGATCCCCGCTACGTTCTTGCCGGTGGTGGTCTCGATCCCTTCCAGGCCCGGCGACGAGTTCACTTCCATCACCAGCGGCCCGTGATTGGAACGCAGGATATCTACACCCGCTACTGACAGGCCCATGACCTTGGCCGCACGCAAGGCGGTCATGCGTTCTTCCGGGGTGATCTTGATCAGGCTGGCGCTGCCGCCTCGGTGCAGGTTGGAGCGGAATTCCCCAGGTTTGGCCTGACGCTTCATCGCTGCGATGACCTTGTCGCCGACTACGAAGCAGCGGATGTCGGCACCGCCGGCCTCCTTGATGTATTCCTGGACCATGATGTTCTGCTTCAGGCCCATGAATGCCTCGATCACCGACTCGGCTGCGGTCGCGGTTTCGCACAGCACTACGCCGATACCCTGGGTGCCTTCCAGCACCTTGATCACCAGCGGCGCGCCGTTGACCATGTCGATCAGGTCGGGAATGTCATCCGGCGAGTGAGCGAAGCCGGTGACCGGCAGGCCGATGCCACGACGCGACAGCAATTGCAACGAACGCAGTTTGTCTCGCGAGCGGGCGATGGCCACCGATTCGTTGAGCGGAAACACCCCCATCATTTCGAACTGGCGCAACACCGCGCAGCCATAGAACGTCACCGACGCACCGATCCGTGGAATCACCGCGTCGAAGCCTTCCAGCGGCTTGCCGCGATAGTGGATCTGCGGCTTGTGGCTGGCGATGTTCATGTAGGCGCGCAAGGTGTCGATCACGACCATTTCATGCCCGCGCTCGGTGCCGGCCTCGACCAGACGACGGGTGGAATACAGACGCGGATTCCGCGACAGCACAGCGATCTTCATGCAACACCTGTGGAGGAGGTAGATACCGGGAACACCGGCTTGTCTTGTACATATTTGATGCCCGGATTGACCACCAGCTGGCCATCGATCAGGGCTTTGGAGCCGAGCAACAGGCGATAGCGCATGGACTTGCGACAGGCGAGGGTGAACTCGACTGCCCAGACCCGATCACCGAGGGCCAGGGTGGTGCTGATCACATAACGCACCTGCGCCTGGCCGTTGGAGCTTTTGATGGTTTTGCGCGTCACCAGCGGTGCTTCGCAGCGCCGGTGACGCAACTGCACCACCGTGCCCAGGTGCGCGGTGAAACGCACCCACTTCTGGCCGTCGCGTTCGAACGGCTCGATGTCGGTGGCATGCAGGCTGGAGGTGCTGGCGCCGGTGTCGATTTTCGCCCGCAGGCCGGCGACTCCCAGATCAGGGAGCGCCACCCACTCGCGCAGACCAACAACGGTCAAATGGTCAAATGTCTTCAAAGGTACTCAACCGGCAGAAACCGCTCGGGCCGCGTACGGCCGAATTCGCGGTATTCACGCAGAATAAGGGTTAAAAGGCGACAGATATCTACGGCCCGGATCGCCGACCCCTCAAGCAGGTGTCGGCTGGTGTGCATTGTAATCCGGGACGGGGTCATTCATGGCACGACAGAAACGGTAGTACAGTTCATCAATATTTCAGAATGAGGAAATTCCATGGCACAAAAAAGCGAAGAGGACGACAAGGTCCGTCTCGATAAATGGTTGTGGGCGGCGCGTTTTTACAAAACCCGGGCCTTGGCCAAAGCCGCGATCGAGAGTGGCAAGGTGCATTGCCGAGGCGACCGCTGCAAGCCTGGCAAAGAGCCACGCATTGGTGATGAGTTCGAAATTCGTACCGGCTTTGAAGAACGCACGGTGAGGGTCGAGGCCTTGTCGATCGTGCGTCGCGGCGCGCCCGAAGCGCAGACGCTGTATACCGAGACCGAGGCGAGTATTGCCAAACGTGAAGCGGCAGCGGCGATGCGCAAGGCCGGAGCGTTAGGCGTGAGCACTGATGGCAAGCCGAGCAAGAAGCAGCGGCGGGATCTGTTTAAATTTCGTGGGAACAGCACCAGCGATTGACCGGCACGGCACACCATTGTGGCGAGGGAGCTTGCTCCCGCTGGAGTCCGAAGGACTCCCTATCCAGTCGATCATGTATTTCAAAGTACAACCGAGTCGACTGGTTCAGTGACTGCTACGCAGCCAAGCGGGAGCAAGCTCCCTCGCCACAGGTTTGCGCAAAGTGTCAGTTTGCGGCAGACACCACACTCATCCGCGAAACCAGCGGCAGCTTGCCCAGCAAAGCGAAAATCGGCGCAGTCACCTTCAGCCAGAAGTTGGCGGCGTGATAGGCAAACGGCGTGTAGTAACCCCAGCCCAACGCCCACACCGCCAGCAGCATGCCGCCGATGTAATCGTCCTGACCCCAATGCGCGCCGGCCACCAGACGTGGCAGCATGAACAGCAACGCCAGGCCCCAGACCGTCAGGAACTGGCCGACTGTGCGGCTGAATACACCCATGAACAGCGCCCAGATCAGCAGCACCGATGCGTGATCACCGGGGAAGCTCTGGCTCGAGCGATCCTTCAGCTCCCAGGCTTTTTCCAGATGCGGGAAGTAGTCACTCAGGTGCACCGCGCCTTCCAGCACCATCGATGGACTGCTGTGCTGCCAGTCCATGTAGTCGGCGAATTTGGAAAACAGCGCGCGGATCACCACCATCAGCAGCAGAATCGAGAAAAAACCGAAAAAGGCGCGACGCACGTCAATCGCCTTGAACACCCAGTCGCCCTTGATCAGCAGCGTCAGCAGGATCAGTCCGACGACAATGTCAAACGGCCGCAGACTTGCAATTGTCCAGATGTGGAGCCATATGGAGTTGCTGGCCAGAGGTGCATTGAGCGAGCGGAACAGCCACTCGTCGAAAATCACACACAGCGAGTTGCCCGTAGGCCATAACCAGAAAGCCAGTAGCGCCAGTGGCACTACGTTGCACAGAACCAGCCGGCCGAGGTTCCACCTTGATTGGAACAAACCCGGATTGTTCATAAAATGCCTCCCATGGCAGAGCAGTCGGCACCAAAAAGAGTGCCAAGAAGCGCAAATTTTCACGTCTTGTAACCATTTTGTCACCACATTCAGATACCCAAAATTATGACCGACCTAGCGGATACCGATTTCACTCAACGTTTCATCTTCGATGACAGCGACACGCGCGGCGAACTGGTTGCGCTTGAACGCAGCTACGCCGAAGTCCTCGCCAAGCACCCGTACCCGGAACCGGTCGCGCAATTGCTGGGCGAATTGATGGCGGCCGCCTCGTTGCTGGTAGGCACGCTGAAATTCGATGGCTTGCTGATTTTGCAGGCGCGCTCGGAAGGGCCGATTCCGCTGCTGATGATCGAATGCTCCAGCGAGCGCGAGATCCGTGGCCTGGCGCGTTACAACGCCGAGCAGATCGCTGCCGATGCCACTCTCGCCGACCTGATGCCGGGCGGTGACCTGACCCTGACCGTCGACCCGACTGTCGGCCAGCGTTACCAGGGCATCGTCGATCTCGACGGCGAAACCCTGTCTGAGTGTTTCACCAACTATTTCGTCATGTCGCAACAGGTCGGCACGCGGTTCAAGCTGTTCGCCGACGGCCGTCGTGCCCGTGGCATGCTGCTGCAGCAACTGCCGGCCGACCGTCTGAAAGACGAAGAAGACCGTGCTGCCAGCTGGCAGCACATCACCGCTCTGGCCAGCACCCTGACCGCCGATGAATTGCTCAGCCTGGACAACGAAACCGTCCTGCATCGCCTCTACCACGAAGAGCAGGTGCGCCTGTTCGATGTGCAGAACCTGCGCTTCCGTTGCAGCTGCTCGCGGGAACGCTCAGGCAATGCGCTGGTCAGTCTGGGTCTGGAAGATGCGCAGGCACTGGTGGCCGAGCGCGGTGGTGAAGTCGAGATCGATTGCCAGTTCTGCAACCAGCGTTACCTGTTCGATGCGGCCGATATTGCTCAATTGTTCGCTGGCGCAGGCGTCGACACGCCGTCAGATACCCGGCACTAAAACGGTTCAGCGCAGGTAAATTCACTGCGTAACGACGGAATTTCGCCGTTACGACGGGAGGACCCTACTCTTTTTGGGCTTTTCTGGCATAATCCGGCCCACTTTTTTCGCGGTAGTAGTGCACGACTTTCTACTACAAAACGTTTGGAGCACACTCGGCCACTGGCCGACGGGGAACCTCATGACGCAAGCCAATAACGCCGTGTACACCGATCTGAGTGTTGATGATCTGGTAAAAGAAGCCCTGCAACGCGGTGAGGGCGAGCTTGCCGATACCGGCGCTCTGGTCGTTCGCACCGGTCATCGCACCGGTCGTTCGCCAGTCGATCGTTTCATCGTTGAAGAGCCTTCCACCCAGGCCGCTATCGCCTGGGGCCCGATCAACCGCAAGTTCCCGGCCGACAAGTTCGACGCGCTGTGGGCTCGTGTCGAGGCGTTCAACAACGCGCAAGAGCACTTTGTTTCCCACGTGCATGTAGGTGCGGCTGAAGATCACTACCTGGCCGTGAAAATGACCACCCAGACGGCCTGGCAGAACCTGTTCGGTCGTTGCCTGTTCATCAACCCGGCCCAGTACAACCCGGCCGGTCGTGACGAGTGGCAAGTGCTCAACGTGGCCAACTTCGAGTGCGTGCCTGAGCGTGACGGCACCAACTCCGACGGTTGCGTGATCATCAACTTCGCGCAGAAGAAAGTGCTGATTGCCGGCATGCGTTATGCCGGTGAAATGAAAAAAGCCATGTTCTCCGTGCAGAACTTCCTGCTGCCGGCCGCTGACGTGCTGCCAATGCACTGCGCTGCCAACATCGGCGAAGAAGGCGACGTGACCCTGTTCTTCGGTCTGTCGGGTACCGGTAAAACCACCCTGTCGGCTGACGAAAGCCGTTACCTGATCGGTGACGACGAACACGGCTGGGGCGAAGGCGTGGTGTTCAACATCGAAGGCGGTTGCTATGCCAAGTGCATCGACCTGTCCGAGAAGAACGAGCCGGTCATCTGGAAAGCCATCAAGCACGGCGCTGTGCTGGAAAACGTGGTCATCGACGACGCCAAGCACGCCGACTACGCCGATGTCAGCCTGACCCAGAACAGCCGCGCGGCCTACCCGCTGGAGCACGTTGCCAAGCGTTCCGAGAAGAACCTGGGCGGCGAGCCAAACGCTGTGATCTTCCTGACCTGCGACCTGACCGGCGTACTGCCGCCAGTGTCGATCCTCAACGAAGAGCAAGCGGCCTACCACTTCCTGTCTGGCTACACCGCGCTGGTGGGCTCGACTGAAATGGGTTCGGGCAGCGGCATCAAGTCGACCTTCTCCACCTGCTTTGGCGCACCGTTCTTCCCGCGTCCGGCTGGCGAGTACGCAGAACTGCTGATCAAGCGCATCCGCGGCTTCGGCTCCAAGGTCTACCTGGTCAACACCGGCTGGACCGGCGGCGGCTACGGCGTCGGCAAACGCTTCAACATCCCGACCACCCGTGCGGTGATCGCAGCGATCCAGAGCGGCGCGCTGATCGGTGCAGCCACCGAACACCTGGACACCATCAACCTCGACGTGCCACTGGCCGTACCGGGCGTTGAAACCAACCTGCTCAACCCACGCAACACCTGGGCTGACAAGGCTGCGTACGACGAAGCTGCCAAGGCGCTGGCCGGTCTGTTTATCGAGAACTTCAAGAAGTTCGAAGTGAGCGACGCGATCAAGGCTGCGGGTCCCAAGTTGTAAGATTGGTTCGTTGTGAACAAAAAAGCCGCCTCCAGGGGCGGCTTTTTTGTGGGCATTAAAGGGCACTAAACGCTGTTGCCATAAGGTCCTGTTCACGCTTGGATAGTCCCAATACACGTGCTACTTCCGGCCAGTTGCTGATCTCGGATTTAAAGTGCTCAATTATTTCTTCTGCATGTATCGAGCTCACTCGAAAATACCCCGCCACTTCCCTCGCCAGCTCCAGATCCAACGCGTTGTCAGCATCAGTGATGTTCAGCTTCAACCCATCTGCATGCGCTACGGGGTTCATGTCATACGCTGCCGACATGCGCCATCCCCGACCGGGATCCAGAATAAATCCGTGATTACGCAGGTGGTCGTCGGTGTTGGATACCAGGATGTTGAAGACGATTCTCGACCATAACTCGCGAAGGTCTGCATTGGGCTCCGAACCGTGTTCCATGAGCACTTCCGCCAACTCAAGGTAGCTGGCGCCTGTTGAAGCGTCGTCGCCGTCGGTGCGGTTGGTCAGGGTCATGGCTGAGGCGAAGTGGTGGCGCCCACCGCGTTCAGTTCGGTCGAAGCGTTTGACCAGAAAACAGTGGTGGTCGCTCGCGTAACGTCGTGCCATGCCGGTTGCGACACGTAGCCCGCAGTTGACCGCCAAGGCGTTCACCAGCATTTCCCAGCCACCTACATCGTAGTCGTCTCGCGTACTGGGAAACTTGGCGATCCACAGTTGGCCATGCTCGTCGACCACACTGGCTTTTGGTCTGGCGCCGCCCAGTGAGCCGCCTGGCGCGATGAGCATTCTTAGCCATTCGCGGCCATCGAGTGCGGTGTTGTCCGTGTCGTTTTCCAAGGCCAGACTCGCCTGTTCCAGCGTACGCAATTCAACAAAGGGTGGGGCAGCAACGCCATCGCGATCGTCGAGAAAATTACCCTCGTCGTTGAGCTTGTAGCGGATGGCGCCGACGCGGAACTGGTCATGCACGCCAAGGAGATAGTCAGACTCGAATAGCTTGCTGCCCTTGGGAATCAAACCGTCCCGGATATCCCTCTCCAGGCGCCGCTTCATTAGCAGTTGGCCCCAACGATCAGGGCTTGAGTCAGCGAAGACGCCAAAACGAGTCTGATGTTGACCAGGAAACTGACGTCCTTGAAAAAGTCCGATTCGTGGGTCCAGCTGTGTGAAGCTTAACTCGGGGTCGGCCAGCGCTACGGGATCGTATTCAAACTCGAATACGTTGGTATTGCGTGTCTTACGGGCATGCAGGAAGCCGAGACGCCTGGCGCCGTTCAACGATTCCCAATCTGCATAAACAGCGATCAGCGTCATTTTTCACCTGTCGTGAAGCGTGGCTTTTTCTTCTTCAACAGATTGGAGAGAGTGTGCGTGTTGATTGGAAAATCGTCCGGAAGTTTTGTTGTAGTAGCGGCATCGATGACGCTTGAAGTCTCGCTGTGATCGGATGCAGCTTTTTTTAACGCGCTGACTCCGCGTACTCGCTGTGGCTTTTTGATTGGGGATCTTGATGCAGGCATTAACTGAGCATCCTGTAGCTGTCGGCCCATTTCATCGGTCGCGGCAAGCTGACTCAAATCCTTTTCCAGGCCCAGCACCTGCATGACCGACAGATAAGCGCCGATGGTTACTCCTGATTCGCCTGACTCCAGATTGCGCAAGGTGGTCAGCGACATGCCTGACCGTTCAGCGACCTGCTTTGCCGTCAGCTTGCGGCGCAGACGAGCCAGCTTCAGCCGTTCGCCAAATTCGGACAGCAGCCGAGCGGAGGCGGGCAGAAGTGGCGCTGTTTTCTTGGCCATGTGGCAGTATTCCTTCTTTTTTTTTTCTTAACTGCCAGAATAATAGCACTTAAGTAGAAGGTTGCCTCTTGGCGTGGGGTCGGCAATAACGGCTCCTGTTAACTGCCATTATTCAAGATTTTTCTCATGTAAACAGCCAGAATAATACCACTTAAGCGCCGCAGATCACTCTCTGGGGTCAGCTAGTGTTGTGACGGTATCGATCAAGGATTTGCTGCCGATCAGGCAATGATTCAGCCGCATTGGCAGGCACCGTTTCAAAGCCTTCAATGCGTAAACTGGCGAGATAATTCGAGCGGCATACCTTTTCGTAACAGGCTTGTTTCTGCTGAAAAGTCAGCGTGTTCTTTTCAGATATTTTCGGAGCAAGGGGCGAGTTGCAGCGCTGCGCGCGGAAGATCTCGTCCATTTCCTGAACGCTTTCCATCAGTGCATCAAAAAACTCGCTCATGGTTGCTCCAATGTTTGATCACGTTTTTATTGATCGCTCTCAGGTGAGGCGGCAGAGCGATCCGAACATTGTCAGTCTCAGGCCGGTGCTTTCCAGCCGAGCATCTGCTGCTGCGCGACCTGCAGCAGGTCACAGCCATCCTGCGTCAGCAGATACAGGGCGTGGGTTATGTGGGGAATGTCTTCGACGTCGGCTTGTTTGAAACTGAGGCAGTAGAGGGTTTTCAGCAGATCGCTGGAGGCGCGCAGGCGCTGGACGGCGCATTCGAGGATGTCTTGCGGGTCGGCCTCTGTATCGATTATCAGGGGCTTGGTGTCGGTGAGGTTGGATTCGAGTGAGTAGTAGCGTTCAGCGGCTAATTGATTCCATGGTTTCATTTGGTTGATCCTCAAATGCTTCAAGTGAAGCCACCACATCGTGACCAAGCGACAGGAGGCGACTGTGTTCGGGTTGGTCAACCGGTGAGGATCGTGCACAGACCCGGCACACCCGAAGGTGTCCCAAACACAGCCACCATAAACTGCAGGCAATTGAGTGCCGGCAGCATACAGCGGACGCGTATGCACGATCCATTCAGGTGACCAAGCCCGAGCCGCTGATTTGCCAGCGACAGCCACGACTATAGATTTGTGCCCTCAAGCCGCGATAGGCGACAAAGAGTCGTGGCGTGTAGGAACGGGATGAAGATTTCATCGGATGTTCCTACCTTTCTTTCATCATTTTTCAACGCAAATGCTGATACGCGGAAATATCCAGCAAGCTGGTTGCCAGGCCGGTCGCCGGCTTGTAGATCTCGCCTTTCACGCTGCTGAACGGCACACCTTTACTGCCCAGCGAAACGTAGCGTTCGCCTTGGTCCAGTTCGGTGAAATAGGTGTAGGAATATTTGTGCATCAGTTTGTATTTGGCTTCATCGCGTACGATGCCGTTGGTGAGGTTTTCCAGGTCGGCCTGAGTCAGATCCAGGTTTTTTTGCAGTTGCACGCCCCAGCGTTTGAGGCAGGTTTCGGCGAGGTGGCGCACGATGTGTCCGGGCTCGAACAGCACTTTCAGATCGCTGGCATCGGTCGGGACGCCGCCGCTGCTGGTGGCATTGCCAGCCATGGTGGCGTGGCGCCCAGCCATCGGATAGATGCAGGTTTTAGTGCCGGTAGCGGTCTGTGGGATGACGCAGCTGAAACCTTTGGAGCGTTCGTCGCGAGCATAGAAGGCTACATACTCTTTGACGTTGGCCGCGAGTTTGACGCGCTCTTCCTGAAAGTTACCAATACCCGGCACGGGGTCGAGCGCGAAGATATTGACCGGAATGTTTTTCAGCAGGCTGTCCTTGAACATTGCATTGGCCAGCATATGGCAACTGATGCCGCCACGGCTCCAACCCACCAGATTGACTTGCGTGGGAATAATACCGTCCTTGCGAAAAGTCTTGATGATTTGTTCCTGTAATTTTTGCTGGGTAATGCTGCGATCACCGTAATTATATTTGCGCCAGAACCAGGATCCTTCGACTTTTACATCTTCGATCGGAATGCCGGCGGCTTTAAGGCGATTGTATTCGGCTTCAGTCAGTTGTTCGCGCTGCCAGTCACACTTGCCCTTGATGATATTGAGCGCGTGCAACACGTTTTCTTCCCAGCCTTTGCCGAACAGAGTTCCGCTCAAGCCGTATTCCTTGGTCCTGGTGAATAGATCGTCGGCCTGCAAGTTGCCGCTCCCGGGGCCATCCACCACGATCCACTCGGCAAACTCGTGCCCCAAATGATTGGAAGCCAGGGTGGAAATCAGTTCGCCGTTCCAGAAGTTTTCGTGGGTGGTATCAAACTTGTTGGAGCCTGTGCCGCAGAAAAATATGGTTAAAACAGTCATTGTGTTGCTCTCGGTGAAAGTAAGAGTCAACAAATTAGGTCTTTTTTGGTTGTTTATTAAAGCATTCGGTTGTTTCTGGATTTTAGTTGTTTTCAGTGTGGGTCTGATTGTTGGGGTTTATGTTTTGCTACTTCGAGCAAATCACAACCGTCCTGCACTAATAAATAAAGAGCATTAACGATGTTAGGTATATCTTTCACGTCGGCCTGTTTGAAACATAAACAGTAAAGGGTTTCCAGCAGATCGCTGGCGGCACGCAGTCGCTGGTCAGCGGCATCAAGCAGATCGCGATGACTGGAGTGAGTATCGATGACCAATACGGGATTTTCGTTGTAGCAAGTCTTCAAGGGGCGATAGCGGGTAATCATGGTGAGGCTTGTCCTTTACAAAGGCACTCGGGCGGGGCTGATTCAGTGGTCAGTCGCGCCGGCCACTATAGAAGTGGGTGGCGAGCACTCACAAGAGCGCCGCAATGGACGCCGTTCGTAGGGGATTTTCCGAGGGCCGGGCATATGCCCTACAAGGTTTTGCGGTTTTTTCGGGGTGAAACCCCTAGCGCAGAAATTTCCCACAGGATTCACAGGCGTTTCTTGGCAGATCTATGTATGGTGCGCGCCAGAATCTGTAGGACGTTTGCAAACGTCCGATACGCGCTTAAAGGGAATTGAGTATGCAATGGCTACGTATGGCCTCGATTTCAGTGCTGTTGGCCAGTGGTTGGCGTTTGGCCATGGCATCAGATGCCGACAACCGCTGGATGTTTGCTGGTCCTGAGCGCACCGGCTGGCCCGATGCGCTTTCCAGCCAGACCAGCATCGATACCGCCTCGCGCGCCGAGGTGTTGATGTTCGGCAAAGTCCTGCTCGCCAGTGAAACGCTGGACGAGGTGGGGCTTGAGCAGCGACTGGGTGTGCCGCATGTGCAGCTCAAGTCGATCAGGCAGGTGCGTGACGGTCTGTGGGATCGCTTGCTGAGCACCTATCGCAACGCCAGTCAGGACTGTGACGGGCAACCGTTCTGTCCTCGCGTGCGCAGTGTCGCGCAGCTGCGTCAATTGGCGGCGGCCTTTACCGGTGACATCACTCCGGCCCATGCGTTGTGGGCGAGCAAGAGCCTGGGTGTGCATGAGCAGGTGTTGAATGAGCACCTGCGAGTGGCAATTTTGCAACCCTGAACCGGTAAGTTTGTATTGCTGTTGCGGGCCTCTTCGCGAGCAGGCTCGCTCCTACAGTGGGCCGAGTTGTCTGCGCCAATGGCTGTATCATCCCGTATCGAATTGACCCCGGCCTTTTCTCGACTCGCTGCGATCGCCCGCTAGGCTGTTGGCATCACAGCGGTCAACGGAGTGACAGCGCATGCACAACACCCTGGAACAGGTTTTCGGTTATCCACAGTTTCGACCCGGACAGGAAGCGGCGATCAGCGCCGTGCTGGCGGGGCGCTCGGCGGCGGCGATTTTTCCCACCGGTTCCGGCAAGTCGCTTTGCTACCAGGTTTCGGCACTATTGCTGCCGCATCTGACCCTGGTGGTCTCGCCGCTATTGGCGTTGATGCAGGATCAACTGGCGTTCCTCAAACGCCATGGCATCAGCGCCGGCAGTATCGATTCGGCGCAAAGCCGCGATGACGCCAATGACGTGATGGCCCGCGCCCGTTCGGGTGAATTGAAGATTCTGATGATCTCGGTGGAGCGCCTGAAGAACGAGCGTTTCCGCAACTTTTTGCAGCAGGTGCCGATCTCGCTGCTGGTGGTCGACGAGGCGCACTGCATCTCGGAGTGGGGGCACAACTTCCGCCCCGACTACCTGAAGCTGCCGGACTACCAGCGTCAGTTCAACATCCCGCAAACCCTACTGCTGACGGCCACGGCCACACCGAAAGTGATTGCCGACATGCAGGCCAAATTCGCCATCGCCGAAGCGGATGTGGTGACCACCGGTTTCTATCGGCCGAACCTCAATCTGCTGGTCGAGCCGGTACGCGGGCAGGACAAGCGCCGGCGGCTGGTGGAGTGGATGAGCGAGCGTGCGGGGCAACCGAGCATCGTCTACGTCACCCTGCAGAAAACCGCCGAACACATTGCCGAGCATCTGGGACGTAACGGGATACAGGCCGAGGCCTATCACGCCGGTTTACCCAACGATCAGCGCGAGGCGATACAGAAGCGCTTCATGGCCGGGCAGTCCAATTGCATTGTCGCGACTATTGCCTTCGGCATGGGCATCGACAAGAGCGACATCCGCAACGTGGTGCATTTCGACCTGCCCAAATCCATCGAAAACTACAGTCAGGAAATCGGTCGCGCCGGACGCGATGGACAGCCTTCGGATTGCCTGGTGCTGGCCAACCGCGACAGCCTCAACGTGCTGGAAAACTTCGTCTACGGCGATACCCCGGAGCGCGAGGGGATTCGTTGTGTGCTGGAGGAAATGCAGGCTGCCGCGCCCGAAGGGCAGTGGGAGTTTCTGCTCGGACCGCTGGCCGATCAGAGCAATATTCGCTCGCTGCCACTCAAGACGCTGCTGGTGCAGCTGGAGCTGCGGGGCCTGATTGCGCCGCGCTATGCCTATTACGCCGAGTACCGCTTCAAGTACCTGCTGGAACCCGACGCGTTGCTTGAGCGTTTCGAGGGTGAGCGCAGGGAGTTTGTCGCGGCCATCATCCACACCTCCAGTCGCGCACGCACCTGGGCCACGGTGAATTTCGAGGCGATGTACACGCAATATTCAGCTGAGCGCAATCGGGTGGTGACGGCGCTGGATTACTTCCAGGAAAAGGGCTGGGTCGAGCTTGAGAGCAAGCAGATGACCGAGGTCTACAACGTGCTGCACAGCGATTTCGACAGCGCTGTGTTGAGCGCCGAGTTGCACCAGTACTTCACCCGGCACGAGCAGGCTGAAATCGCGCGGATCCACGCAATGCTTGAGCTGTTCGCCACTGAGCGCTGCCTGGGTTATCGCCTGGCTGAATACTTCGGCGACCACAATGCGCCCGAGCACTGCGGACACTGTTCGGTGTGCCACGGTAATGTCGCGCGGCTGCCGGCACCTCCCGAGTTGCCAGCGCTTGTGGATAAAAGTTTCTCGGCGCTGTGCGGTGATTTTATCCACAGGCACGAACAGCACACCGGCAGCATGCCGACGGCGGAGCGCCTGACGCGTTTTCTGTGCGGGATCAGTGTGCCGCTGTTTACCAAGCTGAAGGCGCGGACGATCTCGGGGTATGCGGCGCTGGAGGAGTATCCGTACGCGCAAGTCCGCAGTTGGGCTGACAATCATCTGCTCGAGTAAATACAAATCCTGTGGGAGCGGGCTTGCTCGTGAAGGCGTCATGACAGTTGAAATTCCCATGCATGACACTCCGTTTTCGCGCTCCCACAGGGAATTGTGGCGCCATGGCGCATTGTATCCATGCGCTGAATGTCGCTCATCACGGTAATAAACTTCAAAAATGCCCGGTGCCTGACTATGGTGAAGGCTGTCTTCGGATCGCCAACAAGAGAACAACATGAGCCAGACATCCTTCGATATTCAGCAAGCTGCCGTGATCGGCGCGGGTACCATGGGCCGCGGTATTGTCATGTGCCTGGCCAATGCCGGCATCGCCGTGCAATGGGTCGATAACAACACACAGATGCTTGAACAGGCGCTGGACGCAGTGGCGCAGACTTATGCACACAACGTGCGCCAGGGCCGGCTCGATCAGGTCGAAGCGGATGCACGTCTTGCCCGGATCAGCGCGGCGGCGGATTACCCGGCGATCCGTAATGTCGATCTGGTGATCGAAGCGGTGTACGAAAACCTCGCGCTCAAGCAAAAGATCTTTCGCGAGCTGGATGGCCTGCTCAAGCCTGAGGCGTTGTTGGCGAGCAACACCTCGGCACTGGATATCGACGCGATTGCCGCTGCAACCAGACGCCCATCGCAAGTGCTCGGTCTGCATTTCTTCAGCCCGGCGCATATCATGAAACTGCTGGAAATCGTCCGCGGAGCACAGACTTCACCGGCGACGCTGGAAGCGGCGCTGGCGCTGGGCAAACGCATGGGCAAGGTCAGTGTGGTGTCGGGCAACTGCCACGGTTTTATCGGCAATCGCATGTTGCATCCGTATGTGCTTGAGGCGCGCAAGATGCTGCTCGAAGGCGCTTATCCACAGCAGGTCGATGCAGCGTTGCAGGGTTTCGGTTTTGCCATGGGGCCGTTTCGCATGTACGACGTGGTCGGCATCGATCTGGAGTGGCGCGCGCGCGAATTGGCCGGCGAGGGCCAGGATGCGCCAGAGGTTCAGGTCGACAACCGTTTATGCGAACTGGGGCGTTTCGGGCAGAAGTCCGGCAACGGTTACTACCACTACGAGCCGGGCAGTCGTCAGGCCGAGCATGATCCCGAGGTCGATGCGCTGATATTGAGCGTTAGCGAAGGCCTCGGCTTTCAGCGCCGCGAGATTGGGTCCGAGGAAATCCTCGAGCGCTGCCTTCTGGCGCTGGTCAACGAGGGCGCGAAAATTCTGCAGGAAGGCATTGCCGAATCGGCGCATGACATCGATCAGGTGTACATCAATGGCTACGGCTTCCCGGCGGACAGAGGCGGCCCGATGGCCTGGGCGGACGATCAGGGACTGGCGGACATTCACAAGCGCTTGCTGGCGCTGGAGACGCGACAGGGCGATCAATGGCGGCCGGCGCCACTGATTGGCGAGCTGGCGGCGCGAGGCAAAGGTTTTTACCTTTAGACTGGACAGATAACTCAAGGAGTCGATACCGATGTCCAGCACCATGGCGCAACGCGCCGATTACCCACATTTCCAGCCGATCACCACCCGCTGGCACGATAACGACGCCTATGGGCACGTTAACAACGTCACCTATTACAGCTTTTTCGACACGGCGGTTAATACCTACCTGATCCAGGTCGGCGGGCTGGATATTCATGACGGCGAAGTGGTGGGGTTTGTGGTCAGTTCGGCCTGTGACTACTTCGCCTCGATCGCTTTTCCGGACCTGATCGAGATCGGTCTGCGGGTCGGCAAGCTGGGTAACAGTTCGGTGCAATATGAACTGGCGGTGTTCAAGGTCGGTGAAAGCGAGGCGTGTGCGGCGGGGCGTTTCGTCCATGTATTCGTGGACCGGACGAGCAATCAGCCGGTGCCGATTCCAGGCAGATTGCGTGATGCGCTGGAGCGTCTGGTGGTTTGAACCTGAGCAAAAAAAATCGCAGCCCTTGGGCTGCGATTTTTGCTTTCGCGCTTAACGCAACGGGTTAGTCGCGATAGTAGCGGTGATGCTTGCGATGGCCGTAAGCGTGGCCACGGCCAGGGTGACGGTCGCGGTAGTAGCGACGGTCGTCACGGCCGCGATCGTAATGACGATCATCGTCATTGCTCTTGTTACCCATGTAGTTACCCAGCGCGCCACCGGCGCCGCCACCTGCTGCGGCGCCGATCAGGCTGCCGGTGGTGCCGCCCATGCTGCGGCCGACCACGTTACCGCCAGCTGCGCCCAACGCACCGCCAATGGCCGCTTCGCCACGGCTGTGTTTGTTCGCGCCGACCGCGCTACCACCCGCGCCGCCCAGGGCCGCGCCAATGGTTGAACCTGTGCTGCCGCCTAAAGACTGACCGACGACCGAGCCAAGAACCCCGCCCAATGCGCCGCCCACACCTGCTTCGGTGGTGCCTCCGGCAGAAGCGAAGCCACTGACCAGGCCAAGGGACAACAAGAGAATCGAGGAGAACTTCATAGAGGAGCCTCAAAGGGATGACGGCGCGATCCTGAGGCTCTGTATCATGGCTGACAATCGAAATCCGACGAATAACACGACTTGTATACAATTATGCAAGTTGCTGTTTTGTATGCGGAACTTAAGCGATTTTCGCCGGTCTTTAGCTACTTCGGACAGGCCGCTTTTGTGAAAAAGCGGCCTTTTTTGTGGGCGTTGGAATGGTGCAGGGTACAAAGAGTTTTGTTGAATGTGCCACCGCTTTCGCGAGCAAGCCCGCTCCCACAATTGAAATGCATTCCAATGTGGGAGCGGGCTTGCTCGCGAAGGGATCAGTCCAGGCAACGCTTTACGCAGATTTGGCCATGATCAACCCAGTCTCGCTTGCAGCCTCCAGCCGGATCGCAATGAACTTCGACGTCGGCGTATGGCTGCCATCCCCGGTGCTTTCCAGCGGCACCAGCGGATTCACTTCCGGGTAATAAGCCGCCGCTTGCCCCGCAGGAATATCAAACGCCAGCAACGTAAAGCCCTTCACCCGACGCTCACGGCCATCGTCCCAGATCGACACGATGTCGGCCTTCTGCCCCGGGCGGAAGCCCAGGCGAATGATGTCGGCCTCGTTGGCGAACAGCACATCGCGCTGGCCCTTGACCCCGCGATAACGGTCGTCGAGACCATAGATCGTGGTGTTGTACTGATCGTGGGAGCGCATCGATTGCAGGATCAGGTCCGGCAGTTGTCCGGTGGCACGGGTACGTTCATGCACCAGGTCCTTGGGCAACATGTTCGCGCGGAAATTGGCCCGGCCCGACGGCGTGTTCCACTTGCGTGCACCGGCACTGTTGCCGAGGTAGAACCCGCCCGGGTTCTTGACCTTCTCGTTGAAGTCCTTGAAGCCCGGAATGGTATCGGCGATCAGGTCGCGGATGCGCCGGTAATCGGCCACCAGCCAGTTCCAGTCCACCGGCTTGCTGCCCAGCGTGGCGGCGGCGATGCCGGCGATGATCGCAGGCTCCGAGCGCATCTGGTTCGACAGCGGCTGCAACTGGCCGTTGGAGGCGTGAACCATGCTGAACGAGTCCTCCACGGTGACCGCTTGCGGGCCTTCGGTCTGGATATCTATGTCGGTTCGACCCAGGCACGGCAGGATCAGCGCGTCTTTACCGTGGGCCAGGTGGCTGCGGTTGAGCTTGGTGCTGATCTGCACGGTCAGGTCGCAGTTGCTCAGCGCCGCGAACGTGCGCGGGCTATCCGGTGTGGCCTGGGCGAAGTTGCCGCCCAGACCGATGAAGACCTTGGCGCGGCCCTCGGCCATGGCGTGGATCGCCTCGACCACGTTGTGGCCGTTTTCACGTGGCACCTTGAACTGGAAGCGCCGTTCCAGCGAGTCGAGGAACGCCACCGGTGGACGCTCGTTGATACCCATGGTGCGGTCGCCCTGCACGTTACTGTGGCCGCGCACCGGACACAGACCCGCGCCTGGCTTGCCAATGTTGCCGCGCAGCAGCATCAGGTTGGCGATTTCCTGGATGGTCGGCACCGAGTGGCGATGCTGGGTGATGCCCATCGCCCAGCACATGATCACGTTCTTGCCTTTGGCGTACATGCGCGCCGCTTGCTCGATCTCGACCAGGGTCAGGCCGGATTGCTCGACGATCTGCTCCCATGAGGTGTCGTCGACAACCCCGAGGTATTCCAGCACGTTGGCGCTGTGGGCATTGAGAAAGTCATGGTCGAACACGGCTGGAGCGCCTGCTTTCTGCGCGTCGCGCTCCCACTGCAAGAGGAATTTGGCCATACCGCGCAGCACTGCCATGTCGCCGCCCAGTGCCGGACGGAAATACGCGGTGTTGGTCGGCTTATCGCCGTTGGTGAGCATTTCCAACGGATGTTGTGGATGCTGGAAGCGTTCCAGACCGCGCTCTTTCAGCGGGTTGATGCACACCACTTGCGCGCCGCGCTTCACCGCTTCACGCAGCGGTTCGAGCATCCGCGGATGGTTGGTGCCGGGGTTCTGGCCCCAGACGAAAATCGCGTCGGCGTGTTCGAAGTCGTCGAAGGTCACCGTGCCTTTACCGACGCCGACACTCTGTGCCAACGCCACACCGCTGGCCTCGTGGCACATGTTCGAGCAGTCCGGGAAGTTGTTGGTGCCGTAGGCGCGCACGAACAACTGATACAGGTACGCCGCTTCGTTGCTGGCACGGCCCGAGGTGTAGAACTCGGCCTGATCGGGGCTCGACAGCGCTTGCAGGTGCTTGCCGATCAGGGCGAAGGCGTCGTCCCAGGCGATGGGTTTGTAGCGATCGGTCTGGGCGTCGTAGACCATCGGCTCGGTCAGGCGACCCTGGTATTCAAGCCAGTAGTCGCTCTGCTCCAGCAACGACGTCACGCTGTGTTTGGCGAAGAACTTGCCGTCCACTCGGCGCTTGGTTGCTTCCCAGTTCACTGCTTTGGCGCCGTTCTCGCAGAACTTGACCATGCCGCTTTCCGGGGAATCGCCCCAGGCGCAGCCCGGGCAGTCGAAGCCACCGTTCTGGTTGGTCTTGAGCATCATGCGCAGGTTTTTCAGCGCGTTGTCGCTGGTCAACCAGGCCTGAGCCACACTGATCAGGGCACCCCAGCCGCCGGCTGGGCCCTTGTAAGGCTTGTAGCGCGGGACGGGTTTCTGGTCGGCTTGATGATGTTGGCTCACGCTTGATTCTCCATCGCTGGGCTGTAGACCCGCGGCGCATTCTTCTGCGGCAGGTGGATGAGATTGAGGTTGTGGCGACGGGCCCATTGCACGGCAAGGCCCGTGGGCGCGGACAGGCTGACCAGAGTCTGGATGCCGGCGCGTAAAACTTTCTGGATCAATTCGAGACTGCAACGGCTGGTGACAATCGCCAGTCCACCCTCTGTGGATATCTTCTGGCGGATCAGGCCGCCGATCAGTTTGTCGAGGGCGTTGTGCCGGCCGATATCCTCGCGCCCCAGCAGCAATTCACCGCTGGCGTTCATGAACACCGCCGCGTGTACCGCGCCGCAGTGCTGGCCGAGCGGCTGGAACGCGCCGATGCGCTGGCGCAGACCGTCGAGCCAGGCAGCGGGCGGCAACGGTGCGCCGGGCAATACTTTGAGGTCAGGCAAGGCCTGTTCCACCGCCTCGACGCCGCACAGCCCGCAACCGCTGGTGCCGGCCAGTTGTCGGCGCTGTTGCTTGAGGTTCCAGAACGCGCGGTTGGCGATGGTCACCTGCGCGTATTGCGCCGAGCCCGCGCCGGTCAGTTGCAGGTCATAAATGTCGCTGGCGTCTTCGATGATGCCGCTGCCGAGGCTGAAACCGACGATGAAATCTTCCAGATCCGTCGGCGTCACCAGCATCACTGCCTGACTGATGCCGTTGTAGGCAATCGCCAGCGCGACTTCCTCGGCAAGCGCGGTGCTGGCCGATTCCACAAGGGGCAGATCGCTGTAGCTGTAGGTCTGGCTGGCGGCGGGCGCGGGCGTTTCGAGTGCAGGCGCCGCGCAGGCTGGGCGCTTGGCGTTCATGGCATCACCGACGGATTGATCAACGCTAAGACTAGGCGCGGCAACTTGTCGCGTCTAATCGGTACTGTCGATCTATTGATAGATGGCGTCGATCAAGCGACTCCGCAATTGGCCGGGCGGCACGCCGAAGGCTTGAGTACGCGGCGTTGACGGGTCATTGGTCGGTCTGGAACCGGGTTCGGCAAAGGTGGTCTAGGCTTTCACGTCTGGAACCCAAATCAAGGAGTGTGCGCTATGAGTCTGTTGAGCTTTGTGAAAGAAGCTGGTGAAAAGCTGATCGACCTGCTGACCCCAGGTAATGCCAATGCCAGCGAGCAGTTGAAGGAACATATCAGCAAGGTCGGGTTGGGCAATCCCAATGTTCAGGCAACCGTGGACGGCGACAAGGTGACCGTTACCGGTGAGGTAGCGAGCCAGGAGGAGAAGGAAAAAATTCTGCTGGCGGTGGGTAACATCGAAGGCGTTGGCAGTGTTGATGATCAGATCACGGTGACCGGGCCGGTTGTGGCTGCCGCACGTTTTGTCGTGGTGAAAAAAGGCGACACCCTCAGTGCCATTTCCCTCGCGGTGTATGGCAACGCCAATCAGTACAACAAGATCTTTGAGGCCAACAAACCAATGCTCAAGGATGTAAACAAAATCTACCCGGGCCAAACCCTGCGTATCCCTGAGTAACTCAAAACTCCTATAGGAGCTGCCGAAGGCTGCGATCTTTTGATCTTGTTTTTTAAACAATCAAAGTCAAAAGATCGCAGCCTTCGGCAGCTCCTACAGGAATCAGAGTCCCCGAATCAAATCGCGGTAGTCTTCAACCGCCGCAAACTCAGCCGTGTCCTTCGGCCCCTTGCGACTGTCCGGCTCTTTCACCGCCAACAAATGCGTCACACCAAATTCCCGCGCACTGCGCAGAATCGGCAACGTGTCGTCGATGAACAGACTGCGTGCCGGATCGAAACCGATATCCGCCTGCAAGGCATCCCAGAACTGCGGATTCTCTTTGGGGAAACCGTAATCGTGGGAGCTGATCAGCCGTTCGAAATACGGCGCCAGTTCGATCCGTTCCAGTTTCAACGACAGTGAATCGCGGTGGGCGTTGGTGATCATGATCACCCGTTTGCCGGCCTTTTTGATCGCCTGCAGAAAGGTGTCGGCATCCGGGCGCAGCGCGATCAGGTGCGCGGTTTCCAGTTTCAGTTCACGCACCGAGAGTTTCAGTTCGGTGCTCCAGAAATCCAGGCAGTACCACTGCAGTTGCCCGGCATGGCGCTCGAACAGCGGCTGCAATTCCATATCGGCCATGGCCCGGCTCACCCCGTGCAGTTCGGCGTAGCGTTGCGGCAGGTGTTCCAGCCAGAAATGGTTGTCGAAGTGCAGATCCAGCAACGTACCGTCCATGTCCAGCAGGACGGTATCGATGTCAGACCACGGTAAAGAAGGCATGGCAACGTCTCGAGCGGTAGAAAGATATCCGACACAAACAATCGGGAAAGCCGCGTTATAGTAGCGCGTTCACGCCAAGGAGCTTTGCATGCGCCAGAAACCCACTGTACTCGCCCGCGAGATTGTCGCCACCAGTCGCCTGTTTTGCGTCGAAGAACTGAAGCTGCGTTTTTCCAATGGCGTGGAGCGCACCTACGAGCGTCTGGTCGGCAAAGGCGCGGGTTATGGCGCGGTGATGATTGTGGCGATGTTCGACAGCGAACACGCGGTGCTGGTCGAGGAATACTGCGGCGGCACTGACGAGTACGAACTGTCCCTGCCCAAAGGCCTGATCGAGCCGGGCGAGGATGTACTGGCAGCGGCCGAGCGCGAGCTCAAGGAAGAGGCCGGTTTCGGTGCGCGTCAACTGGAGCATCTGACCGAGTTGTCGCTGTCGCCCGGTTACATGAGCCAAAAGATCCAGGTGGTGCTGGCCACCGATCTCTACGAGGAACGCCTGGAGGGAGACGAGCCCGAGCCGATGCGGGTCGACAAGGTCAACCTGCGTGAACTGGCGGCGCTGGCGCAGAACCCGCAATTTACCGAAGGCCGTGCCCTGGCGGCGCTGTATCTGGCGCGTGACCTGCTGACGCAGCGCGGGTTCTTTCAGTCATGAGTGAGATGTCGATGATTTTTCCCCATCCGTTGATGGCGCCGGTGGTTGAGCTGGCATTGCAGGCTGGCGAGGCGATTCTGCCGTTCTGGCGCTCTGGCGTGGAGGTCACCGCCAAGTCCGATGATTCACCGGTGACCGCAGCGGACATGGCCGCGCACCATGTAATCGTCGCCGGGCTGACCGCACTGGACTCCAGTATTCCGATTCTGTCGGAGGAGGACGCCAACATTCCGCAGAGCGTGCGCGCCGGGTGGCAGCGCTGGTGGCTGGTGGATCCGCTGGATGGCACCAAGGAGTTCATCAGTGGCAGTGAAGAATTCACCGTCAACATCGCCCTGATCGAAAACGGTCGGGTGGTGTTTGGCGTGGTGTCGATGCCGACCAACGGTCGTTTCTATGTCGGTGGTGCCGGGTTAGGTGCGTGGCGAGGCGACAAAGGTGGTTCGCCGGTGGCGATTCAGGTGCGTGACGCGCTCGCGCCCGGCGAAGCGTTCACCGTGGTGGCGAGCCGCCGACACTCCAGTCCGGAGCAGGAACGTCTGCTCGCCGGTTTGAGCGCTAGCCTGGGCGAGTTGCAACTGGCGAACATTGGCAGTTCGCTGAAGTTTTGTCTGTTGGCTGAAGGGGCAGCGGATTGTTATCCAAGACTGGCGCCGACTTCGCAATGGGACACCGCGGCGGCGCAGGGCGTACTCGAAGGTGCCGGCGGCGAGGTGCTGGATCTGCAGGGCGAAGCGTTCTGTTATCCGGCGCGGGAATCGCTGCTCAATGCGTTCTTTCTGGCGTTGCCGGCGAAAGCGGCGTGGCGTTCAAGACTGTTGCAGCTGGCTCGCTCCTGAGATCAAAAGATCGCAGCCTGCGGCAGCTCCTACAGAGGATTTCGCATCCCCCTGTAGGAGCTGCCGAAGGCTGCGATCTTTTGCTTCAGCGGTGCAGAACGTACTGGCCGCTGAACGTCACTGCATCCTCATCGCTGCCGGCGTTGACGATCCGCGTATTAAGCGTCAACCGTGCGCGCCCATAACGCTGATACATCGCCAGAAACCTCTTCCAGACCGCCGCTTCCGGTGCCGGACAAATCGCCGTGGCATCACCGGTCACGGGCAGCGGATAACTGATCTGGCCTTCCTGAATCACGATGTGCCCGTCATCGATGCCTTCTTCCTTCAGGCGCAAATGCAGCCAGCCCCAGCCCGCCAGCACCGCGCCGCAGTAGAGACTGCCGCCGAACATGGTGCTCTTGTGATTGACGTTCGGCTCCAGCGGCAAGTGCAGGCTTAACTGCTGCTCATGCCAGGCGAGGACCTTGAGGCCCATCTCGCGGGTCAGCGGAATGTCGTGATGCAGCACCGATTCCAGATAGCGGCTGTCGCGGTTCATTCGGCTTCTTCTCCATGGGCGCCACTGTCGGCGAAATTCAAGCCGTGCTTGCGCAGCTTGTCATGCAGGGTCTTGCGCGGAATACCCAAGGCTTCGGCGAGGCTGCGCACCGAACTGTGCGAGCGCGCCAGCTCAGCGGCGATCAACGATTTCTCGAAGTTTTCCACTTGCTCGCTCAGTCCGCCGCTGACGACTTCCACGGTGGTGCCGCCTTCGTTTCCACTGTTATCCAGCGCCAGTTCCAGCCCCAAGGCGAACCGCTCGGCGGCGTTCTGCAGTTCGCGCACGTTGCCCGGCCAGGTGTGGCGCAGGAGCAAGGCGCGTTGCGCCGGCTGCAGTTCATGCGGCGGCAAACCATGGCGGGTGCTGGCTTCATCGGCGTAATGCTGAAACAGCACCAGCGCGTCCTCGCCGCGTTCGCGCAGTGGCGGAATGCGCAGCGGTGCAACGTTCAGGCGGTAATACAAGTCGGCGCGAAAACGCCCTTGATCAGCGGCCTGACGCAGGTCTTCCTTGGTCGCGGCGATGACGCGGATGTCCAGTGGGATCAGCTGATTGCCACCCAGACGTTCGACCACACGCTCTTGCAGCATGCGCAGCAGTTTCACCTGCACGTCCATGCTCATGCTTTCGATTTCATCGAGGAACAGCGTGCCGCCGTTGGCGAATTCGAACTTGCCGATCCGGCGTTTCTGCGCGCCAGTGAACGCGCCCGGCTCATGCCCGAACAGCTCGCTCTCGACCACCGATTCGGCCAGCGCCCCGGCGTTGATCGCCACGAACGGGCCGTTGCGCCGACTCGACAAATCGTGCAGCGCACGGGCCACGACCTCTTTGCCGGCGCCGGTTTCACCAAGGATCAACACGTCCGCCTTGGTCGCCGCCAGCGCACCGATCTGTTCGCGCAGGCGCAGCATCGGCGCCGAATGGCCGACCAGTCGTGCGCTCAGTTCGTTGCGATCGCTCAGGGCCAGACGCAGGCTGCGGTTGTCCAGCACCAGCCGGCGCAGGGCCAGGGCGCGGCGCACGCTGTCGAGCAGGGCATCGCTGGCGAACGGTTTTTCCAGAAAATCATAGGCGCCTGCGCGCATCGCCTGCACCGCCAGCGGCACATCGCCGTGGCCGGTGATCAGCAGCACTGGCAGTTCCGGATCCTGCGCGTGCAGTTCGCTCAACAGTTCCAGGCCGTCCATACCTGGCATGCGGATATCGCTGACCACCACGCCGGGCCAGTCACGCTCCAGTTGCCCGGCCAGACCTTTGGCTTCGGACAGCGGGAGGATTTTCAGCCCGGCCAGATCCAGAGTCTGGCCGAGGGCCTGACGCAGGTGCGGATCGTCGTCGATCAACACCACCTGAATGCGATTGTCGATGGTCATGCACTTCGATCCTCGGACGGTTGCAGGCTGACCCCGGGCGCGCCGGCGCGCAGCCGCAGGGTGATCAAGGCGCCACCTTGCTTGTGGTTGGCGA
Source organism: Pseudomonas sp. Irchel s3a10 (assembly GCF_900187525.1). NCBI lineage: Bacteria > Pseudomonadati > Pseudomonadota > Gammaproteobacteria > Pseudomonadales > Pseudomonadaceae > Pseudomonas > Pseudomonas sp. Irchel s3a10. The sequence continues at coordinate 154,866 of NZ_FYDR01000004.1, forward strand.
ACGACAGTTCACCACCGAAGGCGCGCATCAGGGTTTCACAGATCGCCAGCCCCAGGCCAAGACCCTGAGTGCGGGTCTTGGTGGTGTAAAAGGGCTCGCTGGCGCGGCCGAGGGCTTCCATGCAAAAGCCCGGGCCGTTGTCGCGAATGTACAGATTGACGCCCTCGGCCGTGGATTCGGCACTCAGCCACAGTTTGCGCGGCGGGCCTTTTTCGGTCAGCGCATCGAGGGCGTTGGCCAGCAGATTGCCGAGCACCTGGCGCAGACGGGTTTCCCCGGCCTCGACCCACAGCGTGGCGGCGGGCAGGTCGCGGATCAGCTCGACTTCCATGCTGCGGCGCCGTTTGGCGAGCAATGCCAGCGCATCGTCCAGCGCCGGTTGCAGGGCCACGCTTTCCGGGGCGTGGCGATCGCGGCGGGCGAAGGCACGCAGGTGCGCGATGATCGAGGCCATGCGCCCGGTCAGCTCGCTGATCAGTTTGAGGTTGCCACGGGCGTCGTCGGTACGTTGATGATCGAGCAGCACTTCGGCGTTTTCCGCATAGCTGCGAATCGCCGCCAGCGGCTGATTGAGTTCGTGGCTGATACTCGCCGACATGGTGCCCAGTGCCGAGAGTTTGCCAGCCTGGACCAGATCGTCCTGGGCACGCACCAGCTCCTGCTGGGCCTGTTCCCGCTCCAGCACTTCCTGCTTCAGGCGGCGGTTGAGGCCTTCCAGATCGCTTGTGCGTTCGGCCACACGGCCTTCCAGTTCACGACGGGCCTTGGCTTCGAAGGCGATGCGTTCCAGATAATGCCGACGGCGCTGCATCATCAGCCCGAGCAACAGCATCACCACCAACAGCGTGGCGCCGCCGATCGCCACCACAGTGCGTACCGGACGGTCGATCAGCGTGCGTGGAGCGAGGATGCTGACGCTCCAGCCGGTTTCAGCGATATCGACGGTTTGGGTCAGCCAGGCGCTGTCGCTGAGGTTCAGTGGGCGCGGCTCGCGGGTCGGATAGGGCTGGATGGCGGTGATTGCCGAGCGCTCGGTATCGCTCAGGGTGCGGGTCGAACGGAAACGCCATTCCGGGCGCGAGGTGAGAATCACCACGCCGTTATGGTCGGTCACCAACAGTTGTTCCGGGGTTTTGCCCCAGAGGCTTTCGGTGTGGTCGAGGTCGACCTTGATCACCAGCACGCCGATGATTTTTTCGCCGTTGCGCACTGCTGCGGCGAAGAAATAACCGCGCTTGGCCGAGGTGGTGCCCAGACCAAAGAAACGTCCCAGACGTCCAGCCATGGCCTCGCTGAAATACGGACGGAAGGCGAAATTGCGTCCGACAAAGCTGTCGTGTTTGTCCCAGTTCGACGCCGCCAGGGTCTGGCCGCTGGTGTCCATCAGGTACATGACTTCGGCGCCGGTCTGCGCTGCGATGTTTTTCAACAGACGGTTGGCGTTGCCCTGGGTGACACCGTCGTCCGGTGCGCCGAGCACGGCGCGCAGGGCCGGCAGGTCGCCGAGGATCTGCGGCAACACTTCATAACGGTGCAGGGTGCCCAGCAGGTTGGCGACGTAGAGGTCGAGGGTCTGGCGGTTTTGTCCGGCCAGTTCACTGCGGTAATAGCGCTCGGCCAGATGCTCCAGCGGCCACAGCAGCGGCGCCAGACACAGGGCCAGCAGCGCGAGGCTGCGCCAGCGAGGTCTGCGGGGAAGGGTAGGTTTCATGAGCCGGATGCGCCTGTGGTGACAGGCGCATTATGCCTAGGCTTGCCGGGCAAGACACTCATGCAGCGCAGTTTGCCAGTCAGGTTGACTGACCCCCCATTCCCGTTGCAAGCGACTGCAGTCGAGTCGCGAATTCAATGGCCGGGCGGCAGGCGTCGGATAGTCGCTCGAGGGAATCGGCAATAGCGTTGCGCAAGGCTTCCCTTGTTCAAGTAGCGCGTTACCGATGGCCTGGGCAAAGCCGAACCAGGAAGTCTCACCTTGCGCGGTCAGGTGGTAGGTACCCCAGGCACCCGCTTGCCTTTCTTGCCAGCGCTCGATCAGTTCGAGGGTACTGCGGGCAATGCTGCCGGCCCAGGTCGGCGCACCGATCTGGTCAGCGACAACCCGCAACTCGGGTTTTTCCTGAAGCAGACGCTGCATGGTCAACAGAAAATTGCGGCCATGGGTTGAATAGACCCAACTGGTGCGCAGGATCAAATGCTGCGCATGAGCGGCAGCGACAGCCTGCTCACCCGCCAGCTTGCTCTCGCCGTAGACCCCGAGCGGGTTGGTCGCGTCAGATTCAACGTAAGGCGCGTGTTTGTTGCCATCGAACACATAATCGGTGGAGTAATGGATCAGCGGAACGTCCAGCAGGGCGGCCGCTTCGGCCAGTACCCCGGGGCCGGTTGCGTTGATGGCGAACGCCAGCTCTGGCTCGCTTTGTGCCTGGTCAACGGCTGTGTATGCCGCTGCATTGATGATCAGGTCGGGCGCGACTTGCCTGACTTGCTGGCGAATTTGCGCCGGTTGCGCGAGGTCGAGGCGGTCGCGCCCCAGTACTACGAGGCTGCCGAGACCGGCCAGACACGCCTGCAACGCCTGCGAGACCTGTCCATTCTGACCACAGATAAGGATTTTCATGGGAACAGGTCGGCCTCTTGCAGGCTTTTGCCGTCCTGATCCTTGGCAGACAGCTTCGGGGTTTGCTGCAGTTGCCAGTCAATGGCCAGTGTCGGGTCATCCCAGCGAATGGTGCGTTCGGCCGACGGCGTGTAGTAGTCGGTCGTCTTGTAGAGAAACTCGGCCACCTCGCTCAGCACGACGAAACCGTGGGCAAAGCCTTCCGGGACCCATAGCTGACGATGGTTGTCGGCGGACAGGCGCACGGCGACCCATTTGCCAAAGTTCGGCGAACTGCGGCGGATATCCACGGCTACATCCAGTACTTCCCCTACGGTTACCCGTACCAGTTTCCCCTGGGTGTTTTCCAACTGATAGTGCAGGCCACGCAACACGCCTTTTTGCGAACGCGAGTGGTTATCCTGGACGAACTGTGCGTGAACTCCCGTCGCTTCAGCGAATGCCCTGGCGTTGAAGCTTTCATAGAAAAAACCGCGCTCGTCACCGAATACCTTCGGTTCGATGATCACGACACCCGGCAGGCCGGTTTCAATCACGTTCATTGGTTGTCTCCAGCAATCGAGAACAGGTACTGGCCGTATCCGGTCTTGCCGAAATACTGAGCGCGTTCGAGCAGATAATCGCGAGTGATCCAGCCGTTCTGATAGGCGATTTCTTCCAGACACGCGACCTTCAGGCCCTGACGGTGTTCGATTGTCTGCACGTATTGAGAAGCCTCAAGCAGGCTGTCATGCGTACCGGTATCCAGCCATGCGAATCCACGACCGAAGCGCTCGACCTGCAGATCGCCTCGCTGCAGATAGGCATTGTTCACATCGGTGATTTCCAGTTCGCCACGGGGCGAGGGTTTGACTGCCTTGGCAATTCTGATCACATCGTTGTCGTAGAAATACAGCCCGGTGACGGCGTAGCTGGACTTTGGCTTCGCCGGTTTTTCTTCAATGGACAGCGCGCGCCCTTCGCCGTCGAAGTCGATCACGCCGAAGCGCTCCGGATCCTTGACCCAGTAGCCGAATACGGTTGCGCCAGCCTTTTGCTGGGCAGCCTTCTTCAACTGCTCGCCGAAATACTGGCCATGGAAAATGTTGTCACCGAGGATCAGGCAGACCGGATCGTTACCGATAAACTGCTCGCCGATCAAAAAGGCTTGGGCGAGACCGTCCGGGGACGGTTGTTCGGCAAAACTGAACGACACGCCGAACTGGCTGCCGTCGCCCAGCAGGTTGCGATATTGCGGCAGATCCTGTGGGGTGGAAATCACCAGGATGTCCTTGATGCCGGCCAGCATCAGTACCGAGATCGGGTAATAGATCATCGGTTTGTCATAGACCGGCAACAGTTGTTTCGATACACCCAGCGTGATCGGATGCAAACGTGTACCGGAGCCACCGGCCAGAACTATTCCTTTCATCATGCGTGAAGATCCTTGATACCCGTGGAACCGAGGCGTTCGCCCTGGTAGCTGCCGTCCTGGACACGACCACACCATTCGAGGTTGTCCAGATACCATTGGACGGTCTTGCGCAGTCCGGTCTCGAATGTTTCTTCCGGTACCCAGCCAAGGTCGCGTTCGATTTTGCCGGCGTCGATCGCATAACGCAGGTCATGGCCGGGACGATCCTCGACGAAAGTGATCAGGTCGGCGAACCGGGCGACGTTTTCAGGTTTATGGGGCGCGAGTTCTTCAAGCAACGTACAGATGCCGTGGACGACATCGATGTTCTTTTGCTCGTTGTGACCGCCGATGTTGTAGGTTTCGCCGACCACGCCTTCAGTCACCACCTTGAGCAGTGCCCGCGCGTGATCGTCGACGAACAGCCAATCCCGAACTTGCTGGCCGTTGCCGTACACCGGCAGCGGTTTGCCTGCCAGAGCATTGAGGATCACCAGCGGAATCAGTTTTTCCGGGAAGTGGTACGGCCCATAGTTGTTCGAGCAATTGGTCAGCAGGACCGGTAAGCCGTAAGTTCGGTGCCAGGCGCGGACCAGATGGTCGGATGCGGCCTTGCTCGCTGAATAAGGGGAGCTTGGGGCGTAGGGGGTGGTCTCGGTGAACAAATCATCGACGCCATGCAGGTCACCATAGACCTCGTCGGTGGAGATATGGTGAAAGCGGAAAGCGCTTTTCTGCGGCTCGCTCAGCCCCGACCAGTAGGCTCGGGCCGCTTCCAGCAGGCTGTAAGTGCCGACGATGTTGGTCTGGATGAATTCCGACGGACCGTCAATGGAGCGGTCGACATGGGATTCGGCAGCCAGGTGCATGATCGCATGAGGCTGGAAGCGCTGCAGTATGGCGCTCACCGTTGGGTGGTCGACGATGTCGGCCTGGACGAATTCGTAACGACTGTTGTCGGCGATGCTGGTCAGGGACTCCAGATTGCCGGCATAGGTCAGTTTGTCGAGGTTAAGCACCTCGTGGTCAGTGTTGCGAATCAGATGGCGAACCAGTGCGGAGCCAATGAAACCGGCACCACCGGTGATGAGAATACGCATGCAGGTTGGCCTTTTTCCGTAAGACGATAAAGCGAGTGGAGCATAGCTTGTCGGCAGGTGAGGGACGGTGCAAGAGGGATGCCCCCGCTATTTTGTCTGCGCTGTGTTTTGCTGCTGGATATTCGACGCACGGGCGTTGCCGGTTCGCACAGGGGCTGGGGTGTGTTCACCGGTCGGGGGTTGATTATCCCTCGGTGCAATGGCGATATAGGCGCCTAATAAAATTTCAGGGGTCGTTCCATGCCGCTCGCCACGTTGATTCATCGCGCCAGTCTGCCCAGCCCGCAGGTCTCCGAGGCGCTGGCCCGGCAATGGTTGGCCGAGCATTACGGGCTCAGCGGCACATTACAGGCGCTGGGCAGTCAGCAGGATCTCAATTACCGGGTCGACAGCGAACGCGGGCGCTTTGTCCTGAAAATCTGCCGCGGCGATTACGCGCTGGTGGAGTTGCAGGCCCAACATGCCGGTCTCAAGTACCTCGCCGAGCATTCGTCGGTAAACGTACCCAAGGTGATCCCGGCCAATAACGGCGCGGATCTGTTGTCGCTGCAAGCCAATGGCGAGCCGGTGCATGTGCGGCTGCTGGACTACATCGAAGGCCAGCCGCTGACTCATCTTGATTACTTGGGCCACGACGTGGTGGCCGGTTTCGGTCAGCTGTGCGGCGAGATGGACCTGGCGCTGGCCGGCTTCGACCATCCGGGACTTGAGCGTACGTTGCAATGGGACGCGCGGCATGCCAGTGCACTGATCAGCCATTTGCTACCGGTGATCAAGGATGAACGCCAGCGCACACTGATCGCTGACGCCGCCGAACAGGCCGAGCGCCGTTTGCAGCCGTTGCAGGACAAACTGCCGGTGCAGGCGATCCACATGGACATCACCGACGATAATGCTGTCTGGCTACGCGATGCCAAGCGTCATTGGCAATTGCAGGGCGTGATCGACTTCGGTGATCTGGTGCGCACCTGGCGCATCACCGATCTGTCGGTGACGTGCGCGGCGCTGCTGCACCATGCCGGTGGTGATCCGTTCGTGATTCTGCCGGCGGTGCAGGCCTATCATGCGGTCAATCCGCTGCAGCACGAAGAGTTGCAGGCGCTGTGGCCATTGATCGTGGCGCGGGCGGCGGTGCTGGTGCTCAGTGGCGAGCAGCAGGTCAGTATCGATCCGGGCAATATCTACAGCCGTGACAATCTTGCCCACGAATGGGAAATTTTCCAGGTGGCGACTTCGGTGCCGCTGGCATTGATGGAAGCGGCGATCCTCACGTCAGTCGGCCAGCGTTTGCCGGCGATCAGCAGCGAGGGTTTTGCGCCGCTGTTGCCAGAGCTGGTCGGGCGGGAATTTGCGCTGATCGACCTTGGCGTCCTGAGTCCGCATTTCGAGGCGGGCAACTGGGAGCAGCAGGGGATCGATCAACGACTGCTGACGGAAGCCGCCGCGGCGCATGGGCTGGCGGCGAGTCGTTACGGGCAATATCGCTTGTCGCAGACGCGAGTGGACACAGCGGTCGAACCGGAGACTTTCCCGCTGCACGTTGAGTTGCGCGTGCCGCAGGGCTCGGCGGTGGAAGCGCCGTTTGCCGGTGTGCTGCATCACGCGACAGATGGTGTGCTGCAACTCGACGGGCCACAGCTCAGTGTGCGCCTGTGGGGCGTGAACGCCTCGTTGCACAGCGGCGCGGCGCTGGTCAAAGGTCAGGTGCTGGGTGCGGTCAGCGGCCCGTTGATTGTGCAGTTGAGCCGCGTTGCATCGCTGGATGCGCCGTTGTTCTGCAGCCCTTCGCGCGCGGCTGCGTGGCAGGCGTTGTGCCCGTCGCCAGCGGCGCTGCTGGGGCTGGCCTGCGATGCCGAGCCGGAGCTGGACGCGAAAACCTTGCTCGAACGGCGCGACGCCAGTTTCGCCCGCACGCAAAAACACTATTACGTTGACCCGCCGCGCATCGAGCGTGGCTGGCGCAATCACCTGATCGACATGCAGGGCCGCTCCTACCTCGACATGCTCAACAACGTCGCGGTGCTCGGTCATGGCCATCCGCGCATGGCCCAGGTGGCGGCGCGGCAGTGGTCGCTGCTCAACACCAACTCACGCTTCAACTATGCAGCCGTGGCGGAGTTCTCAGAACGTTTGCTGAAACTGGCGCCGGAAGGCATGGACCGGGTGTTTCTGGTCAACAGTGGCAGCGAGGCCAACGACCTGGCGATTCGCCTGGCCTGGGCCTACAGCGGCGGGCGCGACATGCTCAGCGTGCTGGAGGCCTATCACGGCTGGACGGTCGGCGCCGATGCGGTGTCGACCTCGATTGCCGACAATCCGCGAGCGCTGGAAAGCCGCCCGGACTGGGTGCACCCAGTGACCGCGCCGAATATCTATCGCGGTGAATTCCGTGGCCTGGATTCTGCGCCGCACTATGTGCGCAGCGTAGAAGCGCAACTGGCGCATATCGCCGCACAGCAGCGCCAATTGGCCGGTTTCATCTGTGAACCGGTGTACGGCAACGCCGGCGGGATTTCTCTGCCGCCCGGTTATCTGAAGCAGGTCTATGCATTGGTGCGTGCCCAGGGCGGGGTGTGCATCGCCGACGAAGTACAGGTCGGTTACGGGCGCATGGGCCACTTCTTCTGGGGGTTCGAAGAGCAGGGCGTGGTGCCGGACATCATCACCATGGCCAAGGGCATGGGCAACGGTCAGCCGCTAGGCGCCGTCATTACCCGCCGGGAAATCGCCGAAGCGCTGGAGGCTGAAGGTTATTTCTTCTCGTCGGCCGGCGGCAGTCCGGTGAGCTGCCAGATCGGCATGGCGGTGCTGGATGTGATGGAGGAAGAAAAGCTCTGGGAAAATGCCCAGGTGGTTGGCGGGCATTTCAAGGCGCGGTTGGAAGCGCTGATCGATAAACATCCACTGGTGGGCGCGGTGCATGGTTCCGGGTTCTATCTGGGATTGGAGCTGATCCGCAATCGCCAGACCCTGGAGCCGGCCACCGAGGAAACCGCCTTGCTGTGCGATCGCCTGCGTGAGCTGGGGATCTTCATGCAGCCAACCGGGGATGACCTGAACATTCTCAAGATCAAACCGCCGATGGTTACCTCGCGGCGCAGTGTCGACTTCTTTGTCGACATGCTGGATCGGGTGCTCGAAGAAGGTCTGTAAACGCTGCTTTTGTGGGAATGGGCTTGCTCGCGAAGGCGGTTTTTCATTCAAACGTGATATCGAGTGCTGTGACGCCTTCGCGAGCAAGCCCGCTCCCACAGGAATTCGTGTTAATTCGATTTGTATCGGTATTTATCGATTTTTTTTAAGGTTGCTGCATCTTTAAGCATTTAAAATACGATATTTATCGGTTATAAAGTCGCCATTGCTTTGCAACCCTTCGACGGTTCCCTGGAGTCCTGTTCCGATGACCACTTTGAAAAGTACCCCGCGTGACGATGGCTTCTACATGCCGGCCGAGTGGGCGCCGCAGACCCAGACCTGGATGATCTGGCCTGAGCGTCCGGATAACTGGCGCCTGGGTGGCAAGCCGGCGCAGGCCGCGCACGTTGCAGTGGCCAAGGCCATCGCCCGTTTTGAACCGGTGACGGTTGCCGTGTCGGCTGGCCAGTACGAAAACGCCCGTGCGCGCCTCGATGTGCCGAATATCCGTGTGGTCGAGATGTCCAGCGATGACGCCTGGGTGCGGGACACCGGCCCGACGTTCGTCATCAACAACAGCGGCGAAGTGCGCGGTGTGAACTGGGACTTCAACTCTTGGGGCGGTTTTGAGGGCGGTCTGTATTCGCCGTGGAACCGTGATTCGCAGGTCGGTGGCAAGATTCTCGAAATCGAGCGCAGCCCGCGTTATCGCACCGAAGGTTTTGTGCTTGAAGGCGGTTCGATTCATGTCGACGGTGAAGGCACGCTGATCACTACTGAAGAGTGCCTGCTCAATCACAACCGCAACCCGCACCTGAGCCGCGAAGAGATCGAAGCGGTGCTGCGCGACAATCTGTCTGTAGATAAGATCATCTGGCTGCCGGATGGTCTGTTCAACGACGAAACCGACGGTCATGTGGATAACTTCTGCTGCTACGTGCGCCCGGGCGAAGTTATGCTGGCGTGGACCGACGATCCGCAGGATCCGAACTACCCGCGCTGCCAGGCGGCGATGAACGTGCTGCAAAGCAGCACCGATGCCAAGGGGCGCCCGTTCACGGTGCACAAGATGCCGATTCCGGGGCCGCTGTATGCGACCGAAGAAGAGTGCGCCGGTGTCGATCCGGTCGACGGTACGCAGGAGCGCAATCCGTCCGTGCGCCTGGCCGGCTCCTACGTGAACTTCCTGATCGTCAACGGCGGCATCATCGCGCCGAGCTTCGACGATCCGATGGACGCGCCTGCGCGGGAAATCCTGCAGAAGCTGTTCCCGCAACACGAAGTGGTGATGGTGCCGGGCCGTGAACTGTTACTGGGCGGCGGCAATATCCACTGCCTTACCCAACAACAGCCAGCCCCGCACAAAGAGTGAGTTGAGACGTAACAGCTTGAGTTGATTCATAAATCGGCCAGGCAAAGATTAGCTTGCTACACATTCAAACAAGCCCGCGGCCCTGTTGGACCGCGGGCTTGTTTGTATCCGCCTGTCGACAAATCGGAAACCTTGGCATAGCTCTTGTATCGGACAAAGTGCACTAGGGAGAGGGGGGAACTTCAACAGTTCTGTCATATACCTTGGATAACTTAGCCGCTCACGAACGGGGAGAGAGCGCTGAAATGAACGCCGAAGTGAACGTAGTCAGCGAGCGGACTTTGCATCCCATGGCCGTCAACGGCGAATCGCTCCAGATTGTCGCGCACTTTTTGAAGTCCAATGGAACGCGTCAGATCAGGGAACCTGATCCGCGCCGGATGATGATCGAGCGCTACCCCGCTGGCCTGTTCAGCGAGGCCGAACTGGAAGCGTTATGGGCTGTAATGGAAGGATAAGAACAACAACAAGGATTGGTAAAAGCGCTGCCGGGATGGCGGCGCTTTTTTATGCACGACACAAAAACCACTGCGAACATTGGACCTGTGGGAGGGGGGCTTGCTCCCGAATGCAATCAGTCAGTGACGATGGTGTTGCCTGACACGACGCCTTCGGGAGCAAGCCCCCTCCCACAGGGTTTGTGTGCATTCAGAAACTGTAGGTACCGGTCATCACCACACTGCGCGGTGCGCCTGGCTGGATCTGATATTGGCTGGTGGCCGAGGCGTAATACTCGCGGTCAGTGATGTTGTTCAGTGCCGCGCGCAAGTCCCAGTCCTTGAAGCGGTAGCCGACCAGTGCATCCCAGCGGCCATACCCTGGCAGCACGGTGGTGTTGGCGTTGTCGGCATAACGCTGGCCGACCAGGGTCAAGCCGGTTTCGCCGTACCAGCCCATTTCCGGTTTCCAGGTCAGGAACAGGCTGCCGTTGTGTTTGGCCACGTTGTTGACGCGCTTGCCTTCCAGGCCGTTGTTATCCTTCTCGATAGTGGTGTCCTGCACGCCGACGCCACCGCGCATGTACCAGTTGCCGACCAGTTTGCCGGTGGCGGTCAGCTCGATACCGCGCGAGCGCTGAAGACCGGTCATGACGGTCAGGGTCGGATCGTTCGGATCACTGGTGCGGCGGTTGTAGAGTTCCAGGTCGTAGACCGCCAGCGTGGTGCTCAGACGATCATTCAGCCAGTCGCTTTTCACGCCGATTTCTTTCTGTTTGGTCAGCTCCGGACTCAAGTCGTTGCTATTGCCGGCAGCCCCCGGGGTGATGCCGATCAGGCCGCCGCCAACGGGCGAGAAGGTCTTCGACCACGAGGCATAGAACGAATGATTCTGCAGCGGCGTCCAGACAATCCCGAAGCGTGGACTGGTGCTGTGGCTGTCGCGATCTTCAGTGAGGTTCTTGAGCTGGTTGGTCGACTCGATATCGAAGGTGTCGTAACGCAGGCCGGCCAGCAGTTGCCATTGATCGTTCAGACGCAACTGATCCTGCACGTACACCGCGCGGCTTTCGACTTCGGTGTGGCTGTCGCTGAACACCTGCATGCTGCCGGTATGACGGAGCTCGCGGTTGGGGTTGAACAGGTGGAGCGATGGCACCGGTTGTGCGCCTGGGGTCTTGCCAGTCGCGGCGTTGTACAACTTCGGATCACGGCGCTGGCTGCCGATCTCGACGCCGGTCAACAGGCGATGCTCGAGGCCAAAGGTATCGAAACCACCTTCCAGTTCGAGGTTGTTGTAGACGTTGCGGGTGGTCAGATCCTGCTGCCAGTGCTGGCGCGCGACCTTGTTGGTTTTCGGGTCAAAACCGGTGAGATAGGTGTTGTCGAAATCGCTGTCGAGCTTGAACACACCCAAGGTCTGGCGCAGCTGCCAGTTGTCGTTGATCTCGTAGGTGAGTTTCGAACGCAGGGACTGCGCCTTGTCGTCGATGAAGTCGTGATCGTTGCCGTAGGTGGTGTCGCGACCGACGTCCGCCGGGCGGCCATTCACACCGGGAATACCGCGATCCGGGGTGCGGTTGTAGCGGCTGTATTCGTATTGCACCAGCCAGTTCAAGTCTGGGGTCAGTTGCCAGCTCATCGACGGCGCGAACAGCTGGCGGTTGCCGCTGACGCCGTCGCGGAAGCTGTTTTCATCCATGTTGCCCATGTTCAGGCGCAGGCTGAGGTTTTCGCTGGGGTCGGTGCTGAGGTCGGCGTACAGGCTGCGCAAGTCTTCGCTGCCGCCCTGGGCCTCGATGGTCGAACGACGGCCGAACTCGGGCAGCTTGCTCACGCGGTTGACGATCCCGCCCTGGCTGCCACGGCCGTAAAGTACCGCCGCCGGACCTTTGAGCACTTCGACCCGCTCGATGTTGTGCAGGTCGCGCTTGTACTGGCTGTCGTCGCGAATGCCGTCCAGATAGAAGTCGTTGCTGGCGTCGAAGCCGCGGATACGCAGACTGTCGAAGCGCGTGTCGGCGCTGCTGCTGACGTTGGGAATCCCGCTCAGGGCGTCGCCGATGTCATTGGTGCCGTAGTCGGCGACGTTTGAGGTCTTGATCGAGTCGATGGCCTGCGGCACATAGCGCACCGGTGTCGAGGTGCGAGTCGCAGTGTTGCTGATCTTGACGCGCGGGTCCTCGGCTTGTTCTTCGGCGCTGATCGCGGTGGCGGGCAGTTCGGTAGCGGAGTAAGCAAAACCGCTGGACAGAAAGGCAGACAATCCAAGGGTGACAGGCGTGAGGCGGAACGGGGCAGGCATGGAAAAGCGCATCCGAAAGGGTAAGGAAATTCAAACGCGCGAATGGTAATGCTTTACATTTGCTCCTGTAATTTATTCCTGATAAGTTCCCCTGTCAGATTGTTTCAATTTATGTCGATTTGGATACATCCTGACCGGTCGTTCCATTCGACCGATTCTCGAAACAGTCTGAGAGCCATTCCGGCGTTTTTCCCCAACACGCGTAGGAATAGTCTGCCGGCATCGAATTTTTCTACTTTGTTGCCGGAGTTCTCTCATGATCCTTCACTACATTTACGATCCATTGTGCGGCTGGTGCTACGGCGCCAAACCGCTGGTGCAAGCGGCGCAGCAAGTGTTGCCGGTCATTGCCCATGCGGGCGGAATGATGAGCGGCGCGAATCGCCAGCGCGTTTCGCCGCAACTGCGCGATTACGTCATGCCCCACGATCGGCGCATTGCCGAATACACCGGACAACCCTTTGGCGAAGCGTATTTCGAAGGTCTGCTGCGTGATCACTCGGCGGTTTTCGATTCGACGCCGCCGATTGCGGCGGTGATGGCGGCAGAGGCCATCGACGGTCGCGGTTTGCAGATGCTCGGACGTTTGCAGACGGCGCATTACGTTGAAGGACGGCGGATTGCCGATGAATCCATACTTTTCGAACTCGCCAGTGATTTGGGCTACGCGGAGAACACCTTTGCGGCTGCGTTTAAAACCGTTGATACGACAGCGCACGTAAAAGCCAGTCGCAGATTGCTGGCACAACTCGGTGGGCAGGGTTTTCCGACGTTGGCGCTGGAGCAGGATGGGCAGTTCACCTTGATCGACATCAGCCCATGGCTAGGCAAACCGCAGGCTTTCGCCGACTGGTTGGAGCAAGCGGTTGTGGTTGATGAGCCGGGGCAATCCTCCGCGCAATGCGGCCTCGACGGCTGCGCGTAATTGCGCTGGATTCACTGGCTGAGCGCATTTCCGAGCAATGTGCTATCGCAAAATTTACGATTCTTAGACGATTTTTACCTATTTAAAGACGATTCTTGAAATTGACACATTATTGAGGGCGCGGCTACGATTCGGCCCAACGCCTGTGGCCAACCGCCATGACTCAAGAATAACAAGCAGGCCCGCCATGACTTTGTCGTGGGCGGGTCTTTTTGTTTCGGGGTGAAAAAAGAGTGCAATAGCGCCGTTTCAGCCGTTCGACACAGCGCGTTTCAACCCGTAATAAGGAAAACAAAATGTTGAACAAGCGAATCAGTCTGATCGCACTGGGGATGTTGAGTGCCACTTCGGCAATGGCTGACGGCCAGGCCGAATCCAAGGGTTTTGTAGAAGACAGCAGCCTGAAAGTGCTGCTGCGCAATGCCTACATCAATCGTGATTACAAAGATGGTAACGAAGACAAAGCCGAGTGGGGCCAGGCGGCCATCGGTACGTTCTCTTCCGGCTTCACCCAAGGCACTATCGGTGTCGGCGTTGACGCCTTCGGTCTGTACGCACTGCGTCTGGATGGCGGCAAGGGTCGTAGCGGCGCCGGTGGTATCGACTTCTTCAAACAAGACAACGGCAACGTTGCAGGCGAGCATGGCGATGCTTCCAGCGATCTGGCCAAGGCTGGCGCAGCGGTAAAATTCCGCTTCTCCAACACCGTGCTGACTTACGGTGACCAGATGCCGGCGCTGCCGGTGCTGAACTACGACAACTCGCGTCTGCTGCCGGAAAGCTACACCGGTACTTTGATCACTTCCAAAGAGATCAAGGGTCTGGAGCTGAATGCCGGTCGCTTCACCGCCGAATCGCGCAAGAGCGATGAGGGTCGTGACAGCGGTGGCCTGAAGTCGATCAACGTATTGGGTGGTAGCTACCAGTTCACTGAAAACTTCAAGGGCGCCTTGTACGCATCCGACGTTGAAGATGTGTTGAAGAAACAATACGTAAACGCAAACTACGTGTTGCCGTTCAACAAGGATCAGTCGCTGACCCTGGACTTCAACGGCTACCGCACCAAGCTGGACAGCTCTTATGTTCGTGAGAACACTGTTCCGGGCAAGAGCATCGTGACCGGTCAGGACAACAAGATCTGGAGCCTGGCAGCGACTTTCGCCACTGGCCCGCACTCGTTCACCGTAGCGCACCAGCGCTCCACCGGCGATAGCAACCTGGGCTACGCGTACGGCGGTTATCAGAAAGATCAGCAGCGGATTGGCGACGGTGGCAACACCATCTACCTGGCCAACTCCTACTGGTCGGACTTCAACGCTGAAGACGAGCGCAGCTGGCAGCTGGGCTACGGCCTGGACTTCGGCGCATTCGGCGTACCGGGTCTGAGCTACAACTTCGCGTACGTGCGTGGCGACAACATCACCACTTCTACCAGCACCGGCGGTACCGAGCGCGAAATCTTCAACCAGTTCAAATACGTCGTACAAAGTGGTCCGGCGAAAGACCTGAGCGTGAAATTGCGCAGCTCGATCCTGCGTGTGTCGCAGAAATCCAGCGAGTACAACGTCAGCGGCAACGAAGTGCGTGTATTCGTCGACTACCCGATCAACATCTTCTGATGAACGATGCGGTGTAAGAAACATGAGAAAACCCCGACTGGCTCGGGGTTTTTTTTCGAGGTCTTTTCTGCGTAAACCGTAAAAAACCCGTGTTTTTGTCACGTAAAAGTTGTTTTGAGGCGTCTTCAAGTACCGTTTCAAACAGGGCTTTAAATGCCTGAAATTCTTTCTCATGGACGCAAATTCTCCACCTAATAGATTAGGCCGCTCAACGCAGCGGAGAATTTGGTAATGATCGTTTTGAACAGAGAAGTGGGCGAATCGCTACGGCGCGACAAATATGTCAACGTCCAGGGTGGTGACTTCAATCTCTACGGTCATTTTGCCGACTTCGTCAGACTGACCAAAAGTTGGGAAAACATGGAGCCAGACAGTTACTACGGTCAGGCCGAAGCCGGCATGCGTTACCGTCGTTACAGCGACTTCGAGTACAACCCGAAAACACGTGAATTGAAGCAACTCGAGCATCGCGCGTACGTGCAGTCGAAAGAGAACAACGCCTATGTGGGCGGTGTTGTGCGGCACTTTCAGGACTTCTCCGATGAAGTAATCACTTCGCCGGTAATGCGCAGCCTGATCGACACCGATTTCGAAGTGTACAAAAGCGTGTTGCCGGAAGAATTGCACGATGAGATCTGGCAGTGCCAGATCCATCAGATCCGCATCGAGATCAAACCCGGCAAGCAACTGGAAATCACTCCGGAAGGGATTCACTGCGACGGCTATCCGTTCAGCGGCGTGCACTTCTGGGGGCGCAACAATGTCGAGGGCGCGGAAAGCCGTTTGTACGATGTGCACGAGCATCAACTGGCGTCGACCACCTACCAGGAAATCCTCGACACCACCTACTTCCTTGATCGCGACATGCGCCACTACGTGACCCCGGCGCGCAACACCCACACGCATGCCATGGCGTATCGGCAGATTCTGGCGATTTCCTTCTCGCGGCCCGGGACCGCTTTCGACATTGTTCGCTAATCAGATCACCCCAATCGATGGCGTCGAGTGCTCGACGCCGGTGGTGCTGCGACGCGCCACCGCCAAGGACGCGCAGCGCATGGAGCGCTTCTTCCGGCAGTTCGACGAAGTGTCGTTCTGCGAATGGCAGGACGCCAAATGCCTGCGCGGTGTATTGATCCAGAAGACCACCACGGCCTATCTGGCCTTCGATGTCGAAGGCGAAATCGTCGGCGCGGTGCTCGGCGGCATGCTCGGCAGTCGCGGCACCATCAACCACCTCGCGGTCAGCCCGCGCTATCGCAGTCAGGGCGTCGGCCAACGGCTGGTGGAAGCGGCGTCATCCGACATGAAACGGGTCGGTGTATTACGGATGTTTCTGTTCGTCGACGATGCTAACCTCGCGGGCAAGCGATTCTGGACTGCCCAGGGTTTTTGCGAACCCCACGGCGAGCGGACATTTGAGAGGGATCTATGAATGAAACGTCCGGCAGTGCGCCGCTGATGGCTGCTCATCAGCCATCGCGCACGTTTGCCGAAGCCAGCCCGGTGGTGGCCGGTTACTTCACGGTGTCGTTCGTGTTCGGGCTGATGGCGGTGAACGCCGGGCTGCCAATGTGGCTGCCGGTGGCGATGTGTCTGTTCGTCTACGCCGGGGCTTCGCAATTTGCCGCGCTGGCGCTGATCTCCAGCGGTGCTTCGCTGACCACCATCGTGCTGACCACCTTCCTGATCAATGCGCGGCACATGCTGATGTCGGTGTACATGGCCAAGGCCCTGCGCGCACTGGGGCTCAGCCGCATGGAACGCTGGGCCTACGCCGGTGGCCTGACCGACGAATCCTTTGCGTTCCACAGCGTCAAACTGGGCACCGGCGCGCCGGTCAACATCCGTTACCTGATCGGCTTCAACCTGTTCTGCCACACCTCTTGGGTGCTGGGCGGTTTGTTGGGCGCCGTCTGCGCGCAATACGCGTCGCACCTGATCAAATATCAGCTCGACTACGCACTGACCGCAATGATGCTCTATGTGCTGGTGTCGCTGTGCAACACCCGCAACAAACTCATCGCCGCCGCGGCTGCTGTCGCCTGCATGGGCGCGCTGAGCCTGGTCGGCACTTCGCCATTCAACGTATTCATCGCCACGTTTGTGGGCTGCGGAGTGGGTGTATGCCTGACCAAACGTTCCTGATTCTGGTGGTCGCGCTGATGATGGCCGTGACCTTCCTGCCACGCGCGTTGCCGCTGCAGGTCAACACCGAGCACTGGCCGCCATTCGTTGCGCGGGCGCTGGAGTACCTGCCGGTGGCGATCGTCGCTGCGATCAGCCTGACACCCTTGTTGATCAAGGATCAGCACATACAGCTCGATCGCCCGGAATTTTATGCAGCCATTCCGACGTTGCTATGTGCGTATTTCAGCAAAAACCTCTTTCTCAGTGTGGCGGTTGGGACGGCTGCGTACATTGCGCTCGGCTCGATCATGTAGCGGCAGATCGACCACGTCGTTCAGGGCCTGGCCCGACAGGTTCGGGTTATTCACCGCCAGACGCACTTCGAGGAAATCCTCAAAACCGGGAAAAATCGTCAGGCCGTTCTTTTGCGCGGCCTCACGAGAAACCATGCCCACTGCGTCCATCTGCGTGATCAAGGACAGCGTCAGAGTTTCACTGCAGGAATAGACCATGCGCTGACCGTTCTCGTGATTGCCCAGCCCGGCGTCGAGAAAACGCAGGAAGCTGTGGGAATACGGACAATCTTCCGCAGGACGCACCTGAAACTTGTTGCCTAGCAACGTCAGTGGATCGTTTTCCTGCCCGCAATGCGCACCGACCACCTGCACCTGCACATCCGGCAGGACGATACTCGGCAGACCCGGCCGCTGCGGGCCGATCAGCACCGCAAGATCAAAGTCTTCATTCTTCAGCTTGCTGAGGTTCTCCATCGACTCGGCGTAGCTGAATTCCATCTGGTAATCGGGAAACACCTCGATCAGGCGTCCGATCATTCGCCGGTTGAAGTCAGACGACAACGTGTTGTTCAACGCAACCTTCAATGTGCGCTGGCCGGGCACCTTGAGCGCCTCGACCTTTTCTTCCATCTGTCGCGTGGCAATCAGCACTTTGTCCATGTAGGGCGTCAGCTCAGTGCCTTGCGGCGTCAGCGTCAGGCCCTTGTTGGAACGACGAAACAAGCGGAAACCGAACTGCTCTTCGACCTTGTTCAACTGCGCGGCCAAGGCCTGCACAGTCAGGCACGAATGCTCGGCTGCGGCCGACAACGAGCCGGTCTGCACGATGCGCATGAGGTTGCGTAAGGTTCTGCTATCCATGGGTAATGCCCTCTGAAGTGGGCTGGGTATTGTTGTTTACGAGACTGCCGATCCGGCGTCATATGCCGGCTATATTCCAGCACCTGAGCATAGTTGTCGCGGGTTTAGTAGCGAATTGATGTCCCCGCCGATGGCTGGAAGCTGACACAGGATCGGGATTTTTGATGACCTGGGGGTGATGAAGGTCAAAAAATACTGACTTGGAATAACAATTCGTGACTTTTTTCAGGATTTGATCAAAGGGACGAATTGATTCATTTACGGATTAAAAGAAAACAAACATCCGTATCTGTACTAGTCTTGAAGGCATGTCACTCAGCAGTGGAGACGGCCTTGCCTACCTCATCCCCAGTCCTCAACCCGCGCGAACAACTCGACGTCCCCGAAGCCGGGCGCGTCGCGTTGAAGTTCTTCTTCAACCTCATGGAGCGCTGGGGCTGCAACGCCGAGCAGCAGCGCAGGTTGTTGGGCGGCGTCGGCAACACCACGTTCTACAAGTACAAGCACCTGCCGCCGAACATTCGCCTGCCGCACGACACGCTGGAGCGCATCTCGTATCTGATGGGCATTCACAAGGCGTTGAGCATCATCTTCAGCAACAGCCGCGAGCGCGCCTACACGTGGGTCAGCAGCCCGAACACGGCGGCGCCATTCAATGGCCGGACCGCGCTGGATTACATGCTGGCGGGGAGGGTGGTCGACATCGCCGATGTGCGCCGTTACCTCGACGGGGTGCGCGGGTGAAGGCGCCGCCGCTGGCCGAACCGCAATGGCCCAAGGCTTATCGGATCGTCAACAGCAGCTTCCCGCCGATTGCGCTGTTCGAAGACGTGCTCGACCCCGAAGACCTGGAAATCGCCTACGCGCTGGAAGCGCTGACCAACGATCGCCTGATCGAACAGGCCGGCGTCCTCGCCCGCGTGCGTCCAGAAGACCGACTCTCCGGCCCCGGTTCAACCCCGGTGATGGCGGCGTTCACCCACATCGGCAAAAGCAGCCGCTTCACCGATGGCACCTTCGGCGTCTACTACGCCGCCAGCAGCCAGGCCGCGGCCATCGCCGAAACCTGCTATCACCAGGAACGTTTCCTCGCGGCCACCAACGAGGCGGATCTTGAGTTGACCATGCGTACTTACGTCAATCGTGTGGTTAAGCCGCTGCATGATGTTCGTGATGGTTTTGCACATTTGCATCAACCTGATCCAGACGCCTATGGCCCGTCCCAGGCGTTTGCCCGGCAACTGCGCGAGTCTGAATCCTGGGGACTTCTCTACAACAGCGTTCGCCTGCCGGGCCACGAATGCGTCGCTGCGTTCCGGCCACCAGCGGTATCGATTCCGAAGCAGGGCAAGCATTTGCGGTATGTGTGGAGTGCGAGCCAGCAGAAGATTTCGTTTGTGTTTGAGATCAGTCAAGTCTGAAACGCAAAAGGCCCTCGCATCAGCGAGGGCCTTACATCGGTGGTTACATCAACGGCTTGCCCGGCGGCGCATCCATCACTTTCACTACATCATCTATCAGTGCCTTGCTTAACTCCTGCAGATACTGGGAGGCATAAGCGTGAAGGTCAGGATCGCGAGAGACTGTGGAGTCAGCGGTCAGTAGCTTGGAGATGTGAAGCAAGTGTGAGGCGTGCGAGAGTGCGGCAATCACTGGAACACCACGATTGGTGCGGAACAGCGCTTGATTGGCCTGGAAGGAAAAGTGCGTGAGGCCTGGGGTTTTCAGATCGAGGTAGTTGGTCATTTCGCTTCACCTGCCGTACGTAAGGAAGTGGAGTGCGGTGACCGGTGCTGCAGCGCGGCGGATTACGGATGGATCAAAGGCGTTCATTTGTGACACTCCCTGTATCAAATGAGAGCTACCAATTCGTTATCAGTCGAATGGGTGGCAGCTATGCGCGGGCTGATAAACCGGAGATACAGGAACCCGGCAGACCCGAAGGTCTCCCACGCACAGCCGCCATTGCACGGTAATGCAGACACAAAAAATGCGCCGGCAAACGTGAGTTGGGGCGCTGGTGCGCCTGTATCTTACTCGGGTTATCAGGCCCGGTCGCTGAATTGGCAGCGATGGGATTGACGGTAGCTTGCGGAGGACTGATGCGCAATCGTGGCCAGGTGGTGGCCGTTGCCATCTCTGTGTAGTGCAACATTTATGTTGCGAATGCAGCAAATATGTTGCACATTCGCTTTACCGAAACGGCGAGTGATGCACATGAAGTACAGCGAGTTTCGGCGATGGTTGAAAGCCCAAGGCGTTGAGTTTCAAACCGGCAAGGGCAGTCTCTTCAAGGTTTCCTTGAATGGCAAATCAACTGTGTTTCCTGACCATGGAGGCAAGGAAATGGGCGAAGGGTTGAGCAAATCGATAATCAAACAGCTGGGCCTCAAGGATTGAGACCCGGCTGTACCCATCTGAGGAAGTGCGATGTTCGAATATGCGTTGGAAGTTCACGAAGAGCCGGGCAGTGTCTGGCTGACCTGCGCAGAAATTCCTGAGATGCACGCCGTTGGCGACACCCTCGAGCAAGCGTTGGACACCGCCATTGATGCAATCGAGACGGCGCTCTCGATATACGTTGATGATCGCCGGTTGATTCCGACCGGGCAGGCAGGAGAACAGGCAAGTGACGTCGTATTGCGTCTGCCTGCGCTGACTGCAGCAAAGGTTGCTCTGTGGAATACGCTTTTGGAGTCAGGTGTAAGCAAGGCCGAGTTGGCACGTCGTCTCCGCGTACAACGGCCTCAGGTTGATCGCCTGGTAGATTTCCTGCATCACTCCAAAATCGAGAATGTTGAGCGTGCGTTGCAGCAACTTGGAAGGCGGATTTCGCTTTCGGTTCAAGCTGCATAAGTTCAGCAAGCGAGCGTTGGAGAAAATAGCTGAAGGCGAAGAAAAGGCATGGCAAATGAGCTAGAGCGATTTCAGACGGACTTGATGGAATCTGTACGTCAGATGAAGGCTGGAAAGGCCTCGCGCGTAACGCTGCTGCCGCTCTCGGCGGCCACTGAAGAGCAAAGGAAGGCCGGGGTTTCTCAAAGCGTTTTCACCGACCTTAGCTCCGTGGTGACACGAGCAAAATAAGGCGGGGAAAAATAGAGTCAGACCACAGTCTCAGCTCAAAACGTGGTCTGACCCTTATTTCCTCCTTATTTCCCTGCTTTGGTCTGTTCAGGGAGGAAGTTGGCTCGTGCCTCGTCTTGACTGCGCAACCAGCGTTCGGCGTCCTCAAAGGTGTTCATGCAGGTTCTGCCATAAGCCGACAAGGCCAGTATGCTGCGTTGGGTGAGTTGAATATCAGATGTGCACAGATCGATGAATAACGAGAGCGCGTTTCCGGCCTCCTCAAATGCTTCGCGGATTTCCAAGGCTTTTTTGCATGTAGACATCAGTTGACTCCCTGTTCCATGTTGTCGGCGGCGAGTTTATGCGCAAAGCTCTGCGTCAAAATCAACTTCGCGTATCAACTTGTGACGGACCTTCAGCGCTCGCTTATTTGAATTTTGTCGGTGGGGGAGTTCGATATCTCAACTGCTGACAAGGTGCTGAATGGCGTGTCTGCAGATTGTTGGCTTTGCTCCATGGGGAGGCCTTTTGCGCTGATGAAGTCAGGCGGTCTTGTGTGGGTTGCCGCGATCTACAGCAAAGATCTTTTAAATAGGGTGAGCGCTCATAACCTCAGGGTCAAAGTCATGAACACTCAGCTGTTGCGCTTTTCATATTCAAACGCCAGAAACAACAAAGCCCCTGCATTTCTGCAGGGGCTTTGTTTTGTATGGTGCCGGCACCAGGAGTCGAACCCGGGACCTACTGATTACAAGTCAGTTGCTCTACCAACTGAGCTATACCGGCGTGTGGGCGACGATTATAGCGATTGGGTTGGTTCTGTAAACCCCTGAATTCAGACTATTTTTACGCAGGCGCTGGATCAGGGGCGGTGTGGGCTTTGTCACTGGGTTTTAAGCCGCCAAATCGGGCTGTTCGACGTCAACCCAACGTGAGCGTGATGGCAGGATTTACGCACCGTTCCGCCACTCATTTCCCTTGTTTATGTCCTTTTGATTGGAAGCTTATGCACAACGGATGGGCGCCACGGCGGTGTTGCAGGGGATTTTGTGGACACATTCTCATTTTGCGCGCAAAGCCCTGTTTTACAGGTTTTTTATCTATATGAACAAAAAATGACCAATGGTGTTTTTGCCATGCAATAGCCGTAGATATTGGATCCACGGGAAAACCATCAACAGAGTTATCCACAGGCTGTAAAGATTTTAATCGCGCTCGGCCAGCAGCAGAAAATTACGCGGAGTCAGCGGTGCGTCGCAGAAGGTGCCGAGGCGTACGACGTATCCCTGTTCGGTGAGGAAAATGGCTCGATCAAGATTCAGCCAAAGCTCCAGTGGTCGTCGGAACAATCCGCGCAGTAATTCCAGGTTGCGAACTTCGGCCAACCGCTGCCAACCGGCGGCTTCCAGTGCCCGCCAATCTGGCGTGCCGATTGTGGATAACTCTTTCAGCGCTGCCAGATCGCGGCAGTAATCGGCGAAGGATTTGTCCAGCCAGGCGCTCGGCAGGGACGGGGTGGGCAGGTATTCATCGACGCAGCGCACTTGCCGTTGCAGCAAATCGAACGCCAGGCGCCGGGCCATGGAGGTGTCGCGCTGACGTCGGACTCTTGCACCGGCGGTGACGGTTTCGCTCATGGGCAGCGCCAGATCTTCGAGCGAGAGCTGGAGGGCGGATCGCAAACCCGCTGAGGACAATGCCTGGTACTCGTTGCGCTTGATCCGGTTGTAGCAGCACGGGGCGATGGCCATCTGCTGACACCCGGCCGCGCTCGCCAGTTGCATCAAGCGCACATGCAGATCGCCGCAGGCATGCAGGGCGACCGGGGTGTGCTGAGCACTTATAACGCTCGCTGCGTCTGCCGCCAGTACATCCTGCTCGACATGCAGGGCGTGCAAATGATGGCGCTGACTTAATGCCTGACCACTGGCGACCAACGCCGGATCGTATTCGACACAAGTCAGTTGTTGCCCCGTACCCAACAGGCGTCGGCCCAAATGTCCCTTGCCGGAGCACCAGTCCAGCCAGTGCGTCGGCTGCGAGGCGAAAGACAAGCGACTGGCGAAGGCTTCGATCTGCTGCCACTTGCGCCCCGGCACATCGACATTCAATCGGTGGCCTGGGGTTTCCAGCGTATGCTCCGGCAGCTCACCAACCGCGCTCAGCTCAATCGACAGCGCCGCCAATGCAGCGAATGGCTCCGGGGCATCGACGAGATCGGCAGGATGGTTATGCGCCCGCTCTGCATCTTCCAGCGATCGTCCGCGTAGCCACTTGGACAATTCGGGGTAGGCGGTTTCCCATGGAAGCGAAAGATAGGTGAACGGACGAGGTTTCCACAGCGCCTGATGCTCAATCAGAAAAGCATCCAGTGCGGTGAAGCGGGCGAGTAGGGCCTCGCCCGTCAGCACGTGGGAAGTTTCAACGCCCTTGGCAGGCATCGACGCGCAGCCAGCGCTCCAGCAGCTTGAAGCCGCGCACCAGCACGTAGGACATCAGCAGATAGAACACGCCGGCGGCGAAGAAGATTTCTACCGGCAGGTAGGTGCGGGCGATGATCGTGCGGGCCATGCCGGTCAGTTCCAGCAGGGTCACGGTGCTCGCCAGTGCGCTGGCCTTGAGCATCAGGATCACTTCGTTGCTGTAAGCCGGCAGGCCGATGCGCGCCGCACGCGGCAGCATGATGTAGAACATCGCCTTGGGCTTGGACATGCCCAGCGCTCGCGCCGCTTCGATCTCGCCGGGCGGAATTGCCTGGATCGCGCCGCGCAGAATCTCCGCGATGTACGCCGCCGTGTGCAGGGTCATGGTTGCGGTGGTACACCAGAACGGATCGCGCAGGTATGGCCACAGTGCGCTGTTGCGCACCGCATCGAACTGCGCCAGGCCGTAATAGACCAGAAACAGTTGCACCAGCAACGGCGTGCCACGGAAAAAGAAGATGTAGGCGTAGGGCAAGGCGCGCACGTACCACAGCTTCGAAGAGCGGGCGATGCCCAGTGGAATTGCCAGCAACAGACCGGCAATCACGGCAATCGCCACCAGCTCCAGGGTCAGGGTCGCGCCCTGCGCCAGTTTCGGCAGCCACTTGATGATCACTTCCCAGTTCATGAAGCGCTCCTCGCAAAGCCGCGAGCGGCGCGTTTTTCCAGGAAGTGCATGCCGGTCATCGCCAGCACCGTCAGGCCCAGGTACATGACCGCCGCCACCAGATAGAAGGTGAACGGTTGTTTCGACACGGTCACGCCGATCTGTGCGTGACGCATGATTTCTTCCAGACCGATCACCGAGACCAGCGCGGTGTCCTTCATCAGGATCATGAACAGATTGCCCAGGCCTGGCAGGGCGATGCGCCACATCTGCGGCATGATCAGCTTGGTGAAGATCCGCCATTTCGACAGACCCAGCGCCACACCCGCTTCGCGATGGCCCTTGGGAATGGCAAGGATCGCGCCGCGGAACACTTCCGTGGCGTAGGCGCCGAAGCACAGGCCCAGCGCAATCACGCCAGCGGCGAAGGCGCTGAGTTGCAGGTCGGGATTGCCGAAGAGCTCACCGAGGCTGCGCATCAGGTTGACCGTACCGAAGTAGATCAACAGCACCCAGAGCAATTCCGGGACGCCACGCACCAGGGTCGAATAAGTACCGCCAAGCCATTGCAGCGGCTTGTACGGGGAAGTCTTGGCCAAGGCGCCGAGCAGACCGAGCGCCAGTCCCAGGCACAGGGCCGTCAGCGCCAGTTTGACGGTCATCAGCGCACCGGCGGCGAGGGCCGGGCCGAATCCGTAGAGGTCGATAATCATGGATTTCTTTTCAAATCGCGGCAGGCAAGGCCGGGAGCCGGCGCCGTCGGATCACGGCGCCAGTCCCGCAGGTCAGATCAATAGATGCTGAACGGGAAGTACTTGTCGTTGATCTTCTTGTAGGTACCGTCAGCGACGATTTCCTTCAGTGCGGCGTTCAGCTTCTCACGCAACGGATCGCCTTTGCGCACGGCGATGCCGATTTTGTCGCTTTCCACGACCGCGTCGCCCTTGAACTCATAGTTCTTGCCGGCGTCGCTTTTCAGCCAGTCGTAGTTGGCGTACTTGTCGGCGAGGATCGCGTCGACCCGTCCGGAGGTCAGGTCCAGATAGGCGTTTTCCTGAGTGTCATAGAGTTTGACTTCGATATCGCTACCGTAGGTGTCCTCCAGCCAGGTACCGGCGAGCGTTGCGCGCTGGGTGCCGATGATCTTGCCTTTGAGCGAATCTTTGTCGGTTTTGAACTCTTTATCTTTCGGCGCGATGAACTGCAGCTTGTTCGAGTAGTACGGGTCGGTGAAATCTACCGCGCCCTTGCGCTCTTCGGTGATCGACAGCGAGGAGACCAGGAAATCGAACTTCTTGGCGTTCAGCGCAGGAATGATGCCGTCCCAGTCGGAGGTAACCACGCTGCACTCGACTTTCATCTTGGCGCACAGGGCGTCGCCGATGTCTTTGTCGAAGCCGACCACGTTGCCGCTGGCGTCTTTGTTGTTGAACGGCGGGTAAGCCGCTTCGATGCCCATCTTCAGGGTCTCGGCCATGGCACCGGCACTGAACGCGAGGGTGACGGCGGCGGCCAGGAAGACCTTTTTAAAATTCTGCATGCATGTTGCTCCGTTAGCGGTTGCTGGACATGAATTGTTTGCAGCGCGCCGAAAGCGGGTTTTCGAACACCTGCTGAGGCGATCCTTGCTCTTCCACCAGCCCTTGGTGGAGGAACACCACTTCGCTGGAGACCTGACGGGCAAAGCCCATTTCGTGGGTCACCAACAGCATGGTGCGGCCTTCTTCGGCCAGTGCGCGGATGACACTAAGTACTTCCTGAACCATTTCCGGGTCAAGCGCGGAGGTGGGCTCGTCGAACAGAATCACCTTCGGCTGCATCGCCAGCGTGCGGGCAATCGCCGCGCGTTGTTGCTGACCACCGGACAGTTGCGACGGGTAGGCGTGGCGCTTGTCGGCGATGCCGACCTTGGCCAGCAGCGCTTCGGCGACTTCGATCGCCTCGGCCTTGCTCTGGCCGAGCACGCGGCGCGGGGCTTCGATGATGTTGTCGAGCACACTCATGTGCGGCCACAGATTAAAGTTTTGAAATACAAAACCAATCTCGGAACGCAGACGGTTGATCTGTTTGCCATCAGCGGCAACCAGTTCGCCATTCTTGGCGGGCTTGAGCTTGAGTTCTTCACCGGCCACCAGAATCTGGCCCTGGTGCGGGTTTTCCAACAGGTTGATGCAACGCAGGAACGTGGACTTGCCGGAACCGGAGGAACCGAGGATCGAGATCACATCGCCGTCGCGGGCGGTCAGCGAGATACCTTTGAGCACCTCAAGCTGTCCGTAGCGTTTGTGCAAGTTGCGGATTTCAAGCGCGGGCGTGGCCTCAGCCATGTGCGTTCCTCATATATGTTGCGCTCCTGCTGTTGGCGGGCCTTCCTGGCGAGGCGGCCAAGCTAGCATAGCGTTTCAATGGCAGCCAACAGCGCTACGAGCGGTAAGCGGATGGCGTGTGGCAGGTTGTCGCATCGGCACAGCAGACTGTCGCCCCATCAACAACCGAACGGGTGTTTGATCGTGCAAACCCGTGGGCGTCGCGTAAAAAAAGGCGCGATGTTGCCAGCTTTGGCGGGGTGTTGGAAGCGCTATCCGGCCGAACGTTCCTGAATCGCCCTTTTATTGTGCATCCCACACTTTTTCAGTGTGTTTCTGGTGCGCTGAATCGTCTGAAAAGTGAGTCGCAGGGTAACGCTCTGGCGAATTGCCATTCATTCCAATGACTTGCGATGACTGTCCGGTCTCGCTGAAAACCGCGGCCCAGAAGAGTTTGAAACATTTTGGCGCATTTATTGCGTGCAGAATCTGGAACGCCCTGTTGGTTTCTTTTTACGAGAAGGAAATCCAGACAGGACGGACGCAATCGCTTTCCTCGCAAAGGTAGTTCCGATGAGCAGTACACCAAGCTCCAATGGCCTCGAACAGGGGCTCAAACCGCGTCATGTGACCATGTTGTCGATCGCCGGTGTTATCGGCGCAGGTCTGTTCGTTGGCTCCGGCCACGCGATCGCTGCCGCCGGCCCCGCTGTGCTGCTGGCCTACGCCGCCGCCGGTACCCTGGTGGTGCTGGTGATGCGCATGCTCGGTGAGATGGCTGTCGCCTCGCCCGACACCGGCTCGTTCTCGACTTACGCCGACCGTGCCATCGGGCACTGGGCCGGTTTCACCATCGGCTGGTTGTACTGGTGGTTCTGGGTATTGGTGATTCCGCTGGAAGCCAACGCCGCCGCGACCATCCTCCATGCCTGGTTCCCGGGGATCGAGATCTGGGCGTTCGCACTGATCATCACCATGCTGCTGACGGTCACCAACCTGTTCAGCGTGAAAAATTACGGTGAATTCGAATTCTGGTTTGCTCTGATCAAAGTCTTGGCGATCATCGGCTTCATCGCGCTGGGTCTTGCGGCTGTTTTCGGCTTCCTGCCGACCAGCCAGGTCAGCGGTGTTTCGCACCTGTTTGATTCCGGCGGCTTCCTGCCAAACGGCATGGGCGCGGTACTGGGTGCAATCCTGACCACCATGTTCTCGTTCATGGGTACCGAAATCGTGACCATCGCGGCCGCGGAGTCGAAGAACCCGGGCAAGCAGATTTCCAAGGCCACCAACTCGGTGATCTGGCGGATCGGCCTGTTCTACCTCGTATCGATCTTCATCGTTGTGGCCCTGGTGCCGTGGAACGATCCTGCACTGGCCAGCCTCGGTTCCTACCAGACCGTGCTTGAGCGCATGGGCATTCCGAACGCGAAAATGATCGTCGACATCGTGGTTCTGGTCGCGGTAACCAGCTGCCTGAACTCGGCGCTGTACACCTCGTCGCGCATGCTGTTCTCCCTCGGCAAGCGCGGTGATGCACCGGCGATGTCGACCCGGGTCAACAAAAGCGGTACGCCTTACTGGGCAGTGATGCTGTCGACCGGCGCGGCTTTCCTCTGCACCTTCGCCAACTACGTGGCCCCGGCTGCCGTGTTCGAGTTCCTGCTGGCCAGCTCCGGCGCCATCGCGCTGCTGGTGTACCTGGTGATCGCGTTCTCGCAACTGCGCATGCGCAAACAGCGCATGGCCCGCGGCGAGAAAATCGTCTTCAGCATGTGGCTGTTCCCGAGCCTGACCTACGCGGTGATCATCTTCATCGTCGCGGCCCTGACCATCATGCTGTTCCAGGAAGCCCATCGCGTGGAAATCCTCGCAACCGGCCTGCTGAGCCTCATGGTCGTTGCCGCCGGCCTGCTGGTGGCACGCCGTCGCAAGCTGGAAAACCGTGGTGCGGTGGTGTTGAACTGATCCGCAACGCGTAATGCAAAACGGCCGCTGTCAGTGATGACGAGCGGCCGTTTTTGTTTGTGCGCGGGGTTTATTCGTTCTTGTCTTCCTGGGCATCCAGCGATTTGCCGTAAGTATCCAGCGCAATCCCGAAATCGGTGATGAACTGTGGCTCGGTCAGCCAGGCCTGGGCGGTTTCGATGTCCATGCCGTCGGCCCACATGCGGTAGTCGATCAGCATGTCGGCGGCCAGGTGAGTGGCGGCCATGCCTTCGTTCTCGGCATTTTCCATGTCCAGCAGCTCTGGATGGTCAACGATGATGAACGCCAGTTCGCGCAGCAGGGTCAGTAGCATTTCGTTGCGGCTGACGGCTTCGGCATCGCGCATTTTGCTGAACATTGCGAGGGTGTATTCCGGGATCGGCTCGTCCAGATGCCCGAGGTTGTCGTCCTGGTCCAGCGGCTTACGGCCGACCATGCGGATGTGCTTGGCTTTGGCCTTGGCGCGTTTGGCGCGTTTCTGTTGCTTGTTCAGGGATGCCATGGGAACTCAGTTTTTCTGTTGGGTTTGTGCGGCAATCGCGTCGGACGCCGCCACATAGTCGGCCTGGAAGGCCGGGGATTCGATCCACGCCAGAGCGCCGGCTTCGTCGGTTTCCTGCGACCACTGGCGATACTCGATCAGCGCGGCAAGGATGAAGTCCATCGCGCCTTCTTCGCCTTCCTGCTCGTAAACCAGCTCCAGCAGCGGGTCTTCGAGGAATGCGGTGCACATGGCTTGCTGGCTGATCTTCTCGGCGTCGATCATTTTCTTGAACAGCTCGGTCAGGTCCACCGACTCGAAGTCGATGCGGTCATCGTTCGGGTCCAGTTCGACCGGCGCCTCGGCGCGTTTGGTGCGGTTCTGCTTGGCCTTGGTCTTGGCCCGGGCGGCGCGTTTTTGCTGCTTGTTGGCGGAGGCCATGGTGTGTTCCGTCGTGCGTTGAAAGGGCTCAGCTGCGTGCCACTGGCCGCCCGGGTGTGGCGGGGGCCAGCTTGCCGGTTTGCAGCCAGGTCAGAGCGATGGGCCATAGTGTGGCTTGGTATGCGCTACGAAAAAAGGCGAAATGTCCGACTTGTTGTTCGCCGATGTCTTGTGGCGCGATGCGCAAGTGGGTTTTGTGCGCATGGCTGAAGTAGCCGAGCAGGCGTTCGATGGCCGGAATCGTGCCGTAAGGGTCGTCGCTGATGCTGATCGCCAGGGTTTGTGCGCGGACGTTGGCGAAGGGCAGGCGACAGCTTGCCTTAAGCAGTCTGCGCCCGCTCGGGCGCTGCTCGTAGCGCGCGGCAGGCGTGCTCCAGTCGCGTACGACACCTGCTGGCGTGTCCTCGAGCCAGCCGAGGCGTTTGCCCGGGAAATAGCCACAGAGCCGCGTCAGCAGCGGCATCAGCAAATGCCATTGACCAAACATGCGCCAGCGCTGTGCCGGCGCATAGTCGCGCCAGTAGGCGAACTGCGCGCCGACCGTCACCAGCCGACGAATGACCTGCCCGGACTCGCCGAGCCCAGCCGCGCAACCGCCGAAGCTGTAAATAAGGATTAACGATTGGGCTCTACAAGAGCCCGGGAGTTGTCATCATGAAACGCGTTCTTTCATTCCTGCTGCCCATCGCGGCGGTGGCTGCATTGGTCTTTCCGGCGATGTTGCAGGCGGCCAACCTCGACCCGATCGACAGTGCCGGTGTGCAGGTCCAGCAACAACAGCAAAACGGCATCAATTACCTGTCCGGCGGGATCGGTCTGGACGAGTCAAAAGCCATTCAACAATCCACCGGTTATAACCTGCACATGACGTTCGCGGTGGGCGCGCAAGACCAGTACACCGCTGATGTCGATGTGATGATTGAAAAGTCGCCGGGGCAAACCGTGCTGACCCTCACCCAAACGGGTCCGCTGGTGTACGTGCAACTGCCACCCGGTAAGTACACCGTGGTCGCCACGCGCAATGGCGAAACACGGCGTGACGTGACAGACGTTGGCAGCGGCACTGAGCGCAATCTGGTGTTCCATTGGAATGACGCTGGATAACGTTGGGTGTATTGAAGAATCGAGGCGCGGGTACAATCCCGCGCCCTTATGTTTTGTGATGCAAGGAAGTACTGGTTTGAAAGGGATTTTGCGTATTGGCTCAGTGATGAGCCTGGTTTTGCTGCTGGCCGGTTGTGGAACGATGATGGGGCGCCTGAATGGTGATTCAGCAGAGCCGTACTACAAAGGTGTCGATGGCAACCTGCACTTGCTTGGCGTGAGAGGGGGCGACGGCATGCCCTCAGCGGTCATCTGCTACATGATGATCGTTTGCCCGCTGATTACCGTGGTATCGCTGCCGGTAGACGCTGCGCTCGACACGGTTTTGTTGCCGGTCGACTACGTCAACACCCTCTGAGGCCGGTCTTCATTTAGCGCTTGCGCCTGGCCTTCTGCTTGTCACTGGGCTCTTGCGCCATTCGGTGAATCCATAATCCGATCCAGCCGACGGCTATCAGGAATAACGTGCCGACGCACTGCGACACGATCTCGAACCAGAACATTCGGGGTTGCAGCGCGAGGGTGTAGGTATGGCGTGGGCCCGATCGGTTCCAGGTAGTGATGGATCCGCTGATCAAACTGTGGATGATCAGGTAAATCGACGCACCGATGAGGAAGGCGATCAGTATGCCGACCAGCACCGTCAGCCAGAATGCCACCCGGCTCTGACGATAGGGTGGCGGATGGGGCAGGGGGACGCGGGTTCTTTTCTGGTTCATCGAGCGGATGACCCTCTTCCTTAAGGTGCGGCCAAAGTAGCGCGGATCGCCTTTGTTCGAAACCCGTCGCGCATTTGCGCAGCCCGGAAAAAAGGATCAAGAGAGCCGTCATCAAATTGCAGGCATAAAAAAACCCTGAATCTTGCGATTCAGGGTTTTCGGTATTTGGTGCCCAGAGACGGAATCGAACCGCCGACACGGGGATTTTCAATCCCCTGCTCTACCGACTGAGCTATCTGGGCAACGGGGCGCATTAAAAGGGTTTTTCGGATTTACGTCAACGACTTTTTTAAAATTTCTTAAATTAATTCCGTCGCTTACGATCCGCCCCCCGATTTTGCGGGTTTACTCAGCAGGCGGAACGTAGCCTTCAGCCTTGGCGTAATCCTCGCCGGAGAAGTACTTGTCCATTTCGCCCTGCAGATATTTGCGGTCTTCGGCATTCATCATGTTCAGACGCTTTTCGTTGATCAGCAGGGTCTGGTGTTTCTGCCAGTCAGCCCAGGCCTTGGCCGAGACGTGGTCAAAAATATCCTGACCTTTGGCGCCCGGGAAAGGAGCGCGTTCCAGCGCGGGCAGTTCTTCTTTGTACTTGCGGCACATGATGGTGCGGGTCATGACGACTCTCCTGCGTTCAATACGGCGGCCGCGCGTTCGAGCAAGGTTTTGACCGGGGCGGCAAGGCCCAGGCGCGGCGGGGTGGCGAGGTTATACCAGAGCCAGTCGGCCTCGGCCACGTGGTGGCCTGCCTCCTGCACCTGAACCAGCCAGGGTTCGATGGACAGCTGGAAGTGGCTGAAGGTGTGGACGAGGCTTGGCAGCGCTTGCTGCTCGCCCATGGTCAGCGAGTGCTGATCGGCCAGATGCTGCAGGTCGTCGAGATCGTCGAGTTCCGGCAGGCTCCATAAGCCGCCCCACAGCCCCGTGGACGGGCGGCGATAAAGCAGAATCGCGCCTTCGCCATTGGCCAACAGCGGCATCAGCGTGCGTTTTTGCGGGATCGCCTTGCGCGGTTTGGGGATCGGGTAGCGTGTCTCCAGGCCGAGCATGTGCGCCTCGCAGCCCTTTTCCAGCGGACACAGCAGGCAGCTCGGTTTGCTCCGCGTACACAGCGTGGCACCGAGATCCATCATCGCCTGGGTGTAGGCGTTGACCCGATCGTGCGGCGTGAAACGCTCTGCGTTGGCCCACAGCTGTTTGGCGACCTTCGGTTCACCCGGGTAACCCTCTTGCGCAGTGAAACGCGCGAGAACGCGTTTGACGTTGCCATCGAGGATCGGTGCGCGCAGGCCCATGCTGATGCTGGCGATGGCCCCGGCGGTGGACAGGCCGATCCCCGGCAGATCCGTCAGTTTTTCGACGTCCCGCGGGAATTCGCCGCCGTACTGGCTGACGACGATCTTCGCGGTCTTCTGCAGATTGCGCGCGCGGGTGTAGTAACCCAGTCCGGTCCACAGGTGCAGCACTTCGTCCTCCGGCGCTTCGGCCAGCGCTTGCACCGTTGGCAACGCGGCCATGAAGCGGTCGAAGTAATTGAGCACGGTGCTGACTTGGGTCTGCTGCAACATGATCTCCGACACCCACACCCGATACGGGTTGATGTCTTGCTGCCAAGGCAAATCGTGGCGGCCGTGGCGGTCGAACCATTCCAGCACCGCCGTGGAAAACTGCTCCGCTCTCATCGCTTGAACAGCCCCTTCAATGCGTTTTTCAATTCCGGGCTGACCTTGTCACCGAGTTTTTCATCGATCTTCTCGCTGAGTTTGTTACCGGCCATTTTGGTCGCGACCTGGCCGAGACGTTCGTTATCCACACGGCAGGCCTTGGCGCCCAGCTCCAGCGGGCCACGGCAACGCAGCGGCCACTCGATGCCGACGAATTTCTCGCCGACCTGACAGGCCGGATCCGGCATCGCGCTGGTGTCGCCTTCGACGATGATGCCGACGCGGTAATCCATGCCCAGCACCCGCAGGTCGATGTCGCCATCGCCGTTGACGGTCATGCCCGGGATGCGCACTTTCAGGTCCGGGTTGCTGGCGATACCGTTGCGCAAGGTCAGGTTGCCCTTGAGTTCCTGGAACGGCGTGTCCTTGCCCCGCGGCTCGCCGCTGAGGGTTTTGCGGTTGAGGGTGGCGATGCCTTTGCACAGTTGCTGTTCAAGGTTGGCGTTGAGCAGCACGCCGTTGTTGATCACGAAACTGGCGTTGCCGTTGAGGGTTTCGATCAGCGCCTGCTGGCTGTTGCCGCTGCCGGTGAGGCTGCTGGTCAGCGTGACCAGGCCTTTGACCGGCGGGTTCTTGCCCTGGCTTTCGAGGATTTTCTCGGCCGGCACGCGGTTGATTCTGGTTTGCAGGTTCAGCACCGGCGCACTCGGGCGCACGTCGAGGGTGCCCTTGGCTTCGAAGTCGCCGTTGTACAGGCCACCGCGCAGGTTCTCCAGGGTCAGCAGGCCGCCCTGGCCGGTGGCTTTGAGCGCGGCGTTCTGGATCGGCAGTTTGTCGAGGGTCAGATGGCCGAAGGTCAGGTCGGCATCGACGTCGAGTTTGGCCAGACGCTCGACCGGCAGCAGACGCTCGGTGCTCCAGGCGCTTTTGCTTGGTTTGTCCGGCAACGGTGTGCTGCCGGCGCCGGCCATGGCATCGGCTTCGGTGCTGGCGACTTCGGCCTGACGCACTTGCGTGGCGTTTTTGGCTTTTTCCGATTTCGGCGGCAGGTAGCGGTCGACGTCGAAGGTGTCAGCCTTGAGGATCGCGCGTAGCGACTGCTTGGCGAAATCTTCCACGGCAATGCGCCCGCTGAAGCTGCTGTCGTCGAGTTTCAGGTTGATGTTGTCGAAGGCGACGCTGGTTGGCGTGGCGGCCACGCGGCTGACCAGTTCGACCTTGCTCAGGCTGCCGGGCGCCATGGCTGGCAACGTCTGGCCGATGCTGTCGACAAATTTCGCCAGATCGAACTGGGCGATCGAGATTCCGCCAGTGATCTGCGGGGTCTTGTCGAGGTCGTTGGCTTTCAGCTCACCGAGCGCGCGCAACTGGTTGGCGGAGATCTTGATCCCGGTCCATTCGGCGACGTTCGCCGCCTTGTCCAGCAAGATCTGCCCTTGGGCGGAGAAGGTCATGGCCTTGCCCTGCAGCGGATCGCCGGTCAGTTCGCCGGACAGTTTCATGTCTTCGAACTTGTAGCGCTGCAAGGCGCGCTCGATGCGCAGCTCGCCGTTGAGTTCGGTACGCACGCGCAGCACAGGCTGATTGGTGCTGAGGAACGCCGTGGCTTTCAGCGGAATGTTGGTCGAATCGTGTACCGCACCGGTGCTCAGCTGGATGCTTTCGGCGCTGTACTGCTTGCCGGTCTGCTCGTCGTTGTATTCAACGCGGGCGTTGTTGACGGTCAGGCTGTCGATGTCGAGGCGGATCGGCTGCGGCGGTTTTTCCGGCTGTGCGGCGGCCTCTGCTGCAGGTGCGCTGGCGGGTGCCGAGCTGCCGGCAGGTGCAGCGGCTGTCGGCAGCTTGCCGATGTCTTCCCAGTTGCCGTGGCCGTTCT
The DNA here is from genome assembly GCF_900187525.1 of Pseudomonas sp. Irchel s3a10. Lineage (NCBI taxonomy): Bacteria > Pseudomonadati > Pseudomonadota > Gammaproteobacteria > Pseudomonadales > Pseudomonadaceae > Pseudomonas > Pseudomonas sp. Irchel s3a10. The sequence continues at coordinate 189,792 of NZ_FYDR01000004.1, forward strand.
TGTCACGTTTGAGGCGCAGGTTCAGGCCTTCGACGCGCACATCGCTCATCTGCACTTCGCGGCGCAACAGAGGCAACACGCGCACGGACAGTCCAAGCATCTGCAGGTCGGCATACGGTTCAGTCGGATTGATCAGGGTGGCGACGCTGGCTTCATGCAGTTCCAGGCCGAGCCACGGGAACAGGCTCCAGCCGATATCGCCATTGAGCGTCAGCTCGATGTGGGCCTTGTCGCGGGCAATCTGGCGGATCTCGTCTTTGTAGTCGTTGGGATCAAACAGGTGGGTCAGGGCGAAGCCCGCCGCCACAATGATCAGCAACAGCCCGAGAAGTACCAGACCCAGGATTTTGCCGAACGCTTTCATGGGCGAGTCCTTGTAGTTAGTCGAATTCGTAATTTAGCCGGGGAGTATAGCGCTGCATCCGCCCGGTTCGGGGCGCTGTCATGTCGCGATGACGTCCAGCGGCAATTGCAATCTGGCGGCCAGCGCCTGGGTTTCAAGGTGTCCGGCCGGTGCCAGCAGGCGCAGTTGGGCACCCGCTTGCGACGCCATTTTCTGTGCTTGGCTCACCAGTCGCTCAGCCACCCCACGGCGTCGGGTGACTTTTCGTACACACAAATGTGACAAGTACCAAACCTTGTCGTGCCGTGTCAGGCGTGCTGCACCGAGCAGGCGATCGTTGAAACGTCCTGCAATCAAAGAGCCGTCAGCCAGGCTGCTTTCGATCAGTTGAGCGTCCCCGGAATACAGTGCGAACAGCCATTGCGGAGCGTCACGATAGATTTTTTGCAGATCCTGTTGATCCTGGTAACTGGCGTCTTCAAGCATTTGAACGGTGACAGGCATTGATGCCTCCTCAGAAGTGCCCCCTGTAGGCGCTGTCGCAGGCTGCGATCTTTTGATTTTGCCTTTCAAAACAAGGTCAAAAAATCGCAGCGTTCCGCAGCTCCTGCACGGGACTGGATCAGATGACATGAAAAAGGTGATATCAGTTTGGTTTTTCTGTCACGTGCAAATGGTAACCTTCGCCGGTTCGTCCGTCCTTCTGCGACTTAACGTCGCGCCTTCAAGGAGCTTCACCCGAAAAAACGGTCATGCCTGCGTGCATAAAGGCCGAGGGTGAGCAGTGGCTGGCGAACCATACTAATAATTGGGGGATACACAATGAGCACGAGCATCACGGCGGACGGTCTGCGCGCCGACCAGCCTGCGTTCCTGTCCAAGGAACGCATCATCGCCAAGCCCGGTTTCAACCGTTGGCTGGTTCCACCGGCCGCTCTGGCCATCCACCTGTGCATCGGCATGGCCTATGGCTTCTCGGTGTTCTGGTTGCCGTTGTCCAAGGCGCTGGGCGTCACTGCACCAGTGGCTTGCGCACCGGACATGAGCTTCATCGCTCAGATCTTCTCTTCGCAATGCGACTGGCCGATCTCCATGCTCGGCTGGATCTACACCCTGTTCTTCATCTTCCTCGGCTGCTCGGCAGCGATCTGGGGTGGCTGGCTGGAACACGCTGGGCCACGCAAGGCCGGTGTGGTATCGGCGCTGTGCTGGTGCGGCGGTCTGCTGATTTCGGCACTGGGGATTTATACCCACCAGATCTGGCTGATGTGGATCGGCTCTGGCGTGATCGGTGGTATCGGTCTGGGCCTGGGCTATATCTCGCCGGTATCGACCCTGATCAAGTGGTTCCCGGACAAGCGCGGCATGGCGACCGGCATGGCGATCATGGGTTTCGGTGGCGGCGCGATGGTCGGTGCACCGTTGGCGACTGCGCTGATGAGCCACTTCGCTTCGCCTGCCGGTGTCGGCGTGTGGCAAAGCTTTGTGGCCATGGCCGCGATCTACTTCGTGTTCATGATCGGTGGCGCCCTGGCTTACCGCGTGCCGCCAACCGGCTGGAAGCCTGAAGGCTGGACTGCTCCGGCGAAGAAAGCCTCGAACGCGATGATCACCCACCGTCACGTGCACGTGAATGTGGCGTGGAAAACCCCGCAATTCCGTCTGGTCTGGCTGGTGCTGTGCCTGAACGTATCGGCCGGTATCGGCATCCTCGGCATGGCTTCGCCACTGCTGCAGGAAGTGTTCGGCGGCAAGCTGCTGGGCGTCGACGTGCCGTTCGGTCAACTGGACGCCGGGCAACTGGCTTCGATCGCTGCGATCGCTGCCGGCTTCACCGGTCTGCTGAGCCTGTTCAACATCGGTGGCCGCTTCTTCTGGGCTTCGTTCTCGGACTACCTGGGTCGCAAAAACACCTACTTCGTGTTCTTCGCCCTCGGTTTTGCCCTGTACGCGCTGATCCCGAACATGGGCCATCTGGGCAACGTTGCGCTGTTCGTGGCGGCGTTCTGCATCATTCTGTCGATGTACGGCGGCGGTTTTGCGACCGTTCCGGCGTATCTGGCCGACCTGTTCGGTACGCAGATGGTTGGCGCGATCCACGGTCGCCTGCTGACTGCCTGGGCTGCGGCCGGCGTGCTCGGTCCGGTGCTGGTGAACTACCTGCGTGAGTATCAGTTGAGCATCGGCGTTGAACGCGCTGCCGCTTACGACATCACTCTGTACATCCTCGCCGGCCTGCTGGTGCTGGGTTTCCTGTGCAACCTGATGGTGCGTCCGGTGGCCGACAAGTACTTCATGACCGACGCTGAATTGGCTGCCGAACAGGCGCTGGGCCACGACAAAGGTGCTGATGCGAGCACCGTGCTGGAGTGGAAAGCCGCACCGGGCAGCAAGCCGCTGGCAATCGCTGCATGGCTGGTGGTGGGCATTCCGTTGGCGTGGGGTGTGTGGGTGACCCTGCAGAAGACGGCGGTACTGTTTCACTAAGCAAAACGTAGTACCCCTGTAGGAGTGAGCCTGCTCGCGATAGCGGTCTGACAGTCACGGAAATGTTGGCTGTCACGCCCTCATCGCGAGCAGGCTCACTCCTACAGTTGTTTTCGGGGTGCCTGTAATGGCTTGTATGGACATGTCTACCCGCGACAGCCGGGCGTTCTATCCGTCAGGCATCTAACGTCGCGTGTTTCTGTTTCGGCCCCGCGTGCCTATAATGGCTGCCTTTTTCGCCCAATGATTTTGCGGAGCTGGTGATGGCCGAACGTAAGGCGTCTGTCGAGCGCGACACTCTGGAAACCCAGATCAAAGCCTCGATCAACCTTGATGGCACCGGAAAGGCCCGATTCGATATCGGTGTTCCTTTTCTTGAGCACATGCTGGATCAGATCGCCCGTCACGGGTTGATCGACCTGGATATTGAATGCAAGGGCGATCTGCATATCGACGACCACCATACCGTGGAAGACGTCGGTATCACCCTCGGCCAGGCCTTCGCCAAAGCCATCGGCGACAAGAAAGGCATCCGTCGCTACGGCCACGCCTACGTGCCGCTCGATGAAGCGCTGTCGCGCGTGGTGATCGACTTCTCCGGCCGTCCAGGCCTGCAGATGCACGTGCCGTACACCCGCGCCACCGTGGGCGGCTTCGACGTCGACCTGTTCCAGGAATTCTTCCAGGGCTTCGTCAACCACGCCTTGGTCAGCCTGCACATCGACAACCTGCGTGGCACCAACACCCACCACCAGATCGAAACCGTGTTCAAGGCTTTCGGCCGCGCGCTGCGCATGGCCGTTGAGCTGGATGAGCGCATGGCCGGGCAAATGCCATCGACCAAAGGCGTTCTGTAATGCAGACGGTTGCAGTTATCGACTACGGCATGGGCAACCTGCACTCGGTGGCCAAGGCCCTCGAGCACGTTGGCGCCGGTAAGGTGCTGATCACCAGCGATGCCGACGTGATTCGCGAAGCCGACCGCGTGGTATTCCCTGGCGTTGGCGCGATTCGCGATTGCATGGCGGAGATCCGTCGCCTCGGGTTCGACTCGCTGGTGCGTGAAGTCAGCCAGGATCGTCCGTTTCTCGGCATCTGCGTCGGCATGCAAGCCCTGCTCGACAGCAGCGAAGAGAACGACGGCGTCGACTGCATCGGCCTGTTCCCGGGCGCGGTGAAGTTCTTCGGCAAAGACCTGCATGAAGATGGCGAGCACCTGAAAGTCCCGCACATGGGCTGGAACGAGGTGAAGCAGAAGGTCAGTCACCCGCTGTGGCACGACATTCCGGACATGGCGCGTTTCTACTTCGTGCATAGCTACTACATCGCCGCTGCCAACGCGCGGCAGGTGGTCGGTAGCGGTCATTACGGGGTCGATTTCGCTGCCGCGCTGGCCGAAGGTTCGCGTTTCGCCGTGCAGTTCCACCCGGAGAAGAGCCATACCCATGGCCTGCAATTGCTGCAGAACTTCGCCGCGTGGGACGGTCGCTGGTAAATGGCTGCCAAGAAGTCCAAGCCGCCGATCCTGACCCTCACTCCCGAACAGGAGAGCGAGGCCAACCGCAAGATCCAGCGGTTCATGGAGGATCGGTTCGAACTCGACCTGGGTTCGTTCGAGGCGGCGGAAATTCTTGAGCTGTTTACCCGCGAAATTGCTCCGCACTATTACAACAGGGCGATTTTCGATGTGCAGACCCACCTCAAAGAGCGGTTTGAAAGCATCGAAAGCGACCTGTGGGCGCTCGAGAAAAACTGATTTCCGAGCCAAGCTGAACATTCAAATTTGAAGGTTTGCCAGATGCTGATTATTCCCGCTATCGATCTCAAGGACGGTGCCTGCGTACGTCTGCGCCAGGGCCGCATGGAAGATTCCACAGTGTTCTCCGATGACCCGGTGAGCATGGCTGCCAAGTGGGTGGAGGGCGGTTGCCGTCGTCTGCATCTGGTCGATCTGAACGGCGCATTCGAAGGTCAGCCGGTCAACGGTGAAGTGGTTACCGCGATCGCCAAGCGCTACCCGAACCTGCCGATCCAGATCGGCGGCGGCATTCGCTCGCTGGAAACCATCGAGCATTACGTCAAGGCGGGCGTGAGCTACGTGATCATCGGCACCAAAGCTGTTAAAGATCCGGCGTTCGTCGCTGAAGCCTGCCGCGCGTTCCCGGGCAAAATCATTGTCGGTCTGGACGCCAAAGACGGGTTTGTCGCCACCGATGGCTGGGCTGAAATCAGCACCGTGCAGGTCATCGACCTGGCCAAGCAGTTTGAAGCCGACGGCGTATCGTCGATCGTTTATACCGACATCGCCAAAGACGGCATGATGCAGGGCTGCAACGTACCGTTCACCGCTGCGCTGGCTGCAGCGACGAAGATCCCGGTGATCGCGTCCGGCGGTATCCACAATCTGGGGGACATCAAGTCGCTGCTCGACGCCAAGGCGCCGGGCATCATCGGTGCAATCACGGGCCGGGCGATCTACGAAGGCACCCTCGACGTCGCTGAAGCGCAAGCTTTCTGCGATTCGTACCAAGGCTGAGGACTGATCATGGCGCTGGCCAAACGCATCATCCCTTGCCTGGACGTGGACAACGGCCGAGTCGTTAAAGGTGTGAAGTTCGAGAACATCCGCGATGCCGGCGACCCGGTGGAAATCGCTCGTCGCTATGACGAGCAGGGTGCCGACGAGATTACCTTTCTCGACATCACCGCCAGCGTTGATGGCCGCGACACCACGCTGCACACCGTCGAGCGCATGGCCAGCCAGGTGTTCATTCCGCTGACCGTCGGCGGTGGCGTGCGCACCGTGCAGGACATCCGCAACCTGCTCAACGCCGGTGCGGACAAGGTATCGATCAACACCGCTGCCGTGTTCAACCCGGAATTCGTTGGCGAAGCGGCGCAGCATTTCGGCTCGCAGTGCATCGTCGTCGCCATCGACGCGAAGAAAGTCTCCGGCCCGGGCGAAACCCCGCGCTGGGAGATCTTCACCCACGGCGGGCGCAAGCCGACCGGTCTCGACGCGGTCGAGTGGGCGAAGAAAATGGAAGGCCTCGGTGCCGGCGAGATCCTGCTGACCAGCATGGATCAGGACGGCATGAAAAACGGCTTCGACCTCGGCGTGACCCGCGCGATCAGCGATGCGCTGGGCATCCCGGTGATCGCTTCCGGCGGCGTCGGCAACCTGCAGCATCTGGCCGACGGCATCCTCGAAGGCCACGCGAGCGCGGTACTGGCGGCGAGTATTTTCCACTTCGGCGAATACACCGTGCAGGAAGCGAAAGCGTATATGGCCAAACGCGGCATCGTGATGCGCTAAACCGTACAGGCCAGTGGACAGCATGGCGTACCCAAGGCACTCTTGGGCACGCCATGGATTCCGGTAGCCCGACATGATCAAACGCCTGCTTCTTGTTCTCGCCAGTGCCTCTGTGTTGTTGCTCAACACGGCGCGGGCCGAAAACAGTCCCGACACCGATCTGGTGCTCCTTACCGAAAACTTTCCGCCCTACAACATGGCGAAAGACGGCAAGAACTTCGCCAAGGGCGAGAACATCAACGGCATTGCCGCCGACATCGTGCGCGAAATGTTCAAGCGCGCCGGGCTCACCTACAGCCTGACGCTGCGCTTCCCATGGGAACGCGTCTACAAACTGGCGCTGGAAAACCCCGGTTACGGCGCCTTCGTGATGGCCCGCCTGCCGGACCGCGAAAAACTCTTCAAATGGGTCGGCCCGATCGGTCCGGACGACTGGATCATGTTGGCCAGGGCCGACAGCAAGATCACCCTCGACACCCTCAACGATGCACGCAAATACAAGATCGGCGCCTACAAGGGCGACGCGATTGCCGAGACGCTGACCAAGCAGGGTTTGAAACCCACGGTCGTGCTGCGCGATCAGGACAACGCAAAAAAACTGGTCAACGGCCAGATCGACCTGTGGGCCACGGGTGATCCTGCCGGGCGTTATCTGGCGCGGCAGGACGGGGTCACCGGGCTCAAGACCGTGCTGCGCTTCAACAGCGCCGAGTTGTACCTGGCGCTGAACAAGGACGTGTCGGACGCAACGGTCGCCAGGCTGCAGGCGGCGCTGGATCAGATGCGCAAGGACGGGATTGTCGACGAAATCATGGGGCGCTATCTGTAGCCGTCGGCAACGACTGGTCCGCTGCATCGTGGGTGCATTCTTGCGGCGGATACTGCAGCAGACTCAGGTTTTCGTTCTGGGTGTAAGCCAGATTGATCCCCGCCTGCGAGCCGTCAGCACGACGCAGCTCGTAGAAACTCTCCAGCTGATAAACCGCGACGAATTTGCCTTTGCCGGCCATCGCGATCACATGGGTAACAAATGGAGTCTGCCAACCACTGGTTGACGTCTCGCTGTGAGTGAACTGGCTGTCCAGTCTTGCCGAGAATGGGAGTGACGGAGGAGCGTCTGCCTTCGATGCCCACGGACTCACAAAACTGATCGCGGTAAGTTGAGTGAACAGACGCAACGTCTTCGGATTCTGCAGCCGCTGCGCAGTCCACTTGAAAGCCCGTGCCTCCTCGCCCGTGTTATGTCCGCTCCCCACCAAATAGTACTGGTCGGTTCTTTCCAGGCGATAAAACGGCGTGGTGCGTAATTGCTCAATTGGCGACAAGTCATCCTTGACCACGAACCATGGCAGCTTGATGACTTGGGAGAGCGTGGCCGCGCCTTTGGTTTCTGGGGCTTGCGCTGCGGAGAGCGTTGGTAGCTGTGGCGGTGACTGGATCAGCGGCGCGATCTGCATGCTTAGTGAATAGGCACCGACATTGCCCTCTGGCCGGTTGAAACTGCTGGCCGCAACAAATGTTCCCGGTGCGAAATGAATCTCTCCCGGCGGTGCATTGGGTGGTATGACACTCCATGCACTGAAGCTCTGCTTGGCGCCGCTGCCCCTGTCATTCCAGATCAGTTCGCCAACGTCCGAGGCGACCACCAGATCGGCGCGTACACAGCGAACCGCGTTGAGTGAAGGTTTTTCGTGATCATTGGAGCAGACCGCGCCCATGGCCACATAACCTTGCGGGGCGATCGGTCGCCATACGGCCCCGTCTTTCTTCGAGCCTGAGCCGGAATCTTTCCAGATCAGCTCGAAATCGTCCGGGCGCCTTAATGCCGGGCCCATGGCCGGATCTGCACTGGGTGCATCGCCTTCGCAAACCACAGCTACCACGGTGCTGCCGTTAATGTTGTCGTGCCCGGCGACGAACACGTCGCCGAGCGGGAAATAGCCCGGCAATACATCCGGAGCCGGAGTCGGGCGCCAGAAGGCCGCAGGTTTAGCCCGTGAGCCGGTGCTGTCCCAGATCCGGTGAAATTCCGTGGTGAAATGGATCAGCAGATTGTCGTGTCTGATCGGTTCGATTTGCCCGGATGGCGCTGCGGCCTGGTCATCAATGGTCATGGTCACTCCTGATAGTTGAACGGCGACTCAAGGGAGTCGCGACCCTTTGCAGGTTTCACTATCGGTATTCGCATCCGGCCTCTGGCGGTAACTATGTATGACGTCGTGACCAGTTATTTCCAAAAATCCGTTCCTTGCCATTGGCAGCCTTGCGCTCCTGTTTTGACTATTGATGCAGAAGCACAAGGCCAACGTCACTGATCAGCTCAGGGGGCGCTGTTTTTGAGCGCCTCCCATTCCAGGATGTATTCCTTCAATTCTGAGCGCTGATTGTTGGGGGCGACAGCGTAAACGCAGAGCTTGAGGGGGAAGTTGCTTTCCGGGCGTAGCCAATTGGAGGTCACATGCCTATAACCCTGCGGGTCTTCGCAACTGACTTTTTCAGCAAGGCCGCCTTTTACCTCGTATCGATCAAGGCCCTCGTTCCTGCGCTCTGGCCAAAGAATCTGCGCTCTGTTTATTTCTTTGTTAAACGAAGTCTCTATGGTCGGAACAGGCGTCGGGCCCGCATCAATCAGATAAGTGGGAACAGTCACGGCATTTCGATAAGTGCCTGCCGGTAATATGTCCTCAGTACTGTTTGTGGCGATGATACAAAGGTTGTTAAGCCCGGTTTCAGGTCCCATTGGAATATTTAACTGGGTGGGAGTAGTGCCAGTATTGATCGGCTGGCTGTAGCCTTGCGGAACTTCGCAGTCGACCGGGTCAGCCGTCCGTTTAGTCCGGATAAACCGGGTGCTGGCGGTTACTTCGAAGTTCCATTCTGGATAAACGTAGTTGCCCTGAGCGCTTACGCTGATCTTTGCATGCGTTGGCAGTTGGGCGGGCAGTCTGATAGAGGCAGCCGGAAATAATTCGCACACCTGCGGATCCGTATTGAGTTTGCCATCGATAAAGCAATTGTTGAAAACCGAGGTCGGGCTGCCGTAACTGCCGCTCGGCATCTGACCGTATCCAGGCAGTGGCGTCAGATGGTGAGCCAAGGTCCCAAGGACGCCATAGACCTCGTTGGTCGTTCGAGCGATGACCGGACTTCCCGAGCTTCCGGAAGCAATATCTTTGCACTGGTTGCTGACGGTATGCCGCCAAACCCAGGGCTTTTCGAAAATCGCCGGGGAGGGCATGTGGGTGCAGGCTGACATTTGTAATGGAGAACCAACGGGTTTGTGCACAATCAGAATGTCGCTATCTTCTGCCGGCGCCTGCCGGGCCAGTTTCATGGGCGTGATGCCCTGTGCCAGAAGTTCGCCCTGTGACACTCCAAGCTCCAACAGAGCCAGGTCGACACCCTGAATACTGCTCCAGGCTACGTTCTTCAGAGGAACAGTCCAGGAGGCAGCAGTCGTATCGATGAAGTTGTTTAAGGTAATGGTGGCTTCGATAGGGTCATCTATTCGCATGACCCCGTTTTCCTTGCCCACGCAGTGCGCACTGGTCAGTGCATAGGCGGAATCGGACGGGCGAGAGCTGTTTGTGTCGATCAGGAAGGCGGTGCAGGAGCCGTGCTCGCGGCTTTTGTACTCGCCGATTCCCATCCAGTGGTTATTTTCGCCATTTTTGTTAGTCAGGTATTGCGACGGTGAGAAGTTCTCAGCGCCCTTGCCGTAATCGACGGGGCTGGAACAGGCAGGAAGTGAGAAGGCAGTCAGTAATAAAAAGCTTGGGTGGATATATTTGAAATTCATGGCCAGTCCTTGGCTAATATAGGGGTGCAAGACTGGCGCAGAATAAGACAGTTAGGTTTGAGTCGGTTCCATAAGTTATTGCTACTTGTTTTGGTTGTAGGGGCTTATGAAAACTTAATGACTTGATAGTTTAACGATAAATACCATTTTTCCCGTGTGCAGCTGTCGCCTTGTTACTGCGCACACTGATCATCTGCTTGATATCGATCCACTCGATGCCTTGGGCTTTGAGTTTGGGCAATTCACGTTCCAATACCGCCAGCGTCTGCGGGTAAGGGTGGCCGATCATCACCGCCGAGCCCTGCTTGCGGGCCAGGCTGATCGCCGTCTGCAACTGGGTGAAGATGGCGGCTTCGGTGCGCTCGTCATCAAGGAACACATCCCGCGATACACTCGCCAGATCGATCTTCTGTGCCTGCTGCGCCGCCACGGTCTGCGCGCTGGTGCGGCTGTCGACGAAGAACTTGTGTCGGCGCTGCAACTCACCCATCAGCCACGCCATCGCCCCCGGTTGTGCAGTCATGCGGCTGCCCATGTGGTTGTTGATGCCGGCGGTGTAGGGGACCATTTTGAACGCGGCGTCGAGGCGCTTTTGCAGTTCCTCGAGCGGTAGCTCGGGATGCCAGGCATACGGGCCGGTGGCCGGGTCCATGGGCATGTGCAGGATCACGATCTTGCCGGCGCGATGGGCTTCGCGGGCAAATTCGGTGGCGTGCGGGGTGTCGGGCATGATCGCCGTGGTCACCGGGCCGGGCAGGGCCAGCACGCGGCGATCCCGGGGCAGGTTCTGCCCCAGGTCGTCGATGATCAGCGTCAGGTAGGCTTTTTGCGCGGTGTTCCTGGCGGGTTCTGCGTGAGCAGCACCCGCCAGACAGCACAGCAGGACGAAGAGCAAACGCAACGACATCCTCAACGGCCGGATGTGATGCTCAGGCCTTTGAGCAGGCTCAGGGCCTGGGCCAGTTGGTAATCGTCATCCTGCGGCATGGCCTTGGCCTTCGCGCCGGAACCGGTCGGCTTGTCCGCGCCGCCGTTACCGTTGCCCAAGTGGCCTTGCAGGTCGGCTTCCTTGAAGTAGTCGCCGTCCGCTTCGTTGGTGATCTTGGCCTTGCGCACTTCGATGTCCGGGACGATGCCCTGCGCCTGGATCGAGCGGCCGTTCGGCGTGAAGTACAGCGCCGTGGTGATCTTCAGCGCGCGGTCGTTGTTCAGCGGCAGCACGGTCTGCACCGAGCCTTTGCCGAAACTGGTGGTGCCCATGACCACGGCGCGTTTCTGATCCTGCAAGGCGCCGGCGACGATTTCCGAAGCCGAGGCGCTGCCACCGTTGATCAGCACGACCATCGGCACCGCTTCGCTTTCGTCCTTGCCGGTGGCGGAGAAGCGCAGTTCGGAGTTGGCGATCCGGCCTTTGGTGTAGACGATCAGGCCTTTCTTGATGAAGTGGTCGACCACTTCCACTGCCGCCTGCAACACGCCGCCCGGGTTGTTGCGCAGGTCGAGGATGATGCCGTTGAGTTTCTTGCCGTTGTCCTTGCGCAACTTGGCCAGAGCCTTGGAGACCTCTTCGCCGGTCTTGACCTGGAACTGGGTGATGCGGATGTAGCCATAGCCCGATTCCAGCAGCTGCGCCTTGACGCTTTTCACTTGAATCACGGCGCGGGCCAGGGTCACGTCGAACGGCGTGCCGCCGTCGCGCACCAGGGTCAGGGTGATCTTCTGGCCGATCTTGCCGCGCATCTTGTCCACGGCTTCGGTCATGGTCTGGCCGCGAGTTGGCGCGCCGTTGATCTTGACGATGAAGTCACCGGCCTGGATGCCGGCCTTCGATGCTGGCGTGTCATCGATCGGCGAGACGACCTTGATGAAACCGTCTTCGGAACCGACTTCGATGCCCAGACCGCCGAATTCGCCACTGGTGCTTTCCTGCAGTTCGGTGAAGTCTTCAGGGCCGAGATACGCGGAGTGCGGATCGAGGTTGCTGAGCATGCCCTTGATCGCGTTTTCCAGCAGGGTCTTGTCGTCCACCGGCTCGACATACGCCGCCTTGATCCGGTCCATGACCTCGGCAAAGGTGCGCAACTCTTCCAGCGGCAACGGTGCCTTGGCGGTCGCGGCAGTGCCTGCCGGGGCGACGGCCGGGGCCGGTTGAGCGGCGAACGCCAGAGGCGCGCCGATCACCAGGGCGATCGTCAGGGCCAGCGAGGTAAGGCGGGACAAATGCAGCATGTCGAACGAACTCCTGAATTAGGCGACGCGCTTATCCTTGCGCGTGACACCATTGCGCCGGATCACTCGGGTGACCCTGCTGACGAATTGCGAAATACAGTGCTGGTGTGTCCTGACCGCCACTGTTACCCACAGTGGAGATCGACTCACCGGCTTTTACCACGTCACCGGCCGACTTGAGCAGTGTCTGGTTGTGACCGTAAAGACTCAGATAACCATTGCCGTGATCAAGGATCACCAGCAGCCCGGCGCCACGCAACCAGTCGGCGAACACCACGCGCCCGCCGTGCACGGCATGCACCTGGCTGCCGGCGGCGGCGCTGATCATCACGCCATCCCACTTGGTGCGGGCATCGTCGCCACGGCTTTCGCCGAAGCGTGCCAGCAATCGACCATCAACCGGCCACGGAAGTTTTCCCCGGGTTGCAGCAAAAGGGCCACCGAAGGTCTCGCCGCTGCTGGACACCAGCGCGCCGGGGGTTGATTTGACTGGTTTTCGTGGGGCGTCGCTGTTGTCAGCCTGCGCCTCACGCAAACGCTTTTTTTCCGCTTCCTGCTGGGCGATCAGCGCTTTCTGCCGCGCTTCTTCTGCCTCACGGGCCTGGCGGGCCAGGGTTTCTTCAATGGTTTTAAGGACTTTAGACAGGTCTGCCTGATCCTGCTCGCGGGCGGCCAGTTTCTGGTCGCGGGCCTTTACGTCATCGTTGAGCTTGGCGAGGACTTGCTGGCGCTCCTTGCGGACCTTTTCCAGTTCGTCGCGCTGGGTGTCGAGGCTGCTTTTCTGCACCAGCAATTGCGCCTGCTGCATGGCGATGTCTTTTTCGACATTGGCCAGTTGGCGCAGGGTTTCGTTGAAGTTCTTCAACTGCTCCAGGCGGGCCTGGCTCAGGTAATCGTAATAGGTGAGGGTGCGGGCGAACTTCTCGGGATTCTGCTGGTTGAGCAGCAGCTTGAGGTATTCCTGACGGCCGTTCTGGTAGGCCGCGCGGGCCTGGATGGCGATCAGTCGCTGCTGTTCAGTGCGCGCGCTCTGGAGTTTTTTTTTCTCCGCATCGAGTCGTTGCAGCTCGGATTCGCTTTTCTTCAGCTCTTTCTGCAGGGCATCGACCTGCTTCTCGAGCTTGCCCATCTCGGTTTCAGTGCCCTTGAGCTCTTTCTGCACACCGGATTTTTCTTCCTGCAGCTTGCCCAGCAGCTTTTTCAGCTCGGCAATGTCCTGACGCGTGGCATCCAGCTGCTGTTGGGTTTGCGCGCGCTCGTCAGCGAAGGCCGGTTGGAGCAGGCAGGTCAGAGCGAGGGCGATCAGGACGCGGAGCATAGAGGCGGGCGGCACCAGGGTAATGGACGGCCTAGTATGCCCGCCCGGGGCTGCAAAAAAAACGCCCAATTGGGCTTGTGTGATAACTGGCTGGAGATACAGCTGAAAATAATCTATGAAGCCACCATAAACCAATGTAGGAGTGAGCCTGCTCGCGATGGTGTTCTCACATTCAACAGAGTAGTTGACTGTCAGATTGCTATCGCGAGCAGGCTCACTCCTACAGGGTTTTGCGGCGTTTTATGGATTCGGTCAGACCAGAATCGAGGTACCAGTCATTTCCGCCGGTTTTTCCAGGCCCAGCAGCATCAGCATGGTCGGTGCCACGTCCGCCAGTACGCCGCCTGCACGGACCTTGAGGTCGCGCTTGCCGACATAAATGAACGGCACCGGCTCGGTGGTGTGCGCAGTGTGCGCCTGGCCAGTGGAGGCGTCGGACATCTGCTCGACATTGCCGTGGTCGGCGGTGATCAGCGCTTCGCCGCCCACCTTTTCCAGCGCCTCGACGATGCGCCCGACGCAGGTGTCCAGGCATTCCACGGCTTTCACCGCAGCGTCGAACACGCCGCTGTGGCCGACCATGTCGCCGTTGGCGTAGTTGACCACGATTACGTCGTAACGCTGATGCTCGATGGCGTCGACGATGCGGTCGGTGACTTCCGGCGCGCTCATTTCCGGTTGCAGGTCGTAAGTGGCGACTTTCGGCGACGGAATCAGGATGCGCTCTTCACCCGGGAACGGCTCTTCGCGGCCACCGGAGAAGAAGAAGGTCACGTGTGCATATTTTTCGGTTTCAGCGATACGCAGCTGGGTCTTGCCGTTTTTCGCCAGATAGTCGCCGAGCACGTTTTCCAGGCTGCCGGCGGCGAAGGCCGATGGCGCAGGGATGCTGGCGGCGTACTGGGTCAGCATGACGAAACCGGCCAGTTTCGGCTGGCGCGCACGTTCGAATTCCTTGAAGTCGTCTTCGACGAATACGCGGGTCAGCTCGCGGGCGCGGTCGGCGCGGAAGTTCATGAACACCACGGCGTCGCCGTCTTCGACCTTGACCGGCTCGCCGATGGTGGTGGCTTTGACGAATTCGTCACTCTCGCCACGGGCGTAGGCGGCGTCGAGGCCTTCCTGGGCGGTGGCCGCGTTGAATTCGGCATTGCCGTCGACGATCAGGTTATAGGCCTGGGATACGCGGTCCCAACGGTTGTCACGGTCCATCGCGTAGTAGCGACCGACGATGCTGGCGATACGGCCCTTGCCGAGCGCCTGGAAGGTCGCGTCGAGCAGTTCGATCGACGAAGCAGCGCTTTTCGGCGGCGTGTCGCGGCCATCGAGGAAAGCGTGCAGGTAGATTTTCTCGGCGCCGCGCTTGAAGGCCAGTTCGGCCATGGCGATCAGGTGATCCTGGTGGCTGTGCACGCCGCCATCGGACAGCAGACCCATGAAGTGCACGGCTTTGTCGGCGGCCACGGCTTTATCCACCGCCGCGCAGATGGTCGGGTTGTCGAAGAACTCACCGTCGCGGATCGCTTTGGTCACGCGAGTGAAGTCCTGATACACCACGCGCCCGGCGCCGAGGTTCATGTGGCCGACTTCGGAGTTGCCCATTTGGCCGTCCGGCAGACCAACGTCCATGCCGCTGCCCGAGATCAGGCCGTTCGGCACCGTGGCCCACAGACGATCGAGCACAGGCTTCTTCGCCGCATACACGGCATTGGATTCGTGGCTGTCACTGTGACCGAAGCCGTCGAGAATCATCAGGACCAAAGGTTTAGGCGTGGTAGTCATGGAATCCACTCGTGGCTAATAAAGAAGAGGGCGATGGAAAAGGGAGTGGCGAGTTTAATGCTTAGTTCCGATCACGTCACCGCCGGACGGGGTTTGGCCCACCATAGTGGCTGTGTATACTGGCCGACATTTTAACGCCCTGGAACCTCCTTCGATGGTTGCTCACCTGATTGAATTTGCCACTAACCACTACATTCTTGTCGGTATCTTCGTCGTACTGCTGGCTCTGCTGCTGGCGCACACGATGCAGGGCGGCGGTAAAAGCCTGAGCACCGGCGAGCTGACCGCACTGGTCAACAAGGACGCAGGCGTGGTGGTGGACATCCGTCCGGCGAAAGATTACGCCGCCGGCCATATCGTTGGCGCGATCAACATTCCTCAAGACAAACTGGCTGCGCGTACCGGCGAGCTGGAAAAGCACAAGGCCAAGACCATCATTCTGGTCGATGCCCTGGGCCAGACTGCTGGTACCCACGCTCGCGAGCTGATGAAATCCGGCTTCACCGCTGCCAAGCTGTCCGGCGGGATCTCCAGCTGGAAAGGCGACAACCTGCCGCTGGTGAAGTGATATGAGCGAAGTCATCGTCTACTCCAGCGACTACTGCCCTTATTGCATGCGAGCCAAGCAATTGCTCGCGAACAAAGGTGTGGCCTTCGAAGAGATCAAGGTCGATGGCAAGCCGCAGATTCGTGCTGCCATGAGCCAGAAGGCCGGACGCACGTCGGTGCCGCAGATCTGGATCGGCGAAAAGCACATCGGCGGTTGTGATGATTTGTATGCCCTGGAGCGCGCGGGCAAGCTCGACGCGTTGCTCAAGGCCTGAACGGCTGCACCCACGTACAGCAATCCCTAAAAGACCCAAGATCAGAAAGGATCTGAGATGACTGACCAACAGAACACTGCAGCCAGCGAAGAAGAAACCGCACCGCAATTCTCCTTGCAGCGCATCTACGTACGCGATCTGTCCTTCGAAGCCCCGAAAAGCCCGGCGATCTTCCGCCAGCAGTGGGACCCGACCGTCGGTCTGGATCTGAACACTCGCCAGAAAGAGCTGGAAGGCGATTTCTACGAAGTCGTGCTGACCCTGTCGGTGACCGTGAAAAACGGTGACGAAGTGGCCTTCATCGCTGAAGTGCAACAGGCCGGTATCTTCCTGATCAAGAACCTGGACGCGGCTTCGATGAGCCACACTCTGGGTGCGTTCTGCCCGAACATCCTGTTCCCGTACGCTCGCGAGACCCTGGACAGCCTGGTGACCCGTGGTTCGTTCCCGGCCCTGATGCTTGCTCCGGTAAACTTCGACGCCCTGTACGCGCAAGAGCTGCAGCGCATGCAGGCTGCGGGCGAGACGCCGACCGTTCAGTAAGTATCTGAGCGACGACGCAAGTCCAATGTGGGAGCGGGCTTGCTCGCGAAAGCGCAGTGTCAGGCGACATCAATGTCATCTGATCCGACGCCTTCGCGAGCAAGCCCGCTCCCACATTTGTTATTCGGTGTTATTTAAAGTCGTTCTGCCGCCACGCTTCGTAAACGGCCACCGCCACGGTGTTGGACAGGTTCAGGCTGCGGCAGCCTTCACGCATCGGCAGGCGCAGGCGCTGTTCGGCGTGCAGCGCGTCGAGCACTTCCGGCGGCAGGCCACGGCTTTCCGGGCCGAAGATGAATGCATCGCCCGGGACGAATGCGGCATCGTGAAACGGCCGCGAGCCTTTGGTGGTAAATGCGAACAGCCGAGGGTTGCCTAGACTCTCAAGGCAACTGGCGAGGTCGGCGTGGCGCTGCAACGTGGCATATTCGTGGTAGTCGAGACCGGCCCGGCGCAAGCGCTTGTCGTCCATCTCGAAACCCAGCGGTTCGATCAAATGCAGGTGGCAGCCGCTGTTGGCGCACAGCCTGATAACGTTGCCGGTGTTCGGCGGAATTTCTGGTTGAAAAAGGATGACGTGAAACATGCACGGCTCCGAAGGTAAAGATGAGCGGCATTCTACGCCGCCTGTGGACAACCGTTCGAAACTATTCCCGCGGGTGATCGGTTCGCTGGCGATTGTCGGCTTGATGGTCGGTTTGATGATCGGTCGCCTGACCATGCCGGACCCCAGTGTGCTGCAGCAGGTCGAGGTTACCGATGACGGCCTGGTGGTGTGGTTCAACAACGAGCCGAAGCTGCATGGCGAAATCATCGATGGCACCGTGGCCCTGTTGTTCCAGGCAGAAGGCCGCGCGCAAAAGGGCCAGCTCAAGCTCAATGGCAAGGATGTGAACTGGCGTACTCGAGTGAGTGACGGTGGGCTGTTGTTGACGGTGCTGGCGGCGCGGCCGCTGCGGGGGGACTGGGCCGGCAGCCAGGTCGATGACCGCTGGCGGCTGGAGATCCATCTCCGGGAGCAATAAAAGCGGGAATCCCCGGCCTGCCTGTACCAGGGTTCCCAAAACGGGGTGGACTTCGCTGAGAGCGTCGGTCCGGTGTAAAGAGGGAACCCCCGGCCTGCCTGTACCAAGGATCCCAAAAGGGTGGGTTCGCCGCGTTGCGGTTTGAACCCGGTGTAAAGAGGGGAATCCCCGGCCTGCCTGTACCAAGGTCCCCGAAACGGGTGGTGAATCGAATTACCTGTGAAGGTTATTGCAGGGGGCGTGCCAGTTTTAGTATTTGGAAACAGAAAAAAGCTTCAGATGCACGAAAGCCCCGTAAATCGGGGCTTTCGTGTTTTTACTGGCTGGTTTTTTCAGTCTTGCCTGGATGGTTTTTGCACAGGCTGCGATGCCCGATCACGGGTCAAGTGCATTAGGTTGGTGCACGGCGGGGCCACTGTGGGAGCGGGCTTGCTCGCGAAGGCGTCGCGTCAGTCACTGATACGTTTCATGAACAGCGCTTTCGTGAGCAAGCCCACTCCCACAGGGGGCGTTGATCAGCCCTCATCCCCCTCATCGTCATCCCCGCCATCCACTTTCATCCCCAGTTCCTTGATCTTGCGCGTCAGGGTATTACGCCCCCAGCCGAGCAATACCGCCGCATCGCGACGACGACCGGCCGTGTGCTTCAGTGCAGTCTCGATCATGATCCGCTCGAACGCCGGCACCGCGCTGTCGAGCAGGCTCGACTGGCCACGGGCCAACGCCTGATCGGCCCACTGGCGTAGCGCCTGCTCCCAGTTGGTCACTGGCGCCGAATCCTGCGGCAGGCTCAGCAGTTCCGGTGGCAGGTCACTGATGTGCACTTCGCGCCCGGAGGCCATCACGGTGATCCAGCGGCAGGTGTTCTCCAACTGCCGCACGTTGCCCGGCCATGGCAGGTTCTTCAGGTATTCCTCGGTTTCGCTTTTCAGCAGCTTCGGCTCCACCGCCAGTTCTTGCGCGGCGCGGCTGAGGAAGTGCTTGGCCAGGGTCGGGATGTCTTCGCGACGGTCCGACAGGCGCGGAATGTGGATGCGGATCACGTTGAGGCGGTGGAACAAGTCCTCACGGAATTTCCCCGCGTGCACCAGGGTTTCCAGATTCTGGTGAGTCGCGGCAATGATCCGCACATCGACCTTGACCGGCACATGCCCGCCGACGCGATAGAACTCGCCGTCGGCCAGCACCCGCAGCAAACGGGTCTGGGTGTCGGCCGGCATGTCGCCGATTTCGTCGAGGAACAGCGTGCCGCCGTCCGCCTGCTCGAAGCGGCCGCGACGCAGGTTGGCCGCGCCAGTGAATGCGCCTTTCTCGTGGCCGAACAGCTCGGATTCCATCAGGTCCTTGGGAATCGCCGCCATGTTCAGCGCGATGAATGGCGAGGCCGCGCGCGGGCTGTGGCGGTGCAGGGCGTGGGCCACCAGTTCTTTACCGGTACCGGATTCGCCGTTGATCAGCACGGTAATGTTGGAGTGGCTCAAGCGGCCGATGGCGCGAAACACTTCCTGCATCGCCGGCGCTTCGCCGATGATTTCCGGGGTGCGGGTCAGCGCCGGCACCACTTCCAGGCCTTGCTGTTCCTGCGCATGCTGATTGGCGCGTTTGACCAGCGATACCGCCTCGTCGACGTCGAACGGCTTGGGCAGGTACTCGAACGCGCCGCCCTGATAGGACGCGACGGCGCTGTCCAGGTCGGAGTGAGCGGTCATTATGATGACCGGCAACCGTGGGTGCTGTTCGCGGATGCGTGCCAGCAGGTCGAGGCCACTGGCGCCCGGCATGCGGATGTCGGAAATGATCACATCGGGCTGCTGACGGGCCAGACGACTCATCACGCCATCGGCGCTGTCGAAGCTCTGCGTGGTCATGCCTTCCTGCTGCAAGGCTTTTTCCAGAACCCAACGGATAGAACGGTCGTCATCGACGATCCACACGGTTTCACTACGGCTCATGTCGATGTGGCTCCTTGTTCCAGTGGCAGAAAGATCGAGAACGTGGTGTGGCCGGGGTGGCTGTCACACTCGATCAGGCCCTGGTGCTGGCTGATGATGTTCTGGGTAATGGCCAGGCCCAACCCGGTACCGTCCGGGCGGCCGCTGACCATGGGAAAGAAGATGGTTTCCTGAAGTTCTGCAGGGATCCCCGGACCGTTGTCGATGATCTCGATTTTGGTCACCAGACGATGGCGGACGTGGCCAATGGTGAACTGGCGCATGGTCCGGGTGCGCAGGCTGATGCGGCCCAGACGCAGCTCGTTCTGGCTGCTGATCGCCTGCATCGCGTTGCGCACGATGTTCAGCACGGCCTGAATCATTTGTTCGCGGTCGATCAATACGTCGGGAATGCTCGGGTCGTAGTCGCGCACCAAGGTGATGCAACCCTGGCTTTCCGCTTCGACCAGTTGGCAGACGCGCTCCAGCACTTCGTGGACGTTGCACAGCGCCAGCGACGGCAGCTTGTTCGAGCCGAGCATGCGGTCGACCAGATTGCGCAGGCGGTCGGCCTCTTCAATGATCACGTTGGTGTAGTCGCGCAGGCTGTCTTCCGGCAGTTCGCGGGCCAGCAACTGCGCGGCGCCCCGGATCCCGCCGAGCGGATTCTTGATCTCGTGGGCGAGGCCGCGCACCAGCATTTTGCTGGTTTCCTGCTTGGACAGTTGCGCCTCTTCCTTGGTGATCCGCAGCAGACGGTCACGCGGGTGCACTTCCAGCAGGAGCATGGTCGCGCCGTTGCTGAGGATCGGCGTCACCGCGTAGTCCACGGTCAGGGTCTGGCCGGTGAGGGCGGTGAGCATCGCTTCGCGCTTGGTGAACGGGTGTGCCTGTTCGACCGCCTGGCGCAGCGAGTTGAGCGCCTCCGTGGACTCGGTGAACAACTCGCTGATGAACTGTCCATGGCTGCGCTGACCGCTGATGGCCAGCAGCATCTCGGCCGCCGGGTTCATGTACTCAAGGCGCAGTTCGGCATCGAGCAGAATGGTAGCGGTGGTCAGGTTGTCGAGCAGCAAACGGTGGATTGCGTCGCTAATAGTCATCGGAGCCTCTTTTGGGGGCGGAGCGTGCGCAAGAAGCAGGCGTCGTTAAACGGAAAATGCAAAAACCAAACCAAGGCTCCGAAAAGAAGCGTTCAACCCGTGAAACAGGCGTTTGACGCTCGTTTGAGTGGCAGGGTGCCAGCTCGAACGGGAAGTTTCGAACCAAAATGGGTTGGAATCTGGGTACGGTGCAGTCTATTGCACCAATATAGTGCGTAAAGCTGAATGGCGTTAGAAGAAGCGCAGGAAGGGGTTTTTTTCTTCGGCGGGTTTGTCTTTCAGCGGACATTCCGGGCGCACGCCGTAGTCCTCGCTGACGCAGGGTTTGACCTGGCGTTTCTGCGCCAGCGAGATGCGCAGCATGTGGAATGGCTGGTTGGCGGTGCGCTCGACAGTGCGACCCTGTTCATCAAGGATTTCCACCGACAGGTTGTGACTGCCCCGGTCGATGTTGCTCAGCGGGAATACCGGACTCAGGCTCGGCTCGCCAGTGGCTTGGCCGTCCAGCAGCAGGCGATAGCGATGGCCCTGCTGCAGGCCGGGCTCGCTGGTGACGCTGACGATCACCTCGCCCGCGCTGCTGCGAAGGGTCGCGTCCGGCTCGGGGATCAGGATGCGCAGCATGTCGTAGTGGAACAGCGGTTGTTCCGCGACCTTTTTTGCAGCGCTGATCGGTGCAGCAGATGTGGGGTTGGCCGACATGCGATTGCTGGTCGCAACAGGTACACGCTTGGCGTTGCCGCGCGGCTGGTCGGTGTAGACGCGATTGCCCTGCGCATCGACGTAGGTGAATACCTCCGCTGAAACGGGCAGTGCCAGCGCACATAGGATCAGCCAGGCAACTCTCATGGTTTGTGCACCCGCTGCACGGTGAACACCACCGCCGGGCTCTGCTGGATGATCGCTTCGCCGTCGATCACCTGTACCGCTAGACGATGTTCGCCGCGATCGACATTTACCAGTTGCAGGATCGGCACGTTGCTCGGCTGGCCATAAGGCGCGTCGTCCAGAACCAGCCTTAATTGGTGCGGCGCCTGCAGGCGCGGCTTGATCAGCACGTTGACAGTGAAAGTGCCATTGTTGGCACGCAGCGCTTCCTCGTCGGGCAGGCCGGTCAGTTCCAGCACTTCATAAACACTGCGTGCCGCGGGGCGTGTGTCGGTGCTGGAGGGCGCTGGCGCGCTCGGTGCCTGTGGCTCGACGCGGTTGAGTGGCGGCAACTCGACCGGCTGCGCCTGAACACCGTCCGGCGAGTGATCGCTGTAAACCGTGTTGCCGTTGGCGTCGGTGTACTTGTAAATCTGCGCGGCGGCGGGCAGGGCGAGCAGCAGCAGGATGTAGAGAAAGGTGCGACCCATGAAATCGACCGGGAAAGAAAACGATGGAGTGCAGCATAGGCCAGGTGCGGCGGTTGGCCCAACCCGGGCCATATCCGGAGATCATTCAGATGCCAAAAATTCCCTGTGGGAGCGGGCTTGCTCGCGAATGCGGTGGGTCATTGACAGAGATGGCGACTGATACGCCGCATTCGCGAGCAAGCCCGCTCCCACAGGGGGTTTGCGTAGCTTCATAAATCGGGGGCAATAAAAAAGGCCTCCCGAAGGAGGCCTCTTTTTGTCACGCCGCGTGGTGCGGCGCTACCGGATCAGCAGCTGTAGTACAGCTCATATTCCAGTGGGTGTACGAAGGTGCGCACCTTGATTTCTTCTTCGGATTTCAGCGCGATGTAAGCGTCGATGAAGTCGTCGGAGAACACGCCGCCCTTGGTCAGGAACGCACGGCCCTTGTCCAGCTCTTCCAGGGCTTCTTTCAGGCTGCCGCAAACTTGCGGGATCTCTTTCGCCTCTTCAGGCGGCAGGTCGTACAGGTTTTTGTCAGCGGCATCGCCTGGGTGGATCTTGTTCTGGATACCGTCCAGGCCGGCCATCAGCAGTGCTGCGAAAGCCAGGTACGGGTTGGCAGCTGGATCCGGGAAACGGGCTTCGATACGACGGCCGCGTGGGCTGTTGACGTAAGGAATACGGATCGAGGCGGAACGGTTGCGCGCCGAGTAGGCCAGCATTACCGGGGCTTCGAAGCCTGGCACCAGACGCTTGTAGGAGTTGGTGGCCGGGTTGGTGAAGCCGTTCAGGGCCTTACCGTGCTTGATGATACCGCCGATGAAGTACAGGGCGGTTTCGGACAGGCCGGCATAGCCTTCACCAGCGAAGGTGTTCTTGCCGTCTTTGGCGATGGACATGTGCACGTGCATGCCCGAGCCGTTGTCGCCGTACAGTGGCTTCGGCATGAAGGTCGCGGTGCGGCCGTAAGCGTCGGCAACGTTGTGGACAACGTATTTCAGAGTCTGAACTTCGTCAGCTTTCTTCACCAGGGTGTTGAACTTGACACCGATTTCGTTCTGACCGGCAGTCGCCACTTCGTGGTGGTGAACTTCAACGGTCTGACCCATTTCTTCCAGTGCGTTGCACATGGCAGTACGGATTTCGTGGTCGTGGTCGAACGGCGGAACCGGGAAGTAGCCACCTTTGACGCCTGGACGGTGACCTTTGTTGCCGCCTTCGATGTCCTGGTCGGACATCCACGAGCCTTGTTCGGAGTAGATCTTGAACATCGAGCCGGAGATGTCCGACTTGAACTTCACTTCGTCGAAGATGAAGAATTCTGGTTCTGGACCGGCGAAGACGGTGTCACCGATACCGGTGGTCTTCAGGTATTCCTCGGCACGGTGAGCGATGGCGCGCGGGTCGCGATCGTAACCTTGCATGGTCGAAGGTTCGATGATGTCGCAAACCAGAATCAGGGTCGCGTCTTCGGTGAACGGGTCGAGAACGGCAGTATCGTCGTCCGGCAGCAGGATCATGTCGGAGGCTTCGATGCCTTTCCAGCCAGCGATGGAGGAACCGTCGAACATCTTGCCGACTTCGAAGAAGTCGTCTTCCAGCGCATCGCGAGCCGGCATGGTCACGTGGTGCTGAGTGCCTTTGGTGTCCGTGAAGCGCAGATCAATCCACTTGACGTCATGATCTTTGATGAGTTGAACCGACTTCGACATAGTGTCCTCCGGGTGGCTTAGGGCTTGGTAGTGGATGCCCTTAATAGGGGTGATGCCGGCGCAGATACTCTGCCAAGGCAACCTGCCTCACAAGGGAGCAAATTGCATGCCAGTGCCCCAGCATGGGTTTTTTGCCCCAAATTCACGCTTGCAGCACTGCAAAGCGCCATAAAGGCGAAAATCTCGCCCCTTAATGTAGCGCTTCAAATCAGAAATGACCCGTTTTGGTGCATGTGAAACCTTCTGCATATTAACTGGTTAAACCTTGAGCAATTTCCGCTATAATCCGCGCCCCCCTTTTTCGGCTGGCCCTGCGCGCGCTGTTTTCATGAAACTAATCGTAAAAGTCTTCCCCGAGATCACCATCAAGAGCCGCCCTGTCCGGATGCGTTTCATCCGCCAGCTGGCCAAGAACATCCGCGCCGTGCTCCGCGATCTGGACCCGGCCGTGGTGGTGAACGGTGTGTGGGACAATCTCGAGCTGGAAACCCGCGTTACCGACCCCAAAGCCTTGAAAGAGATGGGGGAGCGCCTGACCTGCACCCCGGGTGTCGCGCACTTTCTGCAGATCGACGAGTACCCGCTGGGCGACTTCGACGACATCACCGAGAAGTGCAAACAGCACTACGGCGATGTGCTGGCCGGGAAGATTTTCTCGGTGCGCTGCAAGCGTGCCGGCAAGCATCCGTTCAGCTCGATGGACGTTGAAAAATACGTCGGCAGCAAGCTGCGTCGTGAGTGCGGTGCGGCCGGAATCGACCTCAAAGACCCGGAAATCGAAGTTCGCATCGAAGTTCGCGACCAACGGTTGTTTGTCATCCACAGCCAGCACAACGGCATCGGCGGTTACCCGCTCGGCGCCCTGGAGCAGACGCTGGTATTGATGTCCGGCGGCTTTGACTCGACGGTTGCCGCGTACCAGATCATGCGTCGCGGCCTGATGGCGCATTTCTGCTTCTTCAATCTCGGCGGGCGTGCCCACGAATTGGGCGTGATGGAAGTCGCGCATTTCATCTGGAAGAAGTACGGCAGCTCGCAACGCGTGCTATTTGTCAGTGTTCCGTTCGAAGAAGTGTTGGGCGAAATTCTCGGCAAAGTCGATAACAGTCATATGGGCGTCGTATTGAAGCGTATGATGTTGCGCGCATCGTCGGCCATCGCCGACCGGCTGCACATCGATGCGCTGGTCACCGGCGAAGCGATCTCCCAGGTATCGAGCCAGACGCTGCCGAACCTGTCGGTGATCGACTGCGTGACCGACAAACTGGTCCTGCGCCCACTGATCGTCGCGCACAAGCAGGACATCATCGACACGGCCAACGAGATCGGCACCGCCGATTTCGCCCGGCACATGCCGGAGTACTGCGGGGTCATCTCGGTCAATCCGAAGACCGCCGCCAAGCGCCACCGTGTTGAGCACGAAGAGAAAGAATTCGACATGGCGGTTCTCGAGCGTGCGCTCGAAAACGCCAAGCTGGTGCCGATCGATCGAGTGATCGACGAATTGGGCCAGGATTTGCAGATCGAAGAAGTCGGCGAAGCGCTGGCCGGTCAGATCGTCATCGACATCCGTCACCCGGATGCGGCCGAGGATGACCCGCTGGAACTCGCCGGCATAGAAGTACAGACGATGCCGTTCTACGCAGTGAACGCTCGTTTCAAGGAGCTGGATCCGACTCGCCAGTACCTGCTGTATTGCGACAAAGGCGTGATGAGTCGCCTGCATGCTCACCATTTGCTCAGTGAGGGGCATGCCAATGTGCGCGTTTATCGACCGAGCTAAGTGCCCGGGGCTGTTTGCCTGTGGCCTGCGTCACCGGCCCCCCGACACCGCCGTCAAGCTGTAACGGCCATGCCGGACACTACTGTTAATCGCTGCCAAGACTTGTCAGCAAACCGAATCCTCTGATCGAGATACACAAGTGATCGAAAATCTACGTAACATCGCCATCATTGCCCACGTTGACCATGGTAAGACCACCCTGGTAGACAAACTCCTGCGTCAATCCGGCACCCTGGAGCGCAACGAGCTCAACGACGAGCGCGTGATGGACTCCAACGACCAGGAAAAAGAGCGCGGTATTACCATTCTGGCGAAAAACACCGCCATCAACTGGAACGGCTACCACATCAACATCGTGGACACCCCGGGCCACGCCGACTTCGGCGGTGAAGTAGAACGCGTAATGTCGATGGTTGACTCCGTTCTGCTGCTGGTTGACGCTCAAGACGGCCCTATGCCGCAAACCCGTTTCGTGACCAAGAAGGCGTTCGAAGCCGGCCTGCGTCCAATCGTGGTTATCAACAAGGTTGACCGTCCAGGCGCGCGTCCGGACTGGGTTCTGGATCAGATCTTCGACCTGTTCGACAACCTCGGTGCTACCGAAGAACAACTGGACTTCCAGGTTGTTTACGCCTCGGCCCTGAACGGCATCGCCGGTCTGGATCACACCGCCATGGGCGAAGACATGACTGCGCTGTACCAGGCAGTTGTCGACCACGTTCCGCCTCCGGCCGTTGACCGTGACGGTCCGTTCCAGATGCAGATCTCCGCTCTGGACTACAACAGCTTCCTGGGTGTTATCGGTGTTGGCCGTATCGCTCGTGGTCGCGTCAAGCCGAACACCCCGGTTGTCGCTATCAGCGCCGACGGCAAGCGCCGCAACGGTCGTATCCTGAAGCTGATGGGTCACCACGGTCTGCACCGCATTGACGTTGAAGAAGCAGCAGCTGGCGACATCGTCTGCATCAGCGGCTTCGACGAGCTGTTCATCTCCGACACCCTGTGCGACATCAACACCGTCGAGGCCATGAAGCCGCTGACCGTTGACGAGCCAACCGTTTCCATGACCTTCCAGGTAAACGACTCGCCATTCTGCGGTAAAGAAGGCAAGTTCGTGACCTCCCGTAACATCAAGGATCGTCTGGACAAAGAGCTGCTGTACAACGTTGCACTGCGCGTTGAAGAAGGCGACTCGGCTGACAAGTTCAAGGTTTCCGGCCGTGGTGAGCTGCACCTCTCGGTACTGATCGAAACCATGCGTCGCGAAGGCTTCGAGCTGGCCCTGGGCCGTCCTGAAGTGATCATCCGTGAAGTTGACGGCGTGAAGCAGGAACCGTTCGAAAACGTCACCATCGACATCCCTGAAGAATCGCAGGGCAAGGTCATGGAAGAGATGGGTCTGCGTAAGGGCGACCTGAGCAACATGGTGCCGGATGGCAAGGGCCGTGTTCGTCTGGAATACAACATCCCTGCTCGCGGTCTGATCGGTTTCCGTAACCAGTTCCTGACCCTGACCAACGGTGCTGGCATCCTGACCTCGATCTTCGATCGTTACGCTCCAGTGAAGTCGGGCCACATGTCCGGCCGTCAGAACGGCGTTCTGGTTTCGGTTGAAACCGGCAAGGCACTGACCTACTCGCTGGAAACCCTGCAGGCTCGTGGCAAGCTGTTCGTAGAACACGGCCAGGAGATCTACAACGGTCAGATCGTTGGTCAGAACAGCCGCGACAACGACCTGGGTGTGAACCCTACCAAAGGCAAGAAGCTCGACAACATGCGTGCTTCGGGTAAAGACGAAACCATCGCTCTGGTACCACCTGTTCGCTTCACTCTGGAACAGGCTCTGGAATACATCCAGGAAGACGAGCTGTGCGAAGTGACTCCTAAGTCCATCCGTCTTCGCAAGAAGATCCTGGACGAAAGCGAGCGTACCCGCGCTGCCAAGAAAGCCAAGGCGTAATTTAGCCCGAGCTTGAAAAAAACGCCCCCGGTCGCGAGACCGGGGGCGTTTTTGTTTGTCTGGGGTTCAACTGAGGGTTGTGCGGTGTTGGTGCTGGCCTATTCGCGAGCAAGCCCGCTCCCACAGTAGATCTTTGGTGAACACAACTCTTGTGTACGCCATCTATTCCCTGTGGGAGCGGGCTTGCTCGCGAAGGCGGCCTAACAGGCGCCACAAATTTCAGGAAAGATCAAAACTTCTCGATCGACCGCGAATTCTGCACCCGCTCGACTTCTTTCGGCTTGTACGCGCAATACCCTGGACGCGGGCCGATCTTCGGGTGGTTGCGGCAGGTGTCCGGGCGCTTGTCATAAATGGTGCACAGGCGGCTTTTACGATCCAGGTAGTAGCAATCGTTGTTGCTCATGCGCTGCAGGGTGAAGATCCCCGACTTCTGATTGAAGCGCTCGACCAGACCTTCCTTTTGCAGGCGCTTGGCGATGTTCTTCGGCGGATCGCCCAGCTCGAACTCGTCGACCACACCGATGCGTACCAGGTCCTTGATCTTGACCTCGACCGGCAGGGTGCAGCAGCTGGAGACACAAGAGCCGCACATCGGGGCCGAATATTTGGCCCACGTATCGAGACGGTCGATCTCGGCGGCGGCAATCAGGTTGGGCTTCATCATCGGGGGTTACCAGGCGTGTGTGCATCAGGGCGCGCGATCATACCGGGACTGGTGGATTTTTGAACAACCTTTCGCCAGATTTTTGCAAACGCCACGCAAATGCCATTCAGTCCGGCACGGCCCCTGCATTCATTAGCCCACTCGCCAAGGTAATGCCGGGCTATCTCAACGTCTTCGGAAAAACTGCCGAACCTGCGCCTCTACCGTCGGTCAGACCGTCTAGGCTCAGACATTTCCCCGCTCGCTCGAGGTCCTATCGATGACTCAAGAACCACTAGTTCGCGAAGCAGAGGTGGCCGCATTCCGCGATGCCGTCCTGACCAAACTCACCTACGCGGTGGGCAAAGACCCGGATCACGCCTTCGACCATGACTGGTTCGAAGCCATTGCCCTGGCTGCGCGCGACCACATGGTCGAACACTGGATGGACCACACCCGGCAGATCTACCGCAAAGGCCAGAAGCGGGTGTATTACCTCTCGCTGGAATTTCTCATCGGCCGTTTGCTCTACGACAGCCTGAGCAACCTCGGCCTGCTCGACGTCGCCCGTGAAGCGCTGACCGAACTCGGTGTCGATCTGGAACGCATCCGTCTGCTGGAACCCGATGCGGCTCTCGGCAACGGCGGCCTCGGACGCCTGGCGGCGTGCTTCATGGAAAGCATGTCGACCCTCGGCATCGCCGGGCACGGCTATGGCATTCGCTACGAGCACGGGCTGTTCCGGCAGGCCATCGTCGATGGCTGGCAGCAGGAGCAGACCGAGCACTGGCTGGACTTCGGCAACCCGTGGGAATTTGAACGTCCGGAGGTGGTGTACACCATCGGCTTCGGCGGCAGTGTCGAAACCGTCACCGATGCCAGCGGCAAAACCAAACAGGTCTGGTCGCCAGCAGAAACCGTACGGGCGATTGCCTACGACACGCCGGTGGTCGGCTGGCGCGGGGCGAGCGTCAACACCTTGCGCCTGTGGCGCGCGCGCGCCATGGAAGATCTGCACCTGGAGCGTTTCAACGCCGGTGACCACCTGGGTGCCGTCGCCGAAGTGGCCCGGGCTGAAAGTATCTCCCGGGTTCTCTATCCCGCCGACAGCACCGAGGCGGGCCAGGAACTGCGCCTGCGTCAGGAATACTTCTTCGTTGCCGCGTCCTTGCAGGACTTGCTGCGTCGCCATCGCAACATGCACACCTCGGTGCTGACCCTGGGCGATCACGCGGCGATCCAGCTCAACGACACCCACCCTTCGATTGCCGTCGCCGAACTGATGCGCCAACTGGTCGACGTCTACGACGTGGCCTGGGATGCCGCGTGGCAAGTCACCGTCGACACGCTGTCGTACACCAACCACACGCTGCTGCCCGAAGCGCTGGAAACCTGGCCGGTCGGCCTGATGGAACGCATGCTGCCGCGGCACATGCAGATCATTTATCTGATCAATGCGCAGCACATCGACTCGCTGCGCGCCAAAGGCATTCATGATTTCGACGTGCTGCGCGCGGTGTCGTTGATCGAAGAGGACAACGGTCGCAGGGTGCGCATGGGTAACCTCGCGTTCCTCGGTTCGCACAGCGTCAACGGCGTGTCCGGGCTGCACACGCAGTTGATGCGCAAGACCGTGTTCGCCGAATTGCACAAGCTCTACCCGGAGCGGATCAACAACAAAACCAACGGCATCACCTTCCGCCGCTGGCTGTTCCAGGCCAACTCCGAACTGACCTCGATGCTGGTCGACTCCCTCGGCCCGGAGGTGCTGGATAACCCGGAAGAGCGCTTGCTCGATCTGGAACCGTTCGCCGAGAAACCCGCCTTCCGCAAAGCCTTCGCCGAACAGCGCCTGCACAGCAAAAAGGCCTTGGCCTATCTGATTCACGAGCGGCTGGGGATCGCGGTCAACCCGGCGGCGATGTTCGACGTGCAGGTCAAACGTATCCACGAATACAAGCGCCAGTTGCTCAACCTGATGCACACCGTGGCGCTGTATCAGGCAATCCGTGCCGAGCCGGAAGTCGACTGGGTACCCCGGGTGAAAATCTTCGCCGGTAAAGCGGCGGCCAGTTATCACCAGGCCAAATTGATCATCAAGCTGACCAACGACATCGCCCGGGTGGTGAACAACGACCCAACGGTGCGCGGCCTGCTCAAAGTGGTGTTCCTGCCCAACTACAACGTCAGCCTGGCCGAGAGCATCATTCCGGCGGCGGACTTGTCCGAGCAGATTTCCACCGCCGGTTTCGAAGCCTCGGGCACCAGCAACATGAAGTTCGGCCTCAACGGTGCGCTGACCATCGGCACCCTCGACGGTGCCAACGTGGAGATGTGCGAGCGCATCGGTGCCGAGCACATGTTCATCTTCGGCCTCAGCGCACAGCAGGTCGAGGCGCGCAAACAGAACCACGAGTTCAGCGCCGTACCGGACATCGCTGCGTCTCATCGTCTGAACGATGTGCTGCAAGCGATCCGCAGTGGTGTGTTCTCGCCGGACGATACCTCGCGTTACACCGGACTGATCGACTCGCTGGTGGACTACGACCGCTTCCTGGTCTGCGCGGACTTCGATTCCTACTGGGAAGCGCAAAAACGCGTCGACGCGCACTGGCACGACGCCAACAACTGGTGGCGTTCGGCGGTGCTCAACACGGCACGGATGGGCTGGTTCTCGTCCGACCGGACGATTCGCGAGTACGCCACGGATATCTGGAAGGCACTGGAGTGATTTTCTGCAACAAATGTGCGTAAGGCCCAACGTTTGTTGGGCCGGATCGATATACTGAGCGCCGGTTACCGGGCTGTTCAGTCACCACTGATCCAATGTAGGAGTGAGCCTGCTCGCGATAGCGCCGTCACATTCAACAGCTTCGTTGACTGACAAATCGCTATCGCGAGCAGGCTCACTCCTACAAGGGTTTGTGCCTAGACTGAAGCAATCGCCGGACTCGCCCCGCCTTGGGGCCGCTTAGGGATATCGACCATGCAATGGATGTTCATGTTGATCGGGCTGCTGCTCGGCTGGCTGTTCGATGAGTCGTTCAGTGCCGCGCTGCTTGGTGCACTGCTCGGGCTGGCGATCGGGCAAACGCTGCGCATCGCCCGTCTTGGCTCGCAGGCCACCGAACAACAGCGTCAACTGGAACAGGCCAAGGTCGCCTTGCAAGCCGTCGAGCAGCGTCTGTTTCTGCTGGAAGGTGCCGACGTGCGCACCACACCACCTAGCGTGGCACCGACCCCGGACGCCATCGTCGACCCCGTCATCGTTGCCGAACAATCATCCACCCCCCCGCCGGATCTGGTCTGGGAACTGCCGCCCGAACTCGAACCGATCTCTGCCGTCGCCAGCGAAACCAGTCAGCCGCTGCCGGCCGATGTCTGGCGTCTGGATGCAGTCACCGACGAGCCAGCAGCCCCGGCACAACCTGCCGAACCCCGTGGCCCGAACCTGATCGAGCGTGGCATCAATGCTGCTCGCAATTGGCTGTTCGGCGGCAACACCGTACTGCGGGTTGGCGTAGTGCTGCTGTTTTTCGGTTTGGCGTTCCTGCTGCGCTACGCCACCGAGGGCATGGTGGTGCCAATCGAATTGCGTTATGCCGGCGTCGCGGCGGCGGCGTTGGCCCTGCTGGCGCTGGGCTGGTGGCTGCGTACGCGCAACAGCAGTTATGCGCTGATCTTGCAGGGCACCGGGATCGCGGTGCTGTACCTGACGGTGTTTGCGGCGATGCGTCTGCATCCGTTGCTCGATCCGTCCGCCGCGCTGGGTTTGCTGGTGGCGGTCACGGTGTTCTCGGCGATTCTCGCCATCTCTCAGGATGCTCTTGGACTGGCCGCCGCCGCTGCGCTCGGCGGTTTCGCCGCGCCGATCCTGACCTCGACCGGTGCCGGCAACCATGTCGCGCTGTTCAGCTATTTCGCGTTGCTCAATGCCGGCATCCTCGCCATTGCCTGGTTCAAGGCCTGGCGCCTGCTTAACCTGATCGGTTTTGTCGGTACCTTCGGCATCGGTTTCGCTTGGGGCCTGCGTTCGTATGCGCCCGAGCTGCTGTGGAGTACCGAACCGTTCCTGATTCTGTTCTTCCTAATGTACCTGGGCATCGGCCTGTTGTTTGCCCGGCGCAAGTTGCTCGACATACCCGATGCGCCGGCGGACGCCGATCGCGAGGCGCTGCTGCACTGGTCGGCGCGCAAGGGCGACTACGTCGACGGCACGATGCTGTTCGGCCCGCCGATCGTTGGCTTCGGCTTGCAGTTTGCGCTGGTGCAGCACCTGGAGTTCGCCGCCGCGTTCAGCGCACTCGCACTGGGCGTGATCTACATGTGCCTGGCCCGGGTGTTGATGGGCGGTCGCGCTTTGTTGCTGGGCGAAACCTGTCTGGCGCTGGGGGTGATTTTCGCCAGTCTGGCGATCCCGCTGGGCCTCGATGCGCGCTGGACTTCAGCGGCCTGGGCAGTGGAGGGCGCGGGGATTTTCTGGCTCGGCCTGCGTCAGCAGCGGCCGTTCGCCCGAGCGTTTGCCCTGCTGCTGCAACTGGGTTCGGCGTTGGCGTTCCTCAGTCAGTTGCGTGTCGGCGAAAGTAGCCTGCTCGACGGCGCACCGCTGGGGGCGTTGATGCTCGGCATCGCGCTGCTGTTCAGCTTCTATCAATTGCGCAAAGCCGCGGCGGAACAGGCTTCGCCGTGGGAGCGCCAGAGTTTGCCGGTGCTGGCGGCACTAGGCCTGACGTTCCTGTACCTGCTGGCGCCGCTGTTTTTCCTGGTTCAGGCGACAGCGATCAGTTGGGCCTTGGCCGGGCTGGTGACCCTGTTTGTCGGCCTGCGCCTGCAATCGCGCACGTTCCTGTTCACCGCATTCGCTGTGCAGTTGCTCGGTGGTGCGTTGTTCCTGTTGCGTCTGCAAGGTGCAGGTGAGGATTCGGCGGCCGTGTTCAGCGCCGGGTGGAGCGGTTTGCTCAGCGCATCCGTGATCGGTCTGGCATTGATCGGCGGGATGCTGCTGGCGGCGCGCGACGAGATGGTGCGCGGCGATGTGCGGCTGCTGCGTGGCTTGTCGGTGGTGTTGCTGGCGGGGTTGGTGCTGATCAATCTGGCGGTGCTGTTCGTGCTGCCGTGGCAAACCGCGAGTGCGGTGTGGGCGGCGAGTGGTCTGCTGATCATCTGGCTGAGCCTGTACCTCAAGCAGCGCGTGAGTTTTGTCTTCGGCCTGTTGTTGCAGTTGATCGGTGGCGCGGCGTTCTTGTTGGCCGGCCCCGAGTTGCTCGGGCTGCTGTCCAGCGAAGGTCTGCGGCCGTTGGCCCATGGCGGCTTCTGGACGCCGCTGGTGCTGGGGCTGGCCGCGCTGGTCGGTGCCTGGCGCCTGCAATTGGGCAATCACGCCTCGGCCTTCGATGCGCTGAGTTTGCAACGCCTGTCTGAAGTACTGCTGGTGTGGGGCGCCGGTTGGTGGGCGTTGGCGTGGGTCAGTGAGGTGCTGCGTTTTGCGCCGCTGAATCTGCAGGCGACGCTGTTGCTGCTGGTCGCTGCGCTGAGTGTGGCGTTGTGGACGCTGTTGGCGCTGCGCCTGAAATGGCCGGCGCTGGGCCTGCTCTGCACCTTGCTGATTCCGGCGGCGGGGCTGGTGCTGCTGGCGGCGTGGCATACGCGTTATCACCCGGCGGCGAACTTCGGCTGGCTGGCGTGGGTATTGGTGTTCGTCGTGCACTTCTTCAGCTTGCGGCGTCTGGCGCCGATGCTGCCGGCACGCGCCTTGAGCGCGGCGCACGTGCTGGGTTGCTGGCTGCTGATCGGCGTGCTGGCGCTGGAGTTGCGCTACGGCTTGCTGCTGTTGTCCGAGCAATACAACGCGTGGCGCTGGCTGGGCTGGGCGATCCTGCCGAGCCTGTACCTGTTGCTGGCGGCGGCTCCGCGCAACTGGCCATGGCCGGTGGCGGCATTCCCGCGCGAATATCGTTTGTACGCCGCGGCGCCCTTGGCAGTGCTGATGCTGGCGTGGTTCTGGCTGGCCAACGGCTTCAGCGACGGTAACGCCGAACCGCTGCCGTACGTGCCACTGCTCAACCCGCTGGAGCTGGGCCTGCTGTTCGCTCTGTTCGGGGTGTATGTATGGTCGCGTCATGCGGTGACGCAGTTTGCCCTGCGCAAGGATTACGCCGAGTACACCACGCAACTGGTCGCCGGGGTTTCGCTGTTCGCTTTCTGCACCGCGCTGGTGACCCGCGCTGCGCACCATTGGGCAGGGATTCCGTTCGAGCTGGATCTGCTGCTCGAATCGATGCTGGTGCAGGCCGGGTTGTCCATCGTCTGGACCCTGATGGCATTGGGTCTGATGATCGGTGGTCATCTGCGCCATCGTCGCGAAGTCTGGCTGATCGGCGCGGCGCTGATTGCGCTGGTGGTGGCCAAACTGATTTTTGTCGAATTGAGCAACCGTGGCGGCCTCGCCCGGATCGTCTCGTTTATCGGGGTCGGCGTGTTGCTGTTGGTGGTGGGCTACTTTGCGCCGCTGCCGCCTAAACGTGTCGAAGCCGAACCGGCGGCGGACAAACCCGTGCCGGATACCGAAGGAGTTTCATCTTGAGTCGCATGCTGAATCTGGGGTGGTTGGCGCTGGGCGTGGTGATGGCTGCCGGCGCCCAGGAAAAACCGGCGGACTTCGCCACGCAGGTGCCGCTGACGGTGAGCGGCAACGGCCCGTGGTATCGCCTCGATCTTCCGCTGAGCGCGCAATTGCAGGCTCGCCAGACCGATCTCAGTGATCTGCGCGTGTTCAACGCTGCTGGCGAGCCGCAGGCCTACGCCCTGGCTCGGGAATCGGCGCAGACCCGCGACGACGGGCAGTTGCATGAGGTGAAGTGGTTTCCGTTGTACAACGCTGCCGATGCCAGCGAGCGCGCGCCGAACGTGCGCGTGCAATCGACCACCACCGGCACCCTGGTGGAAGTGCAGCCGTCGACTCAGCTGGAGGCTGGTGAAGAAGTGCTGCGTGGTTGGCTGCTCGATGCCAGTGCGATCAAGGCGCCGCTGCAGCAACTGATTCTTGACTGGACCAGCGAGCGTGACGGCTTCCAGCGTTTCAGCATCGAGGCCAGTGATGACTTGCAGCATTGGCAGGCGTGGGGCGAGGGGCAGGTCGCGCGGCTGACCTTTTCCGACGAACGCATCGAACAGCACGAAGTGACGCTGCCGGGGCAATCCGCTCGCTATCTGCGTCTGCTGTGGGATGCGCCAACCTCGGCACCAATCCTCACGTCGGCGCAACTGAAAAGCAGCGACCCACGCAACGTGCCGCTGCCGTTGGTCTGGTCGCAAGCGCTGGTGGGCAGTAGCACCAAGTCCGGCGAGTACACCTGGCAGTTGCCGATGGGCCTGAATGTCGAGCGCGTGCAGGTCGAGCTGAAACAACCGAACAGTCTGGCTCCGGTCACGCTCGCGGGCCGGCGCGAAAGCAGCCTGCCGTGGCAGACACTGAGCAACGGTTTGCTGTATCGCCTGACCCAGAACGGTCAGGACGTGGTGCAAAACGAATTGCAGTTGTACGGGCAGACTGTGCAGCAATTGAAACTGAGCGTGGACGAGCGCGGCGGTGGTCTGGGCGAGCAGGCACCGAGCCTGAAATACGCGGTGCGAGCGACGCAGGTGATTTTCCTTGCGCGCGGTGACGGGCCTTACAGCCTGGCGCTGGGCAATCCGACGGTGAAAACCGCGAACCTGCCGCTGAGTACGCTGATTCCGGATTTCAAGCCGGAAAAACTCGCGACGCTGGGCAAGGCGACTGTGCAGGGTGAGGTGGTTGCCACGCAGGCTGCACCAGCAACCACGACGGCGGTAGCCGAGACCAACTGGAAGAAGATTGGCCTGTGGGCGGTGCTGCTGGTGAGTGTGGTGTTCCTGGGGATGATGGCGGCGAGTCTGTTGCGCAAGCCGCCCACCAATTCCTGAGAATGGCTGGCGCTGCGCGCCATTCGCGAGCAAGCCCGCTCCCACAGTTGACCGAGTAGCCTTGATGGATGCGATCACTGTGGGAGCGGGCTTGCTCGCGAAGGCGTCCGGTCAGCCGACAAAAATTTCTGTCCGGACGTTTGCGCCACGCACCACCCGTCCCGTTTCGAACTACGCTCAATCCGGCACCTGAACTCTCTCGACCCGATCACGTCTGATACAAGCAATTGCGCCCCAATGCACGTTACCGGGCGTCATCGCTCGCTAGGTTTTCAGACTCCCTGTAAACTGCGCGGGTTTTTAGCCCCCCATTCCACCGGAGCCGTCCATGTCCCGCGTTACCCTGAGTCGCTATTTGATTGAGCAGACCCGCAGCAATAACACTCCTGCCGATCTGCGCTTCCTGATCGAAGTGGTGGCGCGTGCCTGCAAAGAGATCAGCCACGCCGTGTCCAAAGGCGCCCTGGGTGGTGTTCTGGGCAGCATGGGCACTGAAAACGTCCAAGGCGAAGTGCAGAAGAAGCTCGACGTGCTGTCGAACGAGATCCTGCTCGAAGCCAACGAGTGGGGCGGTCACCTGGCCGGCATGGCGTCCGAAGAAATGGACAATGCCTACCAGATCCCGGGCAAATACCCGAAAGGCGCCTATCTGCTGGTGTTCGACCCACTGGACGGCTCGTCGAACATCGACATCAACGCCCCGGTCGGCACCATCTTCTCGGTACTGCGTTGCCCGAACGAATACCTGAGCCAGAACGAGCCGCTGAACGAAAAAGCCTTCCTGCAGCCAGGCACCCAGCAGGTTGCTGCCGGTTACGCGATCTACGGCCCGCAGACCATGCTGGTGCTGACCCTGGGCGACGGCGTCAAAGGCTTCACCCTCGATCGCGAGATGGGCAGCTTCGTGCTGACCCACGAAGACATCACCATTCCTGAAACCACCCAGGAATTCGCGATCAACATGTCCAACCAGCGCCACTGGGAAGCCCCGGTACAACGCTATGTCAGCGAACTGCTGGCCGGCGAAGAAGGCCCGCTGAAGAAGAACTACAACATGCGTTGGGTCGCGGCGATGGTGGCCGACGTGCACCGCATCCTGACCCGTGGCGGTCTGTTCATGTACCCACGCGACAGCCGTGAGCCGTCGAAGCCGGGCAAACTGCGTCTGATGTACGAAGCCAACCCGATGTCGTTCCTGGTGGAACAGGCCGGCGGCGCGTCCACCGACGGTCACCAGCGCATCCTCGACATCCAGCCGGAAGGCCTGCACCAGCGCGTAGCGGTGTTCCTCGGCTCGAAAGAAGAAGTCGCCCGCGCCACGGCTTACCACAAGGAATAAACCATGACTGCGCCCTGGCAGCCGTTGCTAGATTGGTGGTTCGGACATGCCGAATCACCGGACGAGATTGCGGCTGACAAGGGCAAGTTGTGGTTCGGCAAGAAAGACAGCCAGGACCTCGAAGCGCGTGAGCGTTTCGGGGTCTTTGTCGATCAGGCCCTCGCCGGCGAATTGACCGAGTGGACGCAACGTCCCGAAGGTTGGCTGGCGGTGGTGTTGCTGCTCGATCAATTGCCGCGAATGATCTTTCGCGACACTCCCAAAGCCTTTTCCGGTGATCTGCGCGCGCAGAAACTCGTCGCGCAGGGCATTGCGGCGGACTTCGACCGGCAACTGAAGCCGATTCAGCGGGTATTCATTTATCTGGTGTTCGAACACTGCGAAAACCTCGCGGTGCAGAACGAAGCCGTTTCGCGCTTTATCGATCTGGTGGCTGAACAGCCGGAAGCCGAGCGGGCGGTGTTTGCCAACAATCTGGACTATGCCGAGCGGCATCAGAAAGTGATTGCGCGGTTTGGACGGTTTCCGCATCGCAATGCGGTGTTGGGGCGGGAGTCGACGGCGGAGGAACTTGAGTTCCTCGCCGGGCCAGGTTCCCGATTCTAAACTTGCGTTAAGGCTGCTGCCGTCTTCGCGAGCAAGCCCGCTCCCACAGTGCCTCATGGTGGAACACACATTGTGTTAACACCGAAGATCCCTGTGGGAGCGGGCTTGCTCGCGAAGAGGCCAGTGGCCGCGCCTTAGATCCTGAAGCTGCCTACCAACTGCTTCAAGCGTGCCGCCTGCTGCTCCAGATCCGAACAAGCGCGCAAGGTTGCCTGCAGGTTCTCGACACCTTCCTGGTTCAGCGTGTTGATCTCGTTGATGTCGACGTTGATCGACTCGACCACAGCCGTCTGCTCCTCAGTCGCGGTAGCCACCGACTGGTTCATCCCGTCGATCTCGCCGATGCGCTGGGTCACGCTGCCCAGGCGTTCGCCGGCCTGGTTGGCGATGCCGACGCTGCTTTCGCTCTCGCGCTGGCTCTCGGTCATGATGCTCACTGCCTGGCGTGCGCCGATTTGCAGTTCTTCGATCATCTTCTGCACTTGCTGCGCCGAATCCTGAGTGCGGTGGGCGAGGTTGCGCACCTCGTCAGCGACCACGGCGAAACCACGGCCAGCCTCACCGGCGCGGGCCGCTTCGATGGCGGCGTTGAGCGCCAGCAGGTTGGTCTGCTGCGAGATGCTGGTGATCACTTCCAGAATCTGCCCGATGTTCACCGTGTTGCTGTTGAGGGTTTCAATGTTGCCGCAGGAGTCGCTGATTTTTGCCGACAACTGCTGCATCGCGTGAATGGTTTTATCCACAACCTGCTGGCCGTCGACCGCCAGGCTGCGCGCATCGCTGGAATGCTGCGAGGCGAGGGCGGCGTTCTGGGCGATTTCCTGGGCGGCGGCGCCGAGCTGGTTGATCGCCGCGGCCACGCTGTTGGTGCGGCTGGCCTGCTGATCGGAGTTGTACATCGACGAATTCGATGCGGCGACCACACGCAGGGCGACTTCGTTGACCTGGCCGGTGGCCGAGGACACCTCGCGGATCGAAGTGTGAATGCGCTCGACGAAGCGGTTGAACGACAGGCCCAGCGCGCCGAACTCGTCGTGGCCGTGGATCACCAGACGCTTGGTCAGGTCGCCTTCACCTTCGGCGATGTCGTGCATGGCGCGGCCCATGGTCAGCAGCGGTTGCATCAGCACGCGGATCAGCATCCCAAGCAGGGCGATGATGATCACCACGGCGATCACCATGGCGATCAGCGCCGAGGTGCGGAATTCGCTGAGCATCGAGAATGCGGTGTCCTTGTCCAGCACCAGCGCCACGTACCAGTCGGCCGATGGCACGCCGTTGACGCGGGTGAAGGAGATCAACTGCGTCTTGCCGTCGAAATCGACTTCTTTCAGGCCCGGGCTGACTTTTGGTGCGCCGTTCGGATAGGCCTCGGCAAGGGTTTTCAGCACCAGTTTGCTGTCCGGATGAATCAGGATCTTGCCATCGGCGCTGACGATGAACGCATGGCCGTGGCCACCAAAGTTGAGCGAGTTGATGATCGCGCTGACGCTGGTCAGATCGATGTCCGCGCCGGCCACACCGATCATCTGGCCCTGACGCTGCACCGGGGTGGCGACGGTGATCACCAGTTTGCCCGACGAAGCGGCGATGTAGGGTTCGGTGACGATGGTCTGTTGGGCACTGTTGGCCGCCTTGTACCAGCCACGGGCGCGCGGGTCGTAGTCCGGTGCGCGATTGCCGGCGGGTACCGAGAACATCACGCCGTCAGCGCCGCCGAAGTAGCTGAGCTGGAAATTGCCGGTGTAGGCGGGCAGGTCGATGATGCGCTTCAGGCTGGCCGGGGCGCTGCCGTCGGCGGCGACCTGCTGCGACAGCGATTGCAGCAACTGAATACGGCTTTCCAGCCAGGTCTGGATGTTGCTGGTGGTCAGGCTGCCCAGTTCCTGCATCGAGGCTTCGGTGCTGCTGCTCAGGGCTTCGCGTTGTCGATAGTCGTTGAACAAAATGAAACAGGCGAATGCAACGGCCACCACGAGGGCGGCAGCCAACAAGATCTTGTGGCTGAATTTCATGTTTCTGGTCATCGAATGAACTACCGCGAAGGGGCTGGTCGAGAAAGGGCGGCAATTTGCCACACTCGGGGGCTTTGCGCTGCTCTTATTTCGACCGCAACGCGCCAAAGATTAGGCGTCTTGGATGAAATGCGACGAAATGCTCATTAGCCGCAGAAAGTGTCTGATTTACCGGTAAATGCCAGACGAGCGGAGCAATAAATAGGCCTTTCTGAAGGGAACCAGATGAGGGTTTTCTCTTCTAAGCTTCTGGTTGGCACCATGCCATCCCCCTTCCGCTCCAGGAGTTACTTCATGTCGCTGCGATCTATCGCCCTTCTGACTTTTTGCGTGCTGTTGGCCGCGTGCAGCAAGGTCAATCAGGAAAACTATTCCAAGCTTTCGGCCGGCATGGCCAAGGCCGAGGTTGAGACGCTGCTCGGCAAACCCACCGACTGTTCGGGCGCGCTCGGCATGTCCAGTTGCACCTGGGGCGACAAAAACAGCTTTATCAGCGTGCAGTACGCCGGTGACAAAGTGCTGATGTTTTCCGGCCAAGGCCTGAAGTAAACCGGGGCTACGCGCCCACGGGAGAAAAATAATGAAGCGGTTATTGTTCGTCCTTTTTGCCGGCCTGGTACTGGCCGGCTGCGCCACCCACGGTGAAGATCCGCTGGCGCCCAAGACGGCTCATAGTGTCAACCTCAAGCGTTATCAGGGCACCTGGTATGAACTGGCGCGCCTGCCGATGTACTTCCAGCGTAACTGCGCGCAGTCCGAAGCCCATTACTCGCTCAGACCGGACGGCAATGTCGATGTGCTCAATCGCTGCCTGACCGCCGACTGGCAATGGGAAGAAGCCAAAGGCAAGGCCTACCCACAGGTGCCGGGCAAGACCGACAAGTTGTGGGTCGAGTTCGATACCTGGTTCTCGCGCTTGATTCCGGGTGTGGCGAAAGGCGAATACTGGGTGTTGTACGTCAGCGACGACTACAAGACCGCCATCGTCGGCGACCCGAGTCGCAAGTACATGTGGTTGCTGTCGCGCACGCCGACCGTCAACGGTGTGGTGCGTGAAGAGCTTTTGAGCAAGGCGCGTCAGCAGGGTTACGACACCACGCGACTGATCTGGCGGGCGTCGGATCGGCAGATGGCCAAGACTTCGAACTAAGCCTTCGAAGATCAAATGTGGGAGCGGGCTTGCTCGCGAAGAGGGCGTGTCAGTCGATTGAAATATTGACTGATACACCGCTTTCGCGAGCAAGCCCGCTCCCACATTTTTGTTTTGTGTCAGCCTAAAAGGTCACGCAGAACCTGGGTGAAGGCGCGTGCACTGTCTTCTTCGCCCGCATGTCGGCCATCGCGCACCACCCACTGGCCATTGACCAACACGTCGCGCACCTGACGATCGCCGCCAGCGAACAACCAGCGATTCAGAATCCCGTCACCGCTGGCCGTCGCCAGATACGGATCATTGCCATCGAGCACGATCCAGTCGGCACGCTTGCCGACTTCCAGCGCACCAATCGGCTGCCCCAGCGCCTGGGCGCCGCCGTCCAGCGCCGCGTCATACAACGTGCGCCCGACCATCGGTTGATCCGCGCCATACAAACGGTTACGCCGCTGATCACGCAGACGCTGGCCGTATTCCAGCCAGCGCAATTCCTCGACCACGCTGAGCGAGACATGGCTGTCGGAACCGATGCCCATGCGCCCGCCCTGAGCGAGGAAATCCACGGCCGGGAAAATCCCGTCGCCCAGATTCGCTTCAGTGGTCAGGCACAGGCCGGCGATGGCGCGACTTTTGGCCATCAGCGTGACTTCTTCCGGGTTGGCGTGGGTCGCGTGAACCAGGCACCAGCGCTGATCGACTTCGGTGTTTTCGTAGAGCCATTGCAGCGGCCGGCGACCGCTCCAGCTCAGACAGTCGTCGACCTCTTTCTGCTGTTCGGCGATGTGGATGTGCACCGGGCATTGCTTGTCGCTGGCGGCCAATACTTCGCTGATCTGCTGCGGGGTGACCGCGCGCAGCGAGTGGAAGCACAGACCCAGCGATTGCGCTTTTTGCTGAGCCAGCAGCGGTTGCAGGCGCGATTGCAGCTTCAGGTAGTTTTCGGTGCTGTTGATAAAGCGGCGCTGCCCATCATTGGGCGTTTGGCCGCCGAATCCGGAATGGCTGTACAGCACCGGCAACAGAGTCAGACCGATACCGCTTTCGCTCGCTGCCTGACTGATGCGCAGTGCCAGCTCGGCCGGATCGGCATACGGCTGACCGTTGTTGTCGTGGTGCACATAGTGGAATTCAGCAACTGAGGTGTAACCGGCCTTGAGCATTTCGATGTACAGCTGACGGGCGATCACGCCGAGCTGCTCCGGGCTGATTTTTCCGACGAGGCGATACATCAGGTCACGCCAGGTCCAGAAACTGTCGTTGGGATTACCGGCCACTTCGGCCAGCCCGGCCATCGCGCGCTGGAAGGCGTGGGAGTGCAGATTGGGCATGCCCGGCAGCAGCGGACCGCTCAGCCGTTCGGCGCCGTCTGCGGTGGAATCGGCCAGGATTTGGGTCAACACGCCATCGGCATTGACCTCAAGACGTACATTATTGGCCCATCCGTTAGGCAGCAGCGCGCGTTCGGCAAAGAAAGCGGACATGGTTCAGCACCCCATCGTGTGTTATTTGTATATACATATACAGACGTTTGCCTGCCCGGTAAACTCCGGCAAGCTAGCAACCTTCATCCAATGAACAGGGATCAACCGTGCCGACTCCGCCTCCAGTCTCCCCGTTGGCCGCGAACATGGGCGACAGTCCGGCGCCCTTGTACGCCCGCGTCAAACAGATGATTACCCAGCAGATCGACAGCGGTAACTGGCCACCGCATTACCGCGTACCGTCGGAAAGCGAACTTGTCAGCCAGCTCGGTTTCAGCCGCATGACCATCAACCGCGCGCTGCGCGAAATGACCGCCGACGGCCTGTTGGTGCGCATGCAAGGTGTCGGTACGTTTGTCGCCGAACC
Source organism: Pseudomonas sp. Irchel s3a10 (assembly GCF_900187525.1). Taxonomy (NCBI): domain Bacteria; kingdom Pseudomonadati; phylum Pseudomonadota; class Gammaproteobacteria; order Pseudomonadales; family Pseudomonadaceae; genus Pseudomonas; species Pseudomonas sp. Irchel s3a10. The sequence goes on from NZ_FYDR01000004.1 coordinate 232,838, forward strand.
GAAGAGCCAGTCCGCGCTGTTCGAAGTGCACAACATCGCCGACGAAATCGCCTCCCGTGGCCATCGCCACACCTGCCAGGTGATCACACTCGAAGAAGAGGCTGCCGGCTCCGAGCGTGCGCTGGCGCTGGACATGCGCGAAGGGCAGAAGGTCTTCCACTCGCTGATCGTGCATTACGAAAACGACATTCCGGTGCAAATCGAAGACCGCTTCGTCAACGCACTGGTCGCCCCGGAATACCTCAAGCAGGACTTTACCCTGCAGACGCCTTACGCCTATCTCAATCAGGTGGCGCCGCTGACCGAAGGCGAGCATGTGGTCGAAGCGATCCTCGCTGAGCCGTCCGAGTGCAAGCTGCTGCAGATCGAAAAAGGCGAGCCCTGCCTGCTGATCCGTCGCCGCACCTGGTCGGGGCGTCAGCCGGTGACCGCCGCTCGCTTGATCCACCCCGGTTCCCGTCATCGTCTGGAAGGACGCTTTCATAAATGAATGGTTTGAAGGTTTTACGCGCCGAGGGTTACCCGCGCATGCCGTGGAAAAACGGCGGCGGCAGCACCGAAGAAATAACCCGTGACGCCGGAGCTGGCCTCGATGGTTTCGGTTGGCGGCTGTCGATTGCCGACATTGCCGAGTCCGGTGGTTTCTCGACCTTTGCCGGTTACCAGCGGGTGATCACGGTATTGCAGGGCGATGGCATGACCCTGTGCGTCGATGGTGATGACACGCGCCCATTGTTACCGCTGGATCCGTTTGCGTTCAGCGGCGAAAGTCGGGTGTCCTGCACTTTGCTTGGTGGTGCGATCCGCGACTTCAACCTGATCTACGCGCCACAGCGGTACAGCGCGCGGTTGCAGTGGCTGGATGGTGAGCAGCGGTTCTTCAGCTCGGCATCGACGGTGCTGGTGTTCAGTGTCAGTGAGCTGCTGCAAGTGCAGGTCGGTGACAGCACTGCGCAACTGGGTCGGCATGATTGTCTGCAACTGGACGGTAACACCGGGCTGGTTGAAGTGGCGGTCAATGCCGGGTGCTGCGTTATTGAACTGACTGCGCGCTGATCCTTCTGCTCATATAAAACACATTGTGGCGAGGGAGCTTGCTCCCGCTGGGCTGCGAAGCGGCCCCATTTCGGTAAATGCCGGAATGGGAGTCCTTCGGCCTCCAGCGGGAGCAAGCTCCCTCGCCACAATTGCATTTCTACAGGCCGTTTCCCTCGGCGCACCAACTTGTTACCGAACGCCCCAGCGTGGCGCATAACCACGCTTTCGTAACAGCCGCACACTTCCCTCATACACCTCCGCAAAAATTTTCATTCACGCCGCAACCCTTGACTCAGGCGCTCTGCAGCCCTGTCCGCGATTTTTCTTGAACGCCCCTCCAGTAAGTTGGCCGCTTGATTGCATATGCTTGTATGTACAAGTAAAGACGTATGCGTATAAGTCCGCAGCGTCCACTGATTCGCTTGTCGCGCATTGAGGCGCACAGGCTGCTTGCCCACTGCCAGGGTTGGTTTGAATTGATCGCTGAGGAGTCTTTTTCGTGACTGACAATAAGCCTACAAAGTTTCGCAACGTCGAGATCCGCGCTGCCCGCGGCAACAAGCTGACCGCCAAGAGCTGGCTGACCGAAGCGCCGCTGCGCATGCTGATGAACAACCTCGACCCGGAAGTGGCCGAGAACCCGAAAGAGCTGGTGGTTTACGGTGGTATCGGTCGCGCCGCGCGTAACTGGGAGTGCTACGACAAGATCGTCGAAAGCCTGACCAATCTGAACGACGACGAGACCCTGCTGGTGCAATCCGGCAAGCCGGTCGGCGTGTTCAAGACCCACAGCAACGCCCCGCGCGTACTGATCGCCAACTCCAACCTGGTGCCGCACTGGGCGAGCTGGGAGCACTTCAACGAACTCGACGCTAAAGGCCTGGCCATGTACGGCCAGATGACCGCCGGCAGCTGGATCTACATCGGCAGCCAGGGCATCGTCCAGGGCACCTACGAAACCTTCGTCGAAGCTGGTCGCCAGCACTACAACGACAACCTCAAGGGCAAGTGGGTGCTGACCGCCGGTCTGGGTGGCATGGGCGGTGCTCAGCCACTCGCTGCAACCCTGGCTGGCGCCTGCTCGCTGAACATCGAATGCCAGCAGGTGAGCATCGATTTCCGCCTGAAAAGCCGTTACGTCGATGAGCAGGCCAAAGATCTCGACGACGCCCTGGCGCGCATCGCCAAATACACCGCCGAAGGCAAAGCGATTTCCATCGCGCTGCTGGGTAACGCCGCCGAAATTCTCCCGGAACTGGTCAAGCGCGGCGTGCGCCCGGACATGGTCACCGACCAGACCAGCGCCCACGACCCACTCAACGGTTACCTGCCGGCGGGCTGGACCTGGGACGAGTATCGCGCCCGCGCCAAGACCGAGCCGGCCGCTGTGATCAAAGCCGCCAAGCAGTCGATGGCTGTTCACGTCAAAGCGATGCTGGACTTCCAGAAGCAAGGCATTCCGACCTTCGACTACGGCAACAACATCCGTCAGATGGCGCAGGAAGAAGGCGTGGAAAACGCGTTCGACTTCCCGGGCTTCGTCCCTGCCTACATCCGCCCACTGTTCTGCCGTGGCATCGGCCCGTTCCGCTGGGCGGCGCTGTCGGGTGATCCGCAGGACATCTACAAGACCGACGCCAAAGTCAAAGAGCTGATCCCGGACGACGCGCACCTGCACAACTGGCTGGACATGGCCCGCGAGCGCATCAGCTTCCAGGGTCTGCCGGCACGTATCTGCTGGGTCGGTCTGGGCCTGCGCGCCAAGCTCGGTCTGGCGTTCAACGAAATGGTGCGCAGCGGTGAGCTGTCGGCACCGATCGTGATCGGTCGCGACCATCTCGACTCCGGCTCGGTGGCCAGCCCGAATCGCGAAACCGAATCGATGCAGGACGGTTCGGACGCCGTGTCCGACTGGCCACTGCTCAACGCCCTGCTGAACACCGCGAGCGGCGCGACCTGGGTTTCCCTGCACCACGGCGGTGGCGTGGGCATGGGCTTCTCGCAGCACTCGGGCATGGTGATTGTCTGCGACGGCACTGACGAAGCGGCCGAGCGTATTGCGCGCGTGCTGCACAACGATCCGGCCACTGGCGTCATGCGTCACGCCGATGCCGGTTACCAGATCGCTATCGATTGTGCGAAGGAGCAGGGGCTGAACTTGCCGATGATTACCGGCGGCAAGTAACACGCTTTGGCTTTATGTGGGAGCGAGCTTGCTCGCGAAAGCAATCTGTCAGCCAGCACAGATGTTGAATGTGCTGGCCAATTCGCGAGCAAGCTCGCTCCCACAGAAAAGCAGCCCTACCGAAGCTCAGTGAACAATTAAAACAATCCACAGAGGTTGAATCATGGCTGTAACCCCCGATCGTGCAGGCAACAAACCGTTGATCGAAAGGCGTTCGATCGACTACATCCCGGAAGCGGAAAGACACGGTCGTCTGTTGAGCCAGTTCACCCTGTGGATGGGTGCGAATCTGCAAATCACCGCGATTGTCACCGGGGCGCTGGCCGTGGTGCTGGGCGGTGATGTGTTCTGGTCGTTGATCGGTCTGTTGATCGGTCAACTGCTGGGCGGCGGGGTGATGGCGCTGCATGCGGCGCAAGGGCCGAAACTGGGCCTGCCGCAGATGATTTCCAGCCGCGTGCAATTTGGCGTGTACGGCGCGGCGATCCCGATCGTGCTGGTGTGCCTGATGTACCTGGGGTTCACCGCCACCGGTACGGTGCTTTCCGGGCAGGCGCTGGGCCAGTTGTTTGGCGTCAGTGACACGGTTGGCATCCTGCTGTTCGCCAGTGTCATTGTGCTGGTCACGGTGCTGGGTTATCGGGTGATCCACTGGATCGGCCGGGTCGCCAGTGTCATCGGCGTGATTGCCTTTGTTTACCTGTTCAGCCGTTTGCTGAGCCAGGTGGATGTGGGCGCACTGTTGCAGATCCGTCACTTCAGCTGGAGCAGCTTCCTGCTGGCGGTGTCGCTCGCGGCATCCTGGCAGATCGCGTTCGGCCCGTATGTGGCGGACTATTCGCGCTACCTGCCGAGCAAGATTTCCTCGGTGAAAACCTTCTTTGCCGCTGGCGCCGGTTCGGTCATCGGTGCGCAGGTGGCGATGGTGCTTGGCGTATTCGCCGCGGCTTCGGCCAACGGCCAGTTTGCCGGTCACGAAGTGGCCTACATCGTCGGGCTGGGCGGCACTGGTGCCACCGCCGCGCTGCTGTACTTCAGCATCGCGTTCGGCAAGGTCACCATCTCGACGCTGAACTCCTACGGCAGCTTCATGTGCATCGCGACCATCATCAGTGGTTTCAAAGGTCACCTGACCGTTACGCGCATGCAGCGTCTGGTGTTCGTGCTGGTGATCGTCGGCGCGGCAACCCTGGTCGCCTTGCTCGGTCAGCACTCGTTCCTCGGTGCGTTCAAGTCGTTCATCCTGTTCCTGCTGGCGTTCTTCACGCCATGGAGCGCGATCAATCTGGTCGACTACTACTGCATCACCCGCGAGCGCTACGACGTGCCGGCGCTGGCCGATCCGAACGGTCGCTACGGGCGCTGGAACCTGCTCGGGATCAGTGTCTATGTGTTCGGTGTGCTGGTGCAGCTGCCGTTCATCTCCACCAAGTTCTACACCGGCCCGTTGGTGGCTGCCCTCGGTGATGTGGATATCTCCTGGATCATCGGCCTGGTGCTGCCTGCTGCCCTCTACTACGTGTGCGCAAAAAAATGGCACGGCTCGGTGCCTGATCAACTGATTCTGCCGGTCGAGCAGAACAGCGTTGTACCACCTGAAAAAAGTGGGGCCGGGCGCGCTGCGGCGCAGGCCTGATTGGACGTGGACAGGGCTGGATGCCTCTTGACTGCCGTAAGCCAATTCATGATTAGGAGCGTCGCTACAATGAAATCGAACAAGACCCTGCTCACCACACTGCTGTCCATGGGCCTGTTGGCCAGTGCCGGTGCCACTCAGGCAGCCGGCTGGTGCGAGTCCGGCAAACCGGTGAAATTCGCCGGCCTCAACTGGGAAAGCGGCATGCTGCTGACCGACGTGCTGCAAGTGGTGCTGGAGAAAGGTTACGACTGCAAGACCGACAGCCTGCCGGGCAATTCCATCACCATGGAGAACGCCCTGAGCAGCAACGACATTCAAGTTTTTGCCGAAGAATGGGTCGGCCGCAGCGAAGTCTGGAACAAGGCCGAGAAGGCCGGCAAAGTCGTCGGTGTCGGCGCCCCGATCGTCGGCGCGATCGAAGGCTGGTACGTGCCGCGCTACGTGATCGAAGGCGACGCCAAACGCAAGATCGAGGCAAAAGCCCCGGATCTGAAAAACATCGCCGATCTGGGCAAATACGCGGCCGTTTTCAAAGACGCCGAAGAGCCGTCCAAGGGCCGTTTCTACAACTGCCCGGCGGGTTGGACCTGCGAGCTGGACAACAGCGAAATGCTCAAAAGCTACGGCCTGGAAAACAGTTACACCAACTTCCGCCCGGGCACCGGCCCGGCCCTGGATGCGGCGGTGCTGTCGAGCTACAAGCGTGGCGAGCCGATCCTGTTCTATTACTGGTCGCCAACCCCGCTGATGGGCCAGATCGACGCGGTCAAGCTGGAAGAAAAACCGGGCGTCGACAAGAGCGTGAGCATCAAGGTCGGCCTGTCCAAAACCTTCCACGAACAAGCGCCGGAACTGGTGGCCGTGCTGGAGAAGGTCAACCTGCCGATCGACCTGCTGAACCAGAACCTGGGCCGCATGGCGAAGGAGCGTATCGAGTCGCCAAAACTGGCGAAAATCTTCCTCAAGGAACATCCTGAAGTCTGGCATGCGTGGGTCAGTGAAGACGCAGCCAAGAAAATCGACGCGGCGCTGTAGGTCGATACCTCCCGGTCAACCGTGAGGCTGGCCGGGAGATATGCCGTAAATCGCTTGATTGAGATTTCTGATTGAGAGCCGCTTATGTTTCCCGAAAGCTTTACCTTTTCCATCGCCGACTGGGTCAACGGTTGGGTCGATTCGCTGGTCACCAACTACGGTGATGTGTTCCGCCACATCTCGGACACCCTGCTGTGGGCCATCGTCAACCTCGAAGGCCTGCTGCGTGCGGCGCCGTGGTGGTTGATGCTGGCGATCGTCGGCGTCGTCGCCTGGCACGCCACGCGTAAAGTCGTGACCACCGCCGTCATCGTCGGTCTGCTGTTCCTCGTCGGTGCTGTCGGCCTGTGGGACAAGCTCATGCAGACCCTGGCGCTGATGATGGTCGCGACGATCATTTCGGTGCTGATCGGCATTCCGCTGGGGATCCTCTCGGCGCGCAGCAACCGCCTGCGTTCGGTGTTGATGCCGTTGCTCGACATCATGCAAACGATGCCAAGTTTCGTGTACCTGATCCCGGTGCTGATGCTGTTCGGTCTGGGCAAGGTCCCGGCGATTTTCGCCACAGTGATCTACGCCGCGCCGCCGCTGATCCGCCTGACCGATCTGGGCATTCGCCAGGTCGACGGGGAAGTGATGGAAGCCATCAACGCTTTCGGTGCCAACCGCTGGCAGCAACTGTTCGGCGTGCAACTGCCGCTGGCCCTGCCAAGCATCATGGCCGGGATCAACCAGACCACCATGATGGCCCTGTCGATGGTGGTCATCGCCTCGATGATCGGCGCCCGCGGTCTGGGTGAAGACGTGCTGGTGGGGATTCAGACCCTCAACGTCGGACGCGGTCTCGAAGCCGGTCTGGCGATCGTGATTCTCGCAGTGGTCATCGACCGCATTACTCAGGCGTACGGTCGGCCACGGCATGAGGTGAGCAAATGAACAACGCAACCGTGAGCAAGATCGAAGTCAAAAACGTCTTCAAGATTTTCGGCAACCGCGCCAAGGACGCACTGGCGATGGTCGGCCAGGGCAAGACCAAGGACCAGGTGCTGAACGAAACCGGTTGCGTGGTCGGGGTCAACGACCTGTCGCTGAGCATCGGCACTGGCGAGATCTTCGTGATCATGGGCCTGTCCGGCTCGGGCAAGTCGACTCTGGTGCGCCACTTCAATCGCCTGATCGACCCGACCAGCGGCGCGATCTTGGTGGACGGCGTGGACATCCTGCAATACGACATGGAAGCCCTGCGCGAATTTCGCCGGCACAAGATCAGCATGGTGTTCCAGAGCTTCGGCCTGCTGCCGCACAAGACCGTGATCGAGAACGTCGCCTATGGCCTGAAAGTGCGCGGCGAGAGCAAGCAACTGTGCGCCGAACGCGCGTTGCACTGGATCAACACCGTGGGCCTCAAAGGCTACGAAAACAAATACCCGCATCAGCTCTCCGGCGGCATGCGTCAGCGTGTCGGCCTGGCCCGCGCCTTGGCGGCGGACACCGACATCATTCTGATGGACGAAGCGTTCAGCGCGCTGGATCCGCTGATCCGCGCCGAGATGCAGGACCAGTTGCTGGAGCTGCAAAAGACCCTGCACAAGACCATCGTCTTCATCACTCACGACCTCGACGAGGCCGTGCGCATCGGCAACCGCATCGCGATTCTCAAGGACGGCAAGCTGATTCAGGTCGGCACCCCAAGAGAGATCCTGCATTCGCCGGCGGACGAATATGTCGACCGGTTCGTGCAGCGGCGGGCGGCAGTAGTCTGAATATGGATTGCCTTTGTGGCGAGGGGATTTATCCCCGATGGGTGGCGAAGCCGCCCCCAAACATTGCATGCGGCGCACCTGAAACATCTTGGCTGCAGGTTTTGGGGCTGCTGTGCAGCCCATCGGGGATAAATCCCCTCACCACAGGTTTTGTATCAAAGAATAGGCATGAGGTTTTAGATGTCCCAGGCTGAAAAAATCATCATCACCGGCAGCCCCCTGCGTTGGCAGGACGTGGTCGCCGTCGCCCGTCACGGCGCGCAACTGGAACTGTCGAGCGAGACCTGGGCGCGCATCGAAAACGCTCAGGGCATCGTCCAGCGCATCGTCGAAAGCGGCGAGCGTGCCTATGGCGTCAACACCGGTCTGGGTGGTCTGTCCAACGTGTCGCTGAAGGACGAACAACTCAGCCAGCTCTCGCGCAACACCTTGCTCAGTCACGCCTGCGGCGTCGGCCCGGTACTGCCTGATGAGCAAACCCGCGCGATCATCTGCGCTGCGATTCACAACTTCAGCCACGGCAAATCCGGCATTCATCGCCGCGTGGTCGAAGCGCTGCTGGCGCTGCTCAATCGCGGCATTACTCCACAGGTTCCGTCGCAAGGTTCGGTGGGTTATCTGACGCACATGGCGCACATCGGCATCGCGCTGCTGGGCGTGGGCAATGTCAGCTATCGCGGGCAGATCACCTCAGCGCAACAGGCGCTGGCCGAAGAAGGTTTGCAGCCGGTGCAATTGGGTGCGAAGGACGGCTTGTGCCTGGTCAACGGCACGCCGTGCATGACCGGCCTCAGTTGCCTGGCGATTGCCGACGCGATGCGCCTGGTGCAATGGGCCGATGTGATCGGCGCCATGAGTTTCGAAGCGCAGCGCGGGCAGATCGCCGCGTTTGATGCCGAGATCATCGCGCTCAAGCCGCACCCTGGCATGCAACAGGTCGGTAGCAACCTGCGCGCCTTGCTCGATGGCAGTGAAGTAATCGCGACCAGCAAAGGCATTCGCACTCAGGATGCGCTGAGCATCCGTTCGATTCCGCAGGTGCACGGCGCTGCGCGCGATCAACTGGAACATGCGATCAAACAGGTCGAAGCCGAACTCAACGGCTGCACTGACAACCCGTTGCTGCTGGGCACGCCCGACAACTTCCGGGTGATGTCGCAGGCCAACCCGCACGGCCAGTCAGTGGCGATGGCAGCGGATCTGCTCGCGATTGCCATGGCTGAAATCGGCTCGATTGCCGAGCGCCGCCTCGATCGTCTGGTCAACCCGCACGTCAGCGGTCTGCCGGCGTTTCTGGTGGCCAATCCGGGGGTGAACTCCGGGATGATGATCGTGCAATACGTCGCCGCTTCGCTGTGTGCCGAGAACCGCCAATTGGCGCAGCCGGCGGTGCTCGACAATTACGTCACCTCGGGCCTGCAGGAAGATCACCTGAGCATGGGCACCAGCGCTGTGCTGAAGCTGCACCGCGCCTTGGAAAACTGCACGCAGATCCTCGCCATCGAATACCTGCTGGCGGCGCAGGCCTTTGAATTCCTCAAGGAGCAGCGCTTTGGCGCGGGCACTGACCGGGCGTGGCGCCTGCTGCGTGAAACCGTCCCGGCCTACGATCAGGATCGCTGGCTGGCGCCGGATATCGCCGCCGCCGCCAGCGTTCTGAAAAAACCGAATGCGCTGCACAACGTATTACCCAATCTGCACTGACAATACCCATACCAGCGTGCCAAGGCGCGGATCGTCCACAAGACGAGAAACGACGGATAACGGAATGCTCCGGAGCGACTGGTAGTTAATAACAATGTTCAAAAGGAGCATTTTAATGACTGCGCTGAACCTGATTCCCGGCCAACTGAGCCTCGCCCAACTGCGTGACGTCTATCAGCAACCGGTTAGACTGACCCTCGACAACAGCGCTGCGGCGCAGATCGAAGCCAGCGTCGCTTGCGTCGAGCAGATCCTCGCCGAGAACCGCACCGCCTACGGCATCAACACCGGTTTCGGCCTGCTGGCGTCGACCCGCATCGCCAGCGAAGACCTGGAAAACCTGCAGCGTTCGCTGGTGCTGTCGCACGCAGCCGGCGTCGGCCAGCCGATCAGCGATGAGCTGGTGCGGCTGATCATGGTGCTCAAGGTCAACAGCCTCAGCCGTGGTTTCTCCGGCATCCGCCGCGTGGTGATCGACGCGCTGATCGCGTTGATCAACGCCGAGGTTTATCCGCACATTCCGCTCAAAGGTTCGGTCGGCGCCTCGGGTGACCTCGCGCCGCTGGCGCACATGTCGCTGGTGCTGCTGGGCGAAGGCAAGGCGCGTTACAAGGGCGAGTGGATGGAAGCCACCGAAGCGCTGAAAGTTGCCGGTCTGACCCCGCTGACTTTGGCGGCGAAAGAAGGTCTGGCGCTGCTCAACGGCACTCAGGTGTCCACCGCATTTGCCCTGCGCGGTCTGTTTGAAGGTGAAGACCTGTTTGCCGGCGCAATCGCACTGGGCGGTCTGACGGTTGAAGCGGTATTGGGTTCGCGCTCGCCGTTCGATGCACGTATTCACGCCGCTCGCGGTCAGAAAGGTCAGATCGATGCAGCTGCCGCATATCGCGATCTGCTCGGCGAGCGCAGCGAAGTCTCCGACTCGCACCAGAACTGCGAGAAGGTTCAGGACCCGTACTCCTTGCGTTGCCAGCCACAAGTCATGGGCGCCTGCCTGACCCAGTTCCGCCAGGCCGCTGAAGTGTTGGTGGTCGAAGCCAACGCCGTCTCCGACAACCCGTTGGTATTCGCCGCTGAAGGCGATGTGATTTCCGGCGGTAACTTCCACGCCGAACCGGTGGCCATGGCCGCCGACAACATGGCCCTGGCCATCGCTGAAATCGGCTCGCTGAGCGAGCGCCGTATCTCGCTGATGATGGACAAGCACATGTCGCAACTGCCGCCGTTTCTGGTGGCCAATGGCGGGGTGAACTCCGGCTTCATGATCGCTCAGGTGACTGCCGCGGCACTGGCCAGCGAGAACAAGGCGCTGTCCCATCCGCATTCGGTCGACAGCCTGCCGACCTCGGCCAACCAGGAAGACCACGTGTCGATGGCGCCGGCCGCCGGCAAGCGCCTGTGGGAAATGGCCGAGAACACTCGCGGGATTCTCGCGGTGGAATGGCTGGCGGCGGTGCAGGGGCTGGACCTGCGCAACGGTCTGAAGACCTCGGCCAAACTGGAACAGGCGCGGGCGATTCTGCGCAAGGAAGTGCCGTTCTATGAGAAGGACCGCTTCTTTGCGCCGGACATCAATGCGGCGACTGAGTTGTTGGCTTCGCGCTGCCTGACTGAGCTGGTTCCTGCGAAGCTTTTGCCTAGCCTGTAAGGGCCTCTTCGCGAGCAAGCCCGCTCCCACAGGGGAACGCATTTCAACTGTGGGAGCGGGCTTGCTCGCGAATCGATTTTGAACAAGACGAGGACTTGGGATGAAAACCCTCTGGCAACACTGCCACGTCGCAACCATGGCGCAGGGCGTCTACTCGATCATCGAGGATGCGGCCATTGTGACGTCCGGTGCGCACATCGAGTGGATCGGTCCGCGCAATCTGCTGCCGTCCGGCGAATACCCGGCGGTCAACGATTTGCAAGGCGCGTGGGTGACCCCGGGCCTGATCGACTGCCACACCCACACGGTGTTCGGCGGCAACCGCAGCGGCGAATTCGAGAAGCGTCTGCAAGGTGTCAGCTATGCCGAGATCGCGGCGCAGGGCGGCGGCATTGCCAGCACTGTGCGCGCCACTCGTGAAGCGAGCGAAGATGAGCTGTTCGCCAGCGCCGCCAAGCGTCTGAAAAGCCTGATGCGCGACGGCGTGACCACGGTCGAGATGAAGTCCGGCTACGGTCTGGACCTGGCCAGCGAACGCAAGATCCTGCGGGTCATTCGTCGCCTGGCCAAGGAGCTGCCGATCAGCGTGCGCAGCACCTGCCTCGCCGCCCACGCGCTGCCGCCGGAGTACAAGGATCGCGCTGACGACTACATCGAGCACATCTGCGCCGAGATGCTCCCGGCATTGGCGGCCGAAGGGCTGGTCGATGCGGTGGATGCGTTCTGCGAGTACCTGGCGTTCTCGCCGGAGCAGGTCGAGCGGGTGTTCATCACCGCACAGAAACTCGGTCTGCCGGTGAAGCTGCACGCCGAGCAATTGTCGTCGCTGCATGGCTCCAGTCTGGCCGCGCGGTATCACGCGTTGTCCGCCGACCATCTGGAGTTCATGGACGAAGACGACGCCATCGCCATGGCCAAGTCCGACACCGTCGCGGTGCTGCTGCCGGGGGCGTTCTACTTCCTGCGCGAAACCCAGTTGCCGCCGATGGACGCCCTGCGCAAACACAAGGTCAAGATCGCCATCGCCAGCGACCTCAACCCCGGCACCTCGCCGGCGCTGTCGCTGCGTCTGATGCTGAACATGGCCTGCACCTGTTTCCGCATGACCCCGGAAGAAGCCCTGGCCGGTGCGACCATTCATGCCGCACAAGCGCTGGGGATGGCTGACACCCACGGTTCGCTGGAGGTCGGCAAGGTCGCGGACTTCGTCGCCTGGCACATCGATCGTCCGGCGGATCTGGCCTATTGGCTCGGTGGTGATCTGGACAAACGCGTCGTGCGTCACGGCGTCGAATCAAGTCTGTAGGAGAGCGGTTGTGGATAAGGTTCTGAATTTCAAACAAGGTCGCGTACCGCTGCTGATCAGCATGCCGCATGCCGGCGTGCGCCTGACGCCTGCGGTCGAAGCCGGGCTGATCGCCGACGCGAAAAGCCTGCCGGACACCGACTGGCACATTCCGCAGCTCTATGATTTCGCCGAGGAGTTGGGCGCCAGCACGTTGGCCGCCGAATACTCGCGGTTCGTCATCGACCTCAACCGTCCGTCCGATGACAAGCCGTTGTATGCCGGCGCCACCACCGGGCTGTACCCGGCGACGCTGTTCGAAGGCATTCCGTTGTTCCGCGAAGGGCTGGAGCCCTCCAAAGCGGAACGCGCGACCTATCTGGAACAGATCTGGACGCCGTACCACCGCACCCTGCAACAAGAACTGGCGCGGCTGAAGGCCGAGTTCGGCTATGCGCTGCTGTTCGACGCGCACTCGATCCGCTCGATCATCCCGCACCTGTTCGACGGCAAACTGCCGGATTTCAACCTCGGCACCTTCAACGGCGCCAGTTGCGATCCACAACTGGCGACGCAACTGGATGCCATTTGCGCCCGTCACGGCAACTTCAGCCACGTGCTCAACGGACGCTTCAAGGGCGGCCACATCACCCGCCATTACGGCAACCCGGCCGAGAACATCCACGCCGTGCAACTGGAGCTGTGCCAGAGCACCTACATGGAAGAGTTCGTACCGTTCCGCTACCGCGCCGACCTGGCGGAGCCGACGCGGGTGGTGCTCAAGGAGTTGCTGCAGGGCTATCTGGCCTGGGCAGAGTCTCACTACTCCGCATAACCCACTGTGGGAGCGGGCTTGCTCGCGAAAGCGGCGCGTCAGGCAACATATGCGTTGAATGACATAGCGCTTTCGCGAGCAAGCCCGCTCCCATAGGTTTTGTATGCAGCAGAAAAATTGTGACTGCGTACGGGCATGCTCATTGACGTAAATCGGGTTTATGATGCCGGACGGCAGAATAATAGAAAGTCCCCCCAGGGATGACCTCGACCCCTTACGGAGCACGCAATGCAGACATTGTTTCCGCAGATCAAACCCCATGCCCGGCACGATCTGGCTGTCGATGACACCCACACGCTGTACGTCGACGAAAGCGGTTCGCCGGAAGGCTTGCCAGTGGTGTTCATCCACGGCGGCCCGGGTGCCGGTTGTGACGCGCAGAGCCGTCGCTATTTCGACCCGAACCTGTATCGCATTGTCACCTTCGACCAGCGCGGCTGCGGACGCTCCACCCCGCACGCCAGCCTGGAAAACAACACCACCTGGGATCTGGTCGCCGACCTCGAGCGTATCCGCAAGCACTTGGGCATCGACAAATGGGTGCTGTTTGGCGGTTCGTGGGGCTCGACCCTGGCGCTGGCCTACGCGCAAACCCACCCGGAGCGCGTACACGGTCTGATCCTGCGTGGGATCTTTCTCTGCCGCCCGCAGGAAATCGAGTGGTTCTATCAGGCCGGTGCCAGCCGTCTGTTCCCCGACTACTGGCAGGACTACATCGCGCCGATCCCACTGGACGAGCGCGACGATCTGCTCAGCGCCTTCCACAAGCGTCTGGTCGGTAACGATCAGATCGCGCAGATGCACGCGGCCAAAGCCTGGTCGACGTGGGAAGGGCGCACCGCGACCCTGCGCCCGAACCCGCTGGTGGTCGACCGTTTCTCCGAGCCGCAGCGCGCCCTGTCGATCGCGCGGATCGAGTGTCACTACTTCACCAATAATGCGTTTCTTGAGCCGAATCAGTTGATCCGCGACATGGGCAAGATTGCTCATCTGCCAGGGGTGATCATTCACGGTCGCTACGACGTGATCTGCCCGCTGGACAACGCCTGGGAACTGCATCAGGCCTGGCCGAACAGCGAGCTGCAGGTGATTCGCGACGCCGGTCACGCGGCCTCCGAGCCGGGCATCACCGATGCGCTGGTGCGGGCCGCAAGCAACATGGCCCGTCGCCTGCTCGACCTGCCGCCCGAAGAAGCATGAAGGGGCTGTTACAGCGCGTGCGCGGTGCACGGGTCGAAGTCGCGGGAGAGATAGTCGGCGCGGTGGATCAGGGTTTGCTGGTGCTGGTGGCGGTCGAACCCGACGACACCCGTACCAGCGCCGACAAACTTCTGCATAAGCTGCTTAACTATCGGGTATTCAGTGACGCCGAGGGCAAGATGAATCTGTCCCTGGCGGATGTGGGCGGCGGGTTGCTGCTGGTCTCTCAGTTCACCCTCGCTGCCGACACCAAGAGCGGGCTGCGTCCAAGTTTCTCGACCGCGGCCCCTCCGGCATTGGGCGAGGAATTGTTCGACTATCTATTGAGCAAAGCGAAACAGATGCATGGCACTGTGGCATCAGGTAGATTCGGCGCGGATATGCAGGTGCACCTGGTCAACGATGGCCCGGTAACCTTCCTGTTACAGACATGAAAGCGCTTGAAACATCTTTTCAAGGGCTTTTCGACTGAAAACAGGCGTTTTTCGCGATAAATACTTTGTTACCCCTGATGCGTTGTCACGCGGGCTACTAGATAATCGCGCGCTATGGGGATCAGCGTTCGTTGGTCCATTTTTGACTTAGGTAGAGACTTGTCTGGATCCGATTGGGGAATCATTTTGCCCCAGCGGAGTCGGAACAATGCTCGCCAACCTGGCATATAGATAGCTGGCCGTTGGTTTTTTGATCTGTTTTCGGCGAGGGTTGCTCGTGATTGTTAGTCCCTGTAATGCAGCAAAAATGTCTGCCAAACGCATGCGAAGTGCCCTGGTAGCGGGTTCGGCGCTCCTGTGCCTGCTCAGCGCCGGCCAGCTTTGGGCGTTCAATCTTGACGATGTATCAGCCAAGGCTAAAGAGCTGGCCGGGCAGAAGTTCGAAGCCCCGCGCAGCAACCTGCCGAACGAATTCCGCGACATGAAGTTCGCGGATTATCAGAAAATCCGCTTCCTCACCGAAAAGGCTGAGTGGGCTGATCAGAAGACACCGTTCAAGCTGTCCTTCTATCACCAGGGCATGCACTTTGACACGCCGGTGAAAATCAACGAAATCACGGCGAACACCGTCGAAGAGATCAAATACGATCCGACCCGCTTCGATTTCGGCGACCTCAAGTTCGATCCGAAAGCCACTGAGCAACTGGGCTACGCCGGTTTCCGTGTGCTGTACCCGATCAACAAGGCCGACAAGCAAGACGAAATCATGACCATGCTCGGCGCGAGCTACTTCCGCGTCGTCGGCAAGGGGCACACTTACGGTCTGTCGGCCCGTGGTCTGGCCATCGACACCGCACTGCCGTCGGGCGAAGAATTCCCGCGTTTCCGCGAGTTCTGGATTCAGCAGCCGAAGCCCGGCGACAAGCATCTGGTGATCTTTGCCCTGCTTGATTCGCCGCGCGCCACCGGTGCCTACCGCCTGATCCTGCGTCCGGGCAGCGACACCATTGTCGACGTCAAGGCGCAGATGTTCCTGCGTGACAAAGTCGGCAAACTGGGCATCGCACCGTTGACCAGCATGTTCCTGTTCGGCGCCAACCAGCCGTCGAAAGTCCTCAACTACCGTCGTGAACTGCACGACTCCAGCGGTCTGTCGATCCATGCCGGCAACGGCGAGTGGATCTGGCGTCCGCTGAACAACCCGAAACACCTGGCCGTGAGCAACTTCAGCGTCGAGAACCCGCGTGGTTTCGGTCTGCTGCAGCGTGGTCGCGACTTCAGCCACTACGAAGACCTCGACGACCGTTACGACAAGCGCCCAAGCGCCTGGATCGAGCCGAAGGGCGAGTGGGGCAAGGGTACCGTTGATCTGGTAGAGATTCCGACCGCTGACGAAACCAACGACAACATCGTTGCGTTCTGGAGCCCGGAAACCATGCCGGAGCCAGGCAAGCCGCTGGACTTCGCCTACCGCCTGCACTGGACCATGGACGAAGCAGCGCTTCACGCCCCCGACAGCGCCTGGGTCAAGCAGACCCTGCGTTCGACCGGTGACGTCAAGCAGTCGAACCTGATCCGTCAGCCGGATGGTAGCGTCGCCTACCTGGTCGACTTCGAAGGCCCGTCGTTGGCGGCTCTGGCCCCGGATGCCGACGTGCGCAGTCAGGTCAGCGTTGGCGACAACGCCGAACTGGTCGAGAACAGCGTGCGTTACAACCCGGAAACCAAGGGCTGGCGCCTGACCCTGCGGATGAAGATCAAGGACGCGAGCAAGTCCACCGAGATGCGTGCCGCCCTGGTTCAGCCAGTGGTCACCGCTGATCTGGCCAAGTCTTCGGTACCGGCGTCGAATTCGTCGGTGGCCAAGGCGGACAAGGTCGCGGCCAAGCAGCAAGAGAAGATCGAGAAGGAAGCCAAGGCAGCCGAGGCCAAACAGGCCGACGCCAAGCCAGCCGCAGATGCCAAGGACAAGGCCAACAAAGACGCCAAGCAGCCAACCGCTGCCAACGCGGCCCCAGCCACACCGGAATCGGCACCGACTGAAGAAGTCCTGACCGAGACCTGGAGCTATCAGTTGCCTGCCGATGAGTAACTCTCAAGTACAGCCAGAGACTCTGTCCGAGTATCTGGCGCATCTGCCGATGACCGACGAGCAGCGCGCGGAACTCGCGGGCTGCCAGTCATTCAGCGAACTGCACCAACGCCTGTCGTCGCCGACGTTCGACGCCCCTGCCGAAGCCGCCCAGGCTTCGGTGGGCAAGCGCCTGACCCTGAGCACCGCCGAGGAGCTGGAAGAGGCGGAAATGCTGGTGCTCGACGCCAGCGGTCGGGTCAGCATGAAGGCGACGCCGCCCATCCGTCGGACCAAAGTCGTGCCGGAGCCATGGCGCACCAATATTCTGGTGCGTGGCTGGCGCCGCCTGACCGGGCGCACCAACCCGCCACAGCCGCCGAAAGATGCGAACGTGTTGCCGGCCGCGCGCTGGCGCACGGTCGGTTCTATCCGCCGCTACATTCTGTTGCTGCTGATGCTCGGCCAGACCATCGTTGCCGGCTGGTACATGAAAGGCATCATGCCGTACCAGGGCTGGTCGTTCGTCGATCTGGACGAAGTGTTGCACCAGCCGCTGCTGCAAACTGCCACGCAGGTGCTGCCGTATGCGCTGCAAACCAGCATCCTGATCCTGTTCGGGATTCTGTTCTGCTGGGTCTCGGCCGGTTTCTGGACGGCATTGATGGGCTTCCTCGAGTTGCTCACCGGTCACGATAAATACCGCATCTCCGGCAAAAGCGCCGGTAACGAGCCGATTCCGAAAGACGCCCGTACCGCGCTGGTGATGCCGATCTGCAACGAAGACGTGCCTCGGGTATTCGCCGGTCTGCGCGCCACCTTCGAGTCGGTCGCCGCTACCGGTGATCTGGATCGCTTCGACTTCTTCGTCCTCAGCGACAGTAACGACACCGATATCTGCGTCGCCGAGCAACAGGCCTGGCTGGACGTCTGCCGCGAAGCCAAGGGCTTCGGCAAGATCTTCTATCGCCGCCGTCGCCGCCGTGTGAAACGCAAGAGCG
This sequence comes from Pseudomonas sp. Irchel s3a10, assembly GCF_900187525.1. Classification (NCBI taxonomy): domain Bacteria; kingdom Pseudomonadati; phylum Pseudomonadota; class Gammaproteobacteria; order Pseudomonadales; family Pseudomonadaceae; genus Pseudomonas; species Pseudomonas sp. Irchel s3a10. Next base: position 250,676 of record NZ_FYDR01000004.1, read on the forward strand.
GCAACCTCGACGACTTCTGCCGTCGCTGGGGCGGTGACTACAAGTACATGGTCGTGCTCGACGCCGACTCGGTGATGAGCGGCGAGTGCCTGACCAGTCTGGTACGCCTGATGGAAGCCACGCCGGACGCCGGGATCATCCAGACCGCGCCGCGTGCGTCGGGCATGGATACCCTGTATGCGCGCATGCAGCAGTTCGCTACCCGCGTTTACGGTCCGCTGTTCACTGCCGGCCTGCACTTCTGGCAGTTGGGTGAATCCCACTATTGGGGTCACAACGCGATCATCCGCATGAAGCCGTTCATCGACCACTGCGCCCTGGCGCCGTTGCCTGGCAAGGGTGCGTTCTCCGGGGCGATTCTGTCTCACGACTTCGTTGAAGCTGCGCTGATGCGCCGTGCCGGCTGGGGCGTGTGGATTGCCTACGACCTGCCGGGCAGCTACGAAGAACTGCCGCCGAACCTGCTCGACGAGCTCAAGCGTGACCGTCGCTGGTGCCACGGCAACCTGATGAACTTCCGCCTGTTTCTGGTCAAAGGCATGCACCCGGTGCACCGCGCAGTGTTCCTCACCGGCGTGATGTCGTACCTGTCGGCGCCGTTGTGGTTTTTCTTCCTGGTGCTGTCGACCGCGCTGCTGGCGGTGAACACACTGATGGAGCCGCAGTACTTCCTGGAACCGCGTCAGCTCTATCCGCTGTGGCCACAATGGCACCCGGACAAGGCGATCGCGCTGTTCTCGACCACTATCGTGCTGCTGTTCCTGCCGAAGCTTTTGAGCATCATCCTGATCTGGGCCAAGGGCGCGAAAGAGTTCGGCGGCAAGTTCAAGGTGACCCTGTCGATGCTGCTGGAGATGCTGTTCTCCATGCTGCTGGCGCCGGTGCGGATGATTTTCCACACCCGTTTCGTCCTCGCCGCGTTCCTCGGCTGGGCCGCAACCTGGAACTCGCCACAGCGTGACGACGACTCCACGCCATGGAGCGAGGCGGTCAAGCGCCACGGTCCGCAGACCCTGCTGGGCTTCTGCTGGGCACTGCTGGTGATCTGGCTGAACCCGAGCTTCCTGTGGTGGCTGGTGCCGATCGTTGGTTCGCTGATGCTGTCGATCCCGGTGTCGGTGATTTCCAGCCGTGTCGGCCTGGGCCTCAAATCCCGTGACGAGAGCCTGTTCCTCATCCCCGAGGAATACAATCCGCCACAGGCGCTGCTGGCGACCGACCAGTACACCCACGAGAATCGTTGGCACGCGCTGAACGACGGCTTCATCCGCGCCGTGGTCGATCCGCAGCAGAACGCCCTGGCGTGCTCGCTGGCGACCTCGCGTCACGGTCAGGCCGAGCCGATCGAGTGGCTGCGTCAGGAGCGTGTACGTCACGCGATCAAGGTCGGCCCGGCCGGGCTGAACAACCATGATCGTCTGCAACTGCTGAGCGATCCGGTGGCCCTGGCCCGTCTGCACGAACTGGTCTGGGCCGAAGGCCACAACGAGTGGCTGGATGCCTGGCGCGCTTCGGTGAAAGCCGATCCGCATGCGCCGCTGCTGCCGCTCAAGCCTGTGAGTCTGCAGGCGCAACCGGCCTGATGAAGAAACCCCGCGAAAGCGGGGTTTTTTTTGTCCTGACGACAGCGGGCGCTGATCTGCAATCGATCAAAAAACCTTGTGCAAACGAACGAGTGCGTTAGCATCCGTCCCCGAATTGGCGCACCCGGACAATCTTGTCCATTTCTGTCGGTTTTCGCGCCGCAAACGCAATGGTTTTGGGGACTTGAAGATGAAGAAGTATCTGTCGATGCTGCTGGTCGGCGTCACGGCACTGGTTGCAGTCACTGCGGCGCAGGCCGGCGCAATCGATGACGCGGTCAAGCGCGGCACGTTGAAAGTCGGTATGGATCCGACCTACATGCCGTTCGAAATGACCAACAAGCGCGGCGAAATCATCGGTTTCGAAGTCGACATCCTCAAAGCCATGACCAAGGCCATGGGCGTCAAGCTCGAGTTGGTGTCCACCGGTTACGACGGGATCATCCCGGCCCTGATGACCGACAAATTCGACATGATCGGCAGCGGCATGACCCTGACTCAGGAGCGCAACCTGCGCCTGAACTTCAGCGAACCGTTCATCGTGGTCGGCCAGACACTGCTGATCCGCAAGGAACTGGAAGGCACCATCAAGTCCTATAAAGACCTGAACACCGCCGACTATCGCATCACCTCCAAGCTCGGCACCACCGGTGAAATGGTCGCCAAGAAGCTGATCGCCAAGGCCAAGTACCACGGCTACGACAACGAGCAGGAAGCGGTGCTCGACGTGGTCAACGGCAAGGCTGACGCGTTCATCTACGACGCGCCGTACAACGTGGTTGCAGTAAACAAGGTCGGCGCCGGCAAACTGGTGTTCCTCGACAAGCCGTTCACTTACGAGCCGCTGGCCTTCGGTCTGAAGAAGGGTGATTACGACAGCATCAACTTCATCAACAACTTCCTGCACCAGATCCACGAAGACGGCACCTACGATCGTATCCATGACAAGTGGTTCAAGAGCACCGAGTGGCTCAAGGACATGGAATAAGCCCGGTCAGATAGACCGCGTTGCCTCGATCGCGAGCAGGCTCACTCCTACAGGGGAGCGCATTCCAATGTAGGAGTGAGCCTGCTCGCGATGAGGGCCTCCAAGGCGATACAGAATCCGGAACCTGCAATGAAACAGAAAAAAGCCCAATGGCCCTGGCACGTCCTGACCGTGCTGGTGCTGGTCGGCCTGGCGGGCGCGTTGTATTACGCCACGTCGCTGATGTCCTACGAATGGCGCTGGAACCGCGTGCCGCAGTACTTCGCCTATCAGGCCGAAGAATCCCAGCGTGCCACCGACATCTCCACCGTCACCGAGCTGGTGCGCAAGGGCGGCAGTGCGCAGGTCACTCTGCGCAACGATGCCGGTGACGAGCAGCACCTGACTGTCGACGAGAACAGCCTGCAATTCGCTCAGGGCGACGATGTGGCAGAAGGCGACGTCGTGGGCGTAACCCGGCATTGGGCGGCAGGGCCGCTGCTGTGGGGCCTTTGGACCACGCTGTGGCTGTCGGTAGTGTCCGGCGTACTCGGTCTGCTGATCGGTCTGGTCACCGGACTGTGCCGCCTGTCGAGCAACCCGACCCTGCGCGACCTGTCGAGCATCTACGTCGAGCTGGTGCGCGGCACGCCGCTGCTGGTGCAGATCTTCATTTTCTACTTCTTCATCGGCACGGTGATGAACCTGTCCCGTGAGTTCGCCGGGATCGCCGCGCTGTCGCTGTTCACTGGCGCCTATGTCGCGGAGATTATCCGTTCCGGCGTGCAGTCGATTGCCCGTGGCCAGAACGAAGCGGCGCGTTCGCTCGGTCTGAGCGCCGGCCAGTCGATGCGCCACGTGGTACTGCCGCAAGCATTCAAACGCGTACTGCCGCCACTGGCCGGGCAGTTCATCAGTCTGGTCAAGGACACCTCGCTGGTGTCGGTGATCGCCATCACCGAGCTGCTGAAAAGCGGCCGTGAAGTCATCACCACCTCGTTCTCGCCGTTCGAGATTCTGTTCTGCGTTGCCGGCCTGTACCTGTTGATCAACCTGCCGCTGTCGAAAATCGCCAGCCGGCTTGAGCGGAGGCTCGCGCAAAGTGATTGAAGTCCGCGATCTGGTAAAAGTTTTCGACACCCGTGGTCAGGTAGTCCGGGCTGTGGATAACGTCACCACCACGGTGGCCAAGGGCGAAGTGCTGGTGGTGATCGGCCCGTCCGGCTCGGGTAAATCGACCTTCCTGCGCTGCCTCAATGGCCTGGAAGAATTCGACTCGGGTTCGGTGAGCATCGACGGCCTGCAACTGGCTGACCCGAAAACCGACGTAAACGCCTACCGCCGCGAAGTCGGCATGGTCTTCCAGCATTTCAACCTGTTCCCGCACATGACCGTGCTGGAAAACCTCTGCCTGGCACAGAAAGTCGTGCGCAAGCGTGGGCAGAAGGAAAGCGAGGCCAAGGCCCTGGCGTTGCTGGAAAAGGTCGGTATTGCGCAGAAGGCGCGGGAATACCCGTCACGTTTGTCCGGCGGTCAGCAACAGCGCGTGGCGATTGCCCGGGCGTTGGCGATGGACCCGAAAGTGATGCTGTTCGACGAACCGACGTCGGCCCTCGACCCGGAAATGGTCGGTGAAGTGCTGGATGTGATGAAGAATCTGGCCGTGGAAGGCATGACCATGGTCTGCGTCACCCACGAAATGGGCTTCGCCCGGGAAGTGGCGGATCGGGTGCTGTTCTTCGATCACGGCAAACTGCTGGAAGATGCTTCCCCGGCGGAGTTTTTTGATGCGCCGAAGGATCCGCGGGCGCAGGCCTTTCTGCGTCAGGTCTTGTAATTTCAGCGTCTGACCTACCGATTTCGCGAGCAAGCCCGCTCCCACATTAGACCGCGTCCGCATGGACAACCAGGTCAACTGTGGGAGCGGGCTTGCTCGCGAATGCATCACCTCGGTTCAGAGCGAACCGAGGTTTTCGGATCACCTCAAACCTTGAACCGCCCCACCAGTGTCTGCAGATGCGTCCCCAACCGCGCCAGCTCAACACTCGACGCCGCCGTCTCTTCACTCGCCGCCGAGGTCTGATCCGACACATCCCGCACATTCAGCACGCTACGGTTGATCTCTTCAGCCACGGCGCTCTGCTGCTCGGCCGCTGCGGCAATCTGCTGGTTCATCGCCTGAATCGCCGACACGGTGCGAGTGATGCTTTCCAGCGAACCACCGGCACGGCGGGTCAGTTCGACGCTGCTGTCGGTCAGGCTGCGGCTGTTGTCCATGATCGTTGCCACTTGCTGGGTGCCGGTTTGCAGGCCGACGATCAGCTCTTCGATCTCTTCGGTGGACTTCTGCGTGCGCTGGGCGAGGCTGCGCACTTCATCGGCAACCACCGCAAAACCACGCCCGGCCTCACCGGCACGCGCCGCTTCGATCGCGGCGTTGAGCGCCAGCAGGTTGGTTTGCTGGGCCACCGACTTGATCACGTCGAGCACGCTGCCGATCTTGTCGCTCTCGCGCTTGAGTTCGCCCATGGCTTCGGTGGAGTGGCCGACTTCGACGGCCAGACGCTCGATCTGCGCGATGGCTTCACCAACCACCTTGTCGCCTTCGCGGGCTTGCTGGTCGGCGGCCACGGCGGCTTCGGAAGCCTCCTCGGCGTTGCGCGCGACTTCCTGCACGGTGGCGGCCATTTCGTTCATGGCGGTGGCGACCTGATCGGTCTCGATTTTCTGATTGTTGACCCCGGCGCTGGTCTGCTCGGTCACCGCCGAGAGCTCCTCGGCGGCGCTGGCGATCTGCGTGACGCCGTCGCTGATGCCGCCGATCAACTCGCGCAAGCCTTGGGTCATGCTCTGCATCGAACGTTGCAACTGACCGAGTTCGTCGCGGCGCAGCGAGACCAGATTGTGGGTCAGGTCGCCAGCGGCCACTTGTTCGGCGACTTTCAGGGTCTGGTTCAGCGGAATGATGATCTGCCGGGTAATCGCCCAGGCGGCGAGCAAGCCGAACGCCAAGGCCAGCGCGGTGGCGATCAGTAGCAGGTTCTTGGCGCGTGCGGCGTCAGTGTCCCGAACCACTGTCTGCGATTCGGTGAGCTTCTTGCTGACCGCGATCAGAATGTCGCCCTGCGCCGCCATACTGGCGAGCGCTGCGGCGTTCTTCACCTGTGAATCACGGAATTGGCTGACTGCGGCGCGGTACGCCTTGAGCGAATCAGTGGCTTGTTGCAGGTTGGCAATGTGCTGTTCCGGCACCCGAGTCGGCAGGCTTTCGAGGTTTTTCAGGGCATTATCGATAGCCGTCAGCGCCGGTTGTTCGGCCTCGGCCTTACCGCTGTAGGTGTAACCGCGCACCTGATAGCGCGCTTGCTGCAGCAGTTTGCTCAGCTCAATCACGGCATTGAACTGCGCGACGCTGTCCCCTTGCAGCAGTGCATTTTCGACTTCGCTGACCTTGGCCACGGCATTGTCTGCGTTTGCACCCAGCTTGTTGCGCGCGTCCTCACGTTGCACGGTGGCCTGGGTCATTTCCCCAAACGCTCGCTTGTACGCGGCTACGGCCGCCAGTTGCTGGTCGACCATCGCTGCATCGGCGGGTTGTTCGATCATGCTGCGCGCCGATTGCAGGCCGCTTTCGAGTTTGGCCAGCAATTCATTGACGGCGCCCGGTCCCTGCTCGCCGCGACGCATGTCGTAGTCCATGCGCGCCAGGCGCAAGTCCTTGGTCAGCTCATTGAGGCTGGAGATGAAGCCCAGTTTATCGCCACGGCTGATGATGCCGCTCATGCCGGTCCAGCCGGTAAAGGTAATCAGCAGGGTGAGCAACAGCACCAGGCCAAAACCGATGCCCAGTTTGCGTTTGACGCTGACGTTTCCAAGATTCTCGGCTAACCAACGGTACATGCGACGACTCCCCTCGGACCACTTGCTAATTGGACTTATGGGGACTGTATCGGCTGGATGATGGCAATCTGTAACCTGATTTGAATGCCAACCCGGGTTCTGTAGGAGCTGACGAGTGCAACGAGGCTGCGATCTTTTGATCTTGCTGTTAAAAAACAAAATCAAAAGATCGCAGCCTGCGGCAGCTCCTACAAGGGGACGTTGCTGGGGTTAGAACAGGCGGGCGAGCAGGGCGGTGACGGCGGTTTCGACGCGCAGAATGCGTTCGCCCAGTTGCACTGGTTGCAGACCGGACTTGCCCAGCAGGTCGATTTCGTAGGGAATCCAGCCACCTTCGGGGCCGATCGCCAGCGTTACCGGCTCGCTGAGTGCTCGTGGGCACGCCGGGTAATTGCCGGGATGGCCGACCAGGCCGAGGGTGCCTTCGGTGATCGCCGGCAGGCGGTCTTCGACGAACGGTTTGAAGCGCTTCTCGATGATGATGTCCGGCAGCACGGTATCGCGGGCCTGTTCGAGGCCGAGGATCAAATTGTCGCGAATCGCTTCCGGCTCCAGAAACGGCGTCTGCCAGAAGCTCTTCTCGACGCGGTAGCTGTTGACCAGAATCACCTTCGACACGCCCATGGTCGCCACGGTCTGGAACACCCGACGCAGCATCTTCGGGCGCGGTAGCGCCAGTACCAGAGTCAGCGGCAGCTTGGCCGGTGGTGATTGATCGAGGGTGACACGCAACTCGGCTTCACCGGCCTCAAGGCGCAGCAGCTCAGCGGAGCCCATCAAGCCATTGATCCGCCCCACGCGCAGGCTGTCACCGACTTCGGAACGATGAACTTCCTGCATGTGGGTCAGGCGCCGGTCACGCAGCACGACGCGGTCGGCCGCGATGAAGTCGGCCTCTTCGAGCAACAGCAGGTTCATGCCTGGGTCGCTGGCGGCTGGTCGTTGTGATCGTCGGCCGGCGTTTCGTCCGGACGTTCGCGCTTGCTGATCAGACCGCCGAACAGAATGCCGATTTCAAACAGCATCCACATCGGTACCGCCAGCAGGGTCTGCGAGAAGATGTCCGGCGGCGTGAGGATCATGCCGACCACGAAGCAGCCGATGATCACGTACGGGCGGATTTTCTTCAGGTAGGCGACGTCGACCACGCCGATCCACACCAGCAACACCACGGCCACCGGGATTTCGAACGCCACGCCGAAGGCGAAGAACAGCGTCATGACGAAATCGAGGTAGCTGGCGATGTCGGTCATCATTTCCACGCCGGCCGGGGTGGCGGCGGCGAAGAATTTGAAGATCAGCGGGAACACGAAGTAATAGGCGAACGCCATGCCGATGTAGAACAGCAGGATGCTCGACACCAGCAGCGGCACGGCGATGCGCTTCTCATGCTTGTACAGGCCCGGCGCGATGAAGCCCCAGATCTGATGCAGGATCACCGGGATCGCGAGGAACAGCGAGACCATCATCGTCAGCTTCAGCGGCGTCAGGAACGGCGACGACACATCAGTGGCGATCATCGTCGCGCCGACCGGCAGGTACTGGCGCAGCGGCGTCGAGACGAAGGTGTAGATCTGCTGGGTGAAGGCGAACAACCCGGCGAAGATGATGAAGATCGCCGCCACGCAACGCAGCAGGCGGGTACGCAACTCGGTGAGGTGCGAAACCAGCGGCATGTGCTGGTCGTTTTCGGGGAGATCGCTCATGGGGCTCGCGGCGGCAGAGTGGAGTCGTGAGGCGCTGGTGTGATCGGCGCGGCGTTTGGCGCATCGTGTTCAACCGAGGTTTCTACGGCTGCCGGTTCTGTCGGCGCTACAACGGCAGCAGGTGCAGGTGTCGGAGCAGGCGCGACGGGTGCAGTCGGCGCATGAATCGTCTGCTGACCCACATGTTCAACCGGCGTCGGCTCCTGCTGAACCGGGTTGAAAATCTTCCGCGCCTCCTGCTCCAGCGACAAGATGTGCTCGTTGTGCAGTTGCCGACGAATCTCGTCGGCACCGATTTCACGTTCAACTTCCTGTTTGATCGCGTTGAAGCTGCGCTTCAGCCGGCCGACCCACAGGCCGGCGGTGCGCGCAGCGCCCGGCAGACGCTCGGGGCCCAGCACCAGCAGGGCGACGAGGCCGACGAGCAGCAGTTCAGAGAAGCTGATACCAAACATTAGTCAGTGCTCACACGTCTTTGCGGATCGGCTCTTCGACTTTCTGCGCCTGCACGTCGATGGTGTGCGGCGGGTTGGCCTGAGCGGTGGCTTGCGGCTGCACCGGTGGTACCGGCTGCGCAGGCGTCACGGTCGGATCGGCGGCCGGCTTTTCGTCGTCGTTCATGGCTTTGCGGAAGCCCTTGATCGACTCGCCAACGTCGGTGCCGAGGTTTTTCAGTTTCTTGGTGCCGAACACCAGCACCACGACTACCAGAATGACGATCCAGTGTTTCCAGTCAAAAATGCCCATGTTGCTGTTCCTCTCTAAAAATTGTTCAGGCGGACGGACGCGAGGCTTTCTCGACGTGTCCGGACAGACCGAAGCGACGATCCAGTTCATCCAGCACGGCCTGCGGATGCTGCCCCAGTTGGGCAAGCATGACCATGCTGTGGAACCACAGGTCGGCGGTCTCGTAGATCACGTCGCTGCAGTCACCGCTGATGGCGGCGTCCTTGGCGGCAATAATGGTTTCGACCGACTCTTCGCCGACTTTCTCCAGAATCTTGTTCAAACCCTTGTGATACAGACTGGCCACATAGGAGCTGTCGGCAGCTGCGCCTTTGCGCTCTTCGAGCACTTCGGCCAAGCGGGTCAGGGTGTCACTCATGTTTGTGTCCTGCGGAGTAGATTGCATGCGGGTCTTTCAGAACCGGGTCGACCGTTTTCCAGTCGCCGTTTTCGTAGACGCGGTAAAAGCAGCTTTGACGGCCGGTATGGCAAGCGATGTCGCCGATCTGTTCGACCATCAGGATGATCACGTCGGCGTCGCAGTCCAGGCGCATTTCATGCAAGGTCTGTACGTGGCCGGACTCTTCGCCCTTGCGCCACAGCTTGCCACGGGAACGTGACCAGTAGATTGCACGGTTTTCCGCGGCGGTCAGTTCCAGCGCTTCGCGGTTCATCCAGGCCATCATCAGCACGCGTCCGGTCTTGTGATCCTGGGCAATCGCCGGCACCAGGCCGTCAGCGTCCCACTTGATCTCGTCCAGCCAGTTTTTCATCTTCGACTCCGACAGCGAACCCGTACTTCAATAGTCAGGTTCAGGCGTTGAAACAGTGTGCCAGCCGATCAGCAAACTGGCTATCGGCGAACGACCAGATACAAGCCGACGGCCACCATGATGCCCGCCGGCCAATGCCCCAGTTCGTGCAGCGGGCCACCGGCGGCGAGGATCGTGCCGCCGGCCAGATGTGCGCTGCCAAGCAGGCGCAGAAACCAGTCGTCCTTGCGTTTGTGCCACGGTGGCGGCGGGTCGTAGGCGTGCGGTTGCGACATGCGTTCGAGCAGGTCGCGGGCCATGTTGGCCAGGTGCGGCAGCTGCTCGAACTGGCTCTGCACGTTGCCGAGCAAGGCTTTGGGGCTGACGCGCTCGCGCATCCAGCGCTCGAGGAACGGCTGCGCGGTGTTCCACAGATCCAGATCCGGGTACAGCTGACGGCCAAGGCCTTCGATGTTCAGCAGGGTCTTTTGCAGCAATACCAACTGCGGCTGGACTTCCATGTTGAAGCGCCGCGCAGTCTGGAACAGGCGCATCAGCACCTGGCCAAATGAAATATCTTTTAACGGTTTTTCGAAGATCGGTTCGCATACGGTGCGGATCGCCGCTTCGAATTCGTTGAGTTTGGTTTCCGCCGGCACCCAGCCCGAATCGATGTGCAACTGCGCCACACGGCGGTAATCGCGCTTGAAGAAAGCGAACAGGTTGCGCGCCAGGTAGTCCTGGTCTTCCGGGGTCAGGCTGCCGACGATACCGCAGTCGATCGCGATGTACTGCGGGCTCCACGGGTTGACGGTGCTGACGAAGATGTTGCCCGGGTGCATGTCGGCGTGGAAGAAACTGTCGCGGAACACCTGGGTGAAGAAGATCTCCACGCCGCGTTCGGCGAGCATTTTCATGTCGGTGCGCTGGTCGGCGAGGGTCGCCAGGTCCGTCACCTGAATCCCGTAGATACGCTCCATCACCAGCACTTTCGGCCGGCACCAGTCCCAATAGACTTGCGGCACGTAGAGCAGCGGCGAGCCTTCGAAGTTGCGCTTGAGCTGGCTGGCGTTGGCCGCCTCGCGCAGCAGGTCGAGCTCGTCGTAGATGGTTTTTTCGTAGTCCTGCACCACGTCGACCGGGTGCAGCAAACGCGCGTCGGCGGAGACCTTTTCGGCGGCGCGGGCGAGGACGAACAGCCACGCCAGATCCTGAGCGATCACCGGTTTCAGGCCCGGGCGGATCACCTTGACCACCACTTCTTCGCCGGTCTTCAGTTGTGCGGCGTGTACCTGTGCCACCGAGGCCGAGGCCAGCGGTTCGACGTCGAAACGGCTGAACACTTCGCTGATTTTCTTGCCCAGCTGTTCTTCGATCAGTTTGATCGACAGCTGCGAATCGAACGGCGGCACGCGGTCCTGCAGGAGCATCAGCTCATCGGCGATGTCTTCCGGCAGCAGGTCGCGGCGGGTCGAGAGAATCTGCCCGAACTTGATGAAGATCGGCCCCAGATCCTGCAACGCCAGACGCAGGCGCGCACCACGGCTCAGCTCCAGCGGCTTGCGCGGCAACCAGCGCCACGGCAGCACGTAGCGCAGCGCCAGGAGGAACCAGGGCAGCGGCAGCTCGAACAGCAGATCATCGAGGCGGTAGCGGATCACGACGCGCTGGATGCGCAACAGACGGCGGACGGCAAGCAGCTTCATGCGTTATCGCTTGGGTCGAGGGATCGGGAAAGGCGCTCGAAACGCGCCTCGAGACGTTCCAGATCAAGTTTGATCCGGTCCAGTTCGCTGAACCGCGCTTCGGCTTCGCGCTGGCCGACGAGGGTGCGCGATTCTTCGGCGAGGTATTCGGCGAGATTCTGGTTGAGGCTGGCAAATCCTTGTTGATACCAGCGTGCACGGCTGCGCAGATGGCCACCGATCAGTTGCGTGGCCACCGGGCCGAGCCAGCGCGAGAGTTCGTACTCCCAGTCCAGCTCGAGGTCCTGCAGCACGCCGGCCAGTTCCAGCAGCACGCCGCTGTCACCGTCGAGCTCGACTTCCGGGGCATGTAGCACCGCGGTCTTGTCTTTGCTCACGGCCAGTTTCACCAGGCTCGACGCCGGGGCGCGCAGGGTGCAGTCGACGCCGGTTTCCCACTGCGAGGCGAGCATCAGGCCCTCATCGCTGGGCAGGATGAACAGTTGCAGCGCCGGGCTGCGGCAATCGACGGCAATGACTTTGCCGGTCAGATGCGCCAGCCGCGGCAGCGCCGTGCTGTCGAGACGCAGCACCCGGTTGAGGCCGAGTTCGACGCTGGCGAGCAGCCCGGTAAGCAACATCAGGGCTTGATGCCGCGGTGCAGGGCGACGATGCCTGCGGTCATGTTGTGATAGGTCACGCGGTCGAAACCGGCGTCGACCATCATCGACTTCAGGGTTTCCTGATTCGGGTGCATGCGGATCGATTCGGCCAGGTAGCGATAGCTTTCCGAATCGTTGGTGATCAGCTTGCCCATTAGCGGCATGAAGGCGAACGAGTAGGCGTCGTAGGCTTTCGACATCAGTGCGTTGGTCGGCTTGGAAAATTCCAGCACCAGCAGGCGGCCGCCGGGCTTGAGCACGCGCAGCATCGAGCGCAGGGCGTCTTCTTTGTGCGTCACGTTGCGCAGGCCGAAGGCGATGGTCACGCAGTCAAAGTGGTTGTCCGGGAACGGCAGTTTTTCCGCGTCCGCCTGAACGAATTCGACGTTGCCCGACACACCCAGATCCAGCAGGCGGTCACGGCCGACCTTGAGCATCGATTCGTTGATGTCGGCCAGTACCACTTGGCCGGTCGGGCCAACCAGGTGCGAGAATTTCTTGGTCAGGTCACCGGTGCCGCCGGCGATGTCGAGCACGCGGTTGCCTGCACGCACACCGGACAGTTCGATCGCGAAACGCTTCCACAGACGGTGCATGCCGCCCGACAGAAGGTCGTTCATCAGGTCGTACTTCGCGGCTACGGAGTGAAACACCTCAGCGACTTTTTCCGCTTTCTGGCTTTCCGGAACGTTTTTGAAGCCGAAGTGAGTGGTGGGTTCGGCATCGCTGCCTTTGCGCTGATCAGTCATATCGCTGTCACCAAAAGAGAATGCGCGACATTCTAATCCCCAAGCCATGCTTTGTCTTGGAATGGCTAAAGGTAAGATGGGCGACCTTCGGGACGATTTGCCGCAGACGCGGTCAAGATTTACCGTCACCTATTCATCAAGCAGGAGTCATTCGATGGCCAAAATCAGTGTTGAGCGTGCCCACAGCCTGGGCAAGGAAGCCGCCCGCGAGAAGGCCGACAAGCTGGCGCAGAAACTCTCCGATCAATATGGCCTGGAGCCGCAGTGGTCGGGCGACACCCTGAACCTCAAGCGCTCCGGCGTGAAAGGCGCGGTGCATGTGGCTGACGATTCGATCCGCGTTGACGTGGAACTGGGCATCATGATGTCGGCCATGAGCGGCATGATCAAAGCCGAGATCGAGAAGGCGCTGGACAAAGCCTTGGTCTGAAGATCAAAAGATCGCAGCCTTCGGCAGCTCCTACATGGGAGTGTGTGTTCCTGTAGGAGCTGCCGAAGGCTGCGATCTTTTCATTCAGGCACCCCTCATTTATGTCAGTTGTTAGGGTGCCGTTTCTAATTTTTCTCCCTACTTTGTGCCTGAGCCCGACACATCTGCGGGCAGTTCCTCAAACCTTCTGCGCGTGAGGTGCACCATGGCCAAAGTCATTCTGAAGAAAAAAATCGACGCTTCGACTTCTGCTCTGAGCGACGTCAAATCCTATGCTCGCAAGATCTGGCTGGCAGGCCTGGGTGCCTACACCAAGGTCGGCCAAGAGGGCAGCGACTACTTTCAAGAGTTGATCAAGGCTGGTCAAACTGTTGAAAAGAAAGGCAAAAGAGTCGTCACCGAAAAACTCGAAGCGGCCAACGCCGAGATCGATGAAGCCAGGGATGAAGTCAGCTCGTTCAAAGGTCGCGTCGAAGTTCAACTCGACAAGGTCGAGAAGGCGTTCGACTCCCGTGTAGCAAGCGCCTTGAATCGTATCGGCATTCCGTCTAAACATGACGTTGAGACACTCTCTGCTAAGCTCGATGAGCTGACGGCATTGCTCGAACGCGTCGCGCGTAAATCTTAAGGAGAACGGGATGGCTGGTAAAAAGAACACCGATAAAGAAGGCAGCTCGTGGATTGGGAAAGTCGAAGACTACTCCCGCAAAATCTGGCTGGCTGGTTTAGGCGTGTACTCGAAGATCGACACTGACGGCAGCAAGCTCTTCGATACATTGGTCAAAGACGGCGAGAAAGCCGAGAAGCTCACCAAGTCTGCAGTCGGCAAGAAGGTCGATGCCGCCAAGGATTCCGCTTCTTCGGCCAAATCGCGCATCAGCGGCGTGAAAGATCGCGCACTGGGCAAGTGGGACGAGCTGGAAGGGGCTTTCGACAAGCGCCTGAACAGCGCGATTTCGCGCCTGGGTGTGCCTAGCCGCAATGAAGTCAAAGCGCTGCACAGCAAGGTCGAAACGCTGACCAAGCAGATCGAGAAACTCACTGGCGAGAAGGCACGTCCGGTAGCGGCGAAAACCGCTGCGGCCAAACCAGCCGCTAAAACTGCAGCGGCAAAACCGGCGACCAAAACTGCTGCCAAGCCATTGGTCAAAGCGGCTGCGAAACCGGTGGCGAAGGCTAAATCAGCCGTTAAATCCGTAGCGAAAACGGCTGCCGCCAAACCTGCTGCGAAAGCAGCGGCCAAGCCGGTTGCAGCCGCCAAGGCAGCTGCGAAGCCTGCCGCTAAAACCGCGGCGAAGCCAGCAGCCAAGCCAGCAGCGAAAACCGCTGCCGCCAAACCGGCTGCCAAGCCAGCGGCCAAACCGGCTGCGGCGAAAAAACCGGCAGTGAAAAAACCGGCTGCGCCGAAAGCCGCTGCGCCGAAGCCTGCTGCACCCGCAGCAGCCAAGCCAGCCACCCCGGCAACCCCGGCCAGCGCGTCGAACTCGGCCGCTGCACCGACTCCGGTAGCTACCCCGACTGCTGCATCGACCCCGTCGACGCCAACCAGTCAGTCCTGATTTTTCAGGGCAAAACAAAACGCCCGGCCTGTGAAGGTCGGGCGTTTTTGTTTATGCAGATAATCGCTGGAACAACGCCATTCTCCTGTGGGAGCGGGCTTGCTCGCGAAGGCGGTGTGTCATTCAGCATTGATATTGGCTGAGCCACCGCTTTCGCGAGCAAGCCCGCTCCCACAGGGGGGGCAATGTGTAGCCCATTCAGTCGTGATCTTCGAGATACTGCAGGGCCATCCGTTCAGTAGCGACTTTCACCGGCGGCAGCAGATGCGGCGCCACCAGCATCATGATCTGGTACACCACCAGCTTGACCTCGCCTTCGCGATCGAGAATCCGCTGATAGTCCAGCGAGAACAGCAGGGTCATGGTGATCTGTTCCACCAGTTGCCCCAACGCCTGGGTGTCACTGACCAGTTGGCCCGAAGCCTTCAACCGCGCCAGCAAGGATGCCAGCGTGCGCTTGAGCGCGTTGAGCAGGTTGCGAATGCCCTTGGCCAGTTTCGGCAGGCGCCCGGCGAGGTTCGACAGGTCCTGGAACAGAAACCGGTACTGCGCCAGACGCTCGACGATCAGGTGCAGAAACAGCCAGTAATCCTCCGGCGCCAGTTCGGCATCCGATGGCGGATCGAGCAGCGGCGCCAGTTCGTTCTGGAAGCGCTCGAACAGGCCGAGAATCATCGGCTCCTTGCCGTGGAAGTGGTAGTAGAGGTTGCCGGGGCTGATCCCCATTTCGTTGGCAACTTCCATGGTGGAGACGTTGGGCTCACCCTTTTCGTTGAACAGTTGCAGGGCACATTCGAGAATCCGGTCGCGGGTTTTCATCCAGTCTTCTTAGAAAAGTTCGGTTAAGCGTCAGCGCACATGCACGTAGGTGCCGGGCGCTGCCTCCATCGGTGGATAGTTCGGATTGCCGAGGGTCATCAGGGTTTCGCGCTGGGCGCCGGAGCGCTGCTGTATCCACTCCAGCCACTGCGGCCACCAACTGCCGTCGACGCGCTTGGCGTCGTAGTACCAGGCACGCGGATCGCTGCTCAGCTTGCCGTTCTCGACGTAATTGGCTTTCGGGTTGCTCGGCGGGTTGAGGATGCTTTGCACATGACCGCTGTTGGATAGTACGAAACGTCGCTCGCCACCGAGCAGCAGGGTCGAGCGGTACACCGCGTCCCACGGCGTGATGTGGTCGTTCATGCCGGCCACGCTGAAGCTGTCGACGGTGACTTTCTGCAGGTCGATTGGCGTACCGCAGACTTCCAGCCCGCCTGGGTGGGTCAGCGGATTGTGTTTGAAGAAGTCCAGCAGGTCGCCGTGGAACGCGGCGGGCAGGCGGGTGTTGTCGTTGTTCCAGTAGAGAATGTCGAAGGCCGGCGGCTCTTTGCCGAGCAGGTAGTTATTGACGAAGTAGCTCCAGATCAAATCGTTGGGCCGCATCCAGGCAAACACCTTGGCCATGTCGCGACCGTCGAGCACGCCTCGCTGATAGGAGCGGCGTTTGGCCGCTTCGATGGTCTGTTCGTCGGCGAACAGGGTGGTCGGGGTCTCGATCTCGCTGTCGAGCAGGCTGACCAGATAGGTCGCACTGGAGATCCGCCGCAGTTGCCGTTTGGCCTGCAGATGACCCTGCAGCGCAGCGATGGTCAGGCCGCCGGCGCAGGCGCCCATCAAGTTGACCTCGCGCGCGCCGGTGATCGCCCGGCAGATGTTCATCGCTTCTTCCACCGCCTCGACATAGGTCGACAGGCCCCATTCGCGATGGCGCACGTCCGGGTTGCGCCAACTGATCATGAAGGTCTGCAGGCCGTTCTTCAGCGCGTACTGGACGAAGCTGTTCTGCGGGCTGAGGTCGAAAATGTAGTACTTGTTGATTTGCGGCGGCACCACCAGCAGCGGCTTGGCGTACTGCTTTTCGCTCATCGGCTTGTACTGGATCAGCTCGAGCATCTCGTTGCGAAACACCACCGCGCCGGTGGTGGTGGCAACGGTCTTGCCGACCTCGAACGCCTGCTTGGTAACCTGTCGCGGCAGGCCATCGTTGTGCAGCAGATCATCGAACAGATGGCTCAGGCCGCGCACCAGGCTCTGGCCGCCGGAATTGAACAGTTCCTTCACCGCCAACGGATTGAGCAAGGTGTTGGAGGGCGCGACGGCATCGTTGAGCAAGGTGAACGCGAAGTGCGCGCGGGCGCGGTCATCCTCGCTCATGCTGCTTTCATCGATCCAGCTCTTGACCTGTTTCTGCCAGGCCAGATACGCCTGCAGGCTGCGCCGGTAGAACGGATTGAGGCTCCACGCCGGATCGGCGAACCGCGCGTCCTGCGGGTTGGTCGGGTGCAGGGTTTCACCGAGCAGCACGCGACCGAGCTGGCCACCGAGTTTCAAGGCGTGCTTCGCGCTGTGAATCGGGTTGCGCAGACCGTGGGCGGCGACGCTGCGCAAGGTCGAGAGCAGGTCCCGCCCACGCAGGCCGGTCATTGCACTTTGTGCATTGATGAACACGGCGGGACTGGGCACTACGCCCGTCGCAGGTTTGTCGCGCATGACTCAACACTCCTTCGTCTTCAGGTCAAAAACAAACTCACCGAACCAGAACACCATAGTCGCTGTTACGGGTTGCTGCCTGCGCGGCGTCCTGCCGCGCACTTTGTTCAAAACCCTGCATAAAGCCTGCCGCCGTGATTTATCCGCCCAGCGGGGTCGGATGCGGGTGCATCACGGCGCGCTGCCGCTCCTCCTCAAGGAATTTCATGATGATCGGCGCCACGGCTTCGGCGCGGGTGATCAGGAACAGATGACCGTCGTCGATGATGTGCAGTTGGGCGTTGGGAATCCGCCAGGCGAGCATGCGCATGTTGATCAGCGGGATCAGTGGATCGTCGTCGCCGGCCAGCACCAGGGTCGGCTGATGGATCTTGTGCAGCCAGTGAATGCTGGTCCAGCCGAGGCCGGCGAACAACTGCCAGTAGTAACCGAGCTTGCCCGCCGAACGCACTTTCGCCGCATGGCTGGCAGCCAGCGTCGGGTCGCGGCGGAACGAGCCGCCGTAAATCAACGGCGCAATGCGGATCACGTGGGACGGCTGGATGTAGCGCCGCGGGCTGGCCATCATCCACAGCACTTTCGGCTTGCCCGGCACCATGAAGGCGCCGGCCGCAGTCGCCGCCAGCACCAGTTTCTTGCAGCGTTCGGGGTAGTCGTGGGCGAATTGCTGCGCCAGCGCACCGCCCCAGGACACGCCGATCACATTGACCTGACCGTAGTCGAGGTAATCGAGCATCCGCGCCGTCAGCTTCGCCAACCCGGGAAAGCGATACGGCCGGTTGGGCGTCGACGAGCCGCCGACACCGGGCACGTCGAAGGCGATCACTTCCAGATCCGGGTCCAGCGCCGCGACAAACGGAAACACCAGCTCCAGGTTGGCGCCGATGCCGTTGAAAATCAGCAAGGGCGTCAAATGAGGCTTGCCGGGGCGTACCGCGGTGCGGAGGGTCTGCCCATCCAGATCGACGGTACGGAAAATGAACGGTTGCGGCATGCTTCAGGCCCTGTGGGTCAATCTCAATATCACCTCCAATCCCTTGTGGGAGCGGGCTTGCTCGCGAAGGCGTCGTGTCAGTCGCCAATGTTGTTGGCTGATCAACCGCTTTCGCGAGCAAGCCCGCTCCCACAGGGGGATGAGGTGTGTCAGTTACCGCTCGTGAACATATGTGCCCGGCGATGCTTCACCTGGCGCGTAAGCCTTGTTGCCGAGTTTGGTCGGCGCCTTTTTCAGATTGCCCGAGCGTTCGGCCTGCCACGCCTGCCAGTACAGCCACCAGGAATCAGTGTGCTTGGTCGAGTTCTCTTGCCATTCGTCGGCATTGGCGGCCATGCCTTCGCTGGTCATGTAGCGCGATTTCGGGTTGCCCGGCGGGTTCAGGATGCTCTGGATGTGCCCGCTGCTCGACAGCACGAACTCGACCTTGCCACCAAACAGCTGCGCCGACTTGTAGCAGGACTTCCACGGGGTGATGTGGTCGTTGGTGCCGGCCAGCGAGAAGATGTCGGCGGTGACCTGCTTGAGGTCGATCGGCGTGCCGCACACTTCCAGTGCATTGGGGCGGATCAGTGGGTTGTTTTTGAACATCTCGATCAGGTCGCCGTGAAACGCTGCCGGCAACCGGGTCGTGTCGTTGTTCCAGAACAGGATGTCGAACACCGGCGGCTCGTTACCGAGCAGGTAGTTGTTGACCCAGTAGTTCCAGATCAGGTCGTTGGGGCGCATCCACGCGAAGACCTTGGCCATGTCTTTGCCTTCGAGCACGCCGGCCTGATACGAATGGCGCTTGGCGGTCTCCAGCGTCTGTTCGTCGACGAACAGGGCGACGTCGCTGTCCAGGGTGGTGTCGAGCACGCTGACCAGCAGGGTCAGGGCGTTGACCTTGTTCTGTCCGAGGGCGGCGTAGTGGCCGAGCAGCGCGGTGCAGGTGATACCGCCGGAGCAGGCGCCGAGCATGTTCACGTCTTTGCTGCCGGTGATGGCCGTGACCACGTCGACCGCTTCCTTGAGCGCATCGATGTAGGTCGACAGGCCCCACTCGCGCTGGGCCTTGGTCGGGTTACGCCAGCTGACGATGAAGGTCTGCACGTTATTGCGTAGGCAGAAGCGCGCCAGACTCTTGTCCGGGCTCAGGTCGAATACGTAGAACTTGTTGATCTGTGGCGGCACCACGAGCAATGGGCGTTCGTGTACCTGCTCGGTGATCGGCCTGTACTGGATCAGCTCCAGCACGTCGTTGCGAAACACCACCGCGCCTTCGGTCACGCCAAGGCTCTTGCCGACCTCGAACGCGCCCATGTTGACCTGGCTCGGCATACCGCCGTTGTGCACCAGATCCTTGGCCAGATGCGAGAGGCCATCGAGCAGGCTCTTGCCGCCGGTCTCGAAGAAGCGTTTGACCGCTGCCGGATTGGCTGCGGTGTTGGTCGGGGCCATGGCTTCGGTCATCAGGTTGATCACGAAGTGGCCGCGTGCGATGTCTTTGGGTGACAGGCTGCTGTCGTCGATCCAGGAGTGGAGCTCCTTGCGCCACGCCAGATAAGTTTGCAGATAACGTTTGTAGAGCGGGTTCTGACTCCACGCCGGATCAGCGAAGCGACGGTCATCGCTGGCCGGTTGCAGTTCCGATTTGCCGAACAGCACGTTCTTCAGTTCAAGACCGAAATGGGTCACGTGCTTGACGCTATGGATCGGTTGTTTGATGGCCTGGGTCAGCACCATTCGAGCAGAGGCCAGCAGATCCTTTCCGCGCAGCCCAACGACGGGATTAAGCCCCAGGGTGTTTTCCGAGGCTTGGTACTTCAGGTCATCGTTATTCTTGTTACTCATCTACGACGCTCCATTGTCCTGAGACGAGTACCCGGTTTCTGCTGTGCAGTTCCACAGCGAATGCCAGGTACTACTGCTCGGGTGACCGTTAATTCTGCATAGCTGCTTTACAGTCGTAGAGCACTGCAGGGAACTTGCCAGCTCCATTGGTTACCCGAGTTTAATTTTTTTCGCAAGCAGGCCGATCCTCGGCCACACAGCAGAGCATTCAAACAGATGAATTTAGAAAATGCCCTCTAAAGAGCAAGAGTCTCGGACTAGAGCATCAGCTTGACGATTGACTCGTCCGGATCGCGGGTTTTCCCGGCCGCTTTGAGCTCGGCCAGATAATCGGCCCAGAGTACGTCATGACGTCGCCCCAGCTCGTAGAGATAATCCCAGGTGAACAAGCCGCTGTCGTGGCCGTCATCGAAGGTCAGTTTCAGTGCGTACTGACCGGCCGGTTCCAGGCCGCTGAGGCCGACATTGAGCTTGCCGAATTGCAGGATCGGTTTGCCGTGGCCCTGGACCTCGGCGGAAGGGGAATGCACGCGCAGAAATTCGGCGGGCAGGGTGTACTCCTCGCCGGACGCGTATTTGAGCGTCAGGGTTTTCGAGGCTTTGTGCAGTTTGATGTCGGTGGGGATTGAGGTCATGGTCTGGCGTCCGTTGTGTGGGCGACCCTGATTCAAATGTGGGAGCGGGCTTGCTCGCGAATGCGGTGTGTCAGCCAACATTGGTGTCGACTGGCACGGCCTCTTCGCGAGCAAGCCCGCTCCCACAGGGTCCGCTACCGCTGTAAGTATGGCTTACAGGATATAACGGGACAGGTCTTCGTTCTGCGCCAATTCGCCCAGATGGCTGTTGACGTATGCAGCGTCGATCAGGATCGGCTTGTCGTCATGTGCGCTGGCCAGGTCGCCGGCACTGAACGACACCTCTTCCAGCAGACGCTCAAGCAGCGTGTGCAGACGACGGGCACCGATGTTCTCGGTTTTCTCGTTGACCTGCCAGGCGATCTCCGCCAGACGCTTGATGCCTTCCGGCTGGAACTGGATGTTCAGGCCTTCGGTTTTCAGCAGCGCGCAATATTGCTCGGTGAGCGAAGCGTGCGGCTCGCTGAGGATGCGCTCGAAGTCTTCCGGGCTCAGGGCTTTGAGTTCGACGCGGATCGGCAGACGGCCTTGCAGCTCAGGCACCAGATCGCTCGGCTTGCTCAGGTGGAACGCACCGGAGGCGATGAACAGGATGTGGTCGGTCTTGACCATGCCAAGCTTGGTGTTGACGGTGCAGCCCTCGATCAGCGGCAGCAGGTCGCGCTGTACGCCTTCACGGGAGACATCGGCGCCGCCGACATTACCGCGCTTGGCGACCTTGTCGATTTCGTCGATGAACACGATGCCGTGTTGCTCGACCGCTTCCAGGGCCTTGGCCTTCAGCTCTTCTTCGTTGACCAGGCGCCCGGCCTCTTCGTCGCGCACCAGTTTCAGCGCTTCTTTGACCTTGAGCTTGCGCGCTTTCTTCTTGCCCTTGCCCATGTTGGCGAACAGGTTCTGCAACTGGCTGGTCATCTCTTCCATGCCAGGTGGCGTAGCGATCTCGATGCCGGCCACTTCGGCGACTTCGATCTCGATTTCCTTGTCGTCCAGCTGACCTTCGCGCAGGCGTTTGCGGAACAACTGACGGGTGTTGGAATCGCTGCTCGGTGCCTCTTCATTGCTGAAGCCCATGCGTGCCGGTGGCAGCAGTGCGTCGAGGATACGGTCCTCGGCAGCGTCTTCGGCACGGTGGCGCACGCGGGTCATTTCCTGCTCGCGGAGCATCTTGATCGCGGCGTCGGCCAGATCACGGATGATCGATTCGACGTCACGGCCAACGTAGCCGACTTCGGTGAATTTGGTTGCTTCGACCTTGATGAACGGCGCGTTGGCCAGTTTCGCCAGACGACGGGCGATCTCGGTTTTACCGACACCGGTCGGGCCGATCATCAGGATGTTTTTCGGGGTCACTTCAACACGCAGCTCTTCAGGCAGCTGCATGCGGCGCCAGCGGTTGCGCAGGGCAATCGCGACGGCGCGCTTGGCATCGTCCTGGCCGATGATATGGCGGTTGAGTTCGTGGACGATTTCGCGGGGAGTCATGGACATAGTAATTGACGGTCCTCAAGCAGAAACAAGCCGTGGCACTTAGGCCGCGTCAGGCTTATTCAGCGAGATCCTGCTCCTCAATGGTCTGGGTGTGGTTGGTGAATACACAGATGTCGCCGGCAATACCGAGGGCGGTTTCGACGATCTCACGGGCCGACAGGTCGGTCTTTTTCAACAGCGCGCTGGCCGCAGCTTGCGCGTAGGCGCCGCCGGAGCCCATGGCGATCAGGCCGTCTTCGGGTTCGACCACGTCACCGTTGCCGGTGATGATCAGCGAGGCGTCCTTGTTGGCGACCGCGAGCATGGCTTCGAGGCGGCTCAGGGAGCGGTCGGTGCGCCATTCTTTGGCGAGTTCGACAGCGGCGCGGATCAGGTGGCCCTGATGTTTCTCAAGTTGGCCTTCGAAACGTTCGAACAGAGTGAAGGCGTCGGCGGTGGCACCGGCGAAACCGGCGATGACCTGGCCGTGGTACAGACGACGCACCTTTTTGGCGTTGCCTTTCATCACGGTGTTGCCGAGAGAAACCTGGCCGTCGCCGCCCATGACGACTTTGCCGTGGCGGCGGACTGAAACGATGGTGGTCAAGGGAAGAGTCTCCACGCAGCGGGGCGAAAATGCCTTATGCCCATTCATATGGGGGTGCTGGAGAGGATTTCAACCGGGGGCGGAGAGAGGAGACGAGCGGTGACCCACTGTAGGAGCTGCCGAAGGCTGCGATCTTTTGATCTTGATCTTGAAACAAAATCAAAAGATCGCAGCCTGCGGCAGCTCCTACAGGGGATTGGTGTTGCCTGTGGAAGCTGAATCAGCGGCTCTGGCGTTGTTGTAACAACAGGTTGCTGAAGCCGCTGCCGGCCAGTTGTTTCTGTGCGGTGGTCAGTTGCTCGCGATTGCTGAACGGGCCGACCAATACGCGGTACCAGGTTTCATCCTTCACCGTGCCCGACTCAACCGAAACGGCCTGGCCCAGCAGGATGATCTGCGCCCGCACCTTGTCCGCATCCGCCTCTTTGCGGAAGGATCCGGCCTGGAGGAAGAACTTGGTCACCGGCGCCGCTTTCGCCACCGGCGGCGCGGGTGGCGGGGTAATGCCCGACAGCGCAGCCTGCGCCCGCGCGGTGTCGATCTTCGCCGCTTCCGCCGGTGTGACCGGCGTGGTCGGCACTTGTGGCGTCGGCAGGGTTTTCTCCGGCACGGCATCCGGCGGCACGATCACTTCCGATTCCGGCAGCAGCGTGTAGAAGTCGTACTTCGGCTTCACCGGTTGCGTCGGGCTCGGCGGAGTCTTGTTGGCCTCAGCGATCTTCGACGCTTTCTGCTGTTGCGCCTGCTCGATTTTCTCGCGCTTGACCGTGTCGCTGCCCTTGCCCGGCTCCAGTTTCATCAGGAACACGATGAACGCACCGACCGTCAGGCCGATGGCCATCCACAGCCAGCCCGGGATCGGTTGCTTTGCAGGAGCTTGGTAACGGCTGGCGCCACGCTTGGGTGCAGGTTTTTTCTTGGCAGCCAACTTACATGCGCTCCAGAGTTTCCAGGCCCAGCAGCTCCAGGCCTTGCTTGAGAGTACGACCGGTCAGCGCGGCCAGACGCAGACGGCTCTGCATCTGGGCCGGCGTTTCGGCGGCGAGGATCGGGCAGTTCTCGTAGAAGCTGGAGAACAGACCGGCGACGTCATACAGATAGGTGCAGAGGATGTGCGGCGTGCCTTTTTCCGCGACGTTGTTCAGCACTTCGCCGAACTGCGCCAGCTTCGCCGCCAGCTCTTGCTCGTGCTCGGCTTCGAGGACGATCTGGCCGTCGACTTCGCTGAAGTCCTTGCCCAGTTTGCGGAACACACCGGCCACACGGGTGTAGGCGTACAGCAGGTATGGCGCGGTGTTGCCTTCGAAATTCAGCATCAGGTCGAAGTTGAAGCTGTAGTCGCTGGTGCGGTGCTTGGACAGGTCGGCGTATTTCACCGCACCGATGCCGACAACCTTGGCGATGTTGCGCAGTTCGTCTTCGGCCAGTGTCGGGTTCTTCTCTTTGACCAGGTTATAGGCACGTTCCTGCGCTTCGGTCAGCAGGTCGATCAGCTTCACGGTGCCGCCGTCACGGGTCTTGAACGGACGGCCGTCGGCGCCGTTCATGGTGCCGAAGCCCATGTGCTCCATTTCCATCGGATGGGTCACGAAACCGGCCTTGCGTGCCACGGCGAACACTTGCTGGAAGTGCAGGGCCTGACGCTGGTCGACGAAGTACAGTGCGCGGTCAGCCTTGAGCTTGCCGCTGCGGTAGCGCACGGCCGCCAGGTCAGTGGTGGCGTACAGGTAACCGCCGTCAGCCTTGACGATGATCACTGGCAGCGGATCGCCGTCGGCGTTCTTGAACTCGTCGAGGAACACGCACTGGGCGCCGTTGCTCTCGACCAGCATGCCAGCGGCTTTCAGGTCGTTGACCACGTTGATCAGGTCGTCGTTGTAGGCGCTTTCGCCCATCACGTCGGCCATGGTCAGTTTGACGTTGAGCAGTTCGTAGATTTTCTGGCAGTGCGACAGCGAGATGTCCTTGAACTTGGTCCACAGCGCCAGGCACTCGGCATCGCCGGCCTGCAGCTTGACCACCAGACCACGGGCGCGGTCGGCGAACTCTTCGGATTCGTCGAAACGCTGCTTGGCGGCGCGGTAGAAGTTTTCCAGGTCGGACAGCTCGTCGCTGGTGATCGGGTTTTCCTGCAGATACGCCATCAACATGCCGAACTGGGTGCCCCAGTCGCCCACGTGGTTCTGGCGGATCACTTCGTCGCCGAGGAATTCGAGAACGCGGGCCACGCCGTCGCCGATGATGGTCGAGCGCAAGTGGCCGACGTGCATCTCTTTGGCCAGGTTCGGTGCCGACAGGTCGACCACGGTGCGCTGCGCCGGGCCGGCCTTGCGCACGCCAACATGCGCGTCAGCCAGAGCGGCGTCGAGGCGCGAGGCGAGGGCCTGGGTGTTCTGGAAGAAATTGATGAAGCCTGGACCGGCGATTTCGGCCTTGGTGACGTTCTCGTCGGCCGGCAGCGCAGCGATGATTTTCTCCGCCAGATCGCGCGGCTTCATGCCCGCAGGCTTGGCCAGCATCATGGCGATGTTGCTGGCGAAGTCGCCGTGGGTCTTGTCACGGGCGTTCTCCACCTGAATCGCCGGCGACAGGCCTTCAGGCAACACACCTTCGTTGACGAGTTGGGTGAGGGCTTGTTGGATCAGCTGGCGAATGGTGTCTTTCATGGTCTTCTCTTTCGACCGCAAGCGCGGCGGCGCATCGATGCGCGGGTGGAAAAACTGGGCATTATCCGTTGCGAAGACGGGCTTGCCAACCTTAGCAGGCAGCTTATGGATATGTGGTGACAATTCGGGCCTCTTCGCGAGCAAGCCCGCTCCCACAATGGATCAGCGGCGTTCATTTGTCTGGCTCATACCCTGTGGGAGCGGGCTTGCTCGCGAAGGCGATTTTCAGATCAATACAGATCCACGGGATCGACATCCAGCGACCAGCGCACCGCCCGCCCGCTCGGCATCTGCTCCAGCTCCAGCAACCAGTTGGCGAGCAACCGATGCAGCGGTGCCCGCGCGGCCGCCTGCACCAACAACTGTGCACGATAGCGCCCGGCACGGCGCTCCATCGGCGCCGGCACCGGCCCGAGCAGTTCGATGCCGCTCAGATTCTGCTCGACCAGCAAGCGCTCGGCCGCGCTGCATGCCTCATCGAGAAAACCTTCGGCCTGCCCCGGTTTGTGCGCTTCGGCACGCAACAGCGCCAAGTGTGAAAACGGCGGCAGTCCGGCGGCACGGCGCTCGCTCAAGGCCTGCTCGGCAAAGGCGAAGTAGCCCTGCTCGGTCAGTTGCACCAACAAAGGATGGTCTGCCAGGTGGGTCTGGATGATCACTTTGCCCGGCTCTTCCGCCCGCCCGGCACGGCCGGCGACTTGTACGATCAATTGCGCCATCCGTTCGCTGGCGCGGAAGTCGCCGGAGAACAGGCCGCCGTCAGCATCCAGAATCGACACCAGTGTCACGCGAGGAAAATGGTGACCCTTGGCCAACATCTGGGTGCCGACCAGAATGCACGGCTGACCCTTCTGAATCGTCGCGAACAGTTGATTCATCGCGTCCTTGCGCGAGGTGCTGTCGCGGTCGACGCGCAGTACCGGGTAGTCCGGGAACAGAATCGCCAGGCGTTCCTCGGCGCGCTCGGTGCCGGCGCCGACCGGTCGCAAATCGACTTTGTTGCACTTGGGACACTGGCGCGGCGTGCGCTCGACGTTGCCACAGTGGTGGCAGCGCAGTTCGCCGTAGCGCTGGTGCACGGTCATTCGCGCATCGCAGCGCGAGCACTCGGACATCCAGCCGCAATCGTGGCACAGCAACGTCGGCGCAAAGCCGCGCCGGTTGAGGAATACCAGCACCTGCTGGCCCGCCGCGAGGGTCTGGCCGATGGCTTGTTGCATCGGCCCGGAAATGCCGCTGTCCAGCGGACGGCTTTTTACGTCCAGGCGCAGGAATCGTGGTTGTTTGGCGCCGCCGGCCCGCTCGTTGAGGCGCAGCAGGCCATAGCGACCGGTGTAGGCGTTGTGCAGGCTTTCCAGCGACGGCGTGGCGGAGCCGAGGACGATCGGGATGTTTTCCTGTCGCGCGCGCACCAGCGCCAGATCCCGGGCGTGGTAGCGCAGGCCTTCCTGCTGTTTATAGGAGCCGTCGTGCTCTTCGTCGATGATGATCAGCCCCGGGTTCTTCATCGGGGTGAACAGCGCCGAGCGGGTGCCGATAATAATGTCGGCCTCGCCGTCGCGGGCAGCGAGCCAGGCGTCGAGGCGCTCACGGTCGTTGACCGCCGAATGCAGCAGGGCGATACGCGCATTGAAGCGTTGCTCGAAACGCACCAGGGTCTGCGGGCCGAGGTTGATCTCCGGGATCAGCACCAGGGCCTGTTTGCCCGCCTCGAGGGTTTCGCGGATCAGCTGTAGATAGACTTCGGTCTTGCCGCTGCCCGTGACCCCGGCCAGCAGAAACGCGTGATAACTGTCGAACCCGGCGCGGATCGCTTCGTAAGCGGCGCGTTGTTCGGTGTTCAGCGGCAACTCCGGTTGCGCCAACCAGTGTTCATGGCGCACGCCGGGGGCGTGCCGGCGGATTTCCACTTGTACCAGGCCCTTGGCCAGCAGCAGGTCGAGGCTGTCCTTGCTCAGCATCAGCTTGCTCAACAACTGATGGGCGACGCCGTGCGGGTGCTGCGCCAGTGTCGCCAGTGCTTCACGCTGGCGCGGGGCGCGGGCGACGCGCGGATCATCGAGGCTGGCGCCGGGGGCAACTGACCAGAAGCGCTCCTGGCGCGCCTCGGCCAGTTCGCCCTGACGCAGCAGCACCGGCAGCGCCCAGCTCAAAGTGTCGCCGAGGCTGTGCTGGTAATACTGCGACGTCCACAGGCACAGCTTGAACAGTGCGGGCGGCAACGGCGGTTCGACATCGAGCAGGGCCAGCGCCGGCTTGAGTTTTTCCAGCGGCACGTCGCTGGTGTCGGTGATCTCGACCAGAATCCCGATCATTTCCCGTCGCCCGAACGGCACCCGCAGGCGCATGCCCGGCTGCAACTGGGCACGCAACACCCCGGCCGGCGCCCGATAGTCGAACAGGCGGCGCAGGGGCGAAGGCAGGGCGAGGCGCAGAATGGCGTCGGGCACGCGGGGGGATCTCTATCAACACAAAAGGAGGCTTGGCGCAGATCAATTGTGGGAGCGAGCTTGCTCGCGAACGCGGTGTTTCAGGCACGAAGTCATCACCTGGCACACCGCATTCGCGAGCAAGCTCGCTCCCACAGGGGAGTGCGTTCAAGCCCGGGAGCCTAGCAGACGGTCGGTCTCAGGGACAGCTTGCGCGATTGACATTGTCTGGTAGAATCCGCGGCCTAATTACGTGCGGTATTCAACAATAGTGTTGGGTGGCGGCACGCTAGCTGAGGAAGACATCATGAAAGCTGATATCCACCCGAATTACCCAGAAGTTGCAGTAACCTGCAGCTGCGGCAACAAGTTCGAAACCCGTTCGACCTTCGGCAAGGCCCTGGCGATCGACGTTTGCAACGAGTGCCACCCGTTCTACACCGGTAAGCAGAAGACTCTGGACACCGGTGGTCGCGTTCAGAAGTTCGCCGACCGTTTCGGTGCCTTCGGCGCCAAGAAGTAAGATTGGTCATTCTGGAAAACTTCGACGGTTTCTCCAGGCTGATGAAAAAGGCGTCCCTTGTGGGCGCCTTTTTTGTGTCCGCGATTTGGCTGTCCGCTGCCCAGGCGTTTTGCCCCACGCCTGCCGGCCTGAGCAGCGTCAGCGTCCAGCGCGTGGTCGATGGCGACACGCTACGCCTGAGCGATGGGCGCAGTGTGCGGATGATCGGTCTCAACACGCCGGAGCTGGGCAAGCAGGGTCGCAGTGACGAACCCTTCGCCGTGGCGGCACGTAAACGCCTTGAAGCCTTGGTGGCGGACAGCGGTGGCCGGGTCGGTTTGCAACCCGGCCAGCAGGCCAAAGACCATTACGGCCGCATCCTCGCGCATGTCTACAGCACCAACGGCACCAATCTTGAAGCGCAAATGCTCGCCGACGGCCTTGGATTTCAGGTGGCGGTGGCGCCGAATGTCGATCTTGTTGCCTGTCAGCAGGCGGCCGAACGCAGCGCCCGGCAGGCCGGTCGAGGCCTGTGGCGCCAGTCGCCTGTACTGAAAGCGGAGCAGATCCGCACTTCGGGTTTCGCCGTGGTCAGTGGGCGTGTGAGCAGGGTTCAGCGCAATCGCGGCGGAATCTGGATCGAGTTGCAGGACGCGGTTGTACTGCGCGTTGCACCCAATCTGGTCGGACAATTCGACAGCGCTCGGTTGCAGGCGCTGCAGGGCAGACAGATCGAGGCTCGCGGGTGGGTTGTCGATCGTTCGCGGCGTGGCGGGTTGAAACCGGGTCAGCCGCGTTGGCTGCTGCCATTGACCGATCCGTCGATGCTGCAAAGCACTCGCTGAAGAAAAATTGTAGACATTTTTTCTATCGATTGTGAACAGTCAAGCCCTTGTGCGCCGTGGCTCTTGGCCCAAAGTCGTAGGACAGGGCGCTTGACAGGGGTGACCGCTCAGTCTTGTGGGGACTTTGCGAGGCGCGTATCCTCGCTGACCAGTCTGTCCAACAGTAAAAAGCGGAATGCCAAAATGTCTGATCTGAAAACTGCCGCTCTCGAATATCATGCCAATCCTCGTCCAGGGAAGCTGAGTGTCGAGCTCACCAAGGCCACTGCTACCGCCCGCGACCTGTCGCTGGCCTACAGCCCCGGCGTAGCTGAACCAGTGCGTGAGATCGCCCGCGATCCTGAACTGGCCTACAAATACACCGGCAAGGGCAACCTGGTTGCAGTCATTTCCGATGGCACCGCGATTCTGGGCCTGGGTAACCTCGGCCCACTGGCCTCCAAGCCAGTGATGGAAGGTAAAGGCGTACTGTTCAAGCGCTTCGCCGGCATCGACGTGTTCGACATCGAAGTCGATTCCGAAAGCCCGCAAGCCTTCATCGACACCGTAAAACGCATCTCCATCACCTTCGGTGGCATCAACCTGGAAGACATCAAGGCGCCTGAGTGCTTTGAGATCGAGCGTGCTCTGATCGAGCAGTGCGACATTCCGGTATTCCACGATGACCAGCACGGCACCGCGATCGTGACCGCTGCGGGCATGATCAACGCCCTGGAAATCGCCGGCAAAACCCTGCCGGAAGCCAAGATCGTCTGCCTCGGCGCCGGCGCTGCGGCCATCTCCTGCATGAAGTTGCTGGTGAGCATGGGCGCAAAAATCGAAAACATCTTCATGGTTGACCGTACCGGCGTGATCCACTCCGGCCGTGATGACCTGAACCAGTACAAAGCCGTGTTCGCTCACGCCACCGACAAGCGCAGCCTGGCTGACGCTCTGAAAGGCGCTGACGTGTTCGTCGGTCTGTCCGGCCCGAATCTGCTGAGCGCTGAAGGCCTGCTGTCGATGGCGGCCAACCCGATCGTCTTCGCCTGCTCGAACCCGGATCCGGAAATCTCCCCGGAACTGGCGCACGCCACCCGCAGCGACGTGATCATGGCCACCGGTCGTTCCGACTACCCGAACCAGGTCAACAACGTACTGGGCTTCCCGTTCATCTTCCGTGGTGCCCTGGACGTTCGCGCCAAGCGCATCAACGAGGAAATGAAAGTGGCTGCGGCCAATGCCCTGCGCGAACTGGCCAAACTGCCAGTGC
Source organism: Pseudomonas sp. Irchel s3a10 (assembly GCF_900187525.1). NCBI lineage: Bacteria > Pseudomonadati > Pseudomonadota > Gammaproteobacteria > Pseudomonadales > Pseudomonadaceae > Pseudomonas > Pseudomonas sp. Irchel s3a10. Next base: position 281,160 of record NZ_FYDR01000004.1, read on the forward strand.
CACAGGACGTGTGTGACGCCTACGGTGGTGCGCCGCTGGAATTCGGTCGTGAGTACATCATTCCGAAGCCAATGGACAAGCGCCTGATCACCCTGATCTCCGACGCTGTGGCCAAGGCCGCGATCGAGACCGGTGTGGCGACCCTGCCGTATCCGAAGAACTACCCGCTGAAAAGCGTGGATGACGTGTTCAACGGCTAAGCCTTTGTAGCGCCTCAACCAGAAGCCCCGGCTCGTAATGAGTCGGGGCTTTTTTATGTCTGATATTTTTGTCGCGACTGGAATGGCGTCATCGCGAGCAGGCTCACTCCTACAGGGTTTGAGTTGTTCACTCTATCTATGCCGCACCTTGGCCCCTGTAGGAGTGAGCCTGCTCGCGATGAGGCCAGTGGTCTCACCACAAAACCAACAGGCAATAAAAAGCCCCGCACTTCAATCGAAGTCGGGGCTTTTTGCCAAGGCTGGATCAGAACAGATCGATCGGTGCCTGCTCATCCGCCGGCAGCGGACTGCCCGGTACGGCGCCGTTACCCAGTTCGTTCACCGAGGGCGGCGTGTCTTCGGACTTGAACAGTTCGAAGTACGCGCCCGGCGTGCTCGGGGTGGCGGCACGACCGCTGATCGGATCCACCCGCAGGCTGAGGATGCCTTCCGGCTCAGGCTGCACGTGCGGCGGCTTGTCCTTCAGTGCAGCCGACATGTAGTTCATCCAGATCGGCAGCGCTACGGTGCCGCCGAACTCGCGGCGACCGAGGCTTTCCGGCTGGTCGAAGCCGGTCCACACGGTGGTCACATAATCGGCGTTGTAACCGGAGAACCACGCATCCTTCGATTCGTTGGTGGTACCGGTCTTGCCGGCGATGTCGCTGCGACCCATGGCCAGAGCGCGACGACCGGTGCCGAGCTTGATCACGTCCTGCAGCATGCTGTTGAGGATGTACGTGGTGCGGCCATCGACGATCCGCTCAGCCACGGCCGGCGCTTGTGGCGCGGCGGCAGCGCCCGGTGCTTCACCCGGAACCGGAGCGGCGTTGACGGTGATCGGCTGAGACTCCGGCGCGGCAAGGCCATCGGTCGCCGAGCCACCCTGTGGCACGGTCGGCGGGTTGGCGACGAACAGCGTGTCGCCGTTGCGGCTTTCGATCTTGTCGATGATGTACGGGGTGATCTTGTAACCGCCGTTGGCGAAGGTGCTCCAGCCGGTAGCGATTTCCATCGGGGTCAGGGTCGCGGTGCCCAGTGCCAGCGACAGGTTCGGCGGCAGGTCCTGCTTGTTGAAGCCGAAACGGGTGATGTAGTCGATGGTCTTGCCCACACCCATCGCTTGCAACAGGCGGATCGACACCAGGTTACGCGACTTGTACAGCGCTTCGCGCAGACGGATCGGGCCGAGGAAGGTGTTGGTGTCGTTCTTCGGCCGCCAGACCTTGTCCAGGTACTCGTCGACGAACACGATCGGCGCGTCGTTGACTAGAGTCGCGGCGGTGTAACCGCTGTCCAGCGCAGCGCTGTAGACGAACGGTTTGAAGCTCGAACCCGGCTGACGCTTGGCCTGCAGGGCGCGGTTGTAATTGCTCTGCTCGAAGGCGAAACCACCGACCAGCGAGCGAATCGCGCCGTTCTGCGGATCCAGCGATACCAGCGCGCCTTGCGCCTGCGGAATCTGACTGAATTTCAGCGAATTGTTCGGCTGACGCTGCACGCGAATCAGATCGCCGACCTGCGCCACATCCGACGGTTGGCGCGGTGCGGCGCCCATGCTGTTGGTATTGAGGAACGGCCGCGCCCATTTCATGGTGTCCCAGGCGACGTGTTCTTCGCCGGTACGGGTCAGCACCTGCAGGCCATTCTTGTCGACCTGGGTGACGATCGCCGGTTCCAGACTGCTGATGGTGCGCTGCTTGGTCAGCTCGGTCGCCCATGCCTCGTGGGTCTTGCCCGGCAGGCGCGACTCGGGGCCACGGTAGCCGTGACGCTGGTCGTAAGTCATCAAGCCTTCGTGCAGCGCGGTGTTGGCCATTTCCTGCAGGTTGCTCGGCACCGTGGTGGTGACGCGGAAACCTTCGGTGTAAGCGTCGCTGCCATAGCGGCCGACCATTTCGGCACGGGCCATTTCGGCGATGTACGGCGCGTTCACTTCCGGGGTCGGCACGTGATAACTGGCGTTCAGCGGCTCGTTGATCGCGGCGGTGTAGTCGGCCTCGGAAATCTTCCCGAGCTTGTACATGCGGCCGAGAATCCAGTCACGGCGTTCCTTGCTGCGCGCCGGATTGGCCAGCGGGTTGAAGCGCGACGGGGCTTTCGGCAGGCCGGCGATCATCGCCATCTGCGCCAGGCTGACGTCGCGGATCGACTTGCCGTAATACACCTGCGCCGCCGCCTCGATGCCGTAGGCGCGGTTACCCAGATAAATCTTGTTCACGTACAACTCGAGGATCTCGTCCTTGGTCAGCTGCCGTTCGATCTGCAGGGCCAGAAGAATCTCGGTGGTTTTGCGCGAGAAGCTGCGTTCGCTGGTCAGGAAGAAGTTCTTCGCCACCTGCATGGTGATGGTGCTGCCGCCGGACTGAATGTGCCCGCTTTTCACCAGTTGGGTCGCGGCACGCATCAGGCTGCTCGGATCAACGCCATAGTGGTTGGCGAAATTGTCGTCTTCAGCACTTAGTAACGCATTAATGAAATTGGGCGGAATGTCGGCGAAACGGATCGGAGTACGGCGCATTTCGCCAAATTCTGCGATCAACTTGTTGTCGCTGCTGTAGACCCGCAGGGGAATCTGCAACTGAATGCTTCTCAGCGCCTCCACAGACGGCAAACCCGGACTAAGGTAAAGAAACGCGCCGCTGAGACCTAAAAGCAGTCCGCAGAAAACGGCGACGATGGACCAACCGAAAAATTTCAGCAGACGAATCAAGGCTTTTGGGCACCCAGGGCAAAGAATGAATGTGGCGACAGGGTTCCGGTTACACACAGAACGGCCCGCGCCGGCAGTAAAAAGCGGAAAAAAACGCTGGGCATTATAAGCACTTTTCTGCTGGGGGCGTCATTTGCGCTTCTGTCAAGACGGGGTGAAGGAACGCAATGCGTATTACAGAGTCCGTAACTCACGGAAAGTCATAGGGAATTGGTAGTGCTGGGACTCTTCAAGAAAAAGACCAATGCGTTGCTGGGGATCGACATCAGCTCCACTTCGGTGAAGCTGCTGGAACTGAGCCGTCAGGGCGACCGCTACCGGGTCGAGGCGTACGCGGTCGAACCGCTGCCGCCCAATGCCGTGGTCGAAAAGAACATCGCCGAACTCGAAGGCGTTGGCCAAGCCCTGAGTCGGGTGCTGGTCAAGGCGCGCACCGGGCTCAAGGGCGTGGCAGTTGCAGTGGCCGGCTCGGCGGTGATTACCAAAATCATCGAGATGGACGCCGGGCTTTCCGAAGACGAACTGGAAAACCAGCTCAGGCTCGAAGCCGACCAATACATTCCCTATCCACTGGACGAAGTCGCCATCGATTTCGAAGTCCAGGGTGTGTCGCCGCGCAACCCGGAGCGGGTCAACGTGCTGCTGGCCGCCTGTCGCAAGGAAAACGTTGAAGTGCGCGAAGCAGCGCTGGCGCTGGCCGGGCTGACCGCGCGGGTGGTCGATGTCGAAGCCTATGCGCTGGAGCGCTCGTTCGGCCTGCTTGCCACTCAGTTGGCGGCCTCGCAGGAACACCTGACCGTCGCCGTGGTGGACATCGGCGCGACCATGACCACCCTCAGCGTCCTGCACAACGGCCGCATCATCTATACCCGCGAGCAGCTGTTCGGTGGCCGGCAACTGACCGAGGAGATCCAGCGCCGCTACGGCCTGACCGTCGAGCAGGCCGGGCTGGCGAAAAAGCAGGGTGGTCTGCCGGATGATTATGTCAGCGAGGTGTTGCAGCCATTCCGTGACGCACTGGTGCAGCAAGTCTCGCGCTCGTTGCAGTTCTTCTTTGCCTCCGGGCAGTACAACGCGGTCGATCACATCCTGCTGGCCGGCGGCACGGCGTCGGTGCCGGGGCTGGATCGGCTGATCGAGCAGCGTCTGGGCACTCCGACCCAGGTCGCCAACCCGTTTTCCGAAATGGCCTTGAGCAGCAAGGTCAACGCCGGGGCTCTGGCCAGTGACGCGCCGGCCCTGATGATTGCCTGCGGGCTCGCGCTCAGGAGTTTCGACTGATGGCGCGGATCAACCTTCTCCCCTGGCGTGAGGAGCGCCGCGAAGAGCGGCGCAAACGCTTTCTGCTGATCCTGATCGGGGTGTTCGTCGGCTCGGTGGGTGCGGTGTTCATCGCCGATCAGATCGTCAGCACCGCCATCGAGCGGCAGGCGGCGCGTAATGACTACATCGGTAAACAGATTGCCGTGGTCGATGAACGGATCAAGCAGATCAGCGAGCTCAAGGCGCGGCGCCAGCAACTGGTCGAACGCATGCGCATCATCCAGGACTTGCAGGGCAACCGGCAGATCAGCGGACGGATCTTCGATCAACTGGCGCGCACGCTGCCGGACGGGGTGTATTTCACCAGCGTGAAACTGCTCGGCAAAACACTGTCGATCAGTGGCGCGGCGGAGTCGAACAATCGCGTCTCGGAGCTGATGCGCAATCTGGATGCCTCCGACTGGTTCGATGCGCCGAGCCTTAATGAAGTGAAAGCGACGACCGCCGGTCAGGTGGATCAGGCCAACGTCTTTCAGTTGACCGTGCGTCAGACCCAGCCTGCAGCTACGGAGGGCGACAAATGAAGCCGTCCGAATGGCTGCAAAGTCTGCGCAACATCGACTTCAATGATCTGGACACCAGCAATATCGGTTCCTGGCCGGCTGCGGTGAAAGCCATGGCGGGGGCGCTGCTGATGGTGCTGGTGTTGGCGTTTGGCTATAACTTTTTCATCAGTGACATGGAAAACCAGCTGGATGCCAAGCGTCAGGAAGAAGACACCTTGAAGGAGCAATTCGCCAGCAAGGCACGCATGGCTGCCAACCTGGAGCTGTACACCCAGCAGATGAAGGAGATGGAAAACACCTTCGGCGTGCTCCTGCGCCAATTGCCCAGCGACACCGAAGTCCCCGGGTTGCTGGAGGACATCACCCGCACCGGGTTGGGCAGTGGCCTCGAGTTCGAAGAAATCAAGCTGCTGTCGGAAGTCACCCAGCCGTTCTACATCGAGTTGCCGATCCAGATCACCGTCACCGGGGCTTACCACGACCTTGCGACCTTCGTCAGCGGCGTCGCCGGACTGCCACGGATCGTCACGTTGCACGATTTCGAACTGGCCCCGGCCAACCCCGACGGCGGGACGAAATTGCGCATGAGCATCCTCGCCAAGACTTACCGCTATAACGACAAGGGGCTGGATAAATGACCCCGAACCGTTATATCGCCCTGTCGATGCTGTTGCTCGGCCTCAATGGTTGCGGCAGCAGTGACGGGTTCAGCGACCTCGATGCCTACATGAACGAAGTGCGTCTGCGGCCGGCCGGCCGGATCGAGCCGACGCCGACGTTCCGTTCCTATCCCGCCTTTACCTACAGCGCGGCCAACCTGCGCAGCCCGTTCTCGCGCCAGGTTCGGGTCGATCTGGCCGGGCAGCAGCGCGGTTCGCGCAATGTCAAACCCGACCCCAACCGGGTCAAGCAATACCTCGAAGGTTTCAACATCGAGCAGTTTGAAATGGTCGGCACTATCTCCAATGCTTCCGGCTCGTTTGCTTTGCTGCGCGGGGCGGGTGCGGTGCATCGGTTGAAAGTCGGCGACTACCTGGGGCGTAACGACGGGCGCATTGTCGCCATCAGCGCCACTCAGGTCGATGTGGTCGAGATCGTGCCCGACGGCGAAGGCGCCTGGCTGGAACGTCCGCGCACCATTCCTTTGAAAGAGCACTCATAGTGGAAGTCGAACAATGAACAGGATTTTCTCCACCCTCGGTTTTTCGCTATGGATAGCGTTGCTTTCACCGATGGTTCAGGCGGCCAGCCTCAAGACGCTGGATGTCGCGGCGTTACCGGGTGACCGCATCGAGTTGAAGCTGTCGTTCGACAGCCCGCCACCGCAACCCAAGGGCTACACCACCGAATCGCCGGCGCGCATCGCCCTGGATCTGCCGGGTGTCGCCAGCCAACTGACGAGCAAGACTCGCGATCTGGGCAGTGGCAACGCGCGAACCGCAACGGTGGTCGAGGCCAACGACCGGACGCGCCTGATCATCAACCTGACGCAACTGACGCCCTATACCTCGCGGGTCGAGGGCAACAATCTGTTCGTGGTGGTCGGGCAGGGCACCAAGCCTGCTGCGCCACGGCCCGCCGCTGTTGCGCCGCGACCGGTCGCAGCACCGGCGAAGGCTTACACCCCCGTCGCCAAAACCATTCGCGGCGTGGACTTCCAGCGCGGCACCGCGGGAGAGGGCAACGTCGTCATCGATCTGTCGGACCCGACCATCGCTCCGGACATCCAGGAGCATGACGGCAAGATCATCCTCAGTTTTGCCCGCACGCAGTTGCCCGACAGACTGCGAGTACGCCTCGACGTCAAGGACTTCGCCACCCCGGTGCAGTTCGTCAATGCCGCCGCCACTGGCGATCGTGCGGTGATCACCGTCGAACCCAGCGGCACGTTCGACTATTCCACCTATCAGACCGACAACAAACTGACCGTCAGCATTCGCCCGATGACCGTCGATGACCTGCAAAAGCGTAACGCCGACCGCAACAGCTACAGCGGCGAAAAGCTTTCGCTGAATTTCCAGGACATCGACGTGCGCTCGGTGCTGCAACTGATCGCCGATTTCACCAACCTCAATCTGGTGGCCAGCGATACGGTGCAGGGCGGGATCACCTTGCGCCTGCAGAATGTGCCATGGGACCAGGCGCTGGATCTGGTGCTGAAAACCAAAGGCCTGGACAAGCGCAAGATCGGCAATGTGTTGCTGGTGGCGCCGGCCGATGAAATTGCCGCTCGCGAGCGCCAGGAACTGGAGTCGCAGAAACAGATCGCCGAACTGGCACCGCTGCGTCGCGAGCTGCTGCAAGTGAACTACGCCAAGGCCGCGGACATCGCCAAGCTGTTTCAGTCGGTGACCAGCGCCGAAGCGAAAATCGATGAGCGCGGCTCGATCACGGTGGATGAGCGGACCAACAACATCATTGCCTACCAGACCCAGGATCGTCTCGATGAACTGCGGCGGATCGTGGCGCAACTGGATATTCCGGTGCGTCAGGTGATGATCGAGGCGCGGATCGTCGAAGCCAACGTCGATTACGACAAGAGTCTGGGTGTGCGCTGGGGCGGTTCGATCCAGAACAAAGGCAACTGGAACACCTCCGGGGTCAGTAACGGCACCTCGACCACCATTGGCACTCCGGGCAGCACCAGCACCAACTCGCCGTTCGTCGACATGGGCACGGTTGGTAACACCTCGGGGATCGGCATCGCCTTCATTACCGATAACGTGCTGCTCGATCTTGAGCTGACGGCGATGGAAAAAACCGGCAACGGCGAAATCGTTTCCCAGCCTAAGGTAGTCACCTCCGACAAGGAGACGGCGAAGATCCTCAAGGGCACGGAGATTCCGTATCAGGAAGCCAGTTCCAGCGGTGCGACGTCGGTGTCGTTCAAGGAGGCTTCGCTGTCGCTGGAAGTGACGCCGCAGATCACCCCCGACAACCGCATCATCATGGAGGTCAAGGTCACCAAGGACGAACCGGACTACCTGAACAAGGTGCAGGATGTACCGCCGATCAAGAAGAACGAAGTCAACGCCAAGGTGTTGGTGAACGACGGTGAGACCATCGTGATTGGGGGCGTTTTCTCAAATACTCAAAGCAAGGTCGTAGATAAGGTGCCATTTCTTGGCGATGTGCCGTATCTTGGCCGCCTTTTCCGGCGTGATGTGGTTTCGGAGAAAAAATCCGAGCTGCTGGTATTTCTCACTCCGCGTATCATGAATAACCAGGCGATTGCTGTGAGTCGTTGATTCTGTGCGAAATTTGATTCTTGTAGGACCGATGGGCGCTGGAAAAAGCACCATCGGCCGGTTGCTGGCCAAAGAGCTGCGCCTGCCGTTCAAAGATTCCGACAAGGAAATTGAACTGCGCACGGGCGCCAATATCCCGTGGATCTTCGACAAGGAAGGCGAGCCCGGCTTTCGTGACCGTGAGCAGGCAATGATCGCCGAGCTGTGCGCGTTCGACGGCGTGGTGCTGGCGACCGGCGGCGGAGCGGTGATGCGCGATGCCAACCGCAAGGCCCTGTACGCGGGCGGGCGGGTGGTGTATCTGCACGCCTCCGTCGAGCAGCAGGTCGGGCGTACCTCGCGCGATCGCAATCGTCCCTTGTTGCGCACCGCCGATCCGGCGAAAACCCTGCGTGACCTGCTCGAGATCCGCGATCCGCTCTATCGGGAGATTGCCGATCTGGTGGTGGAAACCGACGAGCGGCCACCGCGCATGGTGGTGCTCGACATTCTCGACCGTCTGGCACAGCTGCCACCCCGTTAAAGCGCCGCCCGAAATGCGCTATCCTCGGCGTCCTGTCACAGCCGCCGAGGTTGTGGCGGATGGCGTGCGAGCGGCGTCAGATTCGCTATAGGCCGCAGACAACCAATAATTCAGGGCAGGACGCCTGCTTCCATCTTCACTGTGGGGACACATGCAGACACTCAAGGTCGATCTGGGCGAGCGCAGCTACCCGATTCATATTGGCGAAGGTTTGTTGGATCAGCCTGAGTTGCTGGCGCCGCATATTCACGGGCGGCAAGTGGCAATCATCTCCAACGAGACCGTGGCGCCGCTCTATCTCGAACGTCTGACCCGCAGTCTTGCACAGTTCTCGGTGATCTCGGTGGTGCTGCCGGACGGCGAAGCCTTCAAGAACTGGGAAACCCTGCAACTGATCTTCGACGGTCTGCTGACCGCCCGTCATGATCGTCGCACCACCGTGATCGCCCTCGGCGGCGGAGTGATCGGTGACATGGCCGGTTTTGCCGCCGCTTGCTACCAACGCGGCGTCGACTTCATCCAGATTCCTACCACGCTGCTGTCCCAGGTCGATTCGTCGGTGGGCGGCAAGACCGGCATCAACCATCCGCTGGGCAAGAACATGGTCGGCGCGTTCTATCAGCCGAACGTGGTGCTGATCGATACCGCATCGCTGAAAACCCTGCCGGAGCGTGAACTGTCCGCCGGTCTGGCGGAGGTCATCAAGTACGGCCTGATCTGCGACGAACCGTTCCTGACCTGGCTCGAAGACAATGTCGACGCCCTGCGTGCGCTGGACCAGAAGGCCCTGACCTACGCCATCGAGCGTTCCTGCGCGGCCAAGGCTGCGGTGGTCGGTGCCGATGAGAAGGAAACCGGCGTGCGCGCCACGCTCAACCTCGGCCACACCTTCGGCCACGCCATCGAGACCCACATGGGCTATGGTGTCTGGTTGCATGGTGAGGCGGTCGCCGCTGGCACCGTGATGGCGCTGGAGATGTCCGCGCGTCTGGGCTGGATCAGCGAGCAGGAGCGTGATCGCGGCATTCGTCTGTTCCAGCGTGCCGGTCTGCCGGTGATTCCGCCGGAAGAAATGACCGAAGCCGATTTTCTCGAACATATGGCAATTGATAAAAAAGTGATCGACGGTCGTCTGCGCCTGGTGCTGCTGCGCCGGATGGGCGAAGCGGTGGTGACCGCCGATTATCCGAAAGAGGTTCTACAGGCCACGCTGGGAGCGGATTACCGCGCTCTGGCTCAGCTTAAAGGTTAATAAGATTCCGATGACTAGTTTGCATGCCGACGAGGCGTTCCTCGGCCATTTTCAGTTAAGTCACGACCCTTTCGCGCCACGGGTGCCGGGCTTCAAATTCTTCCCGGCCCAGCGCAAACCGGTGCTGGGTCAACTGCACCATCTGGCGCGTTACAGCCAGTTGCTGCTGGTGGTCACCGGCCCGCAAGGCAGTGGCAAGACCCTGCTGCGTCAGGCGCTGGTGGCCAGCACCAACAAGCAATCGGTGCAAAGCGTTGTCGTGTCGGCCCGTGGTGCTGGCGATGCCGCCGGTGTGCTGCGTCAGGTGGCTCAGGCACTGAACGTGGCTCAGGCCGAAGTTGGCGCGATTCTGGATCAGGTAGTGCAACTCGCGCTTACCGGCCAGGAGGTCTATCTGCTGGTGGATGATGCCGAGCAGCTCGACGAATCCGCCCTCGAGGCGCTGATGGCGCTGGGTGCCGGTGCGCCGGAAGGTCGTCCGCACGTGTTCCTGTTCGGTGAGTCGTCGCTGATCGCGCAACTGGAGGCCTTGCACCTCGAGGAAGAACGCTTCCACGTCATCGAACTGCAGCCTTACACCGAAGAAGAGACCCGCGAATATCTCGACCAACGGCTGGAAGGTGCGGGCCGGGGTGTCGAACTTTTCACCGCGGATCAGATCTCTGAGATTCACGAAAGCGCCGAGGGTTGGCCTGGCAACATCAACCAGGTCGCTCGCGATGCACTGATCGAAGTCATGATTGCCAGCCGCTCTGCGGTCAAGCGTCCAAGTATGGGGTTCAACATGCCGAAGAAACACGTATTGGCGATTTCCGCCGTCGTTGTGGTCGCGGTCGCCGCCGCCTGGCTGATGCCGGGTCGCAACAAGGCGCCAACCACCGGCGCACCTGCCAACGAACAGGCACAACTGCCATTGGGCCAAGGCGCCAATGGCGGCGCACCGAACGTCGAGTTCGCCGGCAATACCCAGCCGATGCCGCTGCCGCTGGTCGGCAACTCGCAGCCGGTGATGCGCGGCCCGTTGGCTGAAGCTGCGGGTGGCATCACTGAAGGTGACGACGGCGTGCCTGTCGAAGGCTCCAGCGCAACACCGCCGACCGTAACGACTTCCGCACCACCGGCAGGTGTTCCGGCTGGCCCGGCGCCAACCCCGGTTCCGGCACCCGCGGCCAAGCCGACCCCGGCACCGACTCAGGTCGCCACCGCCAAGCCTGCTCCGGCAGCGCCAGCGGCCAAACCGGCTCCGGCTCCGGCCAAGCCTGTTGCCGCCGCCAAACCGGCCGAGAAGCCGGTTACCGTGGCCAAGGCTGCCGGTGGCAACTGGTACGCCGGTCAGCCGACCAGCAACTACGTGGTGCAGATCCTCGGCACCAGCTCCGAAGCGACCGCGCAGAACTTCGTCAAGGAGCAGGGCGGCGAGTACCGTTATTTCAAGAAAGTCCTCAACGGCAAGCCTCTCTACGTGATCACCTATGGCAACTTCGCCAATCGTGATGCAGCCGTTTCTGCCATCAAGGCCTTGCCAGCGAAGGTTCAGGCTGGTAAACCTTGGCCTCGCACTGTCGCCAGCGTCCAACAGGAACTGGCAACAACTCGCTGAAGATTCGGCGGCCTTACCCAGGCCGCCTCTCCAAGCACCTCAAAATTTCTACAAGTGCGCGCTTCCTTCCAGGTCGCGTGCCTTGTGGTGTCTGCGTCACAGTAGTCTTTGAGTCGTTGCGGTCAAAATTAAAAAAGTTTTGACTAGCACAGCAGATCGCTTTAAACCTTTCACAAATGCGACATGAATTTGCGACATTTCGTCGTCAAATTTGTGAGCCTCTGTGTCGCTGTGTACAATGACCACCCTTTTGCCCCCGCAAAGCCGGCGTACGTTCGGCGCGGCAAGCAAGTGGTTGAATTGAAAAGAAATTTGCCTCGTAAAGAGGCAGCCTGGTGAGAAAGTGTCTATGAAAGCAGGTCTGTACCAACCAGATGAATTCAAGGATAACTGCGGTTTCGGCCTGATAGCCCATATGCAGGGCGAGCCCAGTCATACCCTTTTGCAAACGGCCATCGAGGCCCTGACCTGCATGACCCACCGCGGTGGGATTAATGCCGACGGCAAGACCGGTGACGGTTGCGGTCTGCTGATTCAAAAGCCTGACGCGTTCCTGCGGGCGATTGCCCAGGAAAACTTCAGCGTCGAACTGCCCAAGCAATATGCTGTGGGCATGGTCTTCTTCAACCAGGATCCGGCCAAGGCCGAAGCCGCTCGCGAGAACATGAACCGCGAGATCCTTGCTGAAGGCCTGCAACTGATCGGCTGGCGCAAAGTGCCGATCGACACCAGCGTCCTCGGCCGCCTGGCCCTTGAGCGCCTGCCGCAGATCGAGCAGGTGTACATCGGCGGTGAAGGCCTGAGCGATCAGGACATGGCGGTCAAGCTGTTCAGCGCCCGTCGTCGCTCGTCCGTGGCCAACGCCGCCGACACCGACCACTACATCTGCAGCTTTTCGCACAAGACCATCATCTATAAAGGCCTGATGATGCCGGCCGACCTGGCCGCGTTCTATCCGGACCTGGGTGACCAGCGCCTGCAAACCGCGATCTGCGTGTTCCACCAGCGCTTCTCCACCAACACCTTGCCGAAATGGCCGCTGGCCCAGCCATTCCGCTTCCTCGCCCACAACGGCGAGATCAACACCATTACGGGTAACCGTAACTGGGCGCAGGCCCGTCGGACCAAGTTCACCAACGATCTGATGGATCTGGAAGAGCTCGGCCCGCTGGTCAACCGTGTCGGTTCCGACTCCTCGAGCATGGACAACATGCTCGAACTGATGGTCACCGGTGGCATCGACCTGTTCCGTGGCGTGCGGATGATCATTCCGCCAGCGTGGCAGAACGTTGAAACCATGGACCCGGATCTGCGTGCGTTCTACGAGTACAACTCGATGCACATGGAGCCGTGGGACGGCCCGGCCGGCGTGGTGATGACCGATGGTCGTTACGCGGTGTGCCTGCTCGATCGTAACGGTCTGCGTCCGGCACGCTGGGTTACTACCACCAACGGTTTCATCACCGTTGCCTCGGAAATCGGCGTCTGGAACTACCAGCCAGAGGACGTGATTGCCAAGGGCCGTGTCGGCCCGGGCCAGATCCTCGCCGTGGACACCGAAACCGGGCAGATCCTCGATACCGACGCAATCGACAACCGTCTGAAGTCCCGTCATCCGTACAAGCAATGGCTGCGCAAAAACGCTCTGCGTATCCAGGCGACCATGGAAGATAACGACCACGGTTCGGCGTTCTACGACGTCGATCAGCTCAAGCAATACATGAAGATGTATCAGGTCACGTTCGAAGAGCGCGATCAGGTGCTGCGCCCGCTCGGTGAACAAGGCTACGAAGCCGTGGGTTCGATGGGCGACGACACGCCGATGGCCGTGCTGTCGCAGCGTGTGCGCACGCCGTACGACTATTTCCGCCAGCAGTTCGCGCAGGTCACCAACCCGCCGATCGACCCGCTGCGTGAAGCGATCGTGATGTCGCTGGAAATCTGCCTCGGTGCCGAGCGCAACATCTTTCAGGAATCGCCGGAACACGCCTCGCGCGTGATCCTCAGCTCGCCAGTGATCTCGCCGGCCAAGTGGCGCTCGCTGATGAATCTCGACCGCCCGGGTTTCGAGCGGCAGATCATCGACCTCAACTACGACGAAAGCGTCGGCCTCGAAGCGGCGATCCGCAACGTTGCCGATCAGGCTGAAGAAGCCGTGCGTGCCGGGCGTACCCAGATCGTCCTCAGTGACCGCCATATCGCTCCGGGCAAACTGCCGATCCACGCCTCGCTGGCGACCGGTGCGGTGCACCACCGTCTGACTGAAAAAGGCCTGCGCTGCGATTCCAACATCCTCGTTGAAACCGCGACCGCACGCGATCCGCACCACTTTGCGGTGCTGATCGGTTTCGGCGCCTCGGCGGTCTATCCGTTCCTGGCTTACGAAGTGCTGGGTGACCTGATCCGTACCGGTGAAGTGCTGGGCGACCTCTACGAGGTGTTCAAGAACTACCGTAAGGGCATCACCAAAGGTCTGCTGAAAATCCTGTCGAAGATGGGCATCTCGACCATCGCCTCGTATCGCGGTGCGCAGCTGTTCGAAGCCATCGGCCTGTCCGAAGAGGTTTGCGAGCTGAGCTTCCGTGGCGTGCCGAGCCGCATCAAGGGTGCGCGTTTCGTCGACATCGAAGCCGAGCAGAAAGCGCTGGCCACCGAAGCCTGGAGTCCGCGCAAGCCGATCCAGCAGGGCGGTCTGCTGAAGTTCGTCCACGGCGGCGAATACCACGCCTACAACCCGGACGTGGTCAACACCCTGCAAGCCGCCGTGCAGCAGGGCGACTACGCCAAGTTCAAGGAATACACCTCGCTGGTGGACAACCGTCCGGTGTCGATGATTCGCGACCTGTTCAAGGTCAAGACTCTCGACAAGCCGCTGGACATCAGTGAAATCGAACCGCTGGAATCGGTGCTCAAGCGCTTCGACTCCGCCGGCATCTCGCTGGGCGCTCTGTCGCCGGAAGCTCACGAAGCCTTGGCCGAAGCCATGAACCGCCTCGGTGCGCGCTCCAACTCCGGCGAAGGCGGCGAAGACCCTGCGCGCTACGGCACCATCAAGAGCTCGAAAATCAAACAGGTCGCCACTGGCCGTTTCGGCGTAACCCCGGAATACCTGGTCAACGCCGAAGTGCTGCAGATCAAGGTCGCCCAAGGCGCCAAGCCGGGCGAGGGCGGGCAACTGCCGGGCGGTAAGGTCAACGGGCTGATCGCCAAACTGCGTTATGCAGTGCCGGGCGTGACCCTGATTTCGCCGCCGCCGCACCACGACATCTACTCGATCGAAGACTTGTCGCAACTGATCTTTGACCTGAAACAGGTCAACCCGAAGGCGCTGGTCTCGGTGAAACTCGTGGCTGAAGCGGGCGTCGGCACCATCGCTGCCGGTGTGGCCAAGGCCTATGCGGACTTGATCACCATCTCCGGCTACGACGGTGGCACCGGTGCTTCGCCGCTGACCTCGATCAAATACGCTGGCGCACCGTGGGAACTCGGCCTCGCTGAAACTCACCAGACCCTGCGCGGCAACGACCTGCGCGGCAAAGTCCGGGTGCAGACCGACGGCGGCTTGAAAACCGGCCTCGACGTGATCAAGGCGGCCATCCTCGGCGCCGAAAGCTTCGGCTTCGGTACCGCGCCGATGATCGCGCTGGGCTGCAAATACCTGCGCATCTGCCACCTGAACAACTGCGCCACCGGCGTTGCGACGCAGAACGAGAAGCTGCGCAAGGATCACTACATCGGTACCGTCGACATGGTGGTGAATTTCTTCACCTACGTCGCCGAAGAAACCCGTGAGTGGCTGGCCAGGCTCGGCGTGCGTTCCCTCGAAGAGCTGATCGGTCGTACCGATCTGCTGGAAATCCTCGAGGGCCAGACCGCCAAGCAACACCATCTGGATCTGACCCCGCTGCTGGGCAGCGATCACATCCCGGCGGACAAACCGCAATTCTGCGGCGTTGAGCGCAACCCGCCGTTCGACCAGGGCCTGCTGGCCGAGAAAATGGTCGATATGGCGACCTCGGCGATCAATGACCTCAGCGGTGCCGAGTTCGAACTGGACATCTGCAACTGCGACCGTTCGATCGGTGCGCGGATCTCCGGCGAAATCGCACGCAAGCACGGCAATCAGGGCATGGCCAACGCGCCGATCACCTTCCGCTTCAAAGGGACGGCCGGTCAGAGCTTCGGCGTGTGGAACGCCGGCGGTCTGAACATGTACCTGGAAGGCGACGCCAACGACTACGTCGGCAAAGGCATGACCGGCGGCAAACTGGTCATCGTGCCGCCGAAAGGCAGCGTCTATCAGACTCAGAACAGCGCCATCATCGGCAACACCTGCCTGTACGGCGCCACCGGCGGCAAGCTGTTCGCCGCCGGCACCGCGGGCGAGCGTTTTGCCGTGCGTAACTCCGGTGCCCACACGGTTGTGGAAGGCACTGGCGATCACTGCTGCGAGTACATGACCGGTGGTTTCGTCTGCGTCTTGGGCAAGACCGGTTACAACTTCGGCTCTGGCATGACCGGTGGTTTCGCCTACGTGCTCGATCAGGACAACACCTTCGTTGACCGGGTCAACCACGAACTGGTGGAAATCCAGCGGATCAGCGGCGAGGCGATGGAAGCCTACCGCAGCCACCTGCAGAACGTGCTGAACGAGTACGTCAAGGAAACCGAGAGCGAGTGGGGTCGTGAGCTCGCCGAAAACCTTGATGACTACCTGCGTCGTTTCTGGCTGGTCAAGCCTAAGGCTGCCAACCTGAAATCGTTGCTTTCCAGCACTCGTGCCAACCCGCAGTGATATGCGCCTGAAGAGTTTGATGAGGTTTTAACAATGGCTGAACGTCTGAATAACGACTTCCAGTTCATCGATGTCGGGCGCAAGGATCCGAAGAAGAAACTGTTGCGTCAACGCAAGAAAGAGTTCGTCGAGATCTACGAACCGTTCAAACCCCAGCAGTCGGCCGATCAGGCCCACCGCTGCCTGGGTTGCGGCAACCCGTATTGCGAATGGAAGTGCCCGGTGCACAACTTCATTCCCAACTGGCTGAAGCTGGTGGCCGAGGGCAACATCCTCCAGGCCGCCGAGCTGTCGCACCAGACCAACACCCTGCCGGAAGTCTGCGGCCGGGTGTGCCCGCAGGATCGGCTGTGCGAGGGTGCCTGCACCCTCAACGACGGCTTCGGCGCGGTGACCATCGGTTCGGTCGAGAAGTACATCACCGATACCGCGTTCGCCATGGGCTGGCGCCCGGACATGTCCAAGGTCAAACCGACCGGCAAGCGTGTCGCGATCATCGGTGCCGGCCCGGCGGGTCTGGGCTGTGCCGATGTGCTGGTGCGTGGCGGCGTGACCCCGGTGGTGTTCGACAAGAACCCGGAAATCGGCGGTCTGCTGACCTTCGGCATCCCCGAGTTCAAGCTAGAGAAGACTGTGCTGAGCAATCGTCGCGAAGTCTTCACCGGCATGGGCATCGAGTTCCGCCTCAATACCGAGGTCGGCAAGGACGTGACCATGGAGCACCTGCTCGCCGAATACGATGCGGTATTCATGGGTATGGGCACCTACACCTACATGAAGGGCGGTTTTGCCGGTGAGGATCTGCCGGGCGTTTATGACGCGCTGGACTTCCTGATTGCCAACGTCAACCGCAACCTGGGCTTTGAAAAGTCGCCGGAAGATTTCGTCGACATGAAAGGCAAGAAGGTCGTGGTGCTCGGCGGTGGCGACACGGCGATGGACTGCAACCGCACCTCGATCCGTCAGGGCGCCAAGTCGGTGACCTGCGCCTATCGTCGTGACGAAGCGAACATGCCCGGCTCGCGCAAAGAGGTGAAGAACGCCAAGGAAGAAGGCGTGAAATTCCTCTACAACCGCCAGCCGATCGCGATCGTCGGTGAAGACAAGGTCGAAGGCGTGAAGGTGGTCGAGACCCGTCTCGGCGAACCGGATGCCCGTGGCCGTCGCAGCCCCGAGCCGATCCCGGGCTCCGAAGAGATCATCCCGGCCGATGCCGTGGTCATCGCGTTCGGTTTCCGCCCGAGCCCGGCGCCGTGGTTCGAACAGTTCGAAATCCAGACCGACAGCCAGGGCCGCGTCGTTGCGCCTGAGCAGGGTCAGTACAAGCACCAGACCAGCAACCCGAAAATCTTCGCCGGTGGCGACATGGTGCGCGGTTCCGACCTGGTGGTGACGGCAATCTTCGAAGGCCGCAATGCCGCCGAAGGGATCCTCGATTACCTGGGCGTCTGATTACATTTCAGCCTGAAATGCGATCAGAAATGTGGGAGCGGGCTTGCTCGCGAAGGCTTTGTAACAGTCACCCGATGTATTGACTGACACACCGCTTTCGCGAGCAAGCCCGCTCCCACATTGGTTTCTGTGCGCTCAATACAACGCAACAAATTGACCCGATAGACAAAAGGCTGACCTGCATCCGTGCCTTTTGCGTCGCGCTCTGAGAAAATGCCCGCACTTTTTTTCCGGATGCCGACATGACTGCCCTGAAGAACGACCGTTTCCTCCGCGCCCTGCTCAAGCAACCCGTTGACGTCACCCCGGTGTGGATGATGCGCCAGGCCGGCCGCTACCTGCCGGAATACCGCGCCAGCCGTGCCCAGGCCGGTGATTTCATGAGCCTGTGCATGAATCCGGAATTCGCCTGCGAAGTCACCCTGCAGCCGCTCGACCGCTATCCGCAACTGGACGCGGCGATCCTGTTTTCCGACATCCTCACCATCCCCGATGCCATGGGCCAGGGCCTGTACTTCGAGACCGGTGAAGGTCCGCGCTTCAAGAAAGTCGTCAGCACCCTGGCCGACATCGAAGCGTTGCCGATCCCGGATCCACACAAAGACCTCGGCTACGTGATGGACGCGGTCAGCACCATCCGCCGCGAGCTGAACGGCCGTGTGCCGCTGATCGGCTTCTCCGGCAGCCCGTGGACTCTCGCCACTTACATGGTTGAAGGCGGCTCGTCGAAAGACTTCCGCAAGACCAAGGCGATGCTCTACGACAACCCGCAAGCCATGCACCTGCTGCTGGACAAGCTGGCGCAGTCGGTGACCTCGTACCTCAATGGCCAGATCCAGGCCGGCGCGCAAGCGGTGCAGATCTTCGATACCTGGGGCGGCAACCTTTCGGCGGCGGCGTATCAGGAGTTCTCCCTGGCCTACATGAAGAAAATCGTCAGCGGCCTGATCCGCGAGCACGACGGGCGCAAGGTGCCGGTGATCCTGTTCACCAAGAACGGCGGCCTGTGGCTGGAAAGCATCGCCGAGGCCGGTGCCGACGCACTGGGCCTGGACTGGACCTGCGACATCGGCAACGCTCGCGCCCGTGTCGGCGACAAGGTCGCGCTGCAAGGCAACATGGACCCGACCGTGCTCTACGCCAAACCGGAAGCGATCCGCACAGAAGTGGGCCGCATTCTGGCCAGCTACGGCAAGGGCAGTGGTCACGTGTTCAACCTGGGTCACGGCATCACCCCTGAGGTCGACCCGGAGCATGCCGGCGCGTTCCTGCGTGCGGTGCATGAGTTGTCGGCGCAGTACCACGAATAACTTCGCAACATCTGCATAAATAAGCCTGTCCCGTGTTATGCGGGACAGGCTTTTTTTATGCTGCTTCAAATTTTAATTAATCATTTCCTGTTGTAAGAATTCTTTCCTTAGTTGTCGGATTAATTATTGCGGAGACTATTCCTGCTGCACCCGACGATTACTCCTACATAGAACTTTTCTCTATCCACGTAAGGTTTCAGGCATGTGCTCGGCATGGCGCTGAGTGCTGTAATAGAGCCTGGCGTCGGGCCGGGCTCGCTTATTAAGATTTGCCTGGAATAACAATGAAAAAACCTACTTTTAAAAGAAGTGCGTCGACAACATGTGCTTCTTCGTTGATGTTGTTATCGGCCCTGTTGGGTTCTTCGGGCGCAGCGGCCCATGGTTATGTGGAGTTTCCGCCATCGCGCGCTTTTCTCTGTCAGAAGGGGGTGAACACCGCTTGTGGTCAAGCTCAGTATGAGCCGCAAAGTGTCGGTGAAACCTTCAAGGGCTTTCCGGCAGGCGTCGGCGGCGCACCCGGGCAAGGCCCGATTGACGGCAAAATCGCCAGCGGCGGCCACGAGCTGTTTTCTCCCATGGACGTGCAGTCCGCCACCCGTTGGCAGCTCACCGAGCTCAAAGAGCGCACTCTGGATTTCCAGTGGCATTACAAAGCTCCGCACCCTGTAGAAAAACACCAATATTTCATCACCCGTAATGGCTGGAACCCGAATGAATCGCTCAAACGCGCTTCGTTCGAGAGCACGCCTTTTTGCCAGGTCGAGGGTGATTTCCAGCTCCCGGTACCCGGCACCAAGCACCACTGCAGCATCCCCGAGGACAAAAACGGTCACCATGTGATCCTCGCAATCTGGAGCGTCGGCGATACCGCGGCGGCGTTCCACAGCGTCGCTGACGTGAACATCCTCGCAGAAGCCGTGCTGCCGGGTGGTTGGTCTGCCGTTGGCACCATTGCTGCTGCCACGCCGCTGCTGACCGGTGACAAGGTCAAGGCGCGCGCCTTCACCGCAGCGGGTGAAAGCGCGGCTTACAGCGTCGAAATCTCGATCGACAACGCTGAAGACGCCGAGCCGCAAAACTGGTCGTTCAAGCTCGCCCAGCAGATCAACCAGTCGCAGACCCTGATCCGCGCGGGTGTTCGCGATGAAAACGGCGACGTCGAAGCGATTCGTGGCACCAACACGCTGTACGCGCAAAAAGACAGCGGCGTCGTACGCTACGAAGTGCAACTGCTGATGAAAGAGGACACCGACGCGCGCATGGCGGTGACTTCGCAACAACCGGAATACGTGCTCGACAAAGGCCGAACCAAAGTCGATTTCAGCATGATGTCCAACCGCAAAATGAACGTTGAAGCCAACCTGTTCAACGACCAGAACAAGCTGGTCGGCACCACCACTGCTCAAGCCGACAGCGGTGTGACCTCGCTGGCCATGGACATTCGCAGCAACCCCGGCCCGCACACTCTGACCCTGGTGGGTACCACGCTGGATGGCCGCACCACCCGTCAGGACACCCAGCCGGTAAACGTCACGGGTGAAGGCGCGGGTGCCGATTACGACTTCCTGTTCCCTGAAGGACTGAGCGAATACACCGCCGGCACCAAGGTACTGCAAGCGAAAACCGATGAGGTGTTCGAGTGCAAACCGTTCCCGGCATCCGGCTATTGCAAGCAGTACACGCCTGAGGCGAATGCCTTTGAACCGGGCGTTGGCGAGCACTCGGATGTGGCGTGGAACAAGCTCTAAGGCCCGTTCTGCGTAATGGCGTCAGGCGGCCTGAAGGGGGCGTCTGACCGCTGGTGTTTTTCAGGGGCGATTCGAATGATGCTTCCAGTTTATTCCAAGCAACAAATGCTGCTGCATTGGGTGTCGGCAGCGGTGATCCTGTGGACGTTGGTCACCGGGTTCTATGTGGCCAACATTAACGTCGCCAATGACACCAAACAGTGGGTGGCCGGGGTTAATGTTTCGCTGACCACGCTGTTCATTCCAGTGTTTTGCTGGCGTCTGGTGTTGTTTGTCCGCCATCTGCGACATGAGCGCATGGCGCAGGTATCCCCGGGCAAAATGCTCGCCATGTTTGTCCATCGGCTGATCTATGTGCTGGTGGTGGTGGTGCTTTTGAGTGGCGTGTTGATGATGGATCGGCCGATCCCTGTATTCGGCCTGCTCGAGTTCCCTCAACCGCTGAACGATGTAGCGCTGACGGATGGCTTTTTCGTGCTGCACATCTGGGCCTGCACCGGCCTGGCCGTACTGGTCGCCATGCATATCGGCGCGGTGATCCTGCACGAGCTGCGGGGTTATCGCGTGTTGCGGCGCATGTCGTGGCGTTCGCGCATTCGTCAGGCGTGCGGACGTTCGGGATGAGCAACCGGTGAGGATCTTTTCATCATTGAGCCTGTGGGCGCTGCCGGTCGCATGTGCCGTGTTTCTTGCGTGGCAGGAGTGGGCATTTCGCCATGCGCAACGCCTGCCGCTGCCGGTCGCCGTACCGCTGCCGGCTGCGCCCATGCCCGGGCCGTTGAACACCACGGCGGTGGCGACGGTATTCGGCCTCGCAACGCTCACCGCACTTCAGCCAAGTGCCGAGTCGCTGACCCTGCAAGCGACGTTTGTCGCCGACAGTGGCCTGTCGAAAGCGTTGATCAGCACCGCTCAAGGGGCGCGGTTGTATCGGGTTGGCGACGACTTGCCGAGCGGCAGCGTGTTGCGTCGGGTTGAAGCGCAGCACGTGGTGTTATGGAACAAGGGCCGGGAGGAATTATTACCTTTCGCGCGCCCTGCCAGCGCATTCCTCACGCACTTGTCAGCGCCCGCCGAGGCAAAACCCGCTGAGATTTCCGCACGTTTTCTACGCCCGCTCGTCGGGCAGTCAGAGTGACCACATTGATGAACAGTTTGATTGGCGCGCAGGCCCTGCGCGTCTTGTTGGCTTGCGCCGTGCTGGCGACGCCGCTTCTCGGATACCCGGTGCACGCCGTGGAACAGCGCTGGCAGTTGGCGATGAATCAGGCCGAGTTGCGCGACATCGTCGAAGAAATCTCGGCGATCCTCGGCACCACCGTGGTGCTCGACCCGCGCGTGTCGGGCCGCGTCACCGTCATGTCCCGTCAGGCGCTGGATCGCGAAGGCGTACGGCGCTTGTTCTACTCGGTGCTGGACGCGCACAACTTCACCGTGATCGATGAGGGCGACCGCATCCTGATCACCCCGGTGGCCGACGTGAAAACCCGCGCCAGCCAATCTGCCGATACGCAAGCGACTCCGGCGCAATTCATTACCCGGGTCATTGAACTGAACACCAGCAGCGCTGCCGATCTGGCCGCGCTGCTCCGGCCATTGGTGTCTGCCAACGGCTACTTCGGTCCGTCAGTGTCGGCCAACGCCCTGGTGATCACCGACACTCAGGCCAACGTTGAGCGCATCGCCCGCGTGGTGCTCCAACTCGACGCAGGGCAGCAAGATCAGCACGCCGTGGTGCCGCTGCGCTTTGCCCAGGCCAGTGATGTCGCCACCGTCATCGAGTCTTCGCTGGGCAAGCGCAATGCCGACTCGCCGATTCAGGTGCTGGCCGATGTCAGAACCAATCGACTGATTGTCATTGGCCCCCTTGTCGTACGTCAGCGTCTGACCGAGCTGATTCGCGAGCTCGATGTTCCGGCCACCGCCAGTCTCGACACTGCGCGGGTGATTCGTTTGCGCCACAGCGATGCCAGGCAATTGGCAGAAGTGCTGGAGAGCATGGGCCAGAATCGCAAGCAGCCAGTGGCCCTCGGCAACGGCAAGGACGCGGCCGTGGCGACGCCGTTCATGCTCAAGGCCGACGAGAGCCAGAATGCGTTGGTGCTGATTGCCGATCCGGCTCAGGTCAGAACCATTGAAAATATCGTTCGCGAGCTGGATCAGCCTCGCGCGCAAGTGCTGATCCACGCCGCCATCGTGGAAATTTCCGGCGATATCGCTGACGCCGTGGGCGTGCAGTGGGGCTTGAGCACCGGTGACGCCAAGGGCTTTATCAACTTTCCCGGTACCGACATTCCCATCGTCGGCGGGCTGACGTTCGACGAGAAAATATCGGCGCCCGACGGCGCGATTCTGCAATTGGGCAGCGACCGTTTCGGCGCTTTGATTTCGGCCCTTGCGAGCAATACGCGGAGCAATCTGCTGTCCACGCCGAGCCTGCTGACCCTGGACAATCAGCAAGCGGAAATCATCGTCGGGCAGAACGTGCCGTTCAAGACCGGTTCGTACTCCACCAACAGCAGCGGTGCAGAGAATCCTTTCACCACGGTCGAGCGCAAGGATGTCGGCATCAGCCTGAAGATCAAACCCTACATCAACGAAGGCTCGACCCTGCGCCTGGAAGTCGAGCAGGAAGTCTCGGACATCGCGCCCTCGGTGTCGGGGATTGATTCCTCGGATCTGATCACCAACAAACGTGCCCTGAAAAGCACGATTCTTGCGGACGACGGCGAGATCATTGTGATCGGTGGGCTGATCCGCGACAACGTGCGCACGCAGAAAAGCGGTGTGCCGCTGCTGCGCGACATTCCCTATCTCGGCGCGTTGTTTCGCTGGAGCCGCGACACCCAGACCAAAAGCAATCTGATGGTGTTTCTGCGTCCGACCATCGTGCGCAGTCGCGAGGATCTCTCCGGCATCAGCCAGCAGCGTTACGACACCTTGCGTGATCTGAGCCAGCCCAAAGCCGGGGAGAGCAACTCGCTGTTGCTACCGGCCGAGGCGCGACATTTGTTTGAGCCGGCAACGGTGGCGCCATGAGTGCCGCGCTGGAAGTCCTGCCGTTCGGCTTCGCCCGGCGGTTTGGCGTGCTGCTGCAAGGCACGGGCACGCAGGCCTGCCTGCTCATTCGCGGCGACACGTCACTGACGGCGCTCGCCGAAGTGCGCCGGTTGTGCGCCCGCGAGTTGTCGATCGAGGTGCTTGCGCCGGAGCTGTTCGCTGAGCGACTGGCCGCGACCTATCGTGAAGGCCAGAGCGCCGCGCAACAGGTCGCGCAAGGGCTGGACGATGAACTTGATCTGCTCAGCCTCGCCGAGCAAGTGCCGCAGACCGCAGACCTGCTGGAGCAACAGGGCGATGCACCGGTGATTCGCCTGATCAATGCACTGCTCAGCGAAGCGGTGCGCGCGCAGGCCTCGGACGTGCATCTGGAAACCTTCGAGCAATACCTTTCGGTGCGTATGCGCGTCGACGGCCAGTTGCGCGAAATGCTCAGGCCAAGGCGCGAACTGGCAACGTTGCTGGTGTCGCGGATCAAGGTCATGGCGCGGCTGGATATCGCGGAAAAACGTGTGCCGCAGGATGGCCGGATTGCCCTGCGTCTGGCCGGCCACGAAGTCGATGTGCGGGTCTCGACGCTGCCGTCGGCGCACGGTGAGCGCGTGGTGCTGCGCCTGCTCGACAAACAGGCCGGACGCCTGGAACTGCAAAGTCTGGGCATGCCGGATGACACCCTCGCCACGCTGCAACGACTGCTCGCCAGACCTCATGGCATTTTGTTGGTCACCGGGCCGACCGGCTCCGGCAAAACCACCAGCCTGTATGCCGCGTTGAGCAGCCTGAATGATCCGTCGCGCAACATTCTCACGGTCGAGGACCCGATTGAATATCACCTGCCGGGGATCGGCCAGATGCCGGTCAATCCGAAAGTCGAGATGACCTTTGCACGCGGTTTGCGCGCCATTCTGCGTCAGGATCCGGACGTGGTGATGGTTGGTGAAATCCGTGATCGCGAGACGGCGCAGATCGCCGTCCAGGCTTCGTTGACCGGACATCTGGTGTTGTCGACATTGCACACCAATCACGCCGTCGGCGCGGTGACGCGCCTGGTCGACATGGGCGTGGATGCGTATTTGCTGGCCTCGTCGCTGGTCGGTGTTCTCGCGCAACGCTTGTTGCGCACGCTGTGTGTGCACTGCAAGACAGCGTATGTCGCCGATGCGGCGACCTGCCAGCGGTTGGGGCTTGAGCCCCTGGCGGCGCCGCCACTGTTTCGTGCGCAGGGCTGTGAGCATTGTCAGCATGGCTATCGGGGACGCATCGGCATCTACGAATTGATCAGCATCACCGATGCGGTTGCCGCGCTGATTCATCAGGGGGCCAGTGAGCGCGAACTGACCGACGCCACGCGTAAGGAGTCGCGAAGTCTGTTTCAGGCTGCTCGACAACGGGTGCTCGATGGCGTCACCAGCGTCGATGAGTGGCTGCGCGTGACGCAGGAGGACTAGCCGATGCCGACCTTCGATTACCGCGCCGACAACGCTCAGGGTCATCGCTGCCGTGGCCAACTCGAAGCGGAGAATTCCCGGCATGCGCGACAGCAGTTGCGTGAGCGTGGGCTGTGGCCATTACAGCTCAAGGAACTGCGCGGCCATGGCGACGGCCACGGAGCATGGCGCGCCGGCCGCCTGAGCGCTGGCGATCTGGCACTGCTGACGCTGCAATTGTCGACGCTGGTGCAGGCCGGTCTGCCGCTGGAGGAAGCTCTGGAAGTGGTCGCCCGTCAAACCGCCAGGCGACGCGTGGCCGGACTGCTGTGGGCAGTGCGCGGACGAGTCATGGAAGGGCATGCGCTGGCCGTCGCGTTAGGCCGCTTTCCGGCGGCTTTTCCCGAGTTGTACCGGGCCACTGTGGCGGCGGGTGAACGCTCCGGTCATCTCGGGCATGTGCTTGAACAACTGGCCGCTTACACCCAGGCGCGGCAGGCATCGCGGCAAAGGATCCAGATGGCACTGATCTATCCGGCGATTCTGATGTTCGCGAGCGTGGTCATCGTCGCTTTTCTGCTGGGCTATGTGGTGCCGGACGTCGTGAAAATTTTCATCGACAGCGGCCAGCCGCTGCCATGGCTGACCCGCGCTCTGATCAGTCTCAGCGACGGTGTACGCCAGACTGGTCTGCTGTTTGCGGGCGGTGGTCTGGCGCTGCTTGGCAGCTGGCGCTGGAGTTTGCGTCAGCCCATCTGGCGGCTGCGCTGGCATGCGCTGGTGTTGAACATTCCGCTGATCGGCGCGTTGCTGCGTGCCATGGAAGCGGCGCGGTTTGCCAGCACGTTGGCGATTCTGGGCAAGAGCGCGGTGCCCTTGGTCGATGCGCTGGAAATCGCCGCTGCCGTCATCGGTAACCGGACCATTCGTGCACGCATGAGCGCGGTCGCGCGCGCGGTGCGCGAAGGCTCGACCCTGAGCCGCAGCCTGGAACGTAGCGGCGATATCCCGCCGATGATGCTGCACATGATTGCCAGCGGTGAGCGCGCCGGTGAACTCGACGCGATGCTCGGCCGTGCCGCCGAACAACAGGAAGCCAGCCTCGCCGCGCGCATCGCGTTGATGGTGAGTCTGTTCGAGCCGGCGATGCTGCTGGTGATGGGCACTGTGGTGTTGCTGATCGTCCTGGCCATCCTCCTTCCGATCCTCAGTCTCAACCAATTGGTGAATTGATCCATGGCTCTTCTGCACAGAAACACAGCGGCCGCGCAGCGCGGTTTCACCCTGATCGAAATCATGGTCGTGGTGGTCATCATCGGCATTCTCGGCGCGATTGTCGTGCCGCAATTCATGAGCCGGCCGGATCAGGCGAAGACCACCGCGGCGAAGATCGACATTCAGGCAATTGCCACGGCGCTGGAGATGTATCGGCTGGACAACGCGCGTTACCCCACCACGCAGCAGGGCCTGGAAGCGCTGGTTAAACGCCCGACCGGCACACCGGTGGCGCGCAACTGGAACCCTGCCGGTTACCTGAAAAGTCTGGCGCGTGATCCGTGGGGCACGCCGTATCAATACCTCAACCCTGGCACGCGCTCAGTGGGCGGCGGTTACGACTTGTATTCGCTGGGCTCCGATGGCGTCAGTGGCGGGGAAGGTCACGCCGCCGACATCGGCAACTGGACCGTCGACTGATGCGCCAGCGTTGCCGGGGTTTCACCTTGCTGGAATTGATGGTGGTCATGGTGCTGATCGGCATGCTGCTGGGCATGGTCAGCCTGGTCGGCGGGAATAATCCGGCGCAAGTGGCGCGACAGGAGGCGAGCCGGATTGCGCGGATGATCGAGCAGTTTCGCGAACGCGCGGTGCTTGAGGGACGGGAATTTGGCGTGGGTTTCAGCCTTGAGGGCTATCGCGTTCTGCAGCTCGACGCGCAAGGCTGGCAGCCGTTGACGGCCCTGCAGCAATGGCCGGCGGATCTGCATGCGCAGCTTGTGCTGGATGGTCTGCCGGTGCGTTTGCTGAACAGCGCACCGGCTCCGCAATTATTGATGCTCAGCAGTGATGAAATCAGCGCATTCAGCTTGTTGCTGGCAAGTCGCGAGCGGGTCTGGGCCGGTCTGGCGTCGGATGGCTTGAGTGAGGTAACGCTCGATGAATAAGCGAGCGATGGTCAGGCGGATGCAAGGTTTCACGTTGCTGGAAGTCATGGTGGCGCTGGCAATTTTCGCGGTGCTGGCGGCGTCCCTGTTATCGGCAAGCCGTTACGTGGTGCAGCAGAGCGGTGCGGCTGAGCAGCGGCTGTTTGCAGCATGGCTGGCGGATAACCGGCTCAGCGAACTGCGCCTGCAAAGCGCCTGGGTCAGCGGGCAACAGCAGCAGATCGTGCGCATGGATCGTCGTGACTGGCGCCTGAGCCAGCACTTGCGCGAAGTCGATACAGCGGGGCAGTTTTCGGTGGAGCTGGAAGTCAGTCTGGCCGACAGCGATCAGCCGCTCTATCGAACAATGGCTCGGTTGCACAGTCGTCATGACTGACCAACGCGGTTTCACCTTGCTGGAACTGATCATCGCGCTGGCGATTTTCGCCGTGCTTGGTCTTGCCAGTTGGGGCCTGTTTGACAGCGTGTTGCGCGTGCAGCATGCGACGGCCGACCACGAACGCGGGTTCAGAAGTCTGCAACGGGCGGTGGCGGCGATCGAGCGTGACCTGTTGCAGGTCACCGGGCAGCCCCTGGTCTTGAATGCCGGGCAACTGCGTGTGCAACGCAGCAACTGGCGCAATCCGCTGGATCAACCGCGTAGCGAACGCCAGGAACTGACCTATCGCCTGCACGACGGCGTGCTGTGGCGCGAAAGCCGCGCCGAGGGGGCGCTGACTGTCCAGCGGCAGAAACTGCTGGATGAGGTGATTGATCTGCGATGGCGAATGATCGAGGCCTCTGCGGGTACACCTTTGGCGCTGGAGCTGCAGGTGTCGACTCGGCGCTATGAGGCGATTCGCCGGGTGTGGTTGTTGCCGGGAGCCTTGTCATGAAGCGCCGGCAACAAGGGCTGGCGCTGATCAGCGTGATGTTGGTGTTGAGCCTGGCCTTGCTGATCACCAGTGGCCTGTTGCGCAGCCACCGACTGTCCTTGCAGAGCAGCGCGCAGCAGTTGCAGACCCTGCACCTGCGCCAATTGGCAGAGGCCGGAGAAGCCTGGGCGCTGCGGCGTTTGCATCGGGCTGTGGTGAGTCAGCAAAGCCACGCCGAGATACTTCGCGACTGGCCCCGAATCATTCTCGAACTCGATAGCGATCAGGCGCAGGTCGAGGTGCAAATCGAGGACCTGTCGGCGCGGTTCAATCTCAACGCATTGCTGCGCCAGGGCCAGATCGAGGTGGTGACGCTGGAGCGCTGGGCGAGGCTGCTCGAATTGCTGGAGCTGCCCGCGCTGCAACCGAGTCAGGTCGGCGCCTTGTCCGAAGTGAGCCAGTTGCGTCTACTGCCGGGTTTTGATGCGACCACGCTGCGCCGCCTGGAACCGTGGGTAGCGCTGCTGCCCACGGATGCGACGCTGAATATCAACACCGCACCGGCGCTGTTGCTGCGCGTGCTGGAAATCGAATCCGCCACCGCCGATGCGCTGGTTCGCCAGCGCTCGGCGCAGCCTTGGCCCGGTGTTCAAGCATTCGGCACCGATCCACTGATTGCCGATGCCGGGGTCAACACGCATGGCCTCGGTGTCGACAGCCGCTGGCACCGCCTGACTGTGCGCGTCGTGCAAGACCAGCAGGTGCTGACGCTGAGCACCGACATCGAGTACATCGCGAAAACAGCCCGACTGACAGTCCTGCAACGCCGTTTACTTCCCTCCCGCGGCAACGAGATAACGCAATGAAAAACTGGCTTTACCTGACCGCCGAAGGGCTTGCGGACATGTCGTCCGACTGGCCTTGTTGTCTCTGGTCGCACACCGGCGAGCGGTTAACAATGCCGCTGCATCAAGCGGCCCAAGTGCTGCACGGGCAAAAAATCGACTTGTTACTGCCCATCGAATCCTGCAGTTGGTTGCGCAGTGAACCCTGGCCCGGCCGCCGTGCGCCCGCCGCGCAGGCCCTCGCGTTTGCGGTGGAAGAGCAGCTTGGCGAAGCGCTGGACAAGGTGCACTTGAGCGTCGGTCGAGCGGATGCCGAGCGACGTTATCCGCTGATCGTCATCGCTCGTGAGCGCTTGGCGGCGGTGTTGTCGCTGCTCACCGAAAATGGCCTGCAGGTGCGCTCGGTGTTCGTTGATGCCGATTTGCTGCCCACGGATCAGCCGATCGCTACCCGATGGTTCGGGCGATGGCTATTGGGTGGAGCGTTGCCGGCCCGGCTCGCGTTGACGGAGGAAGGTTTGCTGGCGCTGAAGAGTGTGTTGCCCGAGGACATGCTCTGGCGTGATGAGCCGGATGAACAGGCATGGCTGACGGAGGGTTTTCGTCAGGCGATCAACCTGCGACATGGCGAATTTGCTCCCCGAAACTCACCGCTGCCGTGGCGTGCCTTATCGGCGGTGGTGCTGATCCTGTTGTTGCTGGGCGCGGGCGCCAGTGAAACGCGGATACGTTTCCTCGATGGCGAAACACGGCGCCTGGCGCAGATCAATGACCAGCGCTTCAAGACGCTGTATCCACAACACGCGCAAATCGTTGGCCTGACCGCGCAGATCGAGGCGATTCAGAGTGTGCCTGCGCAGTCGCGCGATACGCGCATTGCAGCGCTGGTCAGGTTGGTCGAACAAGTGATTGGCGCCAGTCAGGTTGAGGTCAGGCGCATTGAATATGAGCAAGCCAATGGCTGGAAAGTGCAACTGACGGCAAACAGTTTTGCCGAGCTTGAGCGCCTGCGTGAGCGCGGTCGCCAGCAAGGTTTGACAATCAGGATCGATGGCGCCAGCAAGATGGTCGACCGGGTGACGGCAACGCTGACCTGGGAGGATGACGTATGAACACCGACGTTCACATCAAGCGATGGCGACGCCTCTCGCAGCGTGAGCGTGGCCTGCTTGTGCTGTTGATCGCCGGGCTGCTCGGCGGCGCGCTATTTTTTTGCATCTGGCAACCGGCGATGCAACGGCTGGACGCGGCCGAGCATCGGTATCGCCAGCAACAGCATTTCGCCGTGCAGCTGGAGCGCGCTCAACCGCAGAGCCGATCGTTGTCCGATGCCAGTCAGCCGTTGTCCTTGAGGATCAGCGAGAGCCTCGTTACGGCAGGGCTTGAGGTGCAGCAGATGGACAGCGATAACGAGCAGATTCGCCTGACCCTCAGCGGCCAGCCCGAGCCACTGCTGCGCTGGCTGGACAGGCTTGAGCGGGACGACGTCTTGTTGCAGTCACTGACGCTGGAGCCGCGCGACACGCTGATCGAGGCGCGGCTGCAGCTCAGATAGTCGCGCCGGTCAGAGGTGGCAACTTCGCCAGTTTCAACGCCACCAGCAGTGCCACCAGCAACAGCGCACCAATGAACAGGCCAATCCCGTTCCAGCCTCCCAAGTGCCAGAACACCCCGCCCGCCGTCCCGGCGATGCTGGAGCCTGCGTAGTAGCTGAACAGGTACAGCGAAGACGCCTGGCCCTTGGCCTTGGTCGCGCGCCGGCCGATCCAGCTGCTTGCCACCGAGTGCGCACCGAAAAAGCCGAAGGTGAAGATCAGCATGCCGACGATCACCAGCAACAGCGGCGTGAACATAGTCAGCGCAAGGCCGGCGAACATCAGTGCGATGGTTGCCCACAGCACTTTGCGCCGTCCCAGTTTGTCCGCCAGCGAACCGATCTTCGCGGAGCTGTAGATGCCCGACAGGTACACCACCGACAGCAAACCGACGAACACCTGATCGAGGTTGTACGGCGCGGCGAGCAGACGATAGCCGATGTAGTTGAACAGAGTGACGAAGGCGCCCATCAGCACGAATGCTTCAAGAAACAGGAGCGGCAGGCCGGCGTCGCGAAAGTGCATGGTGAAGCCATCGAGCAGGCTGCGTGGGTGCAGCGAGCGTGAGCGGAAGTTGCGCGACTCGGGGAGGATCTTCCAGAACACTGCCGCCGCAACCAGTGCCAGACCGCCGATCACCAGCATCGCCGTGTGCCAGCTGACAAAGTCGATCAACACCCCGGTGATCAACCGCCCGCTCATCCCGCCAATCGCGTTGCCACCGATGTACAGGCCCATCGCCAAACCGATGTGCTGCGGGTGGATTTCCTCGCTCAGGTAAGTCATCGCCACGGCCGCCAGGCCGCTCAGCGACAGCCCGATCAGCGCGCGCATGATCAGCACGCCCTGCCAGCTCGGCATCATCGAGCTGGCGATGGTGCACAGCGCGGCGGCGAACAGCGCTGCGACCATCACCGGCTTGCGTCCGACCCGGTCGGAAATCGGCCCGGTGATCAGTAGTCCGATGGCGAGCATGCCGGTCGCCACCGACAGAATCAGGCTGCTCTGCGCCGCGTTGATTCCATACTCGTTGGACAGCAGCGGCATCATCGGCTGCACGCAATACAGCAAAGCGAAGGTCGCGAAGCCACCGCTGAACAGCGCCAGCACTGTGCGCATGAACATCGGCGTGCCTTTTTCGATGTAGATCTCCTGCAGCTCGGCGATGACATCGTCCGCCGCGGCAGGCGGAACTTCATGTGCAAGAGGGGCGGCGGCGGTTTTCACATCAGACCTCGGAGGACACGGCCAGGCAGGCAATGAAAAAATCATATAGCTGGCTAATGTTTCTATCCAATATATTGTTCGACCTGTTTGATAGCTTTAACGACCTAATGGGGTTTCCATGGAATTGCGTCATCTGCGCTACTTCATCGCCGTCGCCGAAGAACTGCATTTCGGCCGCGCCGCACAGGTGCTGGGTATTTCCCAGCCACCGCTGAGTCAGCAGATTCAGGCGCTGGAGCAAGAGGTCGGCGCGCGGTTGTTCGAACGCACCAATCGTCGGGTCGAGCTGAGTGAGGCTGGCCGATTGTTTCTGGAGGAGGCGCGGCTGGTGCTGGCGCAGGTCGACAAAGCGGCGGACGTCGCCCGGCGTGCGCAACTCGGCGAACTGGGCGAATTGAAGATTGGCTTCACCTCGTCGGCCCCGTTCAACTCGACCATTCCCCAGGCGATTTTTTCTTTTCGCCAGCGCTTCCCGGCAGTGCACCTGAACCTGCGGGAGATGAGCAGCACCATGGTCGCGGATGCGTTGGTGGATCAGTCGATCGAAGTCGGGATCATGCGCCCGCTGGGCCTGCCGGATTCGCTGAGTGTGGTCGAGCTGATGCGTGAGCCGCTGGTGGCGGTGCTCGGCTCCAAACATCCGTTGGCGCAAGGCAGCGAGGAAGGCCTGTTCCTCTCGGCGCTGGCGCTGGAGCCGTTTGTGTTCTTTCCACGCAGCTACGGCAGCGGGCTGTATGCGCAACTACTCAGTCTGGCCCGCGATGCCGGGTTCAGCCCGCACTTCGCCCAGGAGGCCGGGGAAGCGATGACCATCATCGGACTGGTCGCAGCGGGGCTGGGGGTTTCGGTGTTGCCGGCGTCGTATCAGCGGATGCGCATTGACGGTGTGGTCTATCGACCTCTGCTCGATCCGGAGGCGGTGTCGGCGGTGTGGCTGGTGCAGCGCAAGGATCAGAAATCGCCGATGGCCAAGGCATTTGTCGAACTGCTTACACGCAAGGTCGAACCTTCATCAGTGTGATGCCTGCCGGCCTCTTCGCGAGCAAGCCCGCTCCCACCCTGGAATACGTTCCCCTGTGGGAGCGGGCTTGCTCGCGAAGGCGCCCGCCCAAACACCACACCTCTCAGGGCAACCGCACCAGATCCCCCTTCAACGCCACCCGCGTCACAAACACCCCCGCACGGCACTCATAGGTATTCAAATCCTTGCGCACATGCTGGTCGTAATAACTGACGATGTTGACCACCGCATTCGCCCCGACCCGTTTGGCATCGGCCTGCAACTTGATCAGGTTCGACTGCAGCACCCACTCGCAGGAGTCGTGATCGCTCTTGTTGAAACCGTTGGTGCGCAAATCACTGATCACATCCCGGCGCAACAACTGCTGAGTGCCCTGCGGCCCGTTGCCGATCAGATAGAACTTCACACTGCCATCCAGCCGCCCGGCGCGAATCGCATCCGAGAGCACGGTTTCGAACGGCATGTACATCAGGTTGGTGGCGTGGCTGGCGCTGGGCAATAGCCCGAGGAGTGCGGCGGCGATCAGGGCTTTCACTTGCATGGTCATCTCCTTGACTTTGCGAGTCAGCATTCAACGATTTAACGAGTGTAGACACCGTACGTCGGTGCAGATAAAACCATCTGGAACATGTGTAGCTCAAGGGCTGCACTTCCAAGCATGCCCGAGATTATTCGAAGTTCAACATTCTCCAGCTGGCTTTTGAAGCTGGCTGACAGCCGCGCCAGGATGCGTATTCAGGTGCGCATTGATCGTATGGCCGATGGGAATTTTGGTGATGTCAAAGCCGTCGGTGAGGGCTCAGCGAAGTCAGAATTGACTATGGCCCCGGATATCGAGTCTATTTCATGCAACAAGGTCGGCAAGTGGTCATCCTCCTTTGTGGTGGAGACAAGAGCAGCCAACCCCGAGATATCAAGCAAGCCAAGCTCATCGCGGAGTCTTGGCAGGAGCAAAACCCATGACCGAACAATTCACTCGTTGGGACTCAGCCGAGTACCTCAAGACAGAAGAGGACATGGCCAATTATCTGGATGCCTGCATGGAGGAGGCTGGAGATGATCCTGCCTTTATCGCCAAGGCACTGGGCACCATTGCGAGAGCGCGAGGCATGACCCAAGTCGCACGTGACGCCGGGCTGTCTCGAGAAAGTCTCTACCGTGCACTGTCAGGTGAAGGAAATCCTGAGTTTGGAACGATTCTGAAAGTGGTAAAGGCGTTGGGCTTGAAGTTACATGCCAGCACTTGAGCTGAACAGAATAGCAAAGGGCGCCGCAGGGCGCCCTTTGTCGTTTCTACAGTTCAATCAATCCACGTGCGCCAGATCCCCACGCAACGCCACGCTCGACACCACCAGGCCCGCACGGCACTGGAATTTCTCGGTGTCTTTGTAGAGGTCGCGCTGGTCGACGCTGGCGATGTTGATCACGGCGTTGGCGTCGGCTTTTTTCGCGGCGTTCTGCAGGGTCGCGAGGGCCGATTGCAGGGCCCAGAAGCAGGCGTCGGTGTCGGATTTGTTCGAGCCGTTGGTTTTGCGGCTGCTGCTGACGGTGTCGAGTTTGCGCACCTGTTTTGGCAGGGTTTCGCCGGCCAGGTAGAACTTCACGCTGCCGTCGAGCAGGCCGGCGTCGGTGGCGCGTTTGACGCCCTCGCGAAAGCTCAGGTAAGTCGGCTCGTCGGCGCCTTGCTTGACGATGCCCAGGTCGTTGACGAACTCGATGTCCGGGTTGATCGACAGTTCCTTGAGCACGTTGTCGCGCAGGCGGTTGACCCAGCGGTTGTAGTTGCCGTGGATCTTGCCGTCCTTGGCGTCGAGGCCGTAGCTGCTGCGGTAGTCGATTTCGAACGAGGTCGGGCTGAACGGGATGTCGACTTCGGCGTGATGACGGCCGCGTACGGTAATCGCCGCTTTGATCATGCCCGGGCGCACCGACTGCACCACCCACTGGCGATCATTGAGCGCCGTGACGATGGCGCGGCTCATCTGTTGCTGGGTGAAGCCGAGGTTGGGCGAGAACTCTTCCTTGGCGTTGTAAACCGGTTTGCTGGTGCAACCGCCGAGCACAAAGGCCAGGGCCAGCAGGGCGGCGATGCGGTGAAACTGAGTCATTCCCTTCACTCCAAACGTGTTGCGGTCAGTGCCAGCGGCGGAAAATCAACGAGGTGTTGACGCCACCAAAAGCGAAATTGTTGTTCATCACGTATTCGTGATGCATCTGGCGGAATTCGCCGCGCAGGTAGTCGAGCTTGCCGCAGTGCGGATCGACCTCGTCGAGGTTGAGCGTGTGCACGTACAGATCGCGATTCATCATCTCGATGCTGAACCACGACTCCAGCGCGCCGCAGGCCCCCAGCGTGTGGCCGAGGAAACTCTTCTGCGAGCTGATCGGCATGTGTTCGCCGAACAGACTGCTGGTCGCCAGTGTTTCGGCAATGTCGCCCTGTTCTGTAGCGGTACCGTGACCATTGACGTAACCGATGGCATCCGGCGCAAGCCCGGCGTCTTCCAGCGCCAGTTCCATTGCACGGCGCATGGTGACCTGCTCGGGGCGGGTAGTGTGCTGGCCGTCGGCGTTGCTGCCGAAACCGACGATCTCGGCGTGGATCCGCGCACCGCGAGCCAGCGCATGCTCCAGCTCTTCGAGCACCAGCATGCCGCCGCCTTCGCCGATCACCAGACCGTCGCGGCCCTTGTCGTACGGGCGTGGGCTGGTCTGCGGTGCATCGTTTTTCAGGCTGGTGGCGTAGAGCGCGTCGAACACCATGGCTTCGGTCGGGCACAGTTCTTCGGCACCGCCGGCGAGCATCAGCGGCAGCCGTCCGAACTTGATCGCCTCGTAGGCGTAGCCGATGCCCTGACTGCCGCTGGTGCAGGCGCTGGACGTCGGGATCAGCCGCCCGGTGAGGCCGAAGAAGATGCTGATGTTGGCCGCGGTGGTGTGCGGCATCATCCGCACGTAGGAGTTGGCGTTGAGGCCCTCGGCCACCGAATTGAGCAGCATATTGCCGAACGCCTTGATCTCGTCGGTGCTGCCGGTGGATGAGCCGCAGGCCACACCCATGCGTCCGTCCTTGATCGATTCGTCACCGAGCAGGCCGGCGTCCGCCAGTGCCTGTTCCGCCGCGCCCACCGCCAGCCGTGACACCCGGCCCATGCTGCGCAGTTGTTTGCGGGTCCAGTGCGCCGGCACGACAAAATCATCGATCGGCCCGGCCAAGCGGGTGTTGAGTTCGCTGAAGCGGTCCCACTCGTCCATCCGGCGGATGCCGCTGCGGTTGGCTGCGAAGTTCCCGGCGATGGTCTGCCAGTCGCTGCCCAGCGAGGTGATGCCGGCCATGCCGGTGACGACGACGCGCTTCATCAGCACAAACCTCCGTTGACCGCCAGAACCTGGCGGGTGATGTACGAGGCTTCCGCCGACATCAGGAAATTCACCGCAGCGGCGACCTCTTCCGGGGTGCCCATGCGTTGTGCGGGGATCATTTTCATCAGCTCTTCCACCGGCACGTTTTCGTCGAGCATCGCCGTGTCGATCAGGCCCGGCGCGACGCAGTTAACCGTGATTTTGCGCTTGCCCAGTTCAATCGCCAACGCTTTCGCCGCACCGATCACCCCGGCCTTGGAGGCGCTGTAGTTGACCTGGCCACGGTTGCCGATCAAACCCGACACCGAGGTGATGCAGACGATCCGACCGGCGGCGCGACGACGGATCATCGGCATCATCACCGGGTGCAGGACGTTGTAGAAACCGTCGAGATTGGTGCGCAACACCACGTCCCAATCGTCATCGCTCAGCGCCGGAAAAGCGCCATCGCGGGTCAGGCCGGCGTTGAGTACCACGCCGTAATAGGCGCCGTGGGTTTCGACGTCGGCTTCGAGAATGGTTTTGCAGGCTTCGCGGTCGGCGACGTCGAATTGCAGGGTGCGCGCGCTGCGGCCCAACGCTTCGACTTCGGCTTTCACGGCCTGGGCTTCAGCCACGCCGCTGCGGCAGTGCAGGACGATGTCATGCCCGGCCTGCGCCAGACGCAAGGCAATGGCGCGGCCGATGCCACGGCTGGAGCCGGTGACCAGTACGGATTCAGTCATCGTTCGACTCTCTGTTTTGTTCAAGGTATTGGCTGGGCTGCGGCGGGCGGAACACGTTCAAGCGTGCGCTGGCTTGTATGTCAGGCCCGTGGATGTGGCATTCGAAAACACCCATGCCGTTGTCGTCTTCCAGCGAACGGATCCCGTGGATGGTCAGTTCGCTGCCAGCCGGGAAGGCCTCGACGTTGCACTCGAATTTGCGCGTGCCGAGCAGGAACCCCAACTCCACCGGGTTGCCCTTCCGCCGTGCATGGCATCCGGCAAACGCGGCGACGCTTTGCGCCATCAACTCAACGCCAACCCACGCTGGCAGGCTGCCGTCGGGCAGGCTGAACAAACCGTCGGGCTTGACCATGAGGCGGGTGTGGATCTGCTCTTCGTCGAAACTGAGGATGCGGTCGAGCAGAATCATGTCGCCAGCGTGGGGCAGCAGTTCGGCGAGCGGCCAGTCGTTCATGGGGCGTCTCCGATAATCAGGCTGACGTTGTTGCCGCCGAAAGCAAACGAGTTGCTCATCAGGTAGCGGGGTGCAATGGACGACAGGCGTTCGCTCGCGGTCACCCACTTCAGCGCCGGCAAGTCGGGGTCGGGCCGGGCGTCCCAGACGTGTGGCGGCAAGGCGTGCTGCGGGTTGTCGGCGCTCAGGCTCAGCCAGCAGAACGCCGCTTCGAGGGCACCGGCAGCGCCGAGGGTGTGACCGGTCATCGGCTTGGTCGACGAGCAGGCCACGCCTTCAGGAAACAGCGTGGCAACCGCCAGACTTTCCATCGCATCGTTGTGCTGGGTCGCCGTGCCGTGCAGGTTCAGGTAGTTGATTTGCGCCGCTTGCAGCTGCGCGCGGTGCAAGGCTTTCTGCATCGCTTGCAGGGCGCCGCGACCGCTCGGTTCCGGCGCGGAGATGTGGTGCGCGTCGGAGCTGGCACCGCTGCCGAGCAGGGCAATGGCCGGGCCGTCGCTGCGTTGCTTGCTCATCAGGAACAGCACCGCCGCTTCGCCGATGTTGATGCCGTTGCGGTTGGCCGAGAACGGATTGCAGCGCTGGTCAGACACCGCTTCCAGTGAACTGAAACCGTTGAGCGTGAGTTTGCACAGGCTGTCGACCCCGCCGCACAGCACCGCGTCGCACAGGCCCAGATCGAGCAGGCGCTGCGCGCTCATCAACGCCCGCGCACTGGACGTGCAGGCGGTGGAAATCACATAGGCCGGGCCGCTGAGTTGCAGCCAGTCGGCGAGAAAATTCGCCGGGGCGCCGAGTTCCTGTTGCCGATAGTCGTATTCGCCAGGGAACTGCTGCTCGCGAAGGTAATGCGCCAACCCGCGGCTGGCTTCGTCGATCCCCGAAGTGCTGGTGCCGAGCACCACGCCGATGCGCTCGCGACCGTAGGTCTGGATCGCCCGGTCGATGTCCTCGCGAATCTGCAGCGCGGCTTCCAGCAACAGTTGATTGTTGCGGCTGCTCTGGTCGGCCAGTTCGGCCGGAATCGCCGCCAGCTCACCGTGCACCGCCGCCACCGGCAATTCATGCCCGGCCACCCAGCCGGACTCGCGGCGCATCCCCGAGCAGTCACCGGCAAACAGGTTTTGCGCGACCTGTTGCTTGTCGCGCCCCAGCGCGCAAATCACGCCGAGGGCATTGAGGTAGGCAGTCATGGCGTCGGTTCACCGAGGGGAGAAACCCGATAGTTCGGGCCTTGGGGCAGATTCAATTGGAAACTCAACGGTTGTGCATAACGGATCGTCCAGCGCGGCGCCAGCGTGCGTTGCTCGCCCTGCTGCTGCGCGGCGGGATAATTGCGCGCCAGTTCGCCGGAGGGGGTCAGGGCGAACAGCAACGCGGCAAACAGCTCCCGGGCTTCCGGGTTGGGCGGCAGCAGCCCGTCGGCCTGCCAGCGACCGTCGATCAGTTGCTGACGCGCCTGGGGGATGCCCAGCGGATCCATCATCGACCAGCGAATGCCGGGGCCTTCGCGCTGGATCACCAACAGCCAGTCCTGACGCTGATCGGCTTGTTGGCGTTCGATGTGCAATTGCATCGGCAGCGGCAATGTCGGGTTGCCCGCTGGCAACGGCGCCTGGCTGGCGCAACCACTCAACAGGGCCGTTAGCAACAATACCAGCCACACCACAACCCCTGTGGGAGCGGGCTTGCTCGCGAAGGCGTCGGCACATCCGACATCAATGCAAGCTGACCCAGCGCTTTCGCGAGCAAGCCCGCTCCCACAGGTTAAGTGTTGCATCAGCAAGCCCCTGCCAATGGTTTTCGCGCGACGACATTCACCAAGGTCTCCTCACGCTCGCCAAACGGCTTCGGCCGGCGCAATCCAAACCGTTCCAGCAGTCCGAAATCCTGCGACCGGCTCCACCACAGATACGGGTACGAAACGTTGCGCTCGCCGAACTCGAAACCCTGCTGGCGAATCATCTCCAGGTACTGCGCCGCGCTCTTTTGCACATGCATCGGATGACGGAACAGCCAGCGGATCACCCAAGTATCAATGTAAGCCTCGGTGGACTCGGCGAACAGCAGATAACCGCCCGGTTTGAGCACGCGGTAGAACTCGGCGAGGGCTTTTTCCTGTTCGACCAGATGATGAAAGGTCTGATGGCAGAACAGCAGGTCGACACTGGCATCGGCGACATTGAGCGTTGCGCAATCGCTACCGATCAGCTCCACATCGAAACCCTGGCGCGCCGCTTCTTCGGCGCTCAATTGCAGGCTGTGCGGATCGGCATCGACGCCGATCAGACGCTGTGGGACGAAGGTCTGGCGCAGGTGGCGGAACGATTTGCCCTGACCACAGCCGGCATCCAGCAGCACCGGATTGGCCGGCAGCGACTCGCTGAACAACCCGCGCAGGTCGTTGATCGCCACGCGCAACACATGGTGCTGCCAGGTGTGGCTGCGCAGGAACCAGAAACCGAAGCGGGTTTCCTCGACGTAGCTGTCGCTCAAGTAATTCATGGGGCGTCCTTTGCACAGAGTTCGGAAATCATCTTCAACCGGCGGCGCGCTTCGCTGACGAACGGGTTGCGTTCATCCCAGGCGTAGCCGGCGAGGATCGAGCAGATCATTCGGCGAATGTCCGCCTGACTGTCTTGATAAAAAATCACGTCCTGAAAGGTGCCGGCGTACCAGCCTTCGACGTAGCAGCGGAAGGTGTCGACCCCGCGCTTGAGCGGCTCGGCGAACTCGCGCTGCCAGTCGACGGTTTCGCCCTGCAACTGCCGGTGCAGGACAGCGGCGGCCATGCTCGCCGAACGCATGGCGATGGTCACGCCCGAGGAGAACACCGGGTCGAGAAATTCCGCGGCGTTGCCGAGCAGGGCGAAGCCCGGGCCATGCAGGGTTTTCACATTGGCCGCATAACCACCGAGGGTGCGCGCCGGGGTGTCCCACACCGCGTTGTTCAACACGCCGGCGAGGCTTGGGGTTTCGGCGATGAAACCACGCAGGCAGGCATCCAGATCGCTGTCGCGACCCTTGAAATGTTCGGCGGCGGCGACCACGCCCACCGAGCAGCGACCGTTGCTGAACGGGATCGTCCAGAACCAGATGTCGCGGTGCTCGGGATGGGTGGTGACGAGGATCTTCTCGCGGTCGAAGGCCGGATTGTCGATGTGATCTTCAACGTGGGTGAACACCGCCTGGCGCACCGGGAAATTCGACGGCGCTTCCAGATCGAGCATGCGCGACAGCACCCGCCCGTAGCCGCTGGCGTCGAGCACGAAATCCGCTTCGACGCGGTACTCGCTGCCGTCTTCGCGTAGCACGTCGAGCTGCGGTCTGGCGCGGTCGAAATCAACGCGGACGATGGCGTCGCCGTAGCGAATTTCGGCACCCTGCAATTCGGCCTGATCGGCCAGCAGCTTGTCGAAATCGGCGCGCTGCACCTGGAACGTGGTGGGTTTACCTGCGCTGAAGGTGTCGCTGAAATCGAAGGCGCTGTAGCGCTCGCCCCAGGCGAACGCAGCACCGGTCTTGCGCTGGAAGCCGGCGGCGTTGACGGCGTCGAGCATGCCGGCTTCTTCGACGAAGTCCAGGCAGTGACTCAGCAGGCTTTCACCAATGGAAAACCTCGGGAAGTGCTGGCGCTCGATCACCAGCACATCGTGGCCCTTGCGCTTGAGCAGGGCGGCGGCGATGGCGCCGGACGGGCCGGCACCGATGATCACTACCTGACGACGTTGCATTTCAACGGTTGGCACGTGAACTCCCGGGCACAGTGGCGGTGGTTTTCAGGGGCGCGCGGTGCAGGCCGATCAGGGCCGGCAGCAGCGTCGCGATCAGGCCCATCAGCATCAGCGCGAAGTACAGCGCCGGGCTGATCAGCTGTTGTTGCAGCAACAGATTGAGAAAGACGATTTCGCTCAAGCCGCGAATGTTCAGCAGCACGCTTTCACGCCAGCGGCTGGCGCCTTCGAACGATGCACCGGCCCAGCCCAGACCCAGCCAGTTGCCGAGCAGTTTACTGGCAATCGGCAACAGCAGCAGCGCCGCCCATTGCACTGCGCCGAGGCTGGCGAGGGCACTGTGCACGTCGATCTGGACGATGCCGAAGGTGAGGATCAGCGGGATCGCGATCCACGTCTGCAAACGGCTCATCCACCGCGCCGGCAATGGCAGCACCAACGGCACTTTCAGCAACGCCATGCACAGCAGATAACCGATGCCGAAAATCAGCGCGTTGAGT
Organism: Pseudomonas sp. Irchel s3a10; assembly: GCF_900187525.1. Lineage (NCBI taxonomy): Bacteria > Pseudomonadati > Pseudomonadota > Gammaproteobacteria > Pseudomonadales > Pseudomonadaceae > Pseudomonas > Pseudomonas sp. Irchel s3a10. Next base: position 322,803 of record NZ_FYDR01000004.1, read on the forward strand.
TTGTAGTGCTCGGCCAACACCAGCAGCGCAAAGAAGCCGAGGCTGTAGGTCAGTGGTCGGCGCACGCGCAGCAGATGCAACAGCAGCGGCACGCAGGCCAGGCCGAGTGGCAGCAACAGGCTGCTCAGATGCAGACTGCCCTGAGCGAGACCGAACAGCGTCCAGCAGGTCAGGTCGATGATGATGGCGGTCTGCACCAGACGCCGGGTGGCGGCGGGCGGATAGTCGATGTGGCGCAGGTACAGGTACAGCACCGGGATCGCGGTGATCGCGAACACCAGCCCAATGGCCAGCGAGTTCAGCCACGGTTGCGCCGGTAGCAGCCAGCAGGCGGCGGCCAGACCGGAGGCAAATGGCACGGCAAAACTCGGCACGGCGATTTTCACGCTCTGGCGGTCCAGCCGCAGGTCGATCACATCACTGAGAATGTGCCCGAGCAACAGCGCGAAACTCAGGCTGTAGAGGTGTTTCAGCCACCCCGGTGCAATCAGTTGAGCACCGCTGAGCTGCCAGCCCGGTTCGATCCAGAAGTACATCAACAACGGCAAACCGAAGCTGGCCAGCAGCAACTGGCTGACGATCGGGATCAGGCCGAAATGCCGGCCGATACGGGTCGCCACGGCGAACAGCGCCAGGGCCATCAGCCAGAAACCGACGACCATCATGCTGCCGGCTCTGCGACGGCGGCGCGGTGGACGTGACGTCCGGCCCACGGCGCCAGAATGAAACTGAAAGCCAGCCCCAGGCTCACTGACAGGCCGAAATTGCTCACCGCCGGCGTGCTCGACACCGCCAGTAGCCCGAACGACAGCCAGGTCGTCAGCGCCGCCAGCAAGGTGCCCAGCAGGCTGACCGCCGCACCGCCGACCTGCTCACGCATGAGGATCGCGTAATCGACGCTGATCGCCGTCACCAGCAGCAGGCCGAACAGGCTGAACAGGGTCAGCGGCTGACCGAGCCAACCGAGGCTGGCCAGGCTGCACAGCGCCGCCAGCAGCGGCAGGGCGACGATGCGCAAGGCGCCGCCGAAGCCGAACGGCACGGTCAGTACCAGCACAATCAACACGCAGGAGGCGAGTTTCAGTTCGGCGGCGCTGATCTGGGTCGCGGCGAATACATTGTTCAATTCGCCGAGACGATCCACCAGCGTCACCCCCGGCAAGTCCAGCGCCTGCACCCGCAGCAGTGACGGATTGTTCAGGCCCTGCAGGCTGGTCATCGCCGCCACGCCGTCAGCGGTCGGGCCGAGCCACAGCGTACGGTAAGGCTCGCCTAACGGCCCGGCCAGTGCGGCGTCGATGTCTTCGGCAGGCAGGTTCTGCAGCTGCTGCAACTCGGTTTGCAACGACGCGAGCGGTACGCCGAGGTCGAGCAATGGCTGCCAGTATTGCGGCAGTTTGCTCAGCGCTTCGCGAACCTGCTGTTGCTGGCTCGGCGGACTGAGCAGTTGGTCGAGGGCCAGATAGCCTTGCAGTTTGTCGAGGTTGACCAGTTGCTGCAGACGTTCGCTCAGTGCGGCCTGACGCTCCAGCAGTTGCTGCTGATTGGCGCCGCGCACGAGGAAGAACTGGCTGGTCGGCTGATAGCCGGTGATGCGTGCGATGGTTTGTGCTTCATCGGTCAGGCGTTGTGGCGCACCGACCCACTGGCGGATGTCGTTCTTGCTTTGCAGCTGCACCAGACCGCCGGCGCAGAAGGCGACCAACAGCGCCAACAGCACCGGGGTGCGCACGTGTTCGAGCAGGGTTTCGCGCAGCTGCACCAGACGCTCGGCCAGGCGCAGCGGCCATTGCGCCGGTTGCAGTTCAACGTTTTTCAGCAGGGCCGGCAGCAGGCACACCGCCGACAGGTAAGCACCGAGCAGGCCGGCAGCGGAGAACACCGCGATTTGCGTCAGCGCCGGGAAGGGCGTCCAGGCCAGCGCAAGATAACCGATGGCGCTGGTGATCAGGCTCAGCGTCAGTCCGGAGAGGGTCAGGCGCAGCGCCGGCCAGCTGCGCCACGGCTTGAGGCTCCAGCTTTTCGACAGATAGTGCAGCGGGTAATCCACCGCCACGCCGATCAGGCTGGAACCGAGCACCAGGGTCATCACGTGCATGTGGCCGAACAGCGCCACGCAGGCCACCGCGCCGAACAGCATGCCCACCAGCACCGGCACGAACGCCAGCAGTACCCGCCAGCGACGAAACGCCAGCAGCAGCAACAGCAGAATGCCGACCGTCGCGCCGCCGCCAACCCAGGTCATTTCGCGGGTGGCTTGCTGCTGACCGTTGGCGGCGTAGAGCAGACCGCTGGCGGCCAACAGTTGCACGTCGGATTTCGCCGCCTGCTCGCGACTGTGCTGCAGCAGATCAGCGACTTGCAGCGGCAGATTCATGTCGAAGGCATTGCCGGTGGTGCGCGCGCGCAGCAGCACCCAGCTCTTGCCGTCGGCATCGGCGACCAGTGCGCCGCTGCCGATGTCCAGTTGCACCGCGCCGTGTTTCGGCTGGCTGTTCTGAATGCGTCCGGTCAGGCCCAGCCAGTCGTCCTGGCTCGGCACCAGCGTGAACCCGTTGAACGGGTCGAACAGCGCCTGCACCCGTTGCTGAATGAACGCATCGGGATGCTCGGTCAGCAGTTGCCGGTCATCTGCCGAGAGCATCGCCAGTCGACCTTGCAGCAGTTGCGTGCGCAGCGCCGGCAGATCCGCCTGCAGGTTCCACTGGACCTTTTCGAACAGACCGCTGGTCTGCCATTGCTCGCCCAGAGTCTGCGCCATGGCCACCGCTTGCTGGCGATCGGCGTGGCCGACCAATACCAGCATTTCCCGATTAAGCGGCTCCTGCATGCGTTGTTCGGCGCGCAGTTCGAGGGCGTCAGGATTGGTTCCGGGCACCAGCTCCATGAGGTTGGCCGACAGCGGCGCACCGTCGCGCCACTGCCACCCGGCCAGCGCGACGACCGCCAGTAGCAGGATCAGGAACAGCCGCGGCAGCCTGCGTTCACTCGGCAAAGTCATGTTGCTCCGCTTCGCTCAACGGTTGTCCGGCGCTGCTGTCCTGCATGCGCAGCACGGTGCTGTCGCCCTGGGTTTCCAGCAGTTCGATGGTCTGTACTAGGGCACCGCCGTCGATATTGATCTGATTGAATACCTGCTTGAGCAGCACCGAGCGCGGGGTCAGGGTGAGTTTCCACTGCTGTGCATCGCCGCTCAGGGCCAGTTCGAAATCCCGTTGCAGACCGCTGCTGTCGCCTTGCAGCACAGCGAGGAACAAGCGGTTCTGTTCTGCACCGGCGCTCTTGTTCGGCAGCAACTGCCAAACGTTGCCGTCGCGACGGGCGATGCCGTTGGCGGTGATGCGGTAATCCTGTTGCAGCGGGCTCTTGAGCAGCCAGAGCAAGCCGTGATTTTTCGCCAGCACGAAGCTGCCCTTGCTGATCAGCGGCTGAGGCAGCGCGCGCAGGTGTTTTTCCTGAATGAACTGGCCGTGGATCACTTCCGGTTTCGCCAGTTGCTCGCTGAGCTGTTGCAGGTCGAAGGCGCTGGCCAGTGTCGACACGGCGAGCAGTGCCATCGCGCCAAGGCATTTGCAGAACAGGTTCATCGCAGCATCCCTTCCACCGCATCGGTGAACACTTTCGGTGAGGCCAGTTGCATCTCGCGGCTGCTGATCTCGACCGCTACCTGCACCGAGCTGGCGCGGGTCAGGCGTTCGCCGGTCTGCAGGTCGGTGATCAGATAATTGATCTTCAAGCGGTTCTCCCACTCCACCAGACTGGCGCGCACGTTCAAGCGCTGGCCGAACACCGCGCCCCGCACATAACGCAGTTGCAGGTCGATGATCGGCCACGCGTAACCGGACTCGGACATCTGCGTGTAGTTGTGGCCGATCTGATCGAGCAGCGCGCAGCGCGCCACTTCCAGGTATTTGACGTAGTGCCCGTGCCAGACCACGTGCATGGTGTCGACGTCGAAAAACGGCACGAGGATTTCCGTGTCGGCGTGCAGGACTCCGGCGCTACGCATGCAGCCTCCAGTGTTGCTCGGCGATGCGTTGCAGACACAGGCGCAGTTCGCCTTCCAGTGCACGGTCTTCGATGACCGGCGGGAAGTCCTTGGTCAGCTCTTCGTGCATGGCGGCCAGCGAAGGTGGCAGCGCACGCGCGTCTTCATCGCGACCGCGCAGCCAGACGCCCTGATTGGCCGCAAGCAGCGTGGCGGCGGCGACCTGTTCGGTCAGCTCCAGTACACGGATCGCGTCACGGGCGGCGATGGTGCCCATGCTCACCTTGTCCTGGTTGTGGCACTCGGTGGAGCGTGAGAACACGCTGGCCGGCATGGTGTTTTTCAGCGCTTCGGCGGTCCAGGCACTGGTGCCGATCTGCACGGCTTTGAAGCCGTGATTGATCATGGCGCGATCCGCCGGGGCGCCGGACAGGTTGCTCGGCAAGCCATGGTTGTAGCGCTCGTCGACCAGCAGCGCGAGCTGCCGGTCGAGCAGGTCGGCGACGTTGGCCACCAGATTTTTCAGGCTGTCCATGGCGAACGCGATGTGCCCGCCGTAGAAGTGCCCGCCGTGCAGCACGCGCTCGGCTTCGGCGTCGATGATCGGGTTGTCGTTGGCGCTGTTGAGTTCGGTCTCGATGAACGCACGCAGCCAGTTCAGGCTGTCGGCCAGCACCCCGAGCACGTGCGGGGCGCAGCGCAGCGAGTAGCGATCCTGCAGGCGATGCAGCGGCGCGGTCGGCGCGTCGATCGCCAGATCCTTGCGCAGCCACGCGGCGACTTGTATCTGCCCCGGATGCGGCTTGGCGGCGAACAGACGCTCGTCGAAGTGTTCCGGGTTGCCTTGCAGCGCGACCACGTTGAGCGCGGTGATGCGCGTGGCCAGTTGCAGCAGATAGTCGGCGCGGGCGAACGCGAGGCAGGCGAGGCCGGTCATCACCGCCGTACCGTTCATCAAGGCCAGCGCTTCTTTCGGGCGCAGCACCAAAGGCGTCCAGCCCAGTTCGTGATGCACGTCGGCAGCCTGGCGACGCTCGCCACGGAACAGCACTTCGCGCTCGCCGGACAGGGTTGCGGCAACGTAGGACAGCGGCGTCAGATCACCGCTGGCGCCGACCGAACCTTCTTCCGGAATCAGCGGCAGGATGTCGTGTTCAAGGAAGGCATGCAGGCGCTCCAGCAGTTCGATTCGCACCCCGGACACGCCGTGGCACAGCGACTGCAAGCGCGCCGCCAGCACCGCGCGTGTGGCTTGGGCGTCGAGCAGTTTGCCGAGGCCGCAACCGTGGAAGGTGTAGAGATGACGCGGCAGTGCCTCGACGTGATGCAGCGGCACCGCGACCACGCAGGAATCGCCGTAACCAGTGGTCACGCCGTAGATGACGCCTTCCTTGTCCAGCAGCGAATCGAGGAACCGTGCGCCTTTGGCGATACGCTCGCGGTAAGCGGCGTCGCTCTGCAACTGCACGGGCGCCTGACGGTTGGCCAGGGCCAGCACGTCTTCGATGCGCAAAGGGCGTTCGCCGAAGGTTACCGGCTCATGGGTTGGCGTCGTCATCGGTCTTCCAGAAAGGGTAAAAGTTGAACCATTGGTGCGGGGCTTCGAGGCAATAGTGACTCAGGCGCTGCGCATAGCGGGTGGCCCACTGATGAATGACCTGCTCGCGCTCGCGGCGCGTCCACGTCACGCTGTCGGCGAACGGCTCGAGGGTCAGGCGATAGTGGCCGTCCGGTTGTTTCAGGCACATCAGCAGATTGACCGGGCATTTGAGCAAACCGGCCAGCAACCACGGGCCTTGCGGAAACGCTGCCGGGTGGCCGAGAAAATCCACGGTGACGCTGCGCCCGCCATGCAACGGTACGCGGTCGCCGGCAATCGCCAGCCATTCGCCGCGCTCCAGACGTTCGTGCAGTTGCAGCATGATCACCGGATCCAGTTCGCTGACCTGAATCAGGCGCAGATTGGTCGCCCCGGCCTCGCCCAGCAAGCGGTTGAACTGCTCGGCGTGCTTGGTGTGCACCAGCACATTCATGGTGACCTTTTCGCCGATCTCGGCCAGCGCCCGGCATACCTCAAGGTTGCCCAGGTGCGCGCCGACCAGCAGTTGCCCGCGACTGCCGCGCAACTGATTGCGCAGCAGTGCCGGGTCGATGATTTCGATCTGCTCGATGCGCAGCTTGCCGTTCCACACGTCGAGCTTGTCGAGCAGCGAATCGGCGAACGCCATGAACTGGCGGAACACCCGCCAGTAACTCGGGCGCAATTCGGCGCGGTTGCTCCAGTCGGCCAGCCGTTGCTGGTATTGCCAGGCACTGTTGCGCGCGGTGCGGCCGAACAGGAAGAAGTACAGGACGATGCCGTACAGCAACGGACTGAGCAGGCGTCGGCCAAGCACCTTGGCGGCGAACGCGGTGAATTTCATCAGCAGGAAGCTGCCGCGCTCTTCGCGGTCGGCCCAGTGCTTCTTGTCGGTCTCGACGCTCATGTGCGCCACCGGCGCCAGAGGATGACGGGCAGGCGCAGCAGCATGCCGAAGAACAACCGGGTGTGCATGCTGGAAATCAGCGCGTTGTCGTGCAGCAGACGGAAGTGCGAGACGCCGTCCAGCGGGTAATGCACGCTGGTCTGCAGCCAACGCATCGGCTGGTTGCGCCACGACAGGCGCACGAGGATGTCGGAGTCGAAATCCATGCGCTTGCCGACCCGCGCCGAGTCGATCACCGCCAGCGTCGGAGCCAGCGGATAGACGCGAAAGCCGCACATCGAATCGCGGATCTGCAGCGACAGCGTGTTGATCCAGACCATCACGTGGGTCAGATAACGCGCATACAAACGGCCCTTGGGCACGCTCTCGTCGAACAGCGGATAACCGCAGATCATCGCGTCCGGGTGGGCGCGGGATTCCTCGACGAAACGGGCGACGTCGTGCAGGTCGTGCTGGCCGTCGGCGTCAACTTGCAGGGCATGGGTGAAGCCCAGACGAGCAGCTTCGCGCAGGCCGGTCATCACCGCGCCGCCCTTGCCCTGATTGAGGGTCAGGCGCACCAGATGCACGCTTTCGCGTTCGGCCAGCGCATCCAGCACGCGCGCGCAGGACGGGGTGCTGGCGTCGTCCACCAGAATGCATGGCAGGCCCCGGGCGAGCAGGGCATCGACCACGGTGCCGATCGCGGTTTCATGGTTGTAGACCGGAATCACGGCGCAGGGGTTATGCATGATTCACGCCCCCATTGTGGCGAGGGAGCTTGCTCCCGCTCGAGTGCGCAGCACTCGCTCGCAGTTTTGCGTGGACCGAGTTTGGGGCCGCTTCGCAGCCCAGCGGGAGCAAGCTCCCTCGCCACAGGTTAAGCATCGGCAGCTCCCAGGAGGATTCGTCCGCTGGAGCAAGTCGCGGTGTCGTTACGGTAGGCGAAATACAGTTTGCCGCGCTCGGGATCGAAACGCAGGTGCAGCTGGACTTCATCGCCCGGGCGTACCAATTGCTGGAATTTCAGCACTTCCATGCCGGCAAATTTGCCAGACAGGTTCAGCAGTTGTCGGCCAAGGTTCAGCGCCCATTCGACTTGCACCACGCCGGGCAGCACCGGGGCCTTGGGGAAGTGACCGCTGAAGTAGGCCAGGTCCGGTGGAACACTCAATTGCAGGCTCCACTCGCCGTCGGTTTCGACCTGTTCCACCACTTCTGGAGCTTTCGGCCGTGGCGCCAGCAGCAGCGCTTCGATGTCGGCCTGCGGCAGCTTGCCCTGGCTGTTCAGTGGCAGTTGTCGCACCAGACGCCAGCGCCGGGGCAAGGCCAGGGCTTCGCAATGCTGGCTCAGGTGTTTGCGCAGGGCTTCGGTCAGGCTGCGGCGGCCCTGCTCACGCAAGGCAAACAGGCCCGCCTCGCTGAGCACCATCAAGGCGCCAAGCACCGCACGGTTTTCTTGAACCACGCCCAACCGTGCTTCGGTGACCCACTCGTGGGCGACCAGTGCCTGTTCGAGCATCGGCAGGGAGATGCGCTTCTCTTCGAGTTTGACGATGCGGTCCAGCCGCCCGAGCAGTTCGAAACGTCCGTCGGCGGCGATGCGCACGGCATCGGCGGTATGTTCGACATGCCCGGCCGGCAGATAGGGAGAAGCGATCAGCAGGGCGCCGTCGCTGTCCTGGCTTAGCTCAACCCCGGCGAAGGGCTGCCACAGACTGGCGCCCTGACGCCAGGCGATGCCGCCGGTTTCCGAGCTGCCGAGGATTTCGGTCGGCCACTGTTGCAGGCGTTGCTGCAGGCTCTGCGCCGCGTCTGCGGGTAAAGCGCCGCCGGAGGAAAACACCCGGCGCACGGCGCTCAGGGCCGGCCAGTCGAGGTTGTCGCCCATGCGCTTGAGCAATGCCGGGCTGCCGACCCAGGCGAAGGCCGGGTGTTCGCGGCTGGCGCGCTGCAGGTCTTCCGGAAACGCCAGTTGCCTGCGCACGAACGGCCGTCCGGCGCACAGCGGCCACAGCACCCGGAACAGCAAACCGTAGATGTGCTGGGTGGCGACGCTGCCGATGATCCAGGCTTCACCGAGATCTGCGCCCCACAGTTGCTCCAGCGCTTCGACCTCGTTGGCCAGTTGGTGCACGGTCTTGTCGATACGCTTGGGCTCGCCGCTGGAGCCGGAGGTGCACAGGCTCAGGCGGCACTGGTCGAGATCCAGTTCAGCGCCGGGCAGGGCCGGCTGCAGCAGATCGTTCAAGTGAACATCCGCGCTGTGATCGGTCAGCCATAGATCGACTTCATTCGACCAGCGCTGGCGGGTCTGCGCTTGCAGGTCAGCGGGCAGCAATACACTGACACCCGCGCGCCAGGCCCCGAGCAGGGCGATGGCGAGGTCGGCAGCATCTTCCAGATGCACCGCCATACGCTGCACGCCGCGTGCCTGCAGGCCGGCGGCAACGCTCAGCGCCTGTTCGCGCAGTTGCGTGTGGTCGAGGGCCGGGGCGGCGCTGATCGCGCGTTCCGGCAGGGCCTTGAGCAACAGTTGCTCAAGTTTTATCCAGTTCATTTACGGCCTCTTACCCGTTGTCGTATCAGCCATTCAATGGCAAACATCAGGCCGATCAATCCGTAGGAGATCAGACCGGTGTACAACATCCACCAATGCAGCGGCGCCCACAGGGTCAGGAGCGCGGCGCACAAACCGTTGCAGAAGAAAAACACGCTCCAGGCCACCGTGACCTGACGGGTGTAGCGGATCGCCTCGGGCGGTAATTGCGGCTCGCGCAATCGCGCCAGACGCTCGACCATTGGCGGCCCGTATTTCAGGCTCAGGCTGAACAGCACCAGCATGAAACCGCTGATCAGCACCGGATACCAGCGCAGTAACAGCGGACTGTCGAACAGCGCCAGCAGCAGGCAGAACCCGATCGCCACGCACGCCATCCAGCGGCTGCCGGGCTTGCGCTCGCCGGTCAGTGCGCGCGCCAGCCACAACCCGCCCAGCAGCAGTCCGAACTGCCACGGGGCGAAGTGCTCCATGCCGAAATACACCGCAAAGGGGTACAGCAGCCCCGCCAGCAGCAGGCCGAGGCCGATCAATCGGCTCATGCGGCCGGTTGAACCAGACGGTAGACCGCCTCGACCACGTCGCCGACGGTGCGCACCGATTTGAATTCTTCGGCGGCAATTTTCTTGCCGGTCTGACGTTTGATGTGATCGATCAGGTCGACCGCGTCGATGCTGTCGATCTCCAGATCCTGATACAGGTTGGACTCCAGGCTGATCCGCGCCGGATCCAGTTCGAACAGCTCGACCAAGGCATCGCGCAGGGTGTTGAAAATGTCGTCACGAGTTTGCATGGTCCGGTCTCAAGCTGCCTGTTTTGCCGTGACGAACGCCGCAAGGCTCGCCACGTTGGTGAAGTGGTTACGGGTGTCTTTGGCGTCGGCGTCGATCTTGATGCCGTACTTTTTCTGGATCGCCAGACCCAGTTCCAGTGCGTCGACGGAGTCCAGGCCGAGGCCTTCGCCGAACAGCGTCTGGTCGTCGCCGATGTCGTCGGCGCTGATGTCTTCGAGGCCGAGGGCGTCGATGATCAACAGTTTTATGTCACGGTGCAGATCGCTCATCTTCGGCGAGCTCCTTGATGAAGTAAGTGTGCAAATAGTCGTTGAGCTTGCGCGAGGCTTGCGGGGCGGGGCCTTGCGTGGCGAAAGTCTGTGGATCTATATCGGCCCCGACACGGAAACTGAAGTGCACGCGACGGCGGGGGATGCGATACCAGGGTTCGGCCTTGGTCAGGGTAGTCGGACTGACCTTGATGACCACTGGCGTAAGGATTTTCGCACCGCGCAGGGCAATCGCCGCGGCCCCCCGATGAAAGGCCGGTGCCTGCCCCGGCTGGGTGCGGGTGCCTTCGGGAAAGATGATCAGGGTCTGGCCGTTTTGCAGGGACTCGGCGGCGGCGTCGAGCATGTCCATGCTGCCGTCATTGCTGATGTATTCGGTGCGGCGCAGCGGGCCGCGGGTGAACGGGTTTTCCCACAGGCTTTTCTTCACCACGCAATTGGCCTGGCGCACCAGACCGATCAGGAACACCACGTCGATCAGCGACGGGTGGTTGGCGATGATCATCTGCCCCGGGCGGCCGAGGCGTTCCGCGCCTTGAATGTCGTAAGTCAGCACGCCGGTGCGGGCCATGAACCGCACAAAAAACCAGAACAGCCGACTGACGGTCTGCCGCGCGCGCTGACGATGTTTCAGTGCATCCCCGGGCAGACAGCCAAGCAGCGGAAAGACCAGCAGCCGCAGGCACAGCCCGCCGAGCCCGAACAGGGCGAAACTGGCGGCGGTGGCCAGCAGGCGCCAGTAATAGGCGTCGCGGTTCTTCTCGGTCACGGGTTGCGTTGCCAGGTCCATACACGATTTTTCCAGGCATGTTGGCAATGGGGTTGCTGGCCGAGCAGGGCGCGCAACAGATTCAGCGCGTGGGGCCAGTGCGCTTTGGACAGTGCTTGCGGGCCGCTGTTCAGGGTCAGCCGCCAGTCGGTACCGGGGGTGAGCAACAGACCCAGCGCATAAGGGAACGGCACGTCGTCGATCCACTGCGAATAGGCCTGTGGCGGCTGTTCTTCGGTGATGATCAGCAGCACCGCCGGCGCGCCCTCATCGAGCAGGGCGGCGGCTTCGAGGATGCCGTGTTCCAGGCCATCGCCTGCGGCCGCCAGTGCAGTCATTTCGCTGGTTTCGCCGCGCATGATCGACCACAGGCCGATGATCGCGTTGTGCACCGACAGGCTGAACTGGGTCGGCGACAACGGCTCGTCCTTGGCCAGGTCACTGAGGATCTCGAAGGTGCGCGGGGTTTCGCCGTGTCGTGAAACAAACACCAGCGGCAGGTTCTCCCGTCCGTCGGCCAGCGGCCAGCCGACACTGAACGCCATCCGCGCCAGACGGCTGAGGCGTCGACGCTGCATGGCTGGCAGAAACGACACATCGGGCGCGACATCGCTGCCCGGGAGCACGACCGGTTGTCGGCTCCAGGCCTGCCACGCGTCCACGCTGTCGAGCCCCGGGGCCCACGCGCGCCATTGGGCGATGTTGAAGTTGATCACGGATGTTCATCCCGCCCCTGCGGGCTTTTATGACGCTTTGAGTCGCCAGGGCCGCGGCTGACTTGACGTGGCGCATGGCGCCGGGTGGCGCGCATTATCCCGGTGCGACGGGTGTGTAGCAAATGTTGGTTACGTTTTGCGCAACGAAATGTACCGAGTGGTTCGTGGAAAAAATGTCACTTGGCCATTATCCGGATCGTGCGGGATTTGTCTGTCGGGCATATCAGCGCAATCGCGAGGTTTTTGCCCACTGTGCCCGCTGATTTTTGCGCCTGACTCTGTAGTCCGCGTCGTTGAGGTAGCGAAGCGTGCGCACAGGCAACTACACTCGGTCATTCTTTGATACACGGAGGTTTTGTCATGCGGCGCGTGGTGTTCAATCAGAAAGGTGGCGTGGGCAAATCCAGCATTGCCTGCAATCTGGCCGCGGTGAGTGCCAGCGAGGGCTATCGCACGCTGTTGGTCGACCTCGACGCCCAGGCCAACTCCACTCAGTACCTGACGGGGCTCACCGGCGATGACATACCGATGGGCATTGCCGACTTCTTCAAGCAAACCTTGTCATCAGGACCGTTCTCGAAGAAAAACCAGGCCGACATCTACGAAACCCCGTTCGACAACCTGCATATCATCACCGCCACCGCTGAGCTGGCCGATCTGCAGCCCAAGCTTGAGGCCAAACACAAGATCAACAAGCTGCGTAAGTTGCTGGATGAGCTGGATGGCGAATACGACCGGATTTATCTGGATACGCCACCGGCGCTGAACTTTTATGCTGTGTCGGCGTTGATCGCCGCCGATCGTGTACTGATTCCCTTCGATTGCGACAGCTTCTCGCGCCAGGCGCTGTACGGGCTGCTGGCGGAGATTGAAGAGTTGAAGGAAGACCACAACGAAGGTCTGGAAGTCGAAGGCATCGTGGTCAACCAGTTCCAGGTCCGGGCCAGCCTGCCGCAACAGATTCTCGATGAGTTGATTGCCGAGGGCTTGCCGGTGCTGCCGGTGTACCTGAACAGCTCGGTGCGCATGCGCGAGTCGCACCAGGCCAGCACCCCGCTGATCCACCTCGACCCACGGCACAAGCTGACGCAGCAGTTCGTCGAACTGCACAACCTGCTCGAAGACCACTGATTTGCTGAGCGACGCAGATCCACTGTAGGAGTGAGCCTGCTCGCGATGGCGTCCTGTCAGCCAACATATGAGTTGATTGACCGGACGCCATCGCGAGCAGGCTCACTCCCACATTGGGTTCTGTGTGGTATCAGATGCCCTGGCTACGCAGCCACGCCATCAACTGCGGCAACGGAAAGGCCCCGCTCTGGCGCGCCACTTCCCGACCGTTCTTGAACAGAATCAGGCTCGGAATCGAACGAATCCCCAACTGCGCCGACAACTGCTGATTGGCCTCGCTGTCGAGCTTGGCCAACCGGCACTTGCCCGCCAACTGCGCCGCCGCCTGCTCGAACACCGGCGCAAACGACTTGCACGGCCCACACCAGTCCGCCCACACATCCACCAACAACGGCAGATCACCTTTGATCTGGCTGGCGTAGTCACCTTGCTTGAGTTCGAACGGCTTGCTCAGCAGTACCGCGGATTTGCAGCGCCCGCATTTTGGCTGGTCGGCGAGGCGTTCGGCGGGGATGCGGTTGAGGCCGTTGCAGGCGGGGCACGGGATAAGGAGTGGTTCAGACATGATGGGCTCTCGGGCAGGAAGTCTATAAGACTGATCTGGAGGCAAAGTCGCGATTATCAAGGAATCGGTCTGTAGGTCATTACCATCGTCACTTAAGGAAAGGACCTACGCGCGTCGGTGCTGAATCTGATTATCTGTATTTGATCCAATTGGTAATCTTGAGCAGACCTGAACCAAATAACGCTTGGACTCCCATCCCTATGGCCTTCACAACGGGTAAACGTCTTTCGCTCTCACAGCTTTTAGAAGGATCTGAGTCTGTTAAAGACTTAAATGTCCGCGCGATTTACTCGTTTGCCGGGGACTTTGTTGGTTTCGAGAATGTTTGGCTAGATTCCGGTGCTGACCAAAATCCGGATTTCTTTCCTCGTCCTCTGCGTCGGCCAGAAAATGAAGATGACTACGACGCCTTGGTTCAGGCCGTCGACGAGATCCTTGAGATAACCGGTGATGATGGCTCGCATCCACTCGCGAGCCTGCTGGACATCATCAGTGACTGGATTGAGGAGTGGGATCGCACGCATCATCCGGTGCCTAAACCACCAGGTCATGAAGTGTTGGGATATTTAATGCGTGAACATGGTTTGACCCAGAGCGATTTGCCCGGGGTCGGTACTCAGTCAGTTGTCTCGGAAATCCTGAGCGGCAAGCGGCAGTTAAACTTGCGGCAGGTTCGCTGGCTGGCCGAGTTTTTCAAGCTTCCTGTAGACGTATTTGTCTAAGACGTCTCAGGAAGAACAACTGATCTCCAGATGCTTGCCCCACTCCGGTGGCCGTTCGGCATAACCTTCCATCCCCGGCTGCTCGTCGAACGGTTTGCTCAGCACCGCATGCAGCCGGCGCACCTCGGAGTAGTCGCCTTGTTCGGCGGCGTCGATGGCTTTTTGCGCGAGATAGTTGCGCAGGATGTACAGCGGGTTGACCGCGTGCATCCGCGCCCGGCGCTGTTCCTGATCGCTGTCGCCTTCACGGGCAACCCGTGCCACGTAGCGCTCGCCCCAGGCGTCGAAGCCTTTGATATCGACGAAGTCATCACGCAATCGGGCGACAGCCTGTTCTGCTGACTCTTCGCCGAGATGGCGGAAGAACAAGGTGTAGTCGACGCCGCTGTTCTGCATCAGTTGCAGCAGGTCTTCGAGCAGTTTCTGGTCGTCATCCTCGGCGGTGGTGAAGCCGAGGCGGCGGCGCATCAGGTCGAGGTAGTGCGCCTGGAACAGCGGCAGGTACAGGCCGAGGGTTTCGCGCAGGGCTTCGACACTGATGAACGGCGTCAGGGCCTGGGCCAGAGCGCTGAGGTTCCACTGGCCGATCGGCACCTGGTTGCTGAACGAGTAGCGGCCCTGATCATCCGAGTGGTTGCAGATGAAGTTGGCGTCGAAATCGTCGAGGAAGGCGAACGGGCCGAAGTCGAAGGTGATGCCGAGGATCGACATGTTGTCGGTGTTCATCACCCCGTGACAGAAGCCGTAGGCCTGCCACTTGGCGATCAGTTCGGCGTTGCGCTCGACGATCTCGCGGAACATCGCCAGATACGGCTCCGGCTGCTCCAGGCACTCGGGATAGTGCATCGCCAATACGTGTTCGCCGAGCAATTTCTGCTGCTCGGGACGCTTGGTGTAGTAGAAGTATTCGAAGTGGCCGAAGCGCACATGGCTTGGCGCCAGACGCAGTACCATCGCCGCGCGTTCCTGCTTTTCGCGCCACACCGGAGTGTCGGAGCCGATCACGCAGGCTGCCCGTGAAGACGGGATGTTCAGCCCGTGCAGTGCTTCGGAAGCGAGAAACTCACGGATCGACGAACGCAGCACAGCGCGGCCATCGCCCATACGCGAAAACGGCGTCTGTCCGGCGCCCTTCAGATGCAGATCCCAGTGTTCGCCAGCGTCGTTGTAGACCTCGCCCAGCAACAGTCCGCGACCATCACCCAGTTGTGGCGTGTAGCCGCCGAACTGATGCCCGGAATAGACCATCGCTCGTGGTTCGGCATCGGCCCACAACTTGTGGCCGCCGAACAGTTCAGCAAATTCCTGAGTCTCAGCGGTTGCCGGATCAAGATCGAGCAAGGCCAGGGCCGCCGGGCTGGCGACGACCAGACGCGGGTTGTCGATCGGCTCGGGCAGCACATGGGCGGAGAACGCGTCGCCCAGGCGGGCGAAGCGATTGTCGAAGGTCAGTTCGTCGAGGGCTTTCAAGGGCCGGCTCCAGCAGAATGTCCGAGCATTCTGCTGGGATCAGACCGGTTAGTCGAGTTTGGCCGGCGGCGGCTCTTGCAGCGGTTTCTGATCGTCGGGGATCGGTACGATGGTTTTGGTCTCCGGCTCGATCGGCACCATCTTGTATTCCTGACCGTGGAGGTTCTTCAGGTACACCTCCATCTGGCGGAACGAGATGTTGATGTGCTGCTTCTTGAACTCGCGGTTGATGAAGCGGTTGACCTCATCGAGTACCGGGTTGCGGTCACCGAGGTCACGTACGTGCATGCGCAATTCGTGGTCGAGGGTGCTTTCGCCGAAGTTGAGGAAGTACACGTGCGGCTCGGGTTCCTTGAGCACGCGCGGGTTTTCCCGGGCGGCCTTGAGCAGCAGTTCCTTGACCAGATCCAGATCGGAGCCGTAATCCACGCCGAGTTTCAGCGTGACGCGGGTGATGGTGTCGGTCAGCGACCAGTTGATCAGTTGCCCGGTGATGAACGTCTTGTTCGGGACAATGATGTCCTTGCGGTCGAAGTCGGTGATGGTCGTGGCGCGGATGCGGATCTTGCTCACCGTGCCCGACAGGTTGCCGATGGTGATGGTGTCGCCGATCCGCACCGGACGTTCGAACAGGATCATGATGCCGGAGATGAAGTTGGCGAAGATCTCCTGCATACCGAAGCCGAGGCCGACCGACAGCGCCGCCACCAGCCACTGCAACTTGTCCCAGCTCACACCGAGGGTCGACAGGGTCGAGACAAAACCGACGCCGGCGATCACATACGACAACAACGTCGTGGTCGCATAGGCGCTGCCCTGCGCCAGATTGAGTTTCGACAACACGAACACTTCGAGCAGACCCGGCAGGTTGCGCGCCAGGGCGAAGGTGATGCCGATGATGATCAGCGCGCCGAGCATGTCGCCGATGCTGATCGGTACCATGCTCATGTTGGCGCCGGTGCCGCTGGTGTATTCGTAGAGGGTGATGTTGTCGAGGTACGAGAACACCGAAATCAGGTCGGCCCAGACCCAGTACAGCGCGGCGATGAAGCCGCCGAGCAGCGCCAGACGGATCAGGCGCAGCGACTGTTCGTTGACCTTTTCGATGTCCAGGGTTGGCTCCTCGATCACCGCTTCGCCGTCGCCGGCCTCTTTCGCGGCCTGACGTTTGGCCAAGGCGCGCTGGTAGGCCAGACGGCGTGCGGCGACCGCCAGACCACGGACGAAGGTGGCTTCGATCACCAGCCAGAACATCAGCAGGTACAGGGTGTTGATCAATCGGTCGCTGAGTTTCAGTGCGGTGTAGTAGTAGCCGAAGCACACCGCGACGAACAGGGCGATCGGCAGCAGGGTGAACATCACACCGACGGCCTTGCGGAACAGCGAGGTGTTTTCGTGGGCCGGGCTGCTGATCAGCAGGCGGCTGAGCAGCCACGCCATCAGCGCGTAGCAGGTCAGCACCACCGGCATGCCGAGCACGTCGTCGGCCAGCGCTGCCGGTTGCAGCTCGGCGACGGCCACCACGGTCACCAGGGCCATCACCACCAGTCCGAGGCGACGGATCCAGCCCTGAAGGAACTCGACCTGCGGCTTGTCCCAGCGGAAGTGCAACTCGGCCACACCGCCCGGCGAGAGAATCCGGTAAGCGGTGTAGAACACCAGCCACGCCTGGCCCATCTGCAGCAGCGCCGCGCCCATGTTGGCGTTCTGCCCACGGGCGTCGATCTGCAAGGCCAGGCCGCACAGGCCCAGACCGAGCGCCACCGGCATCGCTAGCAGAATGTTGATCAGAATCGCCTGCGGCGTATGCCACTGGCTGTCACGCTTGAAGTGCCCGATGTCCTGGTGAACCTTGTTCAGTCGCGCGTACAGCGCTTTGCGTCGCCACAGTAGAGCGCCGATCAACAGGGCCAGCGGCAGGAACAGCAACGGGCGCTGGGTCAGACCGTCGGTCAGCTCGCTCAGGCTTGAGGCCAGCGGCAGGGTGTCGATCTGACGCTTGAGCCGCTCTGGCACGCCGCGAATCCATTCAGCGTCCAGCGGTTTGTTGCTGGGGATCCAGAACATCTGCTCGTCAAGGGTCGCACGCAGGCTCTGCGCGGTGCTCAGCAATTGTTTCTGGTTGAGTTGCAGGGTGATCGATTCGTTGAGCACCGCGCTCAGTTCGCGGTTCAGGCGCTCCAGCAGATCGGCGCGGGTGTTGGCCAGTTCCATCAGGCTCTTGCGCAGTTGCGGGGTGACTTGTTCCGGCGGCTGGGTGGAGAGCAGGTTGTCGACGTAGGTCGCCGGATTGCTCAGGAGTTCGCGCTGCTGGCTGACTTCGAACTGATACAGGCGAATATCGGCGATCTGGTCCGCCAGATCGCGGTCGACCTTGAGTCGCGGCAGCGCCTGTTTCTGCTTATAGAGAATCTTCGACAGCAGCAGGCTGCCCTTGAGCACGTTGATCTGCTCGTCGAGGGCCGAATCGCTTTGGGTCAGGCTGTCGAGCTGCTGTTTGGTCTGCAGGTTCTGCTGAGTG
The DNA here is from genome assembly GCF_900187525.1 of Pseudomonas sp. Irchel s3a10. Lineage (NCBI taxonomy): Bacteria > Pseudomonadati > Pseudomonadota > Gammaproteobacteria > Pseudomonadales > Pseudomonadaceae > Pseudomonas > Pseudomonas sp. Irchel s3a10. Next base: position 340,773 of record NZ_FYDR01000004.1, read on the forward strand.
ACTTCGTTGAGGCGGTCGGTGCTTTTGAGCAGGTAGTCGGAGAGCTTGAGGTTGGCTGCACTTTCGGTGGCGAGCAGGCTGCTGCCGCCGGCCTTCTGTGCCTCGATCGACTGCTGAGTGACAGTTTCCTGAGATTGCGCCAGACGCTTCTGGTTGATCAGGGTCTGCAGTTCCTGGATCTCACGGTCGAGACGGTCGGACTTCTCCGAGAGCAGGTCGTGCTGACTGTTGCCCAGATCCTGCAACTGGCTGTTGCCCGCCAGTTCCTGACGGCGCAGCGGAATCAGTGAGTTCAACGCAGCGAGCTCGGCGTTCAACTGGTCGCGCTGCTCGGCGCTGACGGTCTTGCCCGCGTCCTTGCCGGATTTGAGGATGTTGTTGATCTGCTGGATGCGCGTCTGGCTGGCAGAGATTTCTGCCTGCGCACGCTCGGGGCGAGTCTGGGCGGTGATGATCAGGCTGTTGGCATCGGCCAGGGCTTTTTGCAGGTCACTTTGCTGGGTCGAGCGATCAGTGAGGATCTGCTCCAGCTGCTGGATCGACTCTTTGCTGAAACGCTGCGCCACCGGCACCACCGCCGTGGCCTTGAGGCGTGACAGTTCGCGGGTATTCTCGATGGTCTGCCGAGGGGCGGAGGCCAGTTGCTGCTTGAGGTCGATCAGCTTCTGGTCGTAATCACGCCGGCTGTTGAGTTGATTGAGCGTGGTTTGCAGGACTGACTGCAGGGACTTCTTGTCGGCATCCGGCAGTTTGCTGTCGGCCAGCTTGTCCAGGCTGGCCTGCACGGCTTCGCTGGACGGCGGTTCGGCGGCGTAGAGCGGGCCGACGGAAAGACTCAGGCCCAGCAGGGCCGCGAAAAAGAAGGAGCGCAGGGTAGGCATAGAGACCGGTCAAGCAAGTGAGAGTGGACGCAGTTTAGAGGAAGAGACCGGGGCCCGGGCGACTTCCTTCGGGGAATCTGACGCCCACTTTGCCGATCTTGTTCCCGTCCATTACCGCGACCGTCCAGTGGGTGTTGTTCCACTCCACCTGGTCGCCAACGATCGGTGCACCCCCGACCTTTTGGGCAATGAACGCACCCAGGGTCATGTCCGGATCGATGCCTTCGGCCGGTAGGCCATACAGCGCGGCAACCGCTTTAAGCTGGGCGTCTCCTTCGAGCACGAAGTCGCCGAAGAAGCGCAGATCCAGACCGCGTTGTGGCGCCTGGCTGAACAGTTTTCCGAGCGCTGGCAAGTTGTGTTCATGGCCGATAACACACAGCAAATCATCGACTTCCAGCACCGTACTACCCGACGGATGGAGCAGTTGCTGGCCACGAAACAGGGCGGCGATGCGGGTGCCTTCGGGCATTTTCAGCTCGCGCAGGGGCGAACCGATGCACCATTTCTCGGCGCCGAGCTTGTAAACGAACAGCTCCCACTCGCTGGTGATGTGCACTTCCAGTGCCGAACGGGAGATAGGCGCCGGCTCGGGCGGCACCGTCACCTTCAACAGTTTGGCCACCCACGGCAGGCTCGTGCCCTGCACCAGCAACGACACCAGCACAATGAAGAACGCGAGGTTGAAGTACAGCTGCGCATTCGGCAGCCCGGCCATCAACGGGAACACCGCGAGAATGATCGGTACCGCGCCGCGCAGGCCGACCCAGGAAATAAATGCTTTCTCGCGGCCGTGGAACGCCTTGAACGGCAGCAGACCGACCAGCACCGACAGCGGCCGGGCGAACAGAATCATCCACAGCGCCAGACCCAGAGCGGGCAGGGCGATCGGCAGCAAATCGTGCGGGGTAACCAGCAACCCCAGCACGAGGAACATGCCGATCTGTGCCAGCCATGCCATGCCGTCGAGCATGTGCAGAATGCCGTGACGGCTGCGCACCGGGCGGTTGCCGATCACCAGACCGCACAGGTACACCGCAAGGAAGCCGCTGCCGTGCAGGGCGTTGGTCAGGGCGAACACCACCAGACCGCCGGCAATCACCAGAATCGGATACAGGCCGGTGGCGAGGTTGATCCGGTTGACCAGTTGCAGCATCAGCCAGCCACCGCCCAGACCGATCACGCCACCGATACCGAATTCGCGGATCAGGTGGGTCAGCAGGCTCCAGTGCAGGCCGGTCTGGCCGCTGGCGAGCATGTCGATCAGGGTCACGGTGAGGAACACCGCCATCGGATCGTTGCTGCCGGATTCGATTTCCAGGCTGGCGGTCACCCGTTCGTTGAGACCCTTGCCGCCGAGCAGCGAGAACACCGCAGCGGCGTCGGTGGAGCCGACGATGGCGCCGATCAGCAGGCCCTGAATCAGGTTCAGGTCGAACAGCCACGCCGCCGCCATGCCGGTCAGCCCGGTGGTGATCAGCACCCCGACCGTCGCCAGCGACAACGCCGGCCACAGCGCCACGCGAAAACTTGAAACCCGTGTGCGCAAGCCGCCGTCGAGGAGGATCACCGCCAGTGCGAGGTTGCCGACCAGATAGGCCGTCGGGTAGTTATCGAAAATGATCCCGCCGCCATCGACCCCCGCCGCCATGCCGACCGCGAGAATGATGACCAGAATCGGGATGCCGAGACGGGAGGAAAGTGAGCTGACAAGAATGCTTGCACCTACCAGCAACGCGCCGATCAAGAACAGGCTGTTGATGGTCGTCGCATTCAAAGGCAGTACTCCAGAAGCGTAAAGACGGGCACAAACTGACCATGCAGTCTGCGTGCCAGCGATTCTAACCTGTTGAAATGTGATGCTGTCAAAAAGCTTTTTGCAAAGCAGTCACATCGTTTGTATGGCGGGTGATGACTGTGGCGAGGGAGCTTGCTCCCGCTGGGGTGCGCAGCGCCCCCAAATGCAGATGCTGCGGTTTATCAGGATAAAGGTTTATCAGGATAAACAAGTTGGCTGGATCAGCGACTGCTGCGCAGCCGAGCGGGAGCAAGCTCCCTCGCCACAGAGATTTCATTTACTTCAAGGTAAATGTTGTTACAGGCTGAACCGCCCGACCATATTGTTCAGATCCAGCGCCAACCGTGACAGCTCGTTGCTCGCCGCACTGGTCTGATTCGCGCCGGTGGCCGATTGCACCGACAGGTCGCGGATGTTCACCAGGTTGCGATCCACTTCGCGGGCCACTTGCGCCTGCTCTTCGGCAGCGCTGGCGATCACCAGGTTGCGCTCGTTGATCTCGACGATCGCGGTGTTGATGGTGTCCAGCGACATCCCGGCACCCCGGGCGATGTTCAGGGTCGATTCGGCGCGCTCGGTGCTGTTGCGCATCGAGTCCACGGCGTGTTCGGTGCCGCTCTGGATGCTGCCGATCATGCGTTCGATTTCGCTGGTCGACTGCTGGGTGCGATGCGCCAGGGCACGCACTTCATCGGCCACCACGGCAAAACCACGCCCGGCTTCACCGGCACGCGCCGCTTCGATCGCTGCGTTCAGGGCCAGCAGGTTGGTCTGATCCGCCAGACCACGAATCACGTCCAGCACCTTGCCGATGTCACGGGATTCATTCGCCAGATCGCCGATCAGGGTCGCGGTGCTCTGCACGTCGGCGCTCATGCGTTCGATGGCGCTGACGGTTTCCTGCACCAGGTCGCGGCCGTCGCCGGCCGAAGTGGTGGCGTTCTTCGAGGCTTCCGAAGTGCTCACGGCATTGCGGGCGACTTCTTCCACGGCGCTGGTCATCTCGTTGACCGCGGTGGCGGCCTGTTCGATTTCGTTGTTCTGCTGGGTCAGGCCACGGGCGCTTTCGTCGGTGACGCTGTTCAGCTCTTCCGCCGCAGATGCAAGCTGGGTGGCCGAGCCGGAGATGCGCTGCAAGGTGTCGCGCAGCTTCGATTGCATCTTGGCCATTGCCGCGAGCAGGCGCCCGGCTTCGTCGCTACCGTCGACGTGGATCGGCTGGGTCAGGTTGCCCTCGGCAATGGTTTCCGCCGCGTCCAGCGCTTTGGAAATCGGCTTGGTGATGCTGACGGTCAGCAGCCAGGCGAACAGGAAGGTCAGGCCGGTGGCGATCACCAACAGGGTGACCACCAGATTGAACGCCGAGGAATACTGGTCGGCCGCTTCCTGATTGGTCTGGCTGATCTGCTCGCCGTTGATCTGCATCAGGCGGTTGAGCACGGTGTTCATCGCTTCGGAGTTGTTCAGCAACTCGGTGTTGAGCAGGTTGCGCAACTCGTCCACCTGATTGTTGCGCGACAAGCTCTTCATCCGGTCTTCGATCTGCCGGTACTGGCCGAGCAATTGCACGTATTGATCGTAGGCGGCGCGTTCTTCCGGGCTGCCGATCAACGGCTCGTAGGCGGTCTGGGCGGCACGAATCTGCTGATTGCGCATGTCCAGCAACTCGACGGTCTTCTGCTGCACGTCCGGCTCGCGGTTGACCAGCAAACGATACGACAGCACCCGCAGGCGCAAGGTCAGCTGGGTGAACTCGTCGAGGTTCTTGATGCTCGGCACGCTGCTGGACGTGATGTCCTCGGCAGCGCCACGGATTTTGCTCATCTGGTTCAGGGCAAACACGCCGAGAATCAGCATCAGGCCGCCGATCAGGGCGAAACCGGTGAACGCCCGGGGGGCGATATTCATATTGCGAAGGGACATGGCGCGGATACCAAAAAGGGCCGCATCCATGCGGGCTGAGACTGCTGTATGGATGACTTATCGGTCATACGACTAAAGTCTTGAGGCACTGTGCGTATTTGTCGCATATGGGCCTGGGCGACGAAGTGCAGGAACCAGATCGGCAGATCACAGTCTTTTAAACTCGCGAGAACGGTCGGCCGCCAGGAAAATCAAGGCCTTGCGCCGGTATAACCCTGGCATCCGCAGTGACTTTTCTTTATCGTACGCGCCCTTTGAAAAACGCTTGGAAGATCAAAATGTTGGAAGCATCCCTCAGCCAATTGGAACAGCTCGTCAGCGACCTGGTGCAACAGAACCAGACCCTTGCGCAAACCAACCAGACCCTGTCCACGGAACTGGCCCAGGCCAAGGATGAAAACGAAAGCCTGCAACTGAGCCTGATGGAACAGGAAGAGAAGCACGGCGCCACCGCAGCGCGCATCCAGGCTCTGGTTGATCGCGTCAACGCAGGCCCTGTCAGCGCATGAACCACGGCACCGCAGGGGTAAAAGTCATCTCCATTCTCGGGGAGGACTATTCGATCAAGGCACCGGCCGGGGAAGAACAGACCCTGCTGGACGCCGCACTGATGCTCAAGGCCGCACTGGCCGACACCAAACGCAAATACCCGACGCTGATCGGTGACCGCTTGCTGGTGCTGGCAGCGATGAACCTGTGCTCGCAGCAGATCGAAATGAAGAAGCAGCACCAGGAAGAACTCGACCGTTACCAAGAGCAAGTCAGCGCCACGGTCGACACCATCGCCAAGACCATCAATCAGGGCTGATGGGGTTGCGCACAACCAAAGAATAGATTGTCGATCGGATTGTATACAATCGGCACGGCTGTTGCATTGTTTCGGCCACTTATTCTTTGGGGGTGCTCCATGCAGTTGTGGCGACGCAGTATTCAATGGCAGCTGATTCTCAGCATGGGCACCGCCCTGCTGGTCAGCATCCTGATCGTGGTTGGCATTTATACCCTGGTGGTCAACCGCCTCGCCCAGAACTATCTGGTCGAACAAGCGCTGCCGTCGAGCATCGAAGCGACGCGCAACGATATCGAACGCATCCTCGTCCAACCCCTGACCGCCGCCAAAGACATCGCCAGCAACAGCATGGTGCGCGACTGGCTGGCAGCGGGCGAAGACAACAGCAAAACAGCGGCTTTCGCGCAGTATCTGGAAGGCATCCGCGCCGAACATAAAGCCTTCACCGCATTGATCATCGGCACCGACTCCAATCACTACATTACCGAAAAGGGCCTGGATCGCACCCTCAGTCGGGCCAAACCGGCCGATGCCTGGTTCTACTCCTTTCTCGATAGCAATCAGCCGCGCACCCTGAACATCGACAACGATGGCGCCACCGGAGAATTGGCGCTGTTCATCGACTTGAAGGTCGAGCACGCCGGCAAGGTGGTCGGCGTGGCCGGGTTGGGCCTGAGCATGAAAGAGCTGTCGGAGCTGATCCACAACTTCAGCTTTGGCGAGCGCGGCAAGGTCTACCTCGTGCGTTCCGACGGTTTGATCCAGGTCCATCCCGAGGCGCAGTTCAGCGGCAAGCGCACCCTCACGGAGCAGATCGGTGCGTCGGCGGCGCAAGCGGTCATGGGGCAGAAAGTCGCCAGCAACAGTTCCTTCCAGCGCGATGGCGAAGACTTCCTCGCCTTCAGCCTGCCGTTGCGTGATCTGGGCTGGACGCTGGTGGCCGAAGTGCCGCAATCGCAGATCTACGCCGAAGCCCGCAAGGCGATGTGGATGAGTGGCGGTATCGGCCTGGCGGTGGCTTTGGTGTGCCTGGCGCTGGTGGTGTGGCTGGCCCAAGGGCTGGTGCGGCCGATTCGTCAGGTAACAGCCGCGCTGGTAGCGATCGGTAGCGGCGGTGGAGATTTGACCCATCGGTTAGATTCCAGTCGCGCCGATGAGCTGGGCGATCTCGCGCGCGGCTTCAACCGTTTTCTCGACAGCCAGCGCGGGCTGATTGGCGAAGTGCTGACCACCAGTGAGCGCTTGCGCACGGCGGTCGGCCAAGTGGCGAAAGTGGTGGAAAACACCGCCGAACGCTCCGGGCGCCAGCAGGAAATGACCGACATGGTCGCCACGGCGGTGCATGAAATGGGCCTGACTGTGCAGGAAATCGCGCAGAACGCCGGCAACGCCGCGCTGGCTTCACAAACTGCTCGCGATGAAGCAATGCAGGCGCGGGAAGTGGTCGGTGGCTCGATCCGCCATATTGAACGCATGTCCGACGAGATTGGCGTGGCGGCGGGCGCGGTCGGTGAGCTGGCGCATCAGGTGGCGTCGATCGATTCGGTGCTGGCGGTGATTCGCGGGGTGTCCGAGCAGACCAATCTGCTGGCGCTCAACGCGGCGATTGAAGCGGCGCGCGCCGGAGATATGGGGCGCGGGTTTGCGGTAGTGGCGGATGAAGTGCGCACCTTGGCGCGCAGAACCCAGGCCTCCACCGACGAGATTCAGCAAATGATCGGCAGCCTCAAGCAAGGCGCCGAGAATGCCGTGTCATCGATGCGTACGGGTCAGGCTGCGACCGGCACCGGGGTTGAGTCGAGCCAACGTACGGGCGCGTCGTTGACCGCGATTACCGGACAGGTCGAGCGCATCAGCGACATGAACCATCAGGTGGCGACCGCGACGGAAGAACAATCGGCGGTGACTGAAGAGATCAATCGCAACGTGCAGGGGATTTCCGATCTGGCCCGGGCGACGGCAGGGGAGGTTCGGGCCTGTCGCGAGGATTGTCAGATGTTGCAGAAGCTGGCGGATGATCTGGCGAGGCAGATGGGTGGGTTCAAGTTGAGTTGAGAGATGTATTGCCTGAACTGGCGCCATCGCGAGCAGGCTCACTCCTACAAGGAAACACATTCCAACTGTAGGAGTGAGCCTGCTCGCGATTGGATTTCAACTGCGACACATAATCCGGATCAAAACCACGCATCCTGCATCGCCAGACACGTATCATCCCGCGCCTCCAGCAACGCCAGCTCATGCTGGCAACCCGGCACTTCCCACGTCAGGAAGTACCGCGCCGCCTGCAGCTTGCCCTTATAGAAGTCAGCATCCGCCGTATTGCCCTTGGCCAGCCCCTCCTCGGCGCGGATCGCCTGTTCCAGCCAGCGCCAGCCAATCACCGTGTGCCCGAACACTTTCAGGTACAGCGCCGAATTCGCCAGGCTGCTGTTGATCTTGCCCTGCGCCAGATCGGTGAGCAGGCCGATGGTCACCGCTTGCAGGCGCGCCACCAGTTTCTCCAATGGCTCACGCAGCGCGGTCAACGATTCATACGCAGTCGCGCGCTCGGCGGTGTCGGCGATCAGACGGATCAGTTGCTTCAATCCGGCGCCGCCGTTCTGCGCCAGTTTGCGCCCGAGCAAGTCCAGCGACTGAATGCCGTGGGTGCCTTCGTGGATCGGGTTCAAACGGTTGTCGCGGTAATACTGCTCCACCGGATACTCACGGGTGTAACCGTGGCCGCCGAGGATCTGGATCGCCAATTCGTTGGCCTTAAGGCAGAACTCCGACGGCCAGGATTTGACGATCGGCGTCAGCAAATCCAGCAACTCATGGGCCTGTTTGCGCTCGGCTTCGGTTTCCAGTGTGGTGGTGTCATCGAACAGCCGCGCGGCGTACAAGCCGAGGTCAAAGGCCCCTTCGACGTAGGACTTTTGCGTCAGCAGCATGCGTCTGACATCGGCGTGCTGAATGATCGCCACTGGCGCCGTGGTCGGATCCTTGCTGTCCGGCACTCGGCCTTGCGGGCGTTCGCGGGCGTATTCCAGCGAATACAGGTAGCCGGCGTAACCGAGCATCACCGCGCCCATACCGACGCCGATCCGCGCCTCGTTCATCATCTGGAACATGTAGCTCAAGCCATGGTGCGGCTTGCCCACCAAATAGCCGACACACTCGCCGTTATCGCCGAAGTTCAGTGCCGTGGAGGTGGTGCCGCGCCAGCCCATCTTGTGGAACAGCCCGGCCAGCAGCACATCGTTGCGCTGGCCGAGGCTGCCGTCAGCGTTGACCAGAAACTTCGGCACGATAAACAGCGAAATGCCTTTCACCCCCGGCGGCGCATCCGGCAGCTTGGCCAGGACCATGTGCACGATGTTTTCCGACAGCGGGTGATCGCCGCCGGAAATGAAGATCTTGTTACCCTTGAGCCGATAAGTGCCGTCGGACGCCGGCTCGGCGCGGGTACGAATATCCGACAGTGAGGAGCCGGCATGGGGTTCGGTGAGGGCCATGGTGCCGAAGAAACGGCCGTCGATCATTGGTTGCAGAAAGCGCTGTTTTTGCTCGTCGGTGCCAAAGCTTTCGATCAGGTTCGCCGCGCCCATGGTCAGGAACGGGTACGAGGTGGTCGCCGCGTTCGCCGCTTGAAAGTGCGCAAAGCACGCTTGTGACAGCAGCGTCGGCAGTTGCATGCCGCCCGCTTCGAAGCTGCGCGCAGCATTGAGGAAACCCGCCTCGAGGAATGCGTCCACCGCCGGTTTTACTTCGGGAATCAGCATCGCCTGTCCGCTCTCGTAGCGCGGCTCGTTCTCGTCGCCCTTGCGGTTGTGCGGTGCGAAGTATTTCTCGGCGATGCTGCGCGCAGTGCCGATCGCCGCGTCGAAGGTCTCACGATTGTGCTCGGCAAACCGCTCACGCCGGGTCAGGCCCTCGGCATCGAGGACTTCGTACAGCTCGAAAGCCAGATTGCGGGAACTGAGCAGCGTCTCGGACATGGCGGCCTACCTGAAATTTGGGGTTGGGCCGAGTCTAGGCGTGCTGATAAAGACTTAACAGGATGATTGATGACGGTGATGTTGGAGCCGAGCACCGACTTACCAAGCACCCCAAACAACTGTGGGAGCGGGCTTGCTCGCGAAAGCGGTGCATCAGTCACTGCAGATGTCGACTGACACTACGCCTTCGCGAGCAAGCCCGCTCCCACATTGGGATTTGATCGTCAGGCAACCATTGCGGTTGCCTGGCCCATCGGGTCTTAACCGATGGTCATCAAACTCGCATTACCACCCGCCGCAGCAGTGTTAACGCTCAACGCCCGCTCGATCACCAGACGCTCCAGCGCAATGCTGGTCTCGCCCTGGGACAGGCCCTGAACGCCAACGATCGCACCGGCGCGTTTGGCAATCTGCTGGCAGACACCACGCAACTGGTCGGAATGACCGTGATGCAGCACGGCATCAAACACCACTTCATCCTTGTGCCAGTCGGCAACCCGTTTGATCCGCGCCTGAACTTCCTTCGGCAGGCGTGCGAACAAGGCCTTGCTGATGTCGGACTCCGGCCATACCGCCGAACCGCCGACAGCCAGGACCGCCGCCAGTTGGGTCAACAGATCGCCTTCGACGTCCGCCAGGCACAGCACGTGTTCACGCGGCAGGATCGCGTAGCTGTTTTTCTCGCCGGTCGGGCCGGCCAGCACGCGGGTGATACCACTTTGCGATTGCGCGGCGTACTGCACGCACAGTGTGCTCAGGTCGGCGTATTTGTTGCTCTCGGCCCAAGCCTTGAAGGCGTTCAGCGGTTTGCTCATGGCATCACGCAGACGCACGTCCGGGGCGACGACCGCATCACCGCGAGCGAAGGATTGCTCGATCGCGTCAGTAGGGCGGGTCGACAGCAAGCGGTACAGGTACAGCGGGCCACCGGCTTTCGGGCCAGTCCCCGACAGGCCTTCGCCACCGAATGGCTGCACGCCGACCACGGCACCGACGATGTTGCGGTTGACGTAGACGTTACCGGCGTTGACGTTGTCGATCACCTTGGCGATGGTCTCGTCGATACGGGTGTGCACGCCGAGGGTCAGGCCATAACCGGAGGCATTGATCTGGCCGATCAACTGGTCGATGTCCTTGCGCTTGTAGCGCACCACGTGCAGCACCGGGCCGAAGATCTCGCGTTGCAGCTCGTCGAAGCTTTCCAGCTCGATCAGGGTCGGCATGACGAAGGTGCCGCGTTTGACTTCTTCGCTGTCGGCGATAGCCACCTGATAGACGCTACGACCTTTATCGCGCATGGCCTGGATGTGCTTGTCGATACCGGCCTTGGCTTCGGCGTCGATTACCGGGCCGATGTCCACGGACAGACGCTCAGGGTTGCCGAGACGGCTTTCAGCCATCGCGCCTTTGAGCATTTCGATGACGCGGTCGGCGGAATCTTCCTGCAGGCACAGTACACGCAGGGCCGAGCAACGCTGACCGGCGCTGTCGAAGGCCGAGGACACCACGTCGATCACCACTTGTTCGGTCAGTGCCGAGGAGTCGACGATCATCGCGTTCTGCCCGCCGGTTTCGGCGATCAGCGGAATCGGACGGCCCTGGCTGTCGAGACGGCCGGCGATGTTGCGCTGCAGCAGACGCGCAACTTCGGTAGAACCGGTGAACATCACGCCTTTGACGCGCTCATCACCGACCAGACCGGCACCGACGGTTTCACCGCGACCCGGCAGCAGTTGCAGCACACCTTCCGGAATCCCGGCTTCGAGCAGCAAGCGCACGGCTTGCGCGGCAACCAACGGAGTCTGTTCAGCCGGTTTGGCCAGTACCGGGTTACCGGCAGCCAGTGCGGCAGCGACCTGACCGCTGAAGATGGCCAGCGGGAAGTTCCACGGGCTGATGCACACTACCGGGCCCAGTGGGCGGTGGGCGTCATTGCTGAAGTCGTTGCGCGCCTGCACCGCGTAGTAGCGCAGGAAGTCGACCGCTTCGCGCACTTCGGCAATGGCGTTGGCGAAGGTCTTGCCGGCTTCACGGGCCAGCAGGCCCATCAGTGGCTGGATCTCGCCTTCCATCAGGTCGGCGGCTCGTTCCAGAATCGCTGCACGTTCGGCTGGCGGAGTGGCCTGCCAGATTGGCGCAGCATTCAGCGCGCACTGGATCGCGTTGTCGACGTCTTCGACGGTAGCTTCCTGCACATGGCCGACCACATCGCGGTGATCCGCCGGGTTCAGCACCGGTGCCGGGGCTTCGTTGCTGGAGGCGCAACCGAGCATCGGCGCGGCTTTCCAGTGGTTGTGCGCGGTGGCGAGCAGCGCGCAGGACAACGAGGCCAGACGATGTTCGTTGGCCATGTCGATGCCGGCGGAGTTGGCGCGCTCGGCACCGTATAGATCACGCGGCAGCGGAATGCGTGGGTGCGGCAGGCCGAAACCACCTTCCACGGTTGCCATCTGCTCGATCTGCGCCACCGGATCGGCCACCAGCTCCTGAATCGAAATCGACTGGTCGGCGATGCGGTTGACGAACGAGGTGTTTGCGCCGTTTTCCAGCAGACGACGCACGAGGTACGCCAGCAGGGTTTCGTGGGTGCCAACCGGTGCGTACACGCGGCACGGACGGTTCAGCTTGCCTTCGGAAACTTTGCCGACAACCTGCTCGTAGAGTGGTTCGCCCATGCCGTGCAGGCACTGGAATTCGTACTGGCCCGGGTAATAGTTCTGACCGGCAATGTGATAAATCGCCGACAGGGTGTGGGCGTTGTGCGTGGCGAACTGCGGGTAGATGACTTCCGGCACCGACAGCAGTTTGCGCGCGCAGGCAATGTAGGAAACGTCGGTGTACACCTTGCGGGTGTAGACCGGATAGCCTTCCAGACCTTCGACTTGGGCGCGCTTGATTTCGCTGTCCCAGTACGCGCCTTTCACTAGGCGGATCATCAGGCGATGGCGGCTGCGGCGAGCCAGATCGATCACGTAGTCGATCACGTATGGGCAACGCTTCTGATAAGCCTGAATCACGAAACCGATGCCGTTCCAGCCGGTCAGTTGCGGTTCGAAGCACAGGCGCTCGAGCAGATCCAGCGACAGCTCCAGACGGTCGGCTTCTTCAGCGTCGATGTTCAGGCCGATGTCGTATTGCTTGGCCAACAGGGTCAGCGACAGCAGGCGCGGGTACAGCTCGTCCATCACGCGCTCGTACTGCGCACGGCTGTATCGCGGGTGCAGGGCCGAGAGCTTGATGGAAATGCCCGGGCCTTCATAAATCCCACGGCCGTGGGAGGCTTTGCCGATCGAGTGGATGGCTTGTTCGTACGACGCCAGGTACTTCTGCGCGTCGTGTTCGGTGAGTGCCGCTTCACCGAGCATGTCGTAGGAGTAGCGGAAGCCCTTGGCTTCGAACTTGCTCGCGTTGGCCAGTGCTTCGGCGATGGTTTCGCCGGTGACGAACTGCTCGCCCATCAGGCGCATGGCCATGTCGACGCCCTTGCGGATCATCGGCTCGCCGCTCTTGCCGATGATCCGGCTCAGCGACGAAGTCAGGCCGGCTTCATTGTGGGTCGACACCAGTTTGCCGGTCAGCAGCAGACCCCAGGTCGCGGCGTTGACGAACAGCGACGGGCTGTTGCCCAGGTGCGGCTGCCAGTTGCCGGTGCTGATCTTGTCGCGGATCAGTGCATCGCGAGTGCCTTTGTCCGGGATGCGCAGCAGCGCTTCGGCCAGGCACATCAGCGCCACGCCTTCCTGGGACGACAGGGAAAATTCCTGCAGCAGGCCCTGAACAATGCCTGCACGACCGCCGGCACTTTTCTGGTTACGCAGTTTTTCCGCAATCGTCGCGGCGAGTTTGTTGGTGGCGTCGGCCATCGGTGCCGGCAGGCGCGCCTGCTCGATCAGCATCGGCACCACTTCCGGCTCAGGGCGACGGTAAGCAGCGGTGATCGATGCGCGCAGTACCGATTGCGGCAGGATGCTTTCAGCGAATTCGAGGAAGCACTGGTGGGCGTGATCGGTATGGACTTCACCGGCATCGTCGGTGTCTTTGGCGGTCAAACCGTTCAGCTCGGTCAGGGTTGCACCACCCTCGAGTTTTTCCAGGTAATTGAAAATTGCCTGCTTGATCAGCCAGTGCGGTGTGCGATCAATCGAGGTCGCGGCAGCCTTCAGGCGCTCGCGGGTCGGGTCATCGAGTTTGACCCCAAGGGTGGTGGTAGCCATATTTTTATCCTCATGGTTGCCACAGTTGCGTGGCATCAGCTGGCGGCAAGATTAGCCGTGCGCCGAAAGAGGTGCAACCGGGTGCAACCCTTTTTTGTCGGAAAAATAAACGCTTCGTCAGGAATTATTTTCTGGTACTGAAGTGCCGCTCCTGCTTGGTGCTTTTACTTCTAGCGGAGCGAGCTGACTGCGCTAAAAGGGAGCAAAAACGGCCTGTTTATCGGTATATCCGACTAGGTGCAACTTAATCACCAGAAACTGGTTGCACCTTTTTTGGTTTGTTGCATAGCATTCGCGCCCAAGGTGCAACCGGGAATACCCGGTGCATCGGCTGGTGGCTTTCCTGGGGAAACATCAGTCCTAAATGCGCGGGATCCCGATTCGTCTGCCAAACGTCGTCGTTTGTGTGCGATAGATCACCGCTGCTACATAAAAACAAAGCCAGGGCGTAACTTAATGAGCGTAAGCAATCCAACACTGATCACGTTCGTGATCTACATCGCAGCAATGGTGCTGATCGGCTTCATGGCCTATCGCTCCACCAACAACCTTTCTGATTACATTCTTGGCGGCCGCAGCCTTGGCAGCGTCGTCACGGCTCTGTCTGCCGGTGCTTCCGACATGAGCGGCTGGTTGCTGATGGGCCTGCCGGGCGCCATCTACATGTCCGGTCTGTCCGAAAGCTGGATCGCCATCGGCCTGATCGTCGGCGCCTACCTGAACTGGCTGTTCGTCGCCGGCCGTCTGCGCGTGCAGACCGAGCACAACGGCGATGCCCTGACCCTGCCGGACTACTTCTCCAGCCGTTTCGAAGACAAAAGCGGCCTGCTGCGTATCATCTCGGCGGTGGTGATTCTGGTGTTCTTCACCATTTACTGCGCTTCCGGCATCGTGGCTGGCGCCCGTCTGTTCGAAAGCACTTTCGGCATGTCCTACGAGACGGCGCTGTGGGCCGGTGCTGCGGCGACGATTGCCTACACCTTCGTCGGCGGTTTCCTCGCGGTGAGCTGGACTGACACCGTGCAAGCCACGCTGATGATCTTCGCCCTGCTGCTGACGCCGATCATCGTGCTGCTGGCCACCGGCGGCGTCGATACCACGTTCCTGGCCATCGAGGCGCAGGACCCGAGCAACTTCGACATGCTCAAGGGCACCACTTTCATCGGCATCATCTCGCTGATGGGCTGGGGTCTGGGTTACTTCGGTCAACCGCATATCCTCGCGCGTTTCATGGCCGCTGACTCGGTGAAGTCGATTGCCAACGCCCGTCGCATCTCCATGACCTGGATGATTCTGTGCCTGGGCGGCACCGTCGCTGTGGGCTTCTTCGGTATCGCCTACTTCTCGGCGCACCCGGAAGTCGCCGGTCCCGTGACCGAGAACCACGAGCGGGTGTTCATCGAGCTGGCGAAAATCCTCTTCAACCCATGGATTGCTGGCGTGCTGTTGTCGGCCATTCTGGCTGCTGTGATGAGCACCCTGAGCTGCCAGTTGCTGGTGTGCTCGAGCGCCCTGACCGAAGACTTCTACAAAACCTTCCTGCGCAAATCCGCCTCCCAGGTAGAACTGGTGTGGGTCGGCCGCGCGATGGTGTTGCTGGTGGCGCTGATCGCTATCGCCATGGCCGCCAATCCGGAAAACCGCGTACTGGGCCTGGTGTCCTACGCCTGGGCCGGTTTCGGTGCCGCGTTCGGTCCGGTGGTGCTGATCTCGGTGATCTGGAAAGACATGACCCGCAACGGCGCACTGGCCGGCATCCTGGTCGGCGCGATCACCGTCGTGGTCTGGAAGCATTTCGAACTGCTGGGTCTGTACGAAATCATCCCGGGCTTCATCTTCGCCAGTCTGGCCATCTACATCGTCAGCAAAATGGGCGAGCCAACCAAAGGCATGGTGCAGCGCTTCGAAGCGGCGGAAAAAGATTTCCACCTGAACAAGTGATGCATTGAGCTTCGGCTCACAAGAGAGCGGCCCGTTTCCTACTGGAGGCGGGCCGTTTTTTTATGCCTGCAATACCCCTGACTCAGCATAGATCCCCTGTGGGAGCGGGCTTGCTCGCGAATGCGGTGGGTCAAATGAAATCAATGTCGACTGACACGGCCCTTTCGCGAGCAAGCCCGCTCCCACAGTTGTTCGGTGGTGAGTTTGAGAGGTTGTCTGTAGTCGCATGCGCCGATTTTCGAAGGCTTTTTCACCAGAAAAAGTAGGGCAAATCTGATTTTCCCGTCACCCACCCAACACCCCTTGCCCCTCATGCAGAATCGCCCGCCCTCAATCTGCAGAGAGACATCGGATGTTCGCGCCTGCCAATCAACCGCGTTTCACGTTGACCCTAGAAGGCGCCCAAATTGATCTCAAAGTCCTTGAGTTCACGGGCAAGGAAGCCATCAGCCAACCCTTTCGTTTCGAGCTGGAACTGGTCAGTGAGCGACCGGATCTGGACCTCGAAAGCCTGCTGCACCGTCAGGCGTTTCTGAGATTCGATGCGGAAGGTTCCGGTGTCCATGGTCAGATTTATCAGGTCGGGCAGGGTGATTCCGGGAAGCGTCTGACGCGCTATCACTTAAGCCTGGTACCGCGTCTGACCTACCTTGGGCATCGCATCAATCAGCGGATTTTTCAGCATCAGACGGTGCCGCAAATCGTCGCGCAGGTGCTCAAGGATCATTCGATTCTGCGCGATGCATTCGAATTTCGCCTAGGCAGCGAGTACCCGGAGCGCGAGTACTGCGTGCAATACGCCGAAAGTGACCTCGCGTTTATCCAGCGCCTGTGCGCCGAAGTCGGCATTCATTACCACTTTCAGCACAGCCCGGAAGGTCACCTGTTGGTGTTCGGTGATGATCAGACGGTGTTCCCGAAACTGGCTCGACCGACGCTGTATCTGCCCGGCAGCGGCATGGCCGGTGGCGCGCCGGCGATCAATCGTTTCAATGTTCGCGTGGAGACCCGTACCAGCGTAGTGACCCGGCGCGATTACAACTTCATCAAGCCGCGTCTGCAGTTGCAAAGTCGAGTCGACGGTGAGCTGCGCCCGGTGCTCGAGGATTATCACTTCCCCGGCCAATTCAACGATCGTGAAACCGGCAAGCACCTCGCCCAAAGAGCGCTGGAGCGACATGTCGCCGATTACCGTCAGGCCGAGGGCGTCAGCGACGAATCCGCATTGGTTTGTGGACATTTCCTGCAACTGATCGACCATCCGCGTAGCGACTGGAACGACCTGTGGCTGCTGACCTCGGTCGAACACCACGGCCGACAGCCGCAAGTGCTGGAGGAGTCGGTGACCAGCGATGGGGAAGCATTCCAGGGTTACCGTAATACCTTTCTTGCCACGCCGTGGGATGTGTTCTTTCGACCGGCGTTGGGACCGGAAAAACCGCGCATGCTCGGCTATCAACCGGCGGTTGTCACCGGGCCGCCGGACAGCGAAATCCACTGCGACGAGTTTGGGCGGGTCAAGGTGCAACTGGCCTGGGATCGCGACGGCGAACTCAACGAGCATTCCAGTTGCTGGCTGCGCGTCGCCAGGGGTTGGGCGCATGACCGTTACGGCAGCGTGCTGATCCCGAGGGTCGGCATGGAAGTGCTGGTCGGTTTCATCGATGCTGATGCCGACAAACCGCTGGTCATGGGTTGTCTGCCAAACGCCGCGACTCCGGTGCCGCTGGATTTGCCAGCGGACAAGACCCGCAGCATCTTCCGCAGCCAGAGCAGTCCCGGTGGCGGCGGTTACAACGAGCTTCGAATCGAGGACAAAAAGGGCGCCGAAGAAATCTACCTGCGCGCCCAGCGCAACTGGACCCAGCATGTACTGCACGACCAACAGGTGCAGGTCGATAACCAGCGCAGCATCGTGGTCACGGGTACCGCCAAACATGAGTTGCGGGCCGACGAACAACGCATTACTCATGGTCAGCGCCAGACCGAAGTGAAACAGGACGATCACCTGACGGTGGTTGGCGATCGGCATATTCGGGTGAGCAATCAGATGACCAGCGCCAGCGCGCAAATCCACGTCAGTGCCGGGCAACAAGTGGTAATCGACGGCGGCGCGAGCGCGACGATTCAGGCCGGCGGGCAGTGGATCAACATCGGTCCCGGCGGGATTTTCAGTAGCGTGCCGATTGTCGTGGGCGGCGCGCCGATGGCAGCGATGAACGCCGCGCCGGTGGTGCCGGGGTTGCCGGAGAAACTGGCCGCAGCGCCGGCGGCCATGCTCACCGCCGCACAAATCATGAGTTTCAAAGGCGATGCGCCGTTCTGCGAAGAGTGTGAGCGTTGCAAGGATGGTGTTTGTGCAGCCTGATTGCCTCATGCCGGCAGAGTGGCTGGCGCGTGAACCGCTGAAACCTTCGGAACAACTGTTCGCGATCTTCAGTAACGCCAGCGACGCCAGGCCTCCATTGGTCGCACCTAAGCCGATCTGGGCGGAGACGATCTACGCCGAGTGGGACGCGGTGATGCCCTTCGTGGGAATTGTCGCTACTGACAGTGAGTTTCTCGATTGGGTGGCCTCTACCGAGTCTTGCGACTGGGGTTGGCTGGCGGTGTCTTCGGCGAGTCTGGAAGTGCTGGTCGAGCACTTTCGCAGCCTGACTCAGGTGCTGATGCCGGACGGCAAAGCGGTGTTCTTTCGGTTTTGGGATGGGCGGTTTTTGTTGCCGATCTTGCAGTCGGATGCCGTGGATCCGGCGCAGTTGTTGCCGGTGATTTCACGCGGACTGATCAATGGTCAGGCCTTGGAAATCGGGGGGCGGGCGCCGGTTTCGGGGCGGGCTTTTCCTTGGTGGGCGGTGCCTGATTCGGTATTGGCTTCGGCAGGGGATGACGTTCGGGTCGGCAACGCCGTGCAGTGGCTGAGCGAGGAGCATCCGGCGTTGTTCGAGGCTTTTCCTGAGGCTGTACTGCGCTGCAAGATCGGGCAGTTTTTTCAGCGCTCAACGTCGGAAGAATCGTCGCAATCGGCGTTGTTGGCGTATTTGCTGGCAGAGTCGGAGTGACATTTCCGGGCGAAGGCTTCGGACGCTTCCTTCGAGTTGCGGCGGTTTTCATGAACTGGTGGGCGATGGGTTGCAGGGATAGTCTTAAAAGGTCACCGCAGATGCGGCGACAGGGTGTAGGAGCCTTGAGACTAGAAGAGTGCATAAACGTCATTGCCCGATTTGCGGCAGTCTACGTGCGTCCGTAAGATCATTTGCGGCGGCTATGCGCGGGCACGCTTCGGCGTGGCCGAGTTCTCTGGTCTCGGTACTCCTACCCCGCGCACGGCTGCCACCCAAACCCGTAGGAGGGAAATGGTGGACGCCCACTTCACTACCAGAGGTTCAAAAGATGACGACGCTTAAACCGGATCCACCCTACGAAAAATACATTCCCCACCCCGACAACCGCTACATGGCCCTGACCAGCAACTGCAACGACATGCCCACGCTGTTCGTCGACACCCACGCCCCCTCCGACGTCCTGATGGACGCCGCCAACTACCGCATCCGCACTGTCGTCCAGGTGCTGGAAAACCTGTGCATGCGCGGTTCGATCGAGTGCGACTCGATGATCCTCAGCGACTTCGCCCAGCTCTGCGTGATTCCGTTGCGCGACGGTTGTGATGTGCTGGATGTCATCGGCAAGCGGTTGCGCGCGATGCCTTCCTGAGTTTCCAGAAGCAAAATCAAAAGATCGCAGCCTTCGGCAGCTCCTACATGGAATCCCCTGTAGGAGCTGCCGAAGGCTGCGATCTTTTGACGTTGAGGGTACGGCAGTCAGTCTGAGATATACGCATCCTGCGACTTGATAAATGCTTCGAAGGCAGGTGAGTTGTAAATTTCGAGGCAAGAATAAAACACAACATTTTTGCCCGACTGCTTGCTGGTAGAAGAAGCCTTCGCATATGCGTCTGTCATGAATTTTTCGGTTTCCGCATAAGGGTCATGGATGACTTCAAGCGTATCTTCATTCTGCGATATTGCGTGTTGCCCTTTCCCCATGGCGGAGTAAGCGCCGATAGCAAGTCCGATATCCGACTTAATATCGGACTGATTTTTGAATTGACTTGAAATACAGTTGGCGAGTCCGTAATTCTTCAATGAAGTCCTCGCACTGTTCACGTCAACTTCGCTCGCTAGGGCATTGCCAGAAAGGCCCAAAACGCTCAATGCGATGATTAGTTGGAATTTCATCCCTTTAACTCCCAAAAGTTGATCTTTTCCAGCTTTACGCTTGGCCGGTCGTAAGTGTGGCTATCCGGACGATGGTAGTCGCTGTTGTCTCCGGTGGTGCTGCCATTCCATAAAGTCGCATGACCCGTAGCATCGAGCCATCCCGTGATCTCCATGATAATCACGCCTTTCTTGCCATTGATGAAATCTGCCTCACTCATTTTTAGCTCGCGATCCGGAGCGCCCCAGTTGTGTTTCAGGAACGTCAGAAAATCTGCGACTTTCATAATGTAGGGGAGTTGGTCTGCACCGGCCAGACGATAAATGGACTTGCTCGGAATGATCGTTCCTTTCGGAATTTTGTATCCGCCATAATTAAATCCCCTGCTTATCCTCAGTGCGCAAGCGTTCGCGTAAGCGTCAGGCTTTTCTGCTCGGGCTGCCTCAACGTTACCCCCAACAAGCGCATAAACATCAATTGAGCTTTTCAGGCCAACTTCCGCGTAAGCAGTCCACAGAGTGCTGAATTTTGGACGCTTTACGACGATGTTAGTGGTTACGCCACCTGAGCTGATATTGAGCTGAGCCATTAGACTTCACCTTCCATGTCGAAGACTTCACCTTGAAAAGCGTTTGGAATAATCGCTATACCTTTCGCCCCCACGAGGCCGGACAGAGTTTTTTCTGCTGCACCCGTGATCGTCACACTAACGATCTCGCCGGGTGAGTAACCCGAAGTTTTTACATGAATATTCAGGTCGGTGTAGAAGCGAGAAACCGAGTCGACCGGAATCTGGCTCTCCCCATATGAAAACGTAATGCGTTGAATACTCTTTGGTTTGGGGATCAAAGGGATGATGGCTGAGAAGCTCGCAGCGCTGTGTTCGCCGCCGCCAAAAACGGATGATTGACCAGAGAGAACAGTGTTGGATTTCGGTGGACAACCACACGCTACATAATCGCCCTCTAGCGCAACCGGCCCTGCAGGTAGAGTGACTGTTCTTGGTCCGACAGCGACGATGGGGCCTTTGCCAGGAGGGCATACAGGGCAACTGGCTATGTGTCCGATGGACGAAGTGCTCACGGCGTAATCAATGTTAATTCCGACGTTTCCTTCCAGTACCGAGCCTCCTGTTGAAGTTGGAGCACCGATTCCGATCACCTTTCTACCCATGTAAATTTCCCTCTTTACAGGTTTTAAGTGAGACGGATCTTCGCATTCCCTCTGCGATTGGAACGACGTGAATTCAGTAGGAAGATGTTTCTTTATGTTGCTTTTGTCGCGATGAGGAGTGGACGGTCGCTGCCAACCACCGCATCCGCACCGTCGTCCAAGTGCTGGAAAACCTGTGCATGCGCGGCTCGATCGAGTGCGACTCGATGATCCTCAGCGACTTCGCCCAGCTCTGCGTGATTCCGTTACGTGATGGGTGTGATGTACTCGATGTCATCGGCAAGCGGTTGCGCGCGATGCCTTCCTGAATTTCCAGGAACAAGACCAAAAGATCGCAGCCTTCGGCAGCGCCTACACGGGATCATCTGTAGGAGCTGCCGAAGGCTGCGATCTTTTGACGTTGAGGGTGCGGCAGTCAGTCTGCAATAGCGGACAGACCGATGTCTTTTTCCAATGCTGAATTTTCTTTGAATGGCTTCAGGATGCAGTGACTCAAACCGTAGTTCTTGAGCATTAGGCGAGCCTGGTCAGCATTTTTTTCGTCACTGAGGGCCAGGGATGAGGCAGTAAGAGACAGTAAAGAAATAATGAAATGACGCATGGTTTTTTGACGTCCTGTCGGTCATGTCGGGCAAATGTAACTCCATCAATCCATGCCCTCACCCTAGCCCCCCGAAACGTCGGACCGCCCAGAGGGCGAGGGGACTGACCGAGGTGTCTGGGCGATATACGCCGACTTGCGACTGCTGCGGTGATCTTCGATTGGCCAAGCCTGAGATCACGTTGATCTTTCAGGTCGATGTAACCCGCAAGATCACCACCGTCAGTCCCCTCTCCCAGCGGGAGAGGGCTAGGGTGAGGGAAAGGCTTTTGCCCGCTCGGCCGCCACCCCCTGACTTGCCGTCCGGTAAAAGGTAAACTTCACGGCCCTCGCAGGAGCAGCCATGAATTATCGTCACGCCTTCCATGCCGGCAATCACGCCGATGTGTTCAAACACCTGACCTTGACCCGCCTCATCGCCCTGATGTCGCGCAAGGAGCAGCCGTTTGCCTATCTCGACACGCACGCCGGTATCGGTCTGTATGACTTGCAGGGCGATCAGGCCAACCGTACCGGCGAGTATCTGGAAGGCATCGCGCGCTTGTGGGATCAGCCGGATCTGCCGGCGCTGACCGCCGACTATATGAAGGTGCTGCACGAGATGAACCCGGATGGCCAGTTGCGCTACTACCCGGGTTCGCCGGAGCTGGCGCGGCGTCTGACCCGGCCGCAGGATCGGGTGATGCTCAACGAGAAACACCCGGAAGACGGCGTGCAGCTCAAAGAGAACATGGCCGGCGACCGTCGGGTAAAGGTGCATCTCGGCGAGGGCTGGCATGTGGCACGGGCGATGCTGCCGGTGCAGGAGAAACGTGCGGTGATGCTGATCGATCCGCCGTTTGAGCAGCTCGACGAGATGCAAAAGTGTGCGGCGTCGCTGAAAGAAGCGATTGGCCGGATGCGTCAAACCGTGGCGGCGATCTGGTACCCGGTGAAGGATCAGCGTGCGTTGCGGCGGTTTTATCAGGATCTGGCCGGTACCGGCGCGCCGAAGTTGCTGCGCGTGGAGTTGCTGGTGCATCCGCTGGATACGCCGAACAGCCTGAACGGGTCCGGGATGGCGATTGCCAATCCGCCGTGGGGGCTGGAGGAAGAGTTGCGTGAGCTGTTGCCTTGGTTGTCGAAGAAGCTTGGGCAGACCCAGGGTGGGTGGCAGATGGATTGGTTGATCGCCGAGAGCTGATCAATTGGTTTAACGGTGTCTGATCGGACGCCTTCGCGGGCAAGCCCGCTCCCACAGGGTTCGCGCAGATTCTGGAATCGCGCACGACCTTGTGAGAGCGGGCTTGCCCGCGATGCTTTTAGGACTTAGTTACCCGCCAGGCTCGGAGGCATGCACACGCCGGTGCCGCCAATTCCGCAGTAGCCTTCCGGGTTTTTCGCCAGGTATTGCTGGTGGTACGCCTCGGCGAAGTACACGGTCGGCGCCTGCTCGATCTCGGTGCTGATTTCGCCCAGACCCGCCTTCGACAGTTCAGCCTGATACACCTCTTTGCTCTTCAGCGCCGCGTCGAGGTGCTCCGGGCTGGTCGCGTAGATCACCGAACGGTACTGGGTGCCGATGTCGTTGCCCTGACGCATGCCCTGCGTCGGGTTATGCAGTTCCCAGAACATTGCCAGCAGCTCTTCGTAGCTGACTCTGGCTTTGTCATACACCACCAGCACTACTTCAGCGTGGCCGGTCAGGCCCGAGCAGACTTCTTCGTAGGTCGGGTTCGGCGTGTAGCCGCCGGCGTAGCCGACCACCGTGCTGACCACGCCTTCGCGCTGCCAGAAACGGCGTTCCGCACCCCAGAAGCAACCCAAGCCGAAGATCGCAAAGTCGACGTCCTGGAAAAACGGGCCGAGCAGCGGAGTTTCTTCGAAGACGAAATGCTTTTCAGGCAGGGTCATCGCAGTTTCGCGGCCGGGCAGAGCTTGATCTTTGGTCGGTAGCACGTTTTTGTTCACCAGAATTTCCGAGCGTAGAACCATGATCGTTCCTCTCAGTCAGGATGGGATGTAAAAAGTCAGACCGCCAGTGTGCCCAATGATGCCGGATTTCGCACTATTCAAATGTGGGAGCGGGCTTGCTCGCGAAAGCGGTGTGTCAGTCGATATCAACATTGCCTGACAAACCGCATTCGCGAGCAAGCCCGCTCCCACAAGGGGAATTCATCGACAGGGATATCTGTGGGGGCTAGAGGCAGAGCGGGCCGCGCGGGTAGCGCTTGAGCGCCTGGATCAGCTCGGCGCCGGGGATCGGCCGGTCGAACAGGTAGCCCTGGCCGACGTCGCAGCGGTGGCGACGCAGGAACGCCAGTTGCTCGGCGGTCTCGATGCCTTCGGCCACGACTTTGAGTTTCAGGTTGTGGGCCATGGCGATCACCGCGGAGGTGATTTCCATGTCGTCCTGGTTGTCGGGGATTTCGTGGATGAAGCTGCGATCGATCTTGATGATGTCGATCGGGAATTTCTTCAGGTAGCTGAGTGACGAGTAGCCGGTACCGAAGTCGTCCATGGCCAGGGTCAGGCCCAGGCGCTTGAGCTGGTCGAGCTGCAAGTGGGTGTCTTCGGTGGCTTCCAGCAGCAGGCCTTCGGTCAGCTCCAGTTCGAGCAGATTGGCCGGCAGCGCTTCTTCCTTGAGGATATTGGCGATGGACGCGACCAGATCCGGATCAGAGAACTGCTTCGGCGAGAGGTTGATCGCCACTTGCAGGTTGCCCATGCCCGCCGCGGTCAGCGCCTTGCTCATGCGGCAGGCCTGACGCGCGATCCACTTGCCGATCGGAATGATCAGGCCTGTCTCTTCGGCGACGCTGATGAACTGGTCCGGGCGAATCATGCCGCGTTCCGGGTGGTTCCAGCGCAGCAGCGCTTCCATGCCCAGCAGGCGACCGCTGCGCAGGCACAGCTTGGGCTGGTAGAACACGTCCAGCTCGTTCTGGGTCAGGGCGCGGCGCAGGTTGTTCTCGACGAACAGCTTGTAGCTGGCCTCGGCGTTCAGTGCTTCGGTAAACACCTGCACCTGATGTTTACCGTTGGCCTTGGCCTTGTGCAGTGCGAGGCCGGCGTTGCGCATCAGGGTCTGCGGATCGCGGCCATGCAGCGGCGCACAGGCCAGGCCCACGGAGCCGGTGACGCTGATCAGCTGGTTGTCGACGAACATCGGTTTGTCGAGGGTCGCCAGCAGTTGATTGGCAATCTGTTGGCCGGTGGCGAGGTCGGTGTCGTCGAGCAGCACCGCAAACTCGTTACTGGCGAAGCGCGCGAGGCTGCCACTCGGGCTGAGGCTGTTGCGCAGGCGCCGGGCAAGGCTGATCAACAGTTTGTCGCCGGTCTGGTGACCGAGGCTGTCGTTGATCCGCTTGAAGTTGTCGATGTCCACCAGCAGCAGACTGATCGGCGTATCGCTATCGCGGGCGAAGCGTTCGTCCAGATTGCGGATAAACGCCGGGCGGTTGCCGAGGTTGGTCAGGTTGTCGGTGTACGCCAGGCGTTCGATGCGCTGCTGCGCCAGTTTGGTCTGGGTGATGTCTTCGTAGATGCCGATGTAGTGCGTCAGCTCACGGTTGTCGCCGTACACCTTGGAGATCGACAACTGGCCCCAGTACGGTTCGAGGTTCTTGCGCCGGCTCTTGAATTCGCCCTGCCAGCTGTTGCTCTTGGCCAGCGCCGAAGGCGCGTCGAACAGCAGCTCGCTGAGGTTCTCCAGCGCCGGCAGTTCCGACAGGCGCTGGCCGTGGACTTCCTCGGTGGAGTACTGGGTAATCGCGGTGAAGCTCGGGTTGACGTACTCGACCACGCCGTCGCAATTGACCAGCAGAAAGGCGTTGGCGCTTTGCTCGACCGCGCGCTGGAACAGGTGCAGGGCGCTGGTGGCGGTGCGGCGATTGTGGTTGTTGATGACCTGAGCGAACTGGTCGGCCAGCTCACCGGCAAAGGCGATTTCATCGGACTGCCAGGCGCGGGTGACGCCGGTCTGCTCCAGACAGAGCACGCCGACCACCTGGCCGTCGACCCGGATGCTGGCGTCGAGCATCGCGTTGACGTCACGCGGGCGCAGGGCTTCGGCCATCTCGCGGGTGCGCGGGTCGCGCATCGCATTGTGCGCGTCGATGGCGCGGCTGCCGTGCAGCGCTTCCATGTAGTCGGGGAAACCGCTGATGTCGATCACCTCCGGCAGGATGTATTCCTGCGTGGCGCGGTGATACGCGGAAATCGGCACCAGCAGATTGCCTTCGAGGTTCCACAGGCTGGCGCAGTCGATTTCATAGATGTCGCAGGCGCAGCGGGTGATCAGTTCAGCGGCTTCCTGCAGCGAGTTATGGCTGCTGTAGCGCTGGCGCGCGAGCAGCAGAATCAGATCCTGCTGGGCGCGTACGCGATCGAGGTGCTGCAGTTGTTCCTGCTGGGCGCGCTGGTTGAGTTCGAGGGCGATCTGCAGGCGCGAGTTCTGGGTTTCGAGATCGACCGAGGGCAACGCTGGTGCCTCGTCGAACACATTATCGACCGCCAGCAGATAACCGCGCAGCAAGTGCCGATTGTGCTGCTTATAGGCTTCGCCGAGTTCGAGGATGCTCAAGTCGCCAGCGGCGGTGTGCAAGGTGTAGCGCACCAGATAATGCGGGCTGTTGCACAGTTGTTGCTGAATATTGTCGTGCAGTTGATAACGCGCTTCGGGCTCCATCAGGCTGGCGTAGGGCGAGCCGACCAGAGCACACAGTTCAACGGCCGGCTGGCCGAACTGGCGTTCGCAATTGGGATCGAGAAACAGCATCGCCCAACTGGCTTCATTCAAGCGCTCGAAACGCAGCATGCCGAGCCGCGAGGGCACAGGCAACTGCGTCACTACCTCGGCCGCCATACGGCTGGCGGCATCGGGTTGGCTCTTCATGAAGGAACTCGCTTGGAAATATGCTGAACGCGCCGGGCTCTCGCCCTCTTTACTGTTGCCTGCGGCAAGGTTGCATCATTGCGGCACCGACTGACAAGAGAGATGAAGGCCAAGTGCTATAAGAATGTGTCGGCCGCATAGCGCATTTCTCCAGCCCCTCTTGGAAAAGAGCAAAAGATCGCAGCCTGCGGCAGCTCCTGCAGGCGATGCATACCAATGTAGGAGCTGCCGAAGGCTGCGATCTTTCAGGATCTCAACGTAATTTCAGGCTGATCGATTGCAGCTTCTTGCCATCCCGATCATGGTAACTGATCAAAATCTGATCAGTCTCGACCACCATATGCGCGAAGTTGTCTTCGCTGACCACTGCGCAGGTCAACTCGTGTTGATAGTCGCCCGCTGCAGTGCGCACCAGTGGCTGATCAAGAATGAACGTCGACGCCTTGGCATAGGGCAACAGTTTGCTGTTACACAACGGCGAGGAGACGATGGTATGGACTTCGAAGTCCGGGTCTTCGCTGTGGGTCAGGCGCGAGGTCAGCGAGCCGTGCACGTCGCCCGAGACGAATACGACATTCCTGATCTGTCGGGTGCGAATGGTTTCCAGCAGGCGCAGGCGCTGCTCCGGGAAGGCTTTCCACGCATCGTCGCCGTGCAGTTTGCGATCCGGATAGAACATCACGCTGGTGACCACGAATTTGACCCGTGCCTTGCTGGTGCTCAGCCAGGCGACCAGGGCCTGTTCCTGCTCGCTGTCCAGGATGCGTCGATCATCAGCAGCCAGGTTGCGCCGAGTGCGGCTATCAGTGACAAACCATTCAATATCACCATCGCTGAACTGATACCAGTAACGCGCCAGTTTCGAATGATCAATCTCGCCATCAACCGTTAGTTCATGCGCCGGACTATGACTGGCTTGATACAACTCATACGCCGCCATTGCATTGCGATATAACTCATGATCGGACTTGCTGGCGTTCGCCGGCCAGTTGTCTTCAATTTCGTGATCGTCGAGGATCATATAAGTCGAAGTGCCGGACATCAGCTGCTGAATATTCGGTTGTGAGAAGGCCGCGCGATATTTATCGAGGATGTCCTTGTATTCGCGATCCGGGGCAATCAGGTTGAGGTCGTCGACATAGATCTGGTCTCCGGTCATCAGGGTGGCGCTGATCGGGGGTTCGGCGCCTTCGATCAACTGATTGATCGAGGCGAATATTCGGTCGCCAAATTGGGGTAGGGAAGCAATGCCGGCGGTCATGCGCAAGTAGCGACAGGAGCCGATGATGTAAGCGCGTGGCTGCGCGGCGTCGCTGGCGCGGGTGCGAAAACGGTAGATCTCGCGCGGCCATTGCAAAGGCAATTCGGCGATGCTCTCGACGGTATGCACAGGGCTCATGGGGCTGAACCAGCCCGCCTGATATTCGTACTCGCAATGGCTCTCCAGGTCATTCAATGAAAAGACCTGGCAAAAATCGCGCAATGCACTTAAACGGGAAAAAAGGCTATTTGACCATTGTTTGCTGTCGCGCTTTCGATAACGCAGGCCGGCGAATATGGTGGCGTTGTTTTGCGAGTCGCCGCGCATGAAGATGCGTGCGTGATTAGTTGTTGTATGGCCAATAATCGGGCCGACAGTTGGTTTTAACATGTTCGAATCCATTCGAATTGATACTTGAATAACGGTCAGTGTTTAGAAAGTTATTCGTTTAACTTGTGCCGCCAAGGTTAGTTGTCGGCGGATAAAAAATATCGGCGCGAAGTGGACTGGGCTCGTGGCTTAAGTAGACCGAAGTTGTAGGAATAAGACCCTCGTAACTTTTCTTCGGGCAAAAAAAGCCCCGTCAAACTGACGGGGTTGAGGTACGAGCGTGTGGCGCTCGAAAACGTGGAACGCAATCGGCCCTCCGTTGCCGGAGGGCCGAATGCTTTACAGCAGGATGGTGCGGATGTCGCCCAGCAGGCTGCCCAGACGCTGGGTGAAGCGTGCAGCAGCAGCGCCGTTGATCACACGGTGATCGTAGGACAGCGACAGTGGCAGCATCAGTTTCGGCTGGAAGGCTTTGCCGTCCCAGACTGGCTGGATGGTTGCCTTGGAAACACCGAGGATCGCCACTTCCGGCGCGTTGACGATCGGCGTGAAGCCGGTGCCGCCAATGTGGCCGAGGCTGGAAATGGTGAAGCAGGCGCCTTGCATCTCGTCCGAAGAGAGCTTCTTGGTACGGGCTTTTTCAGCCAGCGAAGCAGCTTCTGCGGCCAGTTGCAGCAGGCTCTTCTGGTCGACGTTCTTGATGACCGGTACCAGCAGGCCATCCGGGGTGTCGACCGCGAAACCGATGTTGACGTACTTCTTGCGAATGATCGCCTTGCCGCTTGGCGCCAGCGAACTGTTGAAGTCCGGCAGTTCCTTGAGCAGGTGCGCGCAGGTCTTGAGCAGCAACGGCAGGATGGTCAGCTTGACGCCGGCCTTCTCCGCGACGGCTTTCTGCGCCACACGGAAGGCTTCCAGCTCGGTGATGTCCGCCGAGTCGAATTGCGTCACGTGCGGCACGTTCAGCCAGCTGCGGTGCAGGTTGGCAGCGCCGACCTGCATCAGGCGGGTCATCGGCACTTCTTCGATTTCACCGAAGCGGCTGAAGTCCACGACCGGAATCGGCGGGATGCCCGCGCCACCGGTTGCGCCAGCGGCAGCGGCCGGTGCTTCCTTGGCCTTCTGCATCATGGCTTTGACGTAAACCTGCACGTCTTCTTTCAGAATGCGACCGTGCGGACCGCTGGCGCCAACGGCGCTCAGTTCGACGCCGAACTCGCGGGCCAGTTGACGCACGGCAGGGCCGGCGTGGACCTTCGCGCCTGGCTTGGCCGGAGCAGCAACCGGAGCGGCAGCAGCAGGTGCAGCGGCAGCCGGAGCAGCAGCGGCTGGCGCCGGAGCGCTAGGAGCAGCGGCGGCAGCTGGAGCCGGGGCAGCAGCAGGGGCCGCGCCTTTGACTTTCAGCTTGAGGATCAGGTCGCCGGTACCGACTTCGTCGTCCAGCTTGATCGAAACGCTTTCCACCACGCCAGCGGCAGGCGATGGGATTTCCATGCTTGCCTTGTCGGATTCCAGAGTGATCAGCGACTGGTCGGCTTCAACGCTGTCACCAGCCTTGACCAGGACTTCGATGATCTTGGCCTTGCCGGCCGAACCGATGTCCGGAACGTGGATGTCCTGAACGCTGTCAGCCACTGGAGCAGCCGGGGCTGCCGCAGGAGCAGGCGCAGCGGCAGCGGCCGGCGCAGCAGCCTGAGCCGGAGCGGCCGCAGCCGGGGCCGCAGCACCCGCCACTTCCAGATCCAGAATCAGGTCGCCAGTGCCGACTTCGTCGTTGAGCTTGACGCTGATGGCCTTGACCACGCCCGCGGCAGGCGACGGGATTTCCATGCTGGCCTTGTCGGATTCGAGGGTGATCAGCGATTGATCAGCCTCGACGGTGTCGCCGACCTTGACCTGGATCTCGATGATCTGCGCCTTGCCCGACGAGCCGATGTCCGGCACGTGCACTTGCTGCACCGAAGCGGCAGCAGGGGCAGCGGCTGGCGCGGCAGCAGCAGGAGCGGCAGCCGGTTTGGCTTCAGCTTTTGCAGCCGGTGCAGCAGCAGGTGCAGGGGCCGCTTCAGCGGCGCCCTCGACTTCCAGCTCAAGCAGTTCGTCGCCTTCTTTCAGGCGGTCGCCCAGCTTGACTTTCAGGCTCTTGATGACGCCGGCTTTCGGGGCTGGCACTTCCATGCTGGCCTTGTCCGATTCCAGGGTCAGGATGCTCTGGTCGGCTTCGATACGGTCGCCGACCTTCACAAACAGTTCAATTACTTCACCTTCACCGCTGCCGATGTCAGGTACGCGAATGAGTTCGCTCACAAAATGTCTCCTCAGCAGTCCAGTGGGTTGCGTTTTTCCGGGTCGATGCCGAACTTGACGATGGCCTCGGCCACGACTTTAGGTTCGATATCACCACGGTCAGCCAGTGCTTCCAGGGCTGCCAACACCACGAAATGACGGTCGACTTCGAAGAAATGACGCAGTTTCTTGCGGCTGTCGCTGCGGCCGAAACCGTCGGTGCCCAGGACTTTGAATTCCTTGGACGGTACCCACTGGCGGATCTGCTCGGCGAACAGCTTCATGTAGTCGGTAGAGGCAATCACTGGACCCTTACGGCCGCTCAGGCACTCTTCAACGTAGCTCTGCTTAGGCTTCTGGCCAGGCTTCAGACGGTTGCTGCGCTCTACGGCCAGGCCGTCGCGACGCAGTTCGTTGAAGCTGGTGACGCTCCATACGTCAGCGCCGATGTTGAACTCTTCACGCAGGATCTTCGCCGCTTCACGCACTTCACGCAGGATGGTGCCGGAGCCCATCAGCTGTACGTGATGCGCCGCATCGCGGGTGTCTTCTTCGAGCAGGTACATGCCTTTCTTGATGCCTTCTTCGGCACCGGCCGGCATGGCTGGCTGCTGGTACGACTCGTTCATCACGGTGATGTAGTAGAAGATGTCCTGTTGCTCTTCGGTCATCTTCTTCATGCCGTCCTGAATGATCACCGCCAGCTCGTAGCCGTAGGTTGGATCGTAGGTGCGGCAGTTCGGGATGGTCGCGGCCAGCAGGTGGCTGTGACCGTCTTCGTGCTGCAGGCCTTCACCGTTCAGGGTGGTACGGCCGGCGGTGCCGCCGATCAGGAAGCCACGGGTACGGCTGTCGCCAGCGGCCCAGGCCAGGTCACCGATACGCTGGAAGCCGAACATCGAGTAGAAGATGTAGAACGGCAGCATCGGCTGGTTGTGGCTGGAGTACGAAGTGCCGGCGGCGATGAACGAACTCATGGCGCCCGCTTCGTTGATGCCTTCTTCAAGGATCTGGCCTTTCTGGTCTTCCTTGTAGAACATCACCTGGTCTTTATCGACTGGCTCGTAGAGCTGGCCGACGGAGGAGTAGATGCCCAACTGACGGAACATGCCTTCCATACCGAAGGTACGGGCTTCGTCCGGGATGATCGGGACGATGCGCGGGCCGATTTCCTTGTCCTTGACCAGTTGCGCGAGGATCCGCACGAAGGCCATGGTGGTGGAAATTTCACGGTCGCCCGAACCATCGAGGATGGCTTTCAGGGTGTCCAGGTCCGGGGTCGGTACGCTGAAGCTCTGCGCGCGGCGCTGCGGTACGAAACCGCCCAGTGCGGCACGGCGCTCGCTCAGGTAGCGGGCTTCGGCGCTGTTTGGCTCTGGCTTGAAGAACGGCAGATTCTCCAGCTCTTCGTCCTTGACCGGGATGTCGAAGCGGTCACGGAACAATTTCAGGCTGTCGACGTCGACTTTCTTGGTGTTGTGCGCAGTGTTTTTCGCTTCGCCGGCACCGGTGCCATAACCCTTGATGGTCTTGGCCAGGATGACGGTAGGTTGTTCTTTGTGGTTGACCGCTTCGTGGTATGCCGCATAGACCTTGTACGGGTCGTGGCCGCCACGGTTGAGTTTCCAGATCTCGTCGTCGGACAGATCGGCAACCATCGCCTTGAGTTCAGGCGTGTTGAAGAAGTGCTCGCGAACGAACGCGCCGTCTTTGGCTTTGTAGTTCTGGTACTCGCCGTCGATGACTTCGTCCATGCGACGCTGCAGGATGCCGTCGACGTCCTTGGCCAGCAGTGGGTCCCAGAAACGGCCCCAGATGACTTTGGTCACGTTCCACTGTGCACCGCGGAACACGCCTTCGAGTTCCTGGATGATCTTGCCGTTGCCGCGAACCGGGCCGTCGAGGCGCTGCAGGTTGCAGTTGATGACGAAGATCAGGTTGTCCAGCTTCTCGCGGCCGGCCAGGGAGATCGCGCCCAGGGATTCCGGCTCGTCGCACTCGCCGTCGCCCAGGAAGCACCAGACTTTCTGTTTGCCCGGCTGGATGAAACCGCGGTGTTCCAGGTACTTCATGAAGCGTGCCTGGTAGATCGCCTGGATCGGACCCAGACCCATGGATACGGTCGGGAACTGCCAGAAGTCAGGCATCAGCCAAGGGTGCGGGTAGGACGACAGGCCCTGACCGTCGACTTCCTGGCGGAAGTTGTTCATCTGGTCTTCGGTGATGCGGCCTTCCATGAATGCACGGGCGTAAACGCCTGGCGAGGTGTGGCCCTGGAAGTAGATCAGGTCGCCGCCGTGTTCGTCGGTCGGGGCCTGGAAGAAGTAGTTGAAGCCGATGTCATACAGGGTCGCGCTGGAAGCGAAGCTGGAGATGTGACCACCCAGGTCAGAATCTTTCAGGTTCGTACGCATTACCATGGCCATCGCGTTCCAGCGTACCAGCGAGCGAATGCGGCGTTCCATGAACAGGTCGCCAGGCATGCGTGCTTCGTGGGTTACCGGGATGGTGTTGCGGTAAGGCGTGGTGATGGCGTAAGGGAGCTGCGAACCGCTGCGGGTCGCCAGTTCACCCATACGGGTCATCAGATAGTGAGCACGGTCTTCGCCTTCTTTGTCGAGAACCGATTCCAGGGCGTCCAGCCATTCCTGGGTTTCGACGGGATCGAGGTCTTGCATGGCTTGCTCCAGGGCGGAAAGGCTTCCAGAATCGGTTGCCTGAGTTTGCGACTGGCCTTGTGGGCAGACGATTTAAAATTCTTGGATTGCCGACAGGTTGTTCCGGCGGCGTGTAGTTTTACTACAAATCTTTGAGCATTTCAGCCTTTCGCCTGTATAGACGAGTAGTAAAACTACAGAGGAAAGGCTTGTGGCCTCCGACTGCGTTGTGAGAATAATCGTTAAGGTTGGTCGATTACCATCCGAAAAAGGTGAAAGTTTGATGCTGGATGCCAAAGAAGAAGAAATTTCAGCTATTTCTAACTTTTGTTCGACAGTCCTTCGCGTAGCGGGTTTTCATCAAACACTACAAGCGGCCATTTACACGCCGATCAAGGATAGACCATGACCCTGCCCGTGCTCGCTGAACTCCCCGCCATTCTCCTGCCGTTGGTCACTCGATCCGAGCAGTCGTTCCGTACGGCCGTCGCCGCGCTGGAAGACGATCACGGCTTCTCCAACTGGACCCCGGAACGCTGGGCGCAATTCGCCCGCGTCAGTGCCGCCAGCGATTTCGTCATTGAACAGAGCGTTCGTGACCCTTTGATGTTGTTGTCACTGGTGCAGTCCGGCGAACTTGATCGGCCGTTCGCGCCGGGTGAATTGTGCGCGCAGATTGCCGCCGCCGTGAACACGGCGCAAAGCGAAGACGAACTTGGGCGCGTCCTGCGCCGCCAGCGCGCACGGCATCAAGTGCGGATCATCTGGCGTGACCTCAACCGCCAGGCCGATCTGGTGCAGACCTGCCGCGACCTTTCCGACATGGCCGACGCCACTATCGACCAGGCCTACCAATGGCTGTACAGCCGCCATTGCCAGCAGTTCGGCACACCGACCGGCCGGCGCAGTGGTCTGCCACAGCAGATGGTCATTCTCGGCATGGGCAAGCTCGGCGCGGTCGAGTTGAATCTGTCGTCGGACATCGACCTGATCTTCGCCTACCCCGAGGGCGGCGAAACCGTCGGTGTGAAGCGCGCGCTGGATAATCAGGAATTCTTCATTCGTCTCGGTCAGCGCCTGATCAAGGCCCTCGACCCGATGACGGTCGACGGCTTCGTGTTCCGCGTCGACATGCGCCTGCGTCCATACGGATCGTCCGGCGCGCTGGTGCTGAGCTTCAATGCGCTGGAACAGTATTACCAGGATCAGGGCCGCGACTGGGAACGCTACGCGATGATCAAGGCGCGGGTGGTGGCCGGCGATCAGGTGGCGGGCGCACAGTTGCTCGATATGCTGCGGCCGTTCGTTTACCGCCGTTACCTGGACTTCTCGGCGATCGAAGCGTTGCGCACCATGAAGCAGCTGATCCAGCAGGAAGTGCGGCGCAAGGGCATGGCCGACAACATCAAACTCGGCTCCGGCGGTATCCGCGAGGTCGAGTTCATTGCCCAGGCCTTCCAGTTGATCCACGGCGGGCGCGACCTCAGCCTGCAACAGCGTCCTCTATTAAAGGTGCTGAGCACGCTGGAAGGACAGGGCTATCTGCCGCCGGCGGTGATCAGCGAGCTGCTTGAAGGTTACGAATTCCTGCGTTACACCGAGCACGCGATTCAGGCGATTGCCGACCGCCAGACCCAGATGTTGCCGGACGGCGCTCAGGATCAGGCGCGCATTGCGTTCATGCTCGGCTTCGCCGATTGGCAGGCCTTCCATGAAAAGCTGATGTTCTGGCGCGGCCGGGTGGCCTGGCACTTCGCGCAGGTGATCGCCGATCCCGATGAAGAAGAGGGCGCCGACTGCGAAGTGGTGGTGGGCGGTGAGTGGTTGCCGCTGTGGGAAGAAGAGCAGGACGAAGAGGCTGCTTGCCGGCAACTGGAAGAAGGCGGATTCAAGGACGCGACCAAAGCGCTGAAAGCGCTGGCCGGTTTGCGCGGCAGCCCGCAATTGCGCGCGATGCAGCGGCTGGGTCGCGAGCGTCTCGATGCGTTTATTCCGCGCCTGCTGGCTCAGGCGGTGGAGCATGACAACCCGGATCTGGTGCTGGAGCGGGTGCTGCCGCTGGTCGAAGCGGTCGCCCGACGTTCGGCTTATTTGGTCCTGCTGACGGAAAACCCCGGCGCCCTGCGGCGCTTGCTGACGCTGTGCGCGGCCAGTCCGTGGATCGCCGAGCAAATCACCCGCTTCCCGCTGCTGCTCGATGAATTGCTCAACGAAGGCCGGCTGTTCAAGCCGCCACTGGCCCCGGAGCTCGCCGCCGAATTGCGCGAGCGCCTGACGCGGATCCCCGAAGATGACCTCGAACAGCAGATGGAAGCCCTGCGCCACTTCAAACTGGCGCACCGCTTACGCGTCGCCGCCTCGGAAATCGCTGGCAGTCTGCCGTTGATGAAAGTCAGTGATTACCTGACCTGGCTCGCCGAAGCGATTCTCGAACAAGTGCTGGCGCTGGCCTGGCGCCAGACGGTGGCCAAATACGGCACGCCGCTGCGCACTGACGGCAGTTTGTGCGATCCCGGCTTCATCATTGTCGGTTATGGCAAAGTCGGCGGGCTGGAACTGGGGCATGGTTCGGATCTGGACCTGGTGTTCATCCATGACGGTGATCCGCAGGCGGAAACCGACGGGCCGAAGCCGATCGATGGCGCACAGTTCTTCACCCGACTGGGGCAGCGGATCATTCACTTGCTGACGGCGCAGACCAACTCCGGTCAGCTGTACGAAGTGGATATGCGTTTGCGGCCGTCCGGCGCGTCGGGGCTGTTGGTCAGCTCGCTCGGGGCGTTTGAGCGCTATCAGGAAAATGAAGCCTGGACCTGGGAACATCAGGCCTTGGTGCGGGCGCGGGTGCTGGTCGGCAGTCAGGATGTCGGCCAGGCCTTCGAGAAAGTCCGCGCGCAGGTTTTGGGCAAGGCGCGGGATCTGGCGAAGCTGCAACAGGAAGTCAGCGAGATGCGCGCCAAGATGCGCGATAACCTCGGCAGCAAGAGCACGGCGGCCGGTACCGCGGCAAATGCCTTCGAGGCCACGGCGCCGTTCGACCTCAAGCAGGACGCCGGAGGTATCGTCGATATTGAATTTATGGTGCAATACGCGGCCCTGGCGTGGTCGCACAGCCACCCGCCATTGCTGCGCTGGACCGATAACATCCGCATTCTGGAAGAGCTGGAGCACGAACGGCTGATGCCTGCCGAAGATGCCAGCCTGTTGCGTGAGGCCTATAAAGCCTACCGCTCCGCCGCCCACCGGCAGGCCTTGCAGAAGGACGCCGGGGTGATTGCAGGCGACCAGTTTGTCGAGGAGCGCCGGCAGGTATTGCGGATCTGGCGTGAGTTGGGGCTAAGCTGAAACCGGATATTTAAAGCACCGAATACCTTGTGGGAGCGGGCTTGCTCGCGAAAGCGCAGTGTCAGTCACCATCGATGCAGGATGTGACGGCCCCTTCGCGAGCAAGCCCGCTCCCACATTGGATCTGCGTTGATTGCAGATTAAGGGCCGGATGCAAAACCCTGTGGGAGCGAGCCTGCTCGCGATAGCGGAGTATCAGACGACAATAATGTTGGATGTGAAGACCCTTTCGCGAGCAAGCGCGCTTCCACAGCAGATCTACAGTGTTTGTAGAATTCTCGAGGCGGGGAGGCGTAAATGCCTCCCCGGTTCGTTTATGGAAACCACATGAATATTCTGATCGTTGGGCCCAGTTGGGTCGGTGACATGGTGATGGCGCAGACACTGTTTCAGTGTCTCAAGCAGCGCCACCCGCAATGCGAAATCGACGTGCTGGCCCCCGAGTGGAGCCGGCCGATCCTTGAGCGCATGCCCGAAGTGCGCAAGGCCTTGAGCTTTCCGCTCGGCCATGGCGCACTGGAATTGGCCACTCGCCGGCGGATCGGCAAGTCCCTGGCCGGCCAGTACGATCAGGCGATCCTGCTGCCGAACTCGCTGAAATCGGCGCTGGTGCCGTTTTTCGCCGGCATCAAACAACGCACCGGCTGGCGTGGCGAATTCCGCTACGGCCTGCTCAATGACGTGCGCACGCTGGATAAAGAACGTTATCCGCTGATGATCGAACGCTTCATGGCCCTGGCTTACGAGCCGAACGCCGAGCTGCCGAAACCTTATCCGCGTCCGAGCCTGCAAATCGATCCGGTGACCCGTGAAGCGGCGCTGGCCAAGTTCGGCCTGACCCTCGACCGCCCGGTGTTGGCCCTGTGCCCCGGCGCGGAGTTCGGCGAATCCAAGCGCTGGCCGTCCGAGCACTACGCCAAGGTTGCCGAAGCGCGGATTCGCGAAGGCTGGCAGGTGTGGCTGTTCGGCTCGAAAAATGACCACGCGGTGGGCGAAGACATTCGCGCACGGCTGATTCCCGGCCTGCGTGAAGAATCGGTCAACCTCAGCGGCGGTACCTCGCTGGCCGAGGCCATCGACCTGCTGTCCTGTGCCGACTCGGTGGTGTCCAACGACTCCGGCCTGATGCACGTCGCTGCTGCGCTGAACCGTCCGCTGGTGGCGGTCTACGGCTCGACGTCGCCGGGGTTCACCCCACCGCTGGCCGAGCACGTCGAAATCGTTCGTTTGGGACTCGACTGCAGCCCGTGCTTCGACCGTACCTGCCGTTTCGGCCATTACAACTGCCTGCGCCAGCTGATGCCGGACGCGGTCAACGATGCCTTGCAGAAACTGCAGGGCTCCGTGGTCGAGGTTCATTAAGTTGCGGGTATTGCTGATCAAGACTTCATCGCTGGGCGACGTGATTCACGCGTTGCCGGCGCTGACCGACGCGGCCCGGGCCATCCCCGGGATCAAGTTCGACTGGGTGGTGGAAGAAGGCTTCGCCGAGATCCCGACCTGGCACCCGGCCGTCGGCAAGGTGATTCCGGTGGCGATCCGCCGTTGGCGCAAGAACCTCTGGCAGACGATCAAGAGCGGCGAGTGGAAGCGCTTCAAGCAAAGCGTGCGCGCCAGCCAATACGATCTGGTGATCGACGCTCAGGGCCTGCTGAAAAGCGCCTGGCTGACGCGCTACGTCAAAGCCCCGGTAGCTGGTCTCGACAAAGGCTCGGCGCGTGAGCCGATCGCTGCACGTTTCTATGACCGCAAACTGGCGGTGGCCCGTGGGCAGCATGCGGTCGAACGGGTGCGTC
This sequence comes from Pseudomonas sp. Irchel s3a10, assembly GCF_900187525.1. Taxonomy (NCBI): domain Bacteria; kingdom Pseudomonadati; phylum Pseudomonadota; class Gammaproteobacteria; order Pseudomonadales; family Pseudomonadaceae; genus Pseudomonas; species Pseudomonas sp. Irchel s3a10. The sequence goes on from NZ_FYDR01000004.1 coordinate 378,837, forward strand.
AGCTGTTCGCCATCGCCCTCGGCTATGACCTGCCCAAAGGGTTGGGCGACTACGGCCTCAACGTCGAGCGTCTGGTCGAATTGCCGCGCAAGAGCTCCTTCGTGGTGTTCTTGCACGGCACCACGTGGGACACCAAACACTGGCCGGAAGCCTACTGGCGCGAGCTGACCGAGCGCGTCGGCTATCTGGGCGTCGGGGTAAAACTGCCGTGGGGCAACCCGCTGGAGAAGGCCCGTGCCGAACGCATTGCCGCCGGTTTCAAACACGCCGAAGTGTTGCCGAAGCTGAATCTGGCCGGGGTCGGCAAAGTGCTGGCCGGTGCCCAGGCCTGCGTCGCGGTGGACACCGGTCTCGGTCACCTTGCGGCCGCGCTGGATGTGCCGACAATTTCGCTGTTCGGCCCGACCAACCCGGGCCTGACCGGCGCCTATGGCAAGGTGCAGATTCACATGGCCAGTGATTTCCCCTGCGCCCCTTGCCTGCAAAAGAAATGTACGTATCAACCGACCGCGCAGGATGCCCGTCAGTTTGACCTGAAACGCGAGCAGCCACTGTGCTTCACGCGTGTGAATCCCGAGCGTGTCGCCAGCCGACTGAGCACGTTGTTAATGGCTGAGGAGCTGCGCTGATGCAATTGGCTTTTGTCCTGTACAAATATTTCCCGTTCGGTGGCTTGCAGCGCGATTTCATGCGCATCGCCCTCGAATGCCAGAAGCGCGGCCATCAGATCCGCGTCTACACCCTGATCTGGGAAGGCGACGTGCCGCCCGGTTTCGAAGTGCTGGTGGCGCCGGTCAAGGCGTTCTTCAATCATCGGCGCAACGAGAAGCTCACGGCGTGGATGGAAGCGGATCTGGCCAAGCGTCCGGTGGATCGCTTGATCGGCTTCAACAAGATGCCGGGTCTGGACGTCTACTACGCCGCCGACGGCTGCTTCGAAGACAAGGCGCAGAATCTGCGCCATTCGCTGTACCGCCGTTGGGGCCGCTATCGGCACTTCGCCGAGTATGAGCGCGCGGTGTTCGCCAAAGATGCGAAAACCGAAGTGTTGATGATTTCCGAAGTGCAGCAGCCGCTGTTCATCAAGCACTACGACACGCCGCTGGAGCGCTTCCACCTGCTGCCGCCGGGCATCGCCCAGGATCGTCGCCGGCCGGCGGATGCCGACGAGATTCGCGCCGGTTTCCGCGCCGAATTCAGCCTCAAGGACGACGAGTTGCTGCTGGTACAGATCGGCTCCGGGTTCAAGACCAAGGGCGTCGATCGCAGCCTCAAGGCGCTGGCCGGATTGCCCGCCGAGCTGAAGAAACGCACCCGGCTGTTTGTAATCGGCCAGGATGACCCCAAATTGTTCCAGATGCAGAGTGCGACTTTGGGCCTGGGCGACAACGTGACGTTCCTCAAGGGCCGCAGCGACATCCCGCGTTTCCTGCTGGGCGCCGACCTGTTGATCCACCCGGCGTACAACGAAAACACCGGCACCGTATTGCTCGAAGCGCTGGTCGCCGGGTTGCCGGTGCTGGTCAGCGCGGTCTGCGGTTACGCCCATTACATTGCCGAGGCGGACGCCGGGCGAGTGCTGGACGAACCGTTCGATCAGGCGCAACTGACGCAATACCTGACTGACATGTTGAATGACGACGCTGCACGCGCGGCCTGGAGCCGCAATGGTCTGGCCTTCGCCGAGACGGCCGACCTCTACAGCATGCCGCAGCACGCGGCCGATGTGATTCTGGCGGAGCACGCTTAAATGAAGTTGATGCTGGCTGAACCGTTCAAAAGCCTTTGGGCCGGACGCGACCCGTTCGCCGAAGTCGAAGGCTTGCAGGGCGAGGTCTACCGCGAGCTGGAAGCTCGACGCACGCTGCGCACGGAAGTCGACGGCAACGGCTTTTTCGTCAAGATCCACCGGGGCATCGGCTGGGGCGAGATCTTCAAGAACCTGCTGACCGCCAAGCTGCCGGTGCTCGGCGCGGGTCAGGAGTGGAAGGCGATCCAGCGTCTGCAGGAAGTCTGCGTGCCGACCATGACCGCCGTGGCTTACGGCGAGAAGGGCAGCAACCCGGCCGATCAGCATTCGTTCATCGTCACCGAAGAGCTGGCGCCGACCATCAGCCTCGAAGATTTCAGCATCGATTGGGTCAAGAATCCGCCGCAGCCAAAACTCAAGCGCGCGCTGATCGCTGAAGTGGCACGCATGACCGGCATGATGCACCGCGCCGGGGTCAACCACCGCGACTGCTACATCTGCCACTTTCTGCTGCACACCGACAAGCCGATCACCCCGGAAGATTTCAAGCTGTCGGTGATCGACCTGCACCGCGCCCAGACTCGCCCAAGAATTACTCAACGCTGGCGCAACAAGGATCTGGCCGCGCTGTATTTCTCGGCACTGGACATCGGCCTGACCCGTCGCGACAAGCTGCGTTTTCTCAAGGGCTATTTCCAGCAACCGCTGCGACAGATCCTGGCGGAAGAAGCGCCGCTGCTGAGCTGGCTCGAGGGCAAGGCCAACAAGCTATATGCGCGCAAACAGCGTTACGGGGATGCGCTCTGATGGCGGGTTGGACGCTTGAACCGCAATACAGCGAACTGGCCGAAGATTTCGGCAGCCTCGAAGCGGTGTTTGCCCTGCAGGGCGAGCGCCTGACCCGCGACCCGCTGTCCGAAGTCATCCGCGTGCAGCGCAACGGCGTGAATTACTACGTCAAACGCTACGTCGGCGCCGGTAAAGGCTTGCGCCGTTACCTGGGCAAGCCCCGGGTGAAGATGGAGTGGCAGAACCTCAAGCGCTTCGCCAAGTGGGGCATTCCCACCGCCGAAGTGGTGGCCTGGGGCCTGGAGCGACGTGGCGCGGCCTATGCCCGTGGCGCGATGATCACCCGCGAGCTGCCGCGCACCGAAGACCTCTCGGCGCTGGCCGAACGCAACGATCCGAAACTCAAGGATCGCCTGTGGGTTGATGGCATCAGCCGGCAACTGGCCGGCTACACCCGAATCATGCACGATCACCGCTTTACCCATAACGATCTGAAGTGGCGCAATTTGCTGATCGACGATCAGGCGCAGCTGTTTCTGATCGACTGCCCGAATGGCGATTTCTGGCGCGGCTTCTGGCTCAAGTACCGGATCACCAAGGACCTGGCCTGTCTCGACAAGGTGGCCAAGTATCACCTGTCGAATACCCAGCGCCTGCGCTTTTACCTGCAATACCGCGGACGTGATCGGCTGAATGCCGCCGACAAGAAACGGATTCGCCACGTGGTGAGATTTTTCGAGGGACGCGAATGACTGATTTCCTGGCCGCTGAAGACCGGGCGCTGCTTGAGCGTCATGGCCTCGGCACTTTCGACGCGCTCTGGGCCAAACAGCTCGAAGCCGTGGACGAACCGAACACCGATGGTGGTGGCTGGAGCAGCGTGTTTCGCCTGGAGCTTGAAGGGCAGGCCTACTACCTCAAGCGCCAGAGCAACTACCTGACCCGCACCCTGCATGCGCCGTTCGGCGAGCCGAGTTTCGCCCGTGAGTTTCGCAATATCAGCCGCTACAACAAGTTGGGGATCCCGGCGCTGCAAGCGGCGTTCTTCGGTGAGCGCAAGGTCAAGGGCGAAGTCCAGGCGATCCTGCTGACCCGTGCCCTCGACGGCTGGGATGATCTCGACTCGTTGCTTCAGCGTTGGTCCGAGCTGACCGCCGTGCAGCAATCGGCCATTCTCAAGGCCTGTGGACAACTGGCGCGCCAGCTGCACGGCGTGCGTCAGGTGCACGGCTGCTTTTATCCGAAACACATCTTTTTGCAGGCTGACGGCGAGCGCTATCGGGCACAGCTGATCGACCTGGAAAAGACCCGGCCCCTGCTGTTCGGCATGCGCGACCGGGTCAAGGATCTGGAACCGCTGCTGCGGCGCGCGCCGGAGTGGAGCGAAGCGCAATTGCGCGAGTTGCTCGCGGCCTATCTCGATCAGCCAGTCAACAGTTCGCTGGTCGACAGTTGGGTGACGCGCCTGACCGCACGGCGCAGTCGCAAGGAGACCCGTTGATGCGCTTGTCCGAACTGAAAAACGCCGGACGTGCGCCGAGTCTGCCGCTGACGATTTCGCTTGCCGATGCTGCAGGCCCTGCGGATCTGCAACTGCTGAGCCTGCTGCGGGTGTTGCCGGGGCAGCGCTATGTCGGTGCCGGGGTCTGGCGCGGACGGCCGGTGCTGGCCAAATTGCTGGTGGGCAGCAAGGCTGCGCGGCATTTTCAGCGCGAGCTGGCGGGCGTCAAGCTGCTCGCGGAGCAAGGTCTGACCACGCCGTTGCTGTTGGCCGATGGCTTGCAGGACGGCGAGGGCGGCTGGCTGCTGTTCGAATTCCTCGAAGGTGCCGAAAGCCTCGGTGAGGCCTGGCAGAAAGTCGAATCGCTGCCAGTGTTGGCGGACGAGCAATCGGCGGTACTCGCCGAGGCGCTGGGCGCGATCGGTCAACTGCATGGCAAAGGCCTGTGGCAGGAAGATCTGCACCTGGACAACCTGCTGCGTCAGGGCGGTCAGCTGTACCTGATCGATGGCGCCGGGATCTGCGCCGAGACCGCTGGCCAGCCGTTGTCGCGGCAGAAAGTGCTGGAAAACCTCGGTGTGTTTTTCGCCCAGTTGCCCAAGTCATTGGAGCCGTTCACCGAAGAATTGCTGGTGTATTACCTGCTGAGCAATAGCGAGCACGCGTTGCCGCTGGAAGCCTTGCAGAAGCAGATCGCCAAGGTGCGCGCCTGGCGCCTGAAGGATTACCTGATCAAGGTGGGCCGCGAGTGCACGTTGTTCAGTGTGCAGCGCGGTGCGTTCGCCTTGCGGGCGATCCGTCGCGAGGAAGAAGCGGCGATGCTCCCGGTGCTGGATCAGGCCGATGCGCTGCTCGATCAGGGCCATCTGTACAAGACTGGCGGCGCGGCGAGCGTCGGCAAGGTCGAGGTGGCCGGGCGCTCGCTGGTGATCAAGCGCTACAACATCAAAGGCTTCGCGCACTGGCTCAAGCGTTTCTGGCGTCCGAGCCGCGCGTGGCACTCTTGGCGTGAAGGTAATCGTCTGGCATTCCTTGGCATCGCTACGCCGAAACCGCTGGCAGTGCTGGAAAAGCGCTTTTTGTGGCTGCGCAGCCGCGCCTATCTGGTGACCGAGTTCCTGCCAGGGCCGGACATCATCGAGCGCTTTGCGCCATATGTGGAAAGCGGTGCGGCGCCGGAGTCCGAGTTGCAGGCGCTGGATCAACTGTTCGCACGGTTGATTGCCGAGCGCATCAGTCATGGCGACTTCAAGGGGCATAACCTGTTCTGGCAGGAAGATCGCTGGGCACTGATCGATCTGGATTCGATGTGTCAGCACAGCTCTGTCGGAAGTTTCGCACCGGCCTATGCGCGGGATCGGGCGCGGTTCATGCGCAACTGGCCCGAGAGCAGCGCGCTGTATCAGGTGATCGATCAGCGGTTGCCCAAGGACATCTCCAGCGCGGCCTGAGCCGCCTTCGCCAGCAGGCTGGCTCCCACATGGGAATGCATTCCCCGGTAGGAGTGAGCCTGCTCGCGATAGGGCTTTTACGGCCCAAAAATCTCCCGTTGAGCAATAGCGGACAAACTCCACTGACTTGTCCTACAGCTTCTCCAGAAGCCATGAACTGTGCCCGCTCCAGCCTCGATGCTAGCTTGCCCTGACCACTTCGGAGGGCAAGACTTGACCATCAAAAACGCCGTAACACTCAGCACCTGCGCATGGTTTTTATCCGGCTGCGGCACCACCGCCTCGGTGCTGCAAATGGACGCTGACGTCGCCCGCGACATGCGCAAACAGAAAACCTACTGCCAATCGATACCGCGGATCTACAGTGGTCTGGCGTTCGACTTCTGTGTGCTCCACGCGCCCCCTGACCCCTCCGGCGTCTTGGTGCCATTCGTGTTGCTGGACCTGCCATTGTCCGGGGTGCTGGATACGGTGGTGTTGCCGTATACGATTTACCGCCAAGCCAGTGACGGCAATCTTGGTATCTATTGGCGCGCGGGCGGTTATTGAGTGTGAAAGCAAGGTTTCACCGGGCCGATTCACCAAGGGCAATTCGCACAGGGTCATTCCCGCCACGTTTACGCTATAATCCCGCCCTTTAGCTGTCTCTCGCCCGGTGCGAGGGCACATCAATTTTCAAGGCGCATCGCGCCTGAATGCAGACTAAAGAGGCTAGACCCTGTGGCATTGACGATTCTTGGCCTGTCCGGCGCCCTTAGCCATGACCCTTCAGCCGCCTTGTACATCGACGGCAAGCTGGTGGCGGCGGCTGAAGAAGAGCGCTTCGTCCGCGATAAGCATGCAAAGAACCGCATGCCCTACGAATCGGCGAAGTTCTGCCTGGAACAGGCGGGTATCAAGCCGTCCGACGTTGACGTGGTGGCGATTCCGTTCGCCCCGATCAGCCTGTTCGGCAAGGCCCGCTGGCACTATGCCAAGCGTTACTGGTACGCGCCGGATCGCGCCCTCGATGCGATCCTGATGGGCAACCGTCGCTACAAGCGCTATCGCAACAAGATCGTCTGGTGCCTGGAGCAACTGGGTTTTGATCCGAAGAAGATCAAGATCGAGCCGGTCGAGCACCACCTGGCTCACGCCTCCAGCGCTTACCACTGCTCGGGTTTCAAAGAGAAAACCGCGATCCTCGGCGTCGACGGCAAGGGCGAGTACGCGACGACCTTCTTCGGTTATGGCGAAAACGGCAAGATCCACAAGATCAAGGAATTCTTCGATCCGGACTCTCTCGGCGGCCTGTATGGCGCGATCACCGAGTTCCTCGGTTTCGAGATGCTCGACGGTGAGTTCAAGGTCATGGGCATGGCGCCGTACGGCGACGCCAGCAAATATGATTTCTCGCGTCTGGCCTCGTTCGAGAACGGCGAACTGGTGATCAACACCGACTACGCCAATGTGATCGGCCTGCGTCGCTATAAAGAGAAGGGCAAAGGCTTCTACTTCTCGCCGAAGCTGATCGAGTGGCTGGGTCCCAAGCGTGAAGGCGATATCGCCGACGAACCGTACATCCACTACGCCGCGAGCATGCAAGCGCTGTTCGAGAAACTGGCGTTGCAGATGATCGACTACTACCTGGGCGATGTGCTCAAGGAAACCGGCAAGCTGGCCTTCGCCGGTGGCTGCGCGTTGAACGTCAAGCTGAACCAGAAAATCATCGCCCGCGATGACATCAAGGAACTGTTCGTACAGCCGGCGTCCGGCGATGCCGGTACCGCGGTCGGCGCAGCGGCCTATGTGTCCCACGCCCGTGGCGTGCCGGTCGAGAAGATGGAACACGTCTACCTCGGCCCGTCGTACAGCAACGAAGACGTGATCGCCGCGTGCGCCCGTCACGAGAACAAGCCGACCTGGCGCAAGCTCGACAACATGCCGGAGCAGATCGCCAAGATCATGGTCGATGGCAACCCGGTGGCCTGGTTCCAGGGCCGCATGGAGTTCGGTCCGCGTGCGCTCGGTGGTCGTTCGATCATCGGTTGCCCGAGCGTGGCCGGTGTGGCTGACCGCATCAACCACCAGATCAAGTTCCGCGAGCGCTGGAGGCCGTTCTGCCCGTCGATGCTCGATACCGTTGCGCCACAGATGATCAAGATCGATCACCCGGCGCCGTTCATGACCTTCACCTTCGAAGTGGCGGAAGAGTGGAAGACCCGCGTGCCGGAAGTCGTCCACGAAGACGGCACTTCCCGGGCTCAGGTCCTGAAGCGCGAATACAACCCGCGCTACTACGACATGATGAAGGCACTGGAAGACCTCACCGGCAACGGCGTGTCGCTGAACACCTCGCTGAACCGTCGTGGTGAACCGATGATCTGCTCGCCGACCGACGCCCTGAACATGTTCTTCGGCTCCGATCTGCAGTACCTGATCATGGAAGACATTCTGGTGGTCAAAGAGGGCGCAAACGCTTATGACTCGCTCGGCTGAACGCCATGTGCTGCAGTTCTGTCACGGCTATGACGGGCCGTTCCTCGACTGCGCACGGCAGTACGCCAGCCTGTTCGCGGGCACCGGTTATCGGGTGACCACGGTCTTTCTGACCGGGGCCGCCGACAGCGAGGTGGCCGCAGCGTGTGCTTCCGATGAAGTGTTGTTCATGGAATACAGCTCCAAGGCCATTCGTGGCCTGAAGCTGGGCGCCATCGGCGATCTGCGCAAGATCGCCGCTTCACGCAATTTCAGTTTCTGCATCGCCCATCGCTTCAAGCCGATCTACATCGCCTTGCTCGGCACCTCGCTGCCGGTGATTGGCGTGCATCACGCGTTTGACGATTACAAACGCGGCACGCGCAAGCTGTTCGCGCACATTTTCCGCAAGCGCCTGAGCCTGCTCGGCGTCTCCGACGCGGTGCGCGACGACATGCGGCGCTGTCTGCCGAAATGGCCGTCGACGCGCATCCAGACCTTGTACAACCGCATCGATGTGCCGGCCTTGCAGGCCAGTCAGGTGTCAGCCCGCGAGGCTCGCGAGACCCTCGGTCTGGCGGCGGATGCGTTCATTGTCGGCAACGTCGGACGGCTGCACCCGGACAAGGATCAAGCCACGTTGTTGCACGGTTTCGCCGCGGCGTTACCCGGACTGCCGGGCAACAGTCAGCTGGTGATTCTCGGCAAGGGCCGTCTGGAACAGGACCTCAAGGAGCTGGCGCGCGAGCTGGGCATCGGTGACCGGGTGCTGTTTCTCGGTCAGGTACCGGACGCGCGCAATTACTTCCGCGCCTTCGACGTGTTTGCCCTGAGCTCCGATCACGAACCGTTCGGCATGGTGCTGCTGGAGGCCATGGCCGCCGGCGTACCGTTGCTCGCCACTGCGTGTGGCGGGGCGAAGGAAGTGGTCGAAGGCGTTGGCATTCTGTTCCCGCTGGGCGATGCCGAACACCTTGCACAAGGCCTGCAACATTTGGCCGGTATGGATGATCAGCAGCGCCGGCAGTGCGCCGAGCTGATGCTCGACCGCCTGCGCGAGCGTTTCTCCGACCGTGCGGTGCGCGACACCTTCTGGCGTCTGCCGCAAGTTACCGATCTGGCACCGAGGGGCTGATGCTCAACCGATTTCAAGGCTGGCGCGAACGTGGCTGGTCGCCCGTTGACGCCTCCACCTATGCCACCGCCTGGCAGCGTTTTGGCGGCAGCGTCGCGACCCATCCTTTGGTTGTCGAGCGTCTGGCGGATCTGGCCGGCATCCCGGTGCGCTATCTGGCGTGGGAGCAGGGCGGCGAAGTCAAAGCGGCGATCCCGACCTGGGGCCGCGACCTGGCCCTGTCCAAGGACGTGCTCAAGCGTAACGGCAAGAAAGGTCTGTTCGACCTCGGCAATGCCGAGCTGATCCTGCCGGCCGCCGTCGATGCCCAGGCACCGTTGCGCCATCGCGCACGCTATCTGTCGGCGCTCAATGAAAACCGCTTCAGCGGCCTCAAGTTGCAGACCGAACAACTGGCCATGGCCCGCACCCCCGAAGAGCTGTCGAAGAAGTTTCGCTACAACCAGCGCCGCGAACTGCGCCTGCTGGAAGAGGCGGGTGGCGTGGTACGTCCGGTCGCAGAGTTTTCCAGTGGCGAACTGGCGGCGATCTACTGTGATCTGTTCCAGCGCCGCTGGGGCTTCCCGGCCACCGGCGCGGCGCGCATGGCCGAGGTCATCGAGCTGCTGCGCGAACTGCTGATTGGCTCGGTGATCTTCCTCAATGATGCGCCGATCGCCATTCAACTGGTGTACCGCGTCGAAGCGCCGGAGTGGATCAGCGTCGAATACATCAACGGTGGCGTCGATCCCGAGACCCGCGAATTCAGCCCCGGAAGTGTGTTGAGCTTTCTGAATACGCAAAGCGCCTGGGAACATGCGCGCGCCCTGAACAAGCCGCTGCGGTTTTCCTTCGGTCGCGCCGACCGTGAATACAAGGATCGCTGGTGCAATCCTGTGCCGGTGTTCACCGTATGAGTCAGCCCATGAGCCGCAAACAGCAACTGCTCAAGCGTCATCGGCGCAATAAACGCATTACCTTGCTGATCGCCCTGGTCGCGTTGATCGCGCTCGGTGTGCTGGTCGCGTGGTGGTTGCCGCTGGTGCTCGCGGTGGTTGGCTGGATCGCCCACGAGGCGTGGTTTGCCGATCATCTGTTCTATTCGCCGAAAGACGATTACCAGTACAGCTTTCCGCCGTTCACACCGCAGCCGAAGGTGCATTTGAGCGGCGAGCAGTTGCGTCTGGATGAAGGCGTGATGCTGGTCGACGAAGCGACGTTGATCCTCGCGGTGCGAGTGAAAAGCAGTTGGCTCGGACGCTTCTTTGATCCGCGCGTCGAACTGCTCGGCGGGGCGAATCCCGATTCGCAAACCTTCGAGCGCGGGGTCAATGGCCTGCGTTATCTGAATCTGAGCGGTCAGGCGCAAGCTTTGTCGCAAGGCCAGTTGCGCTTGCGCGGGCGCTTTTGCCGAGTCTTCGGCGAGCCGCTGCTGTGGGCGCTGGAGCAACCGGACTACCGCCGTCAGCGGGTGATGGTGATTGCCCCGCACGCCGACGATGCCGAGTTGGCGGCGTATGGCTTGTACAGTCAGGCCGATGAAGCCTGGATCGTCACTCTGACCGCAGGTGAGATCGAAGCCGAACACTATCAACAGATGGGCATGAACAAGGTCGAGGCGGCGCGGCTCAAGGGCCGTCTGCGTGCCTGGGACAGCCTCGCCGTGCCGCGTTGGGCTGGTGTGCCGCAGGAACACTGCGTGCAACTCGGCTACTTCTGCCTGCAACTGGCGGCGATGCAGGCCGCACCGAATCAGGCGGCGGGCTCGCGCGAAGCGGACTTGAACGACACGCGACTGTTTCGTCAGTTGAATCCGTTCACTCTGCCGGGCGATGCCGACGGCGCGCCGACCTGGAACAACCTGCTGGCCGACCTGCGTGAAGTGCTGCTGCGCGCGCGTCCGGAGGTGATCGTGCTGCCGCACCCGACCCTCGATCCGCACCCTGACCATATCTGCGCCCAGCAAGCGGTTTTGCAGGCGCTCCAGGGTCTCGACTGGCAGCCGACGTTGCTCGGTTATGCCAACCATTTGCATGACAACGACCGCTGGCCGATGGGCAACACCGGGCAGGGCATTGCCTTGCCGCCGGCCTTCGATTTGGCGGTGCCGATGCAGCCGCTGTGCCTGCCGCTGTCCATCGAGTTGCAGCGGGACAAGGCCATGGCGCTGGGCATGATGCATGACTTGCAGCCGCCGGCACCGTTCAAGCGTCGCCTGCGCCGGGTTATCCAGTGTGTGCTCGCCGGGCGGGCCGCGTCGGTGTACGGCGAAAACGAATTTTTTCGAAAAGCGGTCAGGCGCCAGGAGTTGTTCTGGCTACTGAAGCACGGTGAGACAGTCGTTCAGCGGGGAGAGTCATGAGTCAACGGTTCAAGGTGTTGCAGCTGCAACCCGACTACAACGTCAAAGCCCATGACTTTGCCGACCTCGCCGAGCAGATCGTCAAGGCGCTGCCGAGCGATCGCTATGAGATCACCGCGGCTTTCCTGCGCGGCAAACCGGGGCCGGGCGAGCCGGTGAGCCGGGCCGACCATTCGGTGTACTTCGAGTTTTCCGACAAGTCGCTCAAGGGCATGCGCCTGCGGGCGATGTGGCAGCTGTACAAGTTCTGCCGCCGGGAAAAGTTCGACGTGGTGATCTGCAACCGCTTCAAACCGGTGAACATGATGCTGGCGCTCAATCGCTGGCTGAAGGTGCCGCTGTGCATTGGCATCTCCCACGGTTTCGGCGAATACGACCGCTTTTACCGGCGTCGTCAGACCCAGCGTCTGATCGATCGGCACTGGCGCTTCGTCGGTGTGTCGCCGGCGGTCAAACAGTACCTGCTCGATTGCGATTGCGGCTTCACCGACCAGAACACCTACGCCATCACCAATGCCATCGACATCCAGCAGGCCGAAGGCTTGCAGCACAGCCGCGAAAAAGCTCGCGAGTTGTTGGGCATCGATCCGAATGTGCGCTTGATCGGCGCGCTGGGGCGGCTGGTATCGGTCAAGGGCCACACCTATCTGCTGCAAGCCTTTGCCGCACTGAAGGACAAATACCCGAACACCCAGTTGGCGATCATCGGTGCCGGGCGCCTGCAGGCACCGCTGGCGGCCGAGATCGAGCAACTGGGCCTGAGCGGTCGCGCGCACCTGCTGGGTTTCAAGGAAAACGCTCTGCAATACGTGCGTGCGTTCGACATCTGGACCATGCCGTCGCTGGCCGAAGGCCTGGGCCTGGCGTTGCTCGAAGGCATGAGCGGACACCTGCCGGTGATCGCTTCGAACGTGCCGGCGATGTTGCCGCTGATCGAAGGTGCCGGTGGTCTGGCGATCACGCCCAAGGACGTGCCGAGTCTGGTCGCCGCGCTGGATAACTATCTGGCGCTGTCGGACGACGAACTCAAGGCCAAGGGCGAGCAGGCCTACCGCTATCTGCAGGAACAACACGACATCGAGGTGTTCCGTCAGGAATACCTGGATCTGATCGACTCTGGCCTGGAGCAGGCCCGCAAGGAGCAGCCGTGAGCGAAGAGAAAACCGTGAGCGAAGAACAAGCCATGAGCGAAGCCAACGCTCTCGTCACCGTGATCATCGCCTCGTACAACCACGGCCCGTATATTGAAGAAAGCATCCTCAGCGTCCTCAACCAGAGTTACAAGAATATTGAGCTGCTGGTGGTCGACGACGGTTCGAAGGACGACAGCGTCGAGCGCATCAGCGCTTTGCAGGCGCAGTACCGCTTCGATTTCCGTGTGCAGCAGAATCAGGGCCTGACCAACACCCTCAACGGCGCGATCGCCCGCTCGAAGGGCAGCCTGATCGTGCCATTCGGCTCCGACGACATCATGTACCCCGAACGTATTGCCACCCAGGTGGCGTACATGGACGGCAAGCCTGAAGTCGGGATCTGTGCCGGCAATATCGAGCTGATGCACGCCGACGGCAGCCTTTATCCAGAAAAGCGTCAGCGCCGCGACGTGCCGTTTCGCCGCCTCGATTTCGACGACATGTTTCTTGAACGCAAGCCGTATCCACCGGCACCGACGTTGATGATCCGTCGTGAGGCGCTGGAGAAGGTGGGAGGATTCGATCCGACGATTCGTCTTGAAGACCTGTACATCGAGCTGAAGGTGACCCGTGCTGGCTACTTCATCGACGGTTTGAATGTGGTGATGGCGCGCTACCGCAAGCACGCCACCAACTCGTACAAGAACCATCGCTTCATGATCGAGAACATCCTGCGCACCTATGCGCTGTTCAGCGATCATCCGCTGTACGACGAAGTGCGCTTCAAGGCGCTGAACTCGATGTTCCTCAAGACCGCCAACCGAAATCGCAAGCTGGCACGCGAGCTACTGGCACAGATCCCGTTCAAGGCCTGGAACAAGAAGACCTGGCGCGGACTGGGGCGTTTGCTCTTTTCCCCGCTGGAAAAGGACTGAGCCGGCAGTCGCTCGCACTCAGCGAGCGACCTTCTCCGGCAGGCGCTTTTCGCCCTTCTGACGCTGGCGCAGCCAATGCACAACCTTCTTGCCGGCAGCCATGCCCGGCTGTTCGATATAGAGGAACGTCGCGCTGCTGATCAGAATCAGCAAGCACGTGCAGACGGCCACCAAGGGCAGGTACACCGCCGTTTCTCGCGCATCGATATCCAGCAATAGCGGCAGCCGTTGCACCATCAACCACAGGACAAACCCGTGCAGCAGATAGGTGCTGTAGCTGATTTCGCCGAGCCAGCGAATGCTGCGTGGTTTCAGCGCGCCGAACAGATTATTGCCGGACGCTACGATCACGAAAAACAATCCCAGCAAAAACAGCGGTGCAGTCTTGAATGCACGACTGAACGCGGTGAACGCAATCACCAGCGCGAGCACGGCAATGATGCTCGCCAGGCGTGACTGGCTCCATGCCACGAGCGCCGGTCGGCGAATCCAGTAGGCGGCGGCGATGCCACCGAGGAAGCTCGCCAGAAAGTGTTTCTTCAGCGAATGTTCCCAGCCGATGACCTGGTACAGCGTGTAGATGCCGATCAGGCACAGCACCACTTGCAACCAGCTGCCGCGGTAGATGAACACCAGCCCGGCCAATGGCAGCGCCATGTAGAAAAACACCTCATAGGCCAGCGTCCAGGTGACGTTGGATATCAGCATGCCGGAATGACGGTACTGGTTGATGTCCGGGCGGTCGAACGTCAGCCAGGCGAGGATCTGTTTGAACAGCTCCAGGCCAGGCTCCTTCATTTGCCAGTCCTGCAAGTGGAAGATCGAGACGAACACCAGCAGCATCAGCGGCAGGTACAGCGGATACAGACGAAATGCCCGTGAGACGCCGAACGCCAGCCAGTCATGGTTGCGTCCCTGCGCGAGCAGGCGACTCCAGAACAGAAAACCGGTGATCATGAAGAACAGCGCGACGCTGCCCTGACCCAGCATCGAATAGAAGTTGCTCGGCGGAAAGTCGATCACCCCGGTGCGCAAGAAGATCCAGGTAATGACCGAGTGGTGCACGAACACACCAAACGCCAGATAGCCGCGCAGACCGTCGATGCTGGCATATCGACTTTCGCCGGAATGCTGCAGGTGCCGAGCGATTTTCGGCACCGCGCGCAACAGCAGGGCGGAGGTGACGATGGCCAGCAGATAGGCTGCCAGCGCGATAAGCGGATTGGTTTCGATCATCACTGAACTCGGGCCGGGGCGTTGCCGGCCAGCACTTGCCTGTGCAGATTTTCAACCGCGGATTTGGACGCCGTCATGGCGTACCCCTGGAGCAACGCATCGAGGTGATCCTCGAACAGCCAGCGTTTGTCGACAGTGTAACGTTGCATATGACGCAAATTGCGTTGGCGCAGGGAAAGACTGAGCGGAGTAGGGTAGATACGCAGGTCGGCCAGATCGATCAAGCCGAACTCGCCATCTTCCAGCACCAGTACGTTGCCCAGATGCAGCGAGCGGAAATACACGCCTTTCTCGTGCAGTTGCGCCATGAATTTGCCAAAGCGCTCCACCAGCGCCTGGCGCACCGCCGGAGCCGTAATGCTCTGCAGCACCTGACGCAGCGTGTGCCCCGCTAATGGCGTGTAATGCACGGCACTGCTGCCATCGTCGAGACGGTACAGATTCAATATTTGTGGGGTCGGAATGCCCATCTGGCGCAGTTGTTCGCTGTTGACCGCGAAACGTTCGGAGTAGGGATTGAAACTGCCGGAGGTGTACCAGCGGCGACGGCGGAACAGTTTGAGGAAGCTGCCATCGGACAGGCGCAGGACTTTCGGGCCCAGGCCGTCTTCTTCGATGATCCGGGCTTCGCGGCTCAATTGTTCCAGGCCTTCAAGCGACAGCTTTTGCACTGGAAGGGTCAACAGACGCCGCGCGCGTTGATTGATGCTCAACGCCGCGATCAGTGCCAGTGGGATCCACAACAGGAACCAGTGTTCCTTGGGCCGCGAAATGATCCCGCCGCCTTCGGTCAGCCCGGCACCGATACCGAATACCAGCCAGGTCGAGGCAATGATCAGCAGTGGCTGCACACGCTGGCGCCAACTGCTCAGCAGGCCCCAGAACAGGAAAAACAACCATGGCAGCAGGCCGATGATCCCGACGTAATACAGGACACCGAGGACAAAGCTGTGTGGTTCCTGAAGGATGTAGCCAACGCCCGGGTCGACAGCGAGGGTGGCACTGTAGCCATGACCGAGCCACGGGTGGTCGGCAATCTTGTGCAACACGATTTGCCAGATTTCCAGCCGGTAGGAATCACCTCGTTCAATGATCATCTGCGAAAACAGCGTGAAGATCGCGACCCCGCTCAGGGCCAGGGCCACCAGCAACCCCACTGAACGTCGGTTCCAGCAGATGAAGCACAGCCACAGCGCGGCCATGGTCAGTGCTACCAGCGGCGTTCGGGAGCCAGTGCCGATCACCGACATGAACATGATCGCCATCGCCGGCACGCTGAGCCACATCATCTGGCGGCGCTTGCAGGTCATGGTCACGCTCAGCCAGTAGGCACTGAAGAAGCCGAACAGGTGCGAGCTGAGCAACGGGTTATCGAAGGCACCACCGCCGATCAGGCGCATGCCTGGTTCATAAACCCGGGCGAACATGAACAGGAAAATGGTCGTGGCGATCAGTGCGACCAGCGCCGCGCCGAACAGCAAGGGTTGCAGAATATCGCTGCGATAGCGCACCAGCAGGTAACAGCCGGCAAACAGCAGCAAAGTGTGCAGCGGTGGCTTGAACATTCCGCCAAGTAGCTCGCCAGGGCCCCACGCCAGGCTGAGCAAGGCCCACGCAGCAAACAGCAGGACTGCAATGAAGATCGGCTCGCGCAGCAGCTCCTTGAGTTCGCGCGGGCGCAGGCATAGGGCGATCAGTGTCGGAATGCTGAACAGGCCATAGAACAGCTTGTGATGCAGGCTTCGACCCGGCAAAAAGAACAGCGCGCACAGGAGCAGGAAATAACCGGCGGGAAGAATCCACAGGCTAATGAAATCGAAAATCCGATTGGACGTACTGCTGAAGCCGCGAAGTTGCATGCTGTGAGATTCATTCCTGAGGTTGATCGACCATTCGAGTGATGGCTATTTGATGCAGAAAAGGTGCATAACAATAACAGCCTTTCGCCGATTGCCAGAACCCTGAAGAAGCTGTGCTAAAGTCAGCGTCCTTTTTATCGACTTTCGCGTGATATGACCGATTCCAGTCCCGCCGCAAGCCCATCGAGCTTGAAAATCTACTTCCGCCTGCTCGGCTATGTCCGGCCGTACATCAGTCTGTTCCTGATCAGCATCGTCGGCTTTCTGATTTTCGCCTCGACGCAACCGATGCTTGGCTACATCCTCAAGTACTTTGTCGATGGCCTGTCCAACCCTGAAGCGGTGCTGTTTCCCTCCGTGCCGTACCTGCGTGACCTGCAACTGTTGCAGGCCGTACCGCTACTGATCATCCTGATCGCCGCGTGGCAGGGGCTGGGCTCCTATCTGGGCAACTATTTCCTGGCCAAGGTTTCCCTGGGCCTGGTGCATGACTTGCGTGTGCAGTTGTTCAACAACCTGTTGGTGCTGCCTAACCGCTACTTCGACAAGCATAACTCCGGTCATCTGATTTCGCGTATCACCTTCAACGTGACGATGGTCACGGGGGCGGCAACAGATGCGATCAAGGTCGTAATCCGTGAAGGCATGACGGTGATTTTCCTGTTCGCCTCGCTGTTGTTCATGAACTGGAAGCTGACCCTGGTGATGGTGGCTATCCTGCCGCTCATCGCCTTGATGGTGCGCACCGCCAGCAAGAAATTCCGCAAACAGAGCAAGAAGATTCAACTGGCGATGGGTGACGTCACGCATGTGGCCTCGGAAACCATTCAGGGTTATCGCGTGGTTCGCAGCTTCGGCGGCGAGGCCTATGAAGAAAAGCGCTTCTTCGATGCCAGCCAGGGCAACACCGACAAGCAACTGCGCATGACTCGCACGGGTGCGATCTATACGCCGATGCTGCAACTGGTGATCTACACCGCCATGGCGGTGCTGATGTTCCTCGTGCTGTACCTGCGCGGTGACGCCTCGGCCGGTGACATGGTTGCCTACATCACCCTGGCGGGCCTGCTGCCCAAGCCAATCCGTCAATTGTCCGAAGTCAGTTCGACCATTCAGAAAGGCGTGGCCGGTGCCGAGAGCATTTTCGAGCAACTGGACGTCGAGCCGGAAGTCGATACCGGTACGGTCGAGCGCGATGCGGTGAGCGGTCGTCTGGACGTGCGCAACCTCAGCTTCACCTACCCTGGCACCGAACGCCAGGTGCTGGACGACATCAGCTTCTCGGTTCAGCCGGGGCAGATGGTCGCACTGGTCGGGCGTTCGGGCAGTGGCAAGTCGACGCTGGCCAACCTGATCCCGCGTTTCTATCACCACGACAAGGGCGAAATCCTCATCGACGATGTGGAAGTCGAACAGTACAAACTGCTCAACCTGCGTCGTCACATCGCTCAGGTGACCCAGCACGTGACCCTGTTCAGCGATACCGTGGCCAACAACATCGCTTATGGCGATCTGGCCGGTGCGCCGCGCGAGGACATCGAGAAAGCCGCACGTGATGCCTACGCGATGGACTTCATTTCGCAACTGCCGCAAGGTCTGGACACCCAGGTCGGCGAGAACGGCGTCCTGCTTTCCGGTGGTCAGCGTCAGCGTCTGGCGATTGCCCGTGCGTTGCTGAAGAACGCGCCACTGCTGATTCTCGACGAGGCCACCTCAGCACTCGACACCGAGTCCGAGCGGCACATTCAGGCGGCACTGGATCAGGTGATGAAGGGGCGTACCACGCTGGTGATCGCTCACCGTCTGTCGACCATCGAGAAGGCCGACCTGATTCTGGTCATGGATCAGGGCCGCATCGTCGAGCGCGGCACCCACGACCAGTTGCTGGCGCAAAATGGTTACTACGCGCGCCTCAACGCCATGGGCCTCGATGCCCCGGCCGAAGATATCGCCTGATTCCAGGCCCTGCCCTGTGGGAGTGAACCTGCTCGCGAAAGCGCTGCAACAGACGACGTCCGTGTCGAATGTTCACCCGCTATCGCGAGCAGGCTCGCTCCCACAGTCGTTTGTATCCAGACCTTTACCCTTCTTGACCAAACCGGAATAAATCCGGGCACCGCGCTTGTTAAGGTTCCTCAACGAACTCTGACTTTTCATCGAGGGGGCCATCCCCGTCGCGCGGGTGCTTTCATGTTGCAACGCTATCTCTGGAAACTGCTGCCCAAGCCGCAGCGGGCCTTTCTGCTCGGGCGCCTGTCGGTGGTCGATCGGCAGGTGGTGAACAAGTCGATGTCGGCCAACCTGACGTTTCCCCAGCCCTTCCAGCAACGTTCCTGCCTGTTCATCCATGTCCCGAAATGTGCTGGCAGCAGCGTTTGCACGGCGCTGTTCAACGGCTGGCGTCCCGGGCACTTGCCGTTGTACTGGTACGAAGAGCAATTCCCCGAGCAGTTCGCCAACGCCTTCAAGTTCGCTTTTGTTCGCGACCCGCTGGAACGCGCCTATTCGGCCTACGCCTTTTTGCGTGGCAACGAGTTGAGCGCGCGTGACCATCTGGCGCAGCGGCTGGTGCGGCAATACCGCGATTTTGATGACTTTGTTGCACGCTGGCTGCATCCGGAAACGATTTCCCGGCAGTTGCACTTTGCCGCGCAGACGGACTTTCTTACCGATTCGCTGGGGCATCTGGCGCTGGACTTCATCGGGTATCAGGAACACCTGACGCGGGATTTTCGTCTGGTATGTGAGCAGTTGGGGCTGACTGTGGAGTTGCCTCACGTCAACGTGTCGCGGGAACGACAATCGACGCCGGCGCGCGAGTTCTGTTCGGTGCGCACCCGGCGACTGGTGCGTCGGGTGTATCAGCGTGATTACGAGTTGCTCGGTTATGAATGAGTCCCTGTCACTGCCGCTACAGACGCTCGCCATTCGGCCTTACGGTCTGGCGCTCTCGCACCAGGCCCGGGCAGCGCTCAAGGCACAGCGCCCGCGTTGTCTGTGGTTGACCGGGTTTTCCGGCGCCGGCAAGTCAACCCTGGCCAATGCCCTCGAACTGCACCTGCATGCGTCGGGTCTGCACACCTTTTTGCTTGATGGCGACAATGTGCGCAATGGACTGTGCCGCGACCTGGGCATGAGCGACGTCTGTCGCCGGGAAAACATTCGGCGTATGGCCGAGGTGGCGCGGTTGATGGTCGACGCCGGGCTGATTGTGATCGTTGCGGCCATTTCGCCCTTCCGCGCCGAACGCGACGCTGCGCGCAGACTGTTTGCCCCGGGTGAGTTCATTGAAGTGCACGTCAGCACTACGCTGGAAGTCTGCGCCCGTCGTGATCCGAAAGGTTTGTATCAGGCTGTACGGGAAGGTCGGATCACGCACTTTACGGGCGTGGACAGTCCTTACGAAGCGCCATTGGCAGCCGAGTGGCAGATCGACACCGAGGCGCTGCAATTGTCCGAAGCCTGTGGACAACTGGCAGCGTTGGTGCTCAAAAAATGAGCAAAATAACGGACTGTTTCATCCTGTTGCAGGCTGCACTCAAGCCTGCGCCAACCCTGTGTTAATATCGCGCCCCTGTTCATTTTGTATGTGGGTTGCTCCATGAAGTTGTCCATGCCGCGATTCGATCAAGCCCCAGTCTTGGTGGTCGGCGATGTCATGCTCGACCGTTACTGGCATGGTGGAACCTCACGGATTTCCCCTGAGGCACCGGTTCCGGTCGTAAAAGTCGAGCAAATCGAAGACCGCCCGGGCGGTGCTGCCAACGTTGCCTTGAACATTGCCGCGCTGGGTGCGCCGGCGTCGCTGGTCGGTGTGACCGGTGATGACGAAGCCGCCGACAGCCTGAGCAACAGTCTCAAGGGTGCGGGCGTACGCGCGCTGTTTCAGCGCATTGCGCATCAGCCGACCATCGTCAAACTGCGGGTCATGAGCCGCCACCAGCAATTGCTGCGTATCGACTTCGAAGAACCGTTTGCCACCGATGCGCTGGCCTTGGCCTCGCAGGTCGATGATCTGCTCGAAGGCATCAAGGTGCTGGTGCTGTCGGACTACGGCAAAGGCGCGCTGAAAAACCATCAGGCCCTGATTCAGGCAGCCCGTGCCAAAGGCATTCCGGTGCTGGCGGATCCCAAGGGCAAGGATTTTTCGATCTACCGTGGTGCCAGTCTGATCACGCCGAACCTCAGTGAATTTGAAGCCATCGTCGGCGGTTGCGCCGATGAACACGAGCTGGTGAGCAAGGGCGCCGCCCTGATGCACGATCTCGAACTCGGCGCATTGCTGGTCACCCGTGGGGAACACGGCATGACCCTGCTGCGTCCGGAGCATCCGGCGCTGCATTTGCCGGCCCGTGCCCGTGAAGTGTTCGACGTGACCGGTGCCGGCGACACGGTGATTTCCACCCTGGCGGCGGCGATTGCTGCCGGTGAAGAGCTGCCGCACGCGGTGGCGCTGGCCAATCTGGCGGCGGGCATTGTGGTCGGCAAGCTCGGTACTGCGGCGATCAGCGCCCCTGAACTGCGCCGTGCGATCCAGCGTGAAGAGGGCTCGGAACGTGGCGTATTGGGGCTGGAGCAACTGGTACTGGCGGTGGCCGATGCTCGCGCGCACAACGAGCGCATCGTCTTCACCAACGGCTGCTTCGACATTCTGCATGCCGGTCATGTGACCTACCTCGAGCAGGCGCGCGCCCAGGGCGACCGGCTGATCGTGGCAATCAACGATGACGCCTCGGTCAGCCGCCTGAAAGGGCCGGGTCGTCCGATCAACAGTGTCGACCGACGCATGGCGGTACTTGCCGGCCTCGGTGCGGTGGACTGGGTGATCAGCTTCCCCGAAGGCACCCCGGAAAACCTGCTGCGCGAGGTCAAGCCGGATGTGCTGGTCAAGGGTGGTGATTACGGTATCGACCAAGTGGTCGGCGCTGATATCGTCAAGGCTTACGGCGGTACGGTGAAAGTGCTGGGGCTGGTGGAAAACAGCTCGACCACCGCGATCGTGGAAAAAATCCGCGGTCACTGATTCAAGCTGAAAAGATCGCCGCCTGCGGCAGCGCCTGCATTGGAATGCGTTTCCCTGTAGGAGCTGAGGCAGGCGGCGATCTTTTGCGTTTCAGGAGCTGACTTTTTTGCGCGGCACGATCTTCTTCAGCAACTGCTTTGCCTTGCCGCGCAACCGCGCCAATCCGGTAGGTTTCTCTGGCGGCGTCAGGCCTTGCTGGCGTAACCAGTCCTTCCAGCGAATCCGCTCCTCGCGCACCAGCCAGCCATCCTGTCTGGCAAAGCTTTCGGCCAGATACAGACCGCGCGTGCCCGCCGGAGACAGCTGACCTTTCTTCAAGGTATACAGCTCGGCCAGCGGTTCGCCGTCCTGCAACGGCATCAGGTACAGATCGGGGCGCTTGCGGTCCAGTCGCGCCACCAGTTGATCACCTTCCAGGCGTTCATCGACGTGAAACAGGCTGAGGGATTTCGCTTCCTTGGGCACGTCCAGGCGCAAGTCGTAGATCAGTTGCAGCGATGCTGTCGGCAGATGCACGTAGGCCCGTGGTCGTTCGAGCAATTGCAGATTGGCGCAGCGCACCGGTCGTGCCGAGCCGGACAGCGGCGTCAGGCGAAACGGCAGGGCCTCGCGATAATGCAGCGCGGAGGAGTAGGGCGCCGGTAGCCAAGTGTCGTTGAAACGCCCGCCGAGCCAGCCTTCCGGGGTTTCCAGCAGACACTCTTCGGCGATTTCCTGAATCGCCGTGTGCAGCGGGATGTTCAGCTCATGAGCCGGCACATAACCGGAAATCAGCTTGAGCACCACATCGCCGCGATCCTGCCGGCGCTGGCGCACCAGCACCCAGTAATCGCGATTTTGCCAATGCAGCGTCAGGCGCACCGAGACCCCGAGGTTGGCCAACTCCACCGCGAAGCGCTCGGCATCCGCCACGCTCACCGGTTTACGCCGCTGCAAGGTCTGGGCGAAGTTCAGCGGCATGCCGACGCTCTGATAGGTCAGGCCTTCGGGCGTGGCCTCGACGAACAGCGGCAGTGTCTTGAAGTTGCTCGGGTTCTTTCTGATGAGCGTGCGCGGCATGTCGGCTCCTGCTTAAGGCCGCGGGGCGGCGTCAGTGACCACGAAGGACCTGGGCAACGGTCGCAACGTTATGGGCGAGGTGCAGCGGATTGATCGTCCCGACAATAGCACTGGCCACGCCGGGCTGCTGGAACAACAACTCGAAGCTGGCGCGCACCGGATCCACGCCCGGACTCAGGCATACGTGGCCGCTGGCCAGGGCTTTTTTCACCAGAATGGCTTTGCCGTGGGCAGCAGCATAGTCAATGACTGCCTTGTCGTTCTGTTCGTTCAGATTGTAGGTGACCATCGCGCAGTCCCCTTGCTCCAGCGCCTTGAGTCCACCTTCGACGGTTTTGCCGGAGAAGCCGAAACCGCGAATCTTGCCCTCGGCCTTGAGTGCAGCGAGGGTGGCGTAGACCTCCTCGTGTTCGAGGATCGCCAGGTCGTTGCCGTCGGAGTGCACCAGCACCAGGTCAATAAAATCGGTTTCAAGACGTTGCAGGCTGCGCTCCACCGACATCCGCGTGTGCGCCGCACTGAAGTCATGGCGCGACAGGCCGTCGGCAAACTCTTCACCGACCTTGCTGACGATCACCCAGTCTTGCCGCTGGCCGCGCAGCAGCGGGCCGAGGCGTTCTTCGCTGCGACCGTAGGCCGGGGCGGTGTCGATCAGGTTGATGCCCAATTCGCGTGCCTGCCTGAGCAGCATGCGCGCGGCATCGTCATCGGGAATCTGAAAACCGTTGGGGTATTTCACCCCTTGGTCGCGGCCCAGTTTGACCGTACCCAGGCCCAGCGGCGAGACCGTCAGGCCGGTGCTGCCCAGTGGGCGGTGCAGTTCGTGCAGGTTCGCGATAGTCATGGCAGCAGTTGCTCCCAGGCTGGAACGCCCATCGGTGGTTTTGGCAACGCCGGCAAAGGTTCGGCGGCTTGTGGCTGAATGCCGTCGCGCTCCAGCGAGGTGATGACCCGGTCAGCAAAGTCTGGCGCCAGTGCGAGTTTGGTCGGCCAGCCCACCAGCAAGCGCCCCTCTTCGGCGAGGAAGGCGTTGTCCGGGCGGGTCAGGCCGGTTTGCAGAGGTTCGGCGCGGTCGACGCGCAAGGTCGCCCATTGCACTTGACTCAGGTCGATCCATGGCAGCAACTGGCCGAGCTCTTTCTGCGCGGTGGCGATCTGCTCGGCCGGTTCGCGGGCCACGCCATCGCTTTCGGCAATGTCGCCGCCCAGGTACCAGACCCAGTTGCCATCAGCGGCCGGGTGGGTGGTGACGGTGATGCGCGGCTTGGTGCCGCCGCCCAGGCAGTGAGCGTACAGCGGCTTCAGGCTTGGGCCTTTGGCGATAATCATGTGCAGCGGCCGGCGTTGCATTGCCGGTTGAGTCAGGCCCAGGTCTTCCAGCAATCGGGCAGTGCCGGCACCGGCGCTGAGGACGATGCGCTGGGCACGAATCTCGCGGCCGTCGACTTTCAGGCCGACCAGTACGCCCGCTTCCAGCAGCGGCTCGATGGTTTGCCCGGCGAGCAGACCGTCACCGGCCAGATCGGCCAGGCGCTGGATCAGGCTCGGCACGTCGACCACCAGTTCGGCGAGGCGATAGACCTTGCCCTTGAAGCGCTTGTCTTGCAGGGCCGGCGGCAGTTGCTCGCCCTTGACCTGATCGACCCGGCCACGCACGGCCTTGCTGGCGAAGAAACTGGTGAGGTTGCCGGCGAGTGTACCGGGCGACCACAGGTAATGCGCTTCGGACAACAGACGCACACCGGACAGGTCCAGCTCGCCGTTGCCGGCCAGCGCTTCACGCCAGCGGCGCGGCATGTCGGCGATGGCTTCCGAGGCGCCGGTCAGCGCACCGTGCAACGCATATTTGGCGCCGCCGTGAATGATGCCCTGGGACTTCACGCTCTGCCCGCCGCCGAGACTGGCGCTTTCCACCAGCACGGTCGAAAAACCCTGGCGGCGCAGACGCGCGTTCAGCCAGAGGCCGGCGACACCAGCGCCGACAATCAGAACGTCGGTGGAAATAACGGATGGCATGCAACGACCTCAGTGTTCAAGACGAGGGCGCAGTATACAGACTCGGGAAAGAGCGGGATTTGTCGATGATCAACAGGGCAGATGCAAAACCAAATGTGGGAGCGGGCTTGCTCGCGAATGCGGTGTGTCAACAACATTTCTGTTAACTGACACACCGCATTCGCGAGCAAGCCCGCTCCCACAGGGGATTTGCGTTAATGCAAATCAGTGCCCGGCAGTCTTGGAGAACAGCTGGATGACCACCACGCCGAGCACGATCAGCGCCATCCCGAGCATCGCCGGCACGTCCAGCTTCTGCCCATAAATGAACAGCGCCGCGACGCTGACCATGACGATGCCCATGCCCGCCCACACGGCGTAGGCGACTCCCACCGGCACAGTGCGCACCACCAGCGTCAGCATCCAGAACGCGATCCCGTAGCCGACGATGACCAGAATCAACGGCAGCGGGGTGCTCAGGCCTTTGACCGCTTTCATCGAAACGGTGGCAATCACTTCGGCGCAGATGGCGATAGCCAGAAAGGCGTAGGCGTTCATGTGTAGATCCTCATGTAAAACGTTGCTTGCTGAGGCGGCATTCTAGTCGCTCGCCAGATGGGGTAAAGTCATTACCTATCTGTTTTGAAGATGGGTTGCTGCATGAATACCCTGTGGAATCTGGAACAACTGCGCGCCTTCGTCAGCGTCGCCGAACAACGCTCGTTTTCTGCGGTGGCGCGTCAGCAGCGCAAGGCGCAGTCGGCGATCAGCAGTGCGATTGCCATGCTGGAAGACGATTTGGGCGTCAGCCTGTTCGAGCGTAGCAGTGGTCGCTCGCCCAGGCTCACCGAAGCGGGCGAAGCCCTGCTCGAAGAAGCCCGGGAAGTGCTGCGTCAGTGCGCGCGCCTCAATGGTCGGGCGATGGCGATGATGCGCGGTCAGGAAGCGCAGTTGCGCGTGGCTCAGGATGAAGCCATGCCGTATCAGGCACTAGTGGAAAGCTTCGATGCGCTGGCCGAGCAATTTCCCAGCCTCGAAGTGCAACTGACCAGCGCCGCTCAAGGTGAAGTCGCACGCAAACTGGTCGAGCGTCGCGCTGATCTGGGCCTTCTGTTCTATCACGACGAAATTCCCGAAGCGCTGGAGCGTCGGGTTCTGGGTCGGGTGGAAATGGTCACGGTCTGCGGCATCAATCATCCGCTGGCGACGCAGTCCTACGTCACCTGCCAGCAACTGGCGCAGCATCGGCAATTGTTGATGTCGACGCAGACCAGCGTCTACCCCGGCAACGAACCGGCCAGCCCGCAAGTGTGGCGCGCCGACAGCTTCTACGTGATGGCCGAATGGCTGGTGCGCGATCTCGGCTGGGCCTGGCTGCCCCGGCATGTGGTGCAGTACTCGGCCTATCAGGGGTTGATGGTCGAACTGGACAGCGAATGGACCCCGCCGGCGTTGGTGGTGGAATTGGTCTGGCGCCGGGATGAACCCCTCGGCCCGGCTGCACGCTGGCTGGCTGAACGTTTTGCCGTGCACTTGCGGGCGATTGGCGACAAAAGTCGATAAACTCCGCCGCCATGAATAGAACTCTCTACACCGCGCTGTTTTACCTGGGGCTGCCATTGGTGGCGATTCGGCTGTGGCTGCGCTCGCGCAAGGCCCCGGCATATGCCAAACGGATTGGCGAGCGCTTCTCCTACGGGATGCCGTCACTGCAGCCCGGCGGGATCTGGGTGCACGCGGTGTCGGTAGGTGAAAGCATCGCCGCTGCGCCGATGATTCGCGCCTTGCTGCAACGTTATCCACAGCTGCCGATCACCGTGACCTGCATGACCCCGACCGGATCAGAACGGATACAGGCGCTGTTCGCCAACGAGCCGCGCATCCAGCATTGCTATCTGCCCTATGATTTGCCGTGCGCAGCGGCGCGTTTTCTTGATCACGCCAAACCGAAACTGGCGGTGATCATGGAAACCGAGTTGTGGCCCAACCACATCCATCAGTGCGCCAAGCGCGGAATTCCGGTGGCGCTGGCCAACGGCCGGTTGTCCGAACGATCGGCCCGGGGCTATGGCCGTTTCACTAAGCTGACCGCGCCGATGCTCGCTGAAATGAGCTTGTTCGCGGTGCAGACCGAAGCCGAAGCTCGGCGCTTCCGTGATCTGGGCGCGCGTCCGCAGACGGTCGAAGTCACTGGCTCGATCAAGTTCGACCTGACCATCGACCCGCAACTGCTGGAGCGCGCCCATGAGTTGCGCGGTCAATGGCAGGCGCTGGAGCGCCCGGTGTGGATCGCTGCCAGTACCCACGAAGGCGAAGACGAAGTGGTGCTCGACGCCCATCGCCGGCTGCTGGCGAACTACCCGAATGCGTTGCTGATCCTGGTGCCGCGCCATCCTGAGCGCTTCAACTCGGTGTTCGAGTTGTGCCAGCGTGAAGGCTTTGCCACGGTGCGCCGTTCCACCGGTGCCAACGTCGAGGCGGACACTTCAGTGCTGCTCGGCGACACCATGGGCGAGTTGCTGTTTCTCTATGCGCTGGCCGACAGCGCCTTTGTCGGTGGCAGCCTGGTGCCGAACGGCGGGCATAACCTGCTGGAGCCGGCGGCCCTGGCCAAACCGGTAATCAGCGGCCCGCATCTGTTCAACTTCCTCGACATCGCCGCGCAGTTGCGCGAGGCCGGTGCGCTGGCCGAAGTGGATGATGCCGAAGGGCTGGCGGTGGAAGTGCAGCGCTTGTTCGAATTGCCGCGCGATGCCCAGCGCATGGCCGAGGCGGGGCTGGCGGTGATGCGCCGTAATCAGGGTGCGCTGCAGCGGTTGCTGGATGGCTTGGGCCGGTTGATCAAGTAAGTCAGCACACCCAAAAGCGAAAAGATCGCAGCGTGCCGCAGCTCCTACAGGAAAATGCATTTCATTGTAGGAGCTGCGGCACGCTGCGATCTTTTGCTTTTCAGGCTTAAGGCCGGGCCTTGAGCTGCGCTTCGGCTGCCTTGGCCAGATCCGGCGGGAGGAAATCCTTGTCCGGGTTGTAGTCGGCTTTCAAATAACGCCGCAGATCCTCCAGATCGCCCGGATTCAACGTCCCCGCCGCCTGCTTCAGACGCAGGTTGTCGAGGATGTAATCGTAACGGGTGTTGTTGTAGTTGCGCACCGAAGTGTACAGCTGGCGCTGGGCGTCGAGCACGTCGACGATGTTGCGCGTCCCCACCTGATAACCGATTTCCGTGGCTTCCACTGCGCTCTGGTTGGAGATGATCGACTGGCGGCGCGCCTGTACCTGCTCGACATCGGTGTTCACCGCGCGGTGCAGGTTGCGGGTGTTTTCCACCACTTGCCGGCGCAGGGATTCGCGCTGTTGCTCGCTCTGATCCAGTTGCGCATAGGACTGGCGCACTTGCGAACTGGTCAGCCCGCCACTGTAGATCGGGATGTTCAGTTGCAGGCCCAGGGTGCTTTGCTCGACGTTGCCACTGTACGGCGTACCGAAGGCGTTCGGGTTGGCGAAACCGAGGGCGTCGTTGTCACCCTTTTCGTATTTGGCCACGGCATCGAGGGTCGGCAGGTGACCGGCCTTGCGCTGTTTGAGGGTCTGTTCGGCGGAGCTGACCGCAAAGTTGCTCGCCAGCAGATTGAGGTTCTGCTTGCCCGCGGTTTCGACCCAGGCCTTAGCGTCGTTTGGCGCCGGTGGCAGGATCGGCAGCGTGTGGACGATGCCCTGAATCGAGTTGTACTGACGGTTGGTCAGGGTGATCAGCGCTTCGAACGCATCGTCAACCTGACGCTGCGCAACGATACGGTTGGCGCGCGCGGTGTCGTAACTGGCCTGCGATTGCAGGACGTCGGTCTTGTCCGACAGGCCGACATCGAAGCGTTCGTTGGACTGGTCGAGCTGACGCTTGAACGCGGCTTCTTCAGCCTTGGTCGAGGCCAGATTGTCCTGGCTGCGCAGCACGTTGAAGTAGCTTTCGGCCGATTGCAGGATCAGGTTCTGCTCGGTGGCCGACAGTTGCAGCGCGGCTTGTTCGTTGACGTCCTTGGCGGCCTGATACTGGAACCAGCGGTCGGCGCGGAACAAGGGCTGGGCCAGGGTCGCCTGATAGGAATGCGCGCTGCGATTGGCAATGGCTGAAGGCTGGTCGATCGAGGTGCGCACATCCGCCACTTCGGCGCCGCCGGACAGGTTAGGCAGCAACCCCGCGCGGGCCTGCGGCACCACTTCTTTCTGGGCCCCGTACTGGGCGCGGGCGGCGGCCAGATCGGCGTTGTTGTCGACGGCTTCCTGATAGACGCTGACCAGATCGGTCTTGGTCGACAAGGGCGCTTCTGCTGCCCAGGCCATTGCGTTGGACGCACAAGACACGGCAAGAGCCAGTGAAAGTTTGCGCAGCATGAGGCGATCCCTAGCAAAAATATTACGGAAATAATGTGCGCGCCAAGGCTACGGCGCGGCCCCGGCAGCGTCAAGGCGCGCAGGGCAAAGCGAGTGTAGTTGCGCAATCGTGCGGCAACAATCCTGCAAGTCCCGGTAATTGCGCCATTCATCATGGTGTTTGCCGCGGTGTTGGCGTTCTTTGCCGGTTGTGTCTAGACTGGCCGGGTTCTTGTCGGGGTGCCTTGCTATGAGGCTGAGATCGAATAATTTCGGATCCCGTTGAACCTGATCAGGTTAGCGCCTGCGTAGGGAACAAGATTTCTCGTCACCCGGCGAGTCCTCTTGTGCTTCGTCCGGGAAATTGTTCGACAATCGAACGCTCGACGACGATGCACAGCACCAGTCCTGGTGCGTCCGTGCCTTTCAGGTTCTGCTCCGACAATCCATTGCCTGGATGCTGTCTGGAGAGCCCGTGATGACTACAAAAGCAAAAAACGCGATCAACCTGAGTGACTCGGCCAAGGTCGATGAGCAGTCGGTTCAGCCGTTCACCCGTTCGCAAAAAGTCTACGTTCAGGGCTCGCGCCCGGACATCCGCGTGCCGATGCGCGAAATCACCCTCGATGTGACGCCGACCGATTTCGGCGGCGAAATCAACGCGCCGGTCACCGTGTATGACACCTCGGGCCCGTACACCGATCCGAACGTGGTGATCGACGTGCGCAAAGGTCTGGGCGACGTGCGTTCGGCGTGGATCGATGACCGTGGCGACACCGAGCGTTTGCCAGGCCTGAGTTCCAACTTCGGTCAGGAGCGCCTCGCCGACCCTGAACTGACCAAACTGCGTTTCGCTCATGTCAACAACCCGCGCCGCGCCAAGGCAGGGGCCAACGTCAGCCAGATGCACTACGCGCGCAAAGGCATCATCACCGCCGAGATGGAATACGTCGCCATCCGCGAAAACATGAAGCTGCAAGAGGCCCGCGCCGCTGGCCTGCTGAACCAGCAACACGCCGGCCACAGCTTCGGCGCGAGCATTCCGAAAGAAATCACCGCTGAATTCGTCCGCGAAGAAATCGCCCGTGGTCGCGCGATCATTCCGGCCAACATCAACCACGTCGAACTGGAACCGATGATCATCGGCCGTAACTTCCTGGTGAAGATCAACGGCAACATCGGCAACAGCGCCCTGGGTTCGTCCATCGAAGAAGAAGTGGCGAAACTGACCTGGGGCATTCGCTGGGGTTCGGACACGGTGATGGACCTGTCCACCGGCAAACACATTCACGAAACCCGCGAATGGATCATCCGCAACTCGCCGGTGCCGATCGGTACCGTGCCGATCTATCAGGCGCTGGAGAAGGTCAACGGCGTCGCCGAAGACCTGACCTGGGAGCTGTTCCGCGACACGCTGATCGAGCAGGCCGAGCAGGGCGTCGACTACTTCACCATCCACGCCGGCGTGCTGCTGCGCTACGTGCCGCTGACCGCCAAGCGCGTGACCGGCATCGTTTCCCGTGGCGGTTCGATCATGGCCAAGTGGTGCCTGGCGCACCACAAAGAGAACTTCCTTTACACCCACTTCGACGAAATCTGCGAAATCATGAAGGCCTACGACGTCAGCTTCTCGCTGGGCGATGGCCTGCGTCCGGGCTCGATTGCCGACGCCAACGACGAAGCGCAGTTCGGCGAACTGGAAACCCTCGGCGAGCTGACCAAGATCGCCTGGAAGCACGACGTGCAGTGCATGATCGAAGGCCCGGGCCATGTGCCGATGCAGTTGATCAAAGAGAACATGGACAAGCAGCTGGAGTGCTGCGACGAGGCGCCGTTCTACACCCTCGGCCCGCTGACCACCGACATCGCTCCGGGTTACGACCACATCACCTCGGGCATCGGCGCGGCGATGATCGGCTGGTTCGGTTGCGCCATGCTCTGCTACGTGACGCCGAAGGAACACCTCGGCTTGCCGAACAAGGATGACGTGAAGACCGGGATCATCACCTACAAGATTGCGGCGCATGCGGCGGACTTGGCCAAAGGGCATCCGGGCGCGCAGATTCGTGACAACGCCCTGAGCAAGGCGCGTTTCGAGTTCCGCTGGGAAGACCAGTTCAACCTCGGTCTGGACCCGGACACCGCGCGTTCGTATCACGACGAAACCCTGCCGAAAGACTCGGCCAAGGTCGCGCACTTCTG
Source organism: Pseudomonas sp. Irchel s3a10 (assembly GCF_900187525.1). Classification (NCBI taxonomy): domain Bacteria; kingdom Pseudomonadati; phylum Pseudomonadota; class Gammaproteobacteria; order Pseudomonadales; family Pseudomonadaceae; genus Pseudomonas; species Pseudomonas sp. Irchel s3a10. Next base: position 410,071 of record NZ_FYDR01000004.1, read on the forward strand.
TTCGATGTGCGGGCCGAAATTCTGCTCGATGAAGATCACTCAGGAAGTCCGCGAGTACGCGGCCAACCAGCGGATCGACGCGGTCGACGTGGACGTCGCCCAGGGCCTGGCGGAACAGGCCGAGCGGTTCAAGAAGGAAGGCAGTCAGCTGTACAAGAAGGTTTGATCTGACCTGAAGTCTGCGGTGTCTGTGCTGGCCCCTTCGCGAGCAAGCCCGCTCCCACATTTGAATCCAGTTGTTCACGAAACTTGTGTTCACAGGCGATCCAGTGTGGGAGCGGGCTTGCTCGCGAAGGCGTCAGAACAGGCACCAAGGATCTCAATGACAAAAATACTCCTCCGAGATAACACCCTTGAGCATTCAACCCGGCACTTATTCCCCCGACCTAGCCGTACCCGCCGACAAGCGGGTGTTCGGCGGTCGCGATCTGTTTTCCCTGTGGTTTTCCCTCGGCATCGGCCTGATGGTGTTGCAGACCGGTGCCTTGCTCGCGCCCGGTCTGGGCCTCTCCGGTTCACTGCTGGCGATCTTCCTCGGCACGCTGGTGGGCGTGCTGCTGCTGGCAGCGGTCGGCGTGATCGGCAGCGACACCGGCCTGTCGTCGATGGCCGCGCTCAAACTCAGCCTCGGCCACAAAGGCGCAAGCCTGCCGGCGCTGCTCAACCTGCTGCAACTGATCGGTTGGGGCTCGTTCGAAATCATCGTCATGCGTGACGCCGCCAGCCTGCTCGGCAGCCGTGCGTTCAGCGAAGGTTCGCTGTGGGCCAGTCCGATGCTCTGGACCTTGTGCTTCGGTGCGCTGGCGACTTTGCTCGCGGTCAGCGGGCCGCTGACGTTCGTGCGCCAAATCCTGCGCAAGTGGGGCATCTGGCTAATTCTGGCCGCGTGCATCTGGCTGACCTGGAATCTGTTCGCCAAGGCTGATCTGGCGGCACTCTGGGCGCGGGACGGGGACGGTTCGATGCCGTTCGCCGTGGGCTTCGACATTGCCATTGCGATGCCGCTTTCGTGGCTGCCGCTGATCGCCGATTACTCGCGCTTCGGCAAGCGTGCGAAGAACGTGTTCGGCGGCACTGCGATCGGCTTCTTTATCGGTAACTTCTGGTTGATGAGTCTCGGCGTGGCCTACACCCTGGCGTTCGCGCCGAGCGGTGAAGTCAATGCGTTGCTGCTGGCACTGGCCGGGGCCGGTCTGGGCATTCCGCTGTTGCTGATTCTGCTGGATGAGTCGGAAAACGCTTTCGCCGATATTCATTCGGCGGCGGTATCGAGCGGGATTCTGTTGCGCTTGAAAGTCGAACATCTGGCCTTGGCCATCGGCGTGATCTGCACCCTGATCGCACTGCTGGCACCCTTGGCGCAGTACCAGAACTTCCTGTTGCTGATCGGCTCGGTGTTCGCGCCGCTGTTCGGCGTGGTGCTGGTGGATCACTTCATCCTGCGCAAGCGCAGTGCTCAGGTGGCGTCAGCCGCGTTGCGCTGGCCGGCGCTTCTGGCGTGGCTGGGCGGGATCAGCACCTACCACTTGCTGGCGAATCTGTATCCGGATGTCGGCGCGACCCTGCCGGCACTGGTGCTGGCAGGGCTGTTGCAGCTGGTGCTGGGGCGAGCCTTCAGTTACGGCCCGGAAACAGCTCGGGTTTGACGATGCCGTTCAGACGCGGGTAAGGGATCTTCAGTTCGACGTGGCCCAGTGCGTAAGGCGCAATGGTGCTCACGTCGTACTTGAGGATCACGCCACCGTAGGTCAGCGCCACGTTCGGGGTTTTGACGAACGGCCAGCTCTTCACGAAATCCGCTTCCTGATCGAGCTTGGTGCTGATCAGCCAGCTGTTGTGCGCCACTTGCGCCGCTTTCCAGAACGCTTCTTCCTGACCCGGCAGCAACATGTCCGACAGGTTCAGCACTTTATGCTGCTGGCGCGAGTAGTTGATGAAGCCGCGCCCCGGGGTGCCATGGGCGCCGCCGGTGTCGAGGTAGCTCGACAGTTCGATGATCACCAAGCCGTCATGCTGCTCGCGTACCTTGGCCTGCAAATAGCTGCTGTTGCGCGGGCCGGCGTTGCGCAGGAATTGATCACGATAGGCGGCCAGGGTTGGCGCTACCGGCGCGTTCGCTTCAGTGCGGGTCATTTGCAGCAGACGTTTTTCGATGATGCCGTCCAGTGCAGGTTCTGCCGGGAAGTGCAGGGTGTCGATGTTCACCAGCGGGCAGTCCGGGTTGGAGCAACCGGGTTTCAGGGTTTCCGACGCGTCGCGGGTGGTTTCCAGCGGCGTGCGGTAGTTGGGCTGGAACAGGTTGGCGCAGGCACCCAGGGTCAGGGCGATGGCGGCCACGGAGGCAATTTTGAAAAGCGACATGGGCGTCCTTTCTGAAACAGGGGAAGGCAAAAAGTTATCCGCTTCGACCCTCGCCGAAGCAGTCAGTTCGCCACTAAGCTAATTAGAGTGGGTTTCGCCGCCACCGTCCATCCCGCTGACGGTAAAGGGGCTGCATCAAACCGTTCGGGCGCGTTAGGATGGCGCGAAGTCGAGGTTGCCACTCACGCAAGGCAGCCTCGTAATGGAATTGCAGTAAAGAGGATGCTCATGACTGATTTTGCCAACGCCATTCCGACCGCCGTTGATATCGTGCGGCGCGAAAAATGCTACGAGGGCTTTTACAAGCTCGACCGTGTTCACCTGCGCCATGAATTGTTCGCCGGTGGCATGAGCCGCGAAATCAACCGTGAAATCTTCGTCCGCCACGATGCCGTGTGCATGCTGCCATACGATCCACAGCGCGACGAAGTGGTGCTGATCGAGCAGTTTCGCATCGGCGCCATGGGCAAGACCGACAACCCGTGGCTGGTCGAACTGGTCGCCGGTCTGATCGACAAGGATGAGCAACCGGAAGAAGTTGCTCACCGTGAGGCGCAGGAGGAAGCTGGACTGAACATTAAGGCCCTGTGGCCGATGACCAAATACTTTCCGTCGCCGGGCGGCAGCAACGAATTCGTGCATTTGTACCTGGGGCGTTGCAGCACCGAGGGCGTAGGCGGCCTGCATGGGCTGGAGGAAGAAGCAGAAGATATCCGCGTCACGGTCTGGGCCTTTGAAGATGCCTTGCAGGCCGTCCGTGACGGACGCATTGCCAACGCGGCGAGCATCATCGCTTTGCAATGGCTGGCGCTGAACCGCGCCGAAGTGAGGGGGTTATGGTCGTAAACAAGCTGCGCGATCGCTATCGAGTCGACCTCGCCGGGCTGCAAGCCGCCTGCGAGGCCAACTACGCGCGCCTGATGCGACTGGTGCCGGACATGCGCAACGACCCCGAGGCGCGGCGCATCGCCGTGACCCAGGGCGAGCAGATGCTCGGCGTGCTGGCCCTCGAAGTGCTGCAGACCTGTCCGTACACCACCACTTTGCAGGTGCGTCAGGAACACAGTTTGCCGTGGCTGCCGGTGCCACAACTGGAAGTGCAGGTCTATCACGACGCGCGCATGGCCGAAGTGATCAGCGCCGAGCATGCACGACGCTTTCGCGGCATCTATCCTTACCCGAACGCCGCGATGCATCAGCCGGATGAAAAGGCCCAGCTCAATCTGTTCCTGGGGGAGTGGCTGAGCCATTGTCTGGCCCTGGGGCACGAGTACGAAGTCGTACGCTAGTTGTGAACTGCGTCCGGTTCGCCGGTTTCCCCTTTGCGCCATCCCCCAGCATAATTGCGGCACTCAACCGATTCCGTGCTTTTGCCCTGGGAGAACGCCTTGCCGAGCGTATCCACATTGACCACCGCCGATCCGGCGCTGCTGGTGCAGTTATCCGACAGTCATCTGTTCGCCGAGGCGGGCGGCACGCTGCTGGGCATGAACACCCGCGAGAGCCTGCAAAAGGTCATTGAGTTGGTGCTAAGGCAGCAGCCGCAGATCGATCTGATGCTGGCCACTGGCGATATCTCTCAGGACGGCACGCTGGAGTCATATCAGCTGTTTCGCCAGATGAGCGCGCAGATCGATGCACCGGCGCGCTGGATTCCCGGCAATCACGATGAACCGCTGATCATGGCGGAGGCCGCGGTGCAAAGCGCTCTGCTGGAGTCGGTGGTCGATATCGGCAACTGGCGCGTGACCTTGCTCGACTCGGCGGTGCCGGGCTCTGTGCCGGGGTATCTGCAGGATGATCAATTGCAGTTGCTGGCGCGCTCATTGAGCGAAGCCCCGGAGCGCCATCATCTGGTGTGCTTCCACCATCATCCGGTGTCGATCGGATGCCCGTGGATGGAGCCGATCGGCTTGCGCAATCCCGAAGCATTCTTCGACGTGCTCGATCGTTTTCCACAGGCCCGCGCGGTGCTGTGGGGGCATGTGCATCAGGAAATCGACCGCGAACGCAATGGCGTGCGGCTGATGGCCTCGCCATCGACCTGCATTCAGTTCGAACCGGGCAGTCACGACTTCAAGGTCGGTGAGCAGGCGCCGGGTTATCGCTGGTTGCGGCTGCTGCCGGACGGGCGGCTGGAAACTGGCGTCGAGCGCGTTACCGACTTCGAATTCACCGTCGATTACGGCTCCAACGGTTACTGACACTCTTGTGGCGAGGGAGCTTGCTCCCGCTGGGCTGCGCAGCAGACCTGAACCCAGTCACCGCATATCCGTAGATGATTTGAATTGTCTGGGTTACGACTGCTGCGCAGCCGAGCGGGAGCAAGCTCCCTCGCCACAGGGTTTTTGTTTATGCCGTTCCCCTGACTCCCTGTAAACTCCGCTATCTTTCGCCGACACCCAGGGAGCTCCAATGTCCGGTTCGATCCTCTATATCCACGGTTTCAACAGCGCGCCGGCCTCGAAAAAGGCCTGCCAGCTGGTCGAGGTGATGGAACGGCTGGGTTTGAGCGACCAGTTGCGTGTCCCGGCGCTGCATCACCACCCGCGTGAAGCCATCGGTCAGTTGCAGCAGGCGATTGCCGAGCTGGGCCGGCCGTTGCTGGTGGGAAGCTCACTCGGCGGCTACTATGCGACTCACCTGGCTGAGCGCCACGGCTTGAAAGCCCTGCTGGTCAACCCGGCGGTCAGCCCGCACCGGATGTTCGACGGTTACCTGGGCACGCAGCAAAACCTGTATACCAATGAGACCTGGGAACTGACCCACGACCATGTAACCGCCCTGGCCGAGCTGGAAGTGCCGGCGCCCGTGGATGCACAGCGTTATCAGGTGTGGTTGCAGACCGGCGATGAAACACTGGATTATCGCCTCGCCCAGCAGTATTACCGGGCCTGTGCCCTGCGCATTCAGGCCGGCGGCGACCATGGTTACCAGGGTTTTGCCGGGCAATTGCCGGCGTTGTTGAGTTTTGCCGGCATTGGCGCCGATTTGTATCAGGCAATCGATTTCACCGCACTGTGAAGTCTTGCCCCTTTTTCATTGAATCACTGACGACGAGACCCTATGGCCACTCCCAGCGCTAGCTCTTATAACGCCGACGCCATCGAAGTCCTCTCGGGCCTCGACCCGGTGCGCAAACGCCCCGGCATGTACACCGACACCAGTCGGCCGAACCACCTCGCCCAGGAAGTCATCGACAACAGTGTCGACGAAGCCCTGGCCGGCCACGCCAAATCGGTGCAGGTCATTCTGCACGCCGATCACTCGCTGGAAGTCAGCGACGACGGTCGCGGCATGCCGGTCGACATTCACCCGGAAGAGGGCGTGTCGGGTGTCGAGCTGATCCTCACCAAGCTGCATGCGGGCGGCAAGTTTTCCAACAAGAATTACCAGTTCTCCGGCGGTCTGCACGGGGTGGGTATTTCCGTGGTCAACGCCCTGTCGACCGAGGTCCGGGTGCGCGTGAAGCGTGACGGCAACGAATACCAGATGACCTTCAAGGATGGCTTCAAGGCCACCGAACTGGAAATCGTCGGCACCGTTGGCAAGCGCAACACCGGCACCAGCGTGTACTTCGCGCCGGATCCGAAATATTTCGATTCACCGAAATTCTCCATCAGCCGCCTCAAGCACGTGCTCAAGGCCAAGGCTGTGCTATGCCCGGGGCTGCTGGTCAGCTTCGAAGACAAGGGCACCGGCGAGAAAGTCGAATGGCATTACGAAGACGGCCTGCGCTCCTATCTGGTGGACGCAGTCAGCGAATTCGAACGCCTGCCGGACGAGCCGTTCTGCGGCAGCCTGGCCGGTAATAAAGAAGCGGTGGACTGGGCGCTGCTGTGGCTGCCGGAAGGTGGCGACGCGGTGCAGGAAAGTTACGTCAACCTGATCCCGACGGCGCAGGGCGGTACCCACGTCAACGGTCTGCGTCAGGGCCTGCTCGATGCGATGCGTGAGTTCTGCGAATTCCGCAGCCTGCTGCCACGCGGCGTGAAGCTGGCGCCGGAGGACGTCTGGGAGCGCATCGCTTTCGTACTGTCGATGAAAATGCAGGAACCGCAATTCTCCGGCCAGACCAAAGAGCGTCTGTCGTCCCGTGAAGCGGCGGCGTTTGTCTCCGGGGTGGTCAAGGACGCCTTCAGCCTATGGCTCAATGCCAACCCGGAAACCGGTCTGGCGCTGGCCGAACTGGCGATCAACAACGCCGGTCGCCGCTTGAAAGCGAGTAAAAAAGTCGAGCGTAAACGCGTCACTCAGGGCCCTGCGCTGCCGGGCAAACTGGCCGACTGCGCGGGTCAGGATCCGATGCGTTCCGAGCTGTTTCTGGTCGAAGGTGATTCCGCTGGCGGTTCCGCCAAGCAAGCGCGGGACAAGGAATTCCAGGCGATCCTGCCGTTGCGCGGCAAGATCCTCAACACCTGGGAAGTCGACGGCAGCGAAGTGCTCGCCAGCCAGGAAGTGCACAACATCGCCGTGGCCATCGGGGTCGATCCGGGCGCGGCAGACATGAGTCAACTGCGCTACGGCAAGATCTGCATCCTCGCCGACGCCGACTCCGACGGTCTGCACATTGCGACCTTGCTCTGCGCGTTGTTCGTCCAGCATTTCCGCCCGCTGGTGGATGCCGGGCACGTCTACGTGGCGATGCCGCCGCTGTACCGCATCGACCTCGGCAAAGAGATTTACTACGCCCTCGACGAAGCGGAGCGCGACGGGATTCTCGATCGTCTGGTGGCCGAGAAGAAGCGCGGCAAACCGCAGGTCACCCGATTCAAAGGTCTGGGTGAAATGAACCCGCCGCAGCTGCGTGAAACCACCATGGACCCGAACACCCGGCGTCTGGTGCAACTGACGCTGGGCGAGGATTTTGCCGAAACCTCGGAAATGATGGACATGCTGCTGGCGAAGAAACGCGCCGGCGACCGCAAGACCTGGCTCGAATCCAAAGGCAACCTCGCCGAGGTGCTGGCCTGATGCGGCTTGGCTGGGCCTTGGCGGGTGTGTTGCTGCTGAGTGCGATGAGCGTGTCGGCGGAGCCGTTGCAGGAACTGCGCGTGCTCTCCGAACACCCGGTCGTCGGCATGCGCGGCGGCAACCTGTCGGGGCTGGCCATGTGTGGCAGCGAGTTGTGGACGGTGTCGGATCGCGATGACGACCAGATTTATCGGCTCAATACCGCCGATCAGGTCTGGCAGGCCGAGGCTTTGCACATCGACGTGCCTCTGGTGCCGGAGACCGGTTTGCCGTGGGGATTACGCTCGCGCAATTGGGCCGCGTCGTTCGTGCGCGGTGGCGATCTGGATTTCGAGGGCATCAGCTGCGACAGCGCCGGCAATCGCTACATTGTCAGCGAGGGCCACGCGGCGGTCTTGCAGGTGCCCGTCAGCGGCCCGGTCAACTGGCTGAAGATTTCGCCGATGATGGTTCGCGAAGCGCGGGCCAGTGGCATGCTCCTGCATTTCAATGCGATCTTCGAAGGTCTGGCGATCAACCCGGCGGGTGATCAGATGTGGCTGGCCGGCGAACGGCAAAACCGGGGCTTGCTATTGATCAAGCGTCAGCAGACGGTGTGGGATTGCGACGGTCGTTGCGTGCTGCTCAGCGAGGGCGGCAAGCAGATGCAGCCGCCGCAGTTCCCGAAGGCCAGAGCGGTCGATCGCGACTTTTCCGACCTTTCGTTGTTCAACGGCAAATTGTTTACCCTTGAGCGCAACGCCTTCCAGATTTGTCGGCGCGATGCGCAGACCGCCAAGGTCGAGCATTGCTGGTCGTACGCCGCTGAATTGTTGCAGGCCAACCGCCGTTACTCGCAGAACTTCGGGCTGGAAGAAGCGCTGATCGTTGACGCTGATGGTGCATGGGTCGGCGTCGACAATAATTTCGGCCCGCGGGCCGACGGCGAGGTTCGCCCGGTCGTTTGGCGCTTCGCCGCGCCTGAAGGTGGCTGGAGCGCCAAACCGTGAGTCAGCAACCGCCGGGCAAGCGCGCCGGCCGGGTGTTGATGATTCTGGCCTGGTGCGCGGGGTTGTTTCTGGCCACGCGGTTTTTCGGCCAGTGGGAAGAGCGTCAGCAGAATCCGAACGTGGTGGTCACGTCCGAGCAGCATGGCGGCGTGATCGAAGTAAGGCTGGCCGGCAACGCCCTAGGGCATTTTGTCGCCAGTGGCCAGATCAACGGTGAGCCGGTGGAGTTCATGCTCGATACCGGCGCGACCGATGTGGCGATCCCGGCGGATCTGGCCAAGCGGTTGAAACTGGAAGAAGGTTTCGGTGTGACCCTGAGCACGGCCAACGGCCTGAGCCAGGGCTACCGGACAAAGATCGACCGCCTGCAACTGGGCGACATCGTGCTGCGGGATGTCCGCGCACTGGTGGCGCCGGGGCTGCATGGCGATCAGGTGCTGCTCGGCATGAGCGCCCTGAACAAACTTGAATTTACCCAGCGCGGTGGCACCATGCTGCTGCGCCAGACAACGAACCGATGAGGCCCGCATGAGCGACTCCCTTGATCTCAGCCTGGACGGTGTAGAACGCCGCTCGCTGGCTGACTTCACCGAAAATGCCTACCTCAACTACTCCATGTACGTGATCATGGACCGTGCCCTGCCGCATATCGGCGACGGCCTGAAACCGGTACAGCGGCGTATCGTCTACGCCATGAGCGAGCTGGGGCTGGACGCCGATTCCAAGCACAAGAAATCGGCGCGTACCGTCGGTGACGTGCTCGGCAAGTTCCACCCGCACGGCGACTCGGCGTGTTACGAAGCGATGGTGCTGATGGCCCAGCCGTTCAGCTATCGCTACACGCTGGTCGACGGCCAGGGCAACTGGGGTGCGCCGGACGATCCGAAGTCCTTCGCCGCTATGCGTTACACCGAAGCACGCCTGTCGCGCTATTCCGAAGTGCTGCTCAGCGAGCTGGGCCAGGGCACGGCCGACTGGGGCCCGAATTTCGACGGTACCCTGCAGGAACCGCTGGTGTTGCCGGCACGTTTGCCGAACATCCTGCTCAACGGTACCACCGGCATTGCCGTGGGCATGGCCACCGACGTGCCGCCGCACAACTTGCGCGAAGTCGCCACTGCTTGCGTGCGTCTGCTCGATGAGCCGAAAGCCACGGTCGAACAGCTCTGCGAACACATTCAAGGCCCGGACTATCCGACCGAAGCGGAAATCATCACGCCGCGCGCCGACCTGCTGAAAATGTACGAAACCGGCAAGGGCTCGGTGCGCATGCGCGCCGTGTACCACGTCGAGGATGGCGACATCATCGTCACCGCGCTGCCGCACCAGGTCTCCGGGGCCAAAGTGCTGGAACAGATCGCCGCGCTGATGCAGGCCAAGCCGTCGAAAGCGCCGCAGATCGCTGACCTGCGTGACGAGTCCGACCACGAAAACCCGTGCCGCATCGTGATCATTCCGGTCAATAGCCGCGTCGATCACCAGGCGCTGATGCAGCACCTGTTCGCCAGCACCGAGCTGGAGTCGACCTACCGGGTCAACGTCAACATCATCGGTCTGGACGGCAAGCCGCAGCTGAAGAACCTGCGGGCATTGCTGGTCGAATGGCTGGAATTCCGCGTGCTGACCGTGCGTCGCCGCCTGCAATTCCGCCTCGACAAGGTCGAGCGTCGCCTGCATCTGTTGGACGGTTTGCTGATCGCTTACCTCAACCTGGATGAAGTGATCCACATCATCCGCACCGAGGAGCACCCGAAAGCCAAGCTGATCGAGCGTTTCGCCCTCAGCGAGATCCAGGCCGACTACATCCTCGACACCCGCCTGCGGCAGTTGGCGCGTCTGGAAGAGATGAAGCTGCGCGACGAGCAGGATGAACTGCTCAAGGAACAAGCCAAGCTCCAAGCCCTGCTGGGCAGCGAAGCCAAGCTGAAGAAGCTGGTGCGCACCGAGCTGCTGAAAGACGCTGAAACCTACGGCGATGACCGTCGTTCGCCGATCGTCGAGCGTGCTGAAGCGAAAGCGCTGACCGAGCACGATCTGCTGCCGAACGAGAAAGTCACCGTCGTGCTGTCGGAAAAAGGCTGGATCCGTTCGGCCAAAGGTCATGACATCGATGCCACCGGCCTGTCGTACAAGGCCGGCGACGGCTTCAAGACCTCGGCGGCGGGGCGTTCCAACCAGTCTGCCGTGGTGATTGACTCCACTGGCCGCAGCTATTCGGTCGCCGCGCATACGTTGCCGTCGGCGCGTGGCCAGGGCGAGCCGTTGACCGGCCGTCTGACCCCGCCACCGGGCGCGACCTTCGAATGCGTGCTGATGCCGGAAGACGATGCGTTGTACGTGATCGCCTCCGATGCCGGTTACGGCTTCGTGGTCAAAGGCGAAGACCTGCAAGCCAAGAACAAGGCCGGTAAAGCCCTGTTGAGCCTGCCGAACAACGCCAAGGTGATCGCGCCGCGTCCAGTGGCCGATCGTGAGCAGAACTGGCTGGCTTCGGTCACGACCGAAGGTCGCCTGCTGATCTTCAAAATCAGCGATCTGCCACAATTAGGGAAGGGCAAAGGCAACAAGATCATCGGGATCTCCGGTGAACGCGTGGCCAGTCGCGAAGAATATGTCACGGACATCGCCGTGCTTCCGGAAGGCGCCACTCTGGTGCTGCAGGCCGGAAAACGGACCCTGTCGCTCAAAGCCGACGACCTCGAACACTACAAAGGTGAACGTGGCCGTCGTGGCAATAAGCTGCCAAGGGGCTTCCAGCGGGTCGATGCGCTGCTCGTCGAAAACCTCAATCAGGCGTCCTAGAGAGCTCGATCTACGATTTAACGCGTAGATCGACGCTTTGGCGCTGGAGTCGGAACGCATATTCACGGATGATATGGCCTTTCCAAGCGCCGGCGTGGCCGAGCGTTCTTCATATTTATTGAGTATTTTCACTGTGGTCAGCCTTGTGGCGGCCACCTGGACGGGATGATGACTGCTCTGCGCCCCCTTATTTTCCTGCTCGCCGGCGTTTTGGGCCTGGCGGGTTGCAGCGTTCACCAGCCGGTGTCGCTGTATCAGCTGGACAGCGGAAGTCCGGCTCAGCCTGCGCAAAGCACAGGCATGGCGGTTTTGTTGGGTCCGGTAGTCATTGCTGATTACCTGCAACGTGAAACTTTGCTGCAACGTCAACCGGATGGCAGCCTGCAAGCCTCGACCGACGGTCGCTGGGCGGGCAGCCTTTCGTCGGATATCGATCAATTGCTGATGCGGCAGGTGGCCGGTCATCTGGACAGCCAGCGTGTGGTATTGGCACCCGCCACTCTGGGGTTTGCTCCGGATGTGCAGGTATTGCTGACCATCACGCGTCTGGACTCCGGTGAGAAACAACCGGCGATCCTCGATGCGCAATGGCGTCTGATCGACCGTCGTGGTCAGGTGCGCGACAACCGCATCGTTCATCTGCAGGAGCTGCATGCCGGCACCACGGCTTCGCAGGTGCAGGCTCAAGGCATTCTGCTGCAGCGTCTGGCCGAGCAGTTGTCGGTGGCGCTCAAGCCATTGGCCAACCAGCCTCCGGTGGCCGAAGCACCGCGTAAGGCAGCGCCTAAACCGGCAGCGCCGGCAGCGGATGCAGAGAAGCAGCCGAAGATTCCGATGGCTTCGCCGATTCGTACCGATATGGAAGTGTTCCGCTTCTGAGTGTGGTTTGAGTCAAAACAAAGCCCGCCTTGTGCGGGCTTTGTTGTGTCTGGGGGCTGGAAATCTTTGCCGTCAGTGCGGGCCTCTTCGCGAGCAAGCTCACTCCCACAGGTCTTGAAGGTGTTCACAAGGTCTGTGGCAGCCACCGTCCACTGTGGGAGCGAGCTTGCTCGCGAAAGGGCCGGTACAGGCAACAAAAAAGCCCGCAGACAATCACTTGTCTGCGGGCTTCTGTGTTTCAGGCCTGAGGCTTACGCCCGGCGCTCATGCATCCGCGCCAGTTGTCGCTCAAGCATCGACGGATACGGCTCCATCAAGCGCTCGACACAGCAAGCGCCTTCCGGGCTGGCGATCGGACGGATCCGCGCACGCTGGCGAATCAGCGCGTCGTCACCGATCTTGCGCTCGACCAGCAGCAGGTTGCGGCTGTGTTGCGACAGGGCCAGTGCATCCTGAGCCGAATCGGTCAGCAGCAGGTCGATCTGGCTCAGGCCGAACAATTCGTCGCCCAGGGTCAGGCCCAGTTGCAATTGCAGGGTGATGCCGCTGTCGGCGACTTCGATCTGCAACTGATGGCCCAGCGCCCGCAGCAACTCGCCGCAGCAGATCGCATTGGTCAGGTAGTCGTCACCGCTGTCTTCAGTGTGGAACAGCATCAGTGTGCTGCCATCGTTCAGGGTTTCGATTTCGCCCTGATAAAGCGAAGCGGCCTGATCGAGGCAGTCGCGGTAGCGCTCCAGCAACTCTTCCAGACGGGCGCGAGGCAGGCGACGCAGTTGCTCTTGCGAGCCCAGCTGGATCGCCAGCACCGCACTGTGCTGCGGCACGCTCGGGGTCGCTTTACGCGGCACCGGAACAGCTTCGGTCAGCGACTCGTCGCGCAGATCGGCAAACGGGTCTTCGTCGTCATCATCGTCTTCAACCGTGCTGACCACGTGGCGCGGTGCCGGTTTTTGCGCGGCCATCGGGCGGGTTTCGTCAAAGCTCGGGTCACGCAGGTTGCGCACTTCGAACTCTGGCTCATCTTCGTCTTCAAACTCGGGTTCCGGCTCGGGCTCGGGTTCAGGCGCAGGCTCCGGCGCGAAGTTGGCGTGCAGCTGACGCGCCAGATCGCCGATTTCGTCCTGACGATCTATGCCCGGCGTGTGTTCGTCGATGCGCCGCAGCCAGACGCGCAATTGCAGCAACGGCGTCGACAGGTAGCGGCCCATACGCAGGCTCAGGGCCAGCGACAGCGCCAACAGAATCGCACTGAGAATGCCCATGCTTTGCAGGCTGATGGTCATCGGCTGCTGGAACTGATCCATGTCCAGGCTGATGCGCAGTTGCCCGGCGGTCACGTCCTGGAAGGTGATCTTGCTCTCGTACATGCCCTCGGCTTCGCCCAGCAGGCTGTGCTTGGGGCGCTGACCGGACTCGGCGAGGATGCGGTTATCCACGCTATAGATAGCCGCGTGGGCCACCAGCTTGTTCTTGGTCAGGTTGTTGAGCAGCACGTTGAGGCTGAGGATGTCGTTGGACACCAACAGTTCCGTGGCGGAAGTGGCGGTCTGCGTGGTCAGGCTTTCACCCAGCGCATCGGCCTGCTCGTGCATGGCCTGCTTGAACTGCAAGCCCATTACCCCGGCATAGATCACCAGGGCCAGAGCGACCAGGATCACGTTATGGCTGGCAATGCGCAATGCAATCGGTACACGGCGATGGCGCAGTGCACGGAAGATCAGCAGGAAGAAGTTATCGGTTTTAACTGGCGTGGGCCGGTTCACTGAGCTCGGCTCTTTTGTCCGTGAAGTTGACGCGCAGTATAGCGACAGGCCCTAGACCGGCAAAGCGCTCGCGGTGCCCGATGGTCACTGAAAGTGGGTAGAATGCGGTTTTTTTCCAGTTGCGGGGGTGCGCGTTGCGCGAAATCGTCCTGATTAACATCACGGGAGTCGACCGTCCGGGTCTGACTGCGGCCATTACCGGCGTTCTGGCACAAGGTGGTGTGAACATTCTCGACATCGGTCAGGCGGTGATCCACGACACCCTGTCGTTCGGCATCCTGGTTGAAATTCCCGACTCCGAGCAGGGCAAAGCCGTGCTCAAGGACATCCTGTTCAAGGGCTACGAGCTCGACCAGCAGGTGCGCTTCACCCCGGTGTCCGAAGAGGATTACCAGCAATGGGTGGGCAATCAGGGCAAGAAACGCCACATCGTCACCCTGTTGACCCGCAAAGTGACCGCCGGCCAATTGCAGGCGGTCAGCTCGATCACCGCCAAATATGGCCTGAACATCGATCATATCGACCGTCTGTCGGGTCGCATGCCGCTGGACACTCCGGCGGACAAAGGCAAGGGCTGCATCGAGTTCTCCGTGCGTGGCGAAGCGGCGGATCCGCAGGCTCTGCGCGCCGAATTCCTCAGCGTCGCGCAGGAGCTGAACGTCGACATCGCTTTCCAGGAAGATTCGCTGTTCCGGCGCAATCGGCGTCTGGCGGTGTTCGACATGGACTCGACCCTGATCGAAGCCGAAGTCATCGATGAACTGGCCAAGGCGGCCGGGGTGGGCGAGCAAGTTTCGGCCATCACCGAGCGCGCGATGGCCGGCGAACTGGACTTCCGCGCCAGCTTCAAGGAGCGCCTGGCGTTGCTCAAAGGCCTGGATGTCAGCGTGCTGGACTCGATCGGCGCGTCGCTACGCCTGACCGAAGGCGCGGAAACCCTGTTCGCCGAACTCAAGCGCCTGGGCTACAAGACCGCGATCCTGTCCGGCGGCTTCACGTACTTCGCCAAGCAGTTGCAGGCCAAACTCGGCATCGACTACGTGTTCGCCAACGAACTGGAAGTGGTCGATGGCAAGTGCACCGGCGTGGCGATCGAGCCGATTGTCGATGCGCAGCGCAAGGCTGATCTGTTGAAGGAGCTGGCGGACAAGGAAGGCTTGCGTCTGGAGCAGACCATCGCCGTGGGCGACGGTGCGAATGACCTGCCAATGCTGGCGATTGCCGGGCTGGGTGTGGCGTTCCGCGCCAAGCCGCTGGTCAAGCAGTCGGCCAAGCAGGCGATTTCCACCCTTGGGCTGGATGGCGTGTTGTATCTGCTGGGCTTCCGCGATCGCGACGGGCAGTTGTAATTAAAGATCAAAAGATCGCAGCCTGCGGCAGCTCCTACACTGGAATACGCGTTTCCCTGTAGGAGCTGCCGCAGGCTGCGATCTTTTGCTTTCAAAGCGACTTCCACAACGAATCAAAATCCTCCTCGCCCCCGCCATTCTGCGCGGCTTCCAGCGAGCGATAGGCAAATTGATTGAAACTGTGCGTACTCGCCACCCGTCGATCCAGCCCGGCGCGGTGTTCTTCGCCGTGGGTGTTGATCAGCACTTTATTGCCTTCCTGAAATGGCAGACGCGGTGCGAGCAAGGTCGCGGGCAAGTCGATGGCGCTGATCTCCGGTAGCAATAAGCCGCGCAAATAATGGCTGTGATCATCCCGCGCACGCACCAGTTGCAAGCCGCAGGGCTCGGCGTGCGGCGCCACCAGCTCGATGCCCATTTGCGGCCCGCTGCCGCGTACCTGACGAATCCAGCGCACCACCGCAATGCTCCAGCCCTGACTCGCACTGTCCTGAATCCCGACCATCTCCCCAGCCTGCAACTCGGTTGGCACCTCACCCGGCCAGCCCAGGCAATAACCACCGGGGCTGTGGTTGATCACCGGCAAGGCGTAGGTCGGGTAGTGCGGTGTGTGGTCGGCTGTGTTTTCGTCTTCACCGAGATGGTCGTACTGGATTTCCTCGTAGGGCAGAAATTCATCTGCATTGCTTTGCGGGGCGGCGTCGAAGGCCTGGCTCCAGCTGTCCTTTTCGCCCTGGACCACGACGCGACTGAAGTTGGCCGCGCGAGCACCGGGATGTTTGAGCAGTTCGCTGAAGCTGCGTTCGCCGCCCAGGTAAAAGTGCAGGGCGCTCATGCCCACGCACACGGTCAGGCTGCCCTGACCTGCGGTGCGCTGAAAACTGCGCTCGGCGGCCTGGCCCCAACTGGCGTGCAAATGTTGCAGGGTGTCGAGGCTCAGTCCTGCCGGGACTGGCAGCGGCGTCGACGTTTCCTGCTGCAGTAAATGCGCTTCGATCACGTTCACCAGCGGCTGCGGATCGAAGCCCAGCAATGCGCCCTGTTGTTCTTTGCGAAACATGCTGCGGTAGCGCGGCCCTGCATCCAGTTCGGCACTGATGGCGAACAATCCATCCTGCGGACTGCCGGGATGCAATTTGAGCAAGGCACTCCACGGTTCCAGCACTTCGGCCAGCCGGGCGATCTGGTTCTGCCGCAGTTGATTGCAACGGGCGCTGCCCAGCAGCAGGGCGGCGATGTAGGTCTGTTCCAGGCTCAGTTCGCTGCTCAGGCTCGCCAGATCGTCATGCACCCGACGCTGTTGCAACTGCAAGGCGCAAGCGCAGCGATACAGCTGATGCAGCTCGAACCACAGATGTTCCGGCGGCGGACTGTACAGCTGCGTCGCCCGCAGCAGTTGCCCCTTGAGCGCATGCGCGGCGCGTTGCAGGGCCTGACTGACCAGTGCCGCACGATCCTTGTGATACTTGGGGACAATGCGCAGAACGATCTGCTTGTAGCCGATGGCCAGATGACTTTGTAGCGCCTGACACAGGTTGCTGATCTTGCGAGAGCGCTCATCGAGCATGATCGCCTGATGCAGAAAGTGCCGCTCCAGATGCTGGCAGACGAAGTAAACCTCGGGGCGCAGCAGCTCCAGGAGTTGCAGGCGATTGTCGCTGGGGGTGAGCAGTTGGTTGAGTTCGCCCAGGCCTTGATACAACTGGCGAGCGGTTTCGCCGATGTTGGCCTTGGGCAGGCCGGCGATCCAGCGCTTGAGGTCGCGCGGGGTGGCTTCACAGAACGACAGGCGCGTTTGCGTCGGGATCAGGGCGCGCAGGGAGGGTTGGGGGCGTGACTCACTCATGCCGTGATTGGCTCCAGCGGCGAAATTGGCAACACCAGGAACTCTAGCAGTTGTGGTCTGTTTCGCCGGATGGCGTCAGGCTTTTTGACCGCTGGTCTACTGGCCGGATGCCATTCAACAAGCCCTACTAGTCTCTCAGACGTGCGATCGGAAACGCACGGTTGCACGGCCTGCCGTCAACCTCGGGCAGGTCTCCCGAAACTTCAAGGAGATGAGGTTCATGTCTAAATATGCAGTGGCAAATCAATGGGGCGGTAGTTCGGCACCGTGGCATCCGGGTGGAACCTGGGTGCTGGGCGGGCGGGACAACCAGCAAGTCGTCGCCATCGAGATCAAGTCAAGCGATGGCGGCAAAAGCTTCACCGGCACCATGACTTACGCCGGCGAAGGCCCGATTGGCTTCAAGGCGCAGCGCACCGGTCAGAATCAATACAACGTCGAGAACCAGTGGGGTGGCAATGATGCCCCATGGCATCCGGGCGGCAAGTGGGTGATCGGTGGACGGGACAATCAGAACGTAGTCGCGTTGAGCGTCACTTCCAGCGATGGAGGGAAAAACCTCAGTGGCACCAATACCTACGCCAACGAAGGGCCGATCGGCTTCCGTGGGCAGATAGAGTAACGGCGCCTCTCAGGTCGTGTCCGCCCCTTCACAGACGTGTGAAAGGGCGGATCAGCCGGCTCAGGCCGTCGGCAGGGCCAGGGCCTGGCCCATTTGCACTGGCGAACCCGCCACCAGTTCTTCGGCCCACTTCACCTGATCCGGGCCAAACAGCACGATCGCCGTCGAACCCAGCTTGAAGCGACCCAGCTCCGCGCCTTTTTCCAGATGAATCGGCGCACGGGCGGCTTCGTCGTAGCGGAAGGTTTTCAGTTCGCGCTTCGGTGGGGTGACCAGGCCGGCCCACACGGTTTCGATCGAAGCGACGATCATTGCGCCGACCAGCACTACGGCCATCGGCCCGCGCTCGGTGTCGAAAATGCACGCCACACGCTCGTTGCGGGCGAACAGCTCCGGAACGTTTTCCGCGGTGGTCTGGTTGACCGAGAAGATCCGGCCCGGGATATAGACCATCTCGCGCAGAGTGCCGGCCAGTGGCATGTGCACGCGGTGGTAGTCCTTCGGCGACAGGTAAATGGTGGCGAAGTCGCCGCCCATGAACGGCGCCGCATTGGCCGCATCACCGCCGAGCAGTTCCAGTACGCTGAAGCTGTGGCCCTTGGCCTGGAACACCCGACCGTGTTCGATCGGGCCGAGCTGGCTGACCGCACCGTCGGCCGGGCTGAGGATCGCGCCCGGCGTCTGGTCCAGTGGCCGCGCGCCGTCTTTCAGGGCACGGGTGAAGAACGCGTTGAAATGCTCGTAGGCGGTCAGGTCTTCGACCAGCGCTTGCGACATGTCCACCTGATAACGCTTGGCGAACCACTGGGTGAAGGCATTCTTGAACCAGCGCACGCGGCACTCGGCAACGCAGCCGGCCAGGCGCGACAGCAGGTGATGAGGCAGCAGGTACTGGCTGAGGATAAACAGACGCTCTTTCATTGGTTGTCCTTAAAAAACCTTAAATCTCAACAGGCGTATCAGGGTGGTTGCCCCACTCGCCCCAGGAACCGGCGTAGCCCTTGACCCGCGGATAACCGAGGGACTTGGCCACCAGATAAGTGAAGCCCGACCGGTGATGGGTCTGGCAGTGGGTAATGATTTCTTTGTCCTTGGTGATCCCGAGGTCTTTGAGGATTTGCGGCATGTCCGTGCGAATTCGCAATTGACGCTCTTTGTCCATGCCGGCGGTCCACTCGAAGTTCACCGCACCGGGGATGTGTCCACTCTTGGCGGCCAGCATCTTCTCGCCCGAATATTCCAGCGGCCCGCGGGCGTCCCAGATCGCCAGATCGGCGGCGCCGAGACGACTTTGCAGGTATTCGCGGGTTGCCGTCGGCTCGTCGTGCAGGGTCAGCGCCACCGGGCCGCCCACTGCAGGCGGTACCTGGATCGACATCGGCATGCCCGCTTCCAGCCATGCCGGCAAACCGCCGTCGATGTAGTGGTATTTGTCATGACCGATCACGTCGAGCAGCCAGATGAAACGCCCGGCCCAGCCACCACCCTCGTCGTCGTAGACCACGTAAACCGCGTCCGGACGATGCCCCAGCTCACCGAACAACGCCTCCAGATCGGCTTTGGCCGGCAGCAGCCCCGGCGCCGGTGGCTGGCCGAGCTGGGTGCGCTTGGGGTCGACAAAGCGTGCGCCGGGAAGGTGACCTTCGGCATAACGGGCAGGGCTGGTCAGATCCACCAGAATCAGTTCAGGGGAATCGAGACGCGAGAGCAGGTCGCTCGGCTCGATGACGAGCGGCAAGCCAGAGAAGTCAGACATGTGAGGTCTCCAGAGCACAAAGGGGGGGATTGTAGCGCAGCCTCATCGGCCACGGCTGCTAAAGCTGTGCAGGGCTTTTTCGATGCACTGCGCGGTTTTGCCAAAGGCTTGCACGGTGATGTCGGCGAACGGTCCGCCGCCTTGGTCGGCGACGACGATCATGATCACCCGGCCGTTATTGACCAGCGAGCGCAGGAACAGATGCTCGCCACGGAACAGCGCACGCAGGCCCGGCGGCAACAATGCGGAAAACTGTGCGTTGTTCTCGGGGTTGATCCGCACCTGTGCCTGCTGCGCGAGCAACCGTTGCAGGACTTTGCTCTGACTGACGACAAAATTCAGCGCGGCTGCTTCCTTCGGCAGGCCGAAGGTCTGGTGCACCCGCAGATTCGATTGCGTGCGGTCGGCCATCAGAAGCATCACCCGACGCATGCCGCTGGCGACCAGCGCATCACGGGCGGCGACGGTCAGGCTCATGGCATTGGTGAAGCGGCTCGGCTCGGCCAGCAGTTCGGCGCATTGCCGGCGCCACTGCGTCAGATCCTCGGCATTCGGTGCCGCCGCCGGCAGCATCCCGGCCGGCAAGCGATGGGTGCCCCATGGCCATAATAACGACACCGCCGGGTGCCACAGATCGGGCATGGCATGCTGGCGCGCACTATTGGCGGCTTGCTGGTGCAACTGCTGCTGCACTTCGTCCATCGAGATTTGCAGATAAAGGCTGGTCAGGTACTGCCAGCGCTCGCTGTGCGGACTGTCCCAGGCCTGTTGCGCCGACAGCGCCAGGCCGTTGGCCAGCAACACGGTGTTGGCCGGCTGGTTGAGCCAGCGGCGCAGGGTGGGATCGTCGTCGAGGCGATTCTGCTGGCGCAACGGATGTTCGCTGTCGCGGGCGATGCGCAGTACTTTCACCAGTTCGCGCTGTTCGCTGAGCAGCAGTTTATAGCCCTGCTGCACCCAGATCGGCAGGTGCCAGACTTGCACCAGCGCTTCGGCGATCTTCAGCAGGCGCACGCCAAACAATTGCTTCTCGACCGTGCGCGCCGATTCGCCCTTGTGGATAACCCGCAGCTCCCACTCTTCGAGCAATTCGGGAAACGTCAGCGCCAGCGGCCATAACGGCGAGAGAAACAACAGGCTGCCCCAGTGAATGTCCTGCCACAGGCGCGCCAGGCGACTGGCAAAAAAACCGTTGGCCTGTTGCGTCGCGTGCTGGCTGATCATTTGCAGTTGGCGCAGGGCCTTGGGGATCTGCATCTGCGGTTCGACGGGCAGACGCGCGAGCAGTTCTTCGGTACGCGCCAGGCCCAGGCGGTTGATCGCCACCTCGAGATTTTCCGCCGGAGCGGCCATGGTGCCGTGGGTGTGACGATTTGCCTCACGAATGATGCTCAAGGCCAGCGCCGGGCTGTCCTGCATCAGGTCGGCGATATCGCGCAGCGAGCTGCGGTTGTCGCGGATCGCCCGGCAAACCTTGTCGTGAGCCTCTTGCGGCACGGGCAGGCGCACGCCATCGAGCAGTTTGACCCAGCCCTCGAGCGTGGTCGGTTTTGCGTGTGGGACGTTCGTTTCATTAGCCATGTCTGGACGAGATCTTCACTGACTGTAGACGCGCCCGGCATGGGCTAAATTGGCTTTTCGCCTGAACTGGCTATAGTCTGGCGCAGTTTTGCCGATAAGTAGAAGAAGAGATTTTTTAACTTCCGAATATGACCTTGAACCCGACTTAAATAAGTACTTTCTACCTATGGCTAAAATTATCGGCATCATCGTCGTATTCGCGAGCGTGCTCGGCGGATACGTGCTCTCCCACGGCAAGATTGCCGCCCTGATCCAGCCCTTCGAGGTGATGATCATCGGCGGTGCGGCCCTCGGTGCATTCCTCCAGGCCAACCCCGGTTACATGACGATGCACGTGCTCAAGAAATCCCTGAGCATGTTCAGTTCGCGCTTCAGCCACACGTTCTATCTGGAAGTGCTCGGCCTGATCTACGAGATCCTCAACAAGAGCCGCCGCGAAGGCATGATGGCCATCGAAGGCGATATCGAAGACGCTGCCGCGAGCCCGATCTTCGCCAAGTACCCGGCCGTGCTCAAAGACGAGCGCATGACCGCGTTCATCTGCGATTACCTGCGCATCATGTCCTCCGGCAACATGGCTCCGCATGAGCTGGAAGGCCTGTTCGACATGGAACTCTACAGCCTTAAGGAAGACCTCGAGCACCCGTCCCATGCGGTGAACGGCATTGCCGACGCCATGCCCGGTTTCGGTATCGTTGCGGCGGTATTGGGTATCGTGGTGACCATGGCGTCGCTGGGTGAAGGCGATCAGAAATCCATCGGCCTGCACGTGGGTGCGGCACTGGTCGGTACCTTCTTCGGTATTCTCGCGGCCTACGGTTTCTTCGGGCCGTTGGCGCATTCCCTGGCGCACGATGCCAAGGAAGAACTGAACGTCTACGAGGCCATCAAGGCCTCGCTGGTGGCTTCGGCTTCCGGCATGCCGCCATCGCTGGCCGTGGAGTTCGGGCGCAAGGTTCTGTACCCGGCGCACCGTCCAAGCTTTGCCGAGCTGGAACAAGCCGTTCGCGGTCGCTAAGCCATGGAAAATAATCAGCCGATAATCATCAAGCGCGTCAAGCGCATAGCCGGTGGGCACCACGGCGGGGCGTGGAAAATCGCCTTCGCCGACTTCGCCACGGCGATGATGGCGTTCTTCCTGGTGTTGTGGCTGCTGTCCACCGCGACACCGGAGCAGAAGATCGCCATCGCCGGTTACTTCAAGGATCCGGTCGGCTTCTCCGAAAGCGGCACGCCGTACATCATTGATCTGGGCGGCACGCCGACCCTGGCACCGGAAAACACCCTCAACCCTGAGGTGAAATCCCAGCCGCAACCGGACAAGGTCACGGTCGACACCGAGCAGGTCGAAGGCATGGCCGAACAGGTCGAGAAAGAACGCCTGGAGCTGTTGCTGCAAGAACTGCAGAACAAGGTCGACGAGAACCCGCAGTTGCAGAAGTTCAAGGATCAGATCCTGTTCGAGATCACCCCGAACGGCTTGCGCATCCAGATCATGGACGCGGAAAACCGGCCGATGTTTGACTCAGGTTCCGCACGTCTGAAGCCGTACTTCGAAGACATCCTGCTGGCCATGGCCGACACCATCAAAGCGGTGCCGAACAAGATCAGCATCAGCGGCCACACCGACGCCAAGCCGTATATCGGCACCGGCGATTTCGGCAACTGGGAGCTCTCGGCCAACCGTGCCAACGCTGCACGGCGTGCGCTGGTGGCCGGCAGCTATCCGGATTCGCAGGTGGCGCGGGTTGTCGGTTATGCCTCGTCGGCGCTGTTCGACAAGGAAAACCCGTTCAATCCGGTCAACCGCCGCATCGACATCGTGGTCCTGACCAAAAAGGCCCAGGCCGCCATCGAAGGTTCGCAAGGTGCCGACGCGGCCAAGCCCGCCGCCGAAGGTCAGAACGGCGCCGCTCCGGCGACGCCGGTCGATCCGAACGCGCTGCCGGCGGATCAGCAACCGGTGCCGGCACACGAGTTGCGCGAACGCTTGAACCTGTTCGACGACGCCGCACCGAAACCGGCCGCGCCGGGGACTGCGGCGCCAGCGCCAACAGCTCCACCAGCTGCTGCGCCGGCCCCCGCGCCGAAGCAGTGACCGACAAAAAAGCCGACAGTGATGTCGGCTTTTTTGTGGCTGTCGTGCGGCTTCAGAACCCGCGCCGAATCCGGTTTTTCAGTTGTTCATGGAACAGATCGGCGTTGCGCTTATAGGTGCCGCTGAAGGATTCGTTGCTCGAATCCAGCGTCATCGAGCGCTTGCTCGATACTTCTTCACGATAGGCATCGATGAAGAAATTCAGATCACTGGCTGTGCTCAGCTTCGGCCACTTGTCCAGATACTCCGGCAGTTGCGTCTGCCCGGTGCGGAACGAGCAGATCCGGCGGTTGCTGATGGTCGCTTCGCCGATTTCGAACGGCACCCACCACGACAGTGCGGTTTTCTCCGAAACCACCGCCAGCAGGTGCGTGCATTCGGTGATGTTGCGGGTGATCACCCCGGTGATGTCATCGGTGGTCTGCGACTCCGGGTCGAGCACATCGAGGTAAGTCTTGATGTTGGCCTGCATCAATTGCGCATTGATCGCCATGGCCTGCGGGCGATCAATGTGGCGGTAGCTGATGAATACGGGCATCAGAAGTGTCCTTTTATGGCGAGTTCACGGTAATAGGCGCCGAGCGCCGTGAGGCGGCAGCCCGTGGAGTGAATGGCGGCGTAGTACATGTGTTCGGCGTCGACCGGTTCGATGAGGCTGTGGCGATTGCACTTTTGCAGCTGAGCGAAAACCTCGCCGTGCTCCGGGTCGAACGTTGCTTCGGTGGGTTCGTAGCTGGGGGCAAGGCGGAACGTCGATTCAGCTTCGGCGAACCATTCCGGCAGTTTGCGCAGAATCTCCTTGGGGATCAGCGGCGAGACCTCGCGCAGGGAAATGAACTGCGAGACGTTGGTCTTGAACACCGGACGCTGCTCCCAGGCGTCGAGCGCGTTGTCGACGAAGGAATACAGGCTGCCCGGTGTGATCTTGCCGAGAATGTTCGCCGCACCGCCGTGCAGGGCCTGCAACAGCAAGCCGGTGAAGACACCGTGTTGCGCGCCTTCCATGGCTGGCTCTTCCTTTTTGCAGGCGGTCAAAATGGTCATGCCTTCGCCGACCACGCTGCTTTCGCTGCGCAAGGCGCGCACTTCGCCGGCCGCGCCGCTCTGGCAGCAGTCGAGGATGATCACTTTGTTTTTGATTTTCGTGGCTTTGGCGGCCCAGTTGAGGATGTCGCTGATGCGGATTCCGTCCTTGGCGCTGCGATAGTCCTGCGGCAGGAGCATGCCTTCATCGTTGTCGCTGTCGAAGCCGCCGTGCCCGGCGAAGTACAGCAACGCGACGTTGCAGTCGCCGCAGAACAGCTCGCGAATCTGGTCTTCGAGCTTGCCTCGGCCAAGGTTGTCCTCAGCCGAGGTGAGCACCACGTTCTTGAAGTTGGGATCACCGTTGGCGTCGGTCTTCAGCACGGACGCCATGGCCATGGCGTCTTTGCAGCAACCGCTCAAGGGCGAAACGTAGTCGTAGTGGTTGATGCCGATAAACAGCCCCTTGCGCATGTTTAGACCGCCGTGTGCTGACGGATCGCACCAATGATGCTGTTGGTGTTCCACGCGCACTCGGCGTGTGCCGCCTCACGCACGACAGTGGAAATGCGCTCGGCGCCGAACGGTTTGATGGCGATGATCACTTTGCCCATGCGCTTGGCGATCTCGATTTCCTTGTTGATCCACTTGCTGTAGGTCGAATACATGCCCGCCATGATCAGCACCGCCGAGCACGGACGGATCTTGTTTTCGATGGCTTCTTCGAGCTGCTTGTCGGTCTGCGCGCCCATGATCGGGTTGTGCGGCGGCACGGAAAAATTCTTGAAGCTGAAATCCGGTTTGGCGCCGAGCAGGCGTACCAGATTGTCGTGGGCGTGGGCGTAGTTCCACGAATGGCTGATGAACAGGTGAAAGGTCTGCATGGGGTTCCTCGAAGGTCGCGAAGGTGCGAAGGAGGACCCCAATCTAGGCATCTGACGCGAGCCTACAAGGGCTGGGCGGTGAAAGAGAAATGTCCTGCAATCAGGTGCGAGCGAGTCTGTCAGAAGAGTCTGACGTTTAACGGAATCGAGGATTTGTCAGGCGCGATCCGACATCCGGCAGCCCTCGGACGAGAGGCTGCCGGTGCAGATGTTTAGTAGCCGTTTTCCGGCAGGCTGGCGATGATCGAGCGGTAGCTGTTCATCCGCTGCTGCTGCACGCGGCCGTCTTCCAGGGCCTTGAGCAGTGCGCAACCGGGTTCGCGATCGTGCTTGCAGTCGCGGAAGCGGCAGGTGCCGAGCAGGTCATTGAACTCGATGAAACCGGCTTCGACGTCGGCGCGGCTGACGTGGCCCAGGCCGAACTCACGGATACCCGGGGAGTCGATCAGCTCGCCGCCGCCTGGGAAGTGGAACAGGCGCGCGGTGGTCGTGGTGTGCGTGCCCTGACCGGACAACTCCGACAACGGGCCGACACGGGTTTCGACTTCCGGCAGCAGGCTGTTGACCAGCGACGACTTGCCGACGCCGGACTGGCCGACGAACACGCTGATGCGCCCGTCGAGCTGCTTCTGCAACTGCTCCATGCCGTTGCCGTGATGCGCCGAGACTTCCAGCACCGGATAACCCAGCGTGCGGTACACCGCCAGCAGGGCATTGAGCGCCGGGGCGTTCTGCTCGTCGATCAGGTCGAACTTGTTCAGCAACAGCAGCGGGCGGATGCCTGCGTGTTCGGCGGCAACCAGGTAGCGGTCGATCAGGTTGGCATGCGGCTCGGGCAGCGGCGCGAAGACGATGACGATCATGTCGACGTTGGCGGCGACCGGCTTGAGCTGGCCACGGCTGTCCGGGCGGCAGAGCTCGGTGTTGCGCGGCAGTTGCGCGACGATCACCCCGATGCCCTGGTTGCCGGCGCGCCAGACCACCCGATCACCGGTTACCAGCGCCGGCAGGTTGGCCCGCAGGTGGCAACGGAAAACCTGGCCGGCCTGTTCGCCGTCCACGGCCTCGACCTCGACCTGCACACCGAAGTGGGCGATCACCAGGCCGTGTTGCTCAGGGCCGAGGTCGCCGCCCTCGAGGGCTTCGACCGCCGAGGACTCGCGTTTGGCGGCGCGCGCGGCGCGCTCGCCCTGAATCTTTTCGATGCGCCAGTTTTGACGACGATTGAGTTGGCGTTTGGCCATGGGTGTTCCGTCTGAAGAATGCAGCGATTAGGTAAAACGGCCGCGAGTTTAGCACGCCCGGGCATCGGCCTAGGCTAAACTGCGCAGCATTGCCTAGGAGCCCGAATATGCAAAACCCGCAGAACCTGATCTGGATCGACCTGGAAATGACCGGTCTGGATCCGGAAAACGACGTCATCATCGAAATGGCCACCATCGTCACCGACAGTGACCTGAACACCCTGGCCGAAGGCCCGGTAATCGCCATTCACCACAGTGACGAAGTGCTCGCCCGTATGGACGAGTGGAACACCCGCACCCACGGCAACTCGGGTCTGACCCAGCGCGTGCGTGACAGCCGTATCAGCATGGCCGAGGCCGAGGCTGAAACCATCGCTTTCCTGGAAAAGTGGGTGCCGAAGGGCAAGTCGCCGATCTGCGGCAACAGCATCTGCCAGGATCGCCGCTTCCTTTATACCCACATGAAGGCGCTGGAAAGCTACTTCCACTACCGCAACCTCGACGTGTCGACGCTCAAAGAGCTGGCCGCACGCTGGGCACCGGACGTGCGCGACAGCTTCAAGAAGGGCAGCACCCACTTGGCGCTGGACGACATCCGCGAGTCGATCGCCGAGCTGCAGCACTACCGCAAGCATTTCATCAAGTTCTGATTGAGGGGTGTCTGCCCTGACGTCTTCGCGAGCAAGCCCACTCCCACAATTTGGAATGCGTTCCCCCTGTGGGAGCGGGCTTGCTCGCGAAGAGGGCGTCAGAGTCCCGTAAGATTCAAGTCAGAAATGCAACCCGGAGTGCGCCCCCTTCTGGTGCGGCGCTGAAATGGCTAGACTGCGCGCCTTCCTGCCAGGACCGCCGCCATGTTGCTGATGCTCTATCTGATCGCCATTACCGCTGAAGCCATGACCGGCGCGCTGTCTGCCGGGCGGCGCGGCATGGACTGGTTCGGGGTGGTGTTGATTGCCTGCGTCACGGCATTGGGCGGCGGTTCGGTGCGCGATGTGCTGCTCGGGCACTATCCGCTGACGTGGGTAAAACACCCGGAATATCTGGTGCTGACCTCCGCCGCCGCGATGCTCACCGTGTTCACCGCCCGCTGGATGCGTCACCTGCGGTCACTGTTTCTGGTGCTCGATGCGGTCGGTCTGGTGGCGTTCACCCTGATCGGCTGCATGACCGCTCTGGAAATGGGCCACGGCATGCTGGTGGCGTCGGTCAGCGGCGTGATCACCGGCGTCTTCGGCGGCATCCTGCGCGACATCTTCTGCAACGACATCCCGCTGATCTTCCGTCGCGAACTGTACGCCAGCGTCTCGTTCGCCGCCGCGTGGTGCTACATGCTGTGCCTGTACCTGAATGTTCCGAGCGAACAGGCGATCCTGATTACCTTGTTCGGCGGTTTTCTGTTGCGGTTGCTGGCGATCCGTTTTCACTGGGAAATGCCCAAGTTCGTCTACAACGACGAGCATTAATGCATTCCCCTGTAGGAGCAGCCGCAGGCTGCGATCCTTTGATCTTGTCTTTTAAAAATCAAAGTCAAAAGATCGCAGCCTGCGGCAGCTCCTACAATTGATCGTGCTGTTTCAGCGCCCACTCGACGTGTTCGCGGACTAGATCGGACGGGTAATCGCGGCGCGCCTTCAAGGCTTCCAGCACCGGAATGCTCGACGGCGCGTTGCCCAGCCCGACTGCCAGATTGCGCAACCAGCGCTCGTAACCGGCGCGGCGCAACGGCGAGCCTTCGGTGCTGCTGAGAAATTTGTCCTCGTCCCACAGAAACAGCTCGGCCAGTTCAGCGTTGTCCAGGTTGTGCCGTGGCTTGAAATCGCTTTCCCCGGATGGCCGGGCGAAGCGGTTCCACGGGCAGACGATCTGGCAGTCGTCGCAGCCGAACACGCGGTTGCCGATCAGCGGGCGCAGGTCTTCGGGGATGGCGTTTTTCAGTTCGATGGTCAGGTAGGAAATGCAGCGCCGGGCGTCCAGCACATAGGGGCCGACGAAAGCATTGGTCGGGCAGATATCCAGACACGCGGTGCAACGTCCGCAATGTTCGCTGCTGTGCGGTTCGTCCACCGGCAGCGGCAGATCGACGAACAGTTCACTCAAGAAGAAATAGCTGCCGGCCTTGCGGTTCAGCACCAGGGTATTTTTACCGATCCAGCCCAGCCCGGCCTGCTCGGCGATGGCTTTTTCCAGCACCGGGGCGCTGTCGACGAAGGCACGGAAACCGAACGGGCCGATCTCCGACTGAATCCTGTCGGCCAATTGCTGCACACGTTTACGGATCAATTTGTGGTAATCGCGGCCCAAGGCATAACGCGAGACGTAAGCCTTCTCCGGTTGCGCGAGCATTTGCGCCATTTGCGTGTCGCCGGGCAGGTAGTCCATGCGCAGCGAAACCACACGCAGCGTACCCGGAACCAATTGCTCCGGATGCGAGCGTTTGCTGCCGTGAGCGCCCATGTAATCCATTTCGCCGTGGTAACCGGCGGCGAGCCAGCGCTCCAGGTGCTGTTCATGCTCGGCCAGGTCCAGACCGCTGATGCCGACTTGCTGGAAGCCCAGCTCGCGGCCCCAATCCTTGATCGATTGGGCGAGGGCGGGCAGATCTGTGGTGATGGCGGACATGAGGCGAGAGAAACCGGAGCTGAGGTGCGTATAATTCTGCCAGACATCGGAGTCCGAAGACGCATGCCGCACACGAAAGATGAATTACCCGACGCGCTGTATGGCGCCGCACAGGTGCGAGCACTCGATGCGCGGCTGATCGCTGCGGGTACGCCGGGCTTCGAATTGATGCAGCGCGCCGCGCACGCGACCTGGCGTGCACTAGTACGGCAGTGGCCTGCGGCGAACGAATTGACCGTGCTTGCCGGGCATGGCAACAACGCCGGCGATGGTTTTCTGATCGCCGCGCTGGCGCATCGAGCCGGTTGGGCGGTGCGGGTGCTGGCCGTAGCTGATCCGCAACGTTTGCAGGGCGATGCAGCACAGGCTTATGCACAGGCCATCAACGATGGCGTCGCTGTGCAGGACTGGATCGCGCAAAGCGAGCTGCGCGGGGTGATTGTCGATGCCTTGCTCGGCACCGGGCTGGCCGGCGATGTACGTGAGCCGTATGCCGCTGCGATCAAGGCGATCAATGCCAGTGGCCTGCCGGTGGTGGCGGTGGATATTCCTTCCGGATTGTCTGCCGACACCGGGCATGTCCTCGGCGTTGCGGTTCATGCCGACCTTACCGTGACTTTTATCGGCTTGAAGCTCGGCCTGTTCACCGGGGAAGCGGCGGATCAGGTCGGGGCGCTGGTGTTTAACGATCTGCAAGCCGCCGCCGACATCTACCGTGACATTCCTGTCAGCGCTCTGCGTATCACCACGGCTAATCTTCCACGACTGGCTCCGCGTGCGCCCGCTGCACACAAAGGGCGCTTCGGGCATTTGCTGCTGATCGGTGGCGATCAGGGCTTTGGCGGGGCGATTCTGCTCAGCAGCGAAAGTGCGCTGCGTAGCGGCGCAGGCATGGTGTCGCTGGCAACCCGTGCGGAACATGTTCCGGCAGCGCTGACGCGGATGCCGGAAGTCATGGCGCTCGGCACGTCGTCGGCCAATCAGTTGATGGGGCTGCTGGAAAAGGTCTCGGTGCTGGTGGTAGGCCCGGGACTCGGGCAGGCGAGTTGGGGGCGGGCGCTGTTGTCCGCTGCCGCCAATGCGCCGCTGCCACAGGTATGGGACGCCGATGCCTTGAATCTGCTGGCGAGCGGTTCTGTCAGCCTGCCCAAGGATTGCGTGATCACCCCGCATCCGGGCGAAGCCGCGCGGCTGTTGGGCGTCAGTACCGCTGAGGTGCAGGCCGATCGCCCGGCCGCCGCTCGGGCGTTGAGCAAAAAATACTCGGCCGTCGTCGTGCTCAAAGGCGCCGGCAGCCTGATCGCCCACCCCAATGGGCGTCTGGCGCTGTGTCATCAAGGCCATCCGGCCATGGCCACCGCCGGCCTGGGCGACGTACTCGCCGGCTTGACTGGCGCGTTGTTGGCCCAAGGCATGGATGGCTTCGATGCCGCGTGCCTGGCAGTCTGGCTGCACGCCAATGCCGGCGCGCAACAAGGTAATTTCGGCCGTGGGCTGGCGGCCAGTGATCTGATTCCAGTCATTCGTCAGTTGTTGGAGGAGCATGCACCGTGTCTGAAGTAACCCTGTACCTGGCCGATGAACAGGCCATGAGCGACTTTGGCGCACGGATCGCCCGCGTGACCCAGGGCCATGGCCTGATTTTCCTGGAAGGCAACCTGGGCATGGGCAAAACCACCCTGTCGCGGGGCATCATTCGTGGCCTGGGGCATGTTGGCGCGGTAAAAAGTCCGACCTTCACCCTGGTCGAGCCCTACGAGATCGGCGACGTGCGCGCCTTCCACTTTGACCTGTATCGTCTGGTCGATCCGGAAGAGCTGGAGTTTCTCGGCATCCGCGACTATTTCGAAGACGATGCCCTGTGCCTGATCGAGTGGCCCGATAAAGGTGCAGGCTTTTTGCCAAAGCCTGACCTGACCATTACCATTAGCCCGCAAGACAGCGGGCGTTCGCTGAAAATTTTATCCCAGGGCTCGCGTGGCGAGGCCTGGTGTGCCGCTTTGGCATTGGAATCCAATTAAATGATGGGGTTAGGTATGCGCTTTCGCGCGTTGGTGGCTGCCGTTGGACTGATGTTGATGGCAGTAACCGTCAACGCTGTGGCCGAGACAAAGGTCAACAGCGTGCGCCTGTGGCGGGCGCCGGACAACACGCGACTGGTCTTCGACCTGAGCGGCCCGGTGCAGCACAGCGTCTTCACCCTGACCGCACCGGATCGGCTGGTGATCGACATCAATGGCGCCACCCTGGGGGCGCCGCTAAAGGTCTCGACCGCTAACACGCCGATCACCGCGATGCGCTCGGCCCAGCGTACGCCGACCGACCTGCGGGTGGTCATCGACCTGAAAAAAGCCGTCACTCCGAAAAGTTTCTCGCTG
This sequence comes from Pseudomonas sp. Irchel s3a10, assembly GCF_900187525.1. Lineage (NCBI taxonomy): Bacteria > Pseudomonadati > Pseudomonadota > Gammaproteobacteria > Pseudomonadales > Pseudomonadaceae > Pseudomonas > Pseudomonas sp. Irchel s3a10. The sequence goes on from NZ_FYDR01000004.1 coordinate 441,245, forward strand.
GCGCCGAACGCGCAATACGGTAACCGTCTGGTGGTCGACCTGTTCGACAACCCGGCCGATGCCGCGCCGCCGCCAGCCCCGACGCCATCCGTCGCCACCGTGCCGGCAGTGCCGGTGACACCGTCGGAACCGGCGATCAAACTGCCACCAGCCCCGGCCGGCAAGCGCGACATCATTGTGGTGATCGACGCCGGTCACGGCGGCGAAGACCCGGGTGCGTCCGGCTCGCGCGGCCAGCGTGAGAAAGACGTGGTGCTGCAGATTGCCCGCGAACTGCAGCGTCAGGTCAACGGCATGAAAGGCTTCCGCGCCGAGCTGACACGGACCGGTGACTACTTCATCCCGTTGCGCGGCCGTACCGAAATTGCCCGCAAGAAGGGCGCCGACCTGTTCGTTTCGATCCACGCCGACGCTGCGCCGTCTGCGGCAGCCTTCGGTGCCTCGGTGTTTGCCCTGTCTGATCGCGGCGCGACGTCGGAGACCGCCCGTTGGCTGGCCGACAGCGAAAACCGTTCCGACCTGATCGGTGGTGCCGGCAACGTCAGCCTCGACGACAAGGATCGCATGCTCGCCGGCGTGCTCCTCGACCTGTCGATGACCGCGTCGCTGACTTCCAGCCTCAACGTCGGCCAGAAAGTCCTGACCAACATCGGCCGCGTAACCCCGCTGCACAAGCAGCGTGTGGAGCAGGCCGGGTTCATGGTGCTGAAGTCGCCGGACATCCCGTCAATCCTCGTCGAAACCGGATTTATCTCCAACGCCAACGAAGCGAACAAACTCTCGGCATCGAGCCACCAGCAGGCGTTGGCGCGTTCGATCAGCAGCGGCGTGCGCCAGTTCTTCCAGCAGAACCCTCCGCCGGGCACCTACATTGCCTGGCTGCGTGATTCCGGCAAGATCGCCCAAGGGCCGCGTGACCACCGTGTCGGTCCGGGTGAAACGCTGGCGATGATCGGCGTGCGCTATCAGGTGTCGCCGGCCACGCTGCGTGCTGCCAACAACCTGAAAAGCGATGAGCTGAAAGTCGGTCAGCACTTGACCATTCCAGGCACCGAACTGGCGTCCAAAGAATGAACCAGGTGTTGAACGCTGCCCGCATCGAACTGCTCAGCCCACGGCTGGCGAACCAGATCGCCGCCGGCGAGGTGGTCGAGCGCCCGGCTTCGGTGATCAAGGAGTTGCTGGAAAACAGTCTCGACTCCGGTGCCAAACGCATCGACGTCGATGTCGAGCAGGGCGGCGTCAAGCTGCTGCGGGTGCGTGACGACGGCAGCGGCATTTCCGCCGACGACCTGCCGCTGGCGCTGGCCCGTCACGCCACCAGCAAGATTCGCAATCTCGAAGACCTCGAGCAGGTGATGAGCCTGGGCTTCCGTGGTGAGGCACTGGCGTCGATCAGCTCCGTGGCGCGCCTGACCCTGACCTCGCGCACCCGCGACGCCGATCAGGCCTGGCAGGTCGAAACCGAAGGTCGCGACATGGCGCCTCGGGTGCAGCCGGCGGCGCATCCGGTCGGTACGTCGGTGGAAGTGCGCGACCTGTTCTTCAACACCCCGGCGCGGCGCAAGTTTCTCAAGACTGAAAAAACCGAATTCGATCACCTGCAAGAAGTGATCAAGCGCCTGGCGCTGGCGCGTTTCGATGTGGCCTTCCATCTGCGCCACAACGGCAAGACCATCCTCAGCCTGCACGAGGCCCATGACGATGCGGCCCGCGCCCGGCGTGTGGCGGCGATCTGCGGTTCGGGCTTCCTCGAACAGGCGCTGCCGATCGAGATCGAGCGCAATGGCTTGCACCTGTGGGGCTGGGTCGGGTTACCAACCTTCAACCGTAGCCAGGCGGACTTGCAGTATTTCTTCGTGAACGGCCGTGCGGTACGCGACAAACTGGTGGCCCACGCGGTGCGTCAGGCTTATCGCGATGTGCTGTTCAACGGTCGTCATCCGACTTTTGCGCTGTTTTTCGAGGTCGACCCGGCGGCGGTGGACGTCAACGTGCACCCGACCAAGCACGAAGTGCGCTTCCGTGACGGGCGCATGGTGCATGACTTCCTTTACGGCACGTTGCACCGCGCGTTGGGCGATGTGCGTCCGGAAGATCAGTTGGCCGGCTCTGTCACCACAGCCGTGGTGCGTCCAACGGGTATTGAGGCCGGCGAATTCGGCCCGCAGGGCGAAATGCGCCTGGCGGCCAATGCGCTGCTGGAGCAGCCGCAGGCGCAACCGGCGTTTAATACTTCGTCGGGCGCCAGTGCTGGCGGCGCTTATCAGTATCAGTACACACCGCGTCCGCAGTCGGCTGTGCCGGCCGCCGAGGCTCAAGCCGCTTACCGCGAGTTCTTCGCACCGTTGCCGGAAGCGAATGCCAACGCGCTGCCGGCCGGTCAGGAAGACATTCCGCCGCTCGGTTACGCACTGGCGCAGCTCAAGGGCATTTACATTCTGTCCGAGAACGCTCAGGGGCTGGTGCTGGTGGACATGCATGCCGCGCACGAGCGGATCATGTACGAACGCCTGAAAATCGCCATGGCCAGCGAAGGTCTCAGCGGCCAGCCGCTGTTGGTGCCGGAATCGCTGGCGGTCAGTCAGCGTGAAGCCGATTGCGCTGAAGAACACGCTGCATGGTTCCAGAAACTGGGCTTCGAGCTGCAGCGTCTGGGCCCGGAAACATTGGCAATCCGCCAGATTCCGGCGCTGCTCAAGCAGGCCGAGGCCAATCGGCTGGTGGGTGACGTGTTGTCGGACCTGATGGAATACGGCACCAGCGACCGGATTCAGGCGCACCTGAACGAACTGCTCGGGACCATGGCCTGCCACGGCGCGATCCGTGCCAACCGGCGCCTGGCCCTGCCAGAAATGAACGGCCTGCTGCGCGACATGGAAAACACCGAACGCAGCGGTCAATGCAACCATGGCCGACCGACCTGGACCCAACTGGGCCTGGACGATCTGGACAAACTGTTCCTGCGCGGTCGTTGATGAGCCAGCTTCCTCCAGCGATTTTCCTGATGGGCCCGACCGCTGCGGGCAAGACCGACCTGGCCATCGAGCTGACCAAGGTGCTGCCGTGCGAGCTGATCAGTGTCGATTCGGCGCTGGTCTATCGCGGCATGGACATCGGTACCGCCAAGCCTTCCAAAGAGTTGCTGGCCGAATATCCACACCGTTTGATCGACATTCTCGATCCCGCCGAAGCGTATTCGGCTGCAGATTTTCGTCGCGATGCCCTGCAAGCCATGGCCGAAATCACCGCGCGCGGAAAAATTCCGCTGCTGGTCGGTGGCACCATGCTCTATTACAAGGCGCTGGTTGACGGTCTGGCGGACATGCCGGCGGCCGATCCCGAGGTCCGTGCGCAGATCGAAGAAGAGGCTGCACGCCTTGGCTGGCAAGCCCTGCACGATCAACTGGCGATCATCGATCCGGTGTCGGCAGCACGCATTCATCCGAACGATCCGCAACGCCTGAGTCGGGCGCTGGAGGTTTATCGGGTCAGCGGTCAGAGCATGACCGCCCTGCGTCAGCAACAATCTGCGCAAAGTACTGAAGCAGCCGCTTCGGGACGGCAACAATTGCCCTATACTGTCGCGAACTTGGCCATTGCTCCGGCAAATCGCCAGGTACTGCACGAGCGCATTAAACAAAGATTCACAAATATGCTGGAACAGGGGTTCATCGACGAGGTCGTAGCCCTGCGTAAAAGAAGTGACCTGCATTCCGGGTTGCCGTCTATACGTGCGGTAGGCTACCGCCAAGTCTGGGACTACCTGGATGGCAAGCTGTCGTTAGCTGAAATGCAGGAACGCGGCATCATTGCCACGCGTCAATTGGCCAAGCGCCAGTTCACCTGGCTGCGCAGCTGGGAAGAACTGCACTGGCTGGACAGTCTTGATTGCGACAATCTGCCACGCGCCTTGAAATACCTTGGGACCATCTCCATATTGAGCTGAGTCCTTGCAATTGCCGTCTATCCTTGGGGGTGTGGCGGCCAAAGCCATCTGAATTACCTATTTTTATTATTGAATCCTTAAAGGAGTGCGGCACATGTCAAAAGGGCATTCGCTACAAGACCCTTACCTGAATACTTTACGTAAAGAGAAAGTTGGGGTTTCCATCTACCTGGTCAACGGGATCAAACTGCAAGGCACGATCGAGTCGTTCGACCAGTTCGTTATCCTGCTGAAAAACACCGTCAGCCAGATGGTTTACAAACACGCTATCTCGACAGTCGTGCCAGTACGTCCAATTCGTCTGCCTAGCGCAACCGAATCCGATGCAGGTGACGCTGAGCCAGGTAACGCCTGATAGGAGTCTCCTTTGTTCTTTGAGCGCCACGGTGGTGGTGAGCGAGTCATCCTCGTTCACTTGGAAGGTCAGGACCCTGAGGCGCGCGAAGATCCGCAGGAGTTTCAGGAATTGGCTAATTCGGCGGGCGCCGAGACCGTTGCGTTTTTTAACGTACCGCGTCATCGGCCAACCGCCAAATTCCTGATTGGCAGCGGCAAGGTCGAGGAATTACGCGACCTGGTCCATGCCGAAAAGGCCGATCTGGTGATTTTCAATCACATTCTCACGCCCAGTCAGGAGCGTAACCTCGAACGTGTTTTCGAGTGTCGCGTGATCGACCGTACCGGCCTGATTCTCGATATCTTCGCCCAACGCGCCCGTACCCATGAAGGCAAGCTCCAGGTAGAACTGGCGCAGCTTGATCACATGAGCACCCGGCTGGTTCGCGGCTGGACTCACCTTGAGCGTCAGGGTGGCGGTATCGGCATGCGCGGCCCGGGTGAAACCCAGCTCGAAACCGACCGGCGTCTGCTGCGGGTTCGTCTGCGTCAGATCAAGGGTCGTCTGGAAAAAGTGCGCAGCCAGCGCGAGCAATCGCGTCGCGGCCGCTCTCGTGCGGATATTCCTACCGTGTCTCTGGTGGGCTATACCAACGCCGGCAAATCCACGCTGTTCAATAACGTGACCAAGTCCGAGGTGTACGCGGCCGACCAATTGTTCGCCACGCTGGACCCGACCCTGCGCCGTCTGGAACTGGACGACCTGGGGCCGATCGTTCTGGCTGACACGGTAGGGTTCATTCGGCACTTGCCGCACAAGCTGGTCGAGGCATTTCGGTCTACGCTCGAAGAGTCGAGCAATTCCGACCTGCTGTTGCACGTGATCGATGCGGCCGAGCCGGATCGCATGTTGCAGATCGAGCAGGTGATGGTGGTACTGGGCGAGATCGGAGCCCAGGACTTGCCGATCCTCGAGGTATACAACAAACTCGATTTGCTTGAAGGCGTGGAGCCACAGATCCAGCGCGATGCCGATGGCAAACCGCAGCGGGTCTGGCTGTCAGCGCGTGATGGCACGGGGCTGGAATTGCTTGAGCAAGCCATTGCCGAATTGCTGGGCAGTGATTTGTTCGTGGGCACATTGCGCTTGCCGCAACGATTCGCTCGACTGCGTGCGCAGTTCTTCGAACTCGGTGCGGTACAGAAAGAAGAGCATGACGAAGAAGGCATCTGCCTGCTGGCCGTTCGTTTGCCCCGGGTCGAGTTGAATCGACTGGTAAGCCGCGAAGGATTGCAGCCGATGGAATTCATCGAGCAACACACTTTGCAATAAAAGCCTGGCAAAGCGGTTGTGCCGCAACGGCAGGCATTCTGTAGCATTGGTCGGCGCGCCGTGGGTGCGTCTTTGCTTTATCAGATGGAGAGCGCTATGGCTTGGAATGAGCCGGGTGGCAACTCGAATAATCAGGATCCTTGGGGTGGCAAGCGCCGCAATAACGGCGACCGCAAGGGGCCACCGGATCTCGACGAGGCCTTCCGAAAGCTGCAGGAAAGCCTGAACGGGTTGTTCGGTGGTGGTAAGAAACGCGGTGGTGATGACGGCGGTGGTTCGGGCAGGAGTGGTGGCGGCTTCGGCGGTCTGCTCGGCATCGGCCTTGTCGTGCTGGCGGCTGTCTGGCTGTACAGCGCGGTCTATGTGGTCGACGAGCAGGAGCAAGCCGTGGTGCTGCGCTTCGGCAAGTACTACGAGACGGTCGGTCCCGGCCTGAACATCTATTTCCCGCCGATCGACAAGAAGTACATGGAGAACGTCACGCGTGAGCGTGCCTACACCAAGCAGGGCCAGATGCTGACCGAAGACGAGAACATCGTCGAAGTGCCGCTGACCGTGCAGTACAAGATCAGCAACCTGCAGGACTTCGTGCTGAACGTCGATCAGCCGGAAATCAGCCTGCAGCATGCGACCGACAGCGCCCTGCGCCACGTGGTGGGTTCAACCGCCATGGACCAGGTGCTGACCGAAGGTCGTGAACTGATGGCCAGCGAAATCAAGGAGCGTCTGCAACGTTTCCTCGATACCTATCGTACTGGTATCACCGTCACTCAGGTCAACGTACAGAGCGCAGCGGCACCGCGTGAAGTGCAGGAAGCCTTTGACGACGTGATCCGCGCCCGTGAAGACGAGCAGCGTTCGCGCAACCAGGCGGAAACCTACGCCAACGGCGTAGTGCCGGAAGCTCGTGGTCAGGCCCAGCGTATCCTCGAGGATGCCAACGGTTACCGCGACGAAACGGTCTCGCGCGCCAAGGGTGAGGCTGATCGCTTTACCAAACTGGTCGCCGAGTATCGCAAGGCGCCTGAAGTCACCCGCCAGCGTCTGTATCTGGACACCATGCAGGAAGTCTTCAGTAATACCAGCAAGGTACTCGTAACCGGCAACAAGGACGGCCAGAGCAACCTGCTTTACCTGCCGTTGGACAAAATGATCCAGAACAGTTCGGGCGGCAATGCACCGGTTACCGGTTCGGCCGCCGCCAGCAACAAAACGGACGTCACGCCGCATGTCTCTGACGTGCCGCAGACACGTACAAGGGAGACCCGCTGATGAGCAATAAATCGCTGATCGCCCTGATCGTAGGCGTCGTCGTGGTACTGGTGGGCTGGAACTGCTTCTACATCGTGGCTCAGACCGAGCGTGCGGTGCTGCTGCAATTCGGTCGCGTGGTTCAGGCCGATGTTCAGCCAGGCCTGCATGTGAAAGTGCCTTACGTTAACCAGGTGCGTAAATTCGACGCACGTCTGATGACGCTGGATGCACCGACACAGCGCTTCCTGACCCTGGAAAAGAAAGCCGTGATGGTCGATGCCTACGCCAAGTGGCGGGTGAAAGATGCCGAGCGTTTCTACACCGCGACGTCCGGCCTCAAGCAGATCGCCGACGAGCGTCTGTCCCGTCGTCTGGAGTCCGGTCTGCGTGACCAGTTCGGCAAGCGCACCCTGCACGAAGTCGTGTCGGGTGAGCGTGATGCGCTGATGGCTGACATCACCGCATCGCTGAACAAGATGGCGGAAAAAGAGCTGGGGATCGAAGTGGTCGATGTCCGGGTCAAAACCATCGATCTGCCGAAAGAAGTGAACCGCAGCGTGTTCGAGCGTATGAGCACCGAGCGTGAGCGTGAAGCTCGCGAGCATCGCGCCAAGGGTAACGAGCTGGCTGAAGGCATCCGTGCCGACGCCGATCGTCAACGCCGCGTGCTGCTGGCTGAAGCCTATCGTGAATCCGAAGAGATTCGCGGTGACGGCGATGCCCAGGCCGCTGCGATCTACTCCAAGGCCTACGGTCAGGACCAGGAGTTCTACGGTTTCTACCGTAGCCTGCGTGCCTACCGTGAAAGCTTCGCGAACAAATCCGACGTCATGGTTCTCGACCCAAGCAGCGACTTCTTCCGTTACCTGGAAAAGTCCAAGCCTTGATACGACGTTGACCTGAATCATTCCGCCCGGCGGCTAAAACCTCGGGCGGGGTGATCCTTTGGGAAAACGTGTGTATGATGCGGCAGCCGGGAAATTCCCGGCTTTTTTGCGTCTGCACGTTTGATTGCTGTTTTTTGTTGCAGGCATCGGGTTGAATGGCCCGAGAGATTTTCGAGGAAAGTGATGGGCGAAGCCGGTAAAAGGCCTTTCGCCGCGTCGTTCATGCGCGTGCGTTTTGAACGGATCGGTCATTTTCTGCTTCACTCAAGGCTCGCCCGCAGGCTGGCCGCCCGGATCAAAGGGGAATGGCGTAATGGCAACGGTAGACCGCTGGCTGCTGCCAGATGGCATCGAAGAAGTACTGCCACCGGAAGCGGCGCGCATTGAAGTCGCGCGTCGTCAGGTGTTGGATCTGTTCCAGAGCTGGGGTTACGAGTTTGTCGTGACTCCCCATATCGAGTACCTGGAATCCCTGCTGACCGGTGCGGGCCAGGACCTGGATCTGCGTACCTTCAAGGTCATCGACCCGCAGTCGGGTCGGCAGATGGGGTTCCGGGCCGACATCACGCCGCAAGTGGCGCGCATCGATGCGCACACCCTGCGTCGCGAAGGCCCGAGCCGTCTGTGCTACGCCGGCAGCGTGCTGCATGCCCAGCCGCGCGCACTGTCGTCCTCGCGCAGCCCGATTCAACTGGGTGCCGAGCTGTACGGCGATGCCAGCCCGAGCAGCGACGTTGAAGTCATCAGCCTGATGCTGGCCATGCTGCAACTGGCCGACGTGCCGGATGTGCACATGGACCTTGGCCATGTCGGCATCTACCGTGGTCTGGCGCGCGCCGCCGGTCTGTCCGGTGAAGTCGAGCAGCAGTTGTTCGATGCGTTGCAACGCAAGGCCATCGACGAGGTCATTACCTTGACCGAAGGCCTGCCGGCCGATCTGTCCGGCATGCTGCGGGCGCTGGTCGACCTGTGTGGCGGCCGTGAAGTGCTGACTGCCGCCCGTGAGCGTCTGGCCAGTGCACCGGCGCCGGTTCTGGCGGCGCTGGAAGATTTGCTGGAGATCGCCGATCGTCTGGCGACGCGTTTCCCGGAGCTGCCGCTGTACTTCGATCTGGGCGAGTTGCGCGGCTACCACTACCACACCGGTGTGGTGTTCGCGGTGTTTGTCCCGGGCGTGGGCCAGTCCATCGCTCAGGGCGGTCGCTACGACGACATCGGCGCGGATTTTGGGCGCGCGCGTCCGGCGACTGGTTTTTCCACCGATTTGAAAACCCTGGTGACCCTGGGGCGTGCTGAGATCGAGCTACCGTCTGGCGGTATCTGGATGCCTGACAGTACGGATGCGGCACTCTGGCAGCAGGTTTGCCAGTTGCGCAGTGAGGGTCAGCGTGTCGTTCAGGCATTGCCTGGACAACCTTTGGCCGCCGCCCGTGATGCGGACTGCGACCGGCAATTGATTCAGCAGAACGGGCTTTGGCAAGTATCGCCACTGGCTTCTTGAGTTTTCCTGCCGGCCATCGCCGGCACCAAGTTTGCGCGAATGAGGACAAGTGTTATGGGTAAGAATGTCGTAGTCCTGGGCACCCAATGGGGTGATGAGGGCAAAGGCAAGATCGTTGATCTGCTGACCGAACATGCTGCCGCCGTAGTGCGCTACCAAGGTGGCCACAACGCTGGCCACACCCTGGTGATCGACGGCGAGAAAACCGTCTTGCACCTGATCCCGTCGGGCGTGCTGCGCGAAGGCGTGCAGTGCCTGATCGGCAACGGTGTGGTGGTTGCACCTGACGCCCTGCTGCGTGAGATCACCAAGCTGGAAGAGAAAGGCGTACCGGTGCGCGAGCGCCTGCGTATCAGCCCGTCCTGCCCGCTGATCCTGTCCTTCCACGTGGCGCTGGACCAGGCCCGTGAAAAAGCCCGTGGCGAGCTGAAGATCGGTACTACCGGTCGCGGCATCGGCCCGGCTTACGAAGACAAGGTTGCACGCCGTGGCCTGCGCGTGGGCGACCTGCTGAACATGCCGCGCTTCGAAGACAAGCTGCGTGAACTGGTGGATTACCACAACTTCATGCTGGTCGGTTACTACAAAGAGCCGGCCATCGAGTTCGAAAAGACCCTGGCCGAGTGCAAGGAATACGCCGAGCTGCTCAAGCCGCTGATGCTCGACGTGACTGCCGAGCTGCACGACCTGCGTCGCGCCGGCAAAGACATCATGTTCGAAGGTGCCCAGGGTTCGTTGCTCGACATCGACCACGGTACCTACCCGTACGTGACCAGTTCCAACACCACCGCCGGTGGCGTGGCGACCGGTTCGGGCGTTGGCCCGATGTTCCTCGACTACATCCTGGGCATTACCAAGGCTTACACCACTCGCGTAGGTTCGGGTCCATTCCCGACTGAGCTGTTCGACGAAGTGGGCGCGCACCTGGCCAAGCAAGGTCACGAGTTCGGCGCGACTACCGGCCGTGCCCGTCGTTGCGGCTGGTTCGACGCCGTTATCCTGCGTCGCGCTATCGATGTGAACAGCATCTCGGGCATCTGCCTGACCAAGCTGGACGTACTCGATGGCCTGGAAACCATCAACATCTGCACCGGTTACAAAGACGCGCAAGGCAACGCCGTGGCGCCGACCGACGCTGACAGCTACGTAGGCCTGCAGCCCGTGTACGAAGAAGTGCCGGGGTGGACCGAATCGACCGTGGGCGCCAAGTCCCTGGAAGAACTGCCAGCTAACGCTCGTGCCTACATCAAGCGCGTTGAAGAGTTGATCGGCGCGCCGATCGACATTATTTCGACGGGCCCGGATCGCAACGAAACCATCGTTCTGCGCCATCCGTTCGCTTGATAAGTCGTTGATGTAAAAAACAAAGGCCCCTTAATCGGGGCCTTTGTCGTTTATGCCTGTTGGACGGCATGACCTTTGCTGTAAATCTTCCTACAAGAGTGCCATCAAATTAATGGCGTCAGAAGTAGAGGGATTCACAGTGTCGGCCGTTCTCTCACTGTTACAAAGCCGTTTGTTGCGGCCCGTGTTCGTTACCCTTGGTATCGCCCTTTTGGTGCAAGTGCTGGTGGCAGTCGCCCTGACACGAAGCACGGTCACGGCGCTGGAAGCCGATCTCGGCACTCGTCTGGGCGCTGACAGCCAAAAGCTCTCCGGCGAACTGGAGCAGGCCGGGCGTGAAGTCACCTCAAGCCTCGATAACCTTTCCTCCAGTACCCGGCAGCGTCTGACCGCCGGCCTGTCCGCGCGTCTGAAGGACGAGCAGGCGCAACTGCGTACGACACTTGAAAAAGATCTCAAGGACTCGGCCAATGATATGGCCCAGTTGCTCGCCTCGGTGGCGCCGCGTGCCATGTGGGACAGTGACGTGCCAACCCTTTCCGAATTCGCCCGCCGCGCTCAACGCAATCCCAACGTGTTGTTCGTGGTTTACGACGATGCCACCGGGCAGCATCTGACGCGCTATCTCAATCGAGAAAACCCGATCAACAAGGCCTTGCTGGAAAAAGGCCAGGGCGAACGTGCGCTGGACAAGGTGCTGGACGCGGCGAAAAACGATCCTTCGGTCTACTACCTCGAAGCTTCGATCAACCCCAACGGCGTGGAGATCGGCAAAGTGCTGATGGGCGTTTCGACGGCGTCGGTGGAAACCGATCTGGCCGCGCTCGACCAGCGCTTCTCGGCGCTGATCGCCAGCAGTGATCAACTGGTCGGCGATAGCCTCAAGGGCGCTGCCGCCGACAGCGCGGCAGCGATGCAGGCGCGCCTGCAGTCGGCGCAATCTACCGCCGCCGAGATGAAAGCCAACACCACCAGCACCGTGCAGGACGCCGCCGCGACCTTGCGCTGGCGTATCGGCGTGGGCCTGGCGCTGGTCGGTTGCGGCGTGCTGTTGTTGCTGGCGGTGGTGCTTGGGCATCGGGTGGTCAATCGCTTGAAGATGCTCAACGCGGCGATGGACGATCTGGCGGCAGGCGAGGGCGACCTGACCAAGCGCGTGCAGATCAACAGCAAAGACGAAATCGGCGACATGGCCTCGGCGGTCAATCGCTTTGTGGATAAGTTGCAGCCGATCGTGCGCGAGGCGGGCGACGTGGCCCAGCGTACCGGTGTGGAAATCGGCGCCATGACCCTGCGCAATGCCGGTGCCGACGCAGCGGCCGGGATGCAGCGTGACGAAGTGGCGGAAAGCCTGCGCGCGCTGTCGCAAATGGCTGACGAGGCGCAATCGGAAAGCCATGCCATGCAGGCGGCGTTGAAGCAGGTGGTGGATATTCGCCAGGCCACCGATGAAAACACTCGTACCTCGGCGAAAGTCGGCAGCCTGATCGAGGCGCTGGCCGGGCAGGTCGACACCGGGGCGAAAGTCATCGAGCGGCTGGCGCAGCAGAGTGAGCAGATCGAAGTGGTGCTGACGGTGATTCACGGCATCGCCGAGCAAACTAACCTGCTGGCCTTGAATGCGGCGATCGAAGCGGCGCGGGCCGGTGAGACCGGGCGCGGTTTTGCCGTGGTCGCGGATGAAGTGCGCGCGTTGGCGAGCAAGACGCAAAGCTCGACCGGCGACATTCAGGCGCACATCGTCGCGTTGCAGCAGGGCGCGCGTGAAGCGGTAGAAGCGATCGGTCAGGCGGGGCGTCAGGCCAGCGAAGGTTTGCTGGTGTTGCGCGATAGCGCACGGTTGCAGCAGTCAGTGCAGGCTTCGGTCGAGCAGGTGCACGCGGCGATCGGTCTGGCGACCCAGGCAGCGGCGCATCAGGCGCAGGGCGCGCAGGCAGTGCGCGGACGGGTCGAAACGATTCATGCCCAGGCCGAGAAGGCGGCGCAGGCGGTGGTGGAAACTACGGCGAGTGGCAGGGTGCTGGATGGCTTGGCGGCGCAGTTGAAAGCCAGCCTGGGGCAGTTCAGGGCTTAAAGGTGTCCGGGCGGGCCTCTTCGCGAGCAAGCCCGCTCCCACATTCGATCGCATTCCCAGGTAGGGACTCGGTCAAACTGTGGGAGCGGGCTTGCTCGCGAAGGCGATTTCAGCGGCTCAGATACATCCGCGTCGTCAGCAGATACACCGGCAACCCCGACACCACAATCAACAACGCCGCATAAGGCGCCGCCGCCGCAAACTCGACATTCGCCGTATGCGCCCAGACCTCGGTCGCCAGCGTGTTCAGCCCGGTCGGACTGAGCAGCAGCGTCGCCGTCAATTCCTTCATTGCATCCAGAAATACCAGCGCAAACGCCGCACCCAGTGCCGGGAAGATGATCGGCAGGGTCACCCGGCAAAACGCGGTGAATGACGATGCCCCCAACGTGCGTGCCGCTTCTTCCAGTTGTGGCGCAGCCTTGTTCAGTGCCGTGCGAATCGGCGCCTGTGCCAATGGCAGGAACAGCAGCGCATAAGCGATCAGCAGCAATGCCGAGGTCTGGTACAGCGCCGGCACGTAATGCAGGGCGAAATACACCAGCGTCAGCGCGATCACCAGGCCCGGCAAGGCGTGGAGCAGATACGGCAAGCGTTCGGCCCAGATCGCCAGTTGACCCTTGTAACGCACCACCAGCAGCCCGACCGGCACCGCCAGCAGCAGGCACAGCGCCGCGCCACCCAGCGACAAGGCCAGCGACGACAGCAGGGCCTCGGTGATCGCCGCGACCGGGAAGGCTGCCGATGAGCCGACCGCCAGCCAGTACGCGAGCATGCCCAACGGGATCCCGCTGCCGATAATCGCCAGCAACAGGCAATACAGCTGACCGACAACCGCCCACCGCCCCAGGCGTACTTGTTCAGCCTGCCGCGCTGCACCCTGGCCGGTGCGTACGTGGCGACCCTTGCCGCGTACCCGCAGCTCCAGCCACAACAGCATCAGGCACAGCGCGAGCAGCACTGCCGAAAGCATCGCCGCGTTGGCGTTGCTGAATTCCAGTTCGAATTGCTGGTAGATGGCGGTGGTGAAGGTTTGCAGGCCGATGATCGACAGCGCGCCGAACTCGACCAGCATGTGCAGAGCAATCAGCAGCGAACCGGCCAGCAGCGATGGCCAGAGCAGCGGCAGGGTGACGCGGAAAAACACGCCCCAGCGGTTCTGTCCCAAGGTGCGGGCGGATTCTTCAAGGGACGGATCGAGGTTGCGCAAGGTTGCCGCTACCGGCAGAAAGATCAGCGGATACTTCGACAGGCTCATCACCAGTATCGCCCCGCCGAGGCCTTCGAACTGCGCACTCAGCGACACCCAGGTGAAGCTGCTGACAAACGCCGGTACCGCAAATGGCAGGCACAGAATCACCCCCCACAGGCGTCGTCCCGGCAGATTGCTGCGCTCCAGCAACCACGCCAGCGACAGGCCGATCACACCGCAAGCCAGCGTCACGCCAACCATCAGCGCCAGGGTGTTGCGCAGCAGACCGAACACGTACGGGCGCCACAACAAGTGCAGCGCCTCCGCCCACCCGGCTTGCCAGGCTTTCAGGCCGACGTAAGCCAGTGGCAACAGGCTCATGACCACCAGCAATAACACTGGCAGCACCAGCCAGATCGACGGGCGTTTGCGTCGTGGCACGTAACCCCCGCGCGCGGCGGGGGCAGATAACGATGTGGCCATCAGTTCAGGCCAACTTCACGTTCCAGTTCCAGCGCTTCTTCGGCGTTGCCCAGATCGGCCGGGGTTACGTTCGGCGCTTGCAGTTCGCTGAACGGCTTGAGTCCGCGATCCGATTCCATGCCTTTGTGCAGCGGGTATTCGGCGGTGGTCTGGGTGATCACGCGCTGGCCTTCCTCACTGGCCATGTAGGCAAGGAATTGCTGGGCTTCTTTTGGGTGTTTGCTGGATTTCAGCACGGCAGCGCTGGATACGGTGATCAGTCCGCCGACGTCACCGCCAGTGAAGTAATGCAGTTTCGAGTCGAGTTTGCCTTTCTCGCGCTGCAGAGCGAACCAGTAGTAGTTGTTCACCAGCACGGTGGCGACTTCGCCGTTTTCCACGGCTTTGAGCGCGACCATGTTGTTGCTGTAGGTTTTACCGAAAGCGCGCAGCCCGGTCAGCCATTCCTCAGCGGCGTCGCGACCGTGCATCTTGATGATCGCCACGGCCTGTTCCTGGAAGGCGCCGCTGGTCGGGACGAAACCGACTTTGCCTTGCCACTTTGGATCGGAGAACTCCATCACCGACTTCGGCAGGTCTTTCTCATCGACCAGTTTCGGGTTGTAGGCAACCACGCGAACCCGCGCGGTGACACCGATCCAGGTGCCGTTGCCGGCTACGTATTGCTTGGGCAGTACGGCCAGCGTGGCGTCGTCAGTCTTGGCCAGCAGACCTTGCTCGCCGAGGTTGTTCAGTGGGGGAGATTCTTCGGTGTAGATCACGTCGGCGGGGGAGCGGTCACCTTCTTCGATGACCTGGCTGGCGAGCTGGTTGCTGCTGCCCTTGCGTACGTTGACGTGAATGCCGGTCTTGGCCTCGAAAGCCTTGGCGATCGCATCGCCGACTTCTTTGTGTTGACCGTTGTAGAGCGTCAGGGAAACCGCATCGGCTGCCTGGGTGAGGGGAGTGGCGAGTGCCAGGCCGAGCAGGGTGAAGGTCAAGCCGCGGCGCAGGGTATTTCGAAACATCATTCGCAGGGTTCCTCACTGTCGCATTGCAAAAACTTGCAACAATGATAAACGATATTGTTTCTCAAGTGCGCCTTGCGGGTCGGTTGAGTGTTTGCTAGAGGCTGGTCGCTATGATCATTGTGGCGAGGGAGCTTGCTCCCGCTGGGGTGCGAAGCGGCCCTCGCTTCTGCTTCAATTAACGTTGCGCTCAGAGATTGCGACTGCTTCGCAGTCGAGCGGGAGCAAGCTCCCTCGCCACAGAGGCTTGTAGATTTTTAAAGGCCAGAAACGCAAAAACCCGCTTTCGCGGGTTTTTGGGAAACTCAACGTCGTAACCTTGAGTTTGAATTGGTGCCCAGAAGAAGACTCGAACTTCCACGACCGTAAGGTCACCAGCACCTGAAGCTGGCGTGTCTACCAATTTCACCATCTGGGCATTCATCGCGAGCGTCGCCGCTGTTGATGTGGCGCACTATACGGAGCGCTTTTTGATCTGTAAACCCCTGATTTAATTTTAATTAATCAGTTTTAACAAACCCGTTGCTTAGAATGCAAAAAACCCGCTTTCGCGGGTTTTGTGTGAGTCTTGAAACTGATCTAGTCTCAAACTCGAAATTGGTGCCCAGGAGAAGACTCGAACTTCCACGACCGTAAGGTCACCAGCACCTGAAGCTGGCGTGTCTACCAATTTCACCACCTGGGCATCTCGTCAACGTGTGTACGTCGTCGATGGCGCGCACTATACGGAGCGCCTTTTTAACTGTAAACCCCTGTCAGCAAAAAAAATGAATTTTTTTACCAGCGGTGTTCAAAAGGGCTTTCAGGCGTCGATACAAGGCTCCACAAGGGCCTTATATAGTCGGAAATTTCCCGTTTGATGGCGCCTATGCCAAACTAACCCGCATATAGACAAGGTGAAAACTCTCTAATGGCCGATTGGCAGTCCCTCGATCCCGAGGCCGCTCGTGAAGCGGAAAAATATGAAAACCCTATTCCCAGCCGCGAACTGATCCTGGCGCATCTCGCAGATCGGGGTTCGCCTGCTGCCCGCGAGCAACTGGTTGAAGAGTTTGGTCTGACCACAGAAGACCAGATCGAAGCCCTGCGCCGCCGTCTGCGCGCCATGGAGCGCGACGCTCAATTGATCTACACCCGCCGTGGCACCTATGCGCCGGTGGACAAGCTCGACCTGATCCTGGGCCGCATCAGCGGTCACCGTGACGGTTTCGGCTTCCTGGTGCCGGACGACGGTAGCGATGACCTGTTCATGAGCCCGGCGCAGATGCGTCTGGTGTTCGATGGCGACCGTGCGCTGGCACGGGTGTCCGGTCTCGACCGTCGTGGCCGCCGTGAAGGCGTGATCGTCGAAGTGGTGTCCCGTGCCCACGAAACGATCGTCGGTCGCTACTTCGAAGAGGGCGGTATCGGTTTCGTTGTTGCCGATAATCCGAAGATCCAGCAGGAAGTGCTGGTTACGCCAGGCCGTAATGCCAACGCGCAGATCGGTCAGTTCGTCGAGGTGAAGATCACCCACTGGCCGACGCCGCGCTTCCAGCCGCAAGGCGATGTGGTCGAAGTGGTCGGCAACTACATGGCGCCGGGCATGGAAATCGATGTCGCGCTGCGTACCTACGACATTCCGCACGTCTGGCCTGAAGCGGTGCTCAAGGAAGCCGCCAAGCTCAAGCCGGAAGTCGAAGAGAAAGACAAAGAGAAGCGTGTCGACCTGCGCCATCTGCCGTTCGTCACCATCGACGGCGAAGATGCCCGCGACTTCGACGACGCGGTTTATTGCGAAGCCAAACCGGGCAAACTGCGTCTGTTCTCCGGTGGCTGGAAGTTGTACGTGGCGATTGCCGACGTCTCCAGCTACGTGAAGATCGGTTCGGCGCTGGACAACGAAGCCCAGGTGCGCGGCAACTCGGTGTACTTCCCCGAGCGCGTGGTGCCGATGCTGCCGGAGCAGCTGTCCAACGGCCTGTGCTCGCTGAACCCGCACGTCGATCGTCTGGCCATGGTTTGCGAGATGACCATCTCCAAGTCCGGCGAAATGACCGACTACTGCTTCTATGAAGCGGTGATCCATTCCCACGCCCGTCTGACCTACAACAAGGTCAGCGCGATGCTGGAAACGCCGAAAGCCACCGAAGCGCGCAAGCTTCGCGGCGAATACACCGACGTGGTGCCGCACCTCAAGCAGCTCTATGCGCTGTACAAGGTGTTGCTGGCGGCTCGTCACGTGCGTGGCGCGATCGATTTCGAAACGCAGGAAACCCGGATCATCTTCGGTTCCGAGCGCAAGATTGCCGAAATTCGTCCGACTACTCGTAACGATGCGCACAAGCTGATCGAGGAGTGCATGCTGGCGGCCAACGTGGCCACCGCCGAATTCCTCAAGAAGCACGAAATCCCCGCGCTGTACCGCGTCCACGACGGCCCGCCACCGGAGCGTCTGGAAAAACTGCGCGCCTTCCTCGGCGAGCTCGGCCTGTCCCTGCACAAAGGCAAGGACGGCCCGTCGCCAAAGGACTATCAGGCCCTGTTGGCTAGCATCAAGGACCGTCCGGATTTCCATCTGATCCAGACCGTGATGCTGCGCTCCCTGAGCCAGGCGGTGTACAGCGCCCAGAACGAAGGCCACTTCGGCCTGAATTACGAAGCCTACACCCACTTCACCTCGCCGATCCGTCGTTACCCGGACCTGCTCACGCACCGCGCCATCCGCAGCGTGATCCATTCGAAACAGGACACTCCGCACGTTCGTCGTGCCGGGGCGATGACCATTCCGAAGGCACGCATCTATCCGTACGACGAAGCGGCGCTGGAGCAACTCGGCGAGCAGTGCTCGATGAGCGAGCGCCGTGCCGACGAAGCCACCCGCGACGTGGTGAACTGGCTCAAGTGCGAGTTCATGAAAGATCGTGTGGGCGAATCGTTCCCGGGCGTGATCACCGCCGTGACCGGTTTTGGCCTGTTCGTCGAACTGACCGATATCTACGTCGAAGGCCTGGTGCACGTCACCGCGCTGCCGGGCGACTACTACCACTTCGATCCTGTGCATCACCGCCTGGCGGGCGAACGCACCGGTCGCAGCTTCCGTCTTGGCGATACCGTTGAAGTGCGCGTGATGCGCGTCGACCTCGACGAGCGCAAGATCGACTTCGAGATGGCCGAAAAAACCATCAGCGCACCGATCGGTCGCAAGAAACGTGGCGCCGATACCGCAGCGCCTGCGAGCAAGGCTGTGGAAGACAAGGCTCCGGCCAAAACCGCCAGCCGTCGTCCGGCCAAGGAAAAAGCTGTCGAGGCCTATCGCCCGAGCGATGCCGTGGCGAAAAATGCCGAGCTGCGCAAAAGCCGTGAATTGAAGAAGGCCTTGCTGGCCGAAGCCAAAAGCGGTGGTAAAGCGGCGTCTGGGGGAAAGACCGGACGGTCGGCGCCTGAGAAGGCCGTCGGCGGCAAGCCAGCCAAACCGAGCAAACACCGTAAAGGCCCGCCGAAAGCGGGTTCGGCTCCAGCCAAAAGTGGCGGGTCGCGTAAACCGAAGGCGAAGTCATGAGTCAGTTGGAAAAAATCTACGGCGTTCACGCGGTAGAAGCGTTGCTGCGTCATCACCCTAAACGCGTCAAGCAGATCTGGCTGGCCGAAAGCCGCAACGATCCGCGCGTGCAGACCCTGATCGAACTGGCCAACGAAAATCGTGTGCAGATCGGTCAGGCCGAGCGCCGCGAAATGGACGCCTGGGTTGAAGGCGTGCACCAGGGCGTGGTGGCGGACGTCAGTCCGAGCCAGGTCTGGGGCGAGGCAATGCTCGACGAGCTGCTCGATCGTACCGAAGGCGCACCGCTGTTGCTGGTGCTCGACGGCGTGACCGACCCGCACAACCTCGGCGCCTGCCTGCGGTCGGCGGATGCTGCCGGCGCGCTGGCGGTGATCGTGCCCAAGGACAAGTCGGCAACTCTGACGCCGGTGGTGCGTAAAGTCGCCTGCGGCGCGGCGGAAGTGATTCCACTGGTGGCGGTGACCAACCTGGCGCGCACTCTGGAAAAGCTCCAGCAGCGCGGTCTGTGGGTTGTCGGCACGGCGGGTGAGGCCGAGGTCAGCATTTATGACCAGGACCTGACCGGCCCGACCATCCTGATCATGGGTGCCGAAGGCAAAGGCATGCGTCGCCTGACTCGCGAGCACTGCGACTATCTGGTGAACCTGCCGATGGCCGGCAGCGTCAGCAGCCTCAACGTGTCCGTGGCAACCGGTGTGTGCCTGTTCGAAGCGCAGCGCCAACGCGGCGCCAAGGCCAAGGCTGCTGCCAGGAAAGCCTGACCTGTTGCAAATCCCCTGTAGGAGTGAGCCTGCTCGCGATAGCGGAGTTACATTCAGCATCAAAGTTGAATGTTGCGCCCTCATCGCGAGCAGGCTCACTCCTACATTGTTTTGTGGTGTGGCCTGTATCCGGTGGTTGTTCAAATAATCACCAATTGCCTTGCACCTGCGCAGTCCCTTCTCTACAATTGCGCCCCTTGCTGTGGCGGCAGGCACGCATGTGCCCCGCGCCAGCAAGTCCATAAGTGTCATTCACTCCTTGTCTGACCGTTTTTGAGCGGCAGGCTACAACCCGTAAGGAGCATTCATGCGTCATTACGAAATCATCTTTCTGGTCCACCCTGACCAGAGCGAGCAAGTCGGCGGCATGGTTGAGCGTTACACCAAGCTGATCGAAGAAGACGGCGGCAAAATCCACCGTCTGGAAGACTGGGGCCGTCGTCAACTGGCCTACGCAATCAACAATGTTCACAAGGCTCACTACGTGATGCTGAACGTTGAGTGCACTGGCAAGGCCCTGGCCGAGCTGGAAGACAACTTCCGCTACAACGATGCTGTGATCCGTAACCTGGTCATCCGTCGCGACGAAGCCGTTACCGGCCAGTCCGAGATGCTCAAGGCTGAAGAAAACCGCAGTGAGCGCCGTGAGCGTCGCGACCGTCCTGAGCACTCCGACGCTGATGGCGTTGAGGGTGATGACAGCGACAACAGCGATAACGCTGACGAGTAATCCACGGACCTTTTAAGGAGCCTATCAAATGGCACGTTTCTTCCGTCGTCGTAAATTCTGCCGCTTCACCGCTGAAGACGTGAAAGAGATCGATTACAAAGATCTCAACACTCTGAAAGCCTACGTATCCGAGACCGGCAAAATCGTTCCAAGCCGCATCACCGGTACCAAAGCTCGTTATCAGCGTCAGCTGGCCACCGCTATCAAGCGCGCCCGCTTCCTGGCCCTGCTGGCCTACACCGACAGCCACGGCCGCTGAGACCGGGCAGTCGACAAGTAGCAAAGGATTGAATGCATGCGTGCCTTAGCTGAGTTCATCATGCGAGGCCGTATGCAGGCCACTCTCGTGGTGGCTGGATGTGCAACATTGCCGTTGTTGTATTGGTTGGGTGCTGCCGCCGGGAGCCTGGTGCTTCTGCGGCGCGGACTGACGGACGCCCTGGGTGTTCTGTCTCTGGGGCTGCTGCCGGCTTTGGTCTGGTGGCTGTATGCCGATGATCCACGGGCACTTCTGGTGCTGCTGGGGTCTTCGGGGCTTGCGTTGGTGTTGCGCGCAAGCGAGTCCTGGGTTCGCACGCTGCTGGTCAGCGTAGTGATTGGAGCGGTGTTTTCAGTGGTGCTCGGGGCGGCGTTTGCGGCCCAGATCGAGATGCTCGCGCAGGCCTTGATAAAGGTCATGCCGGCGCTTCTTGGTGAAACCTACAAGCAATTGTCGGTCGATGAGCAAGCGCGGTTCGCGTCCCTGATTGCACCGGTCCTGACCGGACTGATTGCGGCGTTGTTGCAGATCGTCAGCGTGCTGAGCCTGATTGTCGGGCGGCATTGGCAGGCGTTGTTGTACAACCCGGGTGGTTTTGGTCGCGAGTTTCGCGCCATCCGGATCCCGAT
The DNA here is from genome assembly GCF_900187525.1 of Pseudomonas sp. Irchel s3a10. Classification (NCBI taxonomy): domain Bacteria; kingdom Pseudomonadati; phylum Pseudomonadota; class Gammaproteobacteria; order Pseudomonadales; family Pseudomonadaceae; genus Pseudomonas; species Pseudomonas sp. Irchel s3a10. Next base: position 462,528 of record NZ_FYDR01000004.1, read on the forward strand.
GGGGCCGGCGATGTTGCTGCTGGCGTTGATGCTTCTGGGCCCGAATCTCGGTGCACAGATGGCCATGTTGACGCCGTTGTGCAGTGTACCGCTGGTGTTCGCCGGACTCGCCCTGATTCACGGGCTGGTCGGGCAGAAGCGACTGGCCGGTTTCTGGCTGGTGGGGTTGTACGTGACACTGCTGCTGTTCATGCAGCTGATCTATCCGTTGCTCGTGGTTCTGGCCATTGTCGACAGCCTGATTGATTTTCGCGGTCGTCACGTGTCGAAAGACACCGATAACGCGAACGGTGAAGGTTAAAAGTTAAGAGGATTTCCACATGCAACTGATCCTTCTGGAAAAAATCGCCAACCTGGGCAACCTGGGCGACAAAGTAAACGTTAAGGCCGGTTACGGCCGTAACTACCTGCTGCCTTTCGGCAAGGCTACCGCTGCGACCGCTGCCAACCTGGCTGCGTTCGAAGAGCGTCGTGCCGAGCTGGAAAAAGCTGCCGCAGACCGTAAAGCATCGGCTGAAAGCCGTGCTGCCCAACTGGCCGAGCTGGAAGTGACCATCACTGCCACCGCTGGCGACGAAGGCAAGCTGTTCGGTTCGATCGGTACTCACGACATCGCTGACGCACTGACCGCTTCCGGCGTTGAAGTGCAGAAGAGCGAAGTTCGTCTGCCGAACGGCACCATCCGCAACGTGGGTGAATTCGACGTGGCTGTGCACCTGCACGCCGAAGTTGAAGCCACCGTACGCGTTGTCGTGGTAGCAGCTTAAGCAATACTTGTCGGCTGGCACCCTCGGGTGCTTGCCGGTAACATCGGGCACGATCCTGTTTACAGGTCGTGCCCTTTGTCTTTCTGGTACTCCCGTTTTCAAACCTGACTCCAAGTGGCCATGAACGAAATCACCGCTCCCGAGCAATACGATCTGCAAACCGCTGCCCTGAAGGTGCCGCCGCATTCCATCGAGGCCGAACAGGCCGTACTCGGTGGTTTGATGCTGGACAACAACGCCTGGGAACGTGTGCTCGATCAAGTCTCCGACGGCGATTTCTACCGACATGACCACCGTCTGATCTTCCGTGCGATCGCCAAACTGGCCGATCAGAACATGCCGATCGACGTCGTGACCCTGGCCGAGCAATTGGACAAGGAAGGTCAGACGTCTCAGGTCGGCGGCCTCGGTTACCTCGGCGAGCTGGCGAAAAACACGCCGTCCGTCGCCAACATCAAGGCCTATGCGCAGATTGTTCGCCAGCGGGCGACGTTGCGTCAGTTGATCGGTATCAGCACCGAAATTGCCGACGCCGCCTTCAACCCTGAAGGCCGTACAGCCGAAGAGATCCTCGACGAGGCCGAACGGCAGATCTTCCAGATCGCCGAGGCGCGGCCCAAGACCGGCGGCCCGGTGGGGGTCAACGAACTGTTGACCAAGGCCATCGATCGCATCGACACCTTGTTCAACACCGCCGACGCAATCACCGGTCTGTCCACCGGTTATACCGACCTCGACGAGAAGACCAGCGGTCTGCAACCGTCCGACCTGATCATCGTCGCCGGCCGTCCGTCGATGGGTAAAACCACCTTCGCCATGAACCTGGTGGAAAACGCCGTACTGCGCAGCGACAAGGCGGTGCTGGTGTACTCCCTCGAGATGCCAGGTGAATCGCTGATCATGCGTATGCTCTCGTCCCTCGGTCGTATCGATCAGACCAAGGTGCGTTCCGGCCAGCTCGAAGACGACGACTGGCCGCGCCTGACCTCGGCGGTCAACCTGCTCAATGATCGCAAACTGTTCATCGACGATACCGCCGGCATCAGCCCGTCGGAAATGCGCGCGCGGACCCGACGTCTGGTGCGCGAGCATGGCGACATCGGCCTGATCATGATCGACTACCTGCAGCTGATGCAGATTCCCGGCTCCAGCGGTGACAACCGGACCAACGAGATTTCCGAAATCTCCCGATCCCTCAAAGCCCTGGCCAAGGAATTCAACTGCCCGGTAGTGGCGCTGTCGCAGCTCAACCGTTCCCTGGAACAACGTCCCAACAAACGTCCGGTGAACTCCGACTTGCGGGAATCCGGAGCGATCGAGCAGGACGCCGACGTCATCATGTTCGTGTACCGGGACGAGGTGTATCACCCGGAAACCGAACACAAGGGCATCGCCGAAATCATCATCGGCAAGCAGCGGAACGGCCCGATCGGCTTTATCCGCCTGGCCTTTATCGGTAAATACACCCGCTTCGAAAACCTCGCGCCGGGCAGTTACAACTTCGACGACGACGAGTAAATTCTTCATCGTTTGAGCTGACGCCTTCGCGAGCAAGCCCGCTCCCACACTTGGAATGCATTCAAATGTGGGAGCGGGCTTGCTCGCGAATGGGCGTGGCGCAATTTCCGACCACAGCCGTCGGAATTGGTCAAAATTTGTGCTATATTCCGCCCGCGAAATTCAATGAAAGCCAACACCGGTTATCGACATGCAAGCAGCCAAGCCGTTATTTGACTATCCAAAGTACTGGGCCGAATGTTTCGGGCCAGCGCCATTCCTGCCGATGAGCAGGGAGGAGATGGATCAGCTCGGCTGGGATTCCTGCGACATCATCATCGTCACCGGTGATGCCTACGTCGATCACCCGTCGTTCGGCATGGCGATCATCGGCCGGCTGCTGGAGTCCCAGGGCTTCCGCGTCGGGATCATTGCCCAGCCGAACTGGCAATCCAAAGACGACTTCATGAAGCTCGGCGAGCCGAACCTGTTCTTCGGCGTCGCGGCCGGCAACATGGACTCGATGATCAACCGCTATACCGCGGACAAGAAAATCCGTTCCGACGACGCCTACACCCCGGGTGGCATGGCGGGCAAACGTCCGGATCGCGCGAGCCTGGTCTACAGCCAGCGCTGCAAGGAAGCGTACAAACATGTGCCGATCGTCCTCGGCGGCATCGAAGCTTCCCTGCGCCGCATCGCCCACTACGACTACTGGCAGGATCGCGTGCGCAACTCGATCCTGATCGACGCCAGCGCCGACATTCTGCTGTACGGCAACGCCGAGCGCGCCATCGTCGAAGTCGCCCAGCGACTTTCCTACGGGCACAAGATCGAAGACATCACCGATGTGCGCGGCACCGCGTTCATCCGCCGCGACACGCCGCAGGGCTGGTACGAAGTCGACTCCACGCGCATCGACCGTCCGGGCAAGGTCGACAAGATCATCAACCCGTACGTCAACACCCAGGACACCCAGGCTTGCGCCATCGAGCAAGAGAAGGGGCCGGTGGATGATCCCGAAGAAGCCAAGGTCGTACAGATTCTGGCCAGCCCGCGCATGACCCGCGACAAGACCGTGATCCGCCTGCCGTCGATGGAAAAGGTGCGTAACGACCCGGTTCTGTACGCCCACGCCAACCGCGTGCTGCACCTGGAAACCAACCCGGGTAATGCCCGCGCGCTGGTGCAGAAGCATGGCGAGATCGACGTCTGGTTCAACCCGCCGCCGATTCCGATGACCACTGAAGAAATGGACTACGTGTTCGGCATGCCTTACGCGCGGGTTCCGCACCCGGCGTATGGCAAGGAGAAAATCCCGGCTTACGACATGATCCGTTTCTCGGTAAACATCATGCGTGGCTGCTTCGGCGGCTGCACTTTCTGCTCGATCACCGAGCACGAAGGCCGGATCATCCAGAACCGTTCCGAAGAGTCGATCATTCGCGAAATCGAAGAGATCCGCGACAAGGTTCCAGGCTTCACCGGCGTCATCTCCGACCTCGGCGGCCCGACCGCGAACATGTACCGCATCGCCTGCAAGAGCCCGGAAATCGAGTCCGCGTGCCGCAAGCCGTCCTGCGTGTTCCCGGGCATCTGCCCGAACCTGAACACCGACCACTCGTCGCTGATTCAGCTGTACCGCAGCGCCCGTGCATTGCCGGGTGTGAAGAAGATCCTGATTGCCTCCGGCCTGCGTTACGACCTCGCGGTCGAGTCGCCGGAGTACGTCAAAGAGCTGGTGACCCACCACGTCGGCGGTTACCTGAAGATCGCCCCGGAACACACCGAGGAAGGTCCGCTCAACCAGATGATGAAACCGGGGATCGGTACCTACGACCGCTTCAAGCGGATGTTCGAGAAGTACACCAAGGAAGCAGGCAAAGAGCAGTACCTGATCCCGTACTTCATCGCCGCGCACCCGGGCACCACCGACGAAGACATGATGAACCTGGCGCTGTGGCTCAAGGGCAACGGTTTCCGTGCCGACCAGGTGCAGGCGTTCTATCCGTCGCCGATGGCCACCGCGACCGCGATGTACCACTCGGGCAAGAACCCGCTGCGCAAGGTCACCTACAAGAGCGACGGTGTGACCATCGTCAAGAGCGAAGAGCAGCGGCGTCTGCACAAGGCGTTCTTGCGTTATCACGATCCGAAAGGCTGGCCGATGCTGCGTGAAGCGCTGACCCGCATGGGCCGCGCCGACCTGATCGGGCCGGGCAAGAATCAGCTGATCCCGCTGCACCAGCCGGCCACCGACAGCTACCAGAGCGCCCGTCGCAAGAACTCGACGCCGGCCGGCAGCCACAAGGTCGCGAAAGAGAAGACCACCAAGATTCTCACCCAGCACACCGGCCTGCCGCCGCGTGCCAGCGACGGTGGCAATCCTTGGGACAAGCGTGAACAAGCCAAGGCTGCGGCGTTCGCCCGCAACCAGCAGGCGGCCAAGGAGCGCAAGGAAGCAGCCAAGGGCAAGGGGCCGAAACCGGCTCGCAAGCCGGTCGTACCGCGCTAAGTCGCTTTTTGTTTCAACAGAACGCCAACCTTCGGGTTGGCGTTTTGCATTTGCAGGCCTCAGGAAATGTGTTGAGCCTGCTGTCCTCTTCGCGAGCAAGCTCGCTCCCACAGGGGAATGCATTTCAAGTGTGGGAGCGAGCTTGCTCGCGAAGAGGACGGCACATGCAACCACCAATCGCATGTCTGCCACAAATAGAAGCAAACTCGCCAAACCATTTCCCCGCATCGCCCGATTTTGGTGCTGTACTGCCTTGAGCATTCCGGGAAAGCGCCCAAGCCCCTGCATGGCATAAGTCTTGCGCGCTTTCGAATACGCTTAGGCTCGCAGGAGGCACGCCGTGTCGATTCATGTCGCATTGCATCACGTCACGCATTACCGCTACGACCGCGCTGTCGAACTCGGCCCGCAGATCGTACGCCTGCGCCCGGCCGCCCACAGCCGCACGCGGATCCTCTCGTATGCGCTGAAGGTCTCGCCCGAGCAGCATTTCATCAACTGGCAGCAAGACCCGCAGGGCAACTACCTCGCGCGGCTGGTGTTCCCCGAGAAAACCGATGAGTTGCGCATCGAGGTCGACCTGCTGGCCGAGATGGCGGTGTTCAACCCCTTCGACTTCTTCCTCGAACCCTATGCCGAGAAAATCCCCTTCACTTACGCCGCAGATGAACGCAAGGAATTGGCGCCGTACCTCGAAACGCTGCCGCTGACCCCGGCATTCAAAGCCTATCTGGACGGGATCGACCCCACGCCGCTGCCCGCTGTGGATTTCCTGGTGATGCTCAACCAGCGCCTCAGCGAAGACATTCGCTACCTGATCCGCATGGAACCGGGCGTGCAGACCCCGGAACACACCCTCGAACATGCGTCCGGCTCCTGCCGCGACTCGGCGTGGCTGCTGGTGCAGCTGCTGCGCAACCTCGGGCTGGCCGCGCGGTTTGTTTCCGGTTACCTGATTCAACTGACCGCCGACGTGAAGAGTCTCGACGGCCCGTCCGGCACCGAAGTGGACTTCACCGACCTGCACGCCTGGTGCGAGGTGTACTTGCCGGGCGCTGGCTGGATCGGTCTGGATGCCACTTCCGGGCTGTTCGCCGGTGAAGGGCATATCCCGCTGGCCTGCAGTCCCGATCCATCCTCGGCGGCGCCGATCAGTGGTCTGGTCGAACCGTGCGAATGCCAGTTCAGCCACGAAATGTCGGTGGAGCGGATCTGGGAAGCGCCACGGGTGACCAAGCCCTACACCGATGAGCAGTGGCTGGCGATTCAGGCGCTGGGCCGGCAGATCGATGCCGACTTGCTGGAAGGCGATGTGCGCCTGACCATGGGCGGCGAGCCGACCTTCGTCTCCATCGACGACCCCGATGGCGCCGAGTGGAACACCGCCGCGCTGGGCCCGGACAAGCGCCGCCTCTCCGCCGAACTGTTCCAGCGCATGCGCCAGCACTATGCGCCGAAAGGCCTGGTGCATTTCGGTCAGGGCAAGTGGTACCCCGGCGAGCAATTGCCGCGCTGGTCGCTCAACTGCTATTGGCGCCGCGACGGCGTGCCGATCTGGCACAACAGCGCGCTGATCGCCGACGAGCAACAGGATTACGGCGCCAATGGCGAACTGGCCGGGCGCTTTCTGGCGAGTGTTGCCGAGCGCCTGAAACTGCCGGCACGTTTCGTGTTTCCGGCCTACGAAGACAATTTCTATTACCTCTGGCGTGAGGGCGCATTGCCGAGCAACGTCAGTGCCGAAGACTCGCGTCTGGAAGAACCGCTGGAGCGTGCGCGTCTGCGCAAAGTCTTCGCTCAGGGCCTGGATAAAGTGATCGGCCAGGTGCTGCCGCTGGCGCGTACCGCCAAGGGGGATCAATGGCAGAGCGGGCGCTGGTATTTGCGCGACGAGCATTGCCGGCTGGTGCCGGGGGATTCGCCGCTGGGTTACCGCTTGCCGCTCGGCTCGCAGCCGTGGGTGAAGGCGGCGGAGTATCCGTTCATTCATCCCAACGATCCGAATCAGGACTTCCCCGAGCTGCCGGACACCACCCAGCTCAACAGCCATGCCGAATCCGCAACGGCCGCCGAACGTACGCCGAAAATCGACGAGTCCGCCGACTGGCTGACCCGCACCGCCTTCTGCGCCGAAGCGCGCGAAGGGCGTCTGTATCTGTTCATGCCGCCGCTGGAACGGGTCGAGGACTATCTGGAACTGGTGGCGGCCATCGAAGCCACCGCCGAAGAGCTGCATTGCCCGGTGCTGCTGGAAGGTTACGAGCCGCCGAGCGATCCGCGCCTGAGCAACTTCCGCATTACCCCGGATCCGGGCGTGATCGAGGTCAACGTGCAGCCGTCCGCGACCTGGGACGAACTGGTCGAGCGCACCGAGTTTCTCTATGAACAGGCGCGGCAAACCCGCCTGACCACCGAAAAATTCATGATCGACGGGCGCCACACCGGCACCGGCGGCGGCAACCATTTCGTCCTCGGTGGCGCGACCCCGGCGGACTCACCGTTCCTGCGCCGCCCGGATCTGCTGCGCAGTCTGATCAGCTACTGGCACAACCACCCGTCGCTGTCCTACCTGTTTTCCGGCCTGTTCATCGGCCCGACCTCGCAGGCGCCGCGGGTCGACGAGGCACGCAACGACGCCTTGTACGAACTGGAAATCGCCTTCGCGCAGATGCCTGAACCGGGCGAAGAGTGCGCGCCGTGGCTGGTGGATCGCCTGCTGCGCAATCTGCTGATCGACGTTACCGGCAACACTCATCGCGCCGAGTTCTGTATCGACAAACTGTATTCGCCGGACGGTGCCACTGGGCGCCTCGGCCTGCTAGAGCTGCGCGCCTTCGAAATGCCGCCGCACGCGCGCATGAGCCTGGCTCAGCAGTTGTTGCTGCGCGCGCTGGTTGCGCGATTCTGGCGCGAGCCGTATGCGCCGCCGAAACTGGCGCGCTGGGGCACCGAGCTGCACGACCGCTTTATGCTGCCGCACTTTATCGAGCAGGATTTCGCCGACGTCATCGTCGAACTGAACAACGCCGGTTATCCATTGCGCGCCGAGTGGTTTGCTGCGCATCTGGAATTCCGTTTTCCCAAAGTCGGCGATTACGCGGTCAACGGCATCGAGATGGAGTTGCGTCAGGCGCTGGAGCCTTGGCATGTGCTGGGCGAGGAGGGTACGGCGGGCGGCACGGTGCGTTATGTCGATTCGTCGCTGGAGCGTTTGCAGATCAAGCTCAGCGGCCTGCCGCCGCAGCGTTATCTGCTGACTTGCAACGGCATTCCGCTGCCGCTGCAACCGACCGGGCGCATCGGTGAGTTCGTCGCGGGTGTGCGCTTTCGGGCCTGGCAACCAGCCAACTGCCTGCAACCGACCATCCCGGTGCACGCGCCGCTGGTGTTCGACCTGCTCGACACCTGGATGCAGCGTTCGCTGGGCGGTTGCCAGTACCACGTGGCGCACCCGGGCGGGCGCAATTACGAGACGTTACCGGTCAATGCCAACGAAGCGGAGAGCCGGCGCATGGCGCGGTTTTTCCGCATCGGGCACACGCCGGGGAAACTTCCGATACCCAACCTGACAATCTCTGACGAGCTGCCGATGACGCTCGATTTGCGACGTTTCTAAGTCCTGCACGACATGCGGATTTTTCGTATATCCGCATGTCATGTGCCTGCGTTAGTCTGACCGTTCCCTGCTGTCTGCCGAGCTTTCCATGCCTGACCTGCTAGACCGCTACCCGCGCACTGCGGGCACTTATCACGAACTGCTGAATGACAGCGGGGAAGTGCGCCCGCACTGGCGGCGGCTGTTCGATCAATTGCAGCGCAGCACCCCGGCGCAACTGGTGCAGCGGCAGGCGTTGCTGGCCCGGCAGATTCAGGAAAACGGCGTGACCTACAACGTCTATGCCGATCCCAAGGGCGCCGACCGCCCGTGGGAACTGGACCTGCTGCCGCACGTGATCGCTGCTGATGAGTGGCAGCAACTGTCGGCGGGGATTGCCCAGCGAGCACGCCTGCTCAACGCGGTACTGGCCGATCTGTATGGGCCCCAGCGGCTGATCAGCGAAGGGCTGTTACCGGCGGAGCTGGTGTTCGGTCACAACAATTTTCTCTGGCCCTGTCAGGGCATCGCGCCACCGGAAGATGCCTTTCTGCATCTATACGCCGTGGATCTGGCGCGCACGCCGGACGGCCGCTGGTGGGTCACCGCGGATCGTACTCAGGCACCTTCGGGCGCGGGGTATGCGCTGGAAAATCGCACCATCGTGTCGCGGGCGTTTCCCGAGTTGTACCGCGATCTGAAGGTGCAGCACCTGGCCGGCTTCTTCCGCACCCTGCAGGAAACCCTCGCGCGTCAGGCGCCGTGTGCCGACGACGCGCCGCTGGTGGTGTTGCTCACCCCGGGGCGTTTCAACGAAAGCTATTTCGAACACCTTTATCTGGCACGCCAGCTCGGTTATCCGCTGGTCGAAGGCGGCGACCTCACCGTGCGCGATGCGACGGTGTACCTGAAAACCCTCAGTGGTCTGCGCCGGGTGCATGCAATCATGCGCCGCCTCGACGATGACTTCTGCGATCCGCTGGAGCTGCGTACCGATTCGGCACTCGGTGTGCCCGGCTTGCTGGAGGCGGTACGTCAGGGCCGGGTGCTGGTGGCCAATGCCTTGGGCAGCGGCGTGCTGGAGTCGCCGGGATTGCTCGGATTTCTGCCGAAGATCAATCAGTACCTGTTCGGCGAAGAACTGCTGCTGCCGTCCATCGCTACATGGTGGTGCGGCGAGGCGCCGGTGCTGGCGCAGGCGCTGGAAAAGCTTCCGGAGCTGCTGATCAAACCGGCGTTCCCCTCACAAAGCTTCGCGCCGGTATTCGGCCGCGATCTGAGCGAACAACAGCGCCAGGCGCTCGCCGAGCGGATGCAGGCGCGGCCATACGCCTATGTCGCGCAAGAACTGGCGCAGCTGTCCCAGGCGCCGATCTGGCAGGCCGAAGACGGCCAACTGCAACCGCGAGCGATCGGCATGCGCGTGTATGCGGTGGCCAGTGGTGATGGCTATCGCGTATTGCCCGGTGGACTGACCCGGGTTGCCGCCGAGGCCGATGCCGAAGTGGTGTCGATGCAACGCGGTGGCGCGAGCAAGGACACCTGGGTGTTGGGCGATCGTGCGCCGAGTGGCGAGCAATGGAAAACCCAGCGCAACGTCGGCGTACACGATCTGGTGCGCCGCGATCCTTATCTGCCCTCGCGGGTGGTGGAGAACCTGTTCTGGTTCGGCCGTTACTGCGAGCGTTGCGACGACAGTGCGCGACTGCTGCGGATCATGCTCGCGCGGTATGTCGATGGTGATGACCCGCAAGCCTTGCAGGCCGCCGTGGAGCTGGGCGAGCGGCTGATGTTGCTGCCGGAGGAGGGTGAGCTGCCGGAGCGGCTGCTGGCGGCGCTGCTCGGCGAGGACTGGTCGTTCAGCCTGCGCTCCAACCTGCAACGTTTGCAGTGGGCGGCCTCGCAGGTGCGCGGCAAGCTTTCACGGGAAAACTGGCAGGCGTTGGTCGAGTTGCAGCGCGAGGCAATGGAGCTGGACACCGAAGAGCCGGACTTCGGCGAGTTGCTGGATTTCCTCAACCGACTGGTGATGTCGCTGGCGGCGCTCTCGGGGTTCGCGCTCGACGACATGACCCGCGACGAAGGCTGGCGCTTTCTGATGATCGGCCGGCGCATCGAACGGTTGCAGTTTCTCAGCAGCAGTCTGGCGGCGTTTCTGCGCGGCGCCGGGGCGTTCGATCAGGCGGGGCTGGAATGGCTGCTGGAGCTGGGCAACAGCAGCATCACCTACCGTTCGCGGTATCTGGCGGTGGCGCAGTTGATTCCGGTGCTCGACCTGTTGCTGCTGGATGAGCAGAACCCGCATGCGGTGCTGTTTCAGTTGAAACTGGTGACCCGCACGCTCAAGCGATTGAATGATGATTTCGGCGTGCCTCGCGAGGCCGGATTGCCGCAATTGGTCGAGCGTCTGGCGCGGTTCGATCTGGGCTGTCTGGAGAACCCGCTGTTCGGGGAAAACAGCGTGCGTGCCGCGCTTGATGGTCTGGCGAACCTGCTGCAGGAGATTGCCGAAGCCAGCGGTCAGGTGTCCGATCGGCTGGCGCTGCGCCACTTTGCCCATGTCGACGATGTCAGCCAGCGCACGGTGTCCGTCTGATGAGCGCGCACTACCAGATCTTCCACGACACCTGTTACCACTACGACAGCCCGGTGTCGCTGGCGCAGCAACTCGCGCACCTGTGGCCGCGTGAGTGCACGTGGCAGCGTTGCACCGAGCAGCAATTGCTGATCAGCCCGGAGCCGACCACGCGGCGGGATGAGCTGGATGTGTTCGGCAATCCGCTGACCCGACTGGCCTTCGAGCGCCCGCATGACGAGTTGCAGGTCAACGCCCGGCTCACGGTTGAGGTGCTGGCGCGGCCGCTGGCGGACTTCAATCTGTCCCCGGCGTGGGAGCAGACGCGCAACGCGCTGACTTACAGTAGCCAGCCGTTGTCCGCCGAAATGCTCGAGGCTTGTCGCTATCGGTTTCAGTCACCCTACGTGCATTTGAAGCGCAGCTTCGTCGAATTTTCCGAAAGCTGTTTTCCACCGTGCAGGCCTTTGTTGCTGGGCGTGCAGGCCTTGATGCAGAAGATTTTCAGCGAATTCACCTTCGACGCCGAGGCCACGCAAGTGGCGACGCCGCTGGTGGAAGTGCTGGAGCGCCGACGCGGTGTGTGTCAGGACTTCGCGCACCTGATGCTCGCTTGCGTGCGTTCGCGAGGGCTGGCAGCGCGCTACGTCAGTGGCTATCTGCTGACCCAGCCGCCGCCGGGACAGCCACGGCTGATCGGCGCCGATGCGTCGCATGCCTGGGTCTCGGTGTTCTGCCCGGTACTCGGGTGGGTGGATTTCGATCCGACCAACAACGTGCAGCCGGCGCTGGAGCACATCACCCTGGCGTGGGGCCGGGATTTTTCCGATGTGTCGCCGTTGCGCGGGGTGATTCTGGGGGGCGGGTCTCACGACCCGGAGGTCCGCGTTACCGTGATGCCATTGGAATAACACAACAACCCATGTGGGAGCGGGCTTGCTCGCGAAAGCGTCTTCACATTCAACGTTGATGTGACTGACACACCGCTTTCGCGAGCAAGCCCGCTCCCACAGGAAGTCGTATCGTGTTCGGAAAACGGGGAGGGCTGTGAGGGCCAGCGGCTGAGCCGCCAGCCCCGTCACAAATCCGCAGGGTCTGACTCGATCATCAAACCCGGTGGGGCTCAGGCGTCAGGCGCCTGGTCTTTCGGTGCATCAACATCAACATCGTCATCAGTCGCCACTTCCCCGTCAGGGTTCAGTGCCGCTTCTTCAGCCATTTGTTTCTTGCGCTGAAGCTTTTCCTCTTTCTTCTGCTCCTTTGCCAGGTCTCGTTGACGTTTGGCGAAGGAGTAATTGGGTTTGGCCATGGGCGATCCTCTGGGGTCGAAGGTGAGGTTGAGCGGCGCGTATTCTGCCCTGTATCGGTGTCCGGCGGTTAGCCGGGTTTTTGGTCGACCCACTTGGGCGTGACGGTCGGCTTCCACTGATCGAGGGCGTCGAGCAGGGTTTGTGGCGATTCGCTCACTTGCAGCATGTCACGATGCGGCGCGCGAACGAAGCCTTCGCCGACGATATGGTCGAGAAAAGCCGTGAGTTTGCTGTAGAAACCGTTCACTTCCAGCAGGCCCAGCGGCTTGCCGTGGTAGCCGAGCTGGCCCCAGGTCCAGACTTCGAACAGCTCTTCCAGCGTGCCGAGGCCGCCGGGCAATGCGATGAACGCATCGCTCAGTTCGGCCATGCGCGCCTTGCGCGCGTGCATGCCATCGACCACTTCGAGGCGCGTCAGGCTTTTGTGGCCGATCTCCTTGTCCATCAGACTTTGCGGAATGATCCCGATCACTTCGCCGCCAGCGGCCAGGGCGGCGTCGGCGACTAGGCCCATCAATCCCACGGCGCCACCACCGTAAACCAGCGTCAGCTGGCGCTCGGCGAGGGCCCGGCCAAGGGCTTGGGCGGCTTCGGTGTAAGCCGGATCAGTGCCGGCGTTGGCACCGCAAAATACACAAACGGATTTGAGAGACATGCCTTCCTCCTGGGTCAATCCGTCACAGGGTAATGGCTGGCAGGCCTCGATCCAAGGGCTAGACTTCGCGTTCTGGCGATTCAAAGGTACCGCTGGCGCCACAGGCGTAGGCGGCGAGCAAACTGCACAACAGACCGTTAAAGAACATGATCGGCACTCCGTTTCAGTAGATGCGCCGATCATAGGCCCGGCCGGGGAATCTGGCCGGTAGATTGTTTCGATGAGTGTCATAGCCTGAAAGTTGTATACAATTTTTGACTCAAGTCATAGGAACTTGCGAAGATTTCAGGCAGTCTTTCCACCATTCGTGTTTTTGTTAACCCTGCCTTGGAGATTCACCATGTTTTCCAAAGTTGTTGCGGTATCCCTGCTGGCGCTGGCCAGCAGCCAATTGATGGCTGCCGAGTGCAAAACCACCGTTGATTCCACCGATCAGATGTCCTTCAACACCAAGGAGATCGTGATCGACAAGAGCTGCAAGACCTTCACTGTCGAACTGACCCACTCCGGCAACCTGCCGAAGAACGTCATGGGCCACAACTTGGTGATCAGCAAAGAAGCTGACATGCAGCCAATCGCTACCGCTGGCCTGGCCGCGGGCATCGACAAGAACTACCTGCCGGAAGGTGACGCGCGCATCATCGCTCACACCAAGATCATCGGCGCCAAGGAAACCGATTCGCTGACCTTTGACGTGGCCAAGATTGCAGACGGTGGCTACGGCTTCTTCTGCTCGTTCCCGGGCCACATCTCGATGATGAAAGGCACGATTACTGTTAAGTAATCAACGCACCGCATCATCGTTCTTCGCGGGCAAGCCCACTCCCACAGGGTTTGTGTCGGTCACACATTTTGTGAACAACCGGGACACTGTGGGAGCGGGCTTGCCCGCGAAGAGGCCATCAGCATCGACAGGTGAACTGGCCAAAGAAAAGCCCGCTGAGGATCACTCCTCAGCGGGCTTTTTCATTCAATCACCATGCAATCAAGGCGCAAACGGCATGACCCGTTTGTGATGAGTCTTGTTGTACGTGTTGACGATGATGTCGAACGCTTCCTGACGCACCGGCTCGCCGTGCAGGAAGGCATCGATCTCGGCGTAGGTCACGCCGTGAGAGGCTTCGTCGGGTTTGCCTGGCGACAGGTCTTCCAGATCCGCGGTCGGCACTTTTTCCACCAGCGATTCCGGCGCGCCAAAGCTGCGGGCGATCGCGCGAACCTGGTTTTTCACCAGACCGCTGAGCGGGGCCAGGTCGCAGGCGCCGTCCCCGAACTTGGTGAAGAAGCCCATCACCGCTTCCGCCGCGTGGTCGGTGCCGATCACCAGCCCGTGCGCCGCGCCGGCGATGGTGTACTGGGCGACCATGCGCATCCGCGCCTTGGTGTTGCCGAGCACGAAATCCACCGACACCGCGTGTTTGCCTTCGAACGCCGCCACTTCCCTGGCCAGGGATTTGACCGCCGGGCCGATGTTCACGGTGTGGCGTTCGTCCGGGGCGATGAAATCCACCGACGCTTGCGCATCGTGCTCATCGAACTGGGTTTCGTACGGCAGGCGCACAGCGATGAATTTGTAGGCGTCGTCGCCGGTGCGCTCGCGCAGTTCACGCATGGCGCGCTGGGCCAGGAGGCCGGCGGTCAGCGAGTCGACGCCGCCGCTGATGCCCAGCACCAGGGTCTTGAGGCCGGAATTGACCAGGCAATCCTGGATAAAGGTGATGCGCCGGGCGACTTCCGCTTCGAGGGCCTGATGCCCGGCGAATGGCGGTTGCACCTTGAGCTGTTCAGCAATCTCACGCTGTACGGCTTGCATGAATTCACTCCTTGCTAGATAGGCTGGAAACGGCAGGAACCTGGAACACATGTCGCAAATAGGCGACGAAATTCGGGTCTTTACAGTGAGTCTTGCCTGGCTCGTCGGAGATCTTCGCCACCGGCTGGCCGTTGCAGGCGGTCATTTTAAGCACGATGCTCATCGGTTCGACACCCGGAATGTCACAGGTCAGGTTGGTGCCGATGCCGAAGCTGACGTTGATCCGCCCGTGCAGCGCGCGGAAGATCTCCAGCGATTTGGGCAGGGTCAGGCTGTCGGAGAACACCAGGGTCTTGCTCATCGGGTCGATGCCGAGCTTGTGATAGTGGGCGATGCATTTTTCGCCCCACTGCACCGGATCCCCGGAATCATGGCGCAAACCATCGAAGAGCTTGGCGAAGAACAGGTCGAAGTCGCCGAGAAACGCGTCGGTGGTGATGCAATCGGTGAGCGCAATCCCCAGCAGACCACGATACTCGCGCACCCAGCAGTCGAGGGCGGCGATCTGGCTGTCGATCAGCCGTGGGCCGAGTTGCTGATGGGCCATGATCCATTCATGGGCCATGGTGCCCAGCGGCTTCATATCCAGCTCGCGGGACAGGTGCACGTTGCTGGTGCCGACGAAGCGCCCGGGGAAATCGTGCTTGAGCACGTTGACCACTTCTTCTTGCACGCGATACGAAAAGCGCCGGCGGGTGCCGAAGTCGGCGACCTGCAATTGCGCCAGTTCGTCGGTCGAGGCGTTGGCGCTGAGCCAGTCGAATTTGCGATACAGCTCTTCCCGCGCCTGTACCAGCTCGATTTCCCGGTAGCGATAGCGGTTGCGCACTTCGCTGACGATGGCCAGCAGCGGCACTTCGTAGAGAATCACATGCAGCCACGGACCGCGCAGCCGGATGAACAGTTCGCCGTTCTCGATGCCGGTGTGCAGGTAGCGCAGGTTGAAGCGGAACAGTCCGAGAAAGCGCAGGAAATCCGGCTTGAGGAAGGTGATGCGCTCGAGAAAACTCAACTGGTCGGCACTCAGGCTCAGCTCGGCCAGACGCTCGATCTGGTAGCGAATCTCGGCCAGATACGGCCGCAGATCCTCGCTGTTACGGCAACGAAACTCCCATTCGACTTCGACGTTGGGGTAGTTGTGCAGCACCGCCTGCATCATCGTCAGTTTGTAGAAGTCGGTGTCGAGCAGGTTCTGCACGATGCGATCGGCAAACACACTCTCGCTCATAAACGGGGTCTCCAGGTGCACCGCGCGGTTGCGCGGGATCAATCAATGACGCTAGTGGCGCATATCAGCGGTGGGGATTGCCAGCATTTTTTAAGAGCGTCGAGATCACCTGTGGGAGCGGGCTTGCTCGCGAATGCGGTGCATCAGTCACATTTGAATTGACTGACCCACCGCATTCGCGAGCAAGCCCGCTCCCACAGGGTTGTTGAAAACTCTATATCGGCGTCAGGTCCGGGCTGTCGATCTGCTCCAGCATCCACTTCACAAAATCCCGCACCTTCGGCACTTCCGCCGCATGCTCCGGGTAGGCCAGGTAATAGGCGTCGGAGCTGGGCATTGCATGCTGCCAGGGAATGACCAGTTTGCCGTCGGCCAATTCCTCTTCCACCAGAAACCGTGGCAGCAGCGCCACACCGCAGCCGACCTGAGCAGCGCGGATGCACATATAAAAGGTTTCGAAACGCGGCCCGTGATAGCTGTGCTCGGTGTGGTAACCCTGACTGTCGAACCAGTCGTGCCAGGCCTGTGGGCGCGAGGCATTTTGCAGCAGCACCAGATCGGTCAGTTGCGTCGGGTCGGTGAAGGGCGTGTCCGGCAGGCTGCCGGGGGCGCAGACCGGCACCAGCTCTTCGCCGAACAGCTTCAGGCATTCGGTGCCGGGCCGTGAGCTCTGGCCGAAATAGAACGCCAGATCGCTGCGACCCTGCAGCAAGTCATCGGCCTCCTGCTCGTTGCACAAGTCGAGATGGATCGACGGATGGCGCAGACGCCAGCCCTTCAGACGCGGTACCAGCCAGCGCGCGCCGAAGGTCGAAGGGGTAGAAACGCGCAGGACTTCGGTCTCGCCGCCGTAGGAACGCAGGTAATGCGTGGACATTTCCACCTGGGTGAGGATTTTTCGGACTTCCACCAGGTACAAATCCCCGGCCGGGGTCATCTGCAAACGCCGACGCACCCGACGGAACAACAAGTGCTGCAACAATTCCTCAAGCTGCGCCACTTGCTTGCTGACAGCGCTCTGGGTCAGGTTCAGCTCCTCGGCGGCCCGGGTAAAGCTCAGGTGCCGGGTCACGGCCTCGAAGCACTGCAACGCGGTGATCGACGGCAAGTGGCGTTTATTCAGCATGGGTGGTCCCTTTTTCTTGTCTTTCTGTGCGCAGCATGAATAAACGGAATGATATCTCGCGTAAAGGTCGTTTGTTGCCTTGCCCTCGGGAAGCTACAACTAAAGGCCTGCCCGGTCGTGAACATTCGGCCGCACACATTCAGTTTTTCGCTTGAGGAGTGACCCATGGTTGCCGCATTGCTTGATCGTCTTGGTGTGAACCCGGCCCTGTACCAGAACGGCAAAGTGCCGGTGCATTCGCCCATCGACGGCAGCCGCATCGCCGCTGTGAACTGGGAAGGCCCGGCCGAAGTCGAGCAGCACATCAGTCGCGCAGATCATGCTTTCGAGCAGTGGCGCAAGGTGCCGGCCCCGCGTCGCGGCGAGCTGGTGCGTCAGTTCGGCGAAGTGCTGCGCGAATACAAGGCTGACCTCGGCGAACTGGTGTCGTGGGAAGCGGGCAAGATCACTCAGGAAGGCCTCGGTGAAGTGCAGGAGATGATCGACATCTGCGACTTCGCCGTCGGCCTGTCGCGTCAGTTGTACGGCTTGACCATCGCCTCCGAGCGCCCGGGCCACCACATGCGGGAAACCTGGCATCCGCTGGGCGTGGTCGGCGTGATCAGCGCGTTCAACTTCCCGGTCGCGGTGTGGGCGTGGAACACCACGTTGGCGCTGGTCTGCGGTAACCCGGTGGTGTGGAAACCATCGGAGAAAACCCCGCTGACCGCACTGGCCTGCCAGGCACTGTTCGACCGTGTGGTGAAGAATTTCACCGATGCGCCGGCGAATCTCTGCCAGGTGATCATCGGTGGTCGCGATGCTGGCGAAGCGCTGGTGGATGACCCGCGTGTCGCGCTGATCAGCGCCACCGGCAGCACCCGCATGGGCCGCGAAGTGGCGCCGAAAGTCGCCGCACGTTTTGCCCGCAGCATTCTCGAACTGGGCGGCAACAACGCGATGATCCTCGGCCCGAGCGCCGATCTGGACATGGCCGTGCGCGCCATTCTGTTCAGCGCGGTCGGCACTGCCGGTCAGCGTTGCACCACCCTGCGTCGGCTGATTGCCCATGAGTCGGTGAAGGAAGAAATCGTCACTCGCCTCAAAGCCGCGTACGCCAAAGTGCGTATCGGCCATCCGCTGGAAGGCAATCTGGTCGGCCCGCTGATCGACAAACACAGCTTCGAAAACATGCAGGACGCGCTGGAGCAGGCGCTGAGCGAGGGCGGCCGGGTGTTCGGCGGCAAGCGTCAGCTCGAAGAGCAGTTCCCCAACGCCTACTACGTGTCGCCGGCCATTGTCGAAATGCCAGAGCAGAGTGATGTGGTCTGCAGCGAAACCTTTGCGCCGATCCTCTACGTGGTCGGCTACAGCGACTTCCAGGAAGCGCTGCGCTTGAACAATGCGGTGCCGCAAGGCCTGTCGTCGTGCATCTTCACCACCGACGTGCGTGAGGCCGAGCAGTTCATGTCGGCGGTCGGCAGCGACTGCGGCATCGCCAACGTCAACATCGGCCCGAGCGGCGCGGAAATCGGCGGCGCGTTTGGTGGCGAGAAAGAAACCGGTGGCGGTCGTGAGTCGGGCTCCGACGCCTGGCGCGCGTACATGCGCCGCCAGACCAACACCGTGAACTACTCGCTGGAGTTGCCGCTGGCGCAGGGCATCACCTTCGACTGAGCTTGGAATGACGCAGATCCCCTGTGGGAGCGGGCTTGCTCGCGAAGTTGGTGGGTCAGTCGACACAGATGTTGGCTGAAACACCGCTTTCGCGAGCAAGCCCGCTCCCACAGGATCAGCAGTGTGTTTGGCAGGTTTCTGTTGGAGTCTGGCAATGCCGTTACGCGAAGAATGTCTGTGGGAAACACTTACGCCGCAGCGCCCGGATAACTCCGCCCTGCGCGGCGAGGTCAAAGTCGATGTCTGCGTGATCGGCGCCGGATTTACCGGGTTGTCGGCGGCGCTGCATCTGTTGGAAAAAGGCAAAAGCGTCTGCGTGCTCGAAGCGCACCGCGCCGGGCACGGCGGCTCCGGACGCAACGTCGGGCTGGTCAACGCCGGCATGTGGATCCCGCCGGACGAGATCGAAGCCGGTTTCGGCGAAGCGGTCGGCAGTCAGCTCAACCGAATGCTCGGGGCGGCGCCGGCGCTGGTGTTCAGCCTTGTGGATAAATACAACATTGATTGTCAGTTGCGCCGCGAAGGCACCCTGCACATGGCGCACAACGCCAAGGGCGAGGCGGATCTGCGCAGTCGCGAACAACAGTGGAAGCGTCGCGGGGCGCCGGTCGAACTGCTCACCGGCAAGGCCTGCGAGCAAGCCACCGGCACGCAGAAGATTGCCGCCGCACTGCTCGACCGCCGCGCCGGTACGCTCAACCCGATGGCTTATGTCACCGGACTGGCCAACGCGGTGAAGGGGCTGGGCGGGCAGATGTTCGATCACTCGCCAGTGACCCGTCTTGAGCGCGTGGGCCAGCAATGGTCGGTGCAGACCGAGCTAGGTTCGGTACTCGCCGAGCAAGTGGTGATCGCCTCCAACGCCTACACCGAAGGCGACTGGACCGAACTCAAGCGCAACTTCTTCCCCGGTTATTACTATCAGGTCGCGTCGGTGCCACTGACCGAAGACGCCGCCCAGGAAATCCTCCCGGGCGGGCAGGGCTCGTGGGACACGCGCCAGGTGCTGAGCAGTATTCGCCGCGACAAGGACGGCCGGTTGTTGCTCGGTAGTCTGGGCAATGGCAATCAGAAACCGACGTGGTTCCTCAAGGCCTGGGCCGATCGTGTGCAGCAGCATTACTTCCCCCATCTGAAGCCGGTGGAATGGGAATGCACCTGGACCGGGCGCATCGCCTTCACTCCCGATCACCTGATGCGCCTGTTCGAACCGGCGCCCGGCCTGGTGGCCGTCACCGGTTACAACGGTCGCGGCGTGACCACCGGCACTGTGGTCGGCAAAGCCTTCGCCGACTACCTGTGTAACGGCAATCCTCAAGCCCTGCCGATTCCCTTCGCACCGATGCAGCCCTTGGCCGGTGTCGGTTTGCGCAGCTGTCTGTACGAGGCCGGGTTCTCGCTGTATCACGCGGGCCAGTGCCTGCGCATCGTGATTTGAGTGTTGAAATATGTTGCGTAACGCGGCGCTTTTCGGAGTAACGACTAGCCTCTAATGGTGCGGGTTGTAGCAGTCCCGCACCAGCAGTGTGCAGTTCGGTGACGCGAGCTGTTACAGGCTGGTTGCACGTCGTTTGGTGCCGCGGTTGCAATGATGGCGCAAGCGGGTTGCGCCTCAGATTTAATAAGGTTTCACCTTCCGCGGTTTAGACGGTTGCACGCCCAATGAAAATGGGAACGAAACAGTCGAAATAACAAGAAAGCAGCGACTTTTTGAAGAATAAAAAACCGATGGCACGGCGCTTGCTCAGAGCATTCAGTGAAGTGAAGTCGCAGTGCCAACTAAAAAAAACCTTGGAGCACCACCTCATGTCCCAGACGTTTTACAAGAAAGGCTTTCTGGCCCTCGCAGTGGCTACTGCGTTGGGTGTTTCTGCGTTTGCTCAAGCTGATGTGAAAATCGGTGTAGCGGGTCCAATGACTGGCGCCAACGCGGCATTTGGCGAGCAGTACATGAAGGGTGCACAGGCGGCGGCGGACGCGGTCAACGCGGCAGGCGGCGTCAACGGCGAGAAGATCGTACTGGTCAAGGGCGATGATGCCTGCGAACCGAAGCAGGCGGTGACAGTCGCCAAGGACCTGACCAACCAGAAAGTCGCCGGCGTGGTCGGACACTTCTGCTCTTCCTCCACGATCCCCGCCTCGGAAATCTACGACGAAGCCGGGATCATCGCGATCACCCCGGGTTCCACCAACCCGCAGGTTACCGAGCGCGGCCTGAGCGCCATGTTCCGTATGTGCGGGCGTGACGACCAGCAGGGCATCGTGGCCGGCGACTACATCGTCGACGTGCTCAAGGGCAAGAAAGTCGTCGTACTGCACGACAAAGACACCTACGGCCAAGGGCTGGCGGATGCCACCAAGGCACAACTGGTCAAGCGCGGCGTAACGCCCGTGTTGTATGAAGGCCTGACCCGTGGCGAAAAAGACTTCAGCACCATCGTCACCAAGATCCGTGGCGCTGGCGCCGACGTCGTCTACTTCGGCGGCCTGCATCCGGAGGCCGGCCCGCTGGTTCGTCAATTGCGTGAACAAGGCCTGAAAGACGTCAAGTTCATGTCCGATGACGGCATCGTGACTGACGAACTGGTGACCACCGCCGGTGGCCCGCAATTCGTTGACGGCGTGCTGATGACTTTTGGCGCCGACCCACGCCTGCTGCCTGACAGCAAGACCGTGGTGGACGCGTTCCGTAAGGCCGGCACCGAGCCTGAAGGCTACACCCTGTATGCCTACGCTTCGGTACAAACCCTGGCTGCCGCGTTCAACGGTGCGAAGTCCAACAAGGGCGAAGAGGCTGCGGCCTGGCTGAAGAAAAATCCGGTGAAAACCGTGATGGGCGAAAAAACCTGGGACTCCAAGGGCGACCTGAAAGTCTCCGACTACGTGGTGTACCAGTGGGACAAGGACGGCAAATATCACCAGCTGGAAAAACAGAAGTAAGGGCTGACGCGATCATCCGAACGCCATGAACCCCTGTGGGAGCGGGCTTGCTCGCGAATGCGGGGTGTCAGTCGCCATCAACGGTAACTGATACACCGCTTTCGCGAGCAAGCCCGCTCCCACAGGAGGCGATGGTGTTCGGGGGGAACGTGTCTGCATTGCTCCGACGTAAATCTGTATTTTTCCTAGAAGAACCGCCCGCTTCGGTGGGCAGGTTCTCATTGCGTGAGATTGCGTTATGGATGGTATTTTCCTGCAGCAACTGGTCAACGGCCTGACCCTCGGGTCGGTCTATGGCCTGATCGCCATCGGCTACACAATGGTCTACGGCATCATCGGCATGATCAACTTCGCCCACGGCGAGGTTTACATGATTTCCGCGTACCTGGCGGCAATCAGTCTGGCTCTGCTGGCTTACTTCGGTATTGAATCCTTCCCGCTCCTGATGCTCGGCACACTGATTTTCACCATCGTGATCACAGCGGTGTATGGCTGGGTCATCGAGCGTGTCGCATACAAACCCCTGCGCAACTCCACTCGACTGGCACCGTTGATCAGCGCCATCGGCATTTCCCTGATCCTGCAAAACTACGCACAGATCGCCCAAGGCGCCAAACAACAGGGTGTGCCTACCCTGCTGACCGGGGCTTGGCGTGTTGAAGTCGGTACTGGCTTCGTGCAACTGACCTACACCAAAGTCTTCATTCTGGTGGCCGCATTCGTCGGTATGGGTCTGCTGACCTACGTGATCAAGTACACCAAGCTCGGCCGCATGTGCCGCGCCACTCAGCAAGACCGCAAGATGGCCTCGATCCTCGGGATCAACACCGACCGGGTGATTTCCTATGTGTTCATCATCGGTGCAGCCATGGCGGCTCTGGCCGGCGTGCTGATCACCATGAACTACGGCACGTTCGACTTCTATGCCGGTTTCATCATTGGCATCAAGGCATTCACCGCGGCGGTGCTCGGCGGCATCGGCTCTCTGCCTGGTGCGATGCTTGGCGGGATCATTCTCGGCATTTCCGAGTCGCTGTTCTCGGGCCTGGTCAACTCCGACTACAAAGACGTGTTCAGCTTCTCGCTGCTCGTACTTGTTCTGGTCTTCCGGCCTCAGGGCCTGTTGGGCCGTCCTCTTGTGTCGAAGGTGTAAGCGATGTCTTCAACCACTAAAACAACCATCGATATCAAAAAAAGTCTGGTTGAGGCGGTCCTGGCCGGCCTGATTGCCCTGATCGTATTCGGGCCGATTGTCGGCGTCGTCCTCGACGGTTACAGCTTCAACCTCGAATCGACCCGTGTGGCGTGGATCATCGGCATTGTCATGATCGGCCGGTTTGCCCTCAGCCTGTTCCTGCAAACCCCCAAAGGCCTGAAAATTCTCGACAGTTTCGAGAGCACCGGGTCCGGTGTGCATGTGCTGCCTGCCGATCACAAATCACGCCTGCGCTGGATCATTCCGCTGCTGATTGTGCTCGCCGTCATCGTGCCGTTTGTCTCCAACTCGTACCTGCTGGGCGTGGTCATCCTCGGGCTGATCTACGTGCTGCTGGGTCTGGGGTTGAACATCGTGGTCGGTCTGGCCGGTTTGCTCGACCTCGGTTACGTGGCGTTCTACGCCATCGGCGCCTACGGTCTGGCGCTGGGTTATCAATACCTCGGGCTGGGCTTCTGGACCGTGCTGCCACTGGCGGCGATCACCGCAGGGCTTGCCGGCTGCATCCTCGGTTTCCCGGTGCTGCGTCTGCACGGCGACTATCTGGCAATCGTGACCCTGGGCTTTGGTGAAATCATTCGCCTGGTCCTCAACAACTGGTTGTCGCTGACTGGCGGCCCGAATGGGATGCCGGCGCCGCTGCCGACCTTCTTCGGTCTGGAGTTCGGCAAGCGGGCCAAAGATGGCGGGGTGCCGTTTCACGAGTTCTTCGGCATCGCCTACAACCCGGACGTGAAGTATTACTTCATCTACGCGGTACTGTTCCTGGTGGTGTTGGCTGTGTTGTACATCAAGCATCGTCTGGTGAAGATGCCAGTGGGTCGCGCCTGGGAAGCGTTGCGCGAAGATGAAATCGCCTGCCGCTCGATGGGTCTGAACCACGTACTGGTCAAACTTTCGGCGTTCACCATCGGTGCATCGACCGCGGGCCTGGCCGGGGTGTTCTTCGCCACCTATCAAGGCTTCGTCAACCCGACCTCGTTCACCTTCTTCGAATCGGCACTGATCCTCGCCATCGTCGTACTCGGCGGCATGGGTTCAACCATCGGTGTGGTGATCGCTGCATTTGTGCTGACGGTTGCCCCGGAACTGCTGCGCGGCTTCGCTGAATACCGCGTGCTGCTGTTCGGCATCCTGATGGTGTTGATGATGATCTGGCGACCACGAGGGCTGATCCGCATCAGCCGTACCGGGGTCACTCCACGCAAAGGTGCCATTCACTATGAGAGGACTGCGCCATGAGTGAAGTCGTACTCTCTGTGGAAAAACTGATGATGCACTTCGGTGGCATCAAGGCCCTGAGCGATGTCAGCCTCAAGGTCAAACGCAACTCGATCTTTGCCCTGATCGGGCCGAACGGTGCCGGCAAGACCACGGTGTTCAACTGTCTGACCGGGTTCTACAAGGCCTCCGGCGGCAAGATCGAGCTCAACGTGCGTGGCCAGCAGACCAACGTCATTCAATTGCTGGGCGAGTCGTTCAAACCGACCGACTTCGTGTCGCCGAAAAGCTTCCTCAGCCGTCTGTACTACAAGATGTTTGGCGGCACCCACCTGGTGAACCGCGCCGGCCTGGCCCGGACGTTCCAGAACATTCGCCTGTTCAAGGAAATGTCGGTGCTGGAAAACCTGCTGGTGGCGCAGCACATGTGGGTCAACCGCAACATGCTCGCCGGCATCCTCAACACCAAGGGCTACCGCAAGGCCGAGAGCGATGCGCTGGACTGCGCGTTCTACTGGCTGGAAGTGGTCGATCTGGTGGACTGCGCCAACCGTCTGGCCGGTGAACTGTCCTACGGCCAGCAACGCCGTCTGGAGATCGCCCGGGCCATGTGCACACGGCCGCAGATCATCTGTCTCGACGAACCGGCCGCCGGCCTCAACCCTCAGGAAACCGAAGCGCTGAGCGCGATGATCCGGCTGCTGCGCGACGAGCATGATCTGACCGTGGTGCTGATCGAACACGACATGGGCATGGTAATGAGCATTTCCGACCACATCGTGGTGCTGGATCACGGCGTGGTCATCGCCGAGGGCGGGCCCGACGCGATCCGCAACGATCCGAAAGTGATTGCCGCCTACCTGGGCGCCGATGAAGAGGAACTGGTATGAGCCAACCGATCCTCGAACTCAAAGACCTGGACGTGTTCTACGGCCCGATCCAGGCCCTCAAAGGCGTGTCGCTGCAGATCAACGAAGGCGAGACCGTCAGCCTGATCGGCTCCAACGGCGCGGGTAAATCGACGCTGCTGATGTCGATCTTCGGCCAGCCACGGGCGGCGGGGGGGCAGATCCTCTATCAAGGCGTCGACATCACTCACAAGTCCTCGCACTACATTGCCTCCAACGGCATCGCGCAGTCGCCGGAAGGGCGGCGGGTGTTCCCCGACATGACCGTCGAGGAAAACCTGCTGATGGGCACCATCCCGATTGGTGACAAGTACGCCAAGGAGGATATGCAGCGCATGTTCGAGCTGTTCCCGCGGCTCGAAGAGCGTCGCACTCAACGGGCGATGACCATGTCCGGCGGCGAGCAGCAAATGCTCGCTATTGCCCGCGCCCTGATGAGTCGGCCGAAGCTGTTGTTGCTCGATGAGCCGAGCCTGGGCCTGGCGCCAATCGTGGTGAAACAGATCTTCGCCACCCTGCGTGAACTGGCGAAAACCGGCATGACCATTTTCCTCGTCGAGCAGAACGCCAACCATGCGTTGAAGCTGTCGGATCGGGCGTACGTGATGGTCAACGGCGAGATTCGCCTGACCGGTACCGGTAAAGAGTTGTTGGTGAACGAGGAGGTGCGTAACGCCTATCTGGGCGGGCACTGATTCTGCTTGAGTTGTCCACAAAGCCCCGCGACGAAAGTCCCGGGGCTTTTTACATCCCAAGTCCAGCGCAAATCCCCTGTAGGAGTGAGCCTGCTCGCGATAGCGGTACTAAATTCCGCATTCGAGGTGGCTGATACACCGCTATCGCGAGCAGGCTCACTCCTACAAGGTTTTGCGCGATTTACAAAATTGTGGAAAACAAATTCCCATCGCTGCCAAAGCGCGACATATAGACGCTGCAAATGGCTGTTTTTCCACAGTTTTGACTTGTCCCCGTTTACTGTGGAGCTGGCTGTGAATAACGTGGGAGTAGCTGGCTGAAGCCCTTGTTGAACGTGGCCTGCAGGCTGGTGATTGATTTTTGATCAGGTGTTTTTGCGGGAGCTGAAGACGCTGTTGTCAACCTTTTTCTAGGCTGTGCTGTAGAGGCAATTTCATGTGAGTAAGCCTGTGGATAAGTCTGTGACTAAACTCTGGAAAGACTGCGCTGAGGGCCGTAATTACTGGCCTCGCGCAATCACCGCGCTGACCGGCCGGTCGTGCAAAATGCCATCTCCGGCACAACAGCTGCTTCAGGGTCAAGCAAAAAACTTTCTATTTCCCGCGCAAAGCCTTGTGTGGCGCGGCTTTACGCGTTTCCACTTGCCCCCGGAAACTGTGGAAGGGACTGTGGATAACGTGCGTGCACATGGCTACAGGCCACGCCACATAAGGTGTAGCGACGATTGATCGAATTTTGATCGGAAGATGTCCCGGTGCAGGTGTTGCTCGTGAATGCCGGGCCGGGCATGCTGGCTGCTGATTTTCTATTCCAATGGCTGCGCTGGCGGCCGACGCAAGGAGAACACGATGTCCAACACCCTGTTTATTACCGGCGCAACCTCCGGTTTTGGTGAAGCCTGTGCCCGTCGTTTTGCCGAGGCCGGCTGGAAACTGGTGTTGACCGGTCGTCGTGCAGAACGTCTCGACGCCCTGTGCGCCGAGCTGTCGAAACAGACCGAAGTGCATGGCCTGGTGCTCGACGTGCGTGACCGCAAGGCAATGGAAGAGGCGATTGCCAATCTGCCACCGTCGTTCGCCAAGCTGCGTGGCCTGATCAACAACGCCGGGCTGGCGCTGGGCGTCGATCCAGCACCCAAATGCGATCTCGACGACTGGGACACCATGGTCGATACCAACGTCAAAGGCCTGATGTACAGCACTCGTCTGCTGCTGCCGCGGTTGATCGCTCACGGCCGTGGCGCCGGCATCGTCAACCTCGGTTCGATCGCAGGCAACTACCCGTACCCGGGCAGCCACGTGTATGGCGCCACCAAGGCGTTCGTTAAGCAATTCTCGCTGAACCTGCGTTGCGACCTGCAGGGTACTGGCGTGCGCGTCAGCAACATCGAGCCTGGTCTGTGCGAGAGCGAGTTCTCGCTGGTGCGTTTTGCCGGTGACCAGGAACGCTACAACGCGACCTACGCCGGTGCCGAGCCGATCCAGCCGCAGGACATCGCCGAGACCATCTTCTGGGTGCTCAACGCCCCGGCGCACATCAATATCAACAGCCTGGAGCTGATGCCGGTGAGCCAGACCTGGGCCGGGTTTGCCATTGAGCGTAACAAGGCCTGACACCGCCTTGAGGCCATTCGCGAGCAAGCTCGCTCCCACATTTGATCGCGGTCTCATGTGGGAGCGAGCTTGCTCGCGAAGGGGCCGTCACAGGCAATAAATACCGATAAGGTAAACTCCCCTCGCAACAACCCCACCGCACCCCGCGGTTTTCAAGGTTTTCGAGGAGTTAAAGTGAGTAACCGAGGTGAGCAGTCACTGCTCAAACAATCGACCATCCTGATGTTCGCGGTGTCGATTGCCGGGATCGTCACCGGTTTTGTTTCAGGTTCGCAATCCATCCTTTTCGATGGTTTTTTCTCGCTGATCGCAACGTTCATCAAAGTGCTGATGCTGATCACCGCCAGGCTGATCGCCAAAGAAAGCAATCACCGCTTCCAGTTCGGTTTCTGGCATCTGGAGCCGATGGTGCTGCTGATCGAAGGCAGCTTCCTGCTGTTGATCGCCATCTACGCGTTTCTCAACGGTGTGTTCGGCATCATCAACGGTGGCCGCGAGATCGAGCTGGGACTGGTGATCATTTATGCGGCGGTGTTCACCGTCGTCGAATTCGCCTATTTCTTCTACGTGCGTCGGCGTAATCGCAAGCTCAAGTCCAGCCTGATTCAGTTCGACAACATCAGCTGGCTGGTGGACGCGATGCTCTCGGTGGGTCTGTTGATCAGTTTTCTCGCCGCGTTGCTGCTCAAGGCTCAGGGTTTTGACGAGTGGGCGAAATTTGTCGACCCGCTGATCCTGATCGTGCTGGCGCTGACCATGCTGCCGCCGGCGTTCAAGATCCTCGGCCCGGCGCTGCGTGATGTACTGGGTATTGCCCCGGACACCTTGGATGATCAGGTGCGTCAGGTCATGGAAGCGGCGAAGGCCGAGCATGGTTTCGATGATTACGTGACCTACGTGCAGAAGCACGGGCGGGCGCGGTTTATCGAGATTCATGTGGTGTTGCCGGCGGATTACCGGCTGCAGAGCGTGGGGCAGCTGGATGCCTTGCGTGAGGAAATTTCGGCGCAGCTCGGCGAGCCGGATGCGGCACGCTGGTTGACGATCAGCTTTACGGGCGACAAGAAGTGGATTGCCTAGAGACCGTGTAACGGCTATTCGCGAGCAAGCCCGCTCCCACAGGAATCCGAGCTGTACACAAATTTTGTGTTCGCTGAAATTCCCCTGTGGGAGCGGGCTTGCTCGCGAAAGCTATTTTTCAATCAACGCAGATATTCAGCCAGCCCGCTGTAGCACGTCGCCAAGTGATAAGGCGTCGTCGAAGGCATGTCCTTGCGGCTGACCTCTCCCAGCTCATCCCGGCATTCATGCCACCCGCCCGCATGCAGAAACCGCTGCTGCAGCGCCTGCAACTGGCGCAGTACGGTGGCTTCGCTGTCCGGGCGCAAGGTCAGGGCGCGCAGGTATTCCGCCTGCGCCCAGATGCGCTGAGTCGAATCTTTCGGGCGACCGTCCAGTTCCAGATCGAGCATTGCCCGCACGGCGCCGGACGGCTGTTCAACGCCGAATTGCTCGGTGAACGCGAAGGCTCGCTCCAGCGCCGCGTGCAGTTTCGAACCGCGCAGCAGGGCTGAAGATTCAAGCAGGAAATACCATTCGAACTGATGCCCTGGCTCGTACCAGTTATCCACAGCCCCGAGCGGTTTCTCCATCAACACACCATGCTGCGGATCGACGAACTGCTTGTGCATGGCTGTGCATAACTCGACCAGCGCTTGCTGCGTCGCCGCGTCTTCACGCACCGCCAAGGTGGCGAGGAACGCTTCGGCCAAGTGCATCAGCGGGTTTTGCAGTGGCCCGGTTTGCAGGGTTATCCAGTCGCGGTCCAGACAGGCTTCGTACAGGCCATCACCGGTGGCGAAGCGCCGGCCGATGATTTCCAGTGCGGCGTTGAGCGTGGATTCCACCAGCGGCTCCCGGGACTTGGCCCAGTAATGGGCGCAGGCGAAAAGGATGAAGGCGTGGGTATAGAGATCTTTGCGCTGATCCAGCGGCTTGCCTTGCGCGTCGATACTGTAGAACCAGCCGCCGTGCTCGGCATCGTGGAAATGCCGTTGCAGCGAGCGGAACAGCGCGGCGGCGCGTACCTCGGCGTTATCCACAACCCCGATCAGGCTGGAAAACAGATACAGCTGCCGTGCGCAGGCCATCGCCCGATAGCGTTGCGGTGGCAACGGATGATGCGCCGCGTCGAGTGCTTCGTAGGGCAGCGCCATGTCGGCGTTCCAGCCCGGGCCTTGCCAGAGCGGCACGATCACGTTCAGAAAGTGCTGTTGCACGTTGCTGAACAGGGCGGTCAATTCGGGCAGGGAGGTGGAGCGGGAGGCATGGGGCATTGGCGGACGTCGTCACGGCTGGGGCGATTGCGCGACATGGTAGCAGAGCGGCGTCCTTTAGAGACGCGGTGTCTGTCAGACCGCTTTCGCGAGCAAGCCCGCTCCCACAGGTTTTGTGTACACCACAAATCCAGTGTGGGAGCGGGCTTGCTCGCGAAGAGGCCGGTTCAGGCGATAGTGATCAGCCTGCCAGCAACCAGGCGCCGGTCAGCGCCGAAGCAGCACCGGCCAGTCGCACCAGCGGCGCAGCAGCATGAGGCAACACGCGCACCAAGCCATAACCCGCCGCATGCAGCGCCGCCGTCGCCGCGACAAAACCGGCGGCATACGCCCAAGGGCTGCTCATGTCCGGCAGTTCCAGGCCATGCGCCACGCCATGGAACAACGCAAACAGTGCCGTTGCCGTCACCGCCATCACCAGCGGCGGACGCACGGCCAGTGCCACCGCCAGACCCAGCGCCAGCACCGAAGCGGCGATCCCGCTTTCCAGCGCCGGCAGCTCCAGCCCTTCAAAGCCGAGCATGCCGCCGATCAGCATGGTGCCGACGAATGTGCACGGTAGCGCCCAGCGCGCCGCGCCTTGTTGCTGCGCCGCCCACAGGCCGACCGCGACCATCGCCAGCAAGTGGTCGAGGCCACCGATCGGGTGGCTGATGCCGGCGACCAGACCGCTGTCGCCGTGGCCCGGGTGGGCGAAGGCCAGGGCCGGGGTCAGCAGCAGCGCCACGGCGCCGAGAATACGTTTGAGTGTCATGGAGAAGCTTCCTTGTTGGTCAATAAGTCAGGCGGCGTTCAGCAGGCCCTGGCGTTCGATGAAGGCGATGATTTCTTCCAGGCCCAGACCGGTTTTCTGGTTGCTGAAGACGAATGGCTTGCCGTTGCGCATGCGTTTGGTATCGCTGTCCATCATCTCCAGCGAGGCGCCGACCAGCGGTGCCAGGTCGATCTTGTTGATCACCAGCAGGTCGGACTTGCAGATCCCCGGTCCGCCCTTGCGCGGCAACTTGTCACCGGCGGAGACGTCGATCACGTAGATGGTCAGGTCCGACAGCTCCGGGCTGAAAGTCGCCGACAGGTTGTCGCCGCCGGATTCCACCAGAATCAGGTCCAGCCCCGGAAAGCGCCGGTTCAATTGATCGACCGCTTCGAGGTTGATCGAGGCGTCCTCGCGAATTGCCGTGTGCGGGCAGCCACCGGTTTCCACGCCGATGATCCGCTCCGGGGCCAGCGCTTCGTTGCGCACCAGAAAGTCGGCGTCTTCGCGGGTGTAGATGTCGTTGGTGACGACGGCCAGGTTGTAGCGATCGCGCAATGCCAGGCACAGGGCCAGGGTCAATGCGGTCTTGCCGGAACCGACCGGGCCGCCGATACCGACGCGCAGGGGTTGTGTGTTCATGGTTTGTTCTCCTAAGAGCGAAACAGTCGGCTGTACTGGCGCTCATGCGCCATGCACGCCAGGGACAGGCCGAATGCGGCGCTGCCGATGTGTTCGGGATTGATGCGGGTGGCGTCCTGCTGCGCCTGTTGCAGCAGCGGCAGCAGTTCGCTGGTCAGACGCTGGGCGGCTTGCTGGCCCAGCGGCAGGGTTTTCATCAATACGGCGAACTGGTTTTCCAGCCAGCTCCACAGCCACGCGGCGAGGGCGTCCTGCGGGTTGATGCCCCAGGCGCGCGCGGCGAGTGCCCAGCCGAGGGCCAGGTGCGGTTCAACGCATTGCTCAAGAAAGCTGCGGGCCGGCGTGTCGAGTTCCGGAAGACCATTGAGCAATTGCTGCAGCGAGTAACCCATCTGCCGGCTCTCCAGATGCAACTCACGGGTCTCGCGGCTGGCGCGGTGGGTTTCGCAGAGGCGCAGCAACTCGGGCCAGTTTTCCTCGGCCGCGGCCTGACAATGGGCAAGCAGCAGCGGCGCCTCGAAACGCGCGAGGTTGAGCAGCAACTGATCGCTGATCCAGCGGCGGGCACTGTCCGGGCTGTTCACGCGGCTGTTATCCACCGCCATTTCCAGGCCTTGCGAATAGCTGTAGCCGCCAATCGGCAGTTGCGGACTGGCCAGGCGCAACAGCGCCCAGGCCGGATTCACAGGCGTACGCCGAACTGATGAAGTTTGGGCGCGTAATTGAAATCTTCGTCGCCATGCCGCGAATGGTGATGGCCGCCGCCGTAGGCACCGTGTTCCGGCTGGAACGGCGCCTCAATCGCCTCGACCTGGGCACCAAGCTGTTCGAGCATGGCCTTGAGCACGTAATCGTCGAGC
This sequence comes from Pseudomonas sp. Irchel s3a10, assembly GCF_900187525.1. Lineage (NCBI taxonomy): Bacteria > Pseudomonadati > Pseudomonadota > Gammaproteobacteria > Pseudomonadales > Pseudomonadaceae > Pseudomonas > Pseudomonas sp. Irchel s3a10. The sequence continues at coordinate 494,451 of NZ_FYDR01000004.1, forward strand.
AGACGCAGCCAGCCATCGCCGACTTGCAGAGCGACATGGCGGTTGCCCAGGTGATAGGCGGCGCGGGTCAGTTCGAAGGCATTGGCGCAGGTGACGTGCAGCAGTTGCTCGGGGCGGGCGCAAACGCGAACGATGCGGCCGTCCTCGGCCTGTAGGCATTCGCCGTCATATAACGGTGCCTGACCGCGCTCCAGAAACAACCCGACGTCTTCACCGTCGGCACTGAAACAGCGCAGGCGGCTTTTGCTCCGCGCTTCGAAGGTCAGGTGCAACTCGGCGGACCAGACAGGTTGAGGGTCGATTCTGCGATGAATCACCAGCATCGGAAAGCTTCCAGCAGTGGACTTGTAGGAGGGCTAGAGCAAGGTGCTTGCCAACCGGGCGAGATGTAGGAAATCCCTGTCGGAGCGTAGAGGATGTTTCAAGATGTTGCGGAATTTTGGAAGGTTTTGGTGCGTGAAGATTTTTACATGCACCAAATGTGAGCGACGGTGCATGACCAAGGTGGGAGCGGGCTTGCTCGCGAAAGCGGTGCATCAGTCAACAATGAAGTGACTGACCCACCGCTTTCGTCGGATCGCCGCTCGGAGCAAGCCCGCTCCCACAGGGGATCAGTGTTGTGTCAGAGAAAGAGAGAGGGAATTACTCTGTACTGCCCAGCCCTTGCCAATGCTTGAGGCCGATAAAGATGAAGCGCAATTGCTGGGTGATCTTCGCCTGTGGCGTCAGATGCTCCGGCAGGGCTTCGGCAGGCGGGTCGATGATGTCCGGCAGGGTGGCGAATACCGATTTGACGATCAGGTCGGCGATCACGCTCAGACCGGCAGCGTCCAGATGCTGCAACTTGGGCATCAATGTCAGGTCGGCCGCGAGGTCGGCGCTGATGTTTTCGCGCAGGCGGCCAATCGCCTGACGTACCGGTTGCGAACCGCCGTACTGCTCACGAGCGAGAAACAGGAATTGCGAACGGTTGGCGCTGACCACGTCGAGGAAGATCCGCACCGACGCATCGATGATGCCGCCCATGACGAATTCGTTGTGGCGCACCAGGCGAATGGTTTCGCGGAAGGTCTGGCCGACTTCACTGACCAGCACCAGACCCAGCTCGTCCATGTCGGCAAAGTGCCGGTAGAAACCGGTGGGCACGATGCCGGCGGTCTTGGTTACTTCGCGCAGGCTCAGGCTGCCGAATCCTCGGCCGCTTTCCATCAAATGGCGGGCAGCGTCCATCAGGGCGTTGCGGGTCTGTTGTTTCTGTTCGGCGCGGGGCAGCATCGCAGAGGCGTTTTCTTGAGCGGGACAAGCGCCGCACTCTAGCAAATCGGCTTTGCTGGCGTCGAACGGCAGGGGGGGGGGAAGTCAGCGGAAAAAGGGATTTTGCAGATTGTCAGTGCTGAAAAAGTCAAAAGCCCAATCCGGTGATTGGGCTTTTTTTCCAGGCCGCCATGGGCTTAGCTCAAAGCGCTGTTGCGTTCGATCACACGGTCACCACCGCCTTCGGCAACGGCTTGGCCCAGTGGGGTTTTATCGAAACCGTCTTCAGCCAGGGTCTGGCCTTGTGGAGTGCGGTCGCTGCCGTCGGAAGCCAGGGTTTGACCCTGTGGAGTGCGGTCGCTGCCATCGGAAGCCAGGGTCTGCCCCTGTGGAGTACGGTCGCTGCCATCGGAAGCCAGAGTCTGACCTTGTGGAGTCTTGTCATAGCCGTCTTGCACCAGACCTTTCTCTTCCAGGCGATCACGGCCGCCTTCTGCTACAGCTTGACCTTGTGGAGTCTTGTCGTAGCCATCTTGTACAAGGCCTTTTTCTTCCAGACGATTACGGCCGTTTTCAGCCAGGGTCTGGCCTTGTGGAGTGCGGTCGCCGCCATCAGCAGCAACAGTCTGGCTGAACACCGAGTGGCTGGATTTCACTTGTGGGGTAGCCTGTTCGGCAGCGGGCAGGGCGAAAGCAGTGCTGGCTAGCATCGAGAGGGTAAGGCTGAGCAGTAATTGGCGTTTCATGATGGGTTGCTCCTTGGGAGGGCGATAAAGTGGGTACGAAGCCAATGCTACTCTCGATAAGTCGATATAAAAGTTCATAAACGCAATGGTAATAATCAACAGAATTGATTGTTCTGCCGAGGCGCTCTAGCTCGGGCGTTTGCGGGCGGTGGTTTTGCACCGTGGTGGGTATTTTCGACTCACTCGCGCCTCGCAAATGTGCGGGTGGCGGTAACGCTGCTCGACCAATCAGTCAGCATTCGGGCGATTTTTTGCCATGGAATCCATATTTCGATTAAACCTGCGTACTGTTTGCCAGTCGTAGATTTCATGAGGGCCGCTTTGGCCCGCCGTTTCAGCTGTGCGTCGCGAAATCGGCGTGCGGTCGTCATCAGGAGTTTTGTGCATGACGCGCACCGGAAAAATCTTCAGTTGGACCTTCGCCATCCTCGTACTGTTGCTGGCGGTACTGGTTCTGATCATCGTGTTCTTCGACTGGAACCGGATCAAACCGCCGCTCAACGCCAAAGTCTCGGAAGAATTGCATCGACCGTTCGCCATCAATGGCAACCTTGCGGTGATCTGGCAGCGCGAGCCGGACGAGGGCGGCTGGCGGGCTTGGGTGCCGTGGCCGCACGTGGTCGCTGAAGACCTGACGCTGGGCAATCCGGACTGGTCGAAGCAGCCGCAGATGGTCACGCTCAAACGCGTGGAGCTGCGCATCTCGCCATTGGCCCTGCTGGCGCAACGGGTGACCATCCCGCGCATCGACCTGACCGAACCCAATGCGCAACTGCAACGCCTGGCTGATGGCCGCGCCAACTGGACCTTCAAGTTCGACCCGAAAGACCCGAATGCCGAACCGTCGAACTGGGTGGTGGACATTGGCGCCATCGGTTTCGACAAGGGCCACGTCACGCTCGATGACCAGACGCTGAAGACTAATCTCGACGTATTGATCGATCCGCTGGGCAAGCCGATTCCGTTCAGCGATATCGTCGGCGCCAAAGCCGCGAAGACCGCGCAGGACAAGGGCGCCGCGCCGCAGGACTATGCGTTCGCGCTGAAGGTCAAAGGCCAATACCACGGCCAGAACCTCACTGGCCAAGGCAAGATCGGCGGATTGCTGGCGTTGCAGGACGCGAACAAACCATTCCCGCTGCAGGCCCAGGCGAAGATCGGCGCCACCAGCATCGAGCTCGCCGGCACCTTGACCGATCCGCTCAACCTCGGCGCTCTTGATCTGCGGCTGAAACTGGCCGGTGCCAGCCTCGGCAACCTCTATCCACTGACCGGAGTGACCCTGCCGGACACGCCGCCGTACGCCACCGACGGCCATCTGATTGCCAAGCTGCATGATGCGGGCGGGGCGAAGTTCACCTATGAACAGTTCAACGGCAAGATCGGCGGCAGTGATATTCACGGCAATCTGACCTACGTCGCCAGCCAGCCACGGCCCAAGCTCAGCGGCGCGTTGCTGTCCAATCAACTGCTGTTCGCCGACCTTGCGCCGCTGATCGGCGCCGACTCCAATGACAAGCAAAAGGCCCGCGGCGGCGAGAGCAAGCAGCCGACGGACAAAGTGTTGCCGGTGGAAGAATTCAAGACCGACCGCTGGCGCGCGATGGATGCCGATGTCGAGTTCACCGGCAAGCGCATCGTCCACAGCGAGAAACTGCCGTTCACCGACCTCTATACCCACCTGAAACTCAACGACGGTGAACTCAGCCTCGAACCGCTGCGCTTCGGCGTGGCCGGCGGCAATCTGGACGCGCAGATCCGTCTCAACGGTCGCACCGAACCTTTGGAGGGCCGGGCCAAACTGACCGCGCGCGGCTTCAAGCTCAAGCAGTTGTTCCCGACCTTCGAACCGATGAAAACCAGCTTCGGCGAGCTCAATGGCGACGCTGACATCAGCGGTCGCGGCAACTCGGTGGCCAAGCTGCTCGGCGGCGCCAACGGCCAGTTGAAGATGCTGATCAACGACGGTGCCATCAGCCGTGAGCTGATGGAACTGGCGGGGCTCAACGTCGGCAACTATGTAGTCGGCAAAATCTTTGGCGACAAGGAAGTGAAGATCAACTGCGCGGCGGCGGACTTCGACATCAAGACCGGCCTGGCGACCACGCGGTTGTTTGTGTTCGATACCGAGAACGCGATCATTTACATCGACGGCACCGCGAACATGGCCACCGAGCAACTGGATCTGACCGTTACGCCGGAATCCAAGGGCTGGCGTCTGATTTCGCTGCGCTCACCGCTGTACGTGCGCGGCAAGTTCATCAAGCCGGACGCCGGGGTCAAGGCCGTGCCATTGATGCTGCGCGGCGCGGGGATGGTGGCGCTGGGCGTGATTGCTGCGCCGGCTGCGGGGCTGCTGGCGCTGGTGGCGCCGAGTGGTGGGGAGCCGAATCAATGCGCGCCTCTGCTTGAGCAGATGAAGTCGGGCAAGGCGCCGGTCACCGTCAAGCCAACCAAGTAAATCTTCAGCGTCTGTAAAAGCGTCATCGCGAGCAGGCTCACTCCTACAGGTACAGCGCAAATCTTGTAGGAGTGAGCCTGCTCGCGATAGCGATATAGAAGGTTCAGAGGTCTTTCAGAATGTCGGCCATGTCATCGGCATGCTCTTCTTCCTGCGCCAGGATGTCTTCGAAGATGCGCCGGGTGGTCGGGTCTTTTTCGCCGATGTACTGAATGATCTCGCGGTAGCTGTCGATGGCGATCCGCTCGGCCACCAGGTCTTCGTAGACCATTTCCTTCAAGGTGTTCCCGGCCACATATTGGGCGTGGGACATTTTCGACAGCAGGTCCGGGTTGAACTCCGGCTCGCCGCCCAGCTGCACGATGCGCTCGGCCAGACGGTCGGCGTGTTGTGCTTCCTGGGTTGCGTGTTCGAGGAATTCGTCGGCGGCCACGTTGGCTTTCAGACCGTTGGCCATGAAGTAGTGACGCTTATAGCGCAGCACGCAGACCAGTTCAGTGGCCAGCGATTCGTTGAGCAAGCGCAGCACCTCTTCACGGTTGGCGCTGTAGCTCTCGGTTACCGCGCCGTTCTCGACGTGTTGCCGTGCGCGTTCGCGCAGGGTTTGAACATCAGACAAATGCAGGTCGCTCATTTCAGTCTCCTGGAGGCTAATCCGATTGGCGTCACGTTCTGCGGACGTGATCGCTTACCCAGGTTGTGAGTCCTGCGCGATGCAAAAAGTTTTATCGGTTTTACGCCGAGCCCCCTGCAGGTGCTGCCGAAGGCTGCGATCGTGGTGTCAGGCCGGACAACACGGCCTCCTCCTGCAACCAGGCAAAAAACGCCCGTACCGGCGGATGCCGCTCCCGTCCCGGCACACACAGCGCGCTGTACCCGGCACCATCGACCTGCACCTGACCCTTGTATGGCACCAGCAACCCGCTGGCGACGCTTTGCGAGACCAGAATATTGCTCGCCAGCACCAGACCTTGCCCGGCAATCGCTGCTTGCAGGGCGTAATGCTCTTCGTCGTATTCGCGGATCGCCAGTTGCTGGTTCAACCAGTTTTCGCCTGAGCCAGCACACCACGCTTCCCAGCCGTGGGCATACAGCTTCGAGTTGTGCCAACGCACGCTGATCAGCGCCGGCGTGCGCCGGGCGGCCAGCGCCACTTGCTCCGGCGAGCCGTACACGCCAAAAGACTCATCGAACAGGCACACGCCGTAAAGATTGGGGTAGTCGTCGAGGCTGTAGCGCAACACCAGATCGACGCTGGCGTCCTGATGCAGGTCGATGACTTCGCAGTGGGTATCGAGGCGCACGTTGATGTTCGGGTGTTGCGCATAGAACCGCCCGAGGCGCGGCACCAGCCACAGCGCGGCAAACGCGGCGGTGGTCGACAGTGTCAGGCTGCTGCCACTGCGTTGCGGACGCAGGGTGTCGACGCTTTGCGCGACTTCCAGCAGCGCGCCGTGCAGGCTGCGAAACAGCCGCTCGCCACCTTCGGTCAGGCGTACCTGACGTGGCAAACGTTCGAACAGCGCCACGCCAAGCCAGTCTTCCAGCGCGCGAATCTGATGAGAAATCGCCGTGGGCGTAACCGATAACTCTTCGGCGGCAGCCTTGAAACTCAGCAGCCGCGACGCGGATTCGAAGGCGCGCAGGGCGGTCAGCGGCAACGAGGCGAACATTGAATACTCCATGGGTGAAATGGATTCATCCCGACTGATTTTTGCTCAGTTGAGACAGCAGCGGGTCGGCGCCAATCTGGCGCCACTTAGCCACTCAAGTCTAGTCCCAAGGAGTTTCAGATGAGCAAGATTCTTGCGATCCATGCCAGCCCGCGCGGTGATCGTTCGCACTCACGACGTTTGGCAGAAAGTTTTCTCAGCGCCTGGCAGGTGCGCCATCCACAGGCGCAGGTCACCCGCCGGGAAGTCGGACGGGCGCTGATCCCGCCAGTCAACGAAGCGTTTGTGGCGGCGGCTTTTTACCCTGAACCCGAAGCACGGCCGTTGTCGATGCAGGCCGATCTGGCGCTCAGCGATCAACTGGTCGGCGAGTTGTTCGAACACGATCTGCTGCTGATTTCCACGCCGATGTACAACTTCAGCGTGCCCAGCGGACTCAAGGCCTGGGTCGATCAGATCGTACGGTTGGGCCTGACGTTCGACCACACCCTGGACAACGGCGTGGCCCAGTACACGCCGCTGCTGCAAGGCAAGAAAGCGCTGATCGTCACCAGTCGCGGCGGTTTCGGCTTCGGCCCCGGCGGCGAACTGGAAGCGTTGAACCATGCCGATCCGTGGTTGCGCACCGCGCTGGGCTTTATCGGCATCAACGACGTCAGCGTGGTCGCGGCCGAGGGCGAAGAGTCGGCCGAGCGCACCTTCGCCGTGTCAGTGGCCGAGGCCGAGCAGCGTTTGCTCGACCTCGCCCGGACGTTCTAAGTGGCCTGGCTGTTCCTGCTGATCGCCGCCGGCTTCGAGGTGACTTTCGCCATGGGCATGAAGTACACCGAAGGCTTCACCCGCTTGTGGCCGTCTCTGATCACGGTGGCGGCGGCGATTGGCGGGATCTACTTCCTGACGTTAGCGATGCGCGAGTTGCCGGTGAGCATCGCCTATCCGATCTGGACGGCGATCGGCTCGCTGGGCACGGTGTTTCTCGGTTTTGCCCTGCTCGGCGAGAGCCTGACCCTGGTCAAACTCCTGTCGGTGGGGCTGATTGTGGCGGGGGTGGTGGGCCTGAAGTAGGCTGATGGTGCAGTTGTCATCATCAGGGAGGAAGCTTGGCGGGCGTTTTGCACGTCTGGCATCCACTCAGCGACCACAAGGATGTTTGCCCATGTCACAAGGTTCGGCGACACGTTATCCACTGGTACTGGTGCCGGGCATGCTCGGGTTTATCCGGCTGCTGCTGTATCCGTATTGGTACGGGATCATCAAGGCGTTGCGCCGTGGCGGGGCGACGGTGATTGCGGTGCAGGTGTCGCCGCTCAATTCCACCGAGGTGCGCGGCGAGCAGTTGCTGGCGCGGATCGACGAGATTCTGCGCGAGACCGGCGCCGCCAGAGTCAATCTGTTCGGCCACAGCCAGGGTTCGCTGACCGCGCGTTATGCCGCTGCCAAACGGCCGGATCTGGTCGCCTCGGTGACCTCCGTGGCCGGGCCCAATCACGGTTCGGAACTGGCCGACTATCTGCAGAAACACTACCCGGCGAACAGTGCCAAGGGCCGCGTGCTTGAGGTGCTGTTGCGTTTTGTCGGCTGGCTGATGGCATTGCTGGAAACCGGCTATCACGGGCCGAAACTGCCGGTGGACATCCACGCTTCGCATCAATCGCTGACCAGCGAAGGCGTGGCGCTGTTCAATCAGCGTTATCCACAGGGCCTGCCCGAGACCTGGGGCGGGCAGGGGCCGGAAGAGGTCAATGGCGTGCGGTATTACTCGTGGTCGGGAACCTTGCAACCGGGCAAGACCGATCGCGGCGGCAACCTGTTCGACGGCACCAACCGCAGCTGTCGCTTGTTCGCGAAAACCTTCGTGCGCGAGCCAGGGCAGTGTGACGGGATGGTCGGGCGCTACAGCTCACACCTCGGCACGGTGATTGGCGACGACTATCCGCTGGATCACTTCGATATCGTCAATCAGTCGCTGGGGCTGGTGGGCAAAGGGGCGGATCCGGTGCGGTTGTTTGTCGAGCATGCGGCGCGGCTAAAGGCTGCGGGATTGTGACTCGCTTTTGTGGCGAGGGGATTCATCCCCGATGGGCTGCGCAGCAGCCCTTGTTTTGAGATAAATAGCGGGGTCGCTTCGCGCCCCATCGGGGATAAATCCCCTCACCACAGGGCAAAATCAGGCAACGCTGAGTTTGCGGCCTAGAACGGTGGTCCAGCGCTCGGAAAGAATCACCCCACCCAACGTCAACACCCCACCCACCAGGTGATACATCGCCAGCTCTTCCTTCAACACCACCGCCGCAATCAGCGCGGTAATCAGCGGCAGCAGGTTAAAGAACAAGGTCGTGCGACTCGGCCCCAGACGCTGCACCGCCTGCATCCACGCCAGCGGCGCGAGCATCGAGGCCAGCAGGCACGCATACAGCACCAGCGGAATGTTCTGCGCGGTGAAGCCGGTTTTCGGCGAGGCGGCGTACAGCGGAAACAGCACCACAATCGCCACCAGCACCTGCAAATACAACAACACCAGCGGCGGCAGGCGCAGCTGCCATTTTTTCAGCAAGGTGCTGTAGATCGCGTAGGCCAGGGTGGCGATCAGCATCATCGCGTCACCCAGGTTTACCCCGTGTTGCAGCAAGGCGCCGAGGCTGCCGGACGACACCACCACCAGCACGCCGGCGAACGACAGCACTGCGCCGAACAAGGCGCCGGCGGTCAGGCGCTGGCCGAGGCTGATGATGGCCATGGCCAGCGACATCAGCGGCATCAATGACAGGATGATGCCCATGTTGGTCGCCGTGGTCAGGGTCGCGGCGAAGTAGGCGAGGCTTTGATACACCGCCATCCCGAGCACGCCGAGGATGAAGATCTTGCCCAGATTCGGGCGGATCTGCGGCCAGTGTGCAATCACCGCTTTGAGCATGAACGGGGTGAACAACAGACCGGCGAGCAGCCAGCGATAGAAACCGATCTCGGCGGGGAAGATCGCCCCGACCGCCAGTTTGTTGATCACGGTATTGCCGGCCCAGATGAAAATCGCCAGCAGGGGAAACGCGTATTGCATGGGTTAAAACCAGAACGTTGATGAACGCTGATTATCCCTTGTCTGGATGCAGCCCTATACTGCGAACCGGACAACCTGCCTCTGCAACCGGACAGCATGAACAGCAAACACATCGATCTGCTGGATTTCAGCGAACTGCCGTCGGCGGTGTACTTCCGCTACGCCGACTTCAACGCCCATGAATACGCCGCGCCGCACCGTCATCCGTGGGGCACGCTGGAGTACGCGGCCCACGGTGTGCTGCACATGGACGTCGACGGCAACCGCTTCATGTCGCCGCCGCACTACGCGGTGTGGGTGCCGCCGCAGGTCGAGCACAGTTTCTACAGCCACCAACCGGTCAACTATCGCGCGGTGTGCCTCGATCCGAAGGTCTGCGCCGATCTGCCGGCGCGCGCCTGCACCCTGGCGATCAGCGACATCCTCAAGGCGATTCTCAAGGACTTCGCCGCCCGCGACGTGAAGATCCCCGAACTGGAGGCCGATCAGCGTCTGGCCCAGGTGCTGGTCGATCAACTGCAACAGGCGCCAGTGCATGAGTGCTATCTGCCGTATGCGAGCAATCCCGGGCTGCTGGCGATCCTCGACGCGTTGCAGGCTGAACCGGGGAACAACCAGCCACTGGCGCACTGGGCGGCGCAGGTGCACGTCAGCGAGCGTACGTTGGCCCGGCAGTTCGTGCGCGAGCTGGGGATGAGTTTCGGCGAATGGCGTCAGCGTCTGCGCTATCTGGCTGCCATCGAGGCCCTGGAAAGCACGAAGAGCGTGCAGGAAATCGCCTTCGATCTGGGTTACAGCGGCGGCTCGGCCTTCATCGCCATGTTTGCCCGGCAGGCCGGCTGTACGCCGGAACAGTATCGGCGTAGCCACCTGGAAGGCAGGAAGGTGTAACAAGATTTGGCTACACTTCAGCGCAGGCCGCCTCCATCGATGCGGCGACAAGGAGAAAACTCCATGAAGATGCTGCGTGTCCCGTTGTTGATGATCGGTCTGCTCCTGTGTTCCCAGGGTTTCGCCGCCACGGCGCAACAGAACAAAATGACCACCTGCAATGCCGACGCTACCGCCAAGAGCCTCAAGGGCGACGAGCGCAAGACTTTCATGAGCACCTGCCTCAAGGCAGCACCGGCCGCCAATGACGGCAAAGTGCTGACCCCGCAGCAGGAAAAAATGAAGACCTGCAACGCCGATGCGAAAACCAAGGCGCTGACCGGCGATGCGCGCAAGACCTTCATGAGTGATTGCCTGAAGAAAAAGTAAGCACTTGAGTCTTGTGGTGAGCGGGCTGGCCTCTTCGCGAGCAAGCTCGCTCCCACAGGAGTGCGCATTCCAATGTGGGAGCGAGCTTGCTCGCGAAGAAACCGGTCTTGGCACCGCCAATCTCAAGCACCGCATATACCTAGTGCTCTCCCCGGAACGCTGGCAGACTGCCAATCCTTTTACGCCGTTCGTTTTGAGGCTGTATGCCAACGTTTTCTGAGCGTCATGTTGTGTTCTGGGTCAGTTGCATCATTATCTTTGGCGGTCTGTTGCTGGTGTTGCCGCTGCGTTTGTTGCCCAGCCTGCTGGCGGGTCTGCTGGTGTTCGAACTGGTCAACATGCTCACGCCGCAACTGCAACGGCTGATCGAAGGCCGGCGTGCGCGCTGGCTGGCAGTGGCGCTGCTCGGCACATTGGTGGTCAGTGCGCTGGCGCTGATCTTTGCCGGCGCCATCAGTTTCCTGCTGCACGAAGCGGAAAACCCCGGCGCCTCGCTCGACAAATTCATGGGCGTGGTCGATCGCGCGCGCGGGCAACTGCCGCCGTTTCTTGATGCCTACCTGCCGGCCAGTGCCGCAGAATTTCGCGTGGCTATCGGTCAATGGGCCAGCAAGCACCTGTCCGAGCTGCAACTGGTAGGCAAGGACGCGGCGCACATGTTTGTCACGCTGCTGATTGGCATGGTGCTCGGCGCGATTATCGCCTTGCAGCGCATTCCCGACGTGACCAAGCGCAAACCGCTGGCCGCGGCACTGTTTGACCGTCTGCATCTGCTGGTGCAAGCCTTTCGCAACATCGTCTTCGCGCAGATCAAGATTTCCCTGCTCAACACGATCTTTACCGGGGTCTTTCTGGCGGTGATCCTGCCGATGTTCGGCATCAAGCTGCCGCTGACCAAGACCCTGATCGTCCTGACCTTTCTGCTCGGCCTGCTGCCGGTGATCGGCAACCTGATGTCGAACACGCTGATCACCATCGTCGGCCTGTCGCTGTCGATCTGGGTGGCGTTGGCGGCGTTGGGCTATCTGATCTTTATCCACAAACTCGAATACTTCCTCAACGCGCGCATTGTCGGCGGGCAGATCAGTGCCAAGTCGTGGGAGTTGCTGCTGGCGATGCTGGTGTTCGAAGCCGCGTTCGGCCTGCCGGGAGTGGTGGCGGGGCCGATTTATTACGCGTATCTGAAGAGTGAGTTGAAGCTGGGCGGGATGGTTTGATTCAAGCCTTATAGCGTTTGAAAGGGCCCTTTCGCGAGCAAGCCCGCTCCCACAGGTTGAGTGTGATCCTGTGGGAGCGGGCTTGCTCGCGAAGGGCGCACCGCCGATTCCGGATCAGGCCATAGTGCCGTAACGCTTCATCGCCTCGATCGCCAGACCGCTGCCGATGCTGCCAAAGATATTCCCTTCCACATGTCGCGCATTCGGCAGCATCGCCGAAACACTGTTGCGCAGCGCCGGAATGCCGCTCGAACCGCCGGTGAAGAACACCGTATCAACCTGAGCCACCGACACGTTGGCATCGTTCAACAGCTGCGTAACGCTGCCGCGCACGCGTTCAAGCAAGGCGTCGATCGACGACTCGAACAGGGCGCGGCTCAGTTCCACGCTCAGGCCCGGCTCGATGCGGTCCAGCGGTACGTGGCGGCTGTCGGCGTGGGTCAGCTGGATCTTGGTTTCTTCGACTTCCATCGCCAGCCAGTGCCCGGCGCGCTGTTCGATCAGCTTGAACAGACGGTCGATGCCACCGGTATCCTCGATGTCGTAGCGCATGCTGCCCAGCGCCAGAGTCGACTTTTGCGAGTACACCGAGTTGATGGTGTGCCAGGTCGCCAGGTTCATGTGGTGACTGGTCGGCATGTAGGCGCCGCTCTTCATCCGGCTGCCGTAGCCGAACAACGGCATCAGGCCTTGCAGGCTCAGCTGTTTATCGAAATCGGTACCGCCGATGTGCACGCCGCCGGTGGCGAGAATGTCGTCGTGACGGTTGTCCATGCCGCGACGCTCGGGCGACAGGCGCACCAGCGAGAAGTCCGAAGTACCACCGCCGATGTCGACGATCAGCACCAGCTCTTCTTTTTCGATGGTCGACTCGTAGTCGAATGCTGCAGCGATCGGTTCGTACTGGAACGACACGTCCTTGAAGCCGAGCTTGCGTGCCACTTCGACCAGGGTGTCTTCGGCTTCCTGGTCAGCCAGCGGGTCGTCATCGACGAAAAACACCGGACGCCCCAGCACCACTTGTTCGAACTCGCGACCGGCGGCCGTTTCGGCACGGCTCTTGAGCTGACCGATGAACAGGCCCAGCAGATCCTTGAACGGCATCGCCGTGCCGAGCACGCTGGTGTCGTGCTTGATCAGCTTGGAGCCGAGCAGGCTCTTGAGCGAGCGCATCAGCCGGCCTTCGTAGCCTTCCAGATACTCGTGCAGGGCCAGACGACCGTAAACCGGACGGCGCTCTTCGATGTTGAAGAACACCACCGACGGCAGGGTGATCTTGTCGTCTTCCAGCGCGATCATCGTTTCCATGCCGGGGCGCAGCCAGCCGACGGTGGAGTTGGAGGTGCCGAAGTCGATACCGCAGGCACGGGCTGGAGAGGCGTTGTTCATGTCTTTCGGGTTCCGGTCAAAAAACGGCCGCGCAGTGTATGTCAGTGCGCGGCAGATTCGAAGGCCGGTCATCTGCTATTTCACGACTAAGCTTCTTGAAAGTCGCAGCTTCGCCCCAAACTTGCTGGCATGGGCCGGCAGACATACCGGCGGTCGCAAGAACCGTCGTCCACTGCCGATAAACTTCTGCTGCGCCACCCGGTCACAAAGTTGAGATCGGTCAACCCGGCACGCGCGAATGAGCGCATGCTGGCCTCGGCGCGAAATCGATAACGGATGGTGATTCCTTCGATGGACTTTAAAGACTATTACAAGATACTCGGCGTGGAGCCGACAGCGGACGACAAGGCGATCAAGGCTGCCTATCGCAAGCTGGCGCGCAAATACCACCCCGATGTCAGCAAGGAAAAAGACGCCGAGGCCAAGTTCAAGGACGCCTCGGAAGCCTATGAAGCGCTGAAAAGCGCCGACAAGCGCGCCGAATATGACGAACTGCGCCGTTATGGCCAGCACGGTCAGCCGTTCCAGGGCCCGCCGGGCTGGCAGAGCCGTGGCGGTTTTGGTGGCGGCGGTGGCGACACCGGCGACTTCTCGGACTTCTTCAGTTCGATCTTCGGCAATCGCGGCGCCGGTTTCGGTGGCGACGGTCGGCAACAACGCAGTGCAGGGCGCCGAGGGCAAGACGTGGAAATGGAACTGCCGGTCTTCCTTGAGGAGACGCTGTCGGACGAGTCGAAGAAGGTCAGCTTTCAGGTCCCGCAATACAACGCCAACGGTCAGCACGTCAGCAACACCAGCAAGAGCCTGAACGTGAAGATTCCGGCGGGCGTGACCGACGGCGAGCGCATCCGCCTCAAAGGGCAGGGCGCACCGGGCATCGGTGGCGGCGCCAATGGTGACCTGTACCTGACCATTCGCTTTGCGCCGCATCCGAAATTCGATGTCGAAGGCGAAAACCTGATCATCACCCTGCCATTGGCACCGTGGGAGCTGGCGCTAGGCGCTGAAGTCGCCGTGCCGACCCTGACCGGCAAGATCAACCTCAAGGTTCCAGCCGGCAGCCAGAACGGCCAGCGCATGCGCGCCAAGGGGCATGGCTTGAAGAACAAGGCCGGTGAGCGCGGTTATCTGTTCGTGCAGCTCAAGGCCGTGATGCCGAAAACCTCCGACGACGAGGTCAAGGCGCTGTGGCAGGAACTGGCGAAAAAAGCAGCGTTCAACCCACGAGAGAACTTCTGAATCCGACGACGGAGTAGCCCATCATGAGCAGCCCCCTGATCGTTCAACTGGACATGGCAGAATTCTGTGAGGCGGCCGATCTGTCGGACGTCTACGTGATCGAAATCGTCGAACACGGCATCCTCGAACCTCAGGGCGCACAGCCCCGGGAATGGCGGTTCACCGACTACGAACTGAGCCTGGCCAAGCGCGCCGCGAAGTTGCGGCGCGAGCTTGAGCTGGAGTGGGAGGGCGTCGCCCTGGCACTGAATCTGCTGGAGGAAGTGCACGAGTTGCGGGCGGAAAACCGGATGCTGCGTCAGCGATTGGGACGCTTGGTGGTCGAGTAGTTCTAGCGTTGTTTATGGGGTGTATATGCCGGCTCCTTCGCGAGCAAGCTCGCTCCCACAGGTTGACTGCGGTCTCCTGTGGGAGCGAGCTTGCTCGCGAAGAACGATTACGCGGTTGGCCTGCTAAACCTTTCTCGGCAACACCACACTGAACAGCGTGCCGTCAGCCTCGCTTGAGCTGACGTCGATCGTCCCGCCATGGGCGGTCACCACTTCCTTGACGATGAACAAGCCCAACCCGAGGCTGGTCGACGGCTGCCCGAGTTCTTCGTCGGCGCTGCGCACCAGCGGGTCGAAAATCGTGCCGATCGCCTCTTCGGAAATCGGTGTGCCGTAGTTGTGCACCGACAGGCACACACTATCGCCCTCGCCACGCAGATCGAGGGTCACGTCGCGCTGGTTGGCACCGTGCTGCAAGGCATTGCCGATCAGGTTTTGCAGTAACTGGTCGATCCGTCCGGCATCCCACACGCCGCGGGTGTCACCGTGCACCGTGAGTCGTGGATCGGATTGCGGATGACCGGCGCAGGCTTCGGCAATCGCCGCTCGCGCCGCAACGGCCAGATCCATCGGTGCCGGCTCGATCGGCAAGCTACGGCCCAGGCGACTGCGCACCAGTTCCAGCAGATCGCTGACCATCGCCGCCATGTGCCGCGCACCGCGTTTGATGTGCAAGGCACATTCCAGCGCATCACCTTCAAGGCTGGCTTTGCGCAGCAACAGTTCGGTGGACATGCTCACCGCCTGCAGCGGCGCGCGCAGGTCATGGCCGAGGATGGCGAGGAAGATATCCCGCGAGCGGTTGACCTGCTCGGCGTAAGCCGCGGTGGATTCGGCCAGGGCTTCGTCGATGGCTTCGTTGAAGCGGATCATGTCCTGGAAATAGGTCACGTCCGGCGACTCAAGGCTGTTGACCCACAGGCGGATCACGCAGGCGCGCAAATGGCGGAATTCGCTGGTCATTTGCACCAGATCGAAACCGACGGTGTGGCGCAATTCGCCATGGCTGGCGCCGGCCTCGTCCAGGCTCGGGGTCATTTCCGGCCCTTCGCCCTTGGCTTTGTCAGCTTGTTCGGCGGGGCTTTGCGGCTTGTTCATGTCGCGGGCCGCAGCCCGCAGAATCTCGCTGGCGTGATCGCGCAGCGCAGTGGAATCCAGATAGTCGGCGGCCGGCGTGATGGTCGCGGCGAACTGTTCCCACTCATCGACGATAGGGTCGATATTGGCCACGATGAACTCGGAAAGACGCATGGGCAGTTCCTGAAAATAGGCGGAGCGAATCGAATATTAGCCCCTTTGGCGGGAAATACACGACCGTTTGCACAGTGCTTTCCCAGCATCACGAAAAAGGCCCCGGGACCGTGCGCAAGATACGGACCCGGGGCCTTTTGCCGTGCGTCAGAACAGGAAGTAGCGCTGGGCCATCGGCAGGGTTTCCGCCGGTTCACACCAGAGCAGCACGCCGTCGGCCTTGACCTGATAGGTCTGCGGGTCGACGTCGATGTTCGGCAGGTAATCGTTGTGGATCAGGTCGGTTTTCTGCACCTCGCGGCAGCCTTTGACCACGCCGATTTTCTTCTTCAATCCCAGTGCCTCGGGCAGCCCGGCCTCCTGCGCGGCCTGACTGATGAAGGTCAGACTGGTGGCGTGCAGCGAGCCGCCGTAACTGGCGAACATCGGGCGGTAGTGCACCGGTTGCGGGGTTGGAATCGACGCGTTGGCGTCGCCCATCAAACTGGCGGCGATGGCGCCGCCCTTGAGGATCAGCGTCGGTTTGACGCCGAAAAACGCCGGACGCCACAGCACCAGATCAGCCCATTTGCCGACTTCCACCGAACCCACTTCATGGCTGATGCCATGGGTGATCGCCGGGTTGATCGTGTACTTGGCGATGTAGCGCTTGGCGCGGAAGTTGTCGTTGCCTTCGCCGTCCTGCGGCAGCGGGCCGCGCTGCTTTTTCATCTTGTCGGCAGTCTGCCAGGTGCGTGTGATGACTTCGCCGACGCGGCCCATGGCCTGGCTGTCGGAGCTGATCATCGAGAACGCGCCGAGGTCGTGGAGGATGTCTTCGGCGGCAATGGTTTCGCGGCGGATACGGCTTTCGGCGAACGCCACGTCTTCGGCGATGCTCGGGTCGAGGTGGTGGCAGACCATCAGCATGTCGAGGTGTTCGTCGATGGTATTGCGGGTAAATGGCCGGGTCGGGTTGGTCGAGCTCGGCAGCACGTTAGGAAAACCGCAGGCCTTGATGATGTCCGGCGCATGGCCGCCGCCGGCACCTTCGGTGTGATAGGTGTGGATGGTGCGGCCCTTGAACGCGCCGAGGGTGGTTTCGACGAAACCGGACTCGTTGAGGGTGTCGGTGTGGATCGCCACCTGCACGTCGTACTGGTCAGCGACGCTGAGGCAGTTGTCGATGCTCGCCGGGGTGGTACCCCAGTCCTCGTGCAGCTTGAGGCCGATAGCCCCGGCCTTGACCTGCTCGATCAGCGGCTCCGGCAGGCTGGCGTTGCCCTTGCCGGTGAGGCCGATGTTCATCGGGAACGCGTCGGCGGCCTGGAGCATGCGCGCCAGGTGCCATGGGCCGGAGGTGCAGGTGGTGGCGTTGGTGCCGGTCGCCGGCCCGGTGCCGCCGCCGATCATGGTGGTGACGCCGCTCATCAGCGCTTCTTCGATCTGCTGCGGGCAGATGAAGTGGATGTGCGTGTCGATGCCGCCGGCGGTGAGGATCATACCTTCACCAGCGATCACTTCGGTGCTGGCGCCGATGGCGATGGTCACGTTCGGCTGCACATCCGGGTTACCGGCCTTGCCGATCGCGGCGATCCGCCCGTCCTTGAGACCGACGTCGGCTTTGACTATGCCCCAGTGGTCGATGATCAGCGCGTTGGTGATCAGCGTGTCGACCACCTCGGCGGCGAGCAACTGGCTCTGGCCCTGGCCATCCCGGATGACTTTGCCGCCGCCGAACTTCACTTCTTCGCCGTAGGTGGTGAAGTCCTTTTCGACTTCGATCCACAACTCAGTGTCCGCCAGGCGCACCTTGTCGCCGACGGTGGGGCCGAACATGTCGGCGTAGGCGTTTCTAGAAATCTTCATGTGCTTGCCTTGGGATTCAATTGGATTTGAGACCGCTCGCATAGCTCGCTTTCGCAGCCTCGCTGCGCTCGACAGCTCCTACAGTCAGTGCTCGGCTCGAGACCGCAGAGCATTTGTAGGAGCTGCCGAAGGCTGCGATCTTTTTGGGGGCGCACCGATCTCAGTCGAGATCACCCATGACTCGCCCGGCAAAGCCGAACACCCGCCGATGCCCGGCGTACTCCACCAGTTCGACCTCGCGACTCTGCCCTGGCTCGAAGCGCACCGCGGTGCCGGCCGGGATGTTCAGGCGCATGCCACGGCTGGCGGCGCGGTCGAAGGTCAGCGCGTCGTTGGTTTCGAAAAAGTGATAGTGCGAACCGACCTGAATCGGCCGGTCGCCGCTGTTGGCGACCTTCAGGCTAAGGGTGCGGCGGCCGACATTTAGTTCGATGTCGCCGGGCTGGATCTGGTACTGGCCGGGAATCATGGCCGGGCTCCTTGCAGAATCTTGTAGTAGAGGGCGGTCGGGCGATAGGTACCGTGCGGGTCGCAGGCGTAATCGGGAATTTCGCCGGCGCGGGTGTAACCCAGGGCCTTGTAGAAATCTTCGGCGGGCGAACCGGCCTCGGTGTCGAGGTAGAGCATGCCGCGCTTGTGCTTGGCCGCTTCGAGCTCCAGCGCATTCATCAATTGCTGACCGAGGCCGCGTCGACGCGCCTGTTCGCGCACCAGCAGCTTCTGCACTTCGGCGCGATTGAGGCCGTTGGCCTTCTGGCACAGGCCCAACTGCACGCTGGCCTGCACCTCTTCATCCTTGACCACCACCCAGAGCAACACACTGCCCTTGTTCACTTGTTGCTGCACTTCATCGAAATAGGCGCGGGCCTGCGCGGCATCGAGGTCGGCCATGAAACCGACGCTGGCGCCATAACCTACGGCGTCGAGCAGCAGATCAATCAGGCCCTGACGATAGTGCGCAAAACTTTCCGCATTGACGCGTCGCAGTTGGGCGGGGTTCATCGCGTGTCACTCCTTGTTGGCGACCGGCGGCTGGGCGCCAGGATTGAGGGTCAGTTGCATGAAGGTCAGATCGAGCCAGCGACCGAACTTGGTGCCGACTTGCGGCATTTGTCCGGTGATGCTGAAACCGGCACGCTCATGCAGACGAATGGAGGCGGCATTGCCACTTTCGATGGCGGCGACCATCACGTGCTTGTCGCAGGCTTTGGCCCGCTCGATCAGCACACTCATCAATTGCGGGCCAAGGCCATTGCCGCGCTGGTCGCTGCGCACGTAGACCGAGTGCTCGACGGTATGGCGGAAACCGTCGAACGGCCGCCAGTCGCCAAAGGAAGCGTAGCCGAGCACAACGTTGTCGGCGTCGACGATCACCAGAATCGGGTAGGCCTGGGCCTGACGGGCGCTGAACCACGCCTGGCGGTTGCCGAGGTCGACCGCCGATTCGTTCCAGATCGCGGTGGTGTTGAGCACCGCGTCGTTGTAGATGTCGCGGATCGCCGGCAGGTCGGCGTGCAGCGCATCGCGAATGGTGTAGGTCATGGCGCGGCCTCAGACGATCGGTTGGTGGACGGTGACCAGTTTGGTGCCGTCGGGGAACGTCGCTTCGACCTGGATCTCCGGGATCATTTCCGGGATGCCTTCCATCACCTGCTCGCGGCTCAGCAGCGTGGTGCCGAAGTGCATCAGCTCGGCCACGGTCTGGCCGTCACGGGCGCCTTCGAGCAGCGCGGCGGAGATGTAGGCCATGGCTTCCGGGTAGTTGAGCTTCACGCCACGGGCCAGTCGGCGCTCGGCGACGAGGCCGGCGGTGAAGATCAGCAGCTTGTCTTTTTCGCGTGGGGTCAGGTCCATTTGTTTTTCAAATCTCGGCAGAAGAAAGTTAAGTCGTACGCCCTGTAGGAGCTGCCGCAGGCTGCGATCTTTTGATGTTGCTCTTGAGGATCAAAAGATCGCAGCCTGCGGCAGCTCCTACAGGGGTTTAATGGAGAATGCATTTCAGGTGTTCCAGATTCGCGGTGGCTGGGCTTCGCGGCCTAGCAGAGCCGGGCGTAACAAGCGCCATAAATCGATCAGCCAGGCACGGGCCAGCAATGCTTCTGACGCCAGACACCGAGCCACCAACAGGCCGGGCAACTGGGTCAGATCACCGCGCACTGCATGCCCCAGCGAGCGGCAGCGCTCCAGCAACTCGGCATCAATTTCACCGGTGACCAGCAGCGTCGCAAACACCGGATTGCCATCCAGACCGATCGGCGAATCCAGCAAACCGTCATTGCCGGTGATCCGTTGACGTTCGTGCCACAGCAACCGGCCATCACGGCGGATATCCAGATGCGCTTGAAAGTGTCCAAGGTCGAAGCGCTCGCCACTGGCCGGTCGGCCCAGCGCCACCACGTCCCAGTAGAACAGCCGCGCATCGCCCTCAAGTTCGATCGAGGTGGTGAGTTCAGCCTGAGCGGCGCTGTAGACGATGGTTTCCTGCGGCAGCCATTCCAGCGTCGCACCGGCAGCGACTTTCAGGTCAAGCTGCTGATACGCCGGCCCCGTTGCGCGATACCACTTGGCGGCGCCGGGGCTGGTGATCTGTGCCCAGGCGTCCTGTTCGACGCGGGCGCTGATGTTCAGTCGGTCACCCCCGGCGATCCCGCCCGGCGGGTGGACGATGATGTGCTGGCAGACCTCGGGGCCTTCGGCATACAGGTGCTTTTGCACGCGCAGCGGGCCGAGGTGCCGGCGCTGAACCGGGCGTGTGCAGTCGCCGAAGCGGGCGTAGGCCAGCTCCAGCTCGGCGTGCCAGCTCGGGGTAAACAGGGCAGTGGGAAGCGGTAAGTTCATGGTTTGTAATTATCGTTAGGAAGCTACAGATTAAATTGTTACCAGACCTCGTACACCCTCGGCCTCCATATTTTCGCCGCGACCCTGCTGCACGATCTCGCCCCGGGACATCACCAGGTACTGATCGGCCAGCTCCGCAGCGAAATCGTAGAACTGCTCGACCAGCAAAATCGCCATGTCGCCACGCGCCGCAAGTTTCTTGATCACCGCGCCGATCTCCTTGATCACCGAGGGCTGAATGCCTTCGGTGGGTTCGTCGAGGATCAGCAATCGCGGACGACTGGCCAATGCGCGCCCGATAGCGAGCTGCTGTTGCTGACCGCCGGACAGGTCGCCGCCGCGGCGCTGCTTCATTTGTAGCAGCACCGGGAACAATTCGTAGATGAAACCTGGTACTTCTTTCGCTTCGCTGCCGGGAAACCGTGACAGGCCCATCAGCAGATTCTCCTCCACCGTGAGCCGGCCGAAGATTTCCCGGCCCTGTGGCACGTAAGCGATCCCGGCGTGTACACGCTGGTGCGGCTTGAGCGTGGTGATCGCTTTGCCTTCCCAGTTCACCGCGCCTTCCTTGGCCGGCAACAGGCCCATCAGGCATTTGAGCAGGGTGGTCTTGCCCACGCCGTTGCGCCCGAGCAGGCAGGTGACTTCGCCGACTTTTACGTCGAATGAGAGGCCACGGAGGATGTGGCTACCGCCGTAGTACTGGTGCAGCTTGTCGACTTGCAGCATGTTCAGAATCTCCTCAAATCCCTTGTAGGAGTGAGCCTGCTCGCGATAGCGGCGTATCAGTCAACGCCGGCTTATCTGATACACAGCTATCGCGAGCAGGCTCACTCCTACAGTTTGGAAAGGTGTTTGCAGCTCAGCGGCCGAGGTAAACCTCGATCACCCGCTCGTTGTCCTGCACCTGCTCCAGCGATCCTTCCGCCAGCACGCTGCCCTGATGCAGCACCGTCACGTGGTCGGCAATCGAGCCGACGAAGCCCATGTCGTGCTCCACCACCATCAGCGAATGCTTGCCGGCCAGCGACTTGAACAGCTCGGCGGTGAATTCGGTTTCGGCATCGGTCATGCCCGCCACCGGTTCGTCGAGCAGCAGCAATTGCGGGTCTTGCATCAGCAACATGCCGATCTCCAGAAACTGCTTCTGACCGTGGGACAGCAAGCCCGCCGCGCGATTGACCGAGGTGGTCAGGCGGATGGTTTCCAGCACGTCACTGATGCGATCCTTCTGCTCACCGCTCAGACGCGCGCGCAAACTGGCCCACACCGACTTGTCGGTCTTCTGCGCCAGCTCAAGATTCTCGAACACGCTCAGCGCTTCGAACACCGTCGGCTTCTGGAACTTGCGCCCGATCCCGGCCTGCGCGATCTGCACTTCGCTCATCTGCGTCAGGTCCAGGGTTTCGCCGAACCACGCCTTGCCGTGACTGGGGCGGGTCTTGCCGGTGATCACATCCATCAGCGTGGTCTTGCCCGCGCCGTTGGGGCCGATGATGCAGCGCAGTTCGCCGACACCGATGTACAGGTTCAGATTGTTCAGCGCGCGAAAGCCGTCGAAGCTGACGCTGATGTCTTCCAGGGTCAGGATCGTGCCGTGACGGGTATCGAGGCCCGGGCCGACGCGTTGGCCGAGGCCGATCGAGTCACGGCTGGTGCCTTCGTCCTTGTTCGGTTCCACGGGGAAAAACGCCGGTTCGAGCATGAATTCAGCACTCGCAGTGACTCTCATTGTTCACCTCGTTTCTTCAGCAGGCCGATCACGCCTTTGGGCAAATACAACGTCACGACGATGAACAGCGCGCCGAGGAAGAACAGCCAGTATTCGGGGAAAGCCACGGTGAACCAGCTCTTCATGCCGTTGACCACACCGGCGCCGAGCAGCGGCCCGATCAGCGTGCCGCGACCGCCGAGGGCCACCCACACTGCCGCTTCGATCGAGTTGGTCGGGGACATTTCGCTGGGGTTGATGATCCCCACTTGCGGCACATACAAGGCCCCGGCCAGACCGCACAGCACCGCGCTCAAGACCCAGACGAACAGTTTGAAACCGCGCGGGTCGTAGCCGCAGAACATCAGGCGGTTTTCCGCATCGCGCAGCGCCGTCAGCACCCGGCCGAACTTGCTCTGCGCCAGACGCCAGCCGATGAACAGACTTGCCACCAGCAACAACACGGTGGCCAGAAACAGCACTGCGCGAGTGCCGGGTTCAGTGATGCCGAAACCGAGAATCGTGCGGAAGTTGGTGAAGCCGTTGTTGCCGCCGAAGCCGGTCTCGTTGCGGAAAAACAGGAGCATCCCGGCGAACGTCAGGGCCTGGGTCATGATCGAGAAATACACACCCTTGATCCGCGAGCGGAAGGCGAAGAAGCCGAACACCAACGCCAGCAGACCCGGCGCCAGCACCACCAGGCACATCGACCAGATAAAACTGCTGGTGCCGCTCCAGTACCACGGCAGTTCGGTCCACGACAGAAAGGTCATGAACGCCGGCAAACCATCACCGGCGGCCTGACGCATCAGGTACATGCCCATCGCATAACCACCGAGGGCGAAGAACAGACCGTGGCCAAGCGACAACAGCCCGGCGTAACCCCAGACCAGATCCAGCGCCAAGGCGACGATGGCGTAGCAGAGGATTTTGCCGACCAGCGTCAGCGTATACGCCGAGACATGCAGCGCACTGTCCGGCGCCAGCAGCGAGAGCAGCGGCAGGGCGATCAGCAGCGCGAGGATCACCGCGCCGATGGCAATGGTGACTTTCGGCCCGGCTTTTTGCGTGGCCGTGACAAGTAGAGGCTGGTTCATCAGTCGATCACCCGTCCTTTCAGTGCGAAGAGGCCTTGCGGACGTTTCTGGATGAACAGAATGATCAGCGCGAGGATCAGGATCTTGCCGAGTACCGCACCGATCTGCGGTTCGAGAATCTTGTTGGCGATGCCCAGCCCGAACGCGGCGAGCACGCTGCCGGCGAGTTGCCCGACGCCACCGAGCACCACCACCAGGAACGAGTCGATGATGTAGCTCTGACCCAGGTCCGGGCCGACGTTGCCGATCTGACTCAGCGCCACACCGCCGAGCCCGGCAATGCCCGAGCCGAGGCCGAAGGCGAGCATGTCGACGCGGCCGGTGGGCACGCCGCAGCAGGCAGCCATGTTGCGGTTCTGCGTGACCGCACGGACGTTGAGACCGAGGCGGGTCTTGTTCAGCAGCAGCCAGGTCAGCACCACCACGAACAAGGCGAAAGCGATGATCACGATGCGGTTGTACGGCAACACCAGATTCGGCAGTACTTGAATACCGCCGGACAGCCACGCCGGGTTCGCCACTTCGACGTTCTGTGCGCCGAACAGCAGGCGCACCAACTGGATCAGCATCAGGCTGATGCCCCAGGTGGCGAGCAGGGTTTCCAGCGGTCGGCCGTAGAGATGACGAATCACCGTGCGTTCCAGCGCCATGCCGATTGCCGCCGTGACGAAGAACGCCACCGGCAGCGCGATCAGCGGGTAGAACTCGATGGCTTGCGGGGCGTAGCGCTGGAACAGCAACTGCACTACGTAGGTCGAGTAGGCGCCAAGCATCAGCATCTCGCCGTGGGCCATGTTGATCACCCCGAGCAGGCCGAAGGTGATCGCCAGACCGAGGGCCGCGAGCAGCAGGATCGAGCCGAGGGACATGCCGCTGAACGCCTGACCCAACACTTCGCCGATCAGCAGTTTGCGCTTGACCTGAGCCAGACTGGTTTCGGCGGCGGTGCGCACCCCGGCATCGCTTTCGACGCCGGGTTCGAGCAGGCCTTCGAGGCGCGTGCGGGCCAGCGGATCGCCGGTTTCACCGAGCAGGCGCACGGCGGCCAGACGCACCGCCGGGTCGCTGTCCACCAGTTGCAGATTGGCCAGCGCCAGGCTCAGGGCGGCGTGGACGTTCTCGTCTTTTTCGCCAGCCAGTTGCTGGTCGAGGAATTTCAGCTGCGCGGGTTTCGCGCTTTTCTGCAATTGCTGCGCGGCAATCAGACGGGTTTTGGCGTCGGCGGCGAGCAATTGGTGGCTGGCCAGAGCGGTGTCGATCAGACCTCGCAGGCGGTTGTTCAGGCGCAGGGTTTTCGGCTGGCCGTCGATGATCAATTCGCCTTGTTGCAGGGCGTTGATCAGCTCGACACGCGCCGGCTCGGGCTGCGCGGCCCAGGCTTCCAGCAGTTTGGCCTGTTGCACGGGGTTGGCGGCGACGAAGTCTTCGGCGTCGCCGGCAAAGGCAGTCATCGGCAACAGCAGTGCGATGGCGAGGATGAAGCGGTATAGGGTAGTCGGCATAAAGAGTCGCCTTGCGCGGACTAATTGTGGGCACAGTCTTTGTGGCGAGGGGATTCATCCCCGATCGGCTGCGAAGCAGTCGCAAAAACAGTCGCCGCGATTCACAGGTACATCGCGCCTGTAGCATTTGGGGTCGCTTCGCGACCCATCGGGGATGAATCCCCTCACCACAAAATATTGTTCCCACAGGGGGATCGAGTCGGCCTCACGCCAGGCGTGAGGCCGACACCCAATGGCTCAGTTGCTCTTCACCGCATAATCCGGCTTCTTGTCGTTGCCATCGATAAACGGACTCCACGGCTGCGCGCGGATCGGGCCTTCGGTCTGCCACACCACGTTGAACTGACCGTCGCTCTGGATCTCGCCGATCATCACCGGTTTGTGCAGGTGGTGGTTGGTCTTGTCCATGGTCAGCGTATAACCGGACGGCGCGGCGAAAGTCTGGCCGGCCAGCGCTTCGCGAACCTTGTCGACGTCGGTGGACTTGGCTTTTTCCGCTGCCTGCGCCCACATGTGGATGCCGACGTAAGTGGCTTCCATCGGGTCGTTGGTCACCGCTTTGTCGGCGCCCGGCAGGTTGTGTTTCTTCGCGTAGGCCTTCCAGTCAGCGACGAACTTCTTGTTCACCGGGTTCTCCACGGACTCGAAGTAGTTCCACGCCGCAAGGTTGCCCACCAGCGGTTTGGTGTCGATGCCGCGCAGCTCTTCTTCACCCACCGAGAACGCCACCACCGGTACGTCGGTAGCCTTCAGGCCCTGGTTGGCCAGCTCTTTGTAGAACGGCACGTTGGAGTCGCCGTTGACCGTGGAGATCACCGCTGTCTTGCCGCCGGCGGAGAACTTCTTGATGTTGGCGACGATGGTTTGATAGTCGCTGTGACCGAACGGGGTGTAGACCTCTTCGATGTCCTTGTCGGCCACGCCTTTGGAATGCAGGAACGAGCGCAGGATCTTGTTGGTGGTGCGCGGGTAGACGTAGTCGGTGCCGAGCAGGAAGAAGCGCTTGGCGCTGCCGCCTTCTTCGCTCATCAGGTATTCAACGGCGGGGATCGCTTGCTGGTTCGGCGCGGCGCCGGTGTAGAACACGTTCGGCGACATCTCTTCGCCTTCGTATTGCACCGGGTAGAACAGCAGGCCGTTGAGTTCTTCGAACACCGGCAGCACCGATTTACGCGACACCGAGGTCCAGCAACCGAAGACCACGGCGACCTTGTCCTGGGTCAGCAACTGCCGGCCTTTTTCGGCGAACAGCGGCCAGTTCGATGCCGGGTCGACCACCACCGGTTCGAGCATCTTGCCGTTCACCCCGCCCTTGGCGTTGATCTCGTCGATGGTCATCAGCGCCATGTCTTTGAGCGACGTTTCGGAGATCGCCATGGTCCCGGACAACGAGTGCAGAATCCCGACCTTGATGGTCTCGGCCGCCTGGACAGTCCAGGTCATGCCCATCGCGGCAATGGATGCCGTGAGTGTGAAAGCCTTGATCAAACTGCGACGCTTCATTGTGCGATCTCCATGAACGTTAAAGTTTTTTATGGTTGGCAGATGCGGACGACTGAAGGTGTGTTTTGCAAGGGCTGTGCCCGGTCGGGATCGGGCAGGAAAATGTCGTGTCAGAGCGGTTGCGCGATAGCGGCGCGCACCAGGAGAGGACAAGCGAGTGGCGGTGGTGCGAGGGCGTGCTTCATTGTGGTGCTGCCGCAGGGCGACAGCACTTTTCAGGGAGTGGGCCGAATCAGCCCTTGACGCAGTTTTCCATACCGTGACCGCCGCCCTCATATTCCGGGCCGTAGTAGTACTTGATAAAGGACGTCTTGCCGTCTGGAGCTGATTTCATCTTTGCAATGCCAACGCCGTAGTCCTTCAAGGCGGGATCGGTGTGCGCAAAGTAAATGGCCAGCGAGTCTGCATCGGCTGCGGCAAAACCGTTGTACAGAGACTTGTCGGCGAGGGTCAGGGTGAAGCGGTAAGCACCGTACTCACCGGTACTTTGCCCGGCATTCAGTGACATATCGACAGTGCCTCTGAATTCGCCGATATGGCTGTCCATTCCCTTGCATTCGTACGTACCGCTGTAATCCGTGCCGGTGAAGGGGGGCGGGCTTGCCCATGCAGGCGCCGAGATAAATACGATTGAGGCAAGAATGGTCTTGAGCAACGTGATTTTCCTTTCGTGTTCGGACAGGCGCAGGACTCGCCGAGCCTTGCGCAGCGGAGGGCTGAGTGTTCAGCGACCGCGGAACACTAGGGCGCGTGCTTCCGACGGACAACCTGAAAAACCTGTAGGAAAAATCTTGGTTTTTTGCCGGGCGGAGTAAACGTCACGTTGGTGATTCCGCGCTGGCGAAACCAGCCTCATGCCTTACAGGAGGCTCAACGGCGGCGCATCAGGCCAATGAAGAACAGGCCGCCGATGGCCGCGGTGGCAACGCCGATGGGCAGGTCTTCCGGCGCGATCAGAGTCCGCGCGGCGACATCGACCCACACCAGAAACAGGCTGCCGAGCAGCACACAGGCGGGCAGCAATCGGCGGTGTTCGGCACCCACCAGACGCCGGGCAATGTGCGGCACCATCAGCCCGACAAAACCGATCGAGCCACTGATCGACACCAGCACCCCGGTCATCAACGAGGCGATCACAAACACCCGCAAACGCACCGCGCGGGCATTCAGGCCAAGGGTCACGGCAGTCTGTTCGCCGGCCATCAAGGCGTTCAACGGCCGGGCCATGCCCAGCAACAGTCCGAGGCCGAACAACACGCTCAGCGCCGGTACCGCCAGCAGCTCCCAGCGCGCCAGGCCGAGACCGCCGAGCATCCAGAACATCACCGCCGAACTGGCGCGGTGGTCGCCCATGAACAGCAGGAGGTTGGCGATCGCCATCATCACGAACGATACCGCCACGCCGCACAGCAGCAGGCGATCGCTGTCGAGCCGACCCTGACGGTTGGCAATGCCCAGTACCAGAAACATGCTCAGCAATGCACCGATGAATGCGGCAATCGGCAAGGTCAGCAGACCGATGATTTCACCGATGTGCAGCACCACGATCACGGCGCCAAGTGTCGCGCCGGAAGTGACGCCGAGCAGGTGCGGATCGGCCAGTGGATTACGCGTCACTGCTTGCAGCACCGCGCCAATCAACGCCAGCCCGGCACCGACCAACGCCCCGAGCAACATGCGCGGCACACGGATCAGCCAGACAATGTGTTCCTGCCCGGCGCTCCAGCTCACCTCGCCGAAACCCAAGGCCTTGTGCAGGAGAATCCGCCACACCACGTCCACCGGCACCCGCGCCGGGCCAAAGCCGAGCGACACCACGCACGACACCAGCAACACGGCGCCGAGGGCGATCAGCAACAAGGCGTAGCGACGGTCGATCATTCGCCGTGGAACCCCTTGGCCAGGGTTTCCACCGCCAGCACGTTATCGATCCCCGGCGTGGCCTGCACGTACGGAATGACGATGAAGCGCTGGTTCTTGATCGCGTCCACCGATTGCAGCGCCGGGTTCTTCAGCAGAAATTCGATCTTCTGTTCAGCAGTGATTTCGCTGTAGTCGACGATCACGATCACCTGCGGATTGCGCTCGACCACGGTCTCCCAGTTGACCCGGGTCCAGCTCGCTTCGACGTCATCGAGAATGTTGCGCCCGCCCGCAGCGTCGATCAGCGCTTGCGGCATGCCAAGACGCCCGGAGGTCATGGCGCGGTCTTCGCCGCTGTCGTAGAGAAATACCCGCGGCTTGTTGGCGGGCAGGTCTTTGCGGATCTCGGCGACCTGATTCTGCATGTCGGCGATCAGTGCGTTGGCGCGATCCTGCACGTCGAAAATTTTCCCGAGGTTGCGCAGGTCGTTATAGGTGTCGTCCAGCGTCGCCGCCGGGCGCTTCATCACGAAGGCGCAGGACTCGGTCAGCTCATACACGTTGATGCCCAACGGTTGCAGGGTCTGCGGGGTGAGGTCGCCGCCAACGCGCATGCCGTAATCCCAACCGGCGAAAAAGAAATCGACGTTGGCGTTGAGCAGGGTTTCCACCGACGGATATTTCGCGGCCAGTTCCGGCAAACCGTCGAGCAGCGACTGCATCTGGGGCGTCACCGACTTCCAGCCGCTGACGCCGCTATAACCGGCCATGCGCGATTTGAGGCCGAGGGCGAGCATCATCTGGGTCATGTTGATGTCGTGACTGACCGCGTGCTTCGGCGCCTCGTTGAAGGTCACTTCGCGGTTGCAGCTGTGGATGGTCAGCGGGTATTTCGTGGCTTCGGCGAAGGCCGGGGCACTGCACAACAGAAGAGCGACGCAAAGCAGGGAGCGCACAGTCATGGTCGGGTTATCCAGGTGATTCGCGGGTAGCCGTGGAGGGGATGGGAGTCGATCAACGCCTCGACGCCGAACACGTCGCGCAACAGCTCGGTGGTGAGCACCTGTTGCGGCGTGCCGCTGGCGACGATGCGCCCGTGATTGATCACGTACAGTCGGTCACAGAACGCGGCGGCCAGGTTCAGGTCGTGAATGCTGGCGAGGGTGCCGATCTGCAGACGTTTGACCAGTTGCAGCAGTTCGAGCTGATAACGCGGGTCGAGGTGGTTGGTCGGCTCGTCGAGGATCAGCAATTGCGGTTGCTGGGTCAGGGCGCGGGCGAGGATCACCCGTTGTTTTTCACCGCCGGAGAGGGTGGCGAACGCATGGTCTTCGAAGCCGTCGAGGCCGACTGATTTGAGCGCTTGCGTCGCCAGATTGCGATCTTCCAGCGTGTCGCCATCGAACAGGCCTTTGTGCGGTGTGCGGCCCATGGCGACCACTTCTTCGACGGTCAGGCCAAAGGCGTCGGGAAATTCCTGCAGGACCACGGCGATGCGTTTTGCGCACCAGCGCGAGGACTGTTTCCACACGTTGTGATGATCGAGTCTGACCTCTCCGCTTTCCGGCTGGCTGAAGCGATAGGCGCAGCGCAGCAGGCTGGTCTTGCCGCTGCCGTTGGGACCGATCAAACCGACAAACTCACCGGCGGCCACCTGCAACGAGGCGTCACGCAGCTGGAACTGGTGATGGCAGTGGCCGTGGCCCAGGGGTGTCCAGGCGAGGTTGGCGAGGGTCAGTGAGGTCATCTTCTACTCTGAAATATCGGGTGTTGCTGATGACGCCTTCGCGAGCAAGCCCGCTCCCACAGTTGATCGCGTTTCAATGTGGGAGCGGGCTTGCTCGCGAAGGGCCAGTGAATCAAAAGGTGTAATCGGCCGTGACGAAGAACGATCTCGGCTCGCCGAGAATCCACTGCTGGCCCTCATTGTATTGGCTTTGTGCGTACTGGCGGTCAAACAGATTGTTCACCTGCAGGCCCAGCGTGGTGTTGCGCAGAGCTTGCCACGACAGCGTTGCATCGACCACGGTGTAACTTGGCAGCTCGTTGCGGTTGGCCATGTCGGCGTAACGCGCATCGACGTAACGCACACCGGCACCGGCCTTCAGATCATCGCTGAGGTTTTTGTTCAGCCACAGATTGGCGGTGCGCCGTGGCACATCCACCGGGCGATTGCCGTTGTACGACAGGGTTTGCCCGTTGACCACCTCGGAGAAGTCATCGTACTTGGCCTTCACAATCGCCGCGTTGGCCTGCAGTTGCCAGGCGTGTGGCAGTTGCAGATCGAGGCTGGCCTCCAGGCCGTTGGAAGATTGCTGGCCGACTTGCTGCTTGAGCGTCGGGTTGCCCGGATCGTCGGTCAGCAGCTTCTTCTTGACGATGCGATAGGCCGCCAGGGTGAACTCGCCACGCTGATCCCAGAACAACTGCTTCAGGCCGACCTCGGTCTGGCGCGCGGTCGAGAGGTCGTATTGCTGCTGGCTCGGACTGAGGGATATCAGGCCGCCGATGCCGTCGGTGCTGGTCGCGACCTGAGCGTAGAGCGAAGTCTCGGGCGTCAGGGCAAACACGAGTCCGGCCTTCCAGTTGTTGCCGGTCAGAGTCTTGTCGCTCTGGCTGTCGTCGATCAGGTTGTTGCGATCCACGTGTACGTAATCGCGGCGCACTCCTGTCACCAACGACCAGCGCTCGCTCAGTTGCGTGCGGTTTTCGCCGAACACTGACATCTGCTTTGTGGTGCTGTCGAACTGGTCGCGGTACGGGTTGGCGCTTTCGAAGTAGCCCGGTTGCGGGTGATACAGATCCAGCGCCTGACCGTTCGGTAGCACGTCGTTGAACGGCGAGTTGCTGTTGAGCTGGAAGCGGATGCGGTTGTAATCGACGCCAGTCACCGTTTGGCTGTCGAGGCCGAACAGCGAGTGCTTGAAGGTGAACGTCTGACGGTCACCGACCTGCTCTTGCTTGTGGCCGATGCCGAAGTAGCCGCTGCGGCTGAGTTGCTGGCTGTCGCGGTCGAAGTTGTAGTTCTCGGCGTTCTGCCAGCGGCGCTGGGCCTTGAGGTAGTACAGCTCGTTGCTGGCACTGACGGCGTCGTTGATCTGCCAATCGGTGGTCAGGCGCGTCCACTGATCGTTGTAGTGCTGCTGATCGTCACGCACGTTGTAGTTCTTGTTGCGTAGGCTGTCGCGTAATCGGCCGTTGATCAGCGGCGTGCCGAAGTAGTTCTGCGGGCGCTGATCGCCGTAGTCGTGGGCGAGGGTGAACGCTAGATCATCAGTGGCCTGCCAGCGCAGCGCGGCGCTGATGAAGTCGCTTGATGAATCACCGCGATCGATCCAGCCGTTGCTGCGCAGGCGATTGAGATTGAGGCGATAGCTCAGGGTGTCGGTCAGCGAGCCGCCGCTGTCGAACGCCTGCTGCTGGCTGTCGTAGGAGCCGTAGCCAACGCGCAAGTGGTTTTCGATGTCGCCTTCGAACGGTTTCTTCGGAATCACGTTGACCACCGCACCGGTCGCGCCTTCGCCGTACAGCACCGAGGCGGGGCCGCGCAGTACGTCGACGCGCTGCACCGACCAGGTGTCGACCGGAAAGGTCACGGTGCCCATGCCGGTGTACATCCGATTGCCGTCATACAACTGCATCACCGAACTCTGCCCGGTAAAACCGCGTGCCTGCAACGAGGTACCGCCATCGCCCGGGGTGCCGGTGCGGCTGATGCCGGTGCTGCGCGACACGGCGTCCTGCACGCTGCGATCACCACGGGCACGCACCTGCTCGCCGCTGAGGCTTTCGACGCTGGCCGGAGTTTCCATGGCCGTCAGGTTCAGGCGCGAGCCGGCGGCGGTCGGCGTGGTCAGGCTGACACTTTCTTCGTCAATCGCAGGCGCGGAGATGGTGCCGGTGGGCAGCGTCAGCGGCTGGCCGTCAGCGTTGGCGTTGTTCAGGGCGAACAGGCAGAGGCTGGACAAGAGGTACTTGTTCATCGGGGCGGTGAATCACTTCTTCAAAAGAAAGCCCGCAACTTGTGGCTGCGGGCAGAGCGGCATATTTGTGTTACACAGTAACACTAAAAAATGCCGAAGTTTAAGCCCCGGCAGTTTAAAGATCTGTCTGAAACGCGCATCTCGCCTGCTTCACGATGAAGGTGAGGCAGATTCAGCTTGGCGGCCCAGACGCGACAACAGCAGGCGATCCAGCAGCCAGACCAGTACCAGCGAAGCGCCCACCAGCGGAAAGATCACGGCCAGCGCGAGCATGATCGCCACACCGGTTTTCCATTTCGGCAGGTCATGGCGCAGCGGCGGCACGCCGAACTTGCCCTGCGGACGCCGCTTCCACCAGATCACCACGCCGCTGACGGCGCTGAGCAGAATCATCAGGCAGATCAGCAGCACGATGATCTGGTTGAAGGTGCCGAACATCTTGCCTTCATGCAGCATCACGCCGATTTCCGTGGCCCGCGCCACTGCGCCGTACTGCTCGAAACGCACATCGGCGAGGACCTTGCCGGTGTACTGATCGACATGCAGGGTCGCATCGTTACGCGGGTCGTCGGCGAACACGGCAATGGTGAACACCCCGGTCGCGGTGGTCGGCAGAGTAATGCTGTAGCCGGGTTCGACCTTGCGTTCAAGCGCGATGTTCTGCACCTCTTGCAGGCTGATCGCGGGAGCGGCGGGACCGTGCTGCATGCCGCCGTGGGCCATGTGTTCGGCGTGGTCACCGGACATCGGCATCGGCGTGTTTTCCATTGCCCACGGCACGGTCTGGCGCGCGGCGTTGTTGAGGCTGCCGGCCTCGACGTCGGAGGTTGGCACGTTGTTCCACATCGCGGCCGGGAACACGTTCCATACCTGGGCGTACTGCTTGCCCCAGAAGCCGGTCCAGGTCATGCCGCTGAGCAGCATCACCAGCAGCAATGCCGCGCCCCAGAACCCGGTGACCGCGTGCAGATCACGCCACAACACTCGACCGCGACTGCTCAGGCGTGGCCACAGAATTCCGGCGGCCTGACCGCGCGGCCACCACAGAAACACCCCCGACACCACCAGCACCACGCCCCAACCGGCGGCGAGTTCGATCAGGCGATCACCGAGCGTACCGATCATCAGTTCGCCGTGAATGGCGCGCGCGACGGCTTGCAGATTTTTCTTCGCATCCTGCTCGCCGAGGATGTCGCCGTGGTACGGATCGATGAACACATTGAGTTCGTGACCTTCATTCTTCACGACAAATTGCGCGCTGCGTTCGGCGTTGGCCGGCGGCAGGTATTGGGTGATCTGACCCTGTGGATAAGCGCTCTTGACCCGTTGCAGCAGATCATCGGCCGGCACCGTGTGATGCCCGGCGGGGACGTTGAGCAGGCTGCTGTACATCAGTGAATCGAGTTGCGGTTTGAACAGGTAGATGATGCCGGTCAGGGCCAGCATTACCATGAACGGCGCGACGAATAATCCGGCATAGAAATGCCAGCGCCACGCCAGGTTGTAGAAATTCGGTTTGGGCTTTTGCATCACGTTTGCTCCGCTTGGCTTGGATCTTTTAGTTGTTCTGCAACCCTTGTGGGAGCGAGCTTGCTCGCGAAGGCGTCGTGTCAGGCTGCATCTATGTTGGATGTGCCGTCCCCTTCGCGAGCAAGCTCGCTCCCACAGGGTGGGATTTGACTGTTAGAAACTCATATCGACCTTGGTCCAGAGCGTGCGCCCCGGTTCGTTGATCGCTTGCGGGTCGTTGGCCGGGTAGCCGAAACCGGCGTTACCGGCCAGGTTCAGGTGCTCGGCGTAAGCCTTGCCGAACAGGTTGTCGACGCCGGTGCTGACCTTCCAGTTTTTGTTGATCCGGTAGGCGCCGTTGAGCGAGAACACGCCAAAGCCGCCGCTCTTGTCGTAGTCCTTGCCGACCACGTTGCCCTTGTTCTGGTCGATGCGGTTTTGCGCCGCGACCACGCGCCACAGCGCCCCGGCGCTCCAGTTGTCTTCGCTGTAGGTCAGGCCGAAACGCGCATCCAGCGGCGGCATTTGCGGCAGGGCCTTGCCGTCGCTGCTGTTCTTGCCCCAGGCGTAAGCCAGGGTCGCGTCGGCTTTCCAGTTATCGGTGAGTTTGTAGGCGGCGCCGAGTTCGCCACCCATGATCCGTGCGTCGATGTTTTCCGCGCGCGAAGTACTCATGCCCATCATCGTTGGCGTGTAGTCGAACAGGATGTAGTCGCGCACCACACCGACGTAGCCCGAGGCCCAGGCTTCGAGTTCGGCGGTCTTGTAGTTCACGCCGAAGTCGAACTGGGTGGTCTTCTCCGGTTTGATCGAGTCGAACGCATTCAGCGAACCGGCCGGGCCGGACTTCGGTGAAAACAGCTCCCAGTAATCCGGGAAGCGCTGCGCGTGACCGAGGCCGGCGTACAGCGTGGCGGGGCTGTCAGCAAGGTCATGCTCGTAACGCACGAAGCCGCTTGGCAGGGTGTCGGCGCGGGTCTCGTCGGCGGTCGGATTTGGCCGGCTCATCATTCCCGAACCAATGCTCTGCCGGTAATCCTTGGCCGAAGCACGGTCGACCCGGGCGCCGGTGATCAGGCGATCACGGTCGGCGGCGTACCAGGTCAGTTCGCTGAACACGCCGTAGTTATGGAAATCGGCATCCTTGGTGTAGGGCTGATCCTTGTAGGTGTCGATGCCCATGCCACTGCGCTGACGATGCTCGTTGGTCTGCGCATCGAGACCGGTCATCAGCTGGATGTCGGCCCAGCGCCAGGTCGCCTTGATCCGCGCGCCGAGGGTGCGACGGTCGACGTTGGAGGCCATGGGCCCGGCCATCATCCCGGTGCCGGATGGTGTGCGCAGGCTGTAGTTGTCCATCACGTGGTCGGCGTAGTTGTAGTAGACCTGTGCTTCGAGTTTCTCTAGCACGTCGGTGATGTTGGATTTTTCGAAGCGCAGGCCGAGGCTTTCGCGCAGGAACTGCGAACCGTCCATGCCGCGTCCGGCGTAGCGCGCTTCGCCATCGCCCTTGCCGGCGGTGAGTTCGATCAGGGTGTCGGCGTCCGGGGTCCAGCCGACGGCGATGTCACCGTTCCACTTGTCATAGCGCGACGGGACGATGTCGTTGTTGCCGTCGCGGTAGTCGTCGGAGTGCGCGGTGTTGCCGATCACTCGCACGTAGCCCAATGGCCCGCCGGCAGCGGCGTCGACGACCTTGTCGAAACGTCCGTTGGAGCCGGCCAGCACGCTGGCATTCACCCGCGTGCCGAGTTCGCCGAAGCTTTCCGGCTCACGGTCGAAGAGGACCGTGCCGGCCGATGCGCCTGGCCCCCAGAGTACGGTTTGCGGGCCCTTGATCACCGTGAGTTTGTCGTAGGTTTCCGGCGAGATGTACGAGGTCGGTGCGTCCATCCGCCCCGGGCAGGCGCCGAGCAGCATGCTGCCGTTGGTGAGAATGTTCAGCCGCGAACCGAACATCCCGCGCAGCACCGGATCACCGTTGGTGCCGCCGTTGCGCACCAGAGCGAAGCCGGGAATGGTCTTCAGATAATCGCCGCCATCGCTGGCCGGCACCGGTTGGCGCGGGTCCTTGGGGTTGGTGACGATAGTCAGCGGCGAGCTTGGAGCGATCGCGGTGATCACCGTCGGACTCAGTTCTTGGTTGTGCCCGGCGTGGTCATCGGCGAGCACCAGCGGGGACAGCAGGACACCGCAAAGGACGGCAGTAGCATGTGAGAAACGAATGCGCGATTCGTTCAAGGCGAAGGAAGCCTGGGCAGAACCCGAGCGTGGAACAGCAGAAAACCTGGACATGACAATTTCCATCAAACAGTCGTAAACGACACGGCCGGCAGCCTGAAGCTGTCTTCTCAACCGTGTGCAATCAAAGGTGCGGTGTTTACGCGTTGACGGGCGGGGCGCGGGTGCGGGCGCCGGGGAAGAAGGTCTGCCGGGCATGGCCCAGGCGTGGAGAGGATGGGGTGAAGGTGTTGACGTGGGCGATGCTGAACGTGGCGAAAGTGCCGCCACCGGTCAGCGCCGGGCAGTTGAACAGCAGGCTGCAATAACCGCATTTTTCCCACAGGGCGTGGTGCGAGGATTGTGGCGGGCAGTGTTCGGCAGCCGGTTGTGCGCCGTGCGCGGAGTAATCCATGCCCGGCATGTCCATGGACATCGCCATGGAAGTCGAGGCGTGCTGATCCATCGGCATCGACTGAGAAATCAGCGGGCCGATGAAGATCATCAACATGGCGAACAGGGCGATCCAGCTACCGCGGGTCAGAGTCTGGCTCTGGCGATGCAGGCGGGACGCCCCGGCGCGTTGCGGGCGCACGGGCGTGGTCAGCCGGATCGGTTACTGGGCGTGATCGTGTGCCTGGGTGTCTTGCGGTGGTTTCTTCTGCACCGCGACTTCGACGGTCACGTCTCCGGCCTTCTCGAAATGCAGGGTCAGCGGGAAGCGTTTGCCGTCGCTGAGCAGGCTGCGGTCTTTCGGGTTGAGCAGCATCACGTGATAGGCCATCGGCGCGAACGTGACCTTGCCGCCGGCAGGAATCAACACGTCGGGCACCTGCTGCATCTTCATCAGATCGCCCTGCATCACGTGCTCATGCAGTTGCGCTTCGGCGGTGATCGGCGAGTCGACGCCGAGCAGGCGGTCGTCGGTCTTGCCGGGATTGCTGATCACGAAATAAGCGGCGACGGTCGGCGCGTTGGGCGGCAGCTCCTGCGACCACGGGTGAGCGATTTCCAGCTCGCCGGCCTTGTATTCGTGGGCATGGGCGAAGCACGCAGGCAGCAACAGCGCAGCGATGACGAAGAGTTTGTTCAACATGGCAGTTCTCCAGAACGATGTGAAACGCAGGTCAATTGCGAGACAGATCAGACCAGAGGCGAGGCGCGGGGATTGAGGCTCGGCCATTGCTGGCGCGGTGTCGGTGTTTGCAACGAGGGCGGCGCCACGCTGCGATTGCTTTCGTAGCGGGCGAAATACAGCTGCGGCGTATGGCCCGGCAACGCCACCAGCGGCGCAGAACCCGAGCAGCACCAGCAATGCTGCATGTTGGAATGGCTGTCGTTGGACGGGGCTTTCTGCTCCGTGGTGCCGATGTTGATCGCCACCATCTTCGTCCCGCTGCCGGTGCAGAAACTGCTCCACAGCAATTGTTCGGCCGGTGAACTGGCCGCCTGCGCCATCGCCCCGGTCATCGGCATGGCGAGCATGTTGAACAGCACTGCGAAGCAGGCAATCCAGGCAAATGCAAGCCGGTGTCGGTTCATGGGACAGATCCGTTGGGTGGGCAATCAGGCGCGGGCTATTTAGCCTGATCAGGGCCGATAAGTAAAAAGGCGTCGTGCGGTTTGGTGTCGCAGATCAATTGAAAGGAGTGTAGCGGTGGAAATTCGCTACGCCATTCTCATCCGCCGATCCTGTAGGAGCTGACGAGTGGAACGAGGCTGCGATCTTTTGATCTGTCTTTTCAACGTTCAGCATACGAGCTGTCAGGGACGGCGCCTTCGCGAGCAAGCCCGCTCCCACAGGGTTTCTGGCATACACAGACTATGCAGTCGCCGCCGACCACTGTGGGAGCGGGCTTGCCCGCGAAGGCGTATTCGAGAGCTACACTGGGTTAAAGCCGGATGAAGGCGGCAAGGGCAGCAAGGACTTCATCCGTCGTCACAAACTCCCGATCAACCCCCGGCAACACCGGCCGCTTCAACACCATCACCGGCACTCGCAACTCCCGCGCCACTTCCAGTTTCGGCTCGGTCGCGGTGCTGCCGCTGTTCTTGCTGATCAACACATCGATCTGCCGGCGCTCGAACAGTGCGTGTTCTTCCTCAAGCAGAAACGGCCCACGGGCGCCGATCACTTCGCAGCGTTCGTTGCCGGGGTAGACGTCGAGGGCGCGCAGGGTCCAGAACTG
This sequence comes from Pseudomonas sp. Irchel s3a10, assembly GCF_900187525.1. Taxonomy (NCBI): domain Bacteria; kingdom Pseudomonadati; phylum Pseudomonadota; class Gammaproteobacteria; order Pseudomonadales; family Pseudomonadaceae; genus Pseudomonas; species Pseudomonas sp. Irchel s3a10. Next base: position 532,588 of record NZ_FYDR01000004.1, read on the forward strand.
GTTGGCAGGGATTTCGTCGAGGTGTTGCAGCGGTTCGCGGCCGAGGGTGAACAGCGGGCGGCGGAACGGTTTGAGGGCTTCGATCAGTTCGGCCCAGTCGCTGACTTCACGCCAGTCATCGCCCGGTTGCGGCCGCCACGCGGGGCGGCGCAGGGCCCAGCAGGGAATGCCGGACAGTTGCGCGGCACTGGCGGCGTTGCGGCTGATTTGCGCGGCGTAAGGGTGGGTCGCATCGAACAGCAGGTCGATGCCTTCAGCGCGAATGAATTGCGCCAGACCTTCGGCGCCGCCGTAACCGCCGACGCGCACCTGACAGGTCAGGTCGGTAGGCACTCGGCCCACGCCGGCCAGACTGTAAATGTGTTCTGGCCCCAGCGTACGGGCGATGGCCAACGCCTCAGTGACGCCGCCGAGCAACAAGATCCGTTTCATGCAAAACCTCCGGCATGGCCGACGATGCCGCCCTGGCGATCAATTGCAAACACCTCGACCTGTACTTTCGCCGGCACCACGCTGCGGGCGAAATTCAGCGCATGGCGACAGACCTCATCGCCGAGGGCGACGCCTGCCGCACTGGCCATCGCCAGGGCCTGCTGACTGGTGTTCGCTTTACGAATGCTCTGCTGCAACGCCTGATCGGCACCCATCGCCGCCGCCCATTCAGCCAGTTGCGGCAGGTCGATGCTCGAATGCCGCGAGTGCAGATCCATGTGCCCGGCCGCCAGTTTGCTGATCTTGCCGAAGCCGCCACACAGGCTGAGTTTATCCACAGGCACTTTGCGCAGATGCTTGAGCACCGCACCGACAAAGTCGCCCATTTCGATCAAGGCGATTTCCGGCAGGTCGTAGACCCGGCGCATGGTGTCTTCGCTGGTGTTGCCGGTGCACGCGGCAATGTGCAGATAGCCGTTGGTTTTGGCGACATCGATGCCCTGATGGATCGAGGCGATGTACGCCGCGCAGGAAAACGGCCGGACGATGCCGCTGGTGCCGAGGATCGACAAACCACCGAGAATGCCCAGACGCGGATTCATGGTTTTCAACGCCAGCGCTTCGCCGCCCTCGACGTTGACCGTGACCTCGAAACCGCCGGCATAAGCGCTTTCGGTGGCGAGCAGCGTCAGGTGGTCGCTGATCATCTTGCGCGGTACCGGGTTGATCGCCGGTTCACCGACGCCGAGCACCAGCCCCGGTCGGGTCACGGTGCCGACACCTGCGCCCGCGACGAAGCGAATCCCCGGCTCGGCCAGCAGCCGCACGTGTGAATAGAGCAGCGCACCGTGAGTTACGTCCGGGTCGTCGCCGGCGTCCTTGATCGTCCCGGCTTCGGCGCCGCCTTCGGTCAGCCGGCAGAACTCCAGGCGCATCTGCACCTGTTTGCCTTTGGGCAGGACGATCTGCACCGCATCCGCCGACGTACCGCCGAGCAGCAGGCGGGCGGCGGCGAGGCTGGTGGCGGTGGCGCAGCTGCCGGTGGTCAGACCGCTGCGCAGGGGCGCGGGTTGTTCGGCGGTTTCGTCACGCATCGAGGGGTTTGACCAGATCCAGCAGGGTAATCGGCAACGCCTGACGCCAGGTGTCGAACTCGCCCAGCGGTTGCGCCTGGGCCACGTGGATTCGGGTCAGTTCGCCGCCGTGGCGTTCGCGCCAGTGCATCAGGGCGAGTTCACTTTGCAGGGTCACGGCGTTGGCGACCAGCCTGCCACCGGGCTTGAGTTGTTCCCAGCAGGTTTCAAACACGCCTTCGCGGGTCACGCCGCCGCCGATGAAGATCGCGTCCGGGCGCTCCAGTCCGGCGAGGGCTTGCGGCGCACGGCCACGCACCAAGTGCAGACCGGGCACGCCCAACGCGTCGCGGTTGTGTTCGATCAAGGCCTGTCGGCCTTCGTCCGCCTCGATGGCGATGGCGCGGCAGCTCGGGTGCGCGCGCATCCATTCGATGCTGATCGAGCCGCAACCACCGCCGACATCCCACAGCAGTTCGCCGGGAATCGGCGCGAGGCGGGCGAGGGTGATCGCGCGTACATCGCGTTTGGTCAGTTGACCGTCGTGCTGGAATGCCGAGTCGGGCAGTCCGGCAAGACGCGACAGGCGTGGCGCCTGCGCATCGGCCAGGCATTCGATGGCGATCACATTCAGATCGGCAGTCGCCGGGTCATTCCATTCATTGGCCGTACTTTCGACGCGCCGTTCGGTATCGCTACCCAGGTGCTCAAGTACAGTCAGGCGACTGCCGCCAAAACCGCGCTCGCGCAGCAGCGCCGCGACTGCCGCCGGACTTTGCCGGTCATTACTCAGCAACAACAGACGCACCCCGCTGAACAGCTGCGCATTGAGTGCCGCCAGTGGTCGCGCCACCAGCGATAGGGTGACCACCTCTTGAAGCGGCCAGCCGAGCCGGGCGGCGGCCAGTGAACAGGAGGAGGGCGCGGGCAGGATCAGCATCTCGATACTCGGCACGTGTCGCGCAAGGCTCGCGCCGACGCCGTAGAACATCGGATCACCACTGGCCAACACGCACACCGCTTCGCCGCGCTGCTCCAATACCGGCGCGAGGGAAAACGGACTCGGCCACAAAGTGCGTTCGCCACGAATGCACACCGGCAGCAAGTCCAGTTGCCGCTGGCCGCCGATGATCCGCGAGGCGCCCATCAGGGCCCGCCGGGCATTTTTGCCCAGGCCCTTGAAGCCGTCTTCACCGATTCCCACAACCGTCAGCCAGGGTGTCATGCCGTTCCTTAATTCCGAGTAGATCTTCACGGGCGGCATGATAACGCGGCTGCCGGCATCTGACGCGGGTCTGTCGTCGCGGCGAGTCGAGAGCAACGCGGAAACTTAATGTCGAGTAATAGTGATTTTTTAAACTTCCGTTTTTGTTAGTTTGATTCAAGTCAGTTCTTTTTAATAAGTCTGGCGCAATGAAATTATAAATTTAATACGTGCCAAGTTGGCAGGGGGCGATATGGATATCAATTCAGCTACACGTTTAAGTCAGAATAATGCAGTTGCCGTTAATAATATGTTGTTCGTCGGACTGGAGGGGCGGGCAGAGGCCGATAACAGATTTGTGAGGAACTGCATTTATCTCGCGCAGATTGCGGCGGACAGCCGTTGTGACAGCAGCCTGCAGCCTGCAGAGTGGTTCGATTACTTTGTCGGAGGCCTGTGGTCATGTGACTGGAAACAGGAGGAGAAACCGGTGGTGCTGGTCCAGGAGGCGTTTTCCGGAAGTGTGCAGGAGGCGTGGCGGCGGTCGACAGCACCCTTGCTCGCGAGCGTTCAATTAGCGCAGGTTGAAGCCGGGCTGGCAGCGCTTGAAAAAGATGTAGCGCTACTGCAAAAGTTTACCGCCCTGAGTGGCAAGGCCTTCACCTCGCACATTGTGCCGGTCAGTCAGAACGCCAACGGCGAGTTGGTTGTGGTGTTCAGCCAAATCCGCTTTTTCAAGTTGGTATTGAGTACCAACTACCTGTTCTGGCAGGTCCATCAACCGATGTCGCAACTGGACATCCGCGCCAGAAGAATGGTGATCAATCGCCGGGACATCGACAAAAACCGGGACGTTGTAGATCAGGCGATTCGCGAGAGCGTGGTTGACCTTGAAGAGGTCGAACTCTGAAAAGCCGCAGTTTCCGACCGGCAGGCATTTTCATGCGCTCGGGCAAAGCAGGCATAATGGCGACCTTTCGCCCATCACAGCGCTGCCAGCCAGCCGGTCATCCCTTGAACGAACGCTCTATGTCCACCGCTCTGCGCCCCTCGGCTTGTCCGGGGTTGCTGCGTATTGTCCAGGCGCTGGATGGCGGTATCTGCCGGATCAAGCTCAATGGCGGCTCGATCACTGCTGATCAGGCCAACGCGGTGGCCGATGCCGCCGAGCGTTTTGCCAGTGGCGCGATCGAGGCGACCAACCGCGCCAATCTGCAGATTCGCGGCATCGGCGAGCAGTCAGCGGCATTGATCGACAGTTTGCTGGCCGCCGGCCTGGGGCCGCAAACCGCAGCGGGCGACGATGTGCGCAATCTGATGCTCAGCCCGAGTGCCGGGATCGATCGGCAGTTGCTGTTCGATACCCGGCCCTTGGCCGAACAGATTCTGGCGACTCTGCAGACACATCCGCGCTTTCATGAGTTGAGCGCCAAGTTCGCCGTGCAACTGGACGGCGGTGAGGCGTTGGCGATGCTCGAGCATCCGCATGATCTGTGGCTTTCGGCGTTCGAACGTGACGGTGAGGTTTTGTTGGCGTTCGGTCTGGCCGGTAGTCCGATCGATCATGCGGCCGGTGTTGTGACACTGAGTAACGGCCATGCGCTGGTGGTCGCGGTGCTGGAGTTGTTCCTTGATCTGGCACGACCGGAGCAGACGCGCATGCGCCATTTGCTCGATGAACTGCCGCTGCAGGCGCTTCTCGAACAGTTGCGCGAACGCGTGGCGATCAAAGCTGCCGTCACCCGACAGCGCACGCCGCTGGCGGATGCTCTGCACATCGGTGTCCACCGGCAAAATGCTGACGACCGGGTGTATGTCGGTGCGGTGCCGGCGCTCGGCCGTCTCGCTCCGGCCATGCTGCGTGGTGCGGCCCGACTGGCCCGCGAGTTCGGGGATGGCAGCCTGCGTTTCACCCCTTGGCAAAGTCTGCTGCTGCCGAACGTGAAGCCCGCCGACGCGGCGCGAGTCCTGCAATACCTGACGCAATTGCACTGGCTGACCGACGCCGGCGAGCCGCTGTCCCGACTGATTGCCTGCACCGGCTCCAGCGGCTGCGGCAAAGGCCTGGCCGATACCAAATATGACGCCCGGCTGCTGGCGACGCTGCTGCCACAGGCGCAGCACGTGCACCTGTCCGGTTGCCCGCGCTCTTGCGCGGCGGCCCATCGCGCAGCGGCGACATTGCTGGCGGTCAGCCCCGGTCATTACGATCTCTATTTTCGCGATGCAGCGCTGCCGGGTTTCGGCACGCTGCACGCACGCAACCTTACTATTGAAGCGGCCGCGATTCTGCTCGACGCCCGCTCACGGAGCCCCCTTGATGCTTGATTACATCCGCGACGGTCAGGAGATTTATCGCAACTCCTTCGCGATCATTCGCAGCGAGGCCAATCTGGCGCGCATCCCGGCCGATCTGGAAAAACTCGCGGTGCGGGTGATTCACGCCTGCGGCATGGTCGAGGCCGTCGATGGTCTGCAGTTCTCCGAAGGTGCCGGCAAGGCCGGGCGCGATGCGCTGGCGGCCGGTGCGCCGATCCTGTGTGATGCGCGGATGGTCTCCGAAGGCGTGACCCGCGCCCGTCTGCCGGCCAACAATCAGGTGATCTGCACCTTGCGCGACGACAGCGTGCCGGATCTGGCCCGTGAGCTGGGCAACACCCGCTCGGCGGCGGCGCTGGAGCTGTGGCGTCCGCACCTGGAAGGCAGTGTGGTGGTGATCGGCAACGCGCCGACCGCACTGTTTTACCTGCTGGAAATGCTCGATGCCGGCGCACCGAAACCGGCGCTGATCCTCGGCTTTCCGGTGGGCTTCGTCGGCGCTGCCGAATCGAAAGCGGCGCTGGCGGCTGACAGTCGCGGCGTACCGTTCGTGATTATGCAAGGCCGGCTCGGCGGCAGCGCCATGGCCGCCGCCGCAGTCAATGCCCTCGCCACGGAGATCGAATGATGCAGGCCAAAGGACGTCTGATCGGCCTCGGTGTGGGCCCCGGTGATCCGGAACTGATTACCGTCAAAGCCCTGCGACTGCTGCGCGAGTCGCCAGTGGTGGCGTACTTCGTCGCCAAGGGTAAAAAGGGCAATGCGTTCGGCATCATCGAAGCGCACCTGCAGGACGCGCAGAATCTGCTGCCGCTGGTGTACCCGGTGACCACCGAAGTGCTGCCGGCGCCACTGTCCTATGAACAGGTGATCAGCGACTTCTACGATGAAGCCTCCGAGACAGTGGCTGCGCATCTGGACGCCGGCCGCGATGTGGCGGTGATCTGTGAAGGCGATCCGTTCTTTTACGGCTCCTACATGTATCTGCACGATCGATTGTCCACGCGCTATGAAGCCGAAGTGGTGCCGGGCGTGTGCTCGATGCTCGGCGGCGCCTCGGTGCTCGGCGCGCCGCTGGTGTATCGCAACCAGAGCCTGTCGGTGCTCTCCGGCGTGCTGCCGCATGAGGATCTCAAGCGCCGTCTGGCCGACGCCGATGCGGCGGTGATCATGAAACTGGGGCGCAACTTTCCCAAGGTCCGTGCGGTACTCGAAGAACTCGGTCTGGCCGAGCGGGCGCTGTACGTCGAACGCGCGACCATGGCCAATCAGAAGATCGTGCCGCTGGATCAGGTCGAGCCGATGTCCTCGCCGTACTTCTCGCTGATCATCGTCCCGGGCGAACGGTGGCAAGGTTGATGACGCAATCCACACCGGCCATTGTCATCCTCGGACAGGGCGCGCTCGCCACCGCACGGCGGATCCAGCAGTTGTATCCGACGGCGCAGATCCACGGCCTCGCCGGGCGCGTCGAGGGCGCCGACCGCATCTATGAGGAATTCGGCGCGACCCTGCGTGAGTTGTACCAGCGAGACACACCGATCATCGCCCTGTGTGCGGCCGGCATTGTCATTCGCACCTTGGCGCCGTTGCTGCTGGAGAAGGGCGCTGAACCGCCGGTACTCGCTGTTGCTGAAGACGGCAGCGCCGTGGTGCCACTGCTTGGTGGCCTCGGCGGGGTGAATGTCATGGCCCGGGAAATCGGCGCGGCATTGCAGGTCGCAGTCGCGATCACCACCAGTGGCGAATTGCGCTTTGGCACTTGTCTGCTCAATCCACCCAGCGGTTATGCGCTGGCTGATCTGGAACTGGGCAAGCGTTTCGTTTCCGATCTGCTGGCCGGGCACAGCGTGCGCATCGAAGGCGCCGCGCCGTGGCTGGATCAGGCGCAGTTGCCGCAAGACCCGCAGGCGCAGCGCTCGATTCATGTCGGCAGTGCCGAGCGTGTCGCGAGCGCCAATGAGTTGCTGATCTATCCGCGCAGCGCAGCGCTGGCGGTGAGCGCGCAGGTGGACGATCTGCCGCATGCCGTGCGCGCCGCGTTGCAGCAGGCCGGGATTGCTCAGCAGTCGCTGGCCTGTCTGCTGGCGGCTGACACTGAAATGGCGTCGGCCAGACTCCGCGAAGCAGCCCTCGAACTGGGGGTGCCGCTGCGCTTTGTCGCGGCGCAGAAAGACCTCGGCGAGTTGGCTCGTCAGGCACTGCCGCAGGCCGCGATCAGCAATGCCAACGGTCTGGCGATTGCGCTCGCCGAACAGCCGCTGGACGTCGCGCAGATCGGTCGGCAGCGCGGGCGTCTGGCGGTGATCGGCCTCGGCCCCGGCGCTGCCGAACTGATGGTGCCAGCGGTCAAGGCCGAACTGGCGCGGGCCACCGATGTGCTCGGCTACGAGACCTATGTGCGCATGGCCGGTCCGTTCCGCGATGATCAGGTGCAGCACTGCACCGACAATCGCGAAGAAATGCAGCGCGCCCGCCACGCCTTCCGGCTGGCGGCCGAGGGCCGTTCGGTGATCGTGGTCTCGTCCGGCGACCCCGGCGTGTTCGCCATGGCCGCGGCGGTGCTCGAAGCGTTGCACGAGTCGACCGATCCGGCCTGGCACAGTGTCGAGCTGGAAATCCTGCCAGGTGTATCCGCTTCGCTTGCGACGGCTGCGCAAGCGGGGGCGCCGTTGGGTCATGATTTCTGCGTGATGTCGCTGTCGGACAACCTCAAGCCGTGGTCGATCATTGAAAAACGTCTGGATCTGGCGGCGGAGGCCGATCTGGCCCTGGCCTTCTACAACCCGATCTCCCGGGCGCGCCCGTGGCAATTGGGGCGTGCGCTGGAAATCGTCGCGCAGCATCGCACTGCGGCTACGCCAGTGGTGCTGGGGCGCGACATCGGTCGTCCGGGGCAAACCCTGCGCGTGACGACACTGGGGCAACTGACCCCGGATCAGGTGGACATGCGCACCATGGTCCTGATCGGTTCCTCGACCACTTGCACCTTTGCCAAAGCGGACGGTGGCGAGTGGGTCTACACGCCGCGCTGGTACGGCGAAAAGCCGCAGTCCTGACCGCAGGCGAGGGGGGCTGCTCCCTCGCCATGCCGGATATTGCGGGTAGAGTGTTTCCGGATTTGCCGGTGTCGTATTTTTCAGCGGGACGTGTGTGACCTGCATCAGCCCCGCGTGGGATCTTTCTTGTTACTTACATCTTGTCGGACTTATTCTGAATCTTGACAGATCACAGCAACAGTCCGCGCGCAGTTGTGCCGCATATTCTCCAGCTGTGTTGATTTATATATCAGGGTTGTTGCAATAACTTGTTGCTGTTACACGCGTTATCAGTTGTTTTTGAATTGTCTTTTTTGACATGTATTGAAAGTTCTGAAGTTTGAGCGATGGTTCGCCAGCCGTTAGCTTGTTCGTCATCCAAGTGCCCATCTGCACACATGATGTTGGTCAAGTAACGGAGGAACTTTCATGCACGATCAAAGACTTCAAGATGCCAGCGGTTATGTTAGTTTTATCAGCCTGTTCAAACAGGCTGATCTTGAGCGGGCCCTGTTGGTCCACCGGGACAGTGACGTTTATCAGTCAGTCTGGCGCTATTACTTTGCATGTATCGGGTTGCTCGATTCCCCGCGATTGATTGAACCCCTGACATTGCTCAAACATTCGCTGGAACAGTTGATTGGCGTATCGCGTCTGCGTCGTGACTCCCATAGCCAGGCTGAACCGCCGAAAGACGCTTTATCGCGAATCTACAGCAGTATTCAGGCTTTCGAGACCCGCCTGCGAAACAGCGAGACTTACGCGAAGACTGCCGCAACAGCGGTTGTAAAGAACCTGCACTTCGTCTGGCTGGGCGGTGGTCTGGGCGCGATTCAGCATGATTACCTCAATCTGTGGAAGCAAGTATTGAGCGGGCAGGGCTACAGCCTCCATCTCTGGTATGACAGTGACGCGCTACTGGCCTGGCAAACCAACAAGTTGATTGTCGAGGCTGCCAAGGCTGACGCCATGCAGCACGGCGGCAGCGAGAATATTACCGACGCCAGGCTGGGTACGCTGTATGAAGAGCGGGTCATCGTCCTCAAGCAGCAGATGTTCCTGCACATCAATGCGGCGCTGGAGCGAGGGTTATCAGCGGATGAAGCGCGGGTCGACCTGTTGTCCCGTGCCTACGGCCAGGATGCGGCACAACTGGAAAGCGTGATCGAGCAAAACCGGCGCAGTCTGTTGGCTGTGGCAGGTGGTGATTTGCAGTTGCGCGACTTGCGTGACCTCGACGCACCGCTGCGATTGCAGGACATCTATGATCGCGAGACCCGGATGCGTGGCAATCTGGCTGCCGCCTCCGATGTGGTGCGGGTCGAGGCGGTGTTCGACGAAGGTGGCCGCTATGTCGATGTCGATAATCTGCCACCACTGGTCAAAACCATGGGCGGGATCGACATCAGTACGTTCGCTGGTGATGCGCGCCTTGGCGTGCTGCAACTGCTGCTCGATCACAACCCGCACTGGATGCCGGGACGCCAGGCATTGCGTGACCGATACACCGATTATCTTGACCGGATTCCCGAGGAATACCGCGCCGCGCTTGAGGTTTTTGCCCGACAGCAGCCGGCACTGAGCGAGGTGTTCCAGGCGCCGGCAGAGTTGCTGGTGCGTCCGCAGGACCTGCGCGCCGTTGCCGTGCAAAACACGTTGAGTAACTCGTTCCTGATGGCTCACGCGCAATCGCCGATGCTCAAAAGCGTGATCGAGCGGTTTCGGTTCAACTATGAGGCCATTGAACAGACGAGCCGCCTCGCCGCCAAGCGTGGCGTTGCACTGAGCGACTTTGAAGGCATGACGGGGTTGGCGCGCGAAGTGCTCGAGCAGACATTTGGCCCTCTGGCCGAACTGTCGATGACCGAGGACCTGGCGGCCAATTTTCTGATGCTCGCCATCGCGGGCTACTTCAGTGACGGCATCCGCCCGCAGAGCGAGGGAACGATTTATCTGACGGGGCCAGCCGCGATGCGCGATGGCATGGCCGATTACGAACGGCACAACTTCGTCCCGCGCGAAGCGGAAGCGTTACGTGTGGAGGCGGCTATCGAACCGCTGTGGATGGTCAACGACAAGACCGAGGAAGAGCTGGATCACTCTTGGAAAGACAACGCCATTGATACCCGGCAGTGGGTGCTCGACGAGCAGCAACGCTGGCGTGAAGGGCAGTACAGCGCGCGCTACAGCGGCGATGTAACGGCATTGCTGACCCAGCAAAGCGTGGTGTTCGAGGAGGGTTGGCCGCTCATCGAGGGCCGGCCGGTGCTGTTGACGGATGTACTGCAACGGATGATCGACAGACTCGGTGCACCGTTTGTGGAGGCGATGAGACAAGGTCATAACGGTCCGCTGGTTTTTCCCGAAGGGCCGGGTCTGGGGTTCGACGATCGTCAGGCCATCAAGGCCCAGCCCGTCACTTTGCTAGCTCCGGCGTCGCTCAGCGATGCGCGGATTCAGAGGCTGGCGCTGGATGAGTTGCTAAGCGGCATTGCCGAGGGTTCGCTGCAGTTCTTCCAGATCAGTCCCTTGCAACGGGTAGTGTTGGGACAGATGCTCGGCGCACGCTCACTGGATAACTCAAGCTTCACGCAACTTGCCCCCGAACTGGAAAATCTGGCCAACAGCGTTGCCGAGGTAGGGGCGTCGGTGCGTTATGCGGCCATTGAACGCCATCTTTATCAGCATCGTGCGCCGCAATTCATGGCCGGTCTCGCCAGTCATGTCGATCAGCCGATGGTGTCGTCGGACAGCGCGTTGACGTTGAAACGAGCCGCGCTGTCGCAGGCGCACACGCTGTTTCAATGGGGGCGTCATGTTGCCCATATCCAGACCATCGCCACCCGCGAGCATCGTGAACAGGTGATCCTGCGGCTGGGTCAGGTACTGGGGCAAATCGAGGCCAGTGACGTCAAACTGGTGCCACAGGATCTGTTGCTCCAGGGGGCGGGTGATCCCGGTGGCCGCTGTTACCCGCTGGCGCTGATCATGAGTGCTGCTCTGGAGCACGGCGTGGCGGCGTCGCGACGCTTGCGTGAGCGATTCTTCCTGGCCACTGCCGAGCCGCAGCAGCACGATTCAATGGTGTTTCTGGAGGCACTCGAAGAGTTGCGTGGCGTGCAATTGCACGACATCGGCAAGCCGTTGGGGCGCGTCGATCTGCAGCAGCTCGGCACCACACTGGAAGCGTTCGCCAGCTCGCGCACGCTGATGCTCAACTCGGACAACCACGCCATGCTGGTGGCGAAAATCTTCAATGGTGGGCACGCCACCTATCATTTCTATGACCCCAATTTCGGCGTGTTCGAGTTCAGCCAGCCTGACCAGTTCCAACTGGCACTGACCGACCTTTTCCAGAAACAGGGCATGGCGAAATACTATGCGGCCTATGGCGACGACGCGCGCCCGACGTTTGATCTGATCGAGCTGCAGGGACAAAAGATTTCGGCCCTGAATCTGTCCGGCGGATTGCGTGTCGGGCAATTGCTGGAGTCCGACAATGTCCTGCCGGAGCATACACCGCGACCGATCCGTCGGCGCTTGAACAGTGCCCGCGGCCATTCACTGGTCAGCAATCCGCATCTGGGGCGCAGCCTGCGCGATCTGGACAGCCAGTGGTGGGGACAGCAGATTGCCCAGACGACTGAGGCTTTACAGGATTTGCATGCTTCGGCAAAACCGCTGGTGCCGTTGTTCGAAACCCTGGAGATAACGCCCGCCGGCGAGTACCGGATCAACCTGATCGATCCCTCGCAGGCCGAGCATGTGGTGCAGGTGGTCAGCACCGATCATCGCCTGCTGCGCATCAGAAGTTATCTGTCGGAGCAGTTTTCGGTACTTGGCACCCGAGCCTCGCCACAGTTGACCGAGGCCGGGGCCGTACACACGCTCAATACCGGCTTCACCATCCAGGCACTGATGAACGTCTTGCGTGGACGAGAGGGAGAAGACCGCACCTTGACCACCGCCGTGAGGTTGCACGCTTACGTCAATTACGCGCAGCTGGTGCATGGCAATGTCACGGATGTCGCCGGCCTGATCAGTCTGATCAAAACCGCACTCAATGAAGAGAAGATCATCGCCCGTACCTGTGCGCCGGTGGTTGGCGAGGCGCTGGGACATGTGGCCAACGAAGGTGTGGGCGCGGTGCTGGGGCTGGCCAATGTCGGCTTCGACATCTATCAATTGGCGACGGCAGACAGCGAGATCGAGCGCGCGCAGTTCGGCACCCAACTGGCCTTCGACTCCGCCAGTCTGGCGTTGACCGCCGGTGGTCTGGGAGCCGCCGCGGCGGGTGCGGCAACAGCGGCAGCCGTGCTCGGTGGAGCCGGGGTGATTCTGGGCGGACTGGCTGTGGGTGTGGCGGCCCTGGCCCAGGGGTTCGCCAGGATCGCTGAGCAGGCGCAGGAGGTCGGGCTGTTCTTCGATGATCTGGAGCGGGCCTGTCGGGGTGTCGGTTATCGCTATGACGACGGGCTCGGGGCGTGGGTCGCTCACCCCTCGCTGGTCGTCCAGAGCCTGGACTTCAATCGTGCGATGCTGGTGCTCGACAGTCCGAAGGTGTATCGGCTGCGCGACCATTTCGGGGTGCCGGATTTCAATCCGGATGATCAACAAGCGCTCGATCTGCGGCGTGAACTGGGGCTTCCCGGCTACATCCACTTCGATCCGCCGACTACGCAACTGGTCGTCCTGCCGTGTACGCCGACCACGTACTACGGTTACGAATACAAGGCGCTGCCATTCTCGACGCTGCGTCACGACACCGGTTTCGATACGGCCCGCAAGCTGGAGAAGAAGGATGCGGCTGGCCAATGGCGGTTTCTGTTCTCGTTCTACTCCTTTCCCGTGCACTACATCATCAACCGTCTCGCACCGTCGTATCGGCCCACCGTGATCGAGGTGCGGCTGGATGCCCACGAACGTGCATTGGCGGTGCCGATGACGCCACCGGTCTGGCACGACAAGGTGTCGTACCGCATCGAAGGTGCGGGCGGCGCCTGTTCACTGATCCTCAATCGCGGGGTCAATGTCCAGTTGCAGTCTCCCAGCCTGCAGCAGTGCCGCTGGAATCTGGTAGCTGCCTGGGCCACCGAGAGGGATGTGCGGATCGACGTCGGCGGGGTTCTTTCTGTGGGTGGCGTGAAGGTGACGTTCAGCGGCAGAGGACGGCATGAGGTCATTCTGCAACTGACCGGGCGGCAATCGTTCAAGGTCAACCGCAGTGGCGGACGACTGGACATTATCGAGCAGAGCGCGCCAGCCGGGGAGAATGAGCAGTCACTCCTCACGCATTACCAGACGCTGGCCCGGGAGCATCGACTGGTGCTGCCTTACACGCCGGTTCATCACTTTCCGATTCCTTTCGAGCCCCAGGGACAACCGCGCCACACCACGGCCTGGTACGACGCTGCCGAGGATCGCTTCCTGTACATCCGCAGTGAAGAGGTACTGGCTGCCGATGAAATGCTGCTGGCGGCGGTGGTCGGCGATTCTGCATTCTTCTATGAGGTGCACAACTACGATATCTGGCAGATCGATGCTGTCAGCGGTTTGCTCAAATGCCGCTACCGTCTGCTGGTGATGGAGGGGCAGTGCAGCGTTCGGCGTATTGAGGTCGATGCGCAGGGCGTGATTCATATCGAACAGCAATGGTTGGGGGCCGATCGGCATGCCACGCAATTCAATTACCTGATCCATGAGGGCCAACTGCAGCTGGTTGCGGTTACCCGAGAGGTGGACCGTGAGCTGGGCCACCGAGTGTTCGCCAGTCCGACCTTGACGCATTGGTCGGTGGTGCTTGGTCACTATTTCACGTTACCGCCGGTGCCCGAACGCGCAGGCGTCAGCACCGTCGACTGGCAACCGGCCGCCTACGTGTCGGTCTGCTGGGCGTTCGATCCGGGCAAACGTGACCTGGTCTGGATTCGCAGCCGTGACCTGTTGTGCATTCATCCGTTTGCCTTCGGGCATGACCGCGGCTGGGTCGATTCGATCAAGCATCTGGATGATCTGCTGCTTCTGCCGGTCAACGATGAGCAGGAGCTGTTTTTCATCTACGACCGGCTGGCGCAAAAACTGTGCAAGGTGCAAAAGAGCGCACCCGCCGGCAGCGAGCGCTGGCCGGCGCAATGGACGCATCAATGGCTGCAACCCGACGGGCTCAATGACGTGGTGCCGGTGCAGGACGGGTATCTGGCACTGACCGATGACGGCCTGTTCTTCAACCTGACCGCAGAGGGTGAAGTGCATCTGGGTGGCTTGAGTGAGCGCTGGCTCAGGGGGCGCGCACAGTGGTGGCAAGCGCTGGAAGCGTTGGCGGCGAAGTACCCGGTCAATAGTTTCGCCATTCTGGGTCTGCGCAACGCCGCCGGTGATCGCAGCCTGTGTGCCTGGTGTGTGGATAACCGCCTGCTGTTGTGCGATCCGGGGCACGAACGGGAAATGCGCCTGCTCGGGGTCACACCGGACAACCAGGCGGCCTGGCTGTTTGACGTCGCCAGCGGTGAGATCTGGAGTCAGCTGTTCTTCGACAGTCGGCAGCTCGAACCAGCGTTCGGCAGCGGCGCACAGTTACTGGCAAGCGAGTTGCTGCCGGCACCGCAGGCCGAGTGGGACGACTGGCGGTTCAGTGCCGTGAGCAACGACGGCTCCGGTCTGTGCGGGACATCGGTCAACGGCGTGTCACTCAAGCTGCGATATCAGGAAGCTGAAAAGATCATTGGCGTTGATCGTCACTGGGCAAGCGAGCACGCGGAGCATTTGCCGGAGTCTCTGCAGGCATTGCTGGAGACCGCCGGGCATGAGTCCTACATCGCCGTGGAGTCTGGCGCGGGCAACCTGCAATGGTACGACGTGGCGAATGCACAACTGATTCGGGTAGCGGGCCAGGATCTGCCACACGATTGCGAATTGCTCGGCACCCGCCATCGGCACGTGTTGTTGCACGAGCGTCGGGCACACCGCGTGCACGTCTATCCCGGTCAGCAGAGCATCGGCCCTTTCGAATACGTGCGGCGCGACGCCGAGGTGTTGGTGGTCGAGGGGCAGAACAAGGTCGAAGACCTGTTGCCACTGATCGCTGATGACGTGAGCTGTCTGGTGTTGCGCCTGGGGCAGGGCGGCGTCACGTACCACCTGTCGAGGGCCTGCTGGTTGCGGCTGGACTCGGTGATTGTCGATTGTCGGCACCCACTGGGCGAGGTTCCGGCGATTCCCGGCAAGCTGGTCTGGGCGCTGGACGCACCGCAGAAACTGCAACTGTCGTTTGTCGACGAGCACTTGCTGATCGTCGACCCGGATCGCCAGCACAGCCTGATCCTGCGGGATGTGTGCTCGGCGGATCCGGCGATGCGCGGCGACGTCTTCCTCGGGTTCGAGGGCGGGCGTTCCTATGCGGTATCGAGCCTGGTGCACAGGCTGCGGGAAATCGTCGAAGTCGATGATGCCGACGCTAGTGCAACGCTTGCGCAGTTGCTGGGAGCGGTGCCGGCCTGACGAAAGTCTTCGTTGGTTTTTTTTGAAGTTTGTTTTTTCTCTGTGTCGCGACGGCTCATGTCGTCGCGATGGGTTCGTTTGGCCAAAAAAAAGGAAATTGCATTGAGCATTATGGATGAAGTCACGATGGGCAGAGTGTTCGCCGATCTTATTGCGCGTACAGAACTTGAGTCCGTCAGCGGTAGCCTGGGGGAGGCTCCTTGGCGCTACTACGACGGAGCTACGGCGGCTACCAGTCTTGCAGAACAATTGATAGCGATCAGATTGCTAAAGGACGCGATTGAATCAACACAGCTGGACGCCGCGGATGCTCAGGTCAATAAACTGCGCCTGAAACTGGGCGACTACGACCGCCGCTTGAGTGCGACTGTGAAGATGCTCTCCGCTGGCAAACCGATACCGCGCATCATGCATTTTGTCTGGGTCGGTGGCAGTGAGGTCGGGCCGAATCAGCGCGATTACATGAACATCTGGCGCAAGGTACTGGCGTCGCAGGGATATGCATTCAATCTCTGGTATGACAGTGACGCGCTGCTGGCCTTTGAAATGAACCGAGTGATTCTCGACAGTGCCCGTGCGCACACGATGGAATCACCAGACGCCAGTTCGGCGAACGCGACGGCGCTGTCCCGCATGATCGAAGACCGCGCACGGGTACTCAAACAGCAGATGTTCGACTACCTGAATCAGCCACGCTGGGCCGGACGCGCAGACGAGGCGCGGATCGACCTGATGGTGCGGGGTTATGGCAAGGACCGTGCGACGCTCGAAGCCTTCCGCCAGAAATGTCTGGATTCACATCAGGCCATGGTGGGTGAGGATTTGCGCCTGCGCGATGTTCGCCAGGAGTTTGCCAGTCACTCTCTGGCGGACGTCTACCAGCGCGAAGTCGCCATGCGCGGCAACTTCGCTGCAGCTAGTGATGTGGTGCGGTTGCAGGCCGAATTTCTCGAGGGCGGGCGTTATAGCGACATGGATTATTTGCCGCCGCTGATCGAGAAGCCGGGTGGCGTGGACATCAGTGGTTTCAGCACAGACGCGAAGATCGGTGTCCTGCAGTTGCTGCTCAACCATGACGATGCCTTGATGCCGGGGCGGGATCGGCAACGTTATGTCGACAGAACCGCACATATTCCCGCCGAACATCTTCAGGCACTGAGCGCATTCGCCCGGAGCAAACCGGGTGCCGAGCAGATTTTTGCTTCGCCACTGTCGACGTCTTTGCCCCAGGATGCCATCGGGCGCGGCGCGGCCTGGGGCGATCCGTCGGCGAGTGAAATGAATGCCTATGTTCTGGCTCACCCTGGCAGCGGCATGGTCAATGCGAGCATGCACTTGATCCGGACGAACTATGACTGCCTGTATGAGGTTGAGCGCCGCATGAGCCTCGCAGGCGTGACGCCATCAGATGTGGCGGCAGTCCTGGATATTACAGTCAAGGTCGTACTTGAAGCCCAGGCTGACGGGCGCTTGCCAAGTTCGTCTGGCTATTCCCCCGACCGACTCGTAAGGGCCATCGCCGGTTATTACCAGGACGGAATTCGTCTCGACGCTTTGGGCACTATCGACATGACCGGACCAGGTGCGCTTGAAAGCGGTGTAGTCGGCTATGTCGAAAGAGACATGCAGCATGAGCAACTGCCCACGATTCGCAAACACCTGAAGCAGGTCGAGGGCTTCAACGTCTTCACCGAAGAGGAAATGATCTCCGGTTGGGCCGTGAAAGGTACCCCCGAAGACTGGCTGGCAAAAGAACATGAGAAGTGGAATTCGGGCAAGATCAAGTCGCGCTACGCCGGTAATCTGGCCGACTTGCTGAAAGAGCGGACCCTCACGTTCAAACTTGGCTGGCCGGTCATAGAAGGAAAATCAGTGTTGCTGACTTCGGTTCTGCAGCAACTGCTGGATGACCTGGGTGAGCCGTTTGTACGGGCCATGAATGACCGCTTGAGCGGTGATGTGACGTTCAACGTCCCCATCCGCCTCGATTTTGATGCTCGACAGCAGGTGCTGAACCAGGCAGTCGACAAAGCTCCAACGTCCATGGGGGCCGAGTCACTGGGTAATCTCAACGAGGCCTTGGCGCGCATCGCTGCGGGCAAGTTGCCACTGGATCAGTTGAGCCCGTTGCACCGGGTAATGTTTGGTGGCCTGTTCGGTGCTGTGACGCTGGATCAGGCCGGGTTCGCTGACGCCTGGGCAACCACAGTCGCCTTTGCCGAAGATACGCGCGAGCGTGGCCTGGTCGCGCGCTACGAGGTGATCGAACAGACACTGCTCAATCGCGATCCTGCACCGGTCGAGGCACGAGTCAATGCATCGGAGCGCGAATCGCTCGGGCAGAACTCCAGGGTGCTGAAGGCGCAGGCATTTGCCGAACCGATCAGCGTGCGGCAATGGCGCGAGTACGTGAGTCGGGTCGAGGTCGCCGCCGTGAATGAGCGCCGGGCGTCGATCCTTGCGCGGGGTGCGGCAGTGCGCGAGGCGTTCTTCGAGGCGGGTGCGCATACGGCCAGACAATTGCCGCAGGATTTGTTGTTGCGCGGTGCGGGGGATCCGGGCCGACGCTGCTATCCACTGGCGCTGGTGATGGCCGCCGCGCTGGAGAAAGGCGCTTCGGCCGAGCGCGCGCTGATCGGCAAACTGGCGATTGCCAATCTCACTCCCGACGCACCGCAAGCCCATGCCCTGCTCAAGGTGCTGGACGAGTTGCGTGGCGTACCCATGGCGCGATTCGGCGAGAAGAAACCGGCGGCGAACCTGGCCACTGTGATGCAGACGCTGGAAGCGAAAACCGCTGCCGGCAGCCTGTTGCTCAACACAGACAATCATTCGATGCTGGTGAGCAAGGTTGTAGCGCAAGGCGAGACATCCTATCGCTTCTACGATCCCAACTTCGGGCTGTATGCGTTCGCCCGGATTGAGGATCTGCAACAAGGCGTCCAGCGCTTCATGCAGGAGGAAGTGATTGCCAGGCTTTATGGTCTGGAACGGGGGGCTGCCAGCGTTTTCGAGGTCATCGAACTCGAGGGCGCAAGCATTGCCGGTAAATCGTTGCCTTCGGAAATTAGCGTTGAGCATTTGCTCAGCAGTGACCCGCTGGGTGGCGGGCGTGCCGTCGAACCCTGGAGTCAGCATGCCGCTTTGCGCGCGCGTTCGCTGTCAGAGAATGCGCGTCTGGGACAGGCGCTGAGCAGTGTGGACAGCCACAAGTGGGCGCGGAGGATCGAAAGCTCCACCCTGCGGTTACAGGACGAGCATCAACTGTCTCGTGACTTCGTTCCGGTATTCGACTCCCTGAAGAACACTGCGCAAGGGCGCAGCGAAATCACCATGGTCAGTGCCAGTGATCCGCAGCGCACACGCACAGTGCAGACCAATGACACGCGCCTGCAAGGGATCAAGTCTTACCTGAGCGATACGTTTGAAGCGTTGTCCGGCAGACGCGCGGGGGCGCCAGTGATCGATCCGACGGATGTCGGTGCGGTGCACACGCTCAATGCCGGATTTGCCATTCAAGCCCTGCTGCTCGGGTTGCAGAACGCGGAGTCCGGGATGGGGTCGACCGCGTTGACGTCGGCAGTGCGCATCCACGGTTACCTGGCCTACGCGCAGATGGCTCACGGGCTGGTGGTCGACGCAGTGCAACTGCTGAATCTGGTGCGTCATGCCTTTACCGACGGTCTGCGGGTGGCCAAAACCACCTCGTCGATTGTCAGTAATGCACTGGGCAACGTCTTGAACGAAGGTGTCGGAACCGTTTTGCAGTTGGCCAGCATCGGCTTCGACATTTATCTGTTGGTCAATGCCCAAAACGATATCCAGCGTGCGGTCTATGCTACGCAGCTGGCCTTCGATTCAGCTGGGCTGGCGCTGGGTGTTGGCGCTTTGGGCGCCGGTGTTGCCGGTGCGGGCACGGCGGCGGCCTTCCTCGGCGGCGCCGGAGTGATTCTGGGCGGACTCGCGGTGGGCATCGGCGCCCTGGTCGAGGGGTTCAGCGCCAGGGCTGAACGTGGAAGACGGATCGGCCGTTATCTGAATGATGTGCATTCGGCCTATCGACCGCAAAGCCATTCGGTGCAAGGCGATACCTACATTGCCAATCCTTGTGCGGTCTATACCGGGCTTGATTTGCGCAAAGGACTCATTACCTTCGGCCATCACAGGATTTTCGCAGCGGACGATTACTCCGATCTGCATCCGCCGAAGATCATTGGGGATCGCAGCAAGGCTTTCAGCATTCGAGAGACTCTCGACCTTCGCGGCACGATTTCCCTCGATATGACTCCCGGTATTGAAAGCGTCGTGCTGCCGAGTTTGCCAGAGTGCTTCCTGGGCTACGAATACGGTGGTCTACCCTTTTCGACAACACTCAGGGAAAACCTGGAAACGGCTTTGGCGCTGGAGCACGACAGGGAAGGCAAGCGGCAATTCTGGTTCACTTTTTACCGGTTGCCGACCGAATACATCATCGAAAAAATGGTGCCCAACTACGTGGAAACCCGCGTCAGCGTTGCGATTGGCCCTGATCAGCGTTTTCTGCACGTCCCCCCATTGCCGCAGGAGGTGCACGGTTACCTTTGCTATGACATCGATGCCACTGGCGGGCACTGCTCGATCACCCTGACCGAGGGCGTCAAGTCGTTGCGGCTGCAGGTTTCCTCCGATGATCCAATGACGTGGTCATTGCGTGCCCCGTGGGTGAGTGCGGCGGCGGTGAAGCTGGAACAGGATACTTTTCAGTTGGGCTCGATGCGGGTGCAGGTGCCCGCCAGGAGTGTCGTGTACCTGCAACTTGCGGAGGGCTTCTATCAGGTTGGCTGGGCAACGGGCGCGCTGCTCTTTGCTGAACTCGACGCGCTCAACGATGCCGACGGCCCGGCCACACGCAAGCATTTGCGCGAACTCGCCCGCGCTCATCGTCTGGCCGATGGCCCGACGGTCATCCGCAACTATCACGATGCCCTGACTGGCGGTCGTACCACGGCCTGGTACGACCACACCGAAGATGCCATGCACCTGGTGCGCGGACTGGACCCGCAGTATGCGGCGCAGATCTGCATCGGCCCGAAGATCGGCGAAGAGATGTTTTATTACTGCCCGGCGCAGGGAATCATCTGGCGTACGGATCTGGTCACCGGACAGATCAAGCGCACTTACCGGGTGATGAAAATACATTCAACAAAAAACCCCTGCATTGTTTCGATTCAGGTGACGCCAGAGGGTTTGCTGCAAGTGGTTCAGCGCTTTGAAGACATGTGGAAAAGCTTCTACAAGCTGACTTACCTGCTCGGTGAAGACTACCTCGCCCTTACTGCGATTTCCGATATGAATTCAGACCATCCGTGGATCATTCGCGAAGGACGCGACAATGTTTCGGATTTCCTCCGACGGCACGACTACCCATACCATGAGGTACTTGATGACCAGAGAGTGGAATTCACACTGGGCGCAATGATTACGATCGACACCTTCGACGAGAATTTGCGCAAAGCCACCCGAGCCTGGGTGCGCAGTGAAGATGAGCGCGTCATTCGGCCTGTGCTGCGCAATACGGAAGGTACACCTGACTTTCTCGATTGGGTGCTGCTTGATCCGCTTCAATCAAGCGGCGATACAGTGTTGTTTCATCATCTTGGCCATCGCCTTGTTTATCGACAGCACATCGGCGCAGCGGATCAGATGCCCGAGATGTTTGCACAAAGTGTCTTGCACCTTGAGGTGCAGCATGTGCACCGCCAGGGCGGACAATACGTCATCCTCACTGATGAAGGCATGCTGTTCCAGATGAGTGACGACGGCCAGACTCGGCTGGTGGGACTCAATCACGCATGGCTGTCGGCCCGCCAGCAGCGCACTGGGCAAGGGTTCAAGTGGTGGGAAACGGTCGGGACCAACATTCAGAACGGGTCCGCCGATGGCGTGGAAGTCGGAGGTATCAGCGATGCAACGGGCAAGACATCGCTGTATGTCATCTATCTGGATCAGAAATTTCTGATTGCCGACACGGCGGGCAAAGCCATGCGCGTGTTGAGGCTGACGCCAGATAAAAAAGCGGCGTGGATGATGGACTGGGCATCCGGACGAATCTATCGTCAGCCCTTCATGGCGCCTGAAAGCCTGGCGGCGGCATTCGGTTCGGGGACACGTCTGCTGCAGGCGCAACTGCTGGCCCCGATGCAGCGAGTCATGCCGCGGGACACTTTTGCCTGGGCCGTGCCACATGGAGCCGGCCTGCACGTCCGCCGGCATGACCACGTGCTGTTCGACCTGGCCGATGGCGAGCCACCGCGTATCGTCGGTGTGGAAGTCGAATTCTTCAATGGCCTGGAGTCTCGTCAGGCGCGGGAGCAAAAGCTGGCGCGACTGCTTGCCGGTCAGCGTAGCGGTCCTTACCTCTTTGCGGGCAGGAGCGATAATCTTTGCAGCTGGTATGACGTCGCAGCCGGCCGTCTGCTCAGTGTCTCGGTGTCAGGACGTGAATGGCCACAATATCTGGGCGTGGCAAACGATCAGACCCTGGTGCTGCATAACCCTGTGACGGGCCGACTGTTCAGCAATGCCAGTGAAGACATTAAACCCATCGATACATCGATGACTGTGGAAGCGGTCAGCCGGATTGCAGATACGCTGGTTATCGACGGTATTGGCTCATCGGGCAGGATTGTACCGATTCCGGATGGCGTCGATACACTGGTACTCAAGTTTGCGAAATCTGCAGATTACCTTTCACTGGCCCGACAGACTTGGGATCGGCTTGATTGCCTGATTGTCGACGCCGAGGAAGCAGGCATTCATCTGGCGTTGACACTGGAGCCGATGCAGCGGTGGCTGGTCTCGATGTCCGACGGCCACTTGCTGCTGACGGATCCCGATTCGGGAAGCAGCATCATCTTGCGCAATGCCACGAGCCTTGATGCGGTACGGCAACAGCAGGTGACATTCGGGATTCCGTTACCTGACGAAACCTCGGTGACCGTGCGCCTGGAGGAACTGATGAGTGCGATGGCCACGGAAACCGTGCTGGAACTCGGCGCGCTGATCGGGCTGTCCATCGACCAGTAAGCCATTGCGAGTTGGCAGATCAGACCGGGCTGCGGAGATTGTCCTCCGCAGCCTTTTTTCGTTCAGGACACCAGGTAGCCCTTGATCCCGGTAAAGATGATTTGCGCCGCCAGTGCGCAAACGAAAAGGCCCATCAGCCGGCTGACGATCTGCAGGCCCTGATCGCCGAGCACCCGTTCGATGTGATTGGACAGATACAGCACCACCCCTACGGTGAAACTGGCCAGGGTGATGCTCATGATCGCGGTCAGTTTGTCGTCCCAGTGCGGCTGACTGACGCCCATCACCAACAGGGCGCCGATGGTGCCCGGGCCGACGGTCAGCGGGATGGTCAGCGGGACGATCGTCACGTCCTGTTGCACGTTATCACTCTGTACCACCGGCTTGCCCTGAGCCATGCCCAATGCCGAGATGAACAGCACGCTGCCGGCACCGATGCGGAATGCGTCCGCAGTGATCCCGAAGACATCGAAAATCACCCTCCCGAACAGGTACAGCAAGACGCTGGAGATCAAAGTGGCGATTGCCACTTTCCAGGCCAGGCGCCGCTGTTCCTTGCGCGAGTAGCCACGGGTCAGGCTGATGAAGCAGGACAACACGAAGAACGGGCTGTAGAGCACCAGCATCTTCAGGTAAACGCTGAATAACACGTGGAGCATGAGGGCGACTCGCATCCGGAGAGTGATGACGGCAAGTCTATCAGTCGGTTAGTTGCTTGTGTGTGCAGAAGATGCTGCGCGAGGCCTTCGGTTTTTTCGTTTTTTATTTTGATAGTTGTTTTGTGCGATGTTGTTAGTTGTGTCGTGTTGGCTGGATAAGATGTTACAGATTTGGGTTTGTAGTGATGGGTTTGTTTGTTTATTGTTTTCTTGCAAGTTCAAGAGGGACTTGCCTGATAAATAACAAGGACTTTTATTGTGCATAGCCAAATCGTTAATGAGCTTTATATCTCTTCCTGTATTAACGCGATTGAAGCCTGTGATGTGGGTGGTAAGCCGGTTATTCGCTCTCGCGGCCTGTTGGCTGTAGGGGACGAAATCGAGGCACCGTCGACAGGTTCTGTTGTCGGCGAAGCCACAATGGGTTTTTCTGGCAAACTTTCGGATCAGAACAAGTCGGATGCCCAGAACGCTCTTCTGTTCGCCACACGTGCAGCGAACAAGCTATACCCCGAAGAGCATCAGGGCCGAGAGTGGTATAAGCGGTTCCGTGAGGTGATGACCCTCGCTGGCTGGACGCCCATCGATCAGTACTACAATGACCTCAATGTCGAAGGCACGAGTGTGCGGATGGACAAGCTGGTACTGGAGATTCTGGGTTCCGTGCTGGCTAATGTTGCACTGCCAGGGCCAACCAGCGTTCTGATGCTGAAGGTAGCGGGTGATGCAATCTCGGCCCTGCAAAAACGGGACACTGCTGCGTTGACCGCTTATGAGCGAAATTTGCTGGACCACGGCGTGGGTGGCATCTCGACCGGAGCGTGTGTCGAACTCGACGGTGAGGCAATCATGGCGCTGGGCACGGTGCGTTTTCTGCGCAAGAACACCTCTACCAAAGTGATGTTCGTGGATGTCGATGTTCGTAATGTAAGTTTGTATCGAGCTCAAACTTTCTTTGCCAAAAATACCGACGTCGCCAACGCAGTGCGTGAGACGATCAAGAAAAAGCTGGTGGGTATCGATCAGATTGAAGATATTGATATCTGATAAATCGAAAAAAGCAGTCGAAGTTCGACTGCTTTTTTTTGGGGGGGCGATTATATGAATTGCAAATATTCCGTTTTGATCGTTGCGGGTGCCGTTGTACTGATTCCGCCGGCAGACAAACCGGAACGCTATCAGGATTTAATAAACTCTCTGTTGTTGGCGCAACTGGCGGCCAACAAGAAACTTGAGAAAAATCCGGGTATTGGCTGGTATGACGTCTACATGGAATTTCTGGACAAATATTGGCTGCGACATTTCAGAGCACGGTTGGATCTGTCCGTCGCACAGGGTAACAGCGTGTCTATCGTTGACTGGGTGGTCGCTCCTGAGTTCGAGGATGCTGTGGAGCAATGTGGCGTTGCGAACGCAGTCATGCGTCGACTGGCAGAACTTTCCGCAAGCGAACCGGCAATAGGGCTGCTGCGGGGTTACATGCAGAAAAGCGCCAGCGATGTATCGACGGATCAGTCAGATGTCGCCATGACTGTACGGCTGTTGGCGGTCGAGGCGCACTCGCCGATGTCGATGAGCAGCGTCTACATCGAGTTTGAGACTGGACGGCTTCTCGCTGACAACCCTTTGGCCGAGCTATTCCAGGCTGAGGATATTCGCGGCAGTGTTTGCAGGCGCTCTGCCAGTGCCAAGTTGTCCGAAGCGCTTTATGGGCCGGTTCGCTCAGCCATCGCCCTGAAAGTCCAGGACAGGCTTGAAGCGAACGTGGCGTTGTTGAGGCTGACTTAAGATGTTTCAGCCGAAGAGAACGGCGCAGCCGATTGAGTCACGCTCGAACTGGCGTGGTACACCTGCTTAAAAGGTCGACGCCGTACGGTTCTGCTGATCGCGCTGGGCTACCCAGTGTTCGATCAGCTCGCGCAGTTGCGACAGCTCCACCGGTTTGGCCATGTGGCCATCCATCCCGGCCTGGCGTGCGCGCTCCTTGTGTTCGGCGAGGATGTGCGCGGTCAGCGCGACGATCGGCGTGCGTATGCGCTGATTGCTGACTTCCCACGCGCGCAGTTGCTGGGTTGCCGAGAAACCGTCGAGGATCGGCATTTCGCAGTCCATCAGCACCAGATCGTAACGCTGGGCCTTCATCGCCTGCAGGGCCTCTTCGCCGTTGCTGGCGGTGTCCGGTTGCAGGTTGAGTTTACCGAGCATGCCGCGAATCACTTTGGTCGAAATCGTGTTGTCCTCAGCGACGAGGATGCGGAAGTCGCTCGGTACCTTGGCTGCCGTGGCGGGTGTGAGCACTTGCGGCTGGAACACCACCTGACCTTTATTGCGCTGGTTCAACTCGTCGGCGAGGGTGGTCTTGAGCGTATAGCCGGCCACCGGTTTGGCGAGGATGCGTTTGATCCCGGAGTTGCGCGCGATGATCTTGCTCGGCGCGTTGCTGATGCCGGTGAGCATGATCAACAGGATGTCGTGGTTCAGGCTCGGGTCTTCCTTGATCTTGGCCGCCAGTTGCATGCCGGTCATTCCGGGCATGTTCTGATCCAGCAGCACCACATCGAAATAGTCGCGCAGGTGCGCCTTGGTGCGCAGCAGCGCCAATGCTTCCTTGCCCGATGGCACGGCGCTGACGTTCAGGCCCCAGGCGCTGCATTGTTGCACCAGCACCTTGCGACAAGTGTCGTTGTCGTCCACCACCAGCACGCGTGCGCCTTGCAGCGGGCCGTCGAGGTCGGAGGTCGGGTGTTCGAGGCGATCCGGGTCCAGCGGCAGGGTCAGCCACAAGGTGCTGCCCTGATTGGCGCCGCTCTTGATCCCGAATTCACCATTCATCAGGCGAATCAGTTGCCGCGCAATCACCAGCCCGAGGTTGCCACCCAGACGGTTGGCCGAGAGGAAGTGTTTGCTGTGCAGTTCGGCGTGCAGCAGTGCATCGCGTTCTTCCGTCTCCATCGGCTGGCCGCTGTCCTGTACGGCGATGCGCAGCCGTGGTTTGACGCTGCGCTCGTCGAGGGCGACAACGATCAGCACTTCGCCTTCGTCGGTTTTTTTCAAGGCGTTTTCCAGCAGGCTCAGCAGGGTCTGGCGCAAGCGGGTCGGGTCGCCGCTGATCACGCGTGGCACTTGCGGCTGGATGAAGCTGATCAGTTCGACGTTCTGCTGTTCGGCCTTGGCGCGGTAGATGCTCAGGCAATCGTCGATCAGCGCGTTGAGGTCGAACTGCACGTCGTCCAGCTCGATCTGCCCGGATTCGAGCTTGGAGATGTCGAGGATCTCGTTGATCAGCGTCAGCAGTTCGTTGCCGGCACTGTGAATGGTTTGCACGTAATCGCGTTGCTTGACTGACAGCGGGGTGCCCAGCAGCAGTTCGGTCATGCCCAGCACGCCGTTCATCGGGGTGCGGATTTCGTGGCTGATCTTGGCGAGGAATTCGGCCTTGGCGTTGATCTCGGCATTGCTCGCGGCGAGGTCGCGGCTGATGCTGAAACGGCTTTCGGTGATGCTGCGCTGGCGTTCACCCAAGGCGATGCTCATCAGCAGGCCGCTGATGCAGATGAAGCCCATCAGGGTCATGATCAGGCCTTGTGGCGACACCAGGGTCAGCCCCAGCAACGCCGGCAGGATGATCAGCGTGCCGATGTTGAACACCACCATCCCGGCCACGAACAGTCGCGCCGGGCGATAACCTTTTTGCCAGTGATAGAAGCCGACCAGCAACATGCTCAGACCGGCCAGCGCCACCAGCGCGTAGGTGATGATGTTCAGCGGCAGAGTGTTGACGAACAACAGCAGCAGGCTGCAGATCACGATAAACAGAATGTCGCCCAGCAACAGTTTGTTCAGCGGGTGCGGGCCGAGCGGGGCGAAGAAGCGCAGGGCGAACATCAGCCCGGCCGGGGCGGTCAGCAATAACGCCAGATAAGCGCCCGGGGTCTGGATCGCGTGCCAGTTCGGCAACCAAGGCCCTGCGAGGTTGAGCAACAGCAACAGGCTCAGGCCCAGCAGGCCTTCGCAGACCGCCAGCCACAGGCTGCTGCGTGAGCGCGAGTAGGCGTAGCGCACGAGGTTGTGCAGCAGCAGCATGCCGAGGCAGCCGAACAGCAGACCGAAGATCAGCGTCTGGTTCTGGTCGGCGGCACTCATCACCGCCGATTGCAGGGTGATGTGCGGGCGCAGCTGATGGTCGGAAACCATCCGCAGATAAACATCGAGGGACTTGTCGCTCTGCGGCAAGGGCAGCAGAAAATCGCTGCTCGGCAGCGGCCGTTCGACTTGTGGCTGCTGGGTGCCGGAGGTGCGTTGTTCGATCAGCTTGTCGCCGTCGAGCACGTAGAGACTGAGGTTGGACAGGTCGGGGGCAAAGATCCGCAGCACTTGTTCGTGCTTGCCCGGCGCCAGTTTGAAGCGCAGCCACAGTGCGCCATCGGGCTCGGCCGCCGTGAGGCGATCAAGTTCGATGGGGCTGAATTGATTGGTGTAGCGAGCCGAGCGGATGTCGCTCAGTTGCAGATTGCCCTGATCGTCAAGCAATACCGACCAGCCACTGCCTTGCGCGGCCTGGGCCGGGAGCATGCAGAGCAAGGTCAGCATCGTGACGGTGAAACTTATGGCAATCCTGAGCCAGCGCACGGCGAAATCCCTTCGTAGGTTGATGCCAGAATATAACGATGCGCGGCGGCGGAACAGCCCGGCGAGGGACTGCATCCCGCGCCGGACGTGAAGGACAGCTTATTCCTGAGTTTCGCCACGTTCACGGGCAATGGCGCGGTAGCCAATGTCCTTGCGGTAGAAGCAGCCTTCCCAGTCGATGGCGGCGGCCAGCTTGTAGGCTTGCTGCTGCGCTTCGCTCACGCTGGCGCCCATGGCGGTGGCGCAGAGTACGCGACCACCGGCCGTTACCACGTTGCCATCCTTCAGCGCCGTACCGGCGTGGAAGACTTTGCCTTCCAGGACTGCGGCTGCGTCCAGACCGTTGATCGCCGCACCCTTGGCGTAGTCGCCCGGGTAGCCGCCAGCGGCCAGTACGATGCCGACGCTCGGACGCGGATCCCACTGTGCTTCAACCTTGTCCAGCGCTTGCGCCAGAGCGGCTTCGACCAGCAGCACCAGGCTCGACTGCAGACGCAACATCACCGGTTGGGTTTCCGGGTCGCCGAAGCGGCAGTTGAATTCGATGACTTTCGGGTTGCCGGCCTTGTCGATCATCAGACCGGCGTACAGGAAACCAGTGTAGACGTTGCCTTCTTCGGCCATGCCACGCACGGTCGGCCAGATCACCTGATCCATCACGCGCTGGTGCACGTCGGCGGTGACCACCGGGGCAGGGGAGTAGGCACCCATGCCGCCGGTGTTCGGGCCGCTGTCGCCGTCGCCAACACGTTTGTGGTCCTGGCTGGTGGCCATCGGTAGCACGTTCTTGCCGTCGACCATGACGATGAACGAGGCTTCTTCGCCGTCGAGGAATTCCTCGATCACCACGCGCGAACCGGCATCGCCGAACGCGTTGCCGGCGAGCATGTCGCGCACGGCGTCTTCGGCTTCGGCCAAGGTCATGGCAACAATCACGCCTTTACCGGCGGCCAGGCCATCGGCCTTGATCACGATCGGTGCACCTTTTTCACGCAGGTAAGCCAGGGCCGGCTCGATCTCGGTGAAGTTCTGGTAGTCGGCGGTCGGGATCTTGTGACGCGCCAGGAAATCCTTGGTGAAGGCTTTCGAGCCTTCCAGCTGCGCAGCGCCGGCGGTCGGGCCGAAGCAGTCCAGGCCACGGGAGCGGAACAGATCGACCACGCCAGCCACCAGCGGCACTTCCGGGCCGACGATGGTCAGGGAAACGTTTTTCTCGGCGAAGTCGGCCAGTTGCTCAAGGGCCAGCACGTCGATGGCGACGTTCTCGCACTTGGCTTCAATCGCGGTACCGGCGTTGCCCGGCGCGACGAAAACCTTCTGCACGCGCGGATCCTGAGCCACTTTCCAGGCCAGGGCGTGTTCACGGCCACCGCTGCCAATGATCAAAACATTCATTTCAAAAACCTCAAAAATCTGTCAGGCGCTGCTGGAGCGCTTTATGTGGGAGCGGGCTTGCTCGCGAAAGCGGTGTGTCAGGCAAAACGGCTGTTGCTGACAGATTGCATTCGCGAGCAAGCCCGCTCCCACATTTGGATCGAGTTGTATCAGTGACGGAAGTGGCGCATGCCGGTGAACACCATCGCGATGCCTGCTTCGTCTGCGGCAGCGATCACCTCAGCATCACGCATAGAGCCGCCCGGCTGGATCACCGCAGTGATACCGACTTTGGCTGCATTGTCCAGACCATCGCGGAACGGGAAGAACGCGTCCGAGGCCATCACCGAACCGGCCACTTGCAGACCGGCGTGCTCAGCCTTGATCGCAGCGATACGTGCGGAGTTTACGCGGCTCATCTGGCCGGCGCCGACACCGATGGTCTGACGGTTCTTGGCGTAGACGATGGCGTTGGATTTAACGTACTTGGCGACTTTCCAGGCGAAGATCAGGTCGTTGATTTCCTGTTCGGTCGGTGCACGCTTGGTCACCACTTTGAGGTCGTCGGCGCCGATCATGCCGATGTCGCGGCTCTGCACCAGCAGGCCACCGTTGACGCGCTTGTAGTCCCAGGCCGCAGCGCGATCCGCCGACCACTCGCCACAGGCCAGCAGGCGCACGTTGGCTTTGGCGGCGACGATGGCGCGCGCCTCTTCGCTGACGCTTGGAGCAATGATCACTTCAACGAACTGACGCTCGACGATCGCCTTGGCGGTCTCGGCATCCAGTTCACGGTTGAAGGCGATGATGCCGCCGAAGGCCGACTCGGTGTCGGTGGCGTAGGCCAGTTCGTAGGCCTGACGGATACCGCCTTCGGCATCCGGGCTCACCGCCACGCCGCACGGGTTGGCGTGCTTGACGATCACGCAGGCTGGCTTGACGAAGCTCTTCACGCATTCCAGCGCGGCGTCGGTGTCGGCCACGTTGTTGTACGACAGCTCTTTGCCTTGCAGTTGGGTCGCGGTGGCGATGCCGACTTCGGCAGGTTTGGCTTCCACGTAGAACGCCGCGCTCTGATGCGGGTTCTCGCCGTAGCGCATTTCCTGAGCCTTGATGAACTGGCTGTTGAAGGTGCGCGGGAATTCGCTGCGACCTTCAGTGCTCAGCACGTCGGCAGCCTGATTCACGGTGCCCATGTAGTTGGCGATCATGCCGTCGTAGGCGGCGGTGTGTTCGAACGCCTTGAGCATCAGGTCGAAACGCTGAGCGTAGGTCAGGCCGCCGGCCTTGAGATTTTGCAGAACGTTGGCGTAATCGCTGGCATTCACCACGATCGCCACGTCTTTATGGTTTTTCGCTGCCGAACGAACCATGGTCGGGCCGCCGATATCGATGTTCTCGATCGCGGTCGGCAGGTCGCAGCCGGGCTTGTTGATGGTGGCTTCGAACGGGTACAGGTTGACCGCAACCAGATCGATCGGCTGGATGCCGTGCTCGTTCATGATCGCATCGTCGATACCGCGACGACCGAGGATCCCGCCGTGGATTTTCGGGTGCAGGGTTTTCACCCGACCGTCCATCATTTCCGCGAAGCCGGTGTAATCCGCGACTTCCACTGCGGCGACACCGTTGTCGCGCAGCAGCTTGAACGTCCCGCCGGTGGAGAGGATCTCGACGCCCAGAGCGTCAAGCTCCTTGGCGAATTCGAGGATCCCGGTCTTGTCGGAAACGCTGATCAAGGCGCGGCGGATCGGCAGGCGGGTAGTCTGGTCGGTCATCTCAATTTCCATCAAAAGCAAAGGAAGTCAGCAAAAAAGGCGACCGGTTTTACGCGGGCGCCTTTCTGGTTTGATTGAATGCTTACAGCAGATCGTACTGCTTGAGTTTCTTGCGCAGCGTGCCGCGGTTGAGTCCCAGCAGCTCACTGGCCTTGGTCTGGTTGCCCTTGACGTAGTTCATCACGCTTTCGAGCAGGGGAGCCTCGACTTCGGAGAGCACCAGGTTGTACACATCCGTGACGGACGCGCCCTCAAGGTGGGCGAAATAATTGTGCAGCGCCTTCTCGACACTCCCGCGAAGGGTCTGACCTTCTTCGCTCGGGGTATTGAGGTGCTGTTTCAAATTCACGTTGTCGCTCACGGGTGCTGTTCCACTCACTAAAGTCTCGGTCATCATCGTCATGCGGCCACCCCTTCTTCGTCCCCTGTCAGGCTCTTGTAACGCTCGGCGAAAAACTCCCGAACGTTGGCGCATTGTGTTTCCGTACCATCCAAACGATTGAAGTGGGCGCGAAACTCCCTGGCGCCCGGCAAGGTTGCGAGATACCAGCCCACATGCTTGCGGGCAATGCGCACGCCCATCACATCCCCATAGAAGGCGTGAAGTGCGGCCAGATGCTCCAGCAGGATGCGTTCCACTTCGCTCAGCTCCGGCGCCGGCAATTTCTCGCCGGTACGCAGGAAGTGTTCGATCTCGCGAAAAATCCATGGCCGCCCCTGGGCAGCCCGGCCTATCAGCAGGCCATCGGCACCGGTCGCGTCAAGCACGTAACGGGCCTTTTCCGGCGAATCGATATCGCCATTGGCAAACACCGGGATCGACACCGCCTGCTTGATCGCGGCAATCGTGTCGTACTCGGCTTCACCGGTGTACAGATCGGCGCGAGTGCGGCCATGCACTGCCAGCGCGGTGATCCCGGCCTGCTCGGCGATCTTCGCCACGGTCAGGCCGTTCTTGTTGTCGCGATCCCATCCGGTGCGGATCTTCAGGGTCACCGGCACATCCACTGCAGCGACGACGGCCTGCAGGATCTCGGTAACCAGTGCTTCGTCTTTCAATAACGCGGAGCCGGCGGCCTTGTTGCAGACCTTTTTTGCCGGGCAACCCATGTTGATATCAATAATCTGTGCGCCCAGTTCGACGTTGGCCCGTGCCGCGTCCGCCAGCATCTGCGCATCGCCACCGGCAATCTGCACCGAGCGTGGCTCGGGATCGCCTTCGTGGATCATGCGCATGCGCGACTTGCGGGTGTTCCACAGGCTCATGTCACTGGTGACCATTTCCGAGACTACAAGCCCTGCGCCCAAACGCTTGCACAGCTGACGAAAGGGCTGGTCGGTGACGCCCGCCATCGGGGCGAGAATCAAACCGTTCTGCAATGTATATGGGCCGATGCGTACCGCCGACATAGGACTTCCCTGAAGTGGGGCCGGATCATGAGAGTTCGAAAAAGGGTTGGCATGATACCCGCTCTCGATGACTGGATAAAGGCTGAATTGAACAAAATCTGAACAGTTATTCTGTTATTACCCGCGGTTTGGTTGCCGTGGACAAAGTCAGAAAACTGCCGTCAAACCTGAAGCGATGAAGCGGTTCACTCGGGCGAGTGGAAACTCAGGCTGTAATTCACCGCTTTGGGGCCTGGATCGAGGATATCCAGCGCGATGTGGATCGGCGTCTGCGGCGGCATTTCCGCCAGGCCTTCGAGATCGCCATTGAGGTATTCGCCGGGTTTGAAGCGACGACTGGCGATCAGATGGCCATTAAGATCGGCGAAACGCAGCTCCAGCAGCGGGAATGGCTGGGAGAACGTCGCGCGGTTGTAGATGATCGCATCCACCACCAGCGCCCCGCTGAACTCCGGATGGCTGCGCACCACCAGGTTGCTGCTCTTGACCTTGGCGATGTCGACCTTGGACGGCACCGTGCAGCCGATCTGCGGACAGAACTGCTGAAACCATGGGCGGTACTGATCCTGGCGGGCCAGCTCATCGAAATGATAGGCGATGTACTGGCCGGCCAGACCGGCGGCCGCCAACAGCACCAGCAAGCCCCAGAGCAGGCGCCGGCCCCAGGGCGAGCGGCGTTTCTGCCAATCCAGTTGCAGCGGGTCGTCGGTCAGATC
The DNA here is from genome assembly GCF_900187525.1 of Pseudomonas sp. Irchel s3a10. Classification (NCBI taxonomy): domain Bacteria; kingdom Pseudomonadati; phylum Pseudomonadota; class Gammaproteobacteria; order Pseudomonadales; family Pseudomonadaceae; genus Pseudomonas; species Pseudomonas sp. Irchel s3a10. Next base: position 565,782 of record NZ_FYDR01000004.1, read on the forward strand.
CTGCAGCACTTCGGCGCGCACGCCGGGTTCGGCACGTTCACGTTTTTTGCGCAGCGGCTCGACCGAGGGCAGCTCGTCATCGTCCGGCTCGACGTTGGCCGACAGGCGTTCGCGGCGGGCATTCGGATCGATCGGGTCGTGCAGGCGCAGTTGCGGGATCGGCGGCTCGTCATCCAGATCCACCGGCTCCAGCGACAACGAAGGCTCGGTGCGCGCGGTTTTTACCGGTTCAGGTTCGACGATCTCGGGTTCGACTTGATCTTCGGGCTCGGGCAGGCGTTCATCGTCGCGGGCGCTGAACAGGCTGTCGCGCCACACCGTTTCATCGGCTTCAGGGCTGTCGCGCCGAGCGCTCAGGGACTCTTCCCGCTGACGACCGAATTCGGTGGTTGGCTGGATTTCCCGTTGTTCGAGGCGGGCGAGTTCTTCGTCCAGATCGAGGCTGTCCAGGTCCAGCTCACTGGCGCTCCATTGCTTTTGGCTGATGGCGCGCGGCGCGGGCGGTTCGTCGTTGACGGGCGCTTCGACCACCGGCGGCGGCTCGCTGACCAGAGGCTGAGCCTGGGCTGGCTGGACGATGGCCGGCGCCACCGGCGTGACCGCTTCCTTGCCGGCGTGTTGTTCCAGCAGCTGTTTGGCGGCGTTGAACACTTGCAGGCAGGAGCCACAGCGAACCACCCCGCGGGCCACGCTCAATTGAGCATGGCTGACGCGGAAGCTGGTTTGGCAATGCGGGCACTGGGTGACGAAGCTGTCGGTCATGCGGCGATCCGGTTTATGCAGGCGGTCATTCTAGCGCCGACGGCCGGTGATACGCACCCAGCCATCGCGATTGGCGATCGGGTCCAGATCGAAGTCCTGCGCATAAGCGGCGGCGACTTCTTCACCTTGTTCGGCGAGGATGCCTGACAGGGCCAGACGACCGCCGGTTTTCACCAGGCCGGACAATTGCGGCGCCAGGGAAACCAGCGGGCCGGCCAGAATGTTGGCGACCAGCACGTCGGCTTTGACCTGCGGCAGATCTTCCGGCAGGTACAGCGGGAACAGCTCATCGGCGATGTTGTTGCGCCCGGCGTTATCGCGGGAGGCTTCCAGCGCCTGCACGTCGATGTCGGTACCGACGGCTTCTTTCGCACCGAGCAGCAGCGCGGCGATCGCCAGAATCCCCGAGCCGCAGCCGAAGTCCAGGACGTTGCAGTCTTTCAGATCCTGACCGTCGAGCCATTCCAGGCACAGGGCGGTGGTCGGGTGGGTGCCGGTGCCGAACGCCAGGCCCGGGTCCAGCAGCAAATTGACTGCATCGGGCTCGGGGGCGGCGTGCCAGCTCGGCACGATCCACAGGCGCTGACCGAAACGCATTGGCTGGAAACCGTCCATCCAGCTGCGCTCCCAGTCCTGGTCTTCGATGACTTCACTGTGATGCTCGGGCAGCGGGCTGCCGGTCAGCAGTTCCAGATGGGCCAGCACCGGCGCAGGCTCGGTGCCGCCCTCGAACAGGGCCAGCAGGTGCGTGTGCGCCCACAGTGGAGTGGTGTTGAGTTCCGGCTCGAAGATCGGCTGATCTTCGGCGTCCATGAAGGTCACCGACACGGCGCCCACTTCAAGGAAAGCGTCTTCGTAGGTTTCGGCTTGTTCCGGGCTGATGGCGAGACGTACTTGCAGCCAAGGCATGGCGGGCACCTTTGAAAAAAATATGATTGCAGCCTAGCGGCCAGCGAGAAGCGCGCAAGTTTACGCGAGCGCAGGCGGTTTGTGGGAGAGACTTGGAACGCCATCCCTTGTAGGAGTGAGCCTGCTCGCGATGGCGATGGTGCTGTCGACACATATGCTGAATGTGCCGGCCTCATCGCGAGCAGGCTCACTCCTACAGGGTTTTATGAAACCTGTAGAAACAACAAAGCCGCCCGAAGGCGGCCTTGTCTGGTGCGGACTTGAAGCTTAGTGCTTGTCGCCAGCCAGCTTGTGCTCGAGGTAGTGAATGTTCACGCCCCCTTTGCAGAAGCCTTCGTCACGAACCAGATCACGGTGCAGCGGGATGTTGGTCTTGATCCCGTCAACCACGATTTCGTCCAGGGCATTGCGCATGCGCGCCATGGCTTCGTCGCGGGTGGCGCCGTAAGTGATCAGCTTGCCGATCAGCGAGTCGTAGTTCGGCGGAACTGCATAACCGCTGTACAGGTGCGAATCGACGCGAACACCGTTGCCGCCTGGGGCGTGGAAATGCTTGACCGTGCCCGGGCTCGGCATGAAGGTTTTCGGGTCTTCAGCGTTGATCCGGCACTCCAGCGAGTGACCGCGGATCACCACGTCATCCTGCGTGAACGACAGCTTGTTGCCAGCGGCGATGCTGAGCATCTCCTTGACGATGTCGATACCGGTGACCATTTCCGAAACCGGGTGCTCCACCTGAACACGGGTGTTCATTTCGATGAAGTAGAAACGACCGTTCTCGTACAGGAACTCGAAGGTACCAGCGCCACGGTAGCCGATGTCGATGCACGCCTTGACGCAGCGAGCCAGAACTTCCTGACGTGCCTGCTCGTCGATGCCCGGTGCCGGTGCTTCTTCAAGCACCTTCTGGTGACGACGTTGCAGCGAGCAGTCGCGGTCACCCAGATGGATCGCGTGGCCCTGGCCGTCGGACAGTACCTGAACTTCGACGTGACGCGGGTTGGTCAGGAATTTTTCCAGATAGACCATCGGGTTGCCGAACGCCGCGCCAGCTTCGGAGCGGGTCAGTTTCGCCGAGGCGATCAGGTCTTCTTCCTTGTGCACCACGCGCATGCCGCGACCACCGCCGCCGCCAGCGGCTTTGATGATCACCGGGTAGCCGACTTCACGACCGATGCGCAGCGCCGTTTCTTCGTCTTCCGGCAGCGGGCCGTCGGAACCTGGAACGGTAGGCACGCCTGCTTCGATCATCGCGTGCTTGGCCGATACCTTGTCGCCCATCAGGCGAATGGTCTCGGCTTTCGGGCCGATGAAGGCGAAGCCGGAGTTCTCGACTTGCTCGGCGAAATCGGCGTTTTCCGCGAGGAAACCGTAGCCTGGGTGAATGGCGGTAGCGCCAGTCACTTCAGCGGCAGCGATGATGGCCGGGATGTGCAGGTAGGACTGAGCGGCAGAAGCCGGGCCGATGCAGACGGATTCGTCTGCCAGACCCAGGTGCATCAGCTCTTTGTCGGCCTTGGAGTAAACGGCGACGGTCTTGATGCCCATCTCTTTGCAGGCACGCAGAATCCGCAGGGCGATCTCACCGCGGTTAGCGATCAGAACTTTTTCCAACTTCGCAGTCATCAAAGGCTCTCCGCAGTTCAAACGATGGTGAACAGCGGTTGGTCGTACTCAACCGGCTGGCCGTCTTCGACGAGGATGGATTCGATCACACCGCTGGTTTCAGCTTCGATGTGGTTCATCATCTTCATGGCTTCGACGATGCACAGGGTGTCGCCTTTCTTCACGGTCTGGCCGACTTCAACGAAGGCTGGCGAGGTTGGCGAAGATTTACGGTAGAAGGTGCCTACCATTGGCGAGCGGGCCACGGTGCCGTTCAGCGCAGGAGCAGCAGCGGCAGCCGGAGCGGCAGCAGCCACTGGAGCGGCAGCGGCGGCAGGTGCAGCGGCCGGAGCCTGCATTGGCGCCGGAGCGTAGTACTGCTGAGCCGGGGTCTTGCTGTGACGGCTGATGCGTACGGACTCTTCGCCTTCCTTGATCTCGAGCTCGTCGATGCCGGACTCTTCCAGCAATTCGATCAGTTTCTTAACTTTACGGATATCCATGAATCATCAACTCCCAAGGGTCGGTCAGGGGCGTTTAACGCTTGTGGTTCAAGTCGTTGCCTGTGTTTCAAGCTGTTCTAGTGCGGCCTCCAGGGCCAGTCGGTAACCGCTGGCGCCAAGGCCGCAGATCACTCCCACCGCTACATCGGAGAAGTAAGAGTGATGGCGGAAAGGTTCGCGCTTGTGCACGTTGGACAAATGCACTTCGATGAATGGGATGCTCACTCCCAGCAGCGCGTCACGTAATGCGACGCTTGTGTGCGTAAAAGCTGCTGGATTGATCAGAATGAAATCGACACCCTCACCGCGAGCGGCGTGGATGCGGTCGATCAATTCGTACTCGGCGTTGCTTTGCAGATACAGCAGATGATGGCCGGCTTCACGGGCGCGGCGCTCCAGATCCTGATTGATCTGCGCCAGTGTCGTTGAACCGTAAGTGCCGGGTTCGCGGGTGCCGAGCAGGTTCAGGTTGGGGCCGTGCAGCACCAGTAGCGTCGCCATCTGCGTGTTCCTTGTTATGAATGAGCAGTCGTCAGAACCCGGCGACTATGCCGCAAAGGCTTTGTGACTGTCCAGTTCTCTGCAATAGCCAGCACGATGACCGATGTTTGCGCGAAATTTATGACTGAGTGATTTGATCCGGTCATTTGTGGGGACAGGAATACCGCCTTCGCGAGCAAGCCCGCTCCCACAGGGGTGCGCATTCCAATGTGGGAGCGGGCTTGCTCGCGAAGGCGATTTTTCAGACGCGGAATGCCTGCACGGCGGTATGCAATTGCCCGCCCAATACCAGCAGGTTCTCGCCCTGTTCGCGACCTTCGCCGATGCGCAGCAGGTTATCCCCGCCCAATTGATGGATCCGCTCGCTGTGATCACGAATCTCGCTGACCGCGCCGCTCTGCTGGGCGGTGATGTCGGCGATGCGGATCGCCGTGTCGGAAATGGTCTGGATCGCGCCGACGATTTTATCCAGTGCGCCATCTGCCGCTTGTGCCTGACTGGCCGTGGCTTCGGCGTGTTCGACTTGCGCACGCATGCCTTCAACCGATTGTCGGGCAGCAGTTTGCAGGCCGGCGATCAGCGTCTGGATTTCCGCCGTCGCGCCCGCCGTACGTTGTGCCAGTGAGCGCACTTCCTCGGCCACCACCGCAAAACCACGGCCCATTTCCCCGGCCCGTGCCGCTTCGATCGCCGCATTCAGCGCCAGCAGGTTGGTCTGGTCTGCGATCGAGCGGATCACCGTCAGCACGCCGCCGATGGTCGCCGACTCTTCGGCCAGATGCTCGATCATCTGCGCGTTGCCTTGCACCTCGCCGACCAGCGCATGCAGGCCGGTGAGGCTCTGGCCGATCACGGTTTGTCCGTGCTCGACGGCAAGACCCGCATGGCGACTGGCATCGGCGGCCTGTCGTGCATCGCCAGCGACCTGCTGAATCGTCGCTTCAAGCTCACCCAGCGAATCGCGGATCAGCGCGGTGTCGCCGGCCTGATGCTCGGCGCCGGTGTGCAGGTCATTGCTCAGCTCGGCCAGGGTGCGGCTGCTGCCTGCGACCTGTTCGGCGTTGCCGCGAATCGTCCCGACCAGATCCACCAGATACGCGCGCAAGCGGTTGAGCGAAGCCTCGATGTCATGCAGTTCGCGGTTGGTCTTGCCCAACTGAATGTCGCGACTGAAATCGCCTTCAGCCCAGGTCGATAGCGCCGGGGCGAGGTTGGTCAGAGTGCGCGACAGGCGCCGCTGCAGGGTGTCGATCAACAGCGCGATCAGCAGAATCAGGCCGATCATCACGCCCTGCATCAACCGCACTTCACCCTGGATCTGCCCGTGCTGGGCGCGTACCACCGGCTCGAGTCCGGCGATGGCGTGTTGCACGGCAGCGATTTTCAGGTGGGTCGCGGTGCTCAGGTCGGTGCGTTTCTGGATCTGCTCGCGGGTACGTGCCAGCTCCGCCGGATAGCGACCGAGCAGGCTGTTGAGTTCGCGCTTGAGGCCGACACCGGCGTCTTCGGCGGCGGCTTTTTCGGTGCTTTCGATGCCCATCATTGCGGCGAAATCATCACTGCCGGATTCGTTCCTGGCGACCACGCCGAGCAGGGGCAGGGCGTCGATGGCCTGAGCCTGGATGCGGATATTGTCGACTTCGCGCTCGACGTCGGCGGCCAATTCACTGCGGCCGCTGCTGACCAGTTTGTCGCGGGCCAGCGACAGCTTGCCCAAGTGTTGCGAAGCGACGAGCAGCGGCGTCAGGTAAGAAGCGTTGCCATTGGCGTAGGTGCTGAGTTGATCGAGGCTGGCGCTCAGTTCGCGTTCGGCCTGCAACAGCAACGCCTGCGGATCACCGGCCAGTTTGCCGGCCGCGAGCAGGTCGGTTTTGCTGAATTCTTCGAGGCTCGCCAGACTTGGTCGCAGGGTGTCGGCCAGTGCCGGCGGCAGTTCGCCGAGTTCCTTCTGCAAGCCGTCGATGGCCTGACTGGCACTGCTCAGGCGCAGGGCGTCGCCGCTGGCGAGGTAGTCCTCGACATTGCGCGCCACGTCATTCTGAAATTGCTGCGACAGACCGAGGTAGCGCTCCATCAACAGATACGGACGCTCCAGGGCTTTTTGCGACCACCACAGCGTCGCGCCGAGGGCCACGCAGACGGCGACCAGCAGCAGAGTGTTGAGATTGGTGAGCAACTTCAGGCGCATGACGGCTACCAACGGCAGAAATGGTAAGCGCCTGAATTTATTGCGGTTCTGTTACAGGGTTATGACCGAATCGGTGGATTCCGATGAAAAAGTGGCACTTTGCTTTGAGTCGCGCGCGGTCTGCACCCGATTGCGTCCGGCGCCTTTGGCGCGGTACAGCGCTTCGTCGGCCTGACTGGCCATCATCAGGCTGTCGGAGTCTTCGTGCATTTCCACTACGCCGGCGCTGAAGGTGCACCACAAATCGTGCGGCTGCGCCGGGTAGTGGATTTCGGCGAAGCGCTGGCGGATCTCGTCGAGCACTTTGTGCGCCGCTTCTATATCGGTGTCGGGCATGACGATAGCGAATTCTTCTCCGCCGTAACGGCCGATGAAGTCGGTCTTGCGCAGGCGTTGCTTGAGGAACAGCGCCAGGCTCTTGATCACTCGGTCGCCCATCGGATGGCCGTGGCTGTCGTTGACCCGTTTGAAGTGGTCGATGTCGAGCATGGCAAAGCTCAGCGGCTTGTTCTCGCGACGGGCGCGGAACGAGCAGTCTTCGAGCAATTGCAGGATGTGCGTGTGGTTGTACAGGCCGGTGAGGCTGTCGCGGACCATCCGCGCCTTGAGGTTGCGCGCACGGGCGGCGCGGTTGCGCACAGTCGTAATCAGATGCCGAGGCTTGATCGGTTTGGTCAGGAAGTCATCGCCGCCCTCGCTCATGGCGTCGAGCTGTTTATCCAGATCGTCTTCGGCCGAAAGATAAATGATCGGCACGCTGACGTAGCGGTCGTTGTGGCGAATGACCTTGGCCAGTTCGGTGCCGGTGCAGGCCGGCATGTACATGTCGAGGATGATCAGATCCGGCTGGAAATCCGCCAGTTCGGCCATCGCCTGGATCGGTTCGATCAAGGTGCGGGTGACGATCCCGGCGCTGTTGAGCAGGCGCTCGGTGTGCAAGGCCTGGGCGCGAGAGTCGTCGATGATCAGCACTTTATAAGGTTCGTACTGGGCGACGCAGGTCAGGACTTCGATCTTCTCCAGCAGGCTCGACGCTTCGAGGGTGCCGGTGAGAAATTCCTGGCCGCCGGCGCGCACGGCGGCGAGGCGGGTCGGGGTGTCGGTTTCGTGCAGGCTGAAAAACAGCAGCGGCAGCGGTTCTTCCAGGCCGACCTGGGCTTCGGCAGCCAGTTGCAGGCCGACGCCGGGCCCGCTGAAGTCCACGTCCATGACGATCGCGGCGGGCAAGCGCTCAACCATCGAGGAGCGAAACGCCGAGACACTGTCCAGCGCCTGCGCGGTCAGGCCGAAAAATTCCAACTGCTTGGCCAGCCGCTCGGCGCGGTCGTGATCCTGCAACATGACGTAGATCGGTTTGCGCAGTGGCGGCAGGAAGGTCTGATCGAGTTGATCGCCATGGCGCAGACCGGTGCGCGACAGGCGCTGCATCAAGCGATTGAGATCGGTGATAAGGCCGCTGCTCAGGCGCCCACGATTGGCGTCCACCGCTTCCAGCGACTGACCGATATGACGCGCGAGTTGCGTATGCTCGGGCTGTTCGAAGCGCTCGGCAAAACGCAGCAGACGCAAATTGGCCTCGCTCAGTTCGGCGAGGTCGGCGGTGGACCACTCACTGCGTTGCAGGCGCTGCCATATCTCAAGAATCTGACGTGCCTGATGAATTACCCGCTGGGCAAAGTGGTGCTTGAGGCGCTCACGGCTGGGGTCTTCTGGCTCGGTCATATCCTGACTACTAGTTAGGGCGCATGCTGAGATCGACTGGTGGCTCTATGCTAGCACCTCTTTTCCCTTATATGAGTGTCGTGCGTCAATAATCTGCGGTGCTGCACAATTCAGTTTCTGACCGGGTGGTATCGGATTGGACCTGTTCGTCGGTGAGCCTCCCGTAAACCGGGCGTATGGCGCTGATCGATGGGGCAAAACGCCTGTGTGCACAACGCTGTGCTGCAGACAGGCGCTGATCTGCAATTGCCTGTTCCGGGGCGTCTTTGGTGATAGTGCATCAGGGAAACCCCTAGAGAGTTCGCGGGGCGATGCCGCGCGTTCCGTGGATTTTCTGCTTCTCTTCAATGGCGGGTGCCGGCCTTGGCACGTTGTTGTATGGTTGTGGTCGAACCGTTGAACCCAAGTGATTGAAAGGATATCGCCATGCTGGACTGGAAGAACCGCGCGGGCAGCGCGCCTGAACGTGCCGCTGAGCCGAAGTCGGCCACCCGCAGCTATGTGGGCGGGCTGTTGTTCAGCCGCGCGCTGGCCACGCTGATCGGCATTTATCTGCTGGTGACCATCGGTCTGGGCTGGTACTGGAGCCAGGAGCCGGCGCTGTTTCCGGTGGCGCAAAATGCCCAGGCGGCTGCCGAGAAAGAAGGCAAGCAAATGGTCGTCGGCTACACCACGGTCGAAACCCTCAAGACCGTTGCCGGTACGTTGCTGAACAAACCGGGCGGCTACATTTCCAACGATCGTTTCCCGCCTGGCCTGTGGATGGACAACACGCCAAGCTGGGAATACGGCGTGCTGGTGCAGGTACGTGACCTGACCCGTGCCCTGCGTAAAGACTTCGCCCGTTCGCAGTCGCAGTCGGCCGAAGACGCCGATCTGGCCAAGGCCGAACCGCGTTTCAACTTCGACAACAAGAGCTGGATCCTGCCGTCGAGCGAATCGGAGTATCAGGAAGGCATCAACTCCCTGAGCCGTTATCAGGCGCGTTTGTCTGATCCAACGCAGAAAAACGCCTTGTTCTACGCCCGCGCCGACAACCTCAACAACTGGCTGGGCGATGTCGGCACCCGTCTGGGTTCGCTGTCGCAACGTCTGTCCGCCAGTGTCGGCCGGGTCAAGCTCAACACCGCGCTGAAAACCGAAGTGCCGGCGGTTGGCGAAGTACCGCAGGTTGACGAGGAAGTCGTCGAAACCCCGTGGATGCAGATCGACAACGTGTTCTACGAAGCGCGCGGCCAGGCCTGGGCGTTGTCGCACCTGTTGCGCGCCATCGAAGTGGACTTCGCCGATGTGCTGGCGAAAAAGAACGCTACGGTCAGCGTGCGCCAGATCATCCGTGAGCTGGAAGCGTCGCAGGAGCCGGTCTGGAGTCCGATGATCCTCAATGGCAGCGGCTTCGGCGTGCTGGCCAACCACTCGCTGGTCATGGCCAACTACATTTCCCGGGCCAACGCCGCAGTGATCGATCTGCGCCAACTGCTCAATCAGGGCTGAGTCATGGTCGATAGCGCCAAAGAGGCGGCGCACCGCGCCGCCTCCGATGCCGAACGGATCGCCTGGGTCGACGAGCAGGACAATCTGCTCGGCGCCTTGGTACGAGCCGATCTGCGTGAGCGTGGCCTGATCGGTCGCGGTACCTACATCATGCTGTTCAACTCTGCCGGCGAACTCTGCGTACATCGGCGCACCTTGAGCAAGGCCATTTACCCCGGTTACTGGGACGTGGCTGCCGGCGGCATGGTGCAGGCCGATGAGACCTACGCCGAATCGGCCGCCCGCGAGCTGGAAGAGGAGTTGGGCGTGAGCGGGGTGGAACTGACCGCCCACGATCATTTCTTCTTCGAGGACACCGGCAATCGCCTCTGGTGCTCGGCGTTTTCCGCGGTGTGGGACGGCCCGTTGAAACTGCAGCCGGAAGAAGTGCTGGAAGCACGCTTTATTCCGGTCGATCAGGTAATGCTGGAAATCCAGCAAAAGCCTTACTGCCCGGACTCTCTGGCCGCGTTGATGCGCTATCTGAAGGCCCAGCAGAGCGGCGTCGCAAAGAACACATAAATTGGCGCCGATTGGCTCTTAGCAATTGCGCTTTTTGCCGTTACACTGCGCGACCTTTTCAAGCTGCACCGAATGGTTTGACGTGGGCCTGAACGACGACAGGCATGTAGGAGCTGCCGAAGGCTGCGATCTTTTGATCCTTGAAGATCAGGATCAAAAGATCGCAGCCTCGTTGCACTCGACAGCTCCTACAGGTCGAAGTCGAGCGGTTCAACGATTTCGGTGCAGTAGCGCTGCCCCTGCCTGAGTGGGGCTTCGCGGTCGATGACCTTGCCCAAGGTCGCGATCAGTCTTTGTCCTCCCAAGAGGATTGCCGGTGGCCAAAAAAGCCGCATCCTTCGCCGCCCTTGGTGGCCTGGTATTTTCCACCGACGCAGGTCGTCATTGCCCGGAATGCAGTAAACCGGTGGACGCCTGTATCTGCAAACAAACCGTGATCCCGGCCGGAGACGGCATTGCCCGCGTGCGTCGCGAGAGCAAGGGCCGTGGCGGCAAGACGGTGACCACCATCACCGGCGTGCCACTGGCCGAAGACGCCCTCAAAGAGTTGGCGACAACGTTGAAGAAACGTTGCGGCACCGGCGGGGCGTTGAAGGACGGGATCATCGAAATCCAGGGCGATCATGTCGAGCTACTCTTGGCAGAGCTGATCAAACACGGTTTCAAAGCGAAGAAGTCCGGCGGCTAGCAGCCTCTGTGAAAACCACCCGCGGCTTGTTCCGGTTCTGCATGTTCAGCGCCGGCGTCGTCTCCATGGTTTTCACAGAGCCTGTTCATACCGGTTTCTAAACTCCACGCAGTCAGTGCGGTCTACCGCCGCACTGACGAACCGTCATTTTCATTCTTTAGACTGCGCCGGCCTGCGATCAGGCGACGCACTATGACTTCTTTATAGGGGACTTCGATGTCCGTACGACGCACACGTAAAGACGATGGCAGCCAATGGACAGTTGCGGACAGCCGCAGTGTTTACGGGATTCGCCATTGGGGGGCCGGGTATTTCGCGATCAATGACGCCGGTCGCGTCGAAGTTCGTCCGAACGGCCCGAGCAGCTCGCCCATCGACCTGTTCGAACAAGTCGACCAACTGCGCAAGAGCGGCTTGTCCCTGCCGTTGCTGGTACGTTTCCCCGACATCCTGCAAGACCGTGTCCGTCAGCTGACTGGTGCTTTCGACTCGAACATCGAGCGCCTGGAATACCAGAGCAAGTACACCGCGCTGTACCCGATCAAGGTCAACCAGCAAGAAGCGGTGATCGAGAACATCATCGCCACCCAGAACGTTTCCATCGGTCTGGAAGCCGGCTCCAAGCCTGAGCTGCTGGCGGTGCTGGCACTGGCGCCGAAGGGCGGCACCATCGTCTGCAACGGTTACAAGGACCGCGAGTTCATCCGTCTGGCGCTGATGGGCCAGAAGCTCGGCCACAACGTGTTCATCGTGATCGAGAAAGAATCCGAAGTCGGCCTGGTGATCGAAGAAGCTGCCTCGCTGAAGGTCAAGCCACAGGTCGGCCTGCGCGTGCGTCTGTCGTCGCTGGCGTCGTCGAAGTGGGCGGACACCGGTGGCGAGAAATCCAAGTTCGGTCTGTCGGCGGCGCAACTGCTGTCGGTGGTCGAGCGCTTCCGCGCCGCCGGCCTCGATCAGGGCATTCGTCTGCTGCACTTCCACATGGGTTCGCAGATCGCCAACCTGGCTGACTACCAGCACGGCTTCAAGGAAGCGATCCGTTACTACGGCGAGCTGCGCAACCTGGGCCTGCCGGTCGATCACATCGACGTCGGCGGCGGTCTGGGTGTCGACTACGACGGTACCCACTCGCGCAATGCCAGTTCGATCAACTACGACATGGACGATTACGCCGGTGTCGTGGTCGGCATGCTCAAGGAATTCTGCGACGCGCAGAGCCTGCCGCATCCGCACATCTTCTCCGAAAGCGGCCGTTCGCTGACCGCGCACCATGCGATGCTGGTGGTGCAGGTGACCGACGTCGAGAAACACAACGACGAAATCCCGCTGATCGAAAACAAGGAAAACCTGCCGGAAACCGTGCAGTGGCTGGTCGACTTGCTTGGCCCGACCGATATCGAAATGGTCACCGAGACCTACTGGCGCGCCACCCACTACATGAGCGACGTGGCCGCCCAGTATGCCGACGGCAAACTGACCCTGGCGGAAAAAGCCCTGGCCGAGCAGTGCTACTTTGCCGTGTGCCGTCGCCTGCACAACTCGTTGAAGGCACGTCAGCGTTCGCACCGCCAGGTGCTCGACGAACTCAACGACAAGCTGGCCGACAAGTACATCTGCAACTTCTCGGTATTCCAGAGCCTGCCGGATACCTGGGCGATCGATCAGGTACTGCCGATCATCCCGCTGCATCGTCTGGATGAAGAGCCACTGCGTCGCGCCGTGCTGCAAGACCTGACCTGCGACTCCGACGGCAAGATCAACCAGTACGTCGACGAGCAGAGCATCGAGACCAGCCTGCCGGTACACGGTCTGAACGAAGGTGAAGACTATCTGCTGGGCGTGTTCCTGGTCGGCGCCTATCAGGAAATCCTCGGCGACATGCACAACCTGTTCGGTGACACCGACTCGGTGAACATCTACCAGAACGCCGATGGCAGCGTGTACCACGCCGGTATCGAGACCCACGACACCATCGAAGACATGCTGCGTTACGTGCACTTATCGCCGGAAGAACTGATGACCCACTACCGCGACAAGTGCGCCAGTGCCCGCATCAGTGCCAGCGAACGCACGCAGTTCCTCGATGCCTTGCGTCTGGGTCTGACCCGTTCCTCCTACCTGTCTTCCTGAGTCAGGTCTGTTGCACCGGGTTGTCAGAAATTTTCCCTCAAGCTGTGGAAAATTCGGATGACCCGGTGGGACATTTCCCAAATCCCCTGCGAAATAATTGCCTGCCACAGCCGGAGAAGTGATCCGGTCTGCTTTTCGCGTAGGTCATTTCCTAAGTTGTACTTCAGCTCTCTACTCGGCCATGGCTCTCGGCGAGAATCCCCGGCCGCCCCTCCTGTAGAGATCCGCCCATGTTCGAATCAGTCAACGAGCCGTCGTTTCGTCTCGATGTAACGGGGCTGCCCGAGCCCTTCGAGGTGCTGGCCTTTACCGGAAGTGAGGGCATCAGCGAACCCTTCGCCTTTGATATCGATCTGTTGATCGATGACCCGCAACTGGACCTTGCCGGTCTGCTTTACCGCTCGGCGTTCCTGCAGTTCGGTCCCGGGCACAATGGCCTGAGCGGGCAATTGCAGAGTGTCGTCCAGCATGAGCACGATCAGGACACCCGCTTGTGTCGAGTGACACTGGGACCGAAGCTGAGTTATCTGGCGCTGCGTTTCAGTCAGCGGATTTTCAGCAGCCATTGCGTACCGAAGATTCTCGCGCAGGTGCTCAAGGAGCACGGCATCGTGGGCGCGCAACGGCGTTTTGATTTGCAGTGCGAATACCCGGTGCACACTTTTTGCACCCAGTACCGTGAGTCGGACCTGCAGTTCGTGCAGCGGCTGTGCGCGCAGGCGCGAATACACTATTACTTCGAACACCGGCCGGACGGACATTGTCTGGTCTTTGTCGATGATCCTGCGCGGTTTCCCGTGGCCGGCGCGGCATCTGTGGACGATGGCGCGAGCACCCCGGCGGTAAGACGCTGGCAGATGCAGGTGGACGCCAGCGATGTGGACGCGTGTTCGGCGCAACCCGGCAAAGCTTATGGCCACAGCGATCTGCCGACCTTGCGCGCCGCACAGTGGCTGGCGTTGACCGCGCATCCGTTTGCCGAATGCGACCGCCGCTGGTTGCTGAGCCGGATCGAGCATCGTGCTGATCCCGCCAGCGAGCCGTCTTACAGCAACCGGATCGTCGCCGCCGCTCAGGCGCCACTGCCCGCACTGACGAGCACGTGTGCCAGGCCGCGCATGCACAGTCTGCAACGTGCGTGGGTGGTGACGGTCGATGAACCGCAGCCCGACGATCGGCGGCCGGTGGCGGTGCAGTTCGACTGGCTTTATCAGGGTGAAGGCGCTGCCGCCAGCCATTGTTGGCTGCCGCTCGCAGCAGCGTTGAGCGACGCCCCACTGACATCGTTGCGCGAAGGCGTTGAAGTGGTGGTGAGTTTTCATGAAGGCGATCCGGATCAGCCGGTGATCAGTGGCGTGCTGCAGGAACCGGCGGTGATCGAAGATTGCGAAGCGCCATTGGTGTTGCCGGACGTGCTGCCGAGCGCGGGCCTGGCGCAATGGCTCACGTCTGCCGAACCGCTGTTGCTGTTGTGCCTGATGCCCGGCGGCGGCAGTTACAACCACTGCACGGCGTCGATCTGCAGTTGCCGACTGCTCGCGTCGCTGGATCAGGGCGGCGCCGCTTGAGCGGCGTGGGGTTTGCCCCGCAGGCACAGTGGCTGTTGCTCGATGGCGCCAATGCGCAGCAGGCGCTGGCGACACTGCGTCAGGGGTTCGCCAGCGTACGTTGCACGCGGCTGTTCGAGGGCACCGAGTTTCAGGCGGTAAGCGAGCACGGGCCGCTCTTGGTCGACCTGCATGAGAGCCCGGCACTAGCTGCGCTGTGCCACCGCGATCCGCAGACCTGGCGGGGGCTGTTGCTCGCCAGCGATGCCTCGTCGCCGATACTTCTGCGTCACTTGCGGCGGATGCTCAGCGTCTCGTTCGACCTCAATCACCGTGCCTTGCTCGGTTATTACAATCGGCAGACGGCAAGTTATTTCTTCGACGCCTGTGACGCCGCCGACTTGAGCCGCTGGCTCGGGCCGATTCGTCTGCTGCGCTGGTTCGGTGGCACCTGGGCTGACCTCGCCATCGGCAGTCAGGGCTGGCAGCAACTGCGCAACCCGCAGTGGGCGGTCGAGCCGCTGGGGATTGACGAAAGCCTCACCCATCGTCAGCGCGAACGTTTGCAAAGCTGCCTGCTGGAGCAACACATCTGGCGCTGGTGTCAATCAATGGGAACCGACTACGCACGCATGGCCTCCCATGTGCAGGAGGGGCTGAACCTGGGTTTCAGCGACCGCAGGGTGCTGGATGACTGGTTGTGGCTACGCCTGCAGCATCCGCGGGCGCAACTGCCCGGCGCGCCGGACGGACTGAGCCAGCAGGAACGCCTCGATCATGTGCGACAGCACTGGCAGACAGATCAACCCTGAGGTGCGGCATCCATGGCAAACCCTCTGTGGCAACGGTTCGGCGCAATGCTCGGCGGGTTCCTGCTGCTGGTGCTGACCGGGTGTTCTCCAGTCAAGGTGCTGAATGCGCTGACTCCCGATGACACATTTCACAGCACCACCGGCATCGCCTACGGCGATGATCCGCGACAGAAGCTCGACGTCTACGTGCCTCGCCAGCCGCTGAAGGATGCGCCGGTGGTGGTGTTCTTCTACGGCGGCAGCTGGAACAGCGGCGCTCGC
Source organism: Pseudomonas sp. Irchel s3a10 (assembly GCF_900187525.1). Classification (NCBI taxonomy): domain Bacteria; kingdom Pseudomonadati; phylum Pseudomonadota; class Gammaproteobacteria; order Pseudomonadales; family Pseudomonadaceae; genus Pseudomonas; species Pseudomonas sp. Irchel s3a10. The sequence goes on from NZ_FYDR01000004.1 coordinate 581,465, forward strand.
GGCGATTACGCGTTTGTCGGCGAGGCGCTGGCGTCGCGGGGAATTGTCGCGGTGCTGGCGGATTACCGGCTCTACCCGCAAGTGCGCTATCCGCTGTTTCTTGAAGATTCGGCGCGGGCGGTGGCCTGGACCCGGGCGCATATCCGCGAGTTCTCCGGCAACCCGCAACGCCTGTACCTGATGGGCCACAGTTCCGGCGCTTACAACGCGGCGATGCTGGCGCTGGATCCGGGTCTGCTCAATGCGGTGGGCATGTCGCCCGAAGACCTCAGCGGCTGGATCGGTTTGGCCGGGCCGTATGATTTTCTGCCGATCGAGAATCCGCAGGTGCGTCCGGTGTTCTTCTGGCCCGACTCACCGCCGCAATCGCAGCCGATCAACCATGTCCGTAGCGGTGAACCCCCGGCGCTGCTGATTGCCGCGACCAAGGACAATTTGGTCAACCCGGCACGCAACACCGCAGGCCTGGCGCGCAAACTGCGCGAGGCAGGCGTCCCGGTGCAGGATCTGTACTACTCGCGCCCCAATCATGTGACGCTGGTGGCGAGCCTGTCGCGGCCACTACGACGGCTGGCGCCGGTGCTCGATCAGGTCGTCGCGTTCGTCAGACACACGCCTGCTCAGTGAGCGGTACCGCTGAACCAGCCGTTGTTACGCCGCAGCCACAGGGCCAGTGCGCCGAGGGTCAGGCTGCGCAACACGATAAACAGCAGGAACGTTATCCACAGCCCATGATTGCCCAGCCCTTGCAGCGCCCAGGCGAACGGCAGCAGCAGGGCGACGGTCAGCAGCATGCCGTTGCGCATTTCCCGGGCGCGAGTGGCGCCGATGAACAGACCGTCGAGCAAGTAGCTCCAGACCGCAATCAGTGGCAACACCGCCAGATAGGGCAGGTAGATGAACGCGGTGTCGCGCACGCTCTGGATGTCGGTTTGCATCTCGATGAACAGGTGCCCGCCTAACAGAAACAGCGCGGCAAAACCGAGGCTGGCCAGCAACGACCAGCCGCCGGCCACCACCAGCGAGCGACGCAGGGCGAGCCGGTCACGGGCGCCGATGGCGTGTCCGCACAAGGCTTCGACCGCATGCGCCAGACCGTCCAGCGCATGCGCAGTCAACAGCAAACCGTTGAGCAGCAGGGCGTTGGCTGCCACCGTGGCATCGCCGAGTCGCGCGCCTTGCACGGTGATCAGGAAAAACACCGATTGCAGCGCCAGGCTGCGGATGAAGATGTCGCGGTTGACCGCCAGCAACGGGCGCCAGCTCTGCCACACCTTCAAGGCTGCCCAGGCGATGTGCCCGGGATAGGCGCGCAAAGCGCCACGGGTCAGCCACAGGCCGAGCAGGGCGCCGCTCCACTCGGCAATCACCGAGGCCCGGGCCGAGCCGACCACACCCCATTCCAGACCAATCACGAACCACAGGTTGAGAGCGATGTTGATCAGGTTGGTGCTCAGCAGAATCGCCAGCGGCGCCCGGGCGTTCTGGGTACCGAGGAACCAGCCGACCAAGGCGTAACTGGCCAGCGCTGCCGGCAAACCGAATAGCCGGGTGTGGAAGAACTCACGGGTCAGTTGATCGAGTTCGGCTGACGGCTGCATGAAATGCAGGGCCACGCCGCTCAACGGCACACCGAGAGTGCCGAGCACGATTGCCAGTCCCAGCGCCAGCAGCAGACCCTGCAACAGAATCTGCCGCAACGCCGCGCCATCGCTGCGCCCGGCGGCCTGCGCGGCAAACCCGGTGGTGCCCATGCGCAGAAAACCCATGGCCCAGGCGAGAAATGTGTAAAGGCTGGCGCCGACCGCCACCGCGCCCAACTGATGGGCGTGGGGCAGGTGGCCGATGACAGTGCTGTCGACCAGCGCCACCAGTGGCACGGAAATATTCGAAAGAATCATCGGCGCGGCGAGCGCCCAGACCTTGCGGTGAGTCGGGCGGTCGCGCCAGTCGGCAATCAGGTTGGACATGCGGGCTCCTTGGGGGAGCGGGGATTGTAGCGATTCATGCGATCTATTGTGGGAGCGGGCTTGCTCGCGAAGGCAGTGTGTCAGTCAAAACAGCTTTTACTGATCTGACGCTTTCGCGAGCAAGCCCGCTCCCACAGTAGAAGAGGGGTGTCAGTGAATAATCCAGCTCAGCAACCACAACCCCAACAGCAGCCAGATGATCCCGGCAATGATCGACGCATTCATGAACGCGCGAATGGCCGACCACAGCAGCATCAGGCCGACGATCAGCGCGAGGATGCTGATGATCGAGGTGTCCATGCCCAGCGTCTTGGCCAGGCCATCGACAAAGTTGCCGCCAGCGTTGCTCAGAATGTTGAACAGGCCGCTGAGCCCATCGACGATGAAACGGATGATCGAACCGAGTGCCTGGCCGAGCCATTCGAAAAAGCTTTCTACCTGCATGTGTGCATCCTGATGAAAGAGCTGAGCCTTGGGCCACAACGCGGGTGGCCGAGTTCCCTGTCAGGAGTATGGCCCATTGCTGCGCCGAACGGAAAATCTGTAGGAGCTGCCGCAGGCTGCGATCTTTTGCCGTTGATTTTCAAGGGCAAGATCAAAAGATCGCAGCCTGCGGCAGCTCCAACATGGGCCTTGCCTTCAACGCGTATCCCCCCGAAGCTATACGCCTTCAGGAGAGCCCGATGAACCTTGTTGAACTGACCGAACGCCTGCACGCCATTCGCGACCGCAATGACTGGCGGCAATTTCACAGCCCGAAAAACCTCGCCATGGCCGCCAGCGTCGAGATGTCCGAGTTGGTGGAGATTTTCCAGTGGCTGACGGAAGACCAGTCGCGCCAGTTGCCGGCGGACAAACTGGCGCATGCCGGGCAGGAAGTCGGCGACATCGTTCTGTATCTGTTGCTGCTGTGCAGCGAGTTGGGGCTGGACATGAATGAAGTGGTGCGCAGCAAGCTCGCCGACAGCGAACGGCGGTTCAGCTGATGAGCGACCGGCATTTCGATCAGTTGGCGACCCGTTTCGCCGAAAAAATCTACGGCGGCGCCAAAGGCGCGATTCGCCTCGCGGTGTTGCAGGCCGATCTTGCCGAAGCGTTGCCGGATCGACCGTTGCGCGTGCTGGACATCGGTGGCGGTCTGGGCCACATGTCGCTGTGGCTGGCCGAGCGTGGCCATGACGTGACCTTCACCGAGCCGGCCGAACCGATGCTCGAAGGTGCCCGCCAGCGCTTCGCCGAAGCCGGGCAGAGCGCGACGTTCATTCAGGCGCCGTGGCAGGAACTGCTCGGTCAGCTCACCGAGCCGTACGATCTGGTGATCTGCCACGCCGTGCTCGAATGGCTGGCCGAACCCCACGCGATCCTGCCGGTGCTGCATCAATTGACCAAACCCGGTGGCTGGCTATCGCTGGCGTTCTACAACCGTGATGCGCTGATTTATCGCAACCTGCTCAAAGGCCATTTCAAGAAAATGCGCAAAAACACCATGGCCGGTGAAAAGCAGAGCCTGACCCCGCAGCAGCCACTCGATCCGCGGGAACTGGCAACGCAACTCGCAGGCTTGTGGCAGGTCGAAAGCCAGAGCGGGATCCGAGTTTTCCACGACTACATGCCGGTGGAATTTCAGGCCCGCGCCGAACTGGTGGATTTGCTGGAGATGGAGCTCGCGCACCGTCGTCACCCAAGCTTCGCCGGGCTTGGGCGTTACTTGCACTGGATCTGCCGGCCGATCTGATCGGAGCGCAAAATGAAAGCACAATCGGGGTTACTGCTGATCTGTCTGGGGTTGGCCGCCTGCCAGGGCAGCAACCCCTACGTCGCGCAGTCGCGGCCGCTGCCGCCAGCGCCGCCGCAAGCGGCCAACACCTTTGATCGCAGCGCCTATCCGGCGCCAACGCGCGATTATGGACGCTATCGCAGTTGGGCCTGGCTCAATGGGCAATTGCCGCCGGGCACCGCCTGGGCGGATTCGGCGCAAGTGGCCGAAGCGGTGAGCAATGCGCTGGATCAGCGCGGGCTGCGCCCGTTGCACGACAATCGCCCGGCCGACCTGTTCGTTACCGCCAACCTGCGTCTGGAAACCCGCTTGCGTCAGGTCCAGGACGATTACGGGTACGGCTACGGCGGATACAGTGGCTATGATCGCTACGGGCACGGTTACGGCATGTACAACAGCGTGCCGATTGTTCGCACCTATCAGGAGCAGGTTGTGGTGGTGCGGGTCGACCTGTTCGACGCCGGCACCGGCCAACCGGTATGGAGCGCCAGCGCCGAAACCGCCAACAAGGGCAGCCAGATCGACCGCACCGATGCGATTCGCGAGGCTGTGGAAAAGGCCATGTCGGCGTATCCTCCGAGCTAGCTTCGGTTAATCGAGAAGCTCTAGCAGGTTCATGTCTTCAACCGGAGAAAAACCATGTACCGCCGTCTCGCTTTACTGGCCATGGCCGCGCTGCTCAGCGCTTGTGCCGCCAACCGGGTCAATCACGACTTTGACGCCAGCCGCGACTTTGCCGCCTATCGCAGCTGGAGCTGGAAAGAACCGGCGCTGCAATATCGCCCGGATGATCCCCGGATCAAGAGCGACCTGACCGAGCAGCGCATCCGCCAGGCCGTCACCGATCAACTGGACCAGCGCGGTTTGCGCCCTGCCGCTGCGGGCGCCAAGGGTGATTTGAGCGTGCAGACCTACCTGATCGTCGAGGATCGTCAGCAGCAAGTGACCACCAACTACGGCGGCGGTTGGGGCGGCCCGTGGAACGGTTACTGGGGCGCGCCGATGTACAACGAAACCCGCAATATCACCTACAAGGTGGCGACCATCCAGATCGACCTGCTCGATGGCAAGGACGGCAAACTGGTGTGGCGTGGCAGCGACGAGCAAATGCTCAGCAGCACGCCCAATCCACAGGATCGCAGCAACGCGGTGCGCGAAACCGTCAGCCGGATATTGGCCAACTATCCACCGCGCTAGTCCGCTGTAAAAAAAACGGGAGCCCAAGAGGCTCCCATTTTTTTGCCCCACCACAAATCCCCCTGTGGGAGCGAGCTTGCTCGCGAAGACGGCGTGTCAGCCACATCCATGTTGAATGACACAGCGCATTCGCGAGCAGGCGAAGACCAGCAGGGTTTTGTGCAGCACCAAATGGCGCGTTGCCACTAGCGCCGTCTACACTCAAATTCACCATCGGAGGTAGCGCTCGGCAACGCGCCGGCAAAGGAGTGCGCCATGTCGCCTTGTTCGCAGTTCAACGGCCCGGCCCGGCAACGCGGGGCGATCAGCTTGATGGCGGCTGCCACCCTCAGTCTGGCGCTGGTGTTGATGCTGTTGGTGGTCGATACCGGTCGGCTGTACATGGAACAGCGCAAATTGCAGCGGGTGGTCGACAGCGCGGCGCTGGAAGCGGTCAGTCGCGGCGGCAATTGTCAGTCCGGTCTGAGCGCCGCCACGTATGCCGGGCAAAGCGCAGTGCGCAACGGCTATACCGTCGATACCAACAACACTCTGACGACCACCTGCGGCAGCGTGCAGACCGCGGCCAGCGGCTTGCGCGCGTTCACCGCCGATGCAACCCGGTCGAGCGCAATCAAAGTGGACGCCAGCCGCACAGTCACCACCAGTTTTGCCGGTGGCGTGCAGGCCTTGTTCAGCGGTTCGGCGGTCAGCCTGAACACCACGCTCAACGCCTCGGCCGTCGCCGCGCAACCGACCCCGACGGTTGCGCAACTGAACATCCGCAGCACCCTGGCGAGCATCAACACCGCCCAGTCGAACATTCTCAATCCGCTGTTCTCCGGGCTGCTCGGCGGCAACGTCAACCTCACGGCACTGGGTTGGGACGGTCTGCTCAATACCGACATCAACCTGCTGAGCTACCTCAATCAACTGGCGATCAACCTCAACGTCGCCGCCGGCAACTACACGCAACTGCTCAACACCCAGGCCACGGTCACTCAGCTGATTCAGGCGGCCGCGACGGTGGTGCAGCTCAATGGCGCGACCGCCACGGTGATTACTGCGTTGGGTCAGCTGCAGGTTGCGGCGATCAATGCGGCGCCGGTCAAACTCGGCGACATCCTGCAGTTGCAGACCGGTACCACGGCAGCCGGGCTGGATGCCAACCTGCAACTGCTGCAACTGATTCAGGGTGTGGTGCAACTGGCCAACAGCAAAAGCGCGGTGGCCGCGACCTTGCCGATCAGCGTGCTGGGGCTGGCGAATGTCACGGTGCGGGTCAAGGTGATCGAGCCGCCGCAGTTCTCGGCGATTGGTGATCCGGCGCGGGCCAAGGCCAATCCGTTGGGGGCGGACCGGATTTATGTGCGCACGGCGCAGATCCGCACGATGCTCTCGGTGGATCTGCCGGTATTGAGCGGGGTGGCCGGGCTGACCAACGCGGTGCTGGGCCTGGTGGGTGGGCTGACCTCGACGCTCAATGCTGTGCTCGGCCTGAATCTGGTGGCAGTACTGAACTCGGTGGTCTGCCTTGGCTGTCAGCAACTGGATCCACTGCTTTTGCCGTCGCCGAGAATCGATATCAGCCTGGATGCCGGTGGTGCCAAAAGTTATGTCACTGATTACAGTTGCCCGAACGGATCCACCGGTACCAAGAGCCTGACGGCGCATACCATTACCTCGATTGCCGACCTCAAGCTCGGCAAGATCGACCCGACCAATGCCTTCTCATCTTCAGCCGAGCCGACGGTCACGCCCTTGCCGCTGATCGATCTTGGCATCGCGACGTGCTACAGGGTCGTTGGGCTCGGCAGTTGTGACCCCAATTCGCATATTCAATACGGTGCCGGCGGTATCGCGATCATGCTGGATACCAGCGTTGCGCAAAACTCGCAGGACTTGTTGTTTTCCAGCGGTACGCCATTCGCAACGCCCGCCAACCTGAAACTACCGCCAAGCGTGCAATCAGCTGCGCCGACCTCCAATATCGTCGGCAGCCTGAGCAATACGTTGGCGGGGATCAATTTGATCGTATACAGGCCACAAGGTAGTAATCCGCTAGGCGCAATTGTGACTGGCGTCGCCTCATTGATCAGTGATGTCACCAATCATCTGCTGCCTGTTGTGACCAACCTGGTAAGCCCATTGCTCGACCCATTGCTCAACAATCTGCTGAAAAGCCTGGGCATCAACCTGATGGACGTCGACGTCGGTGCCAACATGACCTGCGGCCAGACCGGCAAGGCCTATCTGGTGATCTAGGCGTCCGGGGCAATCGGCAACTCGATGCAGAAACGTGCGCCCTCCAGCGAGTTGCGCACGCTCAAATGACCACCCATGTTTTCGATGATGCCGTAGCTCACCGACAGCCCCAGCCCGGTGCCGACGCCCACCGGTTTGGTGGTGAAGAACGGTTCGAAAATCCGCTCCAGCAAGCGCGGGTCGATGCCGCCGCCGTTGTCCTCGACCCACAGTCGCACCTTGTGCTCGTCGCGCTCGGCATAAATCGAGATCCATGGCTTGAACGATGAGTCTTTCTCGCGTTTGCCGAGCAGCGCATCGCGGGCGTTGACCATCAGGTTGATCAGCACCTGCTCCAACTGATCGACATAACCGCGCACCTGCACGCTGAAAGCGGTTTCGCTGATCCGCAGGTCGACGCCCTTGCCGCGCATGCCTTCGGCCAGCAGCGACAGCGTGCCTTCAATGGCCGAGGCCGGGTTGAACAGTTGTTGCTCGATCTCCGAACGACGGCCGAACACGCGCATGTGATCGACCACTTTCGCCGCACGCTGCACCTGGGCGTCGATGCGATTGAGCTTGTCGGTGAGGTAGTCGATCTGCACATCACCGTTACCCAGACGCTTGAGCACGTTGACGATGGCCATGCGCATCACGTTCAGCGGCTGGTTGATTTCATGGGCCAAACCGGTAGCCATTTCGCCGAGGGTGGCCATTTTTGCGCTTTGTGTGAGTTGCTGCTGCGAGCGCCGCACCTCGGTGTTGTCGCGGCCCACGGCCTGCACCTCAAGCAGGCGCCCGTGTTCATCGAACACCCCGCGATCAGACCACACCCACCAGGCGTGCTCGCGCCCGGGCAATTGCAAACTGATTTCGGCGGTGCTCACCGGCAGCTCCGGCGTCAGCAGTGCCAGACGCTGGACGAAGGCGGCGCGTTGTTCGTCGGACATCCAGCTGCCCAGATCGACCCCCGGCAATTGCTCCGGGGTGCATTCCAGATAGGTCGCCAGCGGCCGGTTGCCGAAGGTCAGGGTCAGGTCCGGGCGATAACGGCAGATCATCGCCGGAGAGTCTTCCACCAGAATCCGGTAGCGCTCTTCGCTGTGTCTGACCTGTTCGGCGGCGAGGGTCGCTTCGGTGACGTCCAGCCACAGCCCGACGGCTTCGACCGGCAGACCAAGGTCATTGCGCAGCAGCTTGGCTTCGTCGAGCAGCCAGTGGTAGTCGCCGCGTGCGTCGCGCAAGCGAAAACGCGCGCGCGCCGAGCCTTCGCGCAACAGCTGTCGGGTGCGGGCGAAATACAGTTCGCGGTCTTCGGGATGAATCAGTTGCACCCAGTCGGCGGCGCAGCCCTCGGCCGGCGTCCAGCCCAGCAGCGGCTGCAGGCTGGCGCTGAAAAAGTCCGGAAGCAGCGCACCCTCGACGTAGCGCTGCACATAAATCACCGCCGGCGAACTGGCGATCAGGTTATCCAGCCGCGCATGGGCGGCTTCGGCGCGTTGCTGCTGGTTCTGGATGTCGCTGATGTCGAGCATGAATCCCACCAGTCGCCGCTGTTCACCGCTGCCGGCGACCTGGCCCTGAACGCGATACCACAGGGGCGTTTGTCCGGGACCGCTGCGGTGCAGGCGAACGCACAGGGTCAGCGCTTCGCCATGCAATTGCAGGGCATGCAGACGACTGCGCAGTTCTTCGCGGTCGGCCGGATGAATCAGTGCCAGCCAGTCTTGCAGCGAGATGCGAGCACGTTCCGCCGGCAACACATCGAGCAGCGACGGCGCCAGCAGCACGTCGTCGCCATGCAGTTCCCACCAACCGGTGCCGAGCAGGGTCTGCAGCGATTCCAGGCGTTCGGTGTAGTGATGATGTTGCTGTTCTCGCAGGCGGCTGAGCAGCGGGCCGGCGAGGGCGCTGGTCAGTGCCATCCAGTCGCGGTCGCTGAGGTGCGGCGCGGCAACGTCCACGGTATAGAAGCCGCAGAGCAGCCACGCCACCACCCCGCGATCATCGCTGTAGGGCACGGCGAATCCGTCGGCGTTACCGAACGTGGCCTCTACCCGCGCGTGTTCGTACAAGCCGTGATGGGCGCCAAGGCGCTGCGGCGCGCTGCCGTTGAGGCTGTCGAGCGGCGTGCCCAGACGCTGGCCGTCCTGCCACAGCATGGGCGCATCGTGGGCGCGATATTGCTCGTAGATCTGCCAGCCCTGTGCCTGTTCGTCGAGCAGGGCGATGGCCAGACACGGGATATGCCAGCGCTGGGCGATGGCCTGCAATTGCTCGCTGACCACCCTCGGCAAACGCGTCAGGCTACAGACGCGCAGGTGTTCGCTGATCTGCCCGGCAAGTGCCTGGCAGGCTTCGCGGTGGCGCGCTTGCTGGCGCTCCAGCAGCAGGTCGCCGATGTCCATCAGTTGCAGCACCCAGCCCGCCGCCGAAGGCTGCACCCAACCGCGCAGGTGCAGGGTCTGATCGCTGAGGCCGGGAAAGTCCAGATCGAGCATTTGCCCCTGCCAGTCCTGCGGGCAGCCCTCGATGGCCAGCGTGCTGTGCGCCAGCAAATAAGTCGACAGCGGCAACGGCGAGTTGTGGGGCGGTTGTTGTGCCAGTTGGTGACGCAACGGCCCGGCGATTTGCAACACGCAGCCGTCGTGATCCAGTTGCAGGTGCAAGCCCAGCGGCGGTGCGCCGAGATGATCGGGCAGTTCGTTGGCTGGCGGTGGCGCACGCTTGAGCAGGCGTCCGAACAGATTGTCGCCGCCGGTCAAAATTTCAGGCTCGACGAGGCGGTGAGGTTGGCGGGCAGGCTGGGCACCGCGCCCACCCCCGGCAGCACCAGAAACGGCATGATCTGATTGAGCTTGCTGGTGGGGTAATTGACGCTGACCGTCAACGTGCCCTGAGCGGCGTCATAGACCGCTGAGGTGTCGACGCCGACCACCAGATTCAGGGTTGATGTCCACTGCAATTGATCGGCCAATACGGCGTTGGCAGTGCTCACCACCACCGAGGCATAGCCGGGGGTATTCGGATCCACCGCGACGCTGCGGCGCACCGCTTCGGACGTCGCCTCGTTGAAGCTCTGCATCAATAGAAACGGCAGGCTGTAACTGACCAGCGCGTAGAACACGGCGAAAAAAATCACGAATACCAAGGCGAATTCGATCGCCACTGCGCCTGCCTGTGATTTTGCGAAGCCGGTTTTCATGAGTGCGTCTACCCTGACTTTCACTGCGTAGTATCAGCATAGAATCAATCAGCAAAATCGGATGGATTTAACCGGATGCACAGTTTAGTTCTCCTGATCTGGCTCGCCCTGTGCGCCGCCCAGGATGCCCGGCAACGGCGCATCTCTAATGTGCTGACGTTCGGTGCGGGAGCGCTGGCGCTGATTCATCTGTGGGTGACCGGCACCACTTGGTTCGGGGCTGATGCGCAGCAAGGATGGTGGGCCGCCGCGATCGCCCTGGGGTTAACTGTTCCAGGATATTTCATGGGCCGGATGGGCGCGGGCGATGTGAAATTAATGACAGCCATGGGCCTTGCGACGAACGGTTTATTCATTCTGTGTGCGTTTATCGGCGCGGGTATCGCCAGTTTGCTCTGGCTGCTGATTGCGCCAAGAGTCTGGCTTCATATGAGTCAACGACTTAGAGAACATCTTCGATATTTGGAGCCTGGAACGTCAAAAAAGCTGCCATTTGCACCGTTCGTGCTGCTGGGGGTACTGGCTTCGATTCATTGGATCCATTAGTCGCCAGGCGCCACTAGTCCTATGTACATAGTCGGAAAGTGCGTCTACTTTCAAATGAAGTCGTTACACCGCCAAAGTGCAGAAAAAGTCAGCTTTGGCCTCGAGCAATGGAGTGGTTCGTGAACAAGCTTACGTCGGCGGTAAAAGTGCTCGTGGTCGATGATCAACCCTTGATCGTCGAAGAATTGTGCGAGTTTCTCGAAAGCAGCGGCTACCGCTGTGTGCCGTGTGAATCCAGCATGCAGGCGATCGAACGGTTTAGCGAAGACCCGGAAATCGGCCTGGTGCTCAGTGATCTGCATATGCCGGACAAGGATGGCATTCAGATGGTGCAGGAACTGCAACGTATCTGCGGCAAACACCGGGTGTTCGAAGCGATCATGCTCACCGGTCGCGCCGACAAACAGGACGTGATCAAGGCGTTGCGCGCCGGGATTGCCGACTATTACCAGAAGCCGATCCAGCTCGATGAACTGCTCGAAGGCGTGAAGCGTCAGGAAGCGGCGCTGCACGAGCGGCACAAGAATGTGCAGTTGGGGCACCTGAACCAGAAGCTGCAATTTCTCTCGGAGTCCATCGACGATCTCTACCAGGATCTGGACAAGGTCCGACGCAATCCGGCGGCGGTGGTCAAAGACATGCTCGGCGGCGACAGCGCCGAAGCCGAGCAGGAGATTCCGGAGATCTTCAGTCAATTGTCGCCACGACAGCTGGATGTGGCTCGGCTGGTGGGCAAGGGGCAGACCAACTATCAGATTGCCTGCGAGTTGGGCATCACCGAAAACACCGTGAAACTGTATGTCTCGCAGGTCTTGCGCCTGACCCATATGCACAACCGCACGCAGTTGGCATTGGCGCTGTCGCCCAGTGCTTCGGCCGCCCGTCAGCGTGTAACCGCACACTGATCGCGATTGCCTGTCCCACGCGGACAGGCAGTCAATTCTGCCAAAAACACCTCGCCCGTATTACCCGGCCTGCGTCTTCGGTTTGGGGAACAGATTGTCCAGGGTTTCCAGCAGGCGCACGTGGTAGATCGGCTTGCGAAACAGATCCAGCACCTGCAGGCGCAGCATGTCGCTGACGTCCTCCATGTCGGCATGTCCGGAGGTCACGATCACCGGCAGATGCTGGCGTGAAGTGTGCTCGCGCAGGCGCTTGATCAGCGACATGCCGGACTCTTCCGGCATACGCAGATCGGTAATCACCAAGGCGATATCCGGAAAGCGGGTGAGGTGATGCAGGGCGAGTTTCACCGAGGTGGCGGTGTGGCAGACAAAGCCCTCGCCCTCCAGTAACTCGGCCAGCTCAAGCAACGCGTCCTCTTCGTCGTCAACCAGAAGCAACTGTTGGCGGGGGAGCGAGGAGGCAGTCATGGGCAGTCCCTGAAAAGCTGGAAGTGAGATCGAGTGTAGCGCGACATTCGCCGGACGCGACTCACATCAGGGGGTTTGTACCGGAGCGGTTTGTGCAGTGCCGCCGAGGGATACCAGCACACTGTTGAAGATCGCCAGCACCTGAGCGCCAACCGGCGTCACGAACACCACCACCACTACCGCCACCATGGCCACCACAATCGCGTACTCGATGGCCGAAGCGCCTTCCGTATTTGCCAAAAACGCCCGCGCACGCAGCAACAGATATTCAAGCACCATGAGCATTCTCCTTTGCGTCAGCCCTCGGCCGCACGCTGGAAATTCAATGGCCTCGTCAACGCCCGGGCGCGCGATTGCTCACCCGCGCGCGGGCATTGAAAGGGGACGAGCGGGGGGTATCAAGGCGTAGGTCGGACCTGAGCCGTTCCGCCAAGACTGGTCAGAACTGAATTGAAAATCGCCAGTACCTTGTTGCCGACAGGTGTCACGAACACCACGACAACCACGGCCACCATGGCCACCACGATTGCGTACTCGATTGCCGACGCCCCTTCCTCGCTTTTGAGAAAAAGACGGGCCCTGGCCAGCAGATATTCGAGAATCATACGTCCACTCCTTTGCGCCTCTGGCGCCGATCCAACGCTACAGCGGCATGCTTTCACCGTGCTATCAAAGCATTGTCAACAAACCCCCGGTCAACAACTGTAAGAACGGATTAATCACAAAGGATTAACCAGAACGTTAGTCGAGCCAAACCCTACAGTTAATTGGCCAGGACTCATACTTTAGTGAGTTATTTTGCTGTCAGAAATGGCGTTTTGGCTCGGATCAGCTAGCTTGGAAATAGCGAAATCGTTGCATGTTCATAGCTGCCTGATCGCGAAAAATTCTCTCGGCAGGAAGTACAGGCTGTCGGTGCAGTGAGGAAAGGGAGAGCCGTCATGAACAGTCGCGTCACCATGGGGCTTGCGGCAGTGTTGTTGCTTGGGGCAATCATTGTCGGTTACTGGGGCCTGGTCCTCAGTCGACAGCCGGCTCCCGTTGCCCCGGCGCCTGCCGCTTCAGCAGTGGTGGTGGAAAAAACCGTGGCCGCCGCCGAGGATCAGACCCGTCAGCCCGTGGTCGTGCTATTGCACGATGTGCCGCCGTTCACCCCGTTGACCGCTGCCGATGTGGCCGTGGAAAAATTGCGCAGTGCGCCGGCCGGCAGCCTGACCAGTGTTGATCAGGTCGTGGGGCGTAAACCGTGGCGCCATTTGAGCGCCGGCACCTGGCTCAACGATGAAAGCTTCGAAGCCGGCGGAGCGCTGGCGCGGATGATCCGCAGTGACGAGCGCGCGCTCACCGTGGCCGTGGACGAAGTGATCGGCGCCGCCGGGCAACTGGTGCCCGGCGACTACGTTGATGTGCTGCTCTACCTGCGTCAGGACGCGAGCAATCTGCAGCAGTCGGCGCAGATCGTCGTGCCGGCCATGCGCGTGCTCGGCGTCGGTGAGCAATACGGCCTGACCAACGATGGGCAGCCCGCCAGCCCGGCCCTGAGCGCCGACGAAAAACTCAAACAGGATCAGCGCCGGATCGCCGCGCGCACCGTGGTGTTGGCCGTGCCTGAACAATTGCTGAGCCGGATGATGCTCGCCACTCAGGTCGGTACCCTGCGCCTGGCCGTGCGCAGCAGCGAGGAACAGCGTCTGGCCAAATACTGGGCCGGTGAAAAGCAGGCGCCGGCGCATCTGGACAACGCCAACAGCCAACTCTTCCAGTTCACCCAACTGGCCCTCGGTGCCGCGCCGAAAGCGCCGGCCACTGGCGGCCACGGCGGTGCGCGGCCGATGGAAGTGATCCGCGGCAATCAGCTTTCCCAACAAGCCCCATGACTGAGCAAGGATCCACGTGCATGCAGAGTCGATTCAGGCCGCTATTAACACCTGTCGTCCGGGCCTTGATACTGATGGGACTGTCGATCAACGCCGCTATCGCGGCTACCGGCAATTGCTCGGCACTCGGCCGTATGCCGCCGGTGATCGAGATTGGCGAAGGGTTCCAGCAGGATATCCAGTCACCCGTGGCGATCACCCGTGTGGCCATCGGCGACCCGAAGATCGCCGACGTGCATGACACCGGCAGCGCCTCGTTTCTACTCACCGGGGTGGCTCCCGGCGCCACCAGCCTGATGGTCTGGACCTCGTGCTCCAGTGAACCGCGGCAGAGCATGGTGTTCGTCAAGGGCAGTGCCACCGCCGCACTGACCAGCGCCAGCAGACTGCCTTCCGATGATCCGACGCTGCCCTCGCAAGTGCAGACCGACATTCGTTTCGTCGAAGTCAGCCGCACCAAACTCAAGGAAGCCACCGCTTCGCTGATCGGCACTCGGGGCAATTTCCTCTTCGGATCGCCCGGTACTTTGCCACCCATCGACGGCGTGCCGACGCCGAGACTGCCGGTGGATAACGGCCTGTTCAATTTCTCGTGGGTCGGCGGCAAGACCATGGCGATCATCAATGCCCTGGAAACCAGCGGTTTCGCCTACACCCTCGCGCGCCCCAGCCTGGTGGCGCTGAGCGGGCAAAGCGCAAGCTTTCTGGCCGGCGGTGAAATCCCGATTCCGGTGCCCAGCGCCGGCAGCGACACGGTGACTATCGAGTACAAGGAGTTCGGCATCCGCCTGACCCTGACGCCGACTGTGATCGACCGTAATCGCGTGGCATTGAAGGTCGCGCCGGAAGTCAGTGAACTGGATTACGCCAACGCCATCAGTATCGCCGGCACCCCGGTGCCGGCCCTTACCGTACGCCGTACCGACACCAGCATCTCGCTGGCCGACGGCGAAAGCTTTGTCATCAGTGGCTTGATCAGCACCAGCAACACCTCGCAAGTGAACAAGTTTCCGGGGCTGGGCGATATCCCGGTGCTCGGCGCCTTTTTCAAAGGCTCGCAGATCAGACGCGAAGAGCGTGAACTGCTGATGATCGTCACCCCGCATCTGGTGCAGCCACTGGCGGCGGACGCGCAACTGCCGTCGCTGCCGGGGGAAAAACTGCGCAACTACGATCCGAATTTCTACCGCATGTTCTTCCTCGAAAACGGTAACTTCGACAAGCGCAGTGGGCTGTCCCAATGAACCAGAACCTGAGCCAGACCTTTCTCGCGATCACCCGTAACAGCACCGATCTGGAGTGGCTGCAAGGCGCACTCGCGCCGCTGGGTCAGGTGGTGAGCGCCGGGGCCGGGAGCCTGGATGAGTTGCTGGCGCTGGTCGACGTCACCTTCGCCAGTCTGGTGTTCGTCGGCCTCGATCGAGACCACGTGGTCGCGCAGAGTGCGTTGATTGAAGGCGCGCTGGAAGCCAAACCGATGCTCGCCATCGTCGCGCTCGGCGACGGCATGGACAACCAACTGGTGCTAAACGCGATGCGTGCCGGCGCCCGGGATTTCGTCGCCTACGGTTCGCGGGCCAGTGAGGTCGCCGGGCTGGTGCGGCGCTTGAACAAGCGCTTGCCACCGGTGGCGGCCAACACGCAGCTTGGTGGCCTCACAGTGTTGTACGGCACGCAGAGCTATTGCGATGGCGCGCTGCTGGCCAACCATATGGCGCAGGTGGTGCAAAAGAGCGGACAGCAGACCCTGCTACTGGATCTGGGGCTGCCGCGCGGCGACAGCCTGGCGCTGCTCGGGCTCGAGAGTTCGTTCCACTTCGGCGATGCCTTGCGTCACTTGCGCAGGCTCGACGCGACCCTGATCGACAGTGCCTTCACCAGCGCTGAAGCGGGGCTGCGGATTCTGGCGTATGCCAGCAGCGACGAGCCGCTGGAAAACACCAGCGCCGCCGAGCTGTACATGTTGCTCAGCGCCTTGCGCCAACACTTCCAGCACATCGTCGTGAACCTCACCGGGCAGTCCGACAGTGAAGCCTTGCGCACCTTTGTCAGCCACTGCGACAAGCTGATCTGGTACACCGATCAGAACGTGCTCAACTGCCGCCGCAACCTGGCCGTGCTCAATCTGTGGCGCGAGAAAGGCATGAAGCTCGACCACGCGCGTTTGCTGGTGGACGGCTATCTGGGCAGCGTTGCCCCGGATGCTGAAACCCTGGGCAAAACCTTCAACCTCGAAGTGATCGCGGTATTGGCGGCCAACGCCGAAGTGCGCCTGAACGCCAAGAACCAGGGCGTCAGCCTGTTCGAACTGGCCCCGCGGGAAAAACTCACGCAAAGCCTGCGTGCTCTCGGCGAGCGTCTGGCCAAGCGCTCCGAAGGCCTGGCCAAACCCAAAGTCACCTGGTTCGACCGCTTGCGAGGCACCTCATGAGCGCGGAAAAACTGTTCGGCGCGGTGCAGCGCGGCGCGACCGGCAATACTGATCACGAAGGCCTGAAACTGGTCCTGCACCGCTACATCATCGACGCCATCGAGGAGTCGGGGAAAAACCTGCTGGAAGGCTCGCGCCAATTGCTGGCGCAGTTTGTCACCGACAAGGTTGCCGAATACATTGCCCGCCTGCACCTGGCGATTTCCCGTTACGAGATGGAGCGGCTGGCCGAAGAAATCGTCGATGAACTCACCGGTTTCGGCCCGCTGGAAGTGCTGCTGCGCGATCAGTCGGTGACCGAGATTCTGGTCAACGGCCCGCACCGGGTGTTCATTGAGCGCGATGGCGTGCTGCATCAAAGTGACCTGCGTTTTATCGACGCGCACCACGTCGAACGGGTCATGCAACGGATTCTCGCGCCACTTGGGCGGCGCCTCGATGAGTCTTCACCGATGGTCGATGCACGCCTGCCGGATGGCAGCCGGGTCAACGCGATCATCCCGCCGATCGCGCTCGACGGCCCATGCCTGTCGATTCGCAAGTTTCGCAAGGACATGCTCAAGAGCAGCGACCTGATGGCGATGCAGACCATCGATCTGGCGATTTTCGAGTTCCTCCAGGAGGCGGTGGGCAAGCGTTGCAACGTGCTGATCAGCGGCGGTACCGGCACCGGCAAGACCACGCTGCTGAACATCCTCAGCCAATTGATCAACCCCCACGAGCGTCTGGTGACCATCGAAGACGTCGCCGAATTGCAGCTTGGCCACCCGCACGTCGTGCGCCTGGAAACCCGTCCGCCGAACGCCGAGGGCCACGGCGAAGTCAAGGCCAGCGACCTGATCCGCAACGCCCTGCGCATGCGTCCCGACCGGATCATCCTCGGCGAGATTCGTGGGGTCGAAGTGGTCGATGTGCTGACCGCGATGAACACCGGTCACGACGGCTCGATGAGCACCGTGCACGCCAACAATGCGCAGGATGCGTTGCTGCGTCTGGAGACGCTGGTGGGGCTGACCGGTCGCTCGATCGCCGAGCGTACCTTGCGCCAGATGATCTGCGCCGCCCTCGACGTGATCATCCAGCTGACCCGCATGCCCGACGGCCGTCGCTGTGTCAGCGAGGTGGTGGAAGTGGTCGGCATCCGCGAAGACGTCTACGTCACCAACACCTTGTTTCGCCTTGATCGGCGTACCGGTTTCGGCTTCCTGCGCGAAGCGGTCAATCCGGCCGGCGACAAGTTGCGCCACGAGACCCACCTGGGCTGACCGCATGGGACTTGCATCATGATCGGACCGGCCATTCTCATCCTGCTTTGTCTGATTCTGCTCGGGCTGTCGATCTGGCTGTTCGTGCACGGCATCCACAAGACCGCTAACGAACGGGTGCTCAATCGCCTGGCGGCGGGGCAGCCACAACTGGTCGCGCAGAGGCCGACCTGGGTCGGGCTTGAACGGATGTTTCTGCGCGCCGGGCTTGGTCGTCCGACCGAACGTTTCGGGCTGTGGCTGACCCTGTGGGGCGTGGCGATTGTCCTCGGCTATCTGCTGGCGGACTGGATCGGTTTGCTGGCGATGCTGCTGGCGCCGCCGCTGATCCTGCGTCTGTACATTTCCTGGCTGTACCAACGCCGGATCAAACGCATGATCGAGCAGTTGCCGCAGTTGCTCGACTACACCGTGCGCAGCCTGAAATCTGGGCGCACCTTGAGCGACGCGGTCATGGGCGGCATCGAATCGAGCGACGATCCGCTGAAAAAAGCCATGGGCCGGGTGCAGCGCAACGTGCAACTGGGCGTCAACCTGCCGGATGCGGTCAGCGATTTCGCCGAACTCTACGAGCAGGACGAACTGCGCATGTTTGCCCTCGGCCTCAAGGTCAACCATCGCTACGGTGGCAATGCCAGTGAGCTGCTGGAGAACCTGATCAAGCTGATCCGCGAGCGTGACCAGGGCGCCCGGCAGCTGCGCGCGCTCACTGGCGAAACACGCATGACCGCGTGGGTGCTGGGTTCGCTGCCGGTGATTCTGGTGAGCTACTTCATGCTGACCAACCCCGGCTACATGCTCGGCATGTGGCATGACTCCGGTGGCCGGACCATGTTGATCATCGCCGTGGTATTGCAAGTGACCGGTTGCCTGGCGCTGTGGCGCATGTTGCGGAGTATTTGAAATGGTCTATCTCGCCGCTCTGATGCTGCTGCTCGGTGCGTTGTTGCTGGTGGTCAATCACTTGCTCACCGAGCGCCGCCGGGTGCGCCAGGTCAACCAGCGCTTGCAGGGGCAACTGGTGCGCGAGAACCGTTTTGGTAGCTGGCTGCGGGCTCTGGGCAACAGCAGGTTCGGTCAGCGCTCGGTGAGCATCGACAGCGAAACCCAGACCCTGCTCAGTCGCCTGGGCTGGCGCCGTGCCAACGAGCGCTCGCTGTTCGCCGCCTGCCAGATCGGCACGCCGCTGCTGGTTTTGGGGCTGGCGATCTTTCTGCAGGAGGTGTTCTTCCCTCAAGCGGCCAACCGCTGGATCGTGCCGATGCTCGCCACCGGCGCCGGTTACCTGCTGCCCAAGCGGCTGCTGGCCTACGCCGCCGGACGCCGGCAGAAAACCATCGCGGTGGAAATCTCCACGTTCATTCCGCTGCTGCGCATCCTGTTCGAATCAGGCATGGCAGTCGAACAAGCCTTGCGCGTGCTCAGCACCGAAGGGCAGAAACTGCTGCCGGAACTGACCCGCGAACTGCGCCTGATTCTGGCCCGGGTTGACTCGGGACTGGAGCTGGGACAGGAACTGAACAAGGCCTCGGTGATGCTCGCGGTCGATGAGTTCACCGACACCTGCGTGATTTTGCAGCAACTGATCCAGCAGGGTGGCGGGGCGATGAAGTCACTGCTGGCGCTCAAACAATTACTCGACGACCGCCGCCTGACCCGGCTGCAGGAATACATCTCGAAGATGTCAGCGAAGATGTCGGTGGTGATGATGCTGTTTCTGTTTCCTGCCTTGCTGATCGTACTGGCCGGCCCGGGGTTCACCGCGATTACCCGGGCATTTGCAAGCTAACGTGGCTCATGGAGAGCGTTTGATGAAAGCATTGATTGTCCTGGCAAGTGTGTTGTTACTCGGCGGTTGCGCCACTGACGGCCAGGCGCCGTGGTCGGCGATGCTCGCACCGAGCAGTTGCAGCAAACTCGATTCCGAACAGGAACTGGCGCTGAACCTGGCGGACGATCTGGCCAACGACGGCAAGCTGCACGCCAGCCTGGCCAATCTGCAAAGTCTGCCCGACAAACTGGTCGAGGTACGCCTGCGCAAGGCCAGGGTTTACCGCTTGCTCGGGCGCAACGAAGCCGAGCCGCTGTATCGCGGTTTGCTCGGCACCTGTCTGACGGCGGATGCCGAACATGGCCTGGGACAGATCTATGCCGCCCGTGGCGACAACGGTCAGGCCCAGGCGCACCTGCAGCGCGCGGTGCGTCTGGCGCCGACCAATGAAAAGATCCGCAACGACCTGGGCGTGGTCTACCTCAACCAGTTGCGTCTTGAGGACGCGCGCTTCGAATTCCTTACCGCTATTGAACTCAAGCAGAACGACCAACTGGCCACGCTGAATCTGGTGAGCTTGCTGCTGTACCAGAACAACTGGCAGCAAGCCGCCGAAATCGTCAGCCGCGCGCACCTGACGCCGGAGCAGTTCGCCGACGCCCAAGCCCGCGCGGAAAAACTCAAAGTGCCGGCCAAGGCCCCGGCGGCGGCCGGTAATCAGGTGGCGGTGGTGGCTGACCCACAACCGTCGGCGCTTAAGTGACACTCCGGGAGATGACCATGAATACCTTGCACAGCGTGTGCTGCCTGGCCCTGCTCAGCCTGCCGTTCGCCGCCCAGGCAATCGATGCCGGCCCGGCCTCGGCGCAGCAACAGGAAACCGAAGGCTGGCTATTGCTGCAAAGCCGCAACCACGCCGCTTCGCCCAAACCGCAAACCGCCACCGCGGCAGAGCGGGAGCTGGCGCTGCAACGCTGGTTGAAGAAATACAGCTACGAGATTCCGGACTTATACGATCCGGATGCGGGCGGCAAGATCGAGAGCAAAAACTAGGTTGATCGCAAAGCTCAAGCGCGCAGGAGAATGCGGCCTGAGCGGATACTCGATGTATTGCCCTGAAAATTGACGCCATCACTTTGACTTTTGTGTGGTATCAAAATGATGGCTCGTGTACATTCCCCCGCGCCCGAGCCAGGACGACCTGGCGGGACGGTAGGGATGCCTGAATCACGTAATGAACCCTGCTGAAACTGTTTCTCATGTTTTGGAAGGGAATCTCGCGTGACTATCGTTTGCCTGCGCCGCTCTGTCCTGGCGCTTTCCATCTCCGCCGCCACTGTTTTGCACACCTCTATGGCTGTCGCCGCTGGCGCGAGCCTGAACCACGATCTGAGTGGCGGCCCGCTGACCAGTAATCTGCAGAACTGGGGGCTGATCACTCTGAGCGGTAACGGCAACATCGCGCCCGTTTCCCAGGTGAGTATGACCTACGGCGCACAACTCACTGGCGTGACGGCGGATCAACTGCGTAACACCGGCAATATCCGGATTGACGGTGCCAAGTTCGGAACCGGTATCAGTCTGTGGACCGCTGGAGTGGTGCCGAACAACATCGCCGGCGCGCTGATCAACGAAGGCTCTATTTCGGTTCACGGCCTGAGCGATGCAGGTACCTCCAGCGGTATTTCCGATATCGGCAGCACGCTGGGCAACTCATTCGTCAATAACGGCAGCATCGATGTCAGCGGCGAGACCGCCAGTGGCCTGTTGCTGGTGCATACCAGCATGACCGGGCTGAGCAACCGAGGCACCATCAGCGCAAGCGGTACCGACGCATTGGGCGTATTGCTTGACGGCGCAACGCTGAGCCTGTCGGTCAACAACACAGGGACCATCCGTGCGACCGGCGCCAATGCCGAGGCATTGGTGTTCGAGGGGGTCAAGTTCAGCGGTCCGATTGGTGCCAATTCCACCGCGCTGTGGAACGGCGGAACCATCTCCGGTGAGGACATCGGTGTGCATGTCAGTGGCCAGGCCAATGGCGCCCTGCCTTTCGGCATTTATCAAATGAACGGGTTGATCGAGGGTGGCAAGGCGGCGATCCAGGTCGATGACGGCGCGAGCTATTTCTACTTCTATGGCGGCGCGGTGAAGGGTGATCTGCTCGGCCTGTCCGGGGTCAAGGTCGACGGTGACGCGATTTTCGACGGCTCGACCATCCGCTCCGGCTACGTCACCATCGAGGAGGGCACGCTGACCCTGATGAAACCGCACACCACCTTCATCGGCGACTTCGACATGGAAGAGTCGAACTCGGTGCTGGAGATGTACCTGGGCAATGACACCAACCCGGCGCTGCCTGTACTGAAAGTCACCGGCACCACCGATGTCGCCCCGGGCGCGCAACTGCGTCTGCTGGCGCGCTCCAGTGATTTTCGCGTGAGCCCCGGTGGCACGCGTTACACCCTGATCAGCTCGGGGAATCTGGTCGGTGGCAACAACCTGACCGTGACCTCGACCTCCGCTCTGCTGGACGTGAAGAGCTTCGGCGTGAGCGGCAATGACATCACCAGCGTGGTGACAACCAAGTCGAGCGAGGTGCTGGCCGAGAACACCCTGGCAGTCGGCGGCAGTGATAATGCGGCGACGGCGGTGGGGCATGTGCCAGGACTGCTGGCACGCCTCGATGAACAGGATCCGGTGTTCCAGGCATTCGCCAACGCCAGCACCGATGCCGAACTGGCGCGCCTGAGTGAAACCCTCAGCCCGGATGTCAGCCGTGGTGTACTGCACGCGGCGACCAACAGCCAGACGCTGGTCTCGGGCGTGATCAATGATCGCTCCAGTCGCGCACGCTCAGCCACCGGCGCCCCGGAAAAAGGTGTGTGGCTGCAAGCCCTGAGCAGCGATGCCAACCAGGACGAGCGTCGCGGTGTGGCCGGTTATGACGCCGACAGCCACGGGATCGCGGTCGGTGCCGATGGTCAGTTGAATGCCGATACCACACTGGGTCTGGCCTACAGCTACCTCGATACCGATGTGAAATCCGATCTCGGCAACAAGACCAAAGTCACCGGGCATGCGCTGACGCTGTACAGCAACTGGGTGCATGACAACTGGTTCGTCGACTCGTCGCTGATGTACGGCTGGAACGACAACGAATACAAACGTCATATCGCCGGCACTCAAGCCAAGGCTGATTACGACAGTGACGTTTTCGGCGTGAGCGCTCTGGCCGGTTACAGCCTGCGGCTGATGCCTGATGTGGTGCTGGAACCACAAGTCGGCGCGCGCTATGCCAATGTGGGCATGGATGCGTATCGCGAGAAGGGCAGCTCGGCGTCGCTGAAGGTCGGCAGTCAGCGTTATGAAGTCGGTGAGATGGGCGTCGGTGCACGTCTGGCGGCGGCATTCGATGTCGGCAGCGGCAGCCTGGAACCGGAAGCGAAGCTGATGGCCTGGCATGACTTCATCGGTGACAAGGTCAGCACCACATCGGCATTCGTGCTGGGGGGCGAGCCCTCCGTCAGCCGCGGTACCACTCCGGTGCGTGACAGCTATGAACTGGGCCTGGGCGCCAACTACCGCATGGGCGCCTGGAGCGTCGGCGGCTCCTACAACTATCTGACCTCCAGCGGTTTCGACGCCGACAGCTTCACCGCGAAGGTGCGTTACGCGTTCTGATCCGCATCGCGTAAAAACTGTGGGAGCGAGCTTGCTCACGA
The DNA here is from genome assembly GCF_900187525.1 of Pseudomonas sp. Irchel s3a10. NCBI lineage: Bacteria > Pseudomonadati > Pseudomonadota > Gammaproteobacteria > Pseudomonadales > Pseudomonadaceae > Pseudomonas > Pseudomonas sp. Irchel s3a10. The sequence continues at coordinate 604,825 of NZ_FYDR01000004.1, forward strand.
AGGCGTAGTGTCAGTCGATAAAAATGCTGACTGATCCACCGCTTTCGCGAGCAAGCCCGCTCCCACAGGGATATGCGCTGCAATGTGAGAGCAAGCCCGCTCCCACAGGGATGTGCATTCCAATGTGGGAGCGAGCTTGCTCGCGAAGGCGGTCTGTCTGCTCTGTTGATTGATCAGACACCCTACAGTTGATAGCTGAAACTGATGCTGTAACGCGCCCGACGATTGAACGTATCCAGTGCTTCATCGGACATCGGCTTGGCGGCCTCCAACGCAATGTTGTAGTACTTGGCGTCGCCAAAGCGCAGCCCCACTGCTGCCGATGACAGGTCGTTGCTCTGCACCTGCAGTTTGTTGAACCAGGTTTTCGAACGATCCAGCACCACATACGGTTGCAGGATGCGCACCCAGTTGCCGTCGCGATTGAAACTGTAGTTGACCTCGTAAGCCGCGCCCCAGCCTTTGTCGCCCGATGCCTGATCGTCAGGGTAACCACGGCCGAAATTCTGCCCGCCGAACACCGTACGCTCGCTGTCAGGCAGGGTGTCGTCGCTCCAGTACAGCGCGGCCGACAGCACGCCTTGCCAGTTGTCGAAGAACTTGTCGCTCTGCACGCCGGAAAGGCGCAGGCGCAGGAAGTTCAGGTCCAGCGCCGGGTTGTTGGAATGCGCGCCCATGCTGTCCAGACCTTGATACACGCCGCCGCTGAGAATCCGCAATTGCCGCGCATCGCTTTTGCGCCAGTCACCTTCGAATGCGAGGGCACGCACGTTGGTACGCTCTTCGATGCTGATCGGATAGCCGACCACGTCGTAGCGGTTCTTGTTATCCACTGCATACAGCCGCGCTCCCGCGTTAAGCAGCTCGTTGGAAGCGGCAATGAACGGGTGGCTGATGCCGATGGAGTAACGATCGTCTTCCTTGTGCGGCTTGAGTTCGAAGCCGTCGCTGGTGAGCACATTGGTGCCCGGGTCAGCCCGGTAGCGTGAGGCAAACAGGCTCAGTTGCGTGCCTTCACTGTTGAGGAACTGGTTGTAGTCCACACGGTAGTAGCGCTCGTGATCGTCGCCCGGTGGAAACAGACCGCTCAGGGTCAGTTGCTCGCCCATCGCCGTCTGCGAATTACTGCTGACCCCCAGCAACGCCTGCGTACCGTTGCGGTTGTCTTCAGTGGTGCTCATGGTGCTGGTGAACGGTTTGCGGCTAGCCTGGGCCACCAGCGTCGTTGCACCGTCGGTGGTGCCGGGCGGCGGCACTTGCGCCTGGATGGTCACCCCGGGGATCCGGGTCATCAGGGTGGTGTAGCGTTCGAAGGTCTTGCGGGTCAGCGGGCGTTCGGCCTGGATTTTGGCTGCCAGTTCGTCGAGCAGGCCTTTGACCCGGCCGACATCGCCCTGCACCTGCACATCGCGCACATAGCCTTCCACCAACACCACCCGGGCCACGCCATCGTCGAAACGCTGTTGCGGCAGGAAGGCATAGGACAGCAGATAACCGTCCTTCTGGTAGCGCCGGGTGATGTCGCGTGTGGCTTCGATCAGGTCGGCGAGGCTACTCGGGTGGCCGATCAGGGGTTTGTAGACTTCAGCCAGTTCGTTGAGCGGGTAGATCGTGCCGCCTTCGATCTGCACGGTTTTCAGATTGATTTTGGTCTCCATCAACAGCGGCTGCGCCGTGGCCGCGCCGGGGTCGGGTACTTGCAGGGGCGTGGCGGCGGGGCGATAGGCATCCGCCGGCAGGTTCGGCACGGGCAGGTTACGCGTGGTTTCGTTGCTGTTGAGAAAGCTGGGCAGGGTGTCGGCGAGGGCGGCGGAACTGAGACTGAGGAACAGCAGGGATGCCATTACGCGCATAGGACACTCCATGGTCAGATCACAGCGCTGGGCTGAATTTTTCCTAAGAAAAAAGCGGAAGACTCGTGGGAATCTTCCGCCCTCAACCAAGCGTAGGCGCTGTAGGTGAGGCCGTCGAATCGGCCAGGTGCAATTTAGCGATTGTTACCTCCCAGGGCGCCGGTCAGACCACCGAGCACGCCGCCCAGACCTCCGGTTGCGGTGCCTCCGGTGCTGGTGCCACCGTTGAGCAGGCCACCGACCGCACCGACGGTAGCGCCGACGTTGCTGACCACTCCACCGACGGCGGTAGTGACGGGGTTGTTGGTGGCGGCAATGGTGTTGCCGATGCTGCTGACGGCGCCGCCAACCTGGCCGGTGAGACCGGAGACCGGCGCACCCAGACCCGTTGCGGCGCCGACTTGTTGGGTAACGCTGGTGACCGCACTGGTGACCGGGTTAAGCCCGGCACCGACGGTGGCGCCGACCGTGGCCAGTGGCGAGGTGGTGGCGGTGATCGGCGTGCCCGAGCCACCGAGTACGGTGTTGAGCGAGGCGATGGTGTTGCCCAGTCCGCCAGCCGTGACGCCGCCGGCACTGACCACGCCGTTGGTGCTGCCGGCATTCAGGCCGGAACCGACATTGACCACGGCGCCACCAACGGTTTGCAGCAGACCGGTACCGCCCAGGCCGCCACCCAGACCACCGCCGGTGCTGGTACCGTTATCCACCAGCCCGCCGGCTTTGCCGACGGCGGTGCCGACATTGGTCAAGGCGCCGCCAACAGTGTTGGTCAAGGCGTTGCCACTACCGGCACCGGTCACTTGACCACCCAGGCCTTTGACGGCGCCGCCGACCTGGCCGATCACGCCATTGAGCGGAGCGCCGAGGCCGGTCGCATCGCCTACTTTGTCGGTGGTGCTTTCCACCATCGCAATCACTGGCACCAGACCGTTGCCGACACTCTTGGTCACTGAACCGAGTGGGCCGGTGGTGGTAGCCAGGCTCAGGGTGTCGCCGAGCATGGTGACTTTCTCGCCGACGCCGTCGAGTACCGGGGCGACTTTGGTCACCACGCCGCCGACGACCGGAACGCTGCCGGTGGCGGTCGCCAGTTTGCCGCTCAGGTCCGAGACGCCGGTGCCGACATCTGAAACCACGCCGCCGACCGAGGCTGCGGTGACGCCCAGGCCATTGTCGACCGTGCCCAGTTTGCCGATGCCGTTGGCCACGCCATCACCCAAAGTGCTGACCACATTGCCAGCGGTGTTGGCCGCGCTTTGCACGACGCCACCGACCACCGGAACGGTGCTCAGCGAATCACCGATCTGACCGACGCCATCGCCGACACCGGCGACGGTGTTACCGACATCCTGCACCAGGGTGGTGGTCACCAGTGGTGTCGTGGTCGGGTTGGTCGGATTGGTTGGATCCGTAGGGTCTGTCGGATTGGTAGGATTGGTTGGGTTCGTCGGATTGGTCGGGTTGGTCGTGCCGGTACCGCCAGTGCCACCGGTACCACCTGTGCCAGCGGTATCGGTGCCGCCAGTACCGCCACTGCCACTAGTGCCGCCAGTGCCGCCAGTGCCCGACGTTGCGCCGTCTGGCGAAGAACTGCCGGAGCTGCTGTGATGGCCGCCACCGCCGCTGCTGCAGCCAGCCAGACCGAGAGAGAGGATCAATGCCAGAGCTGTTGCCGATTTGCACCACACTTGAGTTTTCATGATTGAGATTCCTTGCACCTGTAACAACATTCGTCGTTTTCGATGGCTCACCGATCTGTCGCCGGTGATGCCTCGTCCGTGGTGCCAATCTCGATCGCGCGGTGCTTTTCTACCATTCTCAAGTTGGTATTAACGCCTTTATATATAAGGCGCCGCGCCGTGCCTAAGCACTAATACCCAAGATATAGACGCATAAAAAAAGGCCTTGAAAATCAAGGCCTGGAGTTTTTCAGAGTACGGTCTCGGGCGCGGCAAAACTTAAGTGATATATACACAATTTACAGGCTTGCCTCCGGGGTACGGGGTCAGGCAACCGGTTGCCACTGACCGACCATGTGCTCCAGATCGCCGTTGCCGATCAGGCGCAACTCGCCGCTGGACCCCGGTGCACTCGCCAGCAATGAAACCTCACTGGGCAAGCGCACCGGTTTGCGAAAGTGCACGGCGATTTCAAGGTTGGCCTTAGGTAGATGATCAGCCAGTGCGGCGAGGGTTCGTGCCTTGTTCCACAGACCGTGAGCAATCGCCGTGGGAAAACCGAACAGTTTGGCGCTGGCAGCGCTCAGGTGAATCGGGTTGTAGTCGCCCGACACTTTGGCGTACTGCCGACCGATATCGGCGGGGGCTTTCCATTGCGCCACTTGCGTCAACACCTGGGACGGTTCCCAGTGTTGCTCGACAGGTTCGCCGTCGAGTTTCACTCCGCGACAGAGCATCTGGCTTTCGGCTTCCCACAGCGGCCCGAGTTGATCATCCAGAGTGGTCAACACCTCGAAAGTCGCGCCTTTGGGATGTGGCTGCAGGTTGTGCACACGGACGCTGATTTGTGCTCGGTTGATCCCGCCCATCGGCCGCAACACGCGAATGCGGTTGCTCAGGTGAATCAGCCCCAGCAACGGGAACGGAAACTCCTTGGCCGTGAGCAATTGCATCTGCAGGGCGAACGCGAGGATGTGTGGATAAGTCGGCGGCAGCAGGCCGTCATCGGCAAAGCCGCAGACCTTGCGATAGGCCGCCAGTTTCTGCGGGTCGACATCGACCCAGCAACGCAAACCCGTTTCGGGCAGTCGGGTGCCGGTGATCTTGCGCCGCGTCGCGGCCCGCGTGTACAACCCGGGCAAGCTCGGTTCTCGGTCGAGGGTGTGCCATTCAATGCTCATGTCTACGCCCCCAGAACACTTTGGCCACAGACCCGCAGCGCCTGGCCGGTAAAAGCGCCGGTGCCCGGTTGCGCCAGCCACGCGACGGCTTCGGCGACGTCTTGCGGCAAACCGCCCTGGCCCAGCGAACTCATGCGCCGTCCGGCCTCACGCAGGCCGAACGGGATGTGCGCGGTCATCTGGGTTTCGATGAAGCCCGGTGCTACCGCGTTGATGCTGATACCGCGTTCGTGCAGCGTCGGCGCCCAGGCCTGCGCCAGGCCGATCAGTCCGGCCTTGCTCGTGGCGTAGTTGGTCTGTCCGCGATTGCCGGCGATGCCGCTGATCGAGGCCAGCAGAATCACCCGCGCATTGTCGTGCAGGGTGCCACTGTCGAGCAGGGCCTTGGTCAGCACCTGCGGGGCATTGAGGTTGACCGCCAGCACCGCATCCCAGAATTCCGGGGTCATGTTGGCCAGGGTCTTGTCGCGGGTGATCCCGGCGTTGTGCACCAGAATGTCGAGGCCGTCCGGCAGCTGTTCGATCAGTTGCGCTGCAGCGTCGTCGGCGCAGATGTCGAGGGTGATCGCCCGGCCACCGAGGCGCGCGGCGAGGGCTTCCAGATCGGTCTTGGCCGGCGGCACATCGAGCAGAATCACCTCGGCGCCGTCGCGGGCCAGGGTTTCGGCGATTGATGCGCCGATCCCGCGTGCCGCGCCGGTGACCAGCGCCTTGCGTCCGGCCAATGGCCGGGTCCAGTCGCTGACGGGTGTAGTGCACGCGGTCAGGCGAATCACCTGCCCGGAGACAAAGGCACTTTTTGGTGAGAGGAAAAATCGCAACGGCCCTTCCAGTTGATCTTCGGCACCCTCACCGACATAGATCAGTTGCAGCGTGCCGCCGCTGCGCAGCTCCTTGGCCAGCGAACGCGAAAAGCCTTCGAGTGCCCGTTGCGCACTGGAGGCGAAGGGATCGCGCAGGGTCTCCGGGGCGCGGCCGAGAATCACCAGATGTGCGCTGTGGTCGAGGTTTTTCATCAGTGGCTGGAAGAATTCGCGCAGCTGTTTGAGCTGGTCGGTGTGTTGCAGGTCGCTGGCATCGAACACCACGGCCTTGAGTTTCGGCCCGTGCCCGGGAATCCACGCGGTGGCCATTGAAGGTTCGGTGCCGTAGCTGTAGATCGCATCGGTCAGGCGGTTGGCGAACGCATTGACCCGTTCAGCCAGCGGCCCGCCACCGATCAGCAGCGCACCGTCTACCGGCCGCAGGCGTCCGGCCTGCCAGCGTTCCAGCCGCACCGGCGACGGCAGGCCCAAAGCCCCGACCAGACGGTGGCCGATGGATGAGTTGGCGAAGTCGATATAGCGGTCAGACATGGAACGCTCTCCAAAAGTTGGGGTTCAAAGTGTGGACTACCAACGGCAATCAATCGTTCGATCCACGCAATAAGGCCTACGCTAGAACAGCAGAGTAGTCGGCCGCTGATGGTTGTGTGGCCAAACACAAATTCAGTAACAACGCTGAACCTTGTAGGAGTGACCTGTGGTGAGGGGATTCATCCCCGATCGGCTGCGAAGCAGTCGCAATGTATAGCGATTGCAATGAGGGGGCCGCTGCGCGACCCATCGGGGATGAATCCCCTCGCCACAGGTCACTCCTACCAGGGGATTCCGGTGAATTCGACCATTTGGATAAGGAGCTTTTCATGAGTCAGCTGCGCCGCGTCGCCATCATCGGTGGTAACCGTATTCCTTTCGCCCGTTCCAACGGGCCGTACGCCACTGCCAGCAATCAGGTGATGCTCACCGCTGCCCTTGAAGGCCTGATCGAACGTTACAACCTGCACGGTCTGCGCATCGGTGAAGTGGTGGCCGGTGCGGTGCTGAAATTTTCACGGGATATGAGTCTGACCCGCGAATGCGTGCTCGGCTCACGGCTGTCACCGGCCACCCCGGCCTATGACATCCAGCAAGCCTGCGGTACCGGGCTGGAAGCGGCGCTGCTGGTGGCGAACAAAATTGCCCTCGGCCAGATTGACTGCGGCATTGCCGGTGGCGTCGACACCACTTCGGACGCGCCGATCAGCGTCAGCGAAGGCCTGCGCAAAATTCTTCTGCAGGCCAACCGCGCCAAGACCACCGGCGACAAGCTGAAAACCTTTCTGCAACTGCGACCACGGCACCTGATCCCGGAACTCCCCGGTATCGGCGAGCCGCGTACCGGTCTGTCGATGGGGCAGCACTGTGAGCTGATGGCCCAGACCTGGAATATCCCTCGCGAAGAGCAGGATCAACTGGCGCTCGAAAGCCATCACAAACTCGCCGCCTCCTACAGCGAAGGCTGGCACAACGACCTGATGACACCGTTCCTCGGCCTGACCCGTGACAACAACCTGCGCCCGGACCTGACTCTGGAAAAACTCGCCACGCTAAAACCCGCTTTCGAAAAAAGCGCCAAGGGCACGCTGACGGCGGGCAACTCCACGCCGCTCACCGATGGGGCCGCGGTGGTGTTGCTGGCGAGTGAGGAATGGGCAAAGGAGCGTGGTCTGCCGATCCTCGCCTATCTGCGCGATGGCGAGGCGGCAGCGGTGGATTTCGTCAACGGCGCCGAAGGGTTGTTGATGGCGCCGGTGTATGCCGTGCCGCGCCTGTTGGCGCGCAACGGGCTGACCTTGCAGGACTTCGACTACTACGAAATTCACGAAGCATTCGCCGCGCAGGTGCTGTGCACGCTCAAGGCCTGGGAAGACCCGGAATACTGCAAGACGCGCTTGGGGCTGGACGCACCGCTGGGTTCGATCGACCGCAGCCGGTTGAATGTCAAAGGCAGCTCGCTGGCCGCGGGGCATCCATTTGCTGCGACCGGCGGGCGGATTGTCGCCAACCTGGCGAAATTGCTGGATGCGGCAGGCAAGGGCAGGGGGCTGATCTCGATCTGTGCCGCTGGGGGGCAGGGTGTCACCGCGATTATCGAACGTTGAGCGCAATCCCCCTGTGGGAGCGGGCTTGCTCGCGAAGGTGCCGTGTCAGTTACTGTAATTTTGGCTGACATACCGCCTTCGCGAGCAAGCCCGCTCCCACAGGAGGGAAATGCATGCGATGTCAGATTCTGTCGCAAATGCCCTCGACGCTGATTGCCAACATTTCAAACGGGCTCGGCTATGATCGGCAATAGTCGATTATTTCGGCATAGTGTGTGCATCCACAGGGTTCACAGGTCGGCAACCCCTCCCCGTAGCGCGAGGATTGCCGTATAACGAGTGACATTCGCGTGTTTGGTAATAAAGGACCCACAATAAAAGCTGATGAAGACTCCAAAACGCATTGAACCCCTGATCGAAGACGGTCTGGTCGACGAAGTGCTGCGCCCACTCATGAGTGGTAAAGAAGCAGCTGTTTATGTGGTGCGCTGCGGTAACCAGTTACGTTGCGCGAAGGTTTACAAGGAGGCGAACAAACGCAGTTTCCGCCAGGCGGCCGAGTATCAGGAAGGCCGCAAGGTGCGTAACAGCCGGCAGGCCCGGGCGATGGCCAAGGGTTCGAAATTCGGTCGCAAAGAGACCGAAGACGCTTGGCAGAACGCCGAGGTCGCGGCGCTGTTCCGTCTGGCCGGTGCCGGCGTGCGAGTGCCCAAGCCATACGATTTTCTCGATGGCGTGCTGCTGATGGAGCTGGTGGCCGATGAGTACGGCGATGCCGCGCCGCGTCTGAACGACGTGGTGCTGGAGCCGGATCAGGCCCGCGAATATCACGCGTTCCTGATCTCGCAGATCGTGCTGATGTTGTGTACCGGTCTGGTGCACGGTGACCTCTCGGAGTTCAACGTGCTGCTGACCCCGACCGGCCCGGTGATCATCGACCTGCCGCAGGCGGTGGATGCGGCGGGCAACAACCACGCGTTCAGCATGCTCGAGCGCGATGTGGGCAACATGGCTTCGTACTTCGGGCGCTTTGCCCCGGAGCTGAAACAGACCCGCTATGCGAAAGAAATGTGGGCGCTGTACGAAGCCGGCACCTTGCACCCCAACAGCGTGCTGACTGGCGAGTTCGACGATCCGGAAGATCTGGCCGACGTTGGCGGTGTATTGCGCGAGATTGAAGCGGCGCGGCTCGACGAAGAGCGCAAGCAGGCGATCCGTGCGGCGGATGACGAGCCCAAAGGCAAGTCCGACGAACCGCCTCCGCCACCGTGGATGCAGTAAGCGCTTGAACAGAAACCCGGCTTCGGCCGGGTTTTTTGTGCATGCCCCATTTCCAGCACCACCGCAGATCCCCTGTGGGAGCGGGCTTGCTCGCGAAGGGGCCGTATCAGCCGCCATCCTTGTTGGCTGACACACCGCCTTCGCGGGCAAGCCCGCTCCCATAGGGATGTGTGGTGTTCCTGGAATGTGTGTGGGAATCTTGTCCGCCCTCGCACACTCAAGGATTGAATGTGAACGCCCGCCTCATCATCACCGCCCGGCTGATCTCCGATTTCGGCGCCTTCCTCAACATGGTCGCGCTGGCGACTTACGTTTACCTGCTGAGCAACAGCGCCATGAGCGTCGGGATCTTTCTCGCCAGCCGGGTTGGCGGGGGGATCTTTGCCAGTCTGATCGGTACGCGTTTCTACCGGCGCTGGTATGGCCGGATGCCGCTGATTGCCTTCGATCTTTTGCGCGCGGCGCTGCTCGGTCTGCTGTTGATCCTGCCGGTGAGCCAGCAGGCGTTGCTGTTGCCGGTGATTGCCTTCGGTTTGGGCTTTGGCAACTCGATGTTCGCCATCGGCCTCAACAGTCAGTTGCCACGGCTGATCGACCCGGCGCAGCTATTGAAAACCAATGCCTGGATCACCTCGGCATCCTCGGCGGCGATGGTCGGCGGCAGTCTGGTTTCCGGTTTGCTGGTGGCGGCCTTCGGTTTCGAAACGGTATTCGCGCTCAACGCATTGACCTACTTGCTGGCGGCGTTGTTGATTACGCCGTTGCGCTTTGCCGCTGCAGACGTCAGCGAACAATCGGCCAGCGAACGCGGCGAATGGTCAGCCCTGAAACAAGGCCTGCGCAGTGCTCCGGTGGTTGCCGCGATGCTCGCCGTGACCATGGCCGATACCTTGGGCAGCGCCGCGCACAACGTCGGCTTTCCGATCATTTCCAAATTGCTCACACCCGATTCGGCCAGCACCACGCTGGGCCTGATGCTGGCGGTGTGGGCCAGCGGCAAACTGCTCGGCGCACGGATTGCCAGTCGCCTTAAAGGCACGGATAACCGTGATTTGGAGCGACGGTATTTCTTCGGTGTGGCGTTAATGTCCTGCGGCTTTATCCTGATGTTTCAGCAGCACAGCCTTTTCGGGCTGCTGCTGTTTTCCCTGCCCGCGGGGTTGGGTGACGGCGTTTCCGAAGTCGGCCTGATGTCGCGCCTGCAACGTGAACCGGAGCATTTGCGTCTGCCGATTTTCAGTTTCCTGACCTTGCTGCAAATGACCGGGTTCGGCGTCGGCATGCTGATTGCCGCGCCGTTTTACGGCTGGTGGACACCGGGTGCCGTGGTCATGCTGTTCCACGGCATTCCGCTAGGCACCTTGTTGACCGTGAAGTTGCTGGCGCTCAAGCGCGGGCGGGTTGCGCGCAGCAGCCCGACGCCAGTTCCTTGAGGATCGGACAGTCGGGGCGATGGTCGCCATTACAGTGCTCGACCAGATCCTGCAGGGTGTCGCGCAATTCGCCGAGCTCGCGGATCTTCTGATTCAGCTCGTCGATGTGCTGACGGGCCAGCGCTTTCACATCGGCACTGGCGCGCTGGCGATCCTGCCACAGGGTCAGCAGCTTGCCGACTTCCTCCAGGGAAAACCCCAGATCCCGCGAACGCTTGATGAACGCCAGGGTGTGCAGATCATCGTCGCTGTAGATCCGGTAGCCGCTGTCAGTGCGATGGGCAGCCTTGAGCAGGCCGATCGACTCGTAATAGCGGATCATCTTCGCGCTCAGGCCACTGTGCCGGGCCGCTTGGCCGATGTTCATCGGTGCTCCTCCAGATCCTTCGGTTTCCAGGTTTTCAACAGTAGCGCATTGCTCACCACGCTGACGCTCGACAGCGCCATCGCCGCACCGGCCAGCACCGGATTGAGGAAGCCGAACGCCGCCAGCGGAATGCCGATCAGGTTGTAGACGAAGGCCCAGAACAGGTTCTGGCGGATCTTCGCGTAGGTCTTGCGGCTGATTTCCAGTGCTGCCGGCACCAGCCGTGGATCGCCGCGCATCAGAGTGATGCCGGCGGCGTGCATGGCCACATCGGTGCCGCCGCCCATGGCGATGCCGATATCGGCGGCGGCCAGTGCGGGGGCGTCGTTGATGCCGTCGCCGACCATCGCCACCACACCGGTCTTCTTCAGTTCGGCGACGGTCGCGGCTTTGTCGGCGGGGAGCACTTCGGCGTGGACATTGCTGATACCCAGGGCCTCGGCGACGACTTTGGCGCTGCCACGGTTGTCGCCGGTCAGCAGATGGCTGTGGATACCTCGGGCGGCCAGTTGCTGCACGGCTTGCAGTGCGCCGGGCTTGAGCGTGTCGCCGAAGGCGAACAAGCCGAGTACACGCGGTTCCGGGCTTTGCTCGATCAGCCACGACAGGGTTCGGCCTTGGCTTTCCCAAGCCTTGGCGAACTCGGCGAGATTGCCCGCGCTCAGGCCACTTTCCTCCAGTAAGCGCCGATTGCCCAGCGCCAGGCGCCGACCGTCAAGCGTGCCAGCGATGCCGCGACCGGTCAGGGACTGACTGTCGCTGACATCCGGCACCGGCAGACTGCGCTCGGCAGCAGCGTCCAGCACGGCTTTGGCCAGCGGATGCTCGCTGCCGAGTTGCAGGGCGCCGGCCAGTGTCAGCAGGGTATTTTCATCGCCATCCAGCGCACTGAAATGGGCGATACGCGGGGTGCCGGAAGTCAGCGTGCCGGTCTTGTCGAAGACCACGTTGTCGACTTCATGGGCACGTTCCAGCGCTTCGGCATCCTTGATCAGAATCCCATGGCGCGCAGCCACGCCGGTGCCGGCCATGATTGCCGTCGGGGTAGCGAGGCCCAGGGCACACGGACAGGCGATCACCAGCACGGCGACGGCGTTGATCAACGCGGTTTCCATGGGTGCGCCGTACAGCCACCAGCCAATCAGGGTGGCGAGGGCGATCAGCAACACGGTGGGCACGAACACCTGGCTGACTTTATCCACCAGTTTCTGGATCGGCGCTTTCGCTGCCTGAGCGTCCTCGACCAGACGGATGATCCGCGCCAGCACGCTTTCTGCACCGAGGGCAGTGGTGCGCACCAGCAGCCGACCTTCACCGTTGATCGCACCGCCGGTGACTTTGTCGCCCGGCTGTTTTGGCACTGGCAGGCTTTCGCCGCTGATCAGCGCTTCGTCGGCGTGGCTCTGGCCTTCAAGCACTTCGCCGTCTACCGGGAAACGTTCACCGGGTTTGACCAAGACCTGATCGTTCAGACGCAGGGCGCTGATCGCCACGTCCTGCTCGCGACCGTCGATGACCTGAATCGCCCGTTCCGGGCGCAAGGCTTCGAGGGCGCGGATGGCGCTGGCGGTCTGACGCTTGGCGCGGCTTTCCAGATATTTGCCGAGCAGCACCAAGGCGATCACCACGGCTGAAGCTTCGAAATACAGATGCGGCATGCGCCCGGCGGCGGTGGCCCATTCGTACAGGCTCAAGCCATAACCGGCGCTGGTGCCGAGGGCCACCAGCAAGTCCATGTTACCGGCGCCGGCGCGCACGGCTTTCCAAGCGGCCACGTAGAAACGTGCACCGAAAATGAATTGCACCGGGGTGGCGAGGGCGAATTGCGCCCAGGCCGGAAGCATCCAGTGAATGCCGAACGGTTGCAGCAGCATTGGTAACACCAGTGGCAAGGCCAGGGCGATCGCGCAGATCAGCGCCCAGCGCTCATGTTGCAGGCGCTGTTGCTGTTTATCGGTGGCGGGGAGTTCGGCTTGCCAGACGCTGGCCGAGTAGCCGGCCTTGCTCACAGCATCGAGCAGCGACTGAATATCGACCTGACCGAGCCATTCGAGGTGCGCGCGTTCGTTGGCGAGGTTGACGCTGACGCTCTTCACCCCGGGGACCTTGTTCAGGGCGCGCTCGACGCGACCGACGCACGAGGCGCACGTCATGCCGTCGATGCTCAGTTCCACAGTCTGCTGCGGCACGCTGTAACCGGCGCGTTCAACCGCCTCCATCAACGCCGGCAAGCTGTCGCCGGGCGCCTGGACGCGGGCCTGTTCAGTGGCGAGATTGACGCTGACGGCACTGGCGCCGCTGACTTTGCGCAACGCCCGCTCGACACGTCCGGCGCAACTGGCGCAGGTCATGCCGGCAATCGGCAGATCGAAGGTGATGGAATCGGACATCGGTCTTACTCCCTGTAGAAGATGTCTACAAGGATCAACCTTGCCACGCGGGCAAGGTCAAGCGCCAACTTAATACCCGAGATCGGCGCGCTTGAGGTACATGCCTTCCTGAGTCATCGCGATCCGATACTTCTGCACATCACCAGCCTGCAGTTTGATCTCCTGCGAACCTGGCGCCAGCAAACCCGGATTACAGCCCGGCACTTGCCCCGGCAGTAGTTTCAGACGCAGCGACACAGTGCCCGGGGGCAGGTTGAACGAGGTGCTTTGCTCCTGGAAAAGTCGTGCCGACAACTGATCCTCGAGGTACACGCCGATCTCGCAGGAGGTCGACACTTCCAGACGCTCGCGGGAAATGATCAGCACCGCAAAATCCTCGCCGGCGGCTTGTACTTGAGGAACGGCAGCAAAGAGGCTGAGCAAGCCAAACAGGCTGAAAGCTGACCAGCGCATGGCTGAATCTCCTGAATTTGAGTCATTGATGCACGCAGCTTGGCTGAGCGCGACGCCGATTGCCAGCCCGGCAGGTTTCTGCAGAACTTGACCTTGCCATGGTGGCAAGCTCGACACTGCCGGCAACCTCACTCAAAGGAGTCAAATCCATGCAAGTGTTCAACGTTCAAGGCATGTCCTGCGGCCACTGTGTCAAAGCCATCACCAGCGCGGTGCAAGCGAAGGATCCGGCGGCCAGCGTGCGGGTCGATCTGGCGGCCAAAGAAGTCGGCGTCGAGAGTTCGCTCAGCCCCGAGCAGGTGATCGAGGTGATCAGCGAAGAGGGCTACCGGGTAAAACTCGCCTGATAACGATAAATCCCCTGTGGCGAGGGGGCTTGCTCCCGCCGGGTCGCGAAGCGGCCCTTTTTTCCAATTGAAAAACACTGGGCCTGCTGCGCAGTCCAGCGGGAGCAAGCTCCCTCGTCACAGGTTTCAGATGTAGGTCATCTGATTTCTAATAGTTAGCGAGCTATCGGAATGTTCATGGTGTCCCAGTGCGGCTAGACTGTCGGGCTGCTGACTCCTATCCCACTTGGATGCCTGATGAACTTCCGTACCATTCTGATTCTCGGTGCCTTGAGCGCCTTCGGTCCGCTGGCGATCGACTTTTATTTGCCGGCGTTCCCGTCGATGGCGCTGGCCTTTGGCACCGATGAAAAGCACGTCCAGCTGACCCTGGCAGCCTATTTCGCCGGTCTGTCGATCGGGCAGTTGTTGTATGGCCCGGTGGCCGACCGGTTTGGGCGGCGCCTGCCGCTGCTGGTCGGTGTCGGGCTGTTTACCCTGGCCTCGCTGGCTTGCGCCTACGCGCCGAATCTGGAATGGCTAATCGGCGCGCGCTTCGTTCAGGCACTGGGTGGCTGCGCGGGGATGGTGATTTCACGAGCGGTGGTCAGCGACAAGTGTGATGCGGTCGGTTCGGCGAAAGTCTTTTCGCAACTGATGCTGGTGATGGGCCTGGCGCCGATTCTCGCGCCGTTGCTCGGCGGTCTGTTGGTCAACACCACGGGCTGGCAGTCGATCTTCCTCGCACTGACGGGCTTCAGCGCACTGGCCGGCCTGGCTGTGGCGTTGGGGCTGCCGGAAAGTCTGCCGGCCCACGTGCCGCGCCAGCCATTGTCCGGTGCGTTGCGCCAATACGGCCGGTTGTTCGGCGACCGGGTATTTCTCGGCCACGCGCTGACCGGCGGTATCGCGGTTGCCGGGATGTTTTCCTACATCGCCGGATCACCGTTCGTCTTCATCAAACTCTACGGCGTACCGGCCGAGCATTTCGGCTGGCTGTTCGGCGCCAATGCGGCGGGTTTCATTCTGGTGGCCCAGGTCAATGCGCGGCTGTTGGCCAAGCGCGGTCCGGCGTTCCTGCTGGCGCGGGCGGTGTGGGTGTATCTGCTGGCCGGGGTTTCTTTGCTCGCGGTCAGCTCGCTGCACACCCAGGCATTGTGGCCGCTGTTGATTCCGTTGTTCGTGTGTATCGCCAGCCTCGGCTGCATCCTGCCCAACGCAGCGGCGTGTGCAATGAACGGCCAAGGTGCGCGTGCCGGTAGTGCGTCGGCACTGATGGGCTGCCTGCAGTTCAGCGTGGCGTCCGGCGCGGCTTCGCTGGTGGGCGTTCTGCACGATGGCAGCGCCATGCCGATGGCCATGGTCATCAGTCTGTGCGGGTTGCTGGTGGTCAGCGTCGCGATGTACACCCGGCATTTGCAGAATGCCCGGGCACTGGCGCAAGCACAGGCCGAAGCCTGATTGCCTTAGCCGACGGCGCGTTGCTGTCCGGGGTCGGGAATCCGATGGGGCGCGTGCAGGCGCGCTTCGAGGGTACGGGTGAAGGCGAGCGCCTCGGCTTCACTGCGAAAGGTCACGGCGTGCTGGTCCAGGCGAACCTGCCATTGGGACTTTGCCACTTCTTTTATCAGGATCTTCATTACTGACCTCCCTTGTGTAAAAGATGCATCGCAGAGGCTTCGAGTGTAGACCTGAATACGATCGGATTTGTGACAACGAGCGAGCATCTGACTGACGGCAAACAACAGCGCCAGCCCTTGAAAGGACTGGCGCCGATGACGACGTTCGGGTTTTCAGAAACTTTCTAAAACAATTTTGCCCTTGGCTTTGCCGCTTTCCAGCAGCTCATGCGCACGTCGCAGGTTCGCCGCGTTGATCGTGCCGAAATGCTCGCCGACGGTGGTCTTCAGCGTCCCCGCATCAATCAGCTCGGCCACGCGGTTGAGCAGTTTGTGCTGCTCGATCATGTCCGGGGTTTCGAACAGCGAGCGTGTGTACATGAACTCCCAGTGCAGCGACAGGCTCTTGCGCTTGAGCTTGCTCACGTCCAGCGACTTCGGATCGTCGATCAGCGCGAGTTTGCCTTGCGGCGCCAGCGCCTCGACCAGTTGCTCCAGGTGCAGATCGGTCTGGGTCAGGCTGGCGACGTGGGTCACCTGATCAATGCCGGCGCGTTGCAGTTCTTCGCTCAACGGCTGGCTGTGGTCGATCACCAGGTCGGCGCCCAGCTCGGTCACCCAGTCGCGAGTCTGTGCACGGGACGCGGTGCCGATGACCTTGAGCCCGGTCAACTGCCTGGCCAGTTGGGTAAGAATCGAACCGACGCCGCCGGCGGCGCCGACGATCAGCAGACTTTGACCTTCATCGGTCTTGCCCTCCCGAATCTGCAGGCGTTCGAACAGCAGTTCCCACGCGGTAATCGCGGTCAGCGGCAGCGCGGCGGCTTCGGCAAAACCGAGGGATTTGGGCATGTGACCAACAATGCGCTCATCGACCACGTGCAGTTCGCTGTTGCCACCGGCACGGGCGATGGAGCCGGCGTAGAACACTTTGTCGCCGGCCTTGAACAGCGTCACGTCACTGCCGACAGCCTTGACCACACCGGCCACGTCCCAGCCCAGCACTTTTGCCGCGCCGTTTTCCGGCGCCGCGTTCTGCCGCACCTTGGTGTCGACCGGGTTTACCGAGATGGCTCTGACTTCCACCAGCAGGTCGCGCGGGCCGGCGACCGGCTCAGGCAGTTCGATGTCTTGCAGGGATTTTTCGTCGCTGATCGGCAGGGAGGCGTAATAGGCGATGGCTTTCATGACTTGCTCCGTAACGGTAATAGAAGAAGGGCTCAGGCGATGACGCCCAGGCGTTTCAGTTGGAAGTGTTCGATGCAGTGGCCGGCTGCGGCCTGGAAGTTCTGAAAATGCGCGCTGGCGTTGTGCGCCGAAAGGATTTCCTCGCTGGCCCAGTGTTCGATCACATAAAAGGTCAGCGGATCGGCCAGGTCGCGGTGCAGGTCATACTGGTCGCAGCCTTCTTCGGCGCGACTCGGCTCAACCAGTGCGCGCAGGGCGTTTTCGAGAGTGTCCTGCTGGCCGGGTTTGGCGATCAGCGTGGCGATGGCGGTGAATGCTTGGGACATGTTTGGCTCCAGTCGCTGGGTAAATTTGCTTGAACCCATCATTGGCTATTTATCGGCGCGATAAAACCAGCTAAAAGAGCAGTCTCTTTCAATTTTATTTTGATAATCGAGGCCGAAAATGCTGCGTTTCGACGATTTGCAGTTGTTCGTTCGCGCTGCGGATCTGGGCAGCCTGTCTGCAGCGGCGCGAGTGATGGATATGTCTGCCGCTGTGGCCAGCGCGGCGCTCAAGCGCATCGAACAACAACTGGGCGTGCGCTTGCTGGCGCGCTCGACCCGCAGCCTGCGCCTGACCGCCGAGGGTGAGGGTTTTCTCGAATACGCGCGAACCGCGTTGAGTTCGCTGGACGAAGGCCGGCGATTTCTCTCCAGCGCGCAGGATCAGGTCAGCGGCATCCTGCAGTTGTCGGCGCCTTCGGATTTCGGGCGCAACCTGTTGTTGCCGTGGCTCGACGATTTTCAGCGCGAGCATCCGAAGCTGACCGTGCGCCTGTTACTCGGTGATCGCATCGCCGACCTGTTCCGCCAGCCGGTGGACATCGCCCTGCGCTATGGCGAGCCGGAAGATTCGAGCCTGGTGGCGCTGCCCATCGCCCCGGACAATCGCCGCGTGCTCTGCGCATCGCCGGCGTACCTGGCGCGCCACGGCGAACCGCGTCAGCTCGAACAACTGGCGCAGCACAACTGCCTGCTCTACATGCTCGGCAGCCGCGTGCACGACCATTGGAGTTTTCATGACGGCAAACGTGAAGTCGGTCTGACGGTCAGTGGCGATCGCTTCAGTGATGACGCCGACGTCGTGCGGTTGTGGGCGGTGGCGGGGGCGGGGATCGCCTACAAATCGTGGCTCGATGTCGGTGCGGATGTCCTCGCCGGACGCCTCAAAGTGTTGCTGCCGGAGCTGCTCTGTGAGCGTGCTCCGCTGAATCTGTTGTGCGCCCATCGCGCACAATTGAGTAAGCCGGTGAACCTTTTGAGGGAAATGCTCGCCAGCCGATGCGCCGAATTGAGTAGTCAATTTCCCCATTTCCCGAAAGTTGATCATTAGTCGCAGGCAATTAGCGAAATTTCACTCAGGAACTATCACCATTCGTGTCAGCCACGGCGCAGGAAGCAGCGTGCATCCCGCTTATACTAGCCACCGCCTCAAACCTGCACCGATAACCGGTCAGGACTGAATCCGGCCGGTTTTCCAGGGCCGGGCGAGCGCTGCACAAACGCCGCGGACACTCCATCGACGGGTGCCGCAGCACCGGCCTGGCTTGCTCCGGTTCATGGCGTTTTACCCGTCTTGGCCGATGACCCATTACTGGTCAAGATGTCTTCGAGCAGTAGACGATACGATTCAACAGGGAGTGAATACATGGAACATGCACCTTGCATCAGCCAGATCGCCACGCTGCTGGCCGACCCCAAGCGCAGTGCGATGATGTGGGCGTTGATGGATGGCTCGGCCCGCCAGACCGAAGAGCTGGCGCTGCTGGCAGGGTTGTCGCCATCCTCGGCCAGTGCGCATCTGGGGCGTTTGTCCGCCGGGGGGCTGTTGAAAGTCGAGGTTCGTGGGCGCAAGCGCTTTTTCCGCCTGGCAGCCCCGGAGATCGCGGCGGCCATCGAGGCCCTGGCCAGTGCCACGATCGCCAGCGCACCACGAGAAATTCCTCACGTATTCAAACGCTCGACGCCGAGCGTCAACCCCCGGACTGCGCCGTCTTCACTGCTGCGTGCGCGCTTTTGCGATGACCATTTGGGGGGCACGCTGGCCGCCGATCTGTATCAACGTCTGCTCGATGCCGGATGGCTCGAACAGATCGAGCAGCGGGTCGTGGTGACCCTCAAAGGCTCGACGCAACTGGCCAGCCGCGGGGTATTCATCCAGGCCCTCGCTCATCGCAAGGCTCAGGTGGCGTGTGCCTGTCCGGACTGGAGCGAGCGTCGCCCGCACTTGGGCGGTTCACTGGGCGCGGCGGTGCTGCAACTGTTCATGCAGTACGGCTGGCTGGCATTGCCCAAGGATTCCCGAGCCTTGCAAGTGACCCCGGCCGGGCAGCGGGAAATTCACCGGTTCGCCAAGGAAACAGAGCTGGAATTGGCGTAGTAGAGCGGTCGCCGGCCGACACTTCGACGCTGGCGTCGCCTGTGACTGCGAACAGGTCGTATCCAGAAAAAGCGCTGAGGCGTTATCGCGCACACTCGATCCGCACACATTGCGGAGGGGATGGGCATGGATACGCGAAACTTCAGCGCGGCAGAACGCCTGGAACGGCTGCCGCTCAGCGGTTATCACCGGGTCATTTTCATCATCATTGCCCTGGCGTTCTTTTTCGACTCCATGGACCTGGCCATGATGACGTTCCTGCTCGGTTCGATCAAAACCGAGTTCGGCTTGAGCAGTGCACAGGCTGGCCTGCTCGCCAGTTCGAGTTTTTTCGGCATGGTGCTGGGGGCTTCGCTGTCGGGCATGCTCGCCGACCGCTTCGGGCGCAAACCGGTGTTTCAGTGGAGCATCGTGCTGTGGGGCGTGGCCAGTTACCTGTGTTCGACCGCGCAAACGGTCGAGAGCCTGACACTGTTCCGCATCCTGCTGGGGATCGGCATGGGCATGGAGTTTCCGATTGCACAATCGATGCTTTCTGAATTGATCCCGGCGCAACGGCGCGGGCGTTACATTGCATTGATGGACGGTTTCTGGCCGCTGGGTTTCGTCGCCGCCGGGGTGCTGTCGTACTTCCTGCTGCCATTGATTGGCTGGCGCGACATTTTCCTGGTGTTGGCGGTGCCGGCGGTGTTTGTGCTGGCGATCCGGTTCTTTATCCCCGAATCACCGCGCTGGCTGGAGCAAGCCGGACGCCACGAAGCAGCGGATAAGGTCCTCGGCGCTATCGAGGCGCGCGTGCGCACGTCGCTCGGGGTCGCGACGCTGCCTGAGCCGGTGCGCCTGCCAAGGACAGTGACGCCGCCGGGCAACTTCTTCTCGGCGCTCAGGCAGATCTGGTCGCCGCAATATCGTCAGCGCACGACGATGATCTGGAGCCTGTGGTTTTTCGCCTTGCTCGGTTTCTACGGGCTGACATCGTGGCTCAGTGCGTTGTTGCAACAGTCGGGTTTTGCCGTGACCCAGTCGGTGTATTACACCGTGCTGATTTCTCTGGGCGGGATTCCCGGATTCCTGATGGCGGCGTGGCTGGTGGAGCGCTGGGGGCGCAAGCCGGTGTGCATCGTGACGTTGCTTGGCGGCGGGGTGATGGCGTTTCTCTACGGGCAGAGCGCGGTGTTCGGCGGCAACGTCGCCTTGCTGATCAGCTCGGGGCTGCTGATGCAGTTTTTCCTGTTCGGCATGTGGGCGGTGCTCTACACCTATACGCCGGAGTTGTACCCGACTTCGGCGCGCGCCACAGGCTCGGGCTTTGCCTCGGCGATTGGCCGTGTCGGCTCGTTGCTCGGGCCGCTGGTGACCGGGCTGGTGTTCCCGATTACCGGGCAGGGCGGGGTGTTTGCGCTGGGCGCGCTGTGCTTTGCGATTGCGGCGGGGGTGGTGTGGCTGTTCGGGATGGAGACGCGCGGTAAAACCCTGGAAGAGCTGACTGAAGCAGAGAACGCTGGCTGAACATAGATCCAATTGTAGGAGTGAGCCTGCTCGCGATAGCGGTGTGTCAGTTAAAAGATGTGTATCTGACACTCCGCTATCGCGAGCAGGCTCACTCCTACAGAGGTTATGCGGTGTTGCTTATGGTTTTACCAGACGCGCATCCAGGCTGTTCTGCGCCAGACGCTTGGCCTGATCCTGGGTCATGCCCAGGTGTTCATGCAGCGCATGGAAGTTCTCGGTGACGTAACCACCGAAGTACGCCGGGTCGTCGGAGTTGACGGTGACCTTCACCCCACGCTCGAGCATGTCGAGGATGTTGTGCTGCGACATGTGATCGAACACGCAGAGCTTGGTGTTCGACAGCGGGCACACGGTCAACGGAATCTGCTCGTCGATGATCCGCTGCATCAGGCGCTCGTCTTGGATGGCGCGTACGCCATGGTCGATGCGCTGGATTTTCAGCAGGTCGATAGCTTCCCAGATGTACTCGGGCGGGCCTTCTTCACCGGCGTGGGCAACAGTCAGGAAGCCTTCGTGGCGGGCACGGTCGAACACACGCTGGAACTTGCTTGGCGGGTGACCCATCTCCGAGCTGTCGAGGCCGACGGCGACGAATGCATCACGGAACGGCAGCGCCTGATCGAGGGTTTTCTGTGCTTCGTCTTCGCTCAGATGACGCAGGAAGCTCAGGATCAAACCGCTGGTGATGCCCAGTTGCTGCTCGCCATCCTTGAGTGCGGCGGCGATGCCGTTGAGCACCACTTCGAACGGGATGCCCCGGTCGGTGTGGGTCTGCGGGTCGAAGAACGGTTCGGTATGAATCACGTTCTGCGCTTTGCAGCGCAGCAGGTAGGCCCAGGTCAGGTCGTAGAAATCCTGGGAGGTGCGCAGCACGTCAGCACCCTGGTAATACAGGTCGAGAAATTCCTGCAGGTTGTTGAAGGCGTAAGCCTTGCGCAGGGTTTCGACATCGCTCCACGGCAGGGCGATCTTGTTGCGTTCGGCCAGGGCGAACAGCAACTCAGGCTCCAGCGAGCCTTCCAGATGCAGGTGCAGTTCGGCCTTGGGCAGGGCGTTGAGCCAATCGTACATATTCTTTTCTCATCAGGTGCAGATGGCGGCCATTCTACAGATGCTCGCCGAAACAATTGGCAAAACCTGACCAAGCGATCCATCACACCGCTTGCGGCTCGCGCCGATAGGCGTAGGTATCGGCGAAGCGCGACAGCAGGAATTCGGCGCATGTGGTGGTCGGATATTTCGCCGGATGCTGTGCGTCCTGGCAACCGGGCAGGCATTCGATGCGGGTGTCCGGGTGCGGCTCGGCGAAGAACGGCATCGAATAGCGATCCACCCCCAGCGGGCTGATCACCCGATGCGGTGTCGAGCGATAACGGTCATTGCTCCAGCGCGCCATCATGTCACCGAGGTTGACCACGAAGGTGCCGTCAATCGGCGGCGCGTCGATCCATTCACCTTTGACGTTCTTTACTTGCAGGCCGCCGGCGCTGTCCTGGTAGAGCAGGGTGATGCAGCCGTAGTCGGTGTGCGCGCCGGCGCCTTGTTGGTCGGCGGAACTGGCGGTGTGGCGCGGTGGGTAGTGGATCATTCGCAAGACGCTGACCGGCTCAGTGAAACGGCTGTCGAAGAAATCCCGTTCGATGCCAAGCGCAATGGTCATGGCGCGAAGCAGGGTTTGCGCGAGGGCCTGCATGTCGAGGTAGTGCTGCTCCATCAGCGCCTCCCAGCCTGCTTGCGCCGGATGGCGATTCGGCCCGCGCAGCGGTTTTTCCGCGAGCACGTCGGGATGATCCGCCGGCAAGTGCAGGCCCATGTCGAAGGTTTCTTTCAGATCGCTGGGCTTGCTCGGATCGAGTTGCTCGGTGGCGATGGCGCCGTAGCCGCGATGATGGCGGGTCTGGGTTATGTCGATCTTGAGTTTTTCCGCTGCGGGCAGAGCAAAAAAACGTTGAGTCTGATCGAGCACGGCGTCGATGCGCTGCGCTGAAATCGGATGACCTTTGATGTAGAAAAAGCCCCATTCGCGGCAGGCCTGGTCGATCTGCGCGGCGACGGCGGGCCAGGCGTTTTGGTCGGTGGAATAGAGCGGGCTGATGTCGATGATCGGGAGCTGATCCATACACAATCCTTGAGAACACTGAAGATCCAAATGTGGGAGCGGGCTTGCTCGCGAAGGGGCTGTGTCAGTCGATACATGCGTTGGCTGATACACCGCTTTCGCAAGCAAGCCCGCTCCCACAGGGGAATGGTGGTGGGGCCGGAATTACTTCGGCATCTCGGCCTTCATCCCTTCCACGTAATAGTTCATCGACGCCAGTTCCGCATTCGTCGCACTCACGCCCGCCGGGATTTTCTCCACGCCGGCCTGATCCTTGATCGGCCCGGTGAACGGTTGCAGCGCACCGCTCTTGATGTCGGCAATGATCTGCTCGGCCTCGGCTTTCACCGGTGCCGGCACCAGGTCGCTGATCGGCAGTTCAACCGTGCCTTCCTTCAGCCCGCCCCAGTAATCCTGGGACTTCCAGTTGTGGTCGATCACGCTCTGGGTCGCCTGAATGTAGTGCGGTGCCCAGTCGTTGACGATCGAAGTCAGCACCGCTTTCGGGCCGAAGTGCGCCATGTCCGAGGCGTAACCCACGGCGTACACGCCACGCCGTTCGGCGGCCTGGATCGGCGCCGGGCTGTCGGTGTGCTGGAACACCACGTCCACGCCCTGATCGATCAGCGCGTTGGCGGCGTCGGCTTCCTTGCCCGGGTCGAACCACGAGTTGACCCACACCACTTTGATCTCGGTGCCGGGGTTGTACTTGTTCAGCGCCAGCTGGATGGCGTTGATGTCGCGGATCACTTCCGGAATCGGGAACGAGGCGACGTAACCGATCTTCTTGGTCTTGGTCATCTTCGCTGCAAGGAAACCGCCGACATAACGACCCTCATAAGTGCGCGCCAGATAGGTGCCGAGGTTCTTGTCCTGCTTGTAGCCGGTGGCGTGTTCGAAGGTCACCTTGGGAAACTGTTTGGCGACTTTCAGCGTCGGGTTCATGTAGCCGAAGGAGGTGGTGAAGATCAGGTCGTAGTTGTCCTTGGCCATGTTGCGGATCACCCGCTCGGCGTCGGCGCCCTCGGCCACGTTCTCGACGTAATTGGTGCTGATCTGCGGGCCTAATTTCTCCGCCAGCGCCTTGCGCCCCTGTTCATGCTGATACGTCCAGCCGTGGTCGCCAATCGGGCCGATGTAGACAAAACCGACCTTCAGCGGATCGGCAGCGCTGGCGCTCAGGCTGATCCCCAGACCGATGGCGGCGCACAGCAGTTTATGCAGCGGACGTATTTGCATGAATTGGAGCTCCATTTTGTTGTGTGTGGTCAGGGGCAATGCAAATTGCTGACCAACAGGACAACAAACTGGTTTGAAACCGTGTGATGGCCTTCGCGAGCAGGCTCACTCCTACAAAGGATCGCATTCCTCTGTAGGAGTGAGCCTGCTCGCGATAGGGCCTTCAAGGCCAATAAAAGTGCACCTGCCAAAGGACCGCTATCAGTTGGTGCGCTAAGGTGTAACGAAACGTTAGCGCCGCGCCGCAGTCAGTAGCTCATTCGAACCTCTCGGCAAAAAGGCCCGCCATGCTCACGATCCTCAAGCAAGAAAGCTTTCTGCTGCTGGCGGTGATTGCCGCGTGCATCGCCTATCCTCTGGAACACTGGATGCTCCACAGCGGCCAGATCGTCGCGCTGATCTGCGGGCTGGCATTGATCGCCTTCATCGTCGCTGCCTCGATGCGCGTTGCCCATCATGCTGAACTGCTCGCCGAAAAAGTCGGCGACCCCTACGGCACGATGATCCTGACCTTGGCAGCGGTGCTGGTGGAAGTGGTGATCCTGGCGATCATGATGAGCAATGAAGCGTCGGCCACGCTGGTGCGGGACACGATCTATTCGGCGGTGATGCTCGACATCAACGGTATCCTCGGCCTCGCCGCATTGATGGGCGGACTCAAGCATGGCGAGCAGTCGTACAACGATGACTCGGCACGCAGCTACAGCGTGATGATCCTCACCGCCATGGGCGTGTCGATGGTGGTGCCGGAGTTTATTCCGGCGGCGAACTGGAAGATTTATTCAGCGTTCACCATCGGCGCGATGGTGGTGCTTTATGCGTTGTTCCTGCGGATGCAGGTCGGGCCGCACAGTTACTTTTTCAGCTACAGCTACCCGGACAAGCGCCGCAAGAAAGAACCGGTGGAAGATGAACCGAAACCGCTGAGCCTGGCGTGGTCGATCGGCATTCTGGTGTTCGGCGTGGTGGTGATCGGCGCACTGGCCGAAGTGATGTCCAAGACCCTCGATCTGGGCCTGGAAGGCACGGGCGCGCCGCCGGTGATCACGGCGATTCTGGTGGCGGCGATTTCCGCAGCACCGGAGATTCTGACGGCGTTGCGTGCCGCGTTGGCCAACCGCATGCAGTCGGTGGTGAACATCGCGATGGGCGCGTCACTGTCGACGGTGATTCTGACGGTGCCGGTGATGGAAGCGATGGCGCTGTACACCGGTCAGCCGTTTCAGATGGCGATGACCCCGGTGCAGACGGTGATGATCTTCATCACGCTGATCGTCAGTGCGATCAACCTGAATGACGGCGAGACCAATGCCATCGAAGGCATGACCCACTTCGTGCTGTTTGCGACGTTTATCATGCTCTCCCTGCTCGGCCTTTAAGCCCACCACAAAACAATTGTAGGAGTGAGCCTGCTCGCGATAGCTGAGTGTCAGTCGAGATATTCTTCTCTGACACACCGCTATCGCGAGCAGGCTCACTCCTACAGGGTTTCATCGGCGGTGGATCAGGTACCGGCGATCAACTGGCGCGCAGCCTGGCTGTGATCGGCGATCAGACCCTTCAGATCCAGCCCTTCAACCTGGCCGTCCACCACCCGCCACTTGCCGCCAATCATCACTCGATCCGCACGATCGGCACCGCACAACAACAGCGCCGAAATCGGATCATGGCTACCCGAGAAGCGCAGCTCATCGAGCTTGAACAACGCCAGATCCGCCTGCTTGCCCACCGCCAGCTCGCCAATGTCGGTGCGTCCCAACAGGCTCGCCGACCCCTTGGTCGCCCAGCCCAGCACGCGTTCCGGGGTGATCTTTTCGGCGCCGTAACGCAGGCGCTGGATGTACAACGCCTGCCGCGCTTCGAGAATCATGTTCGACGCGTCGTTGGAGGCCGAACCATCCACGCCCAGACCAAACAGTGCGCCCGCATCGGTCAGATCGATGCTCGGGCAAATGCCGGAGGCCAGACGCATGTTCGAACTCGGGCAGTGGCAGATGCCGGTGCCGGCCTGGCCGAGGCGAGCGATTTCCTCCGGGTTGAAGTGGATGCCATGGGCCAGCCACGTGCGCGGGCCGAGCCAGCCGACGCTGTCCAGATAATCCACGGTGCGCAGGCCGAAACGCTGCAGGCAGAAATCCTCTTCGTCGAGGGTTTCCGCCAAGTGCGTATGCAGACGCACGTCGAGTTTATTCGCCAGTTCGGCGCTGGCCGACATGATTTCCGGGGTCACCGAGAACGGCGAGCACGGTGCCAGAGCGATCTGGATTTGCGCACCGTCGCCGCGCTCGTGGTACTCGTGAATCAGGCGCTGGCTGTCGTCGAGAATCACCTGACCTTCCTGCACGGTCTGCTGCGGCGGCAGGCCGCCGTCTTTCTCGCCGAGGCTCATCGAACCGCGAGTGAGCATGGCGCGCATGCCAAGTTCACGCACGGTGTCGACTTGCACGTCGATGGCGTTTTCCAGACCGTCCGGGAACAGGTAGTGGTGGTCGGCGGCGGTGGTGCAACCCGACAGCAGCAGTTCAGCCAAAGCCACTTTTGTCGCGAGGGCGAGTTTTTCCGGGGTCAGCCGCGCCCATACCGGGTACAGGGTTTTCAGCCACGGGAACAACGGCTGATTGACCACCGGCGCCCAGGCGCGAGTCAGGGTTTGATAGAAATGGTGATGGGTGTTGATCAGGCCCGGCAGGATCACATGCTCGCGGGCATCGAACACTTCGTTGCACGGCGCCGACGGTTGCTGACCGGCTGCCAGCACTTCGACGATCACGCCGTCTTGCAGCACCAGACCGCCACGGGCATCGAGCGCGTTGGCCGTGAAAATGGCGAGGGGATTTTTTAACCAGGTACGGGTCGCAGGCATTGTGGCCGGCTCCTCTGAAAGTGGGGTTCAGGGTTGCCAGCTCAGTGTTGCCCTGTCTGCTGATCCAGGGTCGTCGCGATGGACGAGGTGCGGAGTTTCAAACAAATCGCCGGATCGGGCAAGCCCAACCCGACAGGACACCACCATCCCCTTGTAGGAGTGAGCCTGCTCGCGATAGCGGTCTTTCATTCAAGATCATCGGTGACGGACACACTGCGATCGCGAGCAGGCTCACTCCTACAGGGAAGATCTGTGGTGCTTACCAGGGAATGGTTTCACCCTTGTAGTTGATGAAGTGATGCCCGCCCTTGCCGGTGTACGCATTCACCTGATCAATCAGCCCGCGCGTGCTGGTCTCTACATCCAGGTCAGCACCTTCACCGCCCATATCCGTCTTCACCCAGCCCGGGTGCAGCGACAGCACGGTGAGTTTCTGCTCACCCAACTGGGTGACAAAACTGTTGGTCATCGAATTCAGCGCGGCCTTGCTTGCCTTGTACAGCGCCAGCTCCGGGGCGTCGGGGACGGTGACGCTGCCCAGACCGGAACTCATGAACGCCAGCACGCCGCTGCCGTCGCGGATCTGCCCGACGAAGCGCTGCGCCAGGTTGATCGGCGCCACGGCGTTGGTGAAAAACAGTTGCCCGACTTCGGCCAGTGTCGCGCCGCCCGGGGTTTGCACTTCAGGGCCTTTGACCCCGGCGTTGACGAAGAGCAGGTCGAAGGTCTCGCCCTTGAGCTGTTGGCTCAGGGCGATCACCGCCTGCTGGTCGTCCATGTCGAGTTTCTCGATCCGCACCTTGCCCAGCGCTTGCAGCGCCTCGGCCTTTTGCGGATTACGCACGGTGGCGGTCACTTGCCAGCCGTCGGCCAGCAGGGTTTTCACCAGCCCGAGGCCCAAGCCACGGGAGGCGCCGATGATCAGTGCGTTTTTTGCCTGGGACATGACGGGGTTCCTTGAAGATTACGGTTCACGGAGTCAATGGACACGCCTGACCCAGCCGTAGTTGCAACACTCGTCGCAACACATCGAGCCGGGTCTCAAAAGAGCTGCTGACCCCGGAGCATACTCCAGGCTTTAGCGCGGTTGCTTGTCAAATTCGCAGGACCCTCAGCGGTGTTCGCAAGTCAGGTACACAACACGGACACTGTGGGAGCGGGCTTGCTCGCGAAGAGGCCGGCAGGGTCATCGCTTTAATGCCCCGCCTGCCACGGCTGCCCCAACGACACCGGCGCATACAACCGAGTCCGAACGGCATCGCGCGACAACAGCACCAACACCACAATCGTCGCCACATACGGCAGCATCGCCAGCAGACTCGACGGAATCGCCAGCCCCAAGCCCTGCGCCACCAGATGCAGGATGCTGGCGAGGCCAAACAGATACGCCCCGAGCAACAACCGCCATACCCGCCAACTGGCAAACACCACCAGCGCCAGCGCGATCCAGCCGCGTCCGGCGGTCATGTTCTCGGCCCACATCGGCGTGTACGCCAGCGACAGATACGCCCCCGCCAACCCGGCCATCGCCCCGCCGAACAAAACCGCCAGCGTGCGCACGGTCAGTACCGGCAGGCCCATCGCACTGGCCGCGTCCGGGTTCTCGCCAACGGCCTGAATGATCAACCCGACACGGCTCTTGATGATCACCCACGCCACCAGCGCAAACAGCGCGAACGACAGGTACACCAGCAAGTCCTGAGCAAACAGCATGCGCCCGATCAGCGGAATCTCACTCAAGTACGGAATCGCCAACGGCTCGAATCCGGCCAACGGCTTGCCGACCCACGCTGCACCGACAAAGGTCGACAGGCCCACACCGAAGATCGTCAGCGCCAGCCCGGTCGCCACCTGATTGGCGTTGAACACCAGCGCCACCAGGGCAAACAGCGATGACAAGAGCATCCCCGCGAGCATCGCCAGCAACACGCCGAGCCACAGGTTGCCGCTGTTGAGGGCGACGATAAAACCGATCACCGCGCCAAACAGCATCATCCCTTCCTGCCCGAGGTTGAGCACGCCACTCTTCTCGCAGATCAACTCACCCAGCGCCACCAACAACAGCGGCGTGCCGCAACGCACCATGGCGTAGAAAATATTGCTCAGCAGATCGATATCCATCACAGCGCTCCGGCGGTTACGGCAGGGGACGATGCGCGCCGTGCCCAGCGCAGTTTCAGGCGTGGCCGATAAAGAATCAGCACGTCGCAGGCCAGCAGGAAAAACAGCATCATCCCCTGGAACAGTTGGGTGATCGCTTGCGGCAGATTCAGGGTCATTTGCGCGCTTTCACCGCCGATGTACAGCAGCGCCATCAGCAGGCTTGAGAACAGAATCCCGATCGGGTTCAACCGCCCGAGAAACGCCACGGTGATTGCTGCATAGCCATAGCCCGGCGAGACTTGCGGCACCAATTGGCCGATCGGCCCGGTGACTTCGCAGACCCCGGCCAGCCCGGCCAGGCCGCCGCTGATCAACAGCGCGAGCCAGATCAGACGTTTTTCGCGAAAGCCGACAAACCCCGCCGCACGTTTATCCAGACCGAGCACCTTGATCTGGAAACCGACAAAGCTTTTCTGCAACAACACCCACACCGCAACCAGCGCGAGCAGGGCGAAATACACCCCGGCGTGCACCCGGCCATCCTCCATCAGCAGTGGCAGGCGACTGGCATCGCCGAACATCGCCGACTCGGGAAAGTTGTAGCCGGCCGGATCCTTCAGCGGCCCGTGCACGCAGAACAGCAGCAGGTTCAGCGCGATGTAATTGAGCATGATGCTGGTGAGGATTTCGTTGGCGTTGAAGCGCGTGCGCAGCCATGCCGTCAGCCCGGCCCAGGCGGCACCGGCGAAGGTGCCGGTGAGTAGAATCAGCACCAGTGCCCAACGGCTTTGCAGGTCGATGATGTTCACCGCCAAGGCACTTCCAGCGAGTGCACCGAGCAGTAACTGACCTTCGGCGCCGATGTTCCAGATTCGCGCCTGATACGCCACCGCCAGGCCCAATGCGCAGAGCAGAATCGGCAGCGCCTTGACCAGCAGTTCGGAGACGCCATACAGATCGCTGACCGGTGCGATCAACAGCGTGTGCAAGGTTTGCAGCGGATCATGGCCGAGGGCGATGAACAGCAGCGAGCCGCAGCCGAGTGTCAGCAGCGCCGCCAGCAACGGCGAGCACCACAGCATCAGGCGCGATTGCTGGCCACGGGGTTCGAGGGAAAGCAGCATGTTGGGGAAACTCCGTCAGGCCGTGGCCGATGAATGCGTGGGGTTGATGTGCCCGGCCATCCAGCCGCCGACATCGCTCAGCAGGGTGTCGGTGGTGTGCTGCAGCGGCGACAGACGCCCCGCGCACAGGGCGCCGAGGCGGTCGCTGATCTGGAACAGTTCGTCGAGGTCTTCGGAGATCACCAGGATCGCCGCGCCGGCGTCGCGCAGGGCAATCAGCGCGCGGTGAATGGTCGCCGCCGCTCCAACGTCGACGCCCCAGGTCGGGTGCGCGGCGATCAGCAGTTTCGGTTGCTGGAGGATTTCCCGGCCAAGAATGAATTTCTGCAGATTGCCGCCGGAAAGGCTGCGCGCGGCAGCGTGAGTGCCCGGGGTTTTCACCCCGAAGCGCTGAATGATGGTTTGTGCGAGGGTTTCGACTTTGCCGCGCTGGATCAAACCATTGCTCACCAGCCCTTGTTGAAAGGCCGTGAGCAAGGCGTTGTCGGAAAGGCTCAGTTCAGGCACCGCGCCGTGACCCAGGCGTTCTGCCGGGACGAACGCCAGACCCAGTTGGCGCCGCGCATCCGGGCGCAAATCGGCGACCGCTTGCCCGGCGAAACGAATCGTTGTCGCGCCGTTGCGGGGCAGGGTTTGTTCACCGCTGAGCAGGGCGAGCAACTCATCCTGTCCATTGCCCGCGACCCCGGCGATACCGACGATTTCGCCGCTGCGCACTTGCAGGTTGATGTCGCTTAACGAGCAGCCGAAGGGATCGGGGTTGTGCCAGCTCAAGCCGTTGACCTGTAGAAAGTCCGTACCGCCACTGACTTTCTGGTATTCGCCGATCAACGCCGCCGCTTCGCCGACCATCATCTGCGCCAATTGCTGATCCGAGCATTCGGCCGGCAGGCAATGTCCGGCGACCCGTCCCCCGCGCAAGACCGTGGCGCTATGGCACAGTGCGCGCACCTCCGCGAGCTTGTGGCTGATAAACAGAATGCTGCAGCCCTCGGCGGCGAGACGGCGCAGGGTGATGAACAGTTCGTCGGCCTCTTGTGGCGTCAGCACCGACGTCGGCTCGTCGAGGATCAGCAGGCGAATGTCCTGCATCAGGCAGCGAATGATCTCCACCCGTTGCCGCTCGCCGATCGACAGGCTGTGGACAAGTCGCTCCGGCTCCAGCGCCATGCCGTAGCGGCGCGACACTTGGCGAATCTTCGGCTCCAGTTGTTTCGGCGTGCCGGCCTTGGCCCCCATGGCCAGAGCAATGTTCTGCGCGACGCTGAGGGTTTCGAACAGCGAGAAATGCTGGAACACCATGCCGATCCCCAACTGCCGGGCCTGCGCCGGGTTGCGGATGTTCACCCGCAGGCCCTCCCAGAGCATCTCGCCGGAATCGGCCTGGGTAACGCCGTAGATGATCTTCATCAGTGTGCTTTTGCCTGCGCCGTTCTCACCGAGCAGGGCGTGGATTTCCCCCGGCGCGATGCTCAGGTCGATGGCGTCATTGGCCAGACAACCGGGGTAGCGTTTGCTGATCTGGCGCAGTTGCAGGCGCGACGTTGAATCTGGGCTTGGCATGACAGGCTCGACTGACTTGGAGTTGTGCCTGTGGATAAAGCAATTTCCTGGCCATTGAGTCAGGAACCTTGTCGGGCCTTGCGCGCCCACGGTTGCCGTAGAGCGTCGAAGGGGTAATGCTCGAGAAGTACGGCACCAATTGAGAGCAAAGCCGTTGATCAGGCTCCAGTTTTGCCCGTGGACAACTGATCAAAAAACGAGCAAATGCGTGGGGCCTATGCAGAACCTGCGGCTGCGCCAGCCATAAACGGGTTATCCACAGGTTGCTCCACAGTATTTGTGCGCAATTGGAAATCCTTGGCATAAGCGCTGAGGTGCTATCTCCCAATGGTGATAAACAGCGCTAACTATCTGTTTTTACGTGGGATTTACCTTTTTTCACACGCAGTGGACGAAAAGTGAGCAAATCGCGCAAAGCCACGTGACAGAAGGGTTACAGCGGAATGTACTCAGGTTATCCACAGTCGGGTGCACAGCAGATGTGGGCAAGTTGCTGGAATAAAGAAATCCGTCGACGCCCTAAAAGATCGCAGCCTTCGGCAGCTCCTACAGGGAAACGCACATTCCTCTGTAGGAGCTGCCGAAGGCTGCGATCTTTTGATCTTTTAACGCTGCAGCACAATCCGCCCCCGACTCAAATCCGCCAGCTGCGTTTGCAGCAACTCGATCTGCGCCTCACCCACCGCCAACTGCAACTCAACACCATTGGCGGTGAAGTTTTCTTCCACCACCAAGCCACCCAGATCCGCCACCCGCAGCTTCACCAGCGCCAACTCGGCAAAGCCGCAGGCGCAACTGAGCGGTACCCGGCTGATCAACTCCACTTTTTCCGCATTCTGCAGGCACTTGTTCGCGCCGCCGCCATAGGCCCTGGCCAAACCACCGGTGCCCAGTTGAATGCCGCCATACCAGCGGATCACCAGCACCGCGACCTGATCGCAATCCTGCGCCTCGATGGCCGCCAGAATCGGTCGTCCGGCGGTGCCGCCGGGTTCGCCGTCGTCGTTGCTGCGGTATTGCGCACCGAGTTTCCACGCCCAGCAGTTGTGCGAGGCATTCAAGTCGCTGTGTTGTTCGAAGAACGCCTGCGCGTCGGCGGGGCTGCCGATCGGCGCGGCGAAGGTGATGAAGCGGCTCTTGCGAATCTCTTCGCGGTACTCGCAAAAACCGCTGAGGGTGAAAGGCATAAACGTCTTAAATAGTCGGGGTGAGGCCGCAGCCTTTGAGAATGATGCGGATCAGGTTGTTGCCGGCGTCTTCCATGTCCTGCTTGGTCAACTTGCTGCGACCGCTGACGCGACAGATCTGCGTGGCGAAGTCGGCGTAATGCTGGGTGCTACCCCACAGCAGGAAAATCAGGTGCACCGGATCCACCGGGTCCATCTTGCCGGCATCGATCCAGGCCTGGAACACTGCTGCGCGGCCCTGGAACCAGGCGCGGTAATCCTGGTTGAAATACTCGGTCAGGCATTCGCCACCGCTGATCACTTCCATCGCAAAGATCCGCGAGGCTTGCGGTTGGCGGCGGGAGAATTCCACCTTGGCGCGAATGTAGCGGGTCAGCGCTTCGGCCGGATC
Organism: Pseudomonas sp. Irchel s3a10; assembly: GCF_900187525.1. Lineage (NCBI taxonomy): Bacteria > Pseudomonadati > Pseudomonadota > Gammaproteobacteria > Pseudomonadales > Pseudomonadaceae > Pseudomonas > Pseudomonas sp. Irchel s3a10. The sequence goes on from NZ_FYDR01000004.1 coordinate 638,001, forward strand.
GTCCTCGGCGGTCAAGGTGTTGAAGGTGCTGTCCCACAGCTCGATGATGTTGCTCAGCACCGCCACGTACAACCCCAACTTGTTGGTGAAGTAGTAATGCAGGTTCGCCTTGGGCAACCCGGCATTCTGCGCAATGGTGTTCATGCTGGTGCCTTTGTAACCGTGACGGGCGAACTCGTCTTCGGCGGCTTTGAGGATGGTCTCTTCGTTCTTCTGACGAATGCGGCTGGCGGGTTTGCCGCCATGAGCGGGGACTTCAAAGGTCATAGGCACTTCCGGTTTGTCTGTGGGTGCAACCAGTTGCGTTGATAACGCACCCACAGGCATCCGACAAGTCCTGATGCAATAAAACCGTTACGCCTGTTCGATCTTGTTCAGCGCTGCGGCGGATTCGACGCTGGCGGTTTTCGCCTCCGGCAGTAGCAAGCAGAGGATGATCGCAGTCAGGCCGCCGCTGGTGATCGCCGAGTCGAACAGGTTCTGCACCAGTTTCGGCAACAGGTGCAGCAGGTTCGGTTGCGCGGCAATGCCCAGGCCGACGCCGAGCGAGGTGGCGATGATCAGCATGCTGCGTCGGTCCAGCGGCGACTGTGCAAGGATCCGCACCCCGGCCGCCGCCACGCTGCCGAACATCACCAGTGTGGCGCCGCCGAGCACCGGTTTCGGGATCTGCTGCAGCACCGCACCGATCATGGGGAACAGACCGAGACAAAACAGAATCGCGCCGATGTACAGCCCGACATAGCGGCTGGCCACGCCGGTCAACTGGATCACGCCGTTGTTCTGCGCAAACGTGGTGTTGGGGAAGGCGCTGAAAGTGGCCGCGATCATGCAGCTCACGCCGTCACCGAGCACGCCGCCGCGCAGTCGGCTTATATAAGAGGGGCCGCTGATCGGCTGGCGGGCGAGCATGCAGTTGGCGGTGAGGTCGCCGACGGTTTCGATGGTGCTGATCAGATAAATCAGCGCGACCGGCAGGAAAGCTGTCCAGTCGAAGCTGAAACCGAACTTGAACGGTGCAGGAAGACTCACCAGCGGCAGGTCAGGCAATGCCTGCGGAACCAGTTTCCCGCTAAACCACGCGGCCAGACTGCCGAGCAGCAGTCCGATAATGATTGCCGACAGCCGCACCCACGGCGTGTTCGAGCGGTTGAGCAGGATGATCGTCAGCAACACGAACACCCCCAGCGCCAGATTGCCCGGCGCGCCGAAGTCCGGCGCATTGAATCCACCGCCCAGATCGGTGATGCCGACCTTGATCAGGCTGATGCCGATCAGGGTGATGACGATCCCGGTCACCAGCGGCGTAACAACCCGGCGTAATTGACCGATGAAACGGCTGAGGACGATCTGCACCACGGCGCCGAAAAAGCACACGCCGAAGATCATCGCCAGAATGTCTTCCGGGCTGCCGCCACGCTGCTTGACCAGAAACCCGGCCGACAGCACCGCGCCGAGGAAGGCGAAACTGGTGCCCTGCAAAGAGATCATCCCGGCGCCGATGCCGAACGGCCGTCGCGCCTGAATAAAGGTGCCGACCCCGGAAACCATCAGCGCCATGCTGATCAGATACGGCAAGTGCGTGGTCAGCCCGAGGGCCGAGCCGATCACCAGCGGCGGGGTGATGATGCCGACGAAACTGGCGAGCACGTGTTGCAGGGCGGCGAGGATTGCGGCGGGTGGATTTGGGCGGTCGTCGAGGCCGTAGATCAGGTCGCTGGACGGTTCAGAATCTGGCTGCATGGTTTAAGGCTTCTTGTTCAGGGATCGAGTTCACCCTTCACTGCAAAAACCTGTCCACTTGCTCAGCTTTCTGCTTGTGTACCCTCCAATGTATGAGCTGCCGAAGGCTGCGATCCTTTGATCTTGCTGTTCGAGGCCGGAGCGATTGATCCTGGATTTATATTTTCAACGCGTCGCAGCGAGGCTTTCGAGAAAGCTCTCCAGCACCAAATGAGGGCGCCGCCCCTTGCGCGTGACCGATGCCAGACTCAAATCATAAAAACGCGTCGTCGATTTCAGCGCACGCAAGCGACCTTGCTGCACCCACAGGCTGGCGTAATGATCCGGCAGATAACCGATGTAACGCCCGGTCAAAATCAGAAACGCCATGCCCTCACGGTCGGAAGCGCTGGCGGTGCAGTTGAGTGCCTGGTAATGCGCCTGAATCTCCGCCGGCAAACGAAAGGTCGGCGCAATCGCGTCTTGGCTATTAAGGCGCTCGTCATCCAGTTGCTTGTCATCGACATAAAACAGCGGATGGCCCACCGCGCAATAAAGCAGCGAGCGTTCGCTGTACAACGGCTGATATTCCAGCCCCGACAGTGCGCTGGCCTGCGGCACCACGCCGACATGCAGGCGACCGTCGAGCACGCCTTGTTCGACTTCGTTGGGGGCGATCATACGAATCTGGATCTGCACGTCCGGCCCGCGTTCCTTCAACTGGGCGAGGGCATGGGTGATGCGCATGTGGGGCAGGGTGACGAGGTTGTCGGTCAGGCCGATGATCAACTCGCCACGCAGGTGCTGGTGCAGTCCGTTGACCTCAGTGCGGAAACTTTCCAGCGCACTTAACAGTTGCAGCGCTGACTGATAAACCTCGCGGCCTTCTTCGGTCAACGAGAACCCGGCGCGACCGCGTTGGCACAAACGCAGGCCGAGGCGCTGTTCGAGATCGCTCATTTGCTGGCTGATCGCCGAGCGACCGATGCCGAGCACGGTTTCCGCCGCCGAGAAGCCGCCGCACTCCACCACGCTGCGGAAAATCCGCAGCAGGCGAATATCAAAGTCACTGACCTGGGCCAGCGGATCTGCGCGGCGGCTGCTCATTTTATTGTTCTCATTGTTTAGCAAAGTTCTAACTGAAGGTTAGAAGAGTTGAATTTCACCGACTTTATCCCCGTGGCAACTTAGCTGCAACAACGCTTTTTATCTCCCTGATGCTTATGCCCTGCGAGGTTTTGCCCGATGAACATGCCTGAAAACGCGCCGTCGCCACTGGCCAGCCAACTGAAGCTGGACGCGCACTGGATGCCGTACACCGCCAACCGCAACTTCCAGCGCGACCCGCGTCTGATCGTTGGTGCCGAAGGCAGCTGGCTGTTCGATGACAAGGGCCGCAAGATCTACGATTCGCTGTCCGGTCTGTGGACTTGCGGCGCCGGGCACACCCGCAAGGAAATCCAGGAAGCCGTTTCCAAACAACTGGGCACCCTCGATTACTCGCCAGGCTTTCAGTACGGTCATCCGCTGTCGTTCCAGTTGGCCGAGAAAATCACTGAGCTGACTCCGGGTAATCTGAACCACGTGTTTTTCACCGACTCCGGCTCCGAGTGCGCCGACACTGCGGTGAAGATGGTCCGGGCCTACTGGCGTCTGAAAGGTCAGTCGACCAAGACCAAAATGATCGGCCGTGCCCGTGGTTATCACGGCGTGAACATTGCCGGCACCAGCCTCGGCGGCGTCAACGGCAACCGCAAGCTGTTCGGTCAGGCGATGATGGACGTCGATCACCTGCCGCACACGCTGCTGGCCAGCAACGCATTCTCCCGTGGCATGCCGGAGCAGGGCGGTATTGCTCTGGCTGATGAACTGCTGAAGTTGATCGAACTGCACGACGCTTCGAACATCGCGGCGGTCTTCGTTGAGCCAATGGCCGGTTCCGCTGGCGTACTGGTTCCGCCGCAGGGTTACCTGAAGCGTCTGCGCGAGATCTGCGATCAACACAACATCCTGCTGGTGTTCGATGAAGTGATCACCGGCTTCGGCCGTACCGGTTCGATGTTCGGCGCCGAGAGCTTTGGCGTGACCCCGGACCTGATGTGCATCGCCAAGCAAGTCACCAACGGCGCGATTCCGATGGGCGCAGTGATTGCCAGCTCCGAGATCTACCAGACCTTCATGAATCAGCCGACTCCGGAATACGCGGTGGAATTCCCCCACGGCTACACCTACTCGGCCCACCCGGTGGCGTGCGCCGCTGGCCTGGCGGCACTCGACCTGCTGCAAAAGGAAAACCTGGTGCAGAGCGTGGCCGAGGTTGCACCGCATTTCGAAAATGCCCTGCACGGCCTGAAGGGTTCGAAGAACGTCATCGACATCCGTAACTACGGCCTGGCCGGTGCGATCCAGATCGCGGCCCGTGACGGCGACGCCATTGTGCGTCCGTTCGAAGCCGGTATGGCCCTGTGGAAAGCCGGGTTCTACGTGCGCTTCGGCGGCGACACCCTGCAGTTCGGCCCAACCTTCAACAGCAAGCCGCAAGACCTCGATCGCCTGTTCGACGCGGTTGGCGAAGTGCTGAACAAGCTCGACTGATTTTTCCCTCTATATATACCTGCGAATAACAGGCGCCCCATGTGGGCGTCTGTACACAAGAATTCAGGAGTTATTCGATGAGCGTTATCCCGCATTTGATCAATGGCGAACTTGTGACCGAGAACGGTCGCGCGGTTGATGTGTTCAACCCGTCCACCGGTCAGGCGATCCACAAGCTGCCGCTGGCCACCCGCGAAACCATTCAACACGCGATCGACGCCGCCAAGGCTGCGTTCCCGGCATGGCGCAATACCCCTCCGGCCAAACGTGCCCAGGTGATGTTTCGCTTCAAGCAACTGCTGGAGCAGAACGAAGCGCGCATCTCGCAATTGATCAGCGAAGAACACGGCAAGACCCTCGAAGACGCCGCCGGTGAACTCAAGCGCGGTATCGAGAACGTCGAGTTCGCCTGCGCCGCACCGGAAATCCTCAAGGGCGAATACAGCCGCAACGTCGGCCCGAACATTGACGCCTGGTCGGACTTCCAGCCACTGGGCGTGGTTGCCGGCATCACGCCGTTCAACTTCCCGGCGATGGTGCCACTGTGGATGTACCCACTGGCGATCGTCTGCGGTAACTGCTTCATCCTCAAACCGTCCGAGCGTGACCCAAGCTCGACGCTGCTGATTGCTCAATTGCTGATCGAAGCCGGTCTGCCGAAAGGTGTATTGAGCGTGGTGCATGGCGACAAGACCGCAGTGGACGCGCTGATCGAAGCGCCGGAAGTCAAAGCCCTGAGCTTCGTTGGCTCGACGCCGATTGCCGAGTACATCTATGCCGAAGGCACCAAGCGCGGCAAACGCGTTCAGGCACTGGGCGGGGCGAAAAACCATGCGGTGCTGATGCCGGATGCGGATCTGGACAACGCGGTCAGCGCGCTGATGGGTGCGGCCTACGGTTCTTGCGGTGAGCGCTGCATGGCGATTTCGGTCGCAGTGTGTGTCGGCGATCAGGTAGCGGATGCGCTGGTAGCGAAACTGGTTCCGCAGATCAAGGCGCTGAAAATCGGTGCTGGCACTTCCTGCGGTCTGGACATGGGCCCACTGGTAACTGGTCAGGCGCGGGACAAGGTCAGCGGCTATGTCGATGACGGCGTGGCAGCTGGCGCGACCCTGGTGGTCGATGGTCGCGGCTTGAGCATTCCGGGTCATGAAGAGGGCTTCTTCCTCGGCGGCTGCCTGTTCGACAACGTCACCCCTGAAATGCGCATCTATAAGGAAGAGATCTTCGGGCCGGTGTTGTGCGTGGTTCGGGTCAACAGCCTGGAAGAGGCGATGAAGCTGATCAACGATCATGAATACGGCAACGGCACCTGCATCTTCACTCGTGACGGTGAGGCGGCGCGTCTGTTCTGCGACGAGATCGAAGTCGGCATGGTCGGCGTCAACGTACCGCTGCCGGTTCCGGTGGCTTACCACAGCTTCGGCGGCTGGAAGCGTTCGCTGTTCGGCGACCTGCATGCTTATGGCCCGGATGGTGTGCGCTTCTATACCCGTCGCAAGGCCATCACTCAGCGCTGGCCGCAGCGTGCGAGCCATGAGGCTTCGCAGTTCGCTTTCCCTAGCTTGTAAAAAGAAGAGCGGTGCAACAAAGGCCGACCCCTGTGGGTCGGCCTTCGTGTTTTCGGGAGTTTTTGACCGATGTGACAGAATTATGAAAATAGGTGTTGACGGCAGATTTCAGATGTCTATAATTCGCCCCACTTCCGGCGCAGTCGAAACGGAAAACTCCTTGAGATTCAATGAGTTATGCAGTTTTCGACAGCAAGTTGCTTCAGTTCATCGAAGTCTGGAAGGAGTTGAAAGGGCGGTGATGTTTGGCTCTTTTGACGGTTCGATCTTCTCGGTCGAAAGCGGTGAAAAAGAGGTGTTGACAGCAGCGTGTAACGCTGTAGAATTCGCCTCCCGCTGACGAGAGATCGGAAGCGCAAGTGGTTGAAGTTGTTGAAGAATTCTTCGAAAACTTCTGAAAATAATCACTTGACAGCAAATGAGGCTGCTGTAGAATGCGCGCCTCGGTTGAGACGAAAGATCTTAACCAACCGCTCTTTAACAACTGAATCAAGCAATTCGTGTGGGT
>NZ_FYDR01000002.1:0-969332 GCF_900187525.1 Pseudomonas sp. Irchel s3a10
CGGTCCCTATCTGCCGTGGACGTTTGAGATTTGAGAGGGGCTGCTCCTAGTACGAGAGGACCGGAGTGGACGAACCTCTGGTGTTCCGGTTGTCACGCCAGTGGCATTGCCGGGTAGCTATGTTCGGGAAAGATAACCGCTGAAAGCATCTAAGCGGGAAACTTGCCTCAAGATGAGATCTCACTGGAACCTTGAGTTCCCTGAAGGGCCGTCGAAGACTACGACGTTGATAGGTTGGGTGTGTAAGCGCTGTGAGGCGTTGAGCTAACCAATACTAATTGCCCGTGAGGCTTGACCATATAACACCCAAGCAATCTGAATGCTCGAAAGAGACCAGATTGCGGTGTGTGAAGACGCAATGAACCGAAAGTTCGCGATGCTCACAAACACCTGTATCACATACCCGATTTGCTGAAGCGAGGCCAACGTGCCACGAGTCAGTACCCGAATTTCTTGACGACCATAGAGCGTTGGAACCACCTGATCCCATCCCGAACTCAGAAGTGAAACGATGCATCGCCGATGGTAGTGTGGGGTTTCCCCATGTGAGAGTAGGTCATCGTCAAGATTAAATTCCGAAACCCCAATTGCGAAAGCAGTTGGGGTTTTGTTTTGCCTGCAGGAAAGTATTTTTACTTAGGCAACGAACAATTTTGCACAGTTATTTTCGAATCAGAACACTAGAATAGCCCCATCTTTTTCGGAGCCAGAGCCTTTATGTCAAATCCGGTTGACGCCCAGGGGCTGTCAGATTTACCGCTGGAAGACTTGGTGGCCTGTCATGAGTGCGACCTGCTGATGCGCAAGCCCAAGCTTGCCCATGGCGAGAAAGCACTCTGCCCGCGCTGCGGTTACGAGTTGTACGCGCATCGCCATAATGTGGTGCAGCGCAGCCTTGCCTTGGTGATCGCAGCATTATTGCTGTATATCCCGGCAAACTTTTTACCCATCATGCAACTCAATATCCTCGGACAATCTTCGCAGGATACGGTCTGGAGCGGCGTGCTCGGCTTGTTCAATACGGACATGCAGGGCGTTTCGATCGTTGTATTTCTGTGCAGTATGGCTATTCCGTTGCTGAAGTTGCTGTGCCAGTTATTCGTTTTGCTGACGATTCGATTCAACGTCGGACGCAGTTACGGCTTATTGCTCTACCGCATTTATCACCACCTCAAAGACTGGGGCATGCTTGAGGTCTACCTCATGGGGGTCCTTGTGGCGATCGTCAAACTGGCGGACATGGCGGCCATCACCGTCGGCCTCGGTCTGGCATGTTTCATTGGTTTGTTGTTGGTTCAGGTCTGGCTGGAAGTGGTGATGTCACCGCATCAGATCTGGCAGGCGTTATCAGGAGAGGATGCCCATGCGGGCGATTGATGCGGGCATTCTGATCTGTACCGAATGCCATGAGTTGAACAGGCAGGATACGGACACCGATGTGCAAACCTGCACCCGCTGCGGTGCGCTGGTTCACGCTCGTCGCCCGAACAGTCTGGCCCGAACCTGGGCGCTGCTGATCACGGCCGCGATCATCTACATACCGGCCAATGTGTTGCCGATCATGACGGTCAGCTCGCTGGGGCAGGGCGATCCCAGCACCATCATGTCCGGCGTGATCCAGTTGGTGCAGCACGGCATGATCCCGATTGCCGCCGTGGTGTTCATCGCCAGTATTCTGGTGCCGACCTTCAAACTGGTCGGCATCGCACTGCTGCTGTTTTCGGTGCAGCGGCGTCAGCCGTTGTCCGCGCGGCAGCGGATCTGGATGTACCGCTTCATCGAGTTCATCGGTCGTTGGTCGATGCTCGACATATTTGTGATCGCCATTCTGGTGGCGGTCGTCAACTTCGGCCGGCTTGCCAGTGTCGAAGCCAACCTTGGCGCCATCGCCTTCGCCAGTGTGGTGATTCTGACGATGCTTGCCGCAGTAACTTTCGATCCCCGACTGATTTGGGATAACACGGAGTCGGACGACGACCATGACTGATTTGCCTGTAGCGAAAACCCGACCGGCCTCCAACTGGTCTGCCATTTGGGTACTGCCTCTGATTGCCCTGATCATTGGCGGCTGGCTCGGCTGGCGTGCCTATAACGAAACCGGCATCGAGATTCAGGTGCGTTTCGAAAGCGGTGAAGGCATCCAGGCCAACAAGACCGAAGTGGTCTACAAGGGCATGCCGGTGGGTAAGGTGAAGACGCTCAAACTTGATGACGAGGGCAACTCCAAAGGGGTGATTGCCACTGTCGAGATGAACAAGGACGTCGAGCAATACCTCAAGACCAGCACGCGTTTCTGGCTGGTGAAACCGAGCGTGACATTGGCCGGTATCACCGGTTTGGAAACCCTGGTTTCAGGTAACTACGTGGCCATCAGTCCCGGTGAAGGTGAACCGACCCGCAAGTTCAAGGCGCTGGCCGAGGAGCCGCCGCTGTCGGACTCCAAGCCTGGCCTGCACCTGACCATCAAGGCCGATCGCCTCGGCTCGCTTAACCGCGGCAGTCCGGTGTTCTACAAGCAGATCAAAGTCGGTCAGATCAAAAGCTACGTGCTGTCTGAAGACCAGAGCACCGTGGAGCTCAAAGTGTTCATCGAGCCGACCTACGCCAAACTGGTGCGCAAACACACACGTTTCTGGAATGCCAGCGGCATCAGCATCGACGCCAACCTGTCCGGGGTGAAAGTACGCAGCGAGTCTCTGGCAAGCATCGTCGCCGGCGGTATTGCCTTCGCTACTCCGGAGAATCGCAAGGACAGTCCGCCTACCGATCCAAGCCTGCCGTTCCGTCTCTATGAAGACTTCGACGCTGCCGCTGCCGGCATTCGGGTCAAAGTCAAACTCAGTGACTTCGAAGGCCTGCAGGCCGGTCGTACGCCGGTGATGTACAAGGGTATTCAAGTCGGCAACATGAAAGCGTTGAAAATCGATCCGGATCTGAACAGCGCCACGGCCGAGCTGACGCTGGATCCTCTGGCGGAAGACTATCTGGTGGAGGGCACGCAGTTCTGGGTGGTCAAGCCGTCGATTTCCCTGGCCGGTATCACCGGGCTCGAAGCGTTGGTGAAAGGTAACTACATCGCTGTGCGTCCGGGCGACAAAGGTGCCGCACCGAAACGCGAATTCGAGGCGCGGCCAAAAGCGCCGCCGTTGGACCTGCGCGCACCGGGTCTGCACCTGGTGCTGTTCACCGACGTTCTTGGTTCGATCGACGTCGGCAGCCCGATTTTGTACAAGCAGGTCAAGGTCGGTTCGGTACAGAGCTATCAGTTCTCCAAGACCAAAAAACAAATCGTCATCGGCGTGCATATCGAGAAGGAGTACGAGAACCTGGTCAACGCTTCTACGCGCTTCTGGAATGTCAGTGGTATCACCCTCACCGGTGGTCTGACCGGCGGGATTCAGGTCAAGAGCGAGTCGTTGCAAACGTTGATGGCTGGCGGTATCGCTTTCGAAACGCCGCAAGCCAAGGCGCCGCTGCAAAAGCGTATTCCACGCTTCCGTCTGTTCGCCAACCATGATGAAGCCAACCAGAAAGGCACTGTGGTGACGATCAAGGTTGATCGCGCCGATGGTCTGCGCCCGGGTACACCAATTCGATTCAAAGGGCTGGATGTCGGCAAGATTGAAGACGTCGATCTCACCGATGATCTGCAATCGGTAATGATCACCGCACGAATCACTGAAGTGCCGGAGAAGATCGCCCGGGTCGGCAGTCAGTTCTGGGTGGTCAAGCCGGAGTTGGGGCTGATCAAGACCCAGAATCTGGAAACCCTGGTCACCGGGCAATATGTGGAAGTGCAGCCGGCGGCGAAAAACCTCGGCCCGCAGAAGAACTTCGTTGCGCTGGCCAATCCGCCGGAAGCGAGCAAACAAGAGGCCGGTTTGAGTCTGGTGCTGAGCGCCGCGCGCCGTGGCTCGCTGAAACCGGGCGTACCCGTGACCTATCGCGAAATTACCGTGGGCAAGGTCACCGGTTATGAACTGGGCCAGACGGCCGACCGGGTGCTGGTGCACATTTTGATCGAGCCGAAATACGCGCCGTTGGTGCGCAGTGGCAGCCGATTCTGGAACACCAGCGGCGTCGGTTTCGACATCGGCTTGTTCAACGGCCTGACGGTACGCACGGAGTCGCTGGAGACGGCGATTCAGGGTGGTATCGCCTTCGCCACGCCAGACGGTGAACGCATGGGCAACCCGGCACGGCCTGAGCAAACGTTCCCGCTGTTCGACAAGTTCGAGGATGAGTGGCTGACCTGGGCGCCGAAGATTTCGCTCGGTAAGTAATTCTGTGGTGTCTGAAGTGGCGCCATCGCGAGCAGGCTCACTCCTACAGGGGAACGCGTTCCAAATTGTAGGAGTGAGCCTGCTCGCGATAGGGCACTAAAAGTCAGCACAAATCCCCAGCCATAAAAAAGGGCCGCGATCCCAACAGATCGCGGCCCTTTTTTTGCCTTCAGCTAAAGCCGGTCAAACCTCATCCAGCTCCGGCTCATCGGCTTGCACATTGATGGTGGCCTTCACCACATCATGCCGGCGGATGTACTTCCAGTCCGCCTCATCGATGTAGATCCCCGCCGGGCCGCTGCCGCCTTCCAGGTCGATGGCGACACTGGCGCAGACCTGCGGCTTCACACTCGCCAGAATCGGCACGAAGCCCAGTTGCAGGCTGGTTTCCAGCAGCGCTGCCTGGTTCTTCTCGTCGATGTCCGCTGCCTCGTCGAGGTAATACGGCAGGCGCACACGACCGGCCAGGTCGCGATCCATCAAGTGCAGCAACAAGTACATGTTGGTCAGCGCCTTGATGGTCATGGTGGTGCCGTTGGAGGCCGCGCCGTCGATGTCGGTGTGGATCACCGGCTGACCGTTGACCTTGGTGATCTCGAACGCCAGTTCGAACAAGTCTTTGAGGCCGAGCTGGTTGTGGTTCGCCGCCACCAGCCGTGCGAGGTATTCCTTGGCCTCTTCGTTCTTGTTGTCCTGCTCCGCGCTTTGGCTCAGATCGAACACCGACAGGGTTTCGCCTTCTTCGTACTGGCCGGCGCTGTGGATGATCTGGTCGATGTGCTTGAGCGCTTCCTTGTTCGGCGCCAGGACGATGCGGAAGCTCTGCAGGTTGGACACCTGACGTTTGTTGATCTCGCGGTTGAACAGCGCCAGTTGGTGCTCGAGGCTGTCGTAGTCGCTGCGGATGTTGCGCAGGGTCCGGGCGATGTCGGTGACCGCCGCACGCCGCGCCTTGCCCAACGTCAGGGCTTCGTCGGTACGGTGTGCGTAAGCGTTGATCAGTAGCGATAGACGACGCTCCATGTCGTCTTCGCTGTCGAACTTGGCCACGCCTTTGAGGCGCACCTGCGCGTACAACGCTTCGATCTGACCGTCGGCGCGCAGCAGGCCTTGCCAGCTGTCCTGATAGTCGTTGAGCAGCGGCAGCAGGTTGTCCATCGAATCGTCGACCGGATCCATGAACGGCGTACCGAACGGCAGATCTGCCGGCAGCAGCTGACGGCGGCGCAGGGCGTCGTCGAGGGTGCGCTGCTTGGCTTCCATGTCGGCTATCTGCCGGCCGACCAGTTGCAGCTTGGCCGACAGTTGCTGGACGCGCTCGGTGAACGCATCGCTGGAGCGCTTGAGTTCGTCCTGCGCGGCTTCCATCTGCGCCAGTTGCTCAAGCTTGTCGCCTTCTTCGGCGCTCAGGGTCTGGGTGCGACGGAAATCTTCCAGGGCTTTCTGCGCATCCAGCACTTGCTGGTACAGCGCTTCGGTCTGGGTCTTGCTCGCGGCGCGGTCGGCGGCCACGGCTTGCTGGGTCTTGAGCTGCTTGAGCTCTTTTTCCAGACGCTCTTTCTGGTCACGCAGCGCAGCGCGGTCGGCCAGCGCTTGCAGCGCCGGCGGCTCGATGTGCGAGATGTCGATCGACAGGCCCGGCACTTCGAAGCGCTCGCCCTTGAAGCCATCGAGGATCAGCTCGACCGATTTGACCCACTCGCCATCCTCGTCGAGGGTGATGCCGTGTTCGCCCAGCGGCAGGCTGAACAGCGCGCTATTGAACAGGCGCATCAGGCGCTCGACGTCCTGCTGCGAGAACTCCTCACGCAGGCGCGCGTAGCTGTTGTTGTCGGCGTGATCGAGTTGCTGCTTCACCGACTTCAGACGTTTTTCCAGATCGCGCAGACGCTCTTCCAGATCTTCGGCGCTGAACTGCCGGGACTGTGCCAGCGCACCGGCCAATTCGTCGTGCGCGTCCTTGGCCGCGAGCAGCTGCTGCTCCAGCACTTTGACGTCATCGACCAGCGCGAAGCGGTTCTTCAGTACCGACAACTCGCCAAGCCAGCGCTGAATGCCGGAGATCTCCCGCTCCAGCCGCATCAGCTCCTGCGTGCCACCGCGCTGATCGTTTTGCAGATCATCCTGCTCGCGACGGTAGTGCTCGGCCTGAATCGTCAGCTCTTCCTTGCGTGCCGTGGCGTAGTCCGACCAGGTGCCGAGCAACGAGTCGAGCAGCGGCGACAGGCGATGCAGCTTGCCGCGCAGCACGTCGCGCTGTTTCACGCCGTTGGCCAAGGCTTCGACCAGCGGTCCGGCAGCGACCAGCGAGTTGTAGTCCTGCTCCATCCGGCGCACATCGCGGAAGGCTTCTTCGCACGCGGCGATGTAGTCGACGCTGCCGGAGCGCAGGCTGTGTTCGAAGGCATCGAGGAACAACTGCTTGAGCTTGGCCGCGGTGATTTCGCGCATGTGCAGCAGGTTGATGAACAGTGCGCGGAAGGTTTTCAGGCTCTGCTCGCTGGTGGAGCGCAGCGGGATCAGGGTCAGGTCCAGCGGGATAGAGGTGTGCCCGCCAACCAGCAGACGACGCAATTCATCAGGCTTGAGTTCGTAGGCTTTCAGGCCTTCTTTCTCAAGGTTGCTGAACAGCTCTTTCTGCCGCAGGCAGGTGTCGTTCTTCTGGTAATGCGCCAGGTCGAGCTTGCCGGCGTAAGCGAAGAACTGGTGACCGAAACCACCACCCGGGCCGCGACCGACCACGCCGATCACGTGCGGGCCGTGCGGCAGATTGACTTCGACAAGGATGTAACTGGTGTCGGAGGCGAAGTAGAAACGTCGCGATTGTTCCAGGCTGTACTTGCCGAAACTCATGTCCGACATGCGCGCCAGAATCGGGAACTGCAGAGCGTTGATCGAGGCGGATTTACCGAGGTTGTTCGCGCCGTAGACCGACAGCGGTTCTTCCAGCGGGAACAGACCGAGGCTGTAACCGGCGGTGTTCAAAAGGGCAAAGCGGCGGATGCCGTAGCGTTCCTGGCTCATGCGTCGGACTCCTGTTCTTCGGCAATGGCTCTAGCCAGTGCGTCTTCTTCGCTTTCTTCGTCAAATTCGGAAAGATCGAGCGGATCGTCGGTTTCGAGGAATTTGGCTTCGGCGGCTTCGTCGATCAGCACCGGTGCCGGCAGCGGCAGCACGCTGTGTACGCTGGCTGCCAGATCGCGGTCCTGCTGCACCGACAGGCAAACGTCGAGGAAACGGTGCATCGGTGGCAGGAAGCGGTACACGCCGTTTTCTTCACCGGCGAAACCGAGCTGAGTCATGCGGCGCATGATTTTTTCTTCGAGTTCTTCGACGGTCTGCACTTCGGCCTGGATGAACAGGTCGCGGTATTTATCCAGCAACGACGGCAGTTCTTCACGGCCGAGGCTGCCACCGTCGAGCACGGCGATCGGATCGCGGCCCTGATCGGCCAGATGCTCGACGAGAATGAAGGTGAACAGCGCCAGACGCTGAGCGGTCTTGTTCACCGCCGCAGCGGCCATGTCCGGCACGAAGTAGTAGAAACCACGGGTGTCGCAGACCAGCTCGAAGCCCAGCGCCTTGAACAGCGTGCGGTATTGATCCTGGAAGTTTGACAGTTGCGCGTACAGTTCCGGGTCGCGGCGGCTGACATGATAGCCCTTGAACAGCTCGCGGAAGATCGGCGCCAGTTGGGACAGTTCGGATAGATCAAGATGCATTGGGGATGCTCGCAGAATCCTCGGCGGCGGAGTCGCGGGCCGAGAGCAGGGCGAAGGAGCGCAGGCTGACCTGGTGCTCGTGAGTGTGGTATTCGCGGCGTTCCAGACGCTCGCGCTTGAAGCGTTTTTCCCGCGACAGGCGCGAGAACCAGTAAAGCAATTCGTCAGTGGCGCCGTCCGGTTCCTGCTCCAGCAGCCAGGTCATCAGATCCGGCATTGGCAGGGACTCTTCGCAACGCTCGACCATCTCGCGCACGGTGCGCGGTGCACGCGGGGCATCGCCGGATTTCTGGGTCTTGTGCGCCTTGGGGAAACGCGCCGGTTTCGGCTCGAAACGCGCCAGGGCATAGACGTAGGCTTCGACCTGACTGGCGCTGCCGAGGAAGGTGCTTTGCGGCCGGGTGAACAGCGGCATCGCCGCTTGCGGCACGGCATCGATACCTTTGCGGCGAATCGCCGCCAGCGCCAGCGCAGCACCACGGGTCACGGCGTTGTGGCGACGCGCTTCTTCACGCAGCGGCAGCAGCAGTTCGCGGGCGTGACGCAGGGTCAACTGGGCGCTGGTCTGCATTTCGAGGATGCGCGCGTGGGTGCGCAGCAGCATGTCGTCATCGACCAGATGGCCGAGGCGTTGCTGTTCGCTGAGCATCTTCAGCAGCACGGTTTCGACCTTGCGCACGCCTTGTTCGAAGGCGCCGTCGGCGTTCACCAGATCGATCATCGGCTCAACGTATTCGTCCCAGGTCGCCAGTACTTCGGCGTAACGCTGACGCAGCGGAATCTGCCGGTCGCTGGTCTTGGCCCGTTCGGCCACGGCTACCAGTGCCTGTTCGTCGTTGTCGAGTTTTTTCAGCACATCGCGCACGCGCATGTCGAGCAAACGCAGTTGACGGGCGAGGTCGTTGCCGTCGCGCACATCGAACGCGTCCTGAATGTAGCCGGCCAGACGTTCGAGGTGACGCAAGTAGGCTTCGATCTCCAGGCACAGGCCCAGACGGTGCTCACGGCGCAGGTAGGCGAGGAAGTCGTGGATCTGCGCGTTGAGCTCGAAACGGTTCGGGCTTTTCGCCACGGGAACCAGAATGTCCAGGCGAATCCACACGTCGAGCAGGCTGGTGATGTCCTGAGGCGTGCTGTCCAGTTGTCGGGCGGCCAGTTGCGTGCGCAGTTCGTTGAGGCTCAGGGTGCCCTGGTCGAAGTGCTCGCACAGTGGCTCCAGAAGTGCCCAGTGTTCAGCGAGGGCGCGCAAGACGCGCTTGGGTTCGATCATCGGAATGGCCGGCTGGTTGGCGATTAAAAGCGGCGATTGTACTGCATCAGGAGGGATGCGATTCACTCTCGGGACGGGCTGTCGCATTTTCTAAAGGAGCGAGCCCAGGTAAAGGCTATCGATCAACAGCAAGCGATCTTGAACGAAGGGCTGTAGAATCAGCCCACTTCAGTTATCCACAAGTGGCCGACCCTTTGCTTATCGAGTCCCGCCGCCGCGCCTATTTGAACGCCATGCAGGTGGTCAACTGGCTGCCGCGCACCGAATTGCCTTTCGCCGCCCCGTCGCGGCCCGAACTGCTGGAGATGCCCGAGCCTGAACCAGAGGTCGTGGTGATGCCGGTTGTGCAGGCCGAAGCTCCGGTGCAGCCTGCCGCCCGTCCGGTCGAACGGCCGAAGATCGAAGTACCGCGCCCGTCGCTCGCCAGTACCCGCAATGGCGCCAAACCGGTAGAAGAGGTCGAAGAGGCGCCGGTTGTCGCCAAGCCCGCGCCCGTGCCGCCACCGCGTTTTGCCCTGCAATTGCTGCGCGCCGGGGCTTGTCTGCTGCTGGTCGAGTTACCCACAGGCGAAGCGTTCCAGAGCCGCGATCCGGCCTATCTGCTGCTTAAAGACATGTTGCGCGCCGCCGGTTTGCCGGATGCGCCACAAATCGTCGGCGAGCCGGTGCGCTGGCCGTGGCTGAATCGCGGCACTATGGATCAGGGCCCGGAAGCCGCGCGCGACTTTGTTCAGGGCTTCCTCTCGGTACAAATGGAAGCGGCACCCTGCGCCTGCCTGTGGCTGATCGGCCTGCCAGCGGTGCGCTTTGCCGGTGAAGCGGACGCCGAAGCGTTCAACAGTGAATTGCAGATTGAAGGCCTGGGCCTGGCCTGGGCCATTCCGGGTCTGGAATTGTTAATGGAAGAGCCACAGCGCAAGGCCGCTGTGTGGCAAGCCATGCGTCGGCTGATGGCGCGCTGGAAACCATCGAATGAGTGAAGCTGTATCGTTCCGCCCGATGACCGAGGCGGACCTGGACGCGGTATTGAAGATCGAATACGCGGCGTACAGCCATCCCTGGACGCGCGGGATTTTTCTCGACGGGCTGGGCAAATACCAGATCTGGCTGATGTTCGAAGGCCAGCAGCAGGTCGGCCACGGGGTCGTGCAGATCATTCTCGACGAGGCGCATCTGCTGAATATCACGGTCAAATCGGAGAATCAGGGGCGTGGGCTGGGGCTGACGCTGCTAGAGCATCTGATGTCGCGGGCATACGCGGCCTCTGCCCGGGAATGCTTCCTGGAAGTGCGGGACAGCAATAAGGCTGCGTTCAGGTTGTACGAGCGTTATGGCTTCAACGAGATTGGCCGGCGGCGGGATTATTATCCGGCGGTGGGTGGACGCGAGGATGCTGTGGTCATGGCCTGCACGTTGGTTGACTGATCTTGTTTAAAAGCTTCGCGAGCAAGCCCGCTACCACGTTGGTTTTGAGTCGTGCCTCAAATCCCTGTGGGAGCGGGCTTGCTCGCGAAGGCGTCCTTACAGGCAATACAGATCAGCGATTGCCATCCAGCGGATCACGCCGCGCCAGCTCCGCCTCATCCAGCCCATTACCCCCGCCGATGTCATCTTCGTCGACAATGCTCAGGTCCCAATCGGCCTGATTGCCTTCGCCTGCTTCTGCAGCATCCCGCGCGCCATCTTCATGAATCAGCGTTTCCGGGCTCAAGTCATCGTCGGTCGGTTCGTGGTCTGCAGTCGATGCGCCGGTAAGCCCGGCCTCACGCACTCGTTCAGCGGGCATCAGTTGCTCGCGTTCACGTTCCGGAATCTCGTCGCCGATTTTCGCGCTGGGTTCGTCTTCGTCGAAATCCAGCTCGTGCACCGAGCCCATGCGGTCTTCGTTGTCATCAATGGGTTCCGGTTGCACCGCATCGTACGGACGTCGTGAATCAGTCATGGCAAATCCTCATACTGTGGGCCTTACTGAGTGGACTCACCGGGCACCCGAGAATTCCAAAGAAAAACACCTGCGGTTCTTGCGTGACCCCGATGGGCGGTCGTCTGTCATACCAGCGCATCTTTCTTGAGGCCTTAACCATGCACGACTTACAAGACCTGATTGATAACAACGAGCGTTGGGCTGACGCGATCACCAAGGAAGACCCGGATTTCTTCGCCAAACTCGCGCGCCAGCAGACCCCGGAATATCTGTGGATCGGCTGCTCCGACGCACGTGTACCGGCCAACGAGATCGTCGGCATGCTGCCGGGCGATCTGTTCGTACACCGCAACGTCGCCAACGTGGTGCTGCACACCGACCTCAATTGCCTGTCGGTGATCCAGTACGCGGTTGATGTGCTCAAGGTCAAACACATCCTCGTGACCGGCCACTATGGCTGCGGCGGTGTGCGCGCTGCGATGCAGGATCGCCAGTTCGGCCTGATCGATGGCTGGCTGCGCTCGATCCGTGACCTGTACTACGAAAAACGTGACGAACTGGCCAAGCTGCCGACCGAGGAAGAACAGGTCGACCGGCTGTGCGAGCTCAACGTCGTCCAGCAAGTGGCCAACGTCGCCCACACCAGCATCATCCAGAACGCCTGGCATCGCGGCCAGAGCCTGTCGATTCACGGCTGCATCTACGGCATCAAGGACGGCCGCTGGAAAAGCCTGAACACCACCATCAGCGGTTTCGAGCAACTGCCGCCGCAATACCGTCTGCGTCCGGTCGGGGCGGTGTAATCCCGATCAGTGTGGATGCCGCCAGCGTTGCAAAAACTGCTGGCCCTCAATCGTGGGTGGTTCATCGTATCCGGTGATCCAGCCACGACAGCGTGGCGAACCGCAGTTGCAGGCGAACTGCTGCAACAAGCGGTCTTCGGTGGCGGCGAAGTCGATGGTCAGGCGTTCACCCGGTTGAATGTCGCGTAGTGCCCACAGCCACAGCTCACTCATGTCCAGAAATACATTCGGATCGCAGGCGTGTTCGAGTAACCCGCAAAAGCGCGGGTCGTAGAGATGGATGCCGGCCAGTAACTGGCGCGTCTGTCGACAACGATAGGGCAGCAGTTGCCCGGACACCCGACACATCCGGGTTATGCGCAAGAACGCCCGGCGCGCCACCACTGCCGCGTGACCATGGTGGTCCTGCACGATTTCGAAATCCTCGGTGGATGGGAAACCCAGACGCACCGGCAATCCGGCAAACGGGTAGATGCCGGGCGCGTCGCGTGGGATGTTGTGTTGATGGGCGTGATTATTCATAACGGTCCCTGTCGGCAAAATGCTGCGACTTCCCTGGTCTGACGTCCTGTCAGCGCTGCAACATGTTTGGATCCAATCCTCCCGCGTATACCGCTTACCGTCTACTGTCAGATCTGACAGGGGTAATTGGCTGCTCCCCGCGTCAGCATTGACTGAAACGGGAAGCTTTTTCAGCGGATCAGAGGTGTGGTGCAGGAACGGCGGTGTCCGGCAATTCGCCCTGAAGCTGTTGCAACTGGGCTTTGACCGGGGTGGTCGAGCACTTGGCGGAAGCCTGGGCCGGGGTCAGGTTGCGGATTGAGGTGTAGAACAATTCGCAGGTCTTGACCTTTTGCGTCACTTGCCAGGTTTGCGTGCAGCTATCAAGCAGGGTTTTCGCGTCGGTGCCGGGTTTGCTGCCCATCCCGGCCTGCCAGCAGGCGGCACTCAAGTCCTGGCCCATGACTTTCAGTCCGGCGGCATCGGCTTTTGCTTCATCGCCGTTGTAGCTATCCGGGTCGGCGGCGTACCAGATGTAGCTCGGATGGTTCGATCCCAACACCGGTAGGTTCACTCCAGCACTCGGGCTGATGGTCGCCAGACCCAAAACGCCCACCGTCGGCCCGTATTGCTGCTTGATCCAGTTACGCACCGGCGCACCGAACGCGACCATCGGCAGGGTGGTGCCGGCGCTGGTCTGGCTGAACTGCTTGACCAGCGTGGTCTGGTAATCCTTGAAGTAGTCGTAGACACCCTCCAGATCACTGCCGGCGTTGGACGGCGCGGCGATTGGCGCGATGTCGATGATGGTCTGATAGGCCGGCGTCTGGTCGGCCGGGATGCCGTTGGCGGTCAACAGCGTGGCCCAGCGGTCGGTGGTGTTCGAGCGCAGGTAATCCTGTGCCTGAGTCAGTGAATAGTCCGGCGGGAAGTGCAGCAGTTCGACGCTCTTGCGGTTTTCCAGGGCCATGCCCAATGGCAGGAACAGATACCAGCTGTACGCCCATTTGCCATCGGCATTGAGCTTGCTGGCGCCGGTATAGGCCAGATCACCGGCGTCCAGCAGCGCCGACAGCGGCTTGTCGTAGCCTTCGGGAACGCCGCTGATCTCGGCGTAAATCTGCCCGTTATCGTTCTTCACCAACACCTTGGCATTGCTGTAGCCATCGCGCTGCACGCTCTGGCTCAGGTAATGCGCGACGGTCTGCTCCAGCGACCAGTTGCGATAGCAGATCACGCTGCAGTTGTTGGGGTAGGCGAAGAGGCGGGTGACGCGCTCGGCGCTGCCCAGCTTCAGATCCACATCGGCGTGGGCAGCCGCGCTCAGGGTGAGCGCGGCGAGGGTAAGTGCTGCGGGGGTAAATCCTGCGAGTTTGAACATGCTCAGATCCTTTTCAGCGTGGGTTCCCCGGGGTTTTGGGGCGCTTCATATTGGATCAGCCGTGTTGCACAGAGAAGCGGTCATTCACGGATTTTTGCGTCAGCCCGCAGGACGGGGTTTTCAGGCCTGAAAATGCAGGGCGTTGGTCAGATCGCCCATCGGTTTCTGGCCACGGGCGATCATTGCCTCATCGCGCTGCCTGAGGCCGTCGAGGGTTTCCAGTTGGAACACCCGGGTGATCAGGCGCAGGATCGACGCCGTGTCGTAGACCGTGTGATCCACCGTGCCCTTGCGTGCGAATGGCGACACCACCAGCGCCGGCACCCGCGACCCCGGCCCCCAGCGATCACCCTTGGGCGGCGCCACGTGATCCCACCAGCCGCCGTTTTCATCGACCGTCACGACCACCACCATGTTTTTCCACTGCGGACTTTCGCGCAGCACCTTCAGGGCGCGGACGATGTGCCGGTCGCCGGAAGCCACGTCGGCATACCCGGCGTGCATGTTCAGGTTGCCTTGCGGTTTATAGAAACTCACCGCCGGCAGCTTGCCGGCCTCGGCATCGGCGAAGAACTTGTTGCTGCTCGACTCGTCACCCAAACCGGCATCGCGCAGGCGTTTGCTGCGCTCTTGCGGGTTCTCCGGGCCTTGCTGCTTGAAGTAGTTGAACGGCTGGTGGTGATACTGGAAGTTGGGGATCTTCGGAATGCCGTCCGAGTCCTTGTACTGCTCCAGCGTCGCTTGCCAGGCGCCGGCGTACCAGGCCCAGTCGACGTTCTTTTTCGACAGCTTGTCGCCGATGTGCTCATGGGTCTGCGGCACCATCACGTTGGGCAGATCCGGTTTGGAGTACGCCGGACGCTCCGGGTCGCGAATCCATGTCGGCCAGTACGGCGGGGCGAGGGTGTTCACACCGTAGCCGTCCGGGGTCAGCGCACTCGGGCCGAACTGCGGCGGGCCGGTCATGGCGCTGGTCGGTGACTGCTCCAGCGGCTTGAGGCGCGGATCGGTCGGATCATTGCTTTGCAGCGCGGCAATCTGCGACTTGGCCACCGAATTGGCCGCATCCGGATAGAACGGCGCGGTGGCGCTGATCAGGTATTGGTGATTAAGGAACGAGCCACCGAAAGCGCCCTGGAAGAAGTTGTCGCACAGTACGAATTCCCGGGCCACGTCCCACAGACGCAGGGAATAACGGCTCTGGGCGTAATGGCCCATGGTCAGCCCACCAGAATCCGCCCAGGCGACGAAGCCATCGTTTTTGCCGCCATTGATCTGCATCTGGTTCTGATAGAACACGTGCCACAAGTCGCGGGTGACCAGTCCGAACGGCAGGTCTTCGCCGTTCGGGCCTTTGAGGGCGAACAGTGCGTTGGGCAGGTTTTCCTGAAACTGCGTGGCGCTGGGATAGGTCACGCCATCGAGGGTTTGCGGGCCGATCTGCAACACGCCGCCCCAGACGGGCGGCAGCGCCTGCAACAGGCTGCCGTCGCGATCACGTTGCTGGTAATCGGCAGGCTTGAGCGCTGACAGTGGTTTCTCGACACCGGGGAAATCACCGAACAGATTGTTGAAGCTGCGGTTCTCGGCGTAGATCACCACCACGGTTTTCACCTGCTCGCGCAGGGCCTTGTCCAGCTCGGCTGGCGTCAGCGGGCGCTCGACCGGTTTGCCCGGCGGGTTGCTGGCGTTACCGCAGCCGGCGAGCGTGGCCCCCACGCCGAGGACGGCAACACCGCCGAGGAAGCGGCGGCGGCTGGTGTCGGTGGGGTTGTCGGATTCAGGTGCGTCAGTGCCGTCTGTTTCGTCTTTCATCTGTCAGCCCGCTCAGCTTAATTGTTTCAGTTTGTTTCGGGCGGACGCTAACAATTGAATGTGACGGTTGGGTTACAAAATGGTGCGGTGTCTACGGTCCCTCGGCACTGCTAGACTGCTGCGATATAGAAACTGGCCTGAGTGAACCATGAAGCCTTCCATTGCTCTTGATCTGCAACGAGCTGCCGTTCGTGAGGTTGTCGGCAGATTCCGTGTGACCAATCCGCGCGTGTTCGGCTCAACGGTGCTGGGTACCGATATGGAAGGCAGTGACCTTGATCTGTTGGTCGATCCATTGCCCGGTGCCACCTTGTTTGATCTCGGCGGGCTTCAGGTTGAGCTTGAAGATTTGCTGGGCGTTACCGTCGACCTGTTGACGCCGGGAGACCTTCCGCTGAAATTTCGTCAGCAGGTTCTTGAACAGGCCCGTCCCGTATGATCGAGAACCGGCTCGGCGATTACCTTGAACATATGCGTCAAGCTGCGAGCGATGCGCTGGTCTTCGTCGAAGGTCTGAGCAAGGAAGAATTCGTCGACGACAAACGGACGCAACAAGCGGTCATCATGAGCCTGGTTATCATTGGCGAGGCGGCAACCAAAATAATGGATCGGTTTCCGGAATTCGCGGCTCAGAACACTCAAACTCCCTGGCGCAGCATGCGCGGGATGCGTAACCGAATCGCTCATGGCTACTTCGACATTAATCTGGATGTCGTCTGGGACACGGTTCAGGTTGCTTTGCCTGAGCTGTTGAGATTCCTGCCCTGCGAGCAACATTGATTGCACCTGCCATGAGGCAGGTGCAACCTCGTCAATCTACGGCATCACCGGCGGCGTATATGCCAATGTCGTCCCCAGCACCCACAGCAAGAACAGCACCAACGGCGTGTGCACCAGCAATTGCACGAACGAGAAGCCGATCAGGTCTCGCGCCTTCAACCCGAGCACACCCAGCAGCGGCAACATGTAGAACGGGTTGATCAGGTTCGGCAGCGCTTCGGCGGCGTTATAGATCTGCACCGCCCAGCCGAGGTGGTATTGCAGATCGTTGGCGACTTGCATCACGTATGGCGCTTCGATGATCCACTTGCCGCCGCCGGACGGGATGAAGAAGCCGAGAATCGCCGAGTACACCCCCATCAGCAACGCGTAGGTGTCGTGGGACGCGATGCTGACGAAGAACGTTGAGATGTGATGCGCCAGCGTCTGCGCATCGGCGCCTTTGACCGTGGTCAGCAGCGCGGCGATCGAGCCGTATAACGGGAACTGGATCAGCACGCCAGTGGTGGTCGGCACCGCGCGGGCCACCGCATCAAGGAAGCTGCGCGGGCGCCAGTGCAGCAGGGCGCCGAGCATGATGAACAGGAAGTTATAGGTGTTGAGCCCGGAAATCGCGGTGATCGCCGGTTTGCTCGAGAACTCGTGGAACAGCCAGCCGGCCGCCAGCAACACCAGCAGAATGATCAGCAGCGGACTGTGCTCCAGCCATTCGCCGGGCCGGGTGCGCGGTTGCAGCGGTGGCAGGTTGAACGCCGGGTCAATGCCGCAATCCTTGGCGTCGCGCGCAGAGTTCGGTCCGGGCGCGGTGGCGTAAGCAACGATGATCGAAATCACGATCAGCGCCAGCAGCATGGCGCCGGACTGCCAGAGGAAGATGGTCTGGGTGAACGGAATCACCCCGGTGATCGACAGGATCGCCGGCGGCAGGCTGGCCGGGTTGGCCTGCAATTGCGCCGCCGATGACGACAGGCCCAGCGCCCAGACCGCGCCGAGGCCCAGATACGCCGCAGCGCCGGCTGCGCGGTAATCCATTTTCAGCTCGGTGCGGCGGGCGAGGGCGCGCACCAGCAAACCGCCGAACACCAGCGACAGGCCCCAGTTCAACAGCGAGGCGACCATCGAGATCAGCGCGACCCAGGCCACGGCGGAGCGGCCGTTTTTCGGGATGCGCGCCAGTTTGTCGATCAGTTTGACCGCAGGTGGCGAACTGGCGACCACGTACCCGCCAATCACCACGAAGGCCATTTGCATGGTGAACGGGATCAGGCTCCAGAACCCGTCGCCGAACGCCATCGCGGCATCGGTGGGCTTGGCGCCCATGGCCAGCGTGGCCAGCGCGACAATGATCACCGCCAACGCAGCGAACACCCAGGAGTCGGGGAACCAGCGTTCGGCAAAGCTTGAACAGCGCAAGGCAAAGCGCGCGGAGCGGCTATCTTCGATATCAACGGCCACAGGGAGTACCTCGGATTTTTATGGTTATTTTTGATACAGCAGGCGAAACACACATCTCCTGTAGGAGTGAGCCTGCTCGCGATAGCGTCGGCACTCTCAACATAAAGGTGACAGACATACCGCTATCGCGAGCAGGCTCACTCCTACAAGGTTCCCGGCCCGGCTCGCCGGCGGAGGGGCTCACCTAGCAGGACAGGCTTAAACAGTAAATCAAGCCAGGCTGTTTTGTGAGCAGGTTTTGCCAAACCGGGACTATGGTCTAACGGGTTGTCCATCCGCGCATTTGCGTAGACCATGGGCGCCTTGGTTTTTTGCCTGCCAGAGTTCTTTGCCATGACTGCCCAATCCACAGCCCGACCGGCGCCGTTCAGCCGCTCCGACTACAAGACCCTCGGT
Organism: Pseudomonas sp. Irchel s3a10; assembly: GCF_900187525.1. Taxonomy (NCBI): domain Bacteria; kingdom Pseudomonadati; phylum Pseudomonadota; class Gammaproteobacteria; order Pseudomonadales; family Pseudomonadaceae; genus Pseudomonas; species Pseudomonas sp. Irchel s3a10. Next base: position 18,331 of record NZ_FYDR01000002.1, read on the forward strand.
CTTGCGGCCCTCGGCGGGGCGCTGGAGATCTACGATTTCATCATTTTCGTGTTCTTCGCCCTGACCCTCAGCCAGTTGTTCTTCCCGCCGGAAATGCCCGAGTGGCTGCGTCTGCTGCAGAGCTTCGGGATCTTCGTCACCGGTTATCTGGCGCGTCCGCTGGGCGGGATCCTGATGGCGCATTTCGCCGATCGCCTGGGCCGGAAAAAGGTCTTCAGCCTGAGCATCCTGATGATGGCGCTGCCGTGCCTGCTGATCGGGATCATGCCGACTTATGCACAGATCGGTTACTTCGCGCCGCTGCTGTTGCTGGCGCTGCGCATCCTGCAAGGCGCGGCGGTCGGCGGCGAAGTGCCGAGCGCCTGGGTGTTCGTTGCCGAACACGCGCCTGCCGGCCATCGCGGTTATGCGCTGGGCTTTTTGCAGGCCGGGCTGACCTTCGGTTACTTGATTGGCGCGTTGACCGCGACCTTCCTCGCCCAGATGTTCACCCCCGCAGAAATTCTCGATTACGCCTGGCGTTATCCGTTCCTGCTCGGTGGTGTGTTCGGCGTGATCGGTGTGTACCTGCGCCGCTGGTTGAGCGAAACCCCGGTGTTCATGGCCATGGAAGCCCAGCGTGAAGCGCGGGTCGAACTGCCGTTGCGCACGGTGCTGCGCGAACATCGTCTGGCGATGTTGCCGGCGATGCTGCTGACCTGTGTGCTGACCTCGGCGGTGGTGGTGTTCGTGGTCATCACCCCGACCATGATGCAGAAAACCTTCGGCATGACCGCCAGCCACACCTTCGCCCTGAGTGCATTGGGCATTGTCTTTCTCAACATCGGTTGTGTGATTGCCGGATTGCTGGTCGATCGCATCGGTGCCTGGCGCACGGTCATGCTGTATAGCCTGCTGTTGCCCTTGGGCATCGGTGTGCTTTATAGCTGCTTGATTATGGGCGGCAACTGGGTGGGGCTGGCGTATGCCATCGCCGGTCTGGCCTGCGGTGTGGTCGGCGCGGTGCCATCGGTGATGGTCGGATTGTTTCCGGCGCGGATTCGCGTGTCCGGCATCTCCTTCACCTACAACATTGCCTACGCCGCGTGGGCCAGCATCACTCCGCTGTTGCTGATCGGTCTGATGCCTTGGAGTCCGTGGATCTGCGTGATGTTCTGTGCGGTGATGGGGGCGGTCGGCATCGTCAGTGCGGCGTACTTCGGTGTGCGCATGCCCGGTGTCGGGCGCCGTTCGGTGGCGCCCTGTTCCTGAAGGCTGATCAGGTCAACCAGTGCCACCACAATAACGTCCCCACCAGTCCCACCACCGAGACAATGGTTTGCAGAATCGACCAGACCCAGATCGTCTGTTTGAGCTGCAAGCCAAAGTACTCGCGAACCATCCAGAAGCCGGCGTCGTTCACGTGGCAGAAGAACACGGAGCCGGCGCCAATCGCCAGCGCCACCAGTGAGCTTTGCGTCGCGGCGAGGCCCGCCATCATCGGCGCCAGAATCCCCGCCGTCGTCGTGGTCGCGACTGTCGCCGAACCTGTAGCCTGACGCAGTGCCACGGCAATCAGCCAGGCCAGCAGCAGGTACGGCATGTGCGCGCCTTCGGCGACTTTGCTGATGGTCTGGCTGACCCCGGCGTCCAGCAAGGTCTGCTTCAAGCCGCCGCCAGCGCCGATGGTCAGAAGCAACACGGCGATCGGCGCGAGGCTTTTGCGCAGAGTGCCGCCGACCTGTTCGCGCGGCATGCCGTTGGCCCAGCCGAGGCAGATCACCGCCGCCATCACCGCAATGCCCAGCGCCACCAACGGTTCGCCGAGAAACTTCAGGGTCAGGGCGACGCTGCTTTGCGCAGGCATCGCGACTTTTGCCAGAGTGCTGCCGAGCATCAGCAGCACCGGCAACAGAATGATCAGCAGCGACATGCCGAAGCTCGGCTGGCGCGGCGCTTTCGGCGGGGCGCTGAACAGTGCGCCGAGCTCTGCCGGCTCATCGATGTGCATGCGTTTCGACAGCCAGTTGCCGTAAATCGGACCCGCCAGAATCACCGCCGGAATCGCAATGCTGAAGCCCAGCAACATGGTCAGCCCGAGGTCGGCATGCAATGCGCTGACCGCGATCAACGGCCCGGGATGCGGCGGCATCAAGGCATGCAACGTGGTCATCCCGGCCAGTGCCGGAATCGCGATTTTCAACAGTGGCTGCCCCGAACGACGGGCCATGACGAAGATGATCGGCACCATCATCACCAGCCCCACTTCGAAGAACAGCGGCAGGCCGATCACCATCGCCACCAGCGCCATCACCCACGGCAGGGACTTGCCTTTGCCCAGCCCAAGCAAGGTCGAGGCGATGCGGTCGGCGGCGCCGGACTCGGCCATCAGTGCGCCGAGCATCGAGCCCAGGGCAATGATGATCCCGGCCTCACCGAGGATCGCCCCGGCGCCTTTGCTGAACGCCTTGGCCACGTCTTCTGGCGGCAAACCGGCACCGACACCGGCAATGAAGGTGCCGATCAGGATCGAGAGAAAGGGCGGCAGTTTAGTGGCGCTGATCAACACGATAATCATCGCGATCGCCAGCAGGCAGCAAAGAATCAGGCGGGTGTCATGCACCATCCAGGCAGCGGTCGATAAATCCAAAACGGCACTCCTTATCGGGCGAATACCTGCAACATGTTGTTGCAATTTTCCCGGAGAATACCTGAAGTGGCCGGGCCAGAGCGGCGGCTTTTGTAACCGGCCTGCGCGGTGATAGTCAGAGCAATGGCCTATTGAGATTATTTTTGACTGACCGGTCTCAAACGCTCTTCAGAAAAGTTTTCCAAGGCCGATGGTTAGGCTGCATCCCGCTTTCTACCTGCCTATCGGTACTTTCCCATGTTCAACAAACGCCTCAAGCAAGAGCTGGCCACTCTTCGTGAAGAACTCTCCAGCCTGCTGCAGGTGAAGGAAAGCCTGGAAAGCGAGATGCTGGTGCTGACCCTGGAACCTGATGGCCGGATTCAGTCGGTCAACCAGAACTTCCTTGGCGAGATGCTCTACAAGAGCCAGGATCTGGTGGGGCGCGCCATAGAAGACATCGTCCCGGCGCACGTGAAGGCCGACGACTTTCATCACCGTTTCAAGACCGCACTGACCCGTGGCGAGCATTTCGCTGGCGCAGTCCGCCTGCTGCGCGGTAACGGCGAAGAAGCGTGGCTGCGCTCGATCGTACAGCCGGTGCGCTCTTCGGACGGGCGGATCAAGCATTTCTCGATTTTCTCCAGCGACCTGACCCGCACCATCGAAGCCTCTCGCGAACACGAAAACCTGATCGGTGCGCTGGTGCGTTCGACGGCTGTGATCGAGTTCGACCTCAATGGCAACGTGCTCAATGCCAACGAGCGCTTTCTGCATGGCATGGGTTACAGCCTGGCGCAGATCAAAGGCAAACATCACCGGATGTTCTGTACTCCCGAGGAGTACAACAGCGCCGAATACCAGAATTTCTGGCGTCGCCTGAACAACGGCGAGTTTGTCGCCAACCGTTTCAAGCGCGTCGATAGCCATGGTCGTACGGTGTGGCTGGAGGCGTCCTACAACCCGGTGGTCGATGCCAACAACAAACTGTACAAAGTGGTGAAGTTCGCCACGGTGATTACCGATCAGGTCAACCGCGAACAAGCGGTTGCCGACGCGGCCAGCATTGCCTACAGCACTTCGCAGCAAACCGACAGCACCGCGCAACGTGGCACCACAGTGGTTACCGAGGCAGTGAATGTGATGCGTGATCTGTCGCGCCACATGCAGGCGGCTGGTGAGGGCATCGAGGCACTGAACGAGCAGTCGCAGGTGATCGGTACCATCGTCAAAACCATCAGCGGCATTGCCGAACAGACCAACCTGCTGGCGCTCAACGCGGCCATCGAGGCGGCCCGTGCCGGCGAACAGGGCCGGGGCTTTGCGGTGGTGGCCGACGAAGTGCGACAACTGGCCTCGCGCACCAGCCAGGCGACCGAAGAGATCGTCACCGTGGTGCGGCAGAATCAGGAAATGGCGCGCAACGCCGTGGCCCTGATGACCGATGGCAAGTTGCAGGCCGAGCAGGGCCTGGCGCTGGCGGCGGAGGCGGGCACGGTGATCGTCGAGATCCAGGACGGCGCGCAGAAAGTGGTGGATGCGGTTGGGCAGTTTGCCAATCAACTCTCTAACTGACCTGTACTGAACCCTGTAGGAGTGAGCCTGCTCGCGATATCGGTCTGACATTCAACCTCCATGTTGATTGAACTACTGCGATCGCGAGCAGGCTCACTCCTACAGTTGCAGGTGGCGCTACAATCTTCTCCTTTTTCCCCGGAGCAGATCCCCATGAGCGCCTCCCACCGCCGCCTGGTGCCCTTGAACAAAGCCTACCGTCTGCTCAATCACGGGCCGACCGTGCTGGTCAGCGCTGCCCATGACGGCCAGCGCAACATCATGGCGGCCGCCTGGGCGATGCCGCTGGATTTCGAACCGCCGAAAGTCGCGGTCGTCCTCGACAAGTCCACCTGGACACGCCAGTTACTCGAAGCCTCCGGCACTTTTGTGCTCAACGTGCCGTGCGTCAATCAGGCTGACATCGTGCAAACCGTCGGCAATACCTCGGGGCTGGAAATCCGGCAGAATCAGGGGCAGGACAAGTTTCAGGCTTACGGCTTGCAAACCTTTACCGGTGAAACCGTCGAAGCGCCGTTGCTTGAAGGCTGCGTGGCCTGGCTCGAATGCCGCTTGCTGCCCGAACCGCGCAACCACGAGCAATACGACCTGTTCCTCGCCGAAGTCATCGCCGCTCAGGCTGATGATCGGGTGTTCAGCGATGGGCGTTGGCATTTCGACGGGCACGACGGCTTGCGCACGCTGCACCATGTGGCCGGCGGGCATTTCCTGACGATTGGCGATGCGGTGGACGGCAAAACCCTGCCGCAGTGACATTCGCCTGATGGAAAACCTGCGCCGGATGTAGCAAGGTGTGGGGCATTGTCGAACCAATCAGGCGCCCGCCCATGGACCTTTCCCCTTCGAGTTATCTCGCCCCGTTGCTGTCGCTGGCGCTGTTGTGGACGGTCGCGGTGGTTACGCCCGGGCCGAACTTCTTCAACATCGCCCAACTGGCCGTCAGTCGCTCACGCCGTCATGGCGTAGTCGCGGCGCTCGGCGTCGCCAGCGGAACCGTGTTGTGGGGGCTGGCCGGCGGCTTGGGGATTCAGACCCTGTTCAGCGCGGTGCCGACGCTGTACCTGAGCTTCAAGATCGCCGGCGGCTGCTACCTGATCTACCTCGGCCTCAAGCAGTTCAAACGCAAAGCGCCGATTGCCGCCGGTACGCTGGATGAGTCGCAGCAAACCTTGCTCGGGGCCTACGGGCGAGGCTTCTTGGGCAACATGACCAATCCCAAATCGGCACTGTTCGTCGCCACCATCTTCGCCACCGCGATGCCGGCCCATGTACCGCCGCTGTTATTGGCGCTGGCGGTGCTGACCATGGCCACGCTGTCGTTCAGCTGGTATTGCAGCGTCGCGCTGTTCTTCGCCAGCCGCCGGATCGCGAGCGTTTACGAACGGTCGCGGCAATGGCTGGATCGTTTGGCTGGTGGTTGTTATCTGCTGTTTGGGGCGCATTTGGTGGCTAATCGCTGAGCCGTAGTCCAGGCTGAGTTGATCACATTTGCTTCATTGGCTTGATCAGGCTTTCTGCAGGAATTCCAAACAATTCGTGAAGTTTCCAGATCATCGGCAAGGTCAGTGCCCGTTTGCCGTTCAACACCTCATAAACGCGGTTTGTACGACCGATTGCCGGTGCGAGGTCTGCCGCTGAGAGACCTGACTGTTCCATTCGGAATTTGATGGCATCGATCGGGTTCGGCAAATCAAGCGGAAATTGCTTTGCTTCATAGGCTTCGATGAGGGTGATCATGATGTCGAAATAATCACCCTCAGGAGTCCCGGGTTCTGGCTCATTGTCAAAGAGTGCAGACACGTTTTTGAGCGCCGCACGGTAGTCTTCTTCGCTATGAATCGGACGTATGTTCATGGGTTACTCCATTTCGACGGTATCAGCGTCGATTGCATCGTACTGCTTGTGGGTGCCGACAAATTTTATGTACAGGGCACCGAAGCGATAGGCCACGGCTACGATCAGGCGAAAGTCATTGCCCTTGATGTTGAACACCACTCTGCGGCTTTTCAGAATGCTCGCAGAAGCGAAATGCGCCTTGATGTCCGACGGAGTTGACCAGCTTGCTTTTCTTGCTTCATCAATCCACGCCAACAGCGATTGCTCTGACTCGGGATACCGTTCCCAAAAGTTTTTCAGCTGACTGACAGCAATAATTCTCATGACGCGATCCTAGTCCCGCTATGGGACTGATGCAAGACTGTTGGCGTTTGATGGACATACGGTTCGAACATTTGTGTGGTCATAAATGCCAGCAGATCCCGATAGTATTGTTTGCTGAACGGTTACTTACTCTAGCCATGGCATCTGATTTTCGGGGTAGGAAAAGGCGACGGGGAATAGATGAATAGAGCCTATCGGCAACAAAAAAGGCCTACCTCGCGGTAAGCCTTTTGTTTTCCCTGCGTGGCCTCAATCCCCCAACGCTTCCCCTTCACGCCGCGGATCCGCGCCACCTTCCAGCGAGGCTTTACCCTGTGCATCCTTGACCCGCACGATCGCCTGCGTGCCGCTGGTCATGTCGATTTCATTCACAACATGTCCCTTGTCCTTCAGCGCCTGAATCAACGCCGGGCTGAACTGGCCTTGTTCCAGTTCGGTCGGGCCGTTGCGGCTGCCGAAGTTGGGCAGGCTGATGGCGCTTTGCGGGTCGAGGTTCCAGTCGAGCAGGCCGACGGTGGTCTTGGCCACGTATTCGATGATCTGCGAACCGCCCGGCGAGCCGACGCTGGCGAGGAATTCGCCGCTGTTGCGATCGAAGATCAGCGTCGGCGCCATCGACGAGCGTGGGCGTTTGCCGGGTTCGACGCGGTTGGCGACTTTCTGCCCGTTCTCTTCGGGGATGAACGAGAAGTCGGTCATCTGGTTGTTCAGCAGAAAGCCCTGAACCATCAGGTGCGAGCCGAACGCCGCTTCGATGGTGGTGGTCATCGACACCGCGCCACCGAGGTCATCTACCGCCACGACTTGCGAGGTGGAGATGCGCAGCGGCGAGCGATCCGGGGCGTAGGCCACTTGTACGCCCGGCGGTGTGCCCGGTTGGGCGCTGCCCATGCTGCGCTCGCCGATCAGGCTGGCGCGGCTGGCGAGGTAACCCGGGTCGACCAGGCCTTTGACCGGCACCGGGACGAAGTCGGTATCGGCCACGTATTGCGCGCGGTCGGCGTAGGCCAGGCGTTCGGCTTCGGCGATCAGGTGCACGGCTTTTGGATCGGGTTCGATACCGGCCGGTTTGTTGGTTTTCACTGGTTTGAGCGGCGTCAGCGACAGGCGCGGATCGCGGGTTTCCAGCGCCTGCAAAGTGCCGAGAATCTGCGCCACGGCGATCCCGCCCGACGACGGTGGCGGCATGCCGCAGACCTGCCAGCGTTTGTAATCGGTGCACAGCGGCGCGCGCTCTTTGGCCTTGTAGCCTTGCAGATCATTCAGCGACAGGCTGCCGGGATTGGCGTGGCCCTGCACCTTGGCGACGATCTCTTCGGCAATCGGGCCTTTGTACAATGCGTCAGGACCTTCGTTGGCGATGCGCTTGAATACGGCGGCCAATGCCGGATTCTGCAGACGCGTGCCGACGGCTTTGACGCTGCCGTCGCGGTTGAGGAAGTAGGCAGCCATGTCTGGTGACTTGCGGATCACCGGGTCGGATTCCAGCAGCGAATGCAGGCGCGGCGAAATCGCAAAGCCCTGCTCGGCGAGTTTGATCGCCGGCTCAAACAGCGTGGCCCACGGCAGCCGCCCGTGTTGTTTGTGTGCCATTTCCAGCGCACGCAACACGCCCGGAGTGCCCACCGAGCGCCCACCGATCTGCGCCTGCGGGAACGGCATCGGTTTGCCGTCGGCCTGCAGGAACAGCTTCTCGGTCGCGCCGGCCGGCGCGGTTTCGCGCCCGTCATAGGTGCGCACCTGTTTGCCGTCCCACAACACGATCATCGCACCGCCACCGATCCCGGAGGATTGCGGCTCGACCAGGGTCAGCACTGCCTGCATGGCAATCGCCGCATCAATCGCCGAACCACCTTTGCGCAGCATCTCGCGCCCGGCCTCGGCGGCAAGCGGATTGGCGGCAGCGGCCATGTGTTTACTGGCGTGGCGGGTCTGCAGATCGGTGCGGTAACCGGAAGCGGCTTCCGGCGCCAGCGGCAAGGTCGAGGAGGGCGGGGCGTTGCACGCGGCGAGGGTCAGGGCGCTGATGATCAGTGTCAGGGCAGGCAGGCGAAAGCGGCTCAGGGGCAGGGCTGGAAACACGTGGGGCTCTCCGTCCGTGGGGTGAAAGGTCTGACGGACTTTATCGACCGCTCGGTCGCGACGCAAACCGGTGGGCATTTTTGCCTTTCTTTTCCGGGCGGATATTCGCTAGGGTCAACCTCAATCGAACGACCGCAAACATCCCCCTGTAGGAGTGAGCCTGCTCGCGATAGCGTCATCACATTCAACATCAATGTTGACTGACCCACCGCTATCGCGAGCAGGCTCACTCCTACATAGGTCAAGCCATAGAAATCACAAGAGGCCGACATGCACAGCGAGTTTCCCACCGAGTCCAGTTACCGCGATCAACGCGAACAGTTTCTGACCGCCGCCCAAACTGCCGGAGCCACGCTCACCTCCTACGCCCATCCGCGTTGCGGCCCTTTCGGCGAACCGCTGAGCACTGATGTCGCTGTGCTCGGTGATCCACAGGCAAAGCGCCGGCTGGTCACACTCAGCGGCACTCACGGAGTCGAGGGCTATTACGGCTCGGATTGCCAGATCGACTGGCTGAAGACCTTCGTGCCCGGCTCGCCGCCCAACGATGTCGCGGTAGTGATGATTCACCTGATCAACCCGTGGGGTACGGCGTGGCTGCGGCGGGTCAACGAAGACAATATCGACCTCAACCGCAATCACCTGGATTTCACCGCCCCGCTACCGGACAACCGCGCCTACGCCACGCTGCACGAGATCTACGCCTGCACCGATTTGCACGGCCCGGAGCGCGCGCGGGCCGATGCCTTGCTCGACGCGCAGATTGCCGAGCACGGCTGGCCGGCGGTGATGTCGATTGTCGAGGGCGGTCAGCATAGCCATCCCGATGGACTGTTCTATGGCGGCCGCGCGCCGAGCTGGTCGAATCGCACCTTGCACCAGATCATCGATGCGCATCTGACCGGTGCGGAAACCGTGATGTGTTTCGACCTGCACACCGGCGCCGGCGGATACGGCCATCCGATGTTGCTGACCATCACCCAGGCGCCTTACCCGGCGTTGGCGCAAGCACAGTCGATCTACGGCCCATGGTTGTACACCTTGCACACCGGCGCCGAAGCATTGAGCGAAACCGGAGTCGCAGCGACGGCTACCGGCTACACCTCACAGGCATTGCTCAATGCGTTGCCGGGCGTGCAATTGATGCCATTCGTGATCGAATGCGGAACGTATCCGGGGCCCGACGTGCACCGTTATTTGCGCGATGATCACTGGCTGCATCTGCATGGCGATCCGCTGGATGCGACGGGGCGGGCGATCAAGTTGAAACTGCTGGAGCAGTTTTATCCGGCGGATCCTGACTGGCGGGCGATGGTCGGGTTGCGCACTCGGCAAATCTGGGCGAAGGGGCTGATGGCCCTGTCGGCAGAGCAGTCTGAATAGGGCAGTCCTGGCATTGTGGCGAGGAAATAAATCCCCTCACCACAGATGATGTTTTTTCGAGGCATAAAAAAACGGCCTACCTTTCGGTAAGCCGTTTTTAGTACTTGGTGGCTACACAGGGACTTGAACCCCGGACCCCAGCATTATGAATGCTATGCTCTAACCAACTGAGCTATGTAGCCAAGTGGCGCGCATTATTCCCCTGAAATGGAAAAGCGTCAAGCGTAAATTTAAAATATTTCTTCTTATTTTCAACCGCTTATCCTCCAACCCCGGAAATCGGGGCCGGGCAGGGCGTCAACGCAGCTGGAATCTCGCGGTATTGGCGCTCAACGCATGGCTGCCCTGGCTCAAGGTGTCCGCCGCCAGGTTCACCGCCCGCGCACCTTCAAGCAATCGCATCGCCGCCTGATCGACCTGCTGGATATTGCCGCTGACCTCATCGGCGGTGCTCGCCTGTTCCTCAACAGCGGTGGCGATTTGCGCCAGGGTGTCAGTGACACTCTGCACCGCGCTGGCGATTTCGCCGAGGCGTTCACCGAGACCGGTTACAGCTTCGGCATCCGATTGCGCCTGGCCGCATGCGGCTTCCATCAGGCTCACTGCTTCGTTGACCGTGGCGCGCAAGCTGTCGACGGTGCCGGCGATCTGCGCGGTCGATGACTGAGTGCGCTGCGACAGGCTGCGCACTTCATCGGCGACCACGGCAAACCCGCGCCCTTGTTCGCCGGCGCGTGCCGCCTCGATCGCAGCGTTGAGCGCCAGCAGGTTGGTCTGCTCGGCGACGCCGCGAATGGTGTCGACCACCAGTTGAATCTGCTGCCCCTGTTCGCTGACTCGACCCAGTGCCGCTGCGGTGTCGTTCAGGCGTTGATTGAGCTGCTGAATGCTCGCCGTGGTGCGCTGACTGTCGCGGCTGCTGTCGGCGGCGATGCGTCGGGTGTGCTGGGCGCTGCCGGAGGCCTGTTCGCAACTCTGCGCCACACCTTGCGAAGTGGCGGCCAGTTGCGTGGCAGCGGCGGCGATCTGGCTGATCTGCAACTGCTGCGCTTCGACCTCGTTGAGCGCGCCGCTGGAGTGATCGTTGAGGCTGCGCACCGCGTGACTCAGTTGCGAGGTTTCGTGATCGACCCCGAGCATGCTGGCGCGCAGTTGCACCACGGCAACGTTGAGCGCGGTACTGATCGCCGCCAGCTCATCGCGGCCCACCACCGGCGCTTGCAGGCTGAGATTGCCGTCGCGCAGCGCTTCGGCGAGCAGGGTGATGCCGCTGGCGCTGCGGCGGATCGAGGCCTGCAGGCAGACAAACAGGTACAGCGCCGCCAGCAGCAGGCAACCGAACACGGCGGCGACCACGATGAACTGGCGAATCGCCGAAGCGTGGTAAGCGTCCAGACGCTGATCCAGCGACAGCAGCGATTGCTGGCGCAACGAGGCGAGATCGCTCAGCAGAGCGTCGAGGCTGCGTTCGAAGTCTTCAGGTTTGAGGGTAATGCTGCCGCCGAACACGCCGTCATCCAGCACCTTCAGCCCGGCATCGAGACGCTTGAGGCTGTCGTGGTATTGACCGGCCCAGGTTTGCAGATCGCTCGGCAGACGCGCTTCGAGCAGACCTGCCGTTTTGACAAGCTGTTCGCGGGCGTCGCCGATGCGGCCACGCAGATCGCGCAGCTGCAAACGACTCTGCAAAGTGAATTGGCCCGAGACCACCGAAGCCTGACCGACGGCGGCGAGGCGGCCCACACGCTCGATCAGGTCCGGTGCGTGCTGCGTGGAGATCTGCGTCAGCAGATAGGTTTCCAGCCATGGCGCCAGCGTCAGGCGGTTGTCCATGACGATCTGCTCTCGCAAGGCTTGCAGGGCGCTGAGGGCGTTGGTGAAACGGTCGTAACCGTCCGGCCACCAACCGACGCTGCTCAGGCTTCTCGAATCCAGACCGCCGAGCGCGGTTTGCAGGGCTTGATAGCGAGCGAGGGTTTCGCCTTCGGCACCCTCATTTTTCAGCGCGTTACCCAAATCACTGGTGGCTTGCTGGACGGCTGGTTGCACCGCGTCAAACGCCGCCATGGCGGCGAGGGTCGCCGGGGTCGGCTGGCGATTGGTTTCGGTGGCGCGCCAACGGGCGGCGCGGTCACGCTGGGCGGCGAGCAGGTTGTCCAGCGCATCGAGGCTGAGCAACTGGCGCACGCCTGCACGCTCGCCGGAAATCAGATTGAGCTTGTTGCGGTAGTCCTGGCCAATCATTAACAGGCTGCCGGCCAACGGCAGAATGAACAGCAGAAACAACAACTGGAATTTACGCGCGAATCCAAACCGCCCCAGCAATTTGATCCCCGGTGACAAGAAAGCCTGCATGCCTCATGACTCCTCTGGACACCACGCACCATTGGCGTGCATCGCGCTCGTTCCGATCGCGACCTGTGCCCTCTAAAAGGCCTCGAAAGTTCACTCTCGCCCGCTCTGTAGGCCGGCTCTGTAGCGAAACTTCCCATTCTCGGTGACCTTTGTAAGGCCGCCGCGTTCGAGGGGAGAAGCAAGGCAAGATTCAGACCATGGCGTTGCGCTATCACCTGAGCAATCGCATATCCCACGTAGGAGCTGCCGCAGGCTGCGATCTTTTGATCTTGCCCCTTAAAAACAAAATCAGAAGACGCAGCCTGCGGCAGCTCCTACAGGGTTTGATGAGTTATGGAGTAGGACGTTAGTTAGCTGGCTAAGGGGATGGCGCTGGCGCACCGAAAAATGGCACATTGACGCACCTGCCTGCGTGCACCCATCTGCTGTACGGAAACTTTCATGGCTATCAGCAACGCTCAGACCGCCGCTGCCTCGGCGTCCGCTCCCCCGCAAAGCAGCCCACTGGTGATGCGTATCATCGGCGCGGTGGCGCTGGCGCATTTGATCAACGACCTGATTCAGTCGGTGCTGCCGTCGATTTATCCGATGCTCAAAGCCAATTACGGCCTGACGTTTACTCAGGTCGGCCTGATCACGCTGACCTTCCAATTGACCGCGTCGCTGTTGCAGCCGTGGGTCGGTTATCACACTGACCGGCATCCGAAACCGTGGCTGTTGCCGGCGGGTTCGATCTGCACGCTGATCGGCATCGTGATGATGTCGGTGGTCGGCAGTTTTCCATTGATTCTGCTGGCGGCGGCGCTGATCGGTATCGGTTCCTCGACTTTTCATCCCGAGGCTTCGCGGATCGCGCGTTTGGCCTCCGGCGGACGCTTCGGTTTGGCGCAATCGACCTTCCAGGTCGGTGGTAACGCCGGTTCCGCGTTCGGCCCGTTGCTGGCGGCGGCGATCATCATTCCATTCGGTCAGGGCAACGTGGCGTGGTTTGGTTTATTCGCGGTGTTTGCGCTGTTCGTGCTGTATCGCATCAGCCGCTGGTACGCCCATCACCTCAACCTGTTCAAACTCAAGGCCGGTCAGGCGGCGACTCACGGGCTGTCGAAGGGCAGGGTGATCAGTGCGCTGGTGGTGCTCGGTCTGCTGGTGTTCTCCAAGTATTTCTACATGGCCAGCCTCACCAGTTACTTCACCTTCTACTTGATCGAGAAATTCGACCTGTCGGTGGCCAGTTCGCAACTGCACCTGTTCCTGTTTCTCGGTGCAGTGGCGGCGGGGACGTTCTTCGGCGGGCCGATCGGCGACAAGATCGGGCGTAAGGCGGTGATCTGGTTTTCGATCCTCGGTGTGGCGCCGTTCACATTGCTGATGCCGCACGTCGATCTGTTCTGGACCACTGTCCTCAGCGTGGTGATCGGCTTCATCCTCGCCTCGGCGTTCTCGGCGATCGTGGTTTACGCGCAGGAACTGGTGCCGGGCAATGTCGGTATGATTGCCGGAGTGTTCTTCGGTTTGATGTTTGGTTTCGGCGGGATTGGTGCGGCGCTGCTGGGGCACTTGGCGGATGTGCACGGGATTGAGTACGTGTACTTCCTGTGTTCGTTTTTGCCGTTGTTTGGCGTGCTGGCGATCTTCCTGCCGCGCACCAAAAAGGCCTGACCTACACAATTCCAACTGTGGGAGCGGGCTTGCTCGCGAATGCGGTATATCAGTCGATATTAATGTGGCTGACCCACCGCATTCGCGAGCAAGCCCGCTCCCACAGGGGGGTTGGTGGTGTTGCAAACAAACCTGTAAGGCACAAAAAAGCCGCGTATCAAACGCGGCTTTTTCTTGGGCGTGTCGCTTACACGTTGAAGCGGAAGTGCATCACGTCGCCGTCTTTGACGATGTAGTCCTTGCCTTCCAGGCGCCATTTACCGGCTTCCTTGGTACCGGCTTCGCCCTTGTACTGGATGAAGTCGTTGTAGGCGATGACTTCGGCGCGGATGAAGCCTTTCTCGAAGTCGGTGTGGATCACGCCAGCAGCTTGTGGTGCAGTGGCACCGACTTTGACGGTCCAGGCGCGGACTTCTTCGACACCGGCGGTGAAGTAGGTCTGCAGGTGCAGCATTTCGTAGCCGGCGCGGATCACGCGGTTCAGGCCAGGCTCTTCCAGGCCCAGGGCCTCGAGGAACATGTCTTTCTCTTCGCCGTCGTCGAGCTCGGCGATTTCCGCTTCGATCTTGTTGCACACCGGAACAACCATGGCGCCTTCTTCTTCGGCGATGGCCTTGACCACGTCCAGGTGCGGGTTGTTCTCGAAACCGTCTTCAGCGACGTTGGCGATGTACATGACCGGTTTGGTGGTCAGCAGGTGGAAGCCCTTGATCACCGACTTTTCGTCAGCGCTCATGTTCTTCATCAGGCTGCGCGCAGGCTTGGCCTCGGTGAAGTGCGCGATCAGTTGCTCAAGCAGAGCCTTCTGAACCACGGCGTCCTTGTCACCGCCCTTGGCGTTGCGCGCGACTTTCTGCAGTTGCTTCTCGCAGCTGTCGAGGTCGGCGAAGATCAGTTCCAGGTCGATGATTTCGATGTCGCGCTTCGGATCGACGCTGTTGGAAACGTGGATCACGTTGTCGTCTTCGAAGCAGCGCACCACGTGAGCGATGGCGTCGGTTTCGCGGATGTTGGCCAGGAACTTGTTGCCCAGACCTTCACCTTTCGAGGCGCCGGCCACCAGGCCAGCAATGTCGACGAATTCCATGGTGGTCGGCAGGATGCGCTTCGGATTGACGATGGCCGCCAGGGCTTCCAGACGCGGATCCGGCATCGGCACGATGCCGCTGTTCGGCTCGATGGTGCAGAAGGGGAAGTTCTCGGCCGCGATACCGGATTTGGTCAGGGCGTTGAACAGGGTGGACTTGCCGACGTTAGGCAGGCCGACGATGCCGCAATTGAATCCCATGGTGTTTCCCCTCGGATTAGAGTCAGGCCTTCTGGCTGTGCAGGTTTTTCATCGCGCGGTTCCATTCACCGGCGAGGATATCCGGCAGCACGCCGAGGGCAAAGTCGATGCTGGCATCGAGTTTTTCCTGTTCGGCGCGTGGCGCACGACCCAGGACGAAATTTGAAACCATACTGGCGACGCCCGGGTGGCCGATGCCAAGCCGCAGGCGGTAGAAAGTATTCTGATTGCCCAGTTGCGCGATGATGTCGCGCAACCCGTTGTGACCGCCATGGCCGCCGCCCTGCTTGAGCTTGGCGACGCCCGGAGGCAGGTCGAGTTCGTCGTGCGCCACCAGGATTTCTTCAGGCTTGATGCGGAAGAAACCGGCGAGTGCCGCCACGGCCTGGCCGCTGCGGTTCATGTAGGTGGTGGGAATCAGCAGACGAACATCCTGACCCTGATGCGAATAGCGCCCGGTCAGGCCGAAATATTTGCGATCGGCCACAAGGCTCACACCTTGCGCGGCGGCGATGCGCTCAACAAAAAGGGCCCCTGCGTTATGCCGGGTCTGTTCGTATTCGGCGCCTGGATTACCCAGGCCAACGATCAGTTTGATGGCAGTCACGATAGGGGCCCTTCCTTGGAGTGGTGGTTAACATCGCCGCGATCAGTGAAGGCGGCGAAAGTGGACGAAAATTGCTCATTTACCATGAATGTAAACTCCGCGTTCTCGCCCGCTTTCTCGCTACGTTCCAGTCCGCGATGTTTCACTCACTCCGACGAACAGAGTGAAATTACTCTGCTGCGCCTTCTTCGGTAGCTTCTGGAGCAACACGTGGAGCGTGGACGTTGGCTACTGCCTTGTCATCGCCGTGTGCCAGAGCAACGAACTCGACACCTTTAGGAGCTTTGAGGTCCGACAGGTGAACGATGGTGCCGATTTCAGCGTCAGCCAGGTCGACTTCGATGAACTCAGGCAGGTCTTTTGGCAGGCAGGAAACTTCGATCTCGGCAACAACGTGCGAGATTTCGCCGCCTTTCTTCACTGGAGCAGCTTCGTTGATGAAGTGCACAGGAACGATAGCGGTCAGTTTCTGGCCAGCTACAACGCGTACGAAGTCAGCGTGCATCACGTGGCCTTTGGCCGGGTGACGTTGCAGAGCTTTGATGACGACGTTTTGTTTCTTGCC
The DNA here is from genome assembly GCF_900187525.1 of Pseudomonas sp. Irchel s3a10. Taxonomy (NCBI): domain Bacteria; kingdom Pseudomonadati; phylum Pseudomonadota; class Gammaproteobacteria; order Pseudomonadales; family Pseudomonadaceae; genus Pseudomonas; species Pseudomonas sp. Irchel s3a10. The sequence goes on from NZ_FYDR01000002.1 coordinate 34,613, forward strand.
ACCAACGTTCAGCTCGATGATGTGGCTGTAAGCCGCTTCGTTTTCGAGCAGTTTGGCAACTTCTTTGGCCAGCATGCTGATGGATTCAGGGGCTTTGTCGCCACCGTAAACAACAGCTGGAACCAGAGCGGCGAGACGACGCAGGCGGCGGCTCGCACCTTTCCCCAGGTCGGAACGCACTTCAGCATTCAGAGTAAAATCGTTCATTTTGTATCTCCAAAATAGCCATGACCGAGTGGCGTTTGCGACCAGCGCCAAACACGGTATGGGCAAAAAAGCCCCGCCCCGACAGGAATGCCGGGGCGGGGCGCTTTTCGTCAACGAGACATTTCGAGAAGGGCAGGGCCCTTAACGGAACATCGCGCTGATCGATTCTTCATTGCTGATGCGGCGAACCGCTTCGGCAACAACCGGTGCGATATCCAGTTGACGGATACGTGCACAGGCTTGTGCTGCAGCGGACAGCGGGATGGTGTTAGTCACCACCAGCTCGTCCAGCACGGAATTTTCGATATTCTCGATGGCCCGACCCGACAGCACAGGGTGTGTGCAGTAGGCAAAGACCTTGGCTGCGCCATGCTCTTTCAGGGCCTTGGCCGCGTGGCACAGAGTGCCGGCGGTATCGACCATGTCATCGACCAGAATGCAGGTACGCCCTTCGACATCACCGATGATATGCATCACTTCAGAGTGATTGGCTTTCTCACGGCGTTTGTCGATGATCCCGAGATCCACGCCCAGGGATTTGGCAACAGCCCGTGCACGCACGACGCCACCAATGTCCGGGGACACGATCATCAGGTTTTCGAAGCGCTGATCTTCAATGTCATCCACCAGAACCGGGGAGCCGTAGATGTTATCTACCGGAATATCGAAGAAGCCCTGAATCTGGTCAGCATGCAGATCAACCGTGAGAACACGGTCGATGCCGACTACGGTGAGCATGTCAGCAACGACTTTCGCGCTGATAGCCACACGTGCGGAACGCGGACGGCGATCCTGACGGGCATAACCAAAATAAGGAATAACAGCAGTAATACGAGTAGCCGAGGAGCGGCGGAAGGCATCAGCCATCACTACCAGTTCCATCAGGTTATCGTTGGTCGGAGCGCAAGTCGGCTGAATAATGAAAACGTCTTTACCGCGAACGTTTTCATTGATCTCGGCAGTAATTTCGCCGTCGGAGAATTTACCGACAGAGATGTCACCGAGAGGGATATGCAGCTGACGTACAACACGCCGAGCCAGATCGGGGTTAGCATTCCCCGTAAAGACCATCATCTTGGACACGCGCAGTACCTAGAGGCTGAGGGTAACCTGGATGAGTATAGAAAATGGCAGGGGCGGCTGGATTCGAACCAACGCATGGCAGGATCAAAACCTGCTGCCTTACCGCTTGGCGACGCCCCTGTATCTGTTGCTTCAAGTGCCTGGCACTTGATTCCTTTTAGAGCAGACTTTGCAGCTTGCGATGCAACATCGAAACGTTGCTTCCTTTCGCTACAAACCCTGTAAGGGTCTCTGTCAGAAGGGCCGAGACTTTATCAGCTTCAGCTTTGCTTGGGAAGCCCCCAAACACACAACTTCCAGTTCCGGTGAGTTTTGCTTCGGTAAATTTACCTAACAAATCCAATGCGTTACGTACTTCTGGATAACGCCTTGCAACCACCGGCAAGCAGTCATTTCGACTGTTTCCCTCGGGAACGGGGCGCACTTTAATGGGCGGCGTGTTACGTGTCAACAAAGGATCGGAAAAAATTTCTGCCGTACTTACAGAGACTTGCGGCACGAGCACCAGATACCACGGTTCTTCGGGGTCGACCGGGGTCAGTTTCTCGCCCACGCCTTCGGCAAATGCCGCGTGACCACGGACGAAAACCGGCACGTCAGCGCCGAGCGACAGGCCCAGTGCGGCGAGGCGATCTTCATCCCAGCCCAGTTGCCACAAGTGATTGAGGCCGAGCAGGGTGGTCGCCGCGTTGGAGCTGCCGCCACCGATGCCGCCGCCCATGGGCAGCACTTTGTCGATCCAGATGTCGATGCCGAGTGTGCAGCCGGACTGTTGCTGCAGCATTTTTGCCGCGCGCACGATCAGGTTGCTGTCGTGGGGCACGCCAGCGAATTCGGTGTGCAGCTGAATCACGCCATCATCGCGCACGGCGAAGGTGATTTCGTCGCCGTAATCGACAAACTGAAACAGCGTCTGCAGTTCGTGGTAGCCATCTGCACGGCGCCCGAGAATGTGCAGCATCAGGTTGAGCTTGGCCGGCGACGGCAGCGTAAGACGTGGAGCGGTCATGCTTTATTGCCCCAATTTACGCGGTTGCCAGGTCTTGATCACCAGCGTTACGTCCAGATCGGTGCCGTGCAGTTTGATCCGCTCGGGCAGCCAGTAACCGTTTTGCTCGGCGTAGCTGAGGTACTCGACCTTCCAGCCATCCTGTTCCAGATTGGCCAGGCGACTGTCGTTATCGAGGGTCAGACGACTTTTGCTGCTGGGTGCCGGCAGGCCACGGACCCACCAGGCCAGATTCGACACCGGCAGCTTCCAGCCGAGTTGCTCTTCGAGCAGCGCTTCCGGCGACTCGGAGTCATAGCGGCCCTGATTGGCGACTTCCAGCGAGACCTTGCCCGGGCGCCCGGTCAGACGCGCCGCGCCACGACCCAGCGGGCCGGACAGGCGAATGTCGTAGTAGTCCTGGCGTTGCAGCCAGAACAGCGTGCCGCTGCCGGAATCTTTCGGTGCACGGATGCCGATCTTGCCGTCGATCTGCCAGCCGTCGAGGCCGGTCAGCTGTTGTTTGTTCGCGGCCCACTGAGCCGGACTGCCGTGGCCCTCGACCGATTCGCGAGCGCCGAAGCCCGCGCAACCGGCGAGCAGGGCGATGAAACTGAAAACAATAACGTGGCGCAAAAACATGAGTTAAAGAGTCTCGGATCCGGTCAGGCGCTTGATGGTGCTGCGCAGGATGGTGCTGTCGGGCTGATCTTTGAGGTATTTGCCCCAGACTTGTTTGGCTTCGCGCTGATTGCCCTTGACCCACAGGACTTCGCCCAGGTGCGCGGCGACTTCGTGGTCCGGGAAACGCTCGAGGGCCTGACGCAGGTATTTCTCGGCGTCGTCCAGATTGCCCATGCGGTAATTCACCCAACCGAGGCTGTCGAGTACCGCCGGGTCTTCCGGATTGATCTGGTGCGCCTGTTCGATCAGGGTCTTGGCTTCAGCGTAACGGGTAGTGCGATCGGACAGGGTGTAGCCCAGCGCATTGAGCGCCATGGCGTTGTCCGGGTCGCGCTTGATGATCAGGCGCAGGTCTTTTTCCATCTGCGCCAGGTCATTGCGTTTTTCCGCCTGCATCGCGCGGGTATAGAGCAGATTCAGATCGTCCGGGTATTGCTGCAAGGCTTTATCCAGCGTTTTCCAGGCCTTGTCGTCCTGCTTGTTGGCCGACAGGGTTTCGGATTCGATCAGATACAACTGGATCGCATAATCCGGCTGGGCATCGCGCTCGGCGGCCAGTTTGCTCTGGGCTTCGGCGGTCTTGCCGTTGTTCATCAGAATATCGGCCTGACGCAGTTGCGCCGGCAGGTAGTCGTTGCCGGGGCCAACCTGCGCGTATTCGATCAGCGCACCCTGCGGGTCGTTGCGTTCTTCAGCGATGCGACCGAGGTTCAGATGCGCCGAATCGACATGGCTTTCACGGGCGATCAGGTCTTCCAGATAACCCTTGGCCTCGTCCCAGGCCTTGGCCTCCAGGCACACCAGCGCCAGCGAGTAACGCAGTTCATCGTCTTCCGGATATTGCTGAACCAGAGTGGAAAACTCGACCTTGGCGTCTTCCATCCGGTCCTGTTCGACCAGCGTGCGCGCATAGGTCAGGCGCAGGCGTTTGTCGTCCGGGTATTTCTTGATGCTTTTCTGCAACAGCGGCAGGGCTTCGTCGCCACGATTCATGGTTTGCAGCAGGCGCGCACGCAGCAGGATCGGAGCAATCTCGCCTTCTTCCGGCGGGTTGTCTTCGAGCAGAGTCAGTGCGGCTTTATTGTCGCCGTCCTGTTGCAGCAGCAGGGCCTTGCCGAAAATCAGCTGGCTGTTTTTCGGGTGGCGCTGCAGCAGGCGGTCGAAACTTTTCATCAGGCCGTTGCGGGTTTCCTGATCGGTATCGGCGGCCGACAGCGCGAGGAAGTCGAAATGGGTGTCGCCCTTGCCCTGCAGGACTTTCTCCATGTAGACCATGGAGTCGTCGTAACGCCCGGCGCGCGCCAGTTGCACGGCGGCGGCGCGTTGCGCTTCGAGGTCGTCCGGAGCGTTTCTCGCCCAGATCAGCGCAGTATCCAGCGCAGGCTGGTCGGCACCGAGGTATTCGGCGATGCGGAACGCGCGCTCGGAAACCCCCGGGTCCTGGGTATTGATTGCCTGGGTCACGTAGTTGTCCAGGGCAATGTCGAAACGATTGCGCTGGCCAGCCAGTTCGGCGCTCAACAGGCTGAAAACCGTTTCCTCGCTGAACGAGCTGTAAACCTTGGGTTTTTCAGGTGTGGACGCGGTGTCTTCGACCGGCGGGGTAGCGTCCGGCGAAACGGGGGCCATGGCCTGGCAGCCGCTGAGGAAGACAAAAGCGAGGAGCAACGCGGAAGATCTATTCATATAGGAAGAGGACGACTAACCTGCGGTCGGATCATCATGACACAAGCCTTCGGCCAAACATAACCGAGTCTCGAATGTGGCCTTTATAGTGGCCGACAATTGGGACAATAGTCAGCGGTAGTTGTTCTGAATCTGACGAAGTAGGACAATTGCCGGCTTCACGTCACCATCAGCGACCTTGAATGGCCTTCCTTGCACTCGGTATTAACCACAAGACTGCTTCAGTAGACGTCCGCGAGCGCGTGGCCTTTACCCCTGAGCAGCTGGTTGAGGCCTTGCAGCAGCTCTGCCGACTCACCGACAGCCGCGAAGCTGCGATCCTCTCCACCTGCAATCGCAGTGAGCTTTATATAGAACAGGATCAGCTGTCTGCTGATCTGGTTCTGCGCTGGCTGGCCGATTATCACCATTTAAGCCTCGATGAGCTGCGCGCGAGTGCTTATGTGCATGAAGATGATGCGGCAGTTCGTCACATGATGCGCGTCGCCTCCGGGCTCGACTCGCTGGTGTTGGGTGAACCGCAGATTCTCGGCCAGATGAAATCGGCCTACGCCGTGGCCCGCGAGGCCGGGACCATCGGCCCGTTGCTGGGGCGGCTGTTTCAAGCGACCTTCAATGCCGCCAAGCAAGTGCGCACCGACACCGCCATCGGCGAAAACCCGGTGTCCGTGGCGTTTGCCGCCGTCAGCCTGGCCAAACAGATTTTCAGCGACCTGCAACGCAGCCAGGCCCTGCTGATCGGTGCCGGCGAGACCATCACTCTGGTCGCCCGCCATTTGCATGAGCTGGGGGTCAAGCGCATCGTGGTTGCCAACCGTACGCTGGAGCGCGCCAGCCTGCTGGCCGAGCAGTTCGGCGCGCACGCGGTGCTGCTCTCGGACATTCCGGCGGAACTGGTGCGCAGCGATATCGTGATCAGTTCGACCGCCAGCCAGTTGCCGATTCTCGGCAAGGGCGCGGTCGAAAGTGCGCTGAAGCAGCGCAAGCACAAACCGATCTTCATGGTCGACATCGCCGTACCGCGCGACATCGAGCCGGAAGTCGGCGAACTCGACGACGTTTACCTTTACAGCGTGGATGATCTGCACGAAGTGGTCGCCGAGAACCTCAAGAGTCGTCAGGGTGCAGCCCAGGCGGCGGAAGAGATGGTCTCGGTCGGCGCCGACGATTTCATGGTACGCCTGCGTGAGCTGGCGGCGGTCGATGTGCTCAAGGCCTATCGGCAACAGAGCGAACGCCTGCGCGACGAGGAGCTGCAAAAAGCCCTGCGTCTGCTGGCCAACGGCGGCAACGCCGAAGACGTGCTCGGGCAACTGGCCCGGGGCCTGACCAACAAACTGCTGCATGCTCCAAGCGTGCAGCTGAAAAAGCTTTCTGCCGAAGGCCGCCTCGATGCGCTGGCCATGGCCCAGGAACTCTTTGCCCTTGAGGGCTCACCGGATAGTTTTTCGGATAAAAAACCGCAATGAAAGCGTCACTGCTCAACAAGCTGGACACCCTCCAGGACCGTTTCGAGGAACTGACCGCGCTGCTCGGCGACGGCGAAGTCATTGCCGATCAGGCCAAATTCCGCGCTTATTCCAAGGAATACGCCGAACTTGAGCCGGTGGTACAAGGCTATAAAAAGCTGCTCGGCGTACAAAGTGATCTTGAAGGCGCCCAGGCGCTGCTCAAGGACAGCGACCCGGACATGCGTGAAATGGCCGTGGAAGAAGTCCGCGAAGCCAAGGAATTGCTGATCAGGCTGGAAGATGATCTGCAGCGCATGTTGCTGCCCAAGGATCCCAATGACGGTCGTAACGTCTTTCTCGAAATTCGCGCCGGTACCGGTGGCGACGAGGCGGCGATCTTCTCTGGCGATCTGTTTCGCATGTACTCGCGTTACGCCGAACGACGTGGCTGGCGCGTGGAGATACTTTCGGAAAACGAAGGCGAGCACGGTGGCTATAAAGAAGTCATCGCCCGCATTGAAGGCGACAACGTTTACGGCAAGCTGAAGTTCGAATCCGGCGCGCACCGCGTACAGCGTGTACCCGCTACCGAATCCCAGGGCCGTATCCACACCTCGGCCTGCACCGTGGCGGTGTTGCCCGAACCGGACGAGCGCGAAGCCATCGAGATCAACCCGGCGGATCTGCGTGTCGACACTTACCGTTCCTCCGGGGCCGGTGGTCAGCACGTCAACACCACCGACTCGGCGATCCGCATCACGCACATTCCGACCGGCACCGTCGTCGAGTGTCAGGAAGAGCGTTCCCAGCACAAGAACCGCGCGCGGGCGATGGCCTGGCTGTCGGCCAAGCTCAACGATCAGCAAACCGCAGCGGCGGCGAATGCCATCGCCAGCGAGCGTAAGTTGCTCGTGGGTTCCGGTGACCGTTCCGAGCGCATTCGCACGTACAACTTTGCCCAGGGCCGGGTCACTGACCATCGCGTCAACCTGACCCTGTACTCCCTTGATGAAATCCTCGCCGGTGGCGTTGAAGCGGTGATCGAGCCATTGCTGGCCGAATACCAGGCCGACCAACTTGCAGCGATAGGTGAATAAATGACCATCATTGCCAGTCTGTTGCGCGCTGCCGAATTGCCGGACTCGCCCACGGCGCGCCTGGATGCCGAATTGCTCCTGGCGGCGGCACTGGGCAAATCGCGCAGCTTCCTGCACACCTGGCCCGAGCGCATCGTACCTAGCGAAGCGGTGCTGATTTTTACCGAGTACCTGCAACGGCGTCGAAGTGGCGAGCCGGTGGCCTACATCCTCGGTCAGCAGGGGTTCTGGAAGCTCGATCTGGAGGTAGCGCCGCATACGCTGATCCCGCGTCCGGACACCGAATTGCTGGTCGAGGCCGCGCTGGAACTGTTGGCGGCAACGCCGGCGAAAGTCCTCGATCTGGGCACCGGCAGCGGCGCGATTGCGTTGGCCCTGGCCAGCGAGCGTCCGGCGTGGAAAGTCACGGCGGTGGATCGCGTGCTGGAAGCCGTGGCCCTGGCCGAACGCAACCGCCAGCGCTTGAACCTGAACAACGTCACGGTGCTGAGCAGCCACTGGTTCAGTGCTCTTGAAGGTCAGCGCTTCAATCTGATCATCAGCAACCCGCCGTATATCGCCGCCGCCGACCCGCACCTGGTCGAGGGCGACGTGCGCTTCGAACCGGCCAGTGCGCTGGTGGCCGGTGTCGACGGGCTCGACGATCTGCGCCTGATCGTTGCCCAGGCCCCGGATCATCTGGAAGCCGGCGGCTGGCTGATGCTCGAACACGGCTATGATCAAGCCGAAGCCGTGCGTGATCTGTTGCTCACCCGTGGTTTTGAGGAAGTCCACAGCCGCACCGATCTGGGCGGCCATCAACGGATCAGCCTGGGGCGCCTGCCGTGCTGAATGATCAGGAATTGCTGCGCTACAGCCGGCAGATTCTGCTGCAACACATCGATATTGATGGGCAACTGAAGCTGAAAGACAGCCGCGTGCTGATCGTCGGCCTCGGCGGTCTCGGTGCGCCGGTGGCGCTGTATCTGGCGGCGGCGGGTGTCGGTGAGTTGCATCTGGCGGATTTCGACACGGTCGACCTGACCAACCTGCAACGCCAGATCATTCATGACACCGACAGCGTCGGCATGAGCAAGGTCGACTCGGCGCTCAAGCGCCTGGGCGCGATCAATCCCGAGATTCAACTGATTGCCCATCGTCAGGCGCTGGACGAGGATTCCCTTGCCGCCGCCGTGGCGGCGGTGGATCTGGTGCTCGACTGCTCCGATAACTTCTCCACTCGCGAGGCGGTCAACGCCGCGTGTGTGGCCGCGTGCAAGCCGCTGGTCAGCGGCGCGGCGATTCGTCTGGAAGGGCAGTTGTCGGTGTTCGACCCGCGCCGCCCGGAAAGTCCGTGCTACCACTGCCTGTACGGGCATGGCAGCGAAGCCGAACTGACGTGCAGCGAAGCCGGTGTGGTCGGGCCGCTGGTGGGGCTGGTCGGCAGCCTGCAGGCGCTTGAAGCGTTGAAAGTGCTGGTCGGTTTTGGTGAACCACTGGTGGGGCGTCTGCTGTTGATCGATGCGCTGGGTTCGCGCTTCCGTGAGCTGCGGGTCAAGCGCGATCCGGGCTGCAGCGTCTGTGGTTCGCAGCATGCGTGAGGCACCGATCGCGGTGTTCGACTCCGGGGTCGGCGGTTTGTCGGTACTGGCTGAAATCCAGCGTTTGCTGCCTCAGGAATCACTGCTGTATTTCGCCGATTGCGGGCACATTCCCTACGGCGAGAAAACCCCGGAGTTCATCCGTCAGCGCTGCAACGTGATGGCCAGGTTTTTCCGCGAGCAGGGCGCCAAGGCCCTGGTGATCGCCTGCAACACCGCGACGGTGGCCGCTGTCGCCGATCTGCGCCGGGATTTCCCCCAGTGGCCGATTGTCGGCATGGAGCCGGCGGTCAAACCCGCCGCCGCCGCGACCCGCAGTGGTGTAGTGGGCGTGCTCGCTACCACCGGCACCTTGCAGAGCGCCAAGTTCGCTGCGTTGCTCGACCGTTTCGCCACCGATGTGCGGGTCATTACCCAGCCGTGTCCCGGACTGGTCGAGCTGATCGAAAGCGGCGATCTGCACAGCGCCGAGTTGCGCACATTGTTGCAGCACTATGTCGAGCCGCTGCTGGCCAACGGTTGCGACACAATCATTCTCGGCTGCACCCACTATCCGTTTCTCAAGCCGCTGCTCAAGACCATGCTCCCCGAGAGCATCAGTCTGATCGACACTGGCGCAGCCGTAGCGCGGCAACTGCAAAGGTTGCTGGCTGAACGTGACCTGCTGGCCGATGGCCCGAACCGTCCGGTCAGATTCTGGACCAGTGCCGACCCCGAGTTCTTCCGCAAGACCCTGCCCCTGCTGGGGCAAGTTGTCGGCAACGTCGAAAAATTCAGCTTGTAAAAAAAATGTGAAATAACTAAAAAAACAGCTGAACTTCTAATCAAGCGCTAGCTTCTATAGCGATGAGTTATCTAGAAAACCAAACGATCGTTCCGGAAAAGGAAGTTTCAAAGTGAAGCGACTATTCTGCTTGGCCGCGATTGCGGCTGCACTGATGGGGCAAAGTATTACCGCACAAGCGGCAGGCGTTGAGTTTGCAGTGGGTGCGACCAGCGATTCGACCATGACTTATCGTCTGGGCATGAATTTCGATTGGGACAAGAGCTGGCTGCAAAGTGACGTCGGTCGCCTGACCGGTTACTGGAGCGGCGCTTACACTTACTGGGAAGGTGACAAGACTTCCAGCAACAACAGCCTGTCGTTCTCCCCGGTATTCGTTTACGAGTTTGCCGGTCAGTCGGTCAAACCGTATGTTGAAGCGGGTATTGGTGTGGCAGCGTTCTCCAACACCAAGTATGAAAGCAACAACATTGGCGGCTCTTTCCAGTTCGAAGACCGTATCGGTTTTGGTCTGCGCTTCAATGGCGGGCATGAAGTGGGGATTCGTGCGACTCACTATTCCAACGCCGGCCTGGCCAGCAGCAACGACGGTGTAGAAAGCTACGCGCTGCATTACACGATGCCGCTGTAAGCGCTACACATAACCTCTGTAGGAGTGAGCCTGCTCGCGATTGCGGAGTGTCAGCCAACATTTGTTTGACTGGTACTCCGTAATCGCGAGCAGGCTCACTCCTACATTTGTTTCAGTGGTGTTTTTCGGAATCAACGGTAGGCAGTGGCAATCCCTTTGCGTTCTTCAATGCACTCCGGTGCGCCCATCTCGAACTCGCGACAGATCAGCGGGCGTCTTTCGTAGATCGTGCACATCATGCTGTCGCGATCCAGCGCCGCGCACCAGCCGTCGTCCAGCCGCAGCATCACTTCACCTCCCCACTCATCGGTATCGATAAAGCGCTCGGGCACGCCAGTGTCGGTGATCAGCATTACTTCGAGCTGGCAACAGCACGCTGCGCAGGTCGAACACGTGACCGCTGGCTCGGTGATTTGCTGGTGGGGAATGGTTTTCATGCTGCGCAGTGTAAGGCAGCCGCCGTTTTTCGTGTGAAAGGTCTGACAGACGCTCAGTGGGCCAGCCGCCGAGCCATCGCATGCAACAACGGAAACAGCAGCGCCCACAGCAGGCCAATGCCGATCAGAGTCGGCAATTCACCGTAAGGAAATCGCACCCCGGCCAGCTGTCCGCCGCCGTAATAGGACACGGCGCCGCCCACGGCACCGAGTCCGCTGGCCAGCCACCACGGGCGGGCGCTCCATTGCAGGCAGTGACGCAGCGTGGTGGCCAGCAAGGCCCAGAGCAGCATCAGCCACAGCGGAATCAGTGGCGACTGATCCTGGAATTCGAACACCCCGGCAGCGCGCAACAGACTGTCTACGGCTGTGCCGACAAGTACCACGCTGAGGATCAAACGGCCTTCCGCCGCCCAACTGCTGATCCAGCCCAGATGAATCACCAGCACCGCCAGCGCCAGCAGCAGCCACAGACTGTCGCCGCCGATGACACACGCCAGCCAGCCGACCTGAAACAGCACGGCATTGGCCAGTCGCTCAAGCATTGAAGCGTCCGAGCAACGGCGCCGGCATGGCCGCCGGTTTGGCCAGCAGCAGTTGCGCGGTGCCGATGGTGCGCTCCAGAAACCCGCCTTCGCAGTAGCACAGGTAAAACTCCCACAGTCGCAGGAAGTAATCGTCGTAACCCAATTCGCTCAAGCGGCCATGGGCACGGCGAAAGTTTTCGTGCCACAGGCGCAGGGTTCGGGCGTAGTGCAGACCGAAGTCTTCCATGTGCAGCAGGTTCATGTCGGTCTCGCGGCTGACTACTTCAAGCATTTTCTGCACGCTGGGCAGGGCGCCGCCAGGGAAGATGTAGCGCTGGATGAAATCGACGCCGCGCTTGGCCTGCTCGTAGCGCTGCTCGCGAATGGTGATCGCCTGCAACAGCATCAGGCCGTTGCTCTTGAGCAGGTGCGCGCACTGTTTGAAGTAGGTTGGCAGGAAGCGATGGCCGACCGCTTCGATCATCTCGATCGACACCAGTTTGTCGTATTCGCCGGTAAGGTCGCGGTAGTCCGTGAGCAGCAGCGTTACCCGATCCTGCAAGTCCAGAGCTTCAATGCGCTTGGCGGTAAACGCGTACTGCTCTTTCGACAGCGTTGTGGTGGTGACACGGCAACCGTAATGCTGCGCGGCGTAGAGCGCCATGCTGCCCCAGCCGGTGCCGATCTCCAGCAAATGGTCCTCGGGTTTGAGTGCGAGCTTCTGGCAGATCCGTTCCAGCTTGTTCAACTGGGCCTGTTCCAGGCTGTCTTCCGGGCTGAGGAACTGCGCGGCCGAATACATCATGGTCGGGTCGAGAAACTGTTCGAACAGGTCATTGCCGAGGTCATAGTGCGCGGCGATGTTTTTCTGCGAGCCCTTGCGCGTGTTGCGGTTGAGCCAGTGCAGGCCTTGCACCAGCGGCCGGCTGAGGCGAGCCAGGCCGCGCTCCATGGCGTCGAGCACGTCGAGGTTGCTGACGAACACGCGCACGACCGCCGTCAGGTCCGGTGAACTCCAGTAACCGTGGATAAACGCTTCGCCGGCGCCGATCGATCCGTTGCCGGCAACCATGCCCCAGACCGCCGCGTCCTGCACATGGATTTCGCCGAGCAGGTGGCTGCCCGGCGTACCGAACATCAGGCGTTCGCCATCCTCGACCACCAGCAATTGCCCGTTTTTGAGTTGGCTCAGTTGCCGCAATACACCGCGGCGCAGCAGCGAGCCGGTCAAGCCGTTGGTGCTGAAGCGACTGACAGACAGGCTAGAGGATTTCATGGCGGTGCTCCTTGGGAGGCACGGTGGCGGTTTGGAAGCTGCCGTCGGCAGCCTGATGAGCAAAAATCGGGGCGCGTTTGAGCAACAGGCGCAGGGCTTGCCAATAGATCGCCAGACAGGTTTTCGCGGTCATCCACGGAAAACGTCGCAAGTAGCGGTGCAGGCTATGGCGGCTCAGATTCTCGCGCTGCAGATTGAGTGTGGCGTCGAACAGCTTGTGCTCACCCTGCCAGTCGGCCATGTGCACGCCGAGGGTTTGCGCGGCCGGGCTGAAACTCATGCGGTACTCAAGATCACGCGGCAGAAACGGCGAGACATGGAAGGCCTTGGCCACCGCGAAATGCTGATGAAAGTCATGCAGACTGGTCGGTGCACTGGCCGGCAACACGTAGTGATAACGCTCGCGCCATGGCGTGTTGGTCACTTCGCAGAGGATCGCCGCCAGTTGCCCGTCAGCCTCGTGGCAATAAAAAAAGCTCACCGGATTGAATGCCAGACCCCAACTGCGCGGTTGAGTCAGCAGGCAGATCGAACCTTGCGGTTGGTGGCCGATGGCGGCGCCAACCTGCTGCCGCACCGCGTCGATCAGGCGCATGCCGCTGCCGGTGAAGGTTTTCAGGTAATCGGTTTCGCGAAATGAAAAGGGTGCGAAGCGGCTGCGACTGGCAAACGGCGACAGCCCGAACACGGCATCCTGTTCGGCCAGATCGAGGTACAACAGGCCGATCCGGTAACGGAATTCGTGGCGTCTTGGCGAAAACCGCCGATGGCCGATCCAGCCACTGTACAGGGCGCTGTTCATAAGCTTTCCCCGAACGCGGCGGCCACGCGCAACGCGCTGACCACACCGTCCTCATGAAAGCCGTTGGCCCAATAGGCGCCGCAGTAGTGGGTGTGCTGCTGACCGTCGAGTTCGGCCCAGCGGTTCTGCGCCGCCACGGCCGCGAGGCTGAATTGCGGGTGGGCGTAGGTGTATTTGGCGAGCACCTTGAACGGGCTGATCCCGGCGCTCTGATTGAGGCTGACGCAGAACGTGGTGTCGCTCTGAATGCCCTGCAGGATATTCATGTCGTAAGTGACAGCGGCATGCGTATGGCCGGCGCCGCTCAAGCGATAGTTCCAGCTGGCCCACGCCAGTTTGCGGGTCGGCAGCAGACGGGTATCGGTATGCAGCACGACTTCGTTATCGGCATAGGGCAGGGCGCCGAGGATCGACCGTTCCGCCTGGCTTGGCGTGCCCAGCAGTTGCAGGGCCTGGTCGCTGTGGCAGGCGAGCACGACTTTATCGAAGCGCTCGATGCCGGCCGGGCTGTGGATAACCACGCCGTGTTCGTCGCGATCGATGCGGGTCACCGGACAACTGAGGCGAATCTTGTCGCTGAACGCCGCGGTCAACGGCGCAATGTAGGCGCTGGAGCCACCCTCGATCACCTGCCATTGCGGGCGATCGCTGACTGACAGCAGGCCATGGTTCTTGAAGAATCGCACGAAGAACTGCAACGGAAAATTGAGCATTTCGGCCATTGGCATCGACCAGATCGCCGAGCCCATCGGCACGATGTAATGCAGGATGAAACGTTCGCCATAACCGCCAGCCTTGAGGTAATCGTCGAGCGTGGTGTCGGCGGCGATCCGCTGTTCGGCGAGGTCGCGCTGAGCTTCTTTATTGAAGCGCAGGATGTCGCGCAACATGCCCCAGAACCCCGGGGACAGCAGGTTGCTGCGTTGGGCGAAGAGGCTGTTGAGGTTGTTGCCGTTGTATTCCAGGCCGGAGTCCGGGTCGGTAACCGAGAAGCTCATTTCGGTCGGTTTGAACGACACGCCGAGCTGGCCGAGCAAGCGAATGAAGTTCGGATAGGTCCAGTCGTTGAACACGATAAAGCCGGTGTCCACCGCATATTCGTGGCCATCGACGGTCACTTTCACGGTGTGCGTGTGACCGCCGACCCAGTCGCTGGCCTCGAACACCGTGATGTCGTGTCGGCGATTGAGCAGGTGGGCGCAGGTCAGGCCGGCGATTCCGCTGCCGACAATGGCGATCTTCATATCGGGTCTCGCAGCGGTGGGTTGCTGCGCACCATGCGCTTGCCGATTGCCAGTTGCAGGCGCGCTGGCAGCTTCGACAATGGCCATAGCGCCGCCATGAACAGCGCCGGAAAGGCGATCTCCAGCGGACGATCCTTGAGTTTGGCGAAAATATGCCGCGCGGCTTTATCTACAGGCCAGCTCAACGGCATCGGGAAGTCGTTTTTGGCAGTCAGTGGCGTTTCGACAAAACCCGGGCTGATGATCGTGACATCGATGCCCTCGACGGCCAGATCGATCCGCAGCGATTCGAAGAGATAGCGCAGCCCGGCCTTCGACGCGCCATAGGCTTCGGCCCGAGGCAGCGGCAGGTAGGTGACTGAGCTGGCCATGCCGATCAGATGCGGTGCTGTGCCTTTGCGCAGCAATGGCAGGGCCGCTTCGATGCAGTAACTGCTGGCGAGCAGGTTGGTGCGCACCACATGTTCGATGATCGAGGCATCGAACTGTCGCGCATCGACGTACTCGCAGGTGCCGGCATTGAGAATCACGCTGTCCAGTGAGCCCCAGGCCTGTTCGATCTGCTGGCCGATTTCGCGCACGGTCTGACTGTTGGTCAGATCGCCGGCCACCACCAGCACTTGCCCCGGATAACGTTGCGACAGCACTTTGAGCGGTGCCACCTGACGCGAGCTCACAGCCAGATGCGCGCCGCTTTTCAGAATGTCTTCAGCCAGTGCTGCGCCGATGCCACTGCTGGCACCGGTCAGCCAATAACGCCGTGGAGGTGTACGACTCATCCCATTCTCCTTTTCAACCAGGCGATCACCCGGCCCAATACGGGTAAATGTTCATACAGCATGGCCCCGGCATCGAAATAATCCCGGTGGCGATAAACCTTGTCGCGCCAGAGCAGGTGCGAACACCCGGCGACGCGAATCAATTGACCACCGGCCAGGCGCGGGTGGCGGTAACTCATGACCCAGCGCAGGTAACCTTCACCGTCAGCGACCTGGTCGAAGCCGTGGAAATCGAAGCGCAGCTCGCTGACGTTGGCGTACAGCTCGCTGAAGTAATGCTGCAGTTGCTTCAGCCCCTGTACTTCATGCAGTGGATCGGTGAAATGAATGTCATCGCTGTACAGCTCGCCCAGACGTTGCAAGTTGTCTTTGTTCAACTCGGCGAACTGGCGGGCGAAGCGGCGCAGGAATTCACTCATGGACTTCTTCCATAGACGAGCGCGACGGCAGGTTCTTGAAAGCTGCCAGCGCGCGTTCGCGCGAGGCTCCCAGATTGACGATCGGAGCCGGATAATCCGCGACGCCGAACAGTCCGCCGGCGCTGGCCGGATTGTGTACTTCCTTCTTGTTCAGGCCAGCCAGCTCAGGCAGCCAGTGCTTGATGAACAGGCCTTCGCTGTCGAATTTTTCCGATTGGCTGATCGGGTTGAAAATACGGAAGTACGGCGCCGAATCGGTGCCGGTCGAGGCGCTCCACTGCCAGCCGCCATTGTTCGCCGCCAGGTCGCCGTCGATCAGGTGGCGCATGAAAAAGCGCTCGCCTTCGCGCCAGTCGATCAACAGGTTTTTGGTCAGAAACATCGCCACCACCATCCGCAGACGGTTATGCATCCAGCCGGTTTCCAGCAGTTGGCGCATGGCTGCATCAATGATCGGCAAACCGGTGCGCGCCTCTTGCCAGGCGGCCAACTCGTCTGGCGCATCACGCCAGGCCAAGGCTTCGGTTTCCGGGCGAAACGCGCGGTGGCGTGAAACCCGTGGATAGCCGACCAGAATGTGTTTGTAGAACTCGCGCCACAGCAGCTCGTTGATCCAGGTCACCGCGCCGACCTTGCCGCTGTCGAACTCGCCCTGATTGCTTTGCAGGGCCGCATGCAGGCATTGGCGCGGCGAGATCACTCCGGCGGCCAGATAGGCCGAGAGTTGACTGGTGCCGGGTTTGGCCGGGAAGTCGCGTTCGCTCTGGTAGTAGTCGATCTGCGCGTCGGCGAAGGTGTCGAGACGGCGTCTGGCTTCCTGTTCGCCGGCCGGCCACAGGGCGCGCAATGTCTCATTCGGCGTTGCAAAACCGGCGACGGATGCCGGTACCGGATCACTGTCGATATTCAGCTTTGCCTGTTTGCCGGGCGCTTTTACCAGCGCCGGCATCGAGCGGTGCAGGCGTTCATAGCAGACCTTGCGGAACTGGCTGAACACCTGAAAGTAGGTTTCGGTTTTGGTCAGTACCGTGCCGGGTTTGAACAGCAGTTGATCAAGGTAGCTGTGAAAAGTAATGCCTTTGGCTTTCAGGGCCGCGGCGACTGCGGCATCGCGACGGCTTTCGTGGACGCCGTATTCTTCGTTGACGTGCACGGCCTCGATGTTCAGTTGCCGACACAGCTCAAGCAGCACCGCCGGGGCCTGATCCCAATGGTCGGCGGTACGCAGCAACAACGGGATGTTCAACGCGCCGAGACTGGCATTCAATTCACGCAGGTTGCGCAACCAGAAGTCGATCTTGCACGCCGCGTCGTCATGTTCCAGCCATTGCTGCGGACTCAACAGATACACGGCAACCGTCGGGCCGCGCGCAGCGGCGGCAGCGAGAGCGGTGTTGTCATGTTGGCGCAGGTCGCTGCGCAGCCAGATCAATTGCATCGCGGTTTCCATTAAATCAGCCCACGCTGAACCAGTTCCTGATGTGCCGAGAGCGGGTCTTCGGCCAGGATCAAATCAGCGATCTCAGGGGTTCTTACGGACAACTCGGTCTGGTGGATGCATACCGTTGGTCCGACGAGCATTTTTGCAGTGCCGATGCCATTCAGCAGTTTTGGCAACTGCGCCAGATTCATCGCCTTGCTGGAATACAGCAGCACTCCCCGCGCTTGCAGATGATCGACCGCCAGCGCCAGTTCTCCGGCCGGTAACGGCCAGTCGAACACTTGCACCGGGCAGTCGGCGCTGCTGATCAGCCACGCGCATAGCCACAGGTGAGGTTCCAGTGCCAGGTCCGAGTGATTGATCAGCAGCAACGGCGCAGCGTGTAACTGCCGATTGTTATGGTAGATGCGCGCGCCGAATTTGCTGCGTAACCAGGAATAAAAGAACACACGCTCCATCTGCGCGCCGAACTGGCCTTGCCAGCGCTGCTCGAGTTCGGCCAGCAGCGGCAGGAGCAATTGCTCGCACAGGGTGCGTGGCGGGTACAGGGCCATGGCCTGGTTGATGCTGTCGTCGAGGTTGCGCTCATTGAGCTGGATGACGGCGCCGAGCAAAGACTGGCGCTGCCGTTGCCAGTCGTTCTCCACCGTCTCGGTAAAGGCTTGCGGAGCGTCGAGCAACGGTTTGACCTGACTGACGGCCACGCCTCGGTTGAGCCAGGTCAGGATGGTCAGGATTCGTTGCACATGTTCGCTGGAATACAGGCGATGCCCCTTGGGCGTGCGCTGCGGCACGATCAACCCGTAACGGCGCTCCCAGGCGCGCAGGGTGATGGCATTGACTCCAGTCTGTCGCGCGACTTCGCGGATAGGTAGCCAGCCCTCGTCGAGGGCTTTCTTGAAGTCCGCGCCGAGGTCTTCCTGGGCGCTGCTGTCGAGTTTATCGTTCATCAAATGGCGTTTCGCAGGCTGAGGTTTTCCGGATGCGGCTGCAAGTAAACCTGCCGCGCAATGTACGGATCCGGGTGTTGGCGAAAGTGGTGTTTGAGCAGAGTCAACGGCACCACCAGCGGCACGATGCCGTGGCGGTACTGGCCGATCACATGCTGCATTTCCTGTTTGTCTTCCGGGCTGATCGCCTGCTTCAGGTAGCCGCTGATGTGCTGCAGCACGTTGCTGTGGGTGCGGCGGGTAGCGCATTTCTTCAACGCGCTCATCAACTCGCTGAAATAGCGCGGGCCGAGTTCGACCGGGTCGGTCTGGGCCATGTTGCCCAGCAGTTTGCCCAGGGCTTTGTACTGCTCAGGGTTGTGCGCCATCAGCAGATACTTGTAGCGCGAGTGGAATTCGGTCAGCGCGCGGCGGCTCAGGCCTTGTTCGAGCACCTGTTGCCAGGCGCTGTAGGCGAGCACGCGGGTGATGAAGTTTTCTCGCAACACCGGATCGTTCAGGCGCCCGGCTTCTTCCACCGGCAGGTCAGGGTGCTGCGCGCAGAATGCCTGGGCATAAATGCCACGGCCACCGCCGTTCACCGGCGCGCCGTTGGCGTGATAGACCTTGACCCGCTCCAGACCGCACGAAGGCGATTGCTGCATGAAGATGTAGCCGCAGATGTCATTGAGCTCGCCGGCCATTTTCTGCCCGTAGGCCGCCAGCGGTTCGGTGACATTGATTTGCGGGTTGACGGTGCCGACGGCTTCGGGATTTTCCGTATCCCCGACGAGCCGGATCGGCTCGCGAGGAATGCCTAGGCCAATCGCGACTTCGGGGCACACCGGAACGAATTCGAAATACTCGGCAAGGGTGCGGCTGCACAACCGCGATTCCTTGTGCCCGCCGTTGTAGCGCACTTCGGCGCCCATCAGGCAGGCGCTGATGGCGATTTTGGGCCGGGAAGCAGAAAGATCGGACATGCACACCTCGAATCTATTCCTGTACAGACGCTTATTTCTGTACAACTTTTCCTCAGCATAGATTCATGCGTGTACAAGTCAACTCATTTGTATAAGTTTTTCCGGATTCCCCAATCCCCTGTAGGAGTGAGCCTGCTCGCGATAGCGGTATGTCGGCAGCATTGATGTTGAATGATGCGACGCCATCGCGAGCAGGCTCACTCCTACAGGATCTTTATTGCCAGCCCAGTAACCAGTGATCGTTGTTCTTCAACGTCTGCCAGTCGAGGCGTTCTGCGCGCTTGGTCAACACCGCCTGCAACTCGATCTCCAGCACCGTGCCTTCCTCATCACGGAACAGTTCGGTCACCAGAAAATGCTTTTCGCGGTTTTGCGGGTGAGCTGCTGTCCACTTCGACAGCAGCAGCTTTTGCGGATTGATGCGATTCATTGCAGGTGTTCGTGCAAGCGGCGTGCAGCTTCCTGGCCACTGAGCCAGGCGCCTTCGACGCGCCCCGACAGGCACCAGTCGCCGCAGGCGTACAAGCCCAGATCGGCATCGGCCAGCGTGCCCCATTCGTGGCCGCTAGCAGGGCGTGCGTAGAGCCAGCGATGGGCGAGGCTGAAAGTCGGTGCGGGCATGGCGCTGTGCAGCAGTTCGGCGAAAGCACCGTGCAGTTGCTCGATGACGGCTTCCTTGGACAGGTCAATGTGTTGCCGGCTCCAGGCGCTGCTGGCGTGTAGCACCCAGGTGTCGCACGTGGTGTCGCGCCCCGGTTTGCTGCGGTTGCGCGCCAGCCAGTCGATGGGGCTGTCCTGCACGAAGCAACCTTCGATCGGTGTATCCAGTGGCGTATCGAAGGCGAGGGCGACGGCCCAGGTCGGGTCCATTTTTACCCCGGCGGCGGCGCCAGCGAGTTTTGGTGCGGCAGCCAGCAGTGCGGTGGCTTGCGGCGCCGGGGTGGCGATCACCACATGGCTGAAGGGACCATGAGTGAAGCCTTCGGCGTCCTGCAGGTGCCAGTGCTCTTCCCCGCGAAACACCTCGGTGATGCGGCAGGCGAAGTGCACTTCCAGACCGTCGAGCAAGCCCCGGGTGATCGCACTCATGCGTGGCGTGCCGACCCAACGGGTCTGCTCGTCCGGCGACAGGTTCAGTTGCCCGCCGTGAAAGGTGTAGAGCTGCGGCGTCCATTCGGCGACCCAGCCCAGGTTTTGCCAGCGTTGCACCTCGGTGACGAAACGCCGGTCGCGGGCGGTGAAGTATTGCGCGCCCATGTCCAGAGAACCGGCGTCGCTGCGTTTGCTCGACATGCGTCCGCCACTGCCGCGGCTTTTGTCGAAGAGCTGGACGGTGTGTCCGGTCTCTGTGAGCGCCTGGGCGGCGGAGAGTCCGGCGATGCCGGTGCCGATGATTGCGATAGGTACAGTCATAGGGGCCTCGTTTACCTTTCTGTACAGACTACGCCGTGAATGAAACCTGTACAATTTTGTTTTTTGGTATAACTTCTAGCGTTCTCGTTCTGACAGCTTGGCCTATGGTTAAACAATAGAGCCTGCCCGATAGAAAAGATCCCTGCTTATAAAAATAGACTAGTGATCCGGGTAAAACGCCACGCGAGGAAGATGTCATGCACATATTGCTGACCGGCGGTACTGGTTTGATAGGCCGTCAGCTCTGCCGACACTGGTCGGGGCAGGGCCATCAATTGACGGTATGGAGTCGACGTCCGGAAAAGGTCGCGAAAATCTGTGGCGCGCAGGTGCGCGCGATTGCGCGTCTGGAAGACTTCGGCAACCAGCCGCTGGACGCGGTGGTCAATCTGGCCGGTGCACCGATCGCGGATCGGCCATGGACCCATCGGCGCAAGGCGTTGTTGTGGAGCAGCCGCATCACCCTCACCGAAACCCTGCTGGCCTGGCTGGAAACACGTCAGCAGAAACCGGCGTTGCTGATCTCCGGTTCTGCTGTCGGCTGGTATGGCGACGGCGGTGAACGCGAGCTGACAGAAGAGTCGCCGCCAGTGATCGACGATTTCGCCAGCCAGTTGTGCATTGCCTGGGAGGAAACCGCCCAGCGCGCCGAAGCGTTGGGCGTCCGCGTGGTGCTGGTGCGTACCGGGCTGGTGCTGTCGGCCGAGGGCGGCTTTTTGTCGCGGCTGTTGCTGCCGTTCAAACTCGGGCTGGGCGGGCCTTTGGGCAATGGCCGGCAGTGGATGCCGTGGATTCATATTGATGATCAAATCGCCCTGATTGATTTTCTTCTGCACCGCGATCAGGCGAGTGGTCCTTATAATGCGTGCGCACCGAAACCGGTGCGCAATCGCGAGTTTGCCAAGACGCTGGGCAGCGTGCTGCACCGTCCGGCGTTCATGCCGATGCCGGCCCTGGCGCTGAAGGTCGGGCTTGGCGAAATGTCATTGCTGTTGCTGGGCGGCCAACGGGCCGTGCCGGCACGCTTGCTGGAAGCGGGTTTCACTTTCCAGTTCACGGATTTGCGCGCGGCTCTGGATGATCTCTCCGGCCGCCTTTGAAATAGGACGATGCATGACCGATCACGCCTTGCTTCTGGTCAACCTGGGTTCCCCGGCCTCCACCTCGGTGGCCGATGTGCGCAGCTACCTCAATCAATTTCTGATGGATCCGTACGTGATCGACCTGCCGTGGCCGGTGCGGCGGCTGTTGGTGTCGCTGATCCTGATCAAGCGCCCCGAGCAATCGGCCCATGCCTACGCTTCGATCTGGTGGGAGGAGGGCTCGCCGCTGGTAGTGCTCAGCCGTCGTCTGCAGCAGCAGATGACCACCCAGTGGACCCACGGCCCGGTGGAACTGGCCATGCGTTACGGCGAGCCTTCGATTGAAACCAAATTGTTGCAACTGGTGGCTGCGGGGCAAAAGCGCATCACGCTGGCGCCGCTTTATCCACAGTTCGCCGACAGCACCACCACCACGGTGATCGAAGAAGCCAAGCGGGTGATACGCGAGAACAAACTTGACGTGCAGCTTTCAGTGCTGCAACCGTTTTACGACCAACCGGAATATATCGACGCGCTGGTCGCCAGCGCCACCCCGCATTTGCAGCAGGACTACGATCACTTGCTGCTGAGCTTCCATGGCTTGCCGGAGCGGCACCTGACCAAGCTCGATCCGACCGGCAATCACTGCTTGAAAAACGAGGATTGCTGCAAGAACGCTTCGCCGGCAGTCCTGGCCACCTGTTACCGCGCCCAGTGCATGCGCACCGCCTCCGAGTTTGCCAAGCGCGCGGGCATTGCCGATGGCAAATGGTCGGTGTCGTTTCAGTCGCGGCTGGGGCGAGCCAAGTGGATCGAACCTTACACCGAAGCGCGGCTGGACGAGTTGGCGCAAAGCGGGGTGAAGAAGATTCTGGTGATGTGCCCGGCGTTTGTCGCCGATTGCATCGAGACGCTGGAAGAGATCGGTGATCGCGGCAAGGACCAGTTCCGCGAAGCGGGGGGCGAGGAGCTGGTGCTGGTGCCGTGCCTGAATGACGACCCGCAATGGGCGAAGGCGTTGGCAACCCTGTGTGAACGAGCGCCGCTGGCGCTTTAAAGCCAAAAGCTTCGCGAGCAAGCCCGCTCCCACATTTGATCTTCGGTGCGCTGAAGATCCCCTGTGGGAGCGGGCTTGCTCGCGAAAGCTATCTGTCAGACAACAAGCATCCAGACCCTTAGATCAGCGGCTCATCCGCCTTCTTGTTCTTCCAGCCATCATTGCCCGGCAGAATCAGGTTCAGCGCAATCGCCACCACCGCGCACAGCGCGATGCCTTTGAGGCCGAAGTCGTCCGGGCCAGTACCGGTGCCGACCAGCACACCGCCGATACCGAACACCAGAGTCACCGAAACGATCACCAGATTGCGCGCTTCGCCGAGGTCGATCTTGTGACGGATCAAAGTGTTCATCCCCACTGCCGCGATCGAGCCGAACAGCAGGCACAGAATCCCGCCCATCACCGGCACCGGAATGCTTTGCAGCAGCGCGCCGAACTTGCCGATGAACGCCAGGGTGATGGCGAAGATCGCCGCCCAGGTCATGATTTTCGGGTTGTAGTTCTTGGTCAGCATCACCGCGCCGGTCACTTCGGCGTAGGTGGTGTTCGGCGGGCCGCCAAACAGACCGGCAGCGGTGGTGGCGATGCCGTCACCGAGCAGGGTGCGATGCAGGCCAGGCTTTTTCAGGTAGTCACGACCGGTCACGCTGCCGACTGCGATCACGCCACCGATGTGCTCAATGGCCGGAGCCAGCGCCACGGGAACGATGAACAGGATCGCCTGCCAGTTGAACTCCGGCGCGGTGAAATGCGGCAGGGCGAACCATGGCGCCGCCGCAATCTTCGCGGTATCGACCACGCCGAAATAGAACGACATGGCAAAACCGACCAGCACCCCGGAAATGATCGGCACCAGACGGAAGATGCCTTTACCGAACACCGCCACGATCAACGTGGTCAGCAGCGCCGGCATCGAGATCATCATCGCGGTCTGGTAGTGGATCAGCTCGGTACCATCCCCAGCCTTGCCCATCGCCATGTTCGCGGCAATCGGCGCCATGGCCAGACCGATCGAGATGATCACCGGACCAATCACCACCGGCGGCAGCAGCCGGTCGATGAAACCGGTGCCTTTGATCTTCACGGCCAGGCCGAGGAAGGTGTAGACGAAACCGGCCGCCATCACGCCGCCCATGGTCGCGGCGAGGCCGAACTGGCCCTTGGCGAGAATGATCGGGGTGATGAAGGCAAAGCTCGACGCGAGGAACACCGGCACCTGACGCCCGGTGACGATCTGGAACAGAATCGTCCCCAGACCCGCAGTGAACAGTGCCACGTTTGGGTCAAGGCCGGTGATCAGCGGCATCAGCACCAGGGCGCCGAAAGCCACGAACAGCATCTGGGCGCCGGACAGCACCGTGCGCCAGAGCGGATCGTTGAACTCTTGCTGCATGCTCACGCGTCCTTCTGCTTGGTACCGAAGATCTTGTCACCGGCATCGCCAAGCCCTGGGATGATGTAACCGTGTTCGTTCAGACGTTCATCGATGGAAGCGGTGTAGATGGTCACGTCCGGGTGAGCCTGTTCCACAGCGGCAATGCCTTCCGGCGCGGCAACCAGCACCATCGCACGGATGTCTTTGCAGCCGGCTTTCTTCAGCAGGTCGATGGTCGCGACCATGGAGCTGCCGGTGGCGAGCATCGGGTCGATGATCATCGCCAGCCGTTCGTCGATTTCCGGAACCAGTTTTTCCAGATAAGTGTGTGCTTGCAGGGTTTCTTCATTGCGGGCAACGCCCACGGCGGAAACCTTGGCACCCGGGATCAGGCTCAGCACGCCTTCGAGCATGCCGATGCCGGCGCGCAGGATCGGCACGACGGTGATCTTCTTGCCGGCGATTTTCTCCACCGACACAGTGCCGCACCAACCTGCGATATCGTAGGATTCGAGCGGCAAATCTTTTGTAGCTTCATAGGTCAACAGGGCGCCGACTTCCTGAGCAAGCTCACGGAAATTCTTGGTGCTGATATCGGCGCGGCGCATCAGGCCGAGTTTATGGCGGATCAGCGGGTGGCGGATCTCGAGGATGGGCATGGAAAAACTCCGGCGGCGGGCAAAAAAACCGGCCTAGATTAATCTATCCGAGGGTGATGTCCTATAGGACATTGAGTACGTTAGTCCATTAAGGCTTGATTCGACCTCACGGGATGCGTACCTTTGCCCGCTTTTCCGAAAACATCCCCCCTGGAGAGCGCCATGTCCGCTGATCTCGAGCATATCCGTCAAATCATGCGAGAGGCTGACTGCCTGTACACCGAAGCTGAAGTCGAGGCGGCCATCGCCCGCGTCGGTGCACAAATCAACGAACAACTGGCCGATAGCAACCCGGTGGTGTTCTGCGTGATGAACGGCGGCCTGATCTTCTCCGGAAAACTGCTGACTCACCTGCAATTCCCGCTGGAAGCGTCCTACCTGCACGCGACCCGTTATCGCAACGAAACCAGCGGCGGCGACCTGTTCTGGAAAGCCAAGCCGGAAGTCTCGTTCATCGACCGCGACGTACTGATCATCGACGATATCCTCGACGAAGGTCACACCCTGGGCGCGATCATCGACTTCTGCAAACACGCCGGCGCGCGCAAAGTGCACACCGCCGTGCTGATCGACAAGGATCACGACCGCAAGGCGCGTCCTGACCTGAAAGCCGATTTCGTCGGCCTGCCGTGCATTGACCGCTACATCTTCGGTTACGGCATGGACTACAAAGGCTACTGGCGCAACGCCAACGGGATCTTTGCTGTTAAGGGAATGTAATCAATGAACACACCGGGCTTTCTTGATCAAACGCTATTCGCTGAATTGGCCGAGAAAGCTGCGGCCAGTCCCCGTGGGCGCCAGCACCACAATTTTCACCAGATGGAAGAGGCCTGTCATCGCATGGCGGTGGGCCTGCAACCGAGCACTTATATTCCTCCGCACCGGCATTTGGGTGAGAACAAGGCGGAAACATTGCTGGTGCTCAAGGGGCGACTGGGGCTGCTGATTTTTGACGAAACCGGTGTCGTGGTGAAAAAACAGATTCTTCAGGCCGGTGGCGAGTGTGTCGGTGTGGATCTGCCGACGGGCATCTTCCATGGCCTGGTGGTTCTGGAAGCCGACAGTCTGATGTTCGAGTGCAAGGCCGGCCCTTATCGTCCAGTCGGAGAGGGCGAACTTGCTCACTGGGCCCCGCGAGAAGGCGCGCCCGGTGTGGCCGAATACCAGGCCTGGATGCGCGCACAGTTCGATTGATCCGGGGCTGGATCAAAAAAGGTGCAGGTTGCTGACAACGCGACCTGCGCCTTTTTTGCTTTGCAGGACTGCGTGAAACCCGGCTAGAGTGCTCGGCCCCGCCCCCCGGAGCCTGTCATGAGCCTTCTGTTGCGCAGCCTTGCCGCCCTGTTGCTGACCCTCAGCCTGCCCCTGGCCGCCGCTCCGGCGCCGATGCACAGTCAATTTCTGCCGCCGGACGACCTGACCCTGCGCGATGCCGAACCCGAGCAGCAACAACTGCTGCAGGTCACCGATTATTCGGTGGTGGTCGGCGCACAACGCCAGTCCAACCAGCAGCCGATTCCGGTGACTTCTGCGTTGATGATCCGCCTCAAGGGCAAGTCGTTGAACAAAGGAGCGACCATCACTCAGGTGCTGGTCAATTTCGATGGCGAAAGCAAAAGCCTGAAAAAACCGGTTTATGACGACAAGAGCAAAACACTGACCCTGTTTTATCCGCTGGCCCAATACCGGGTGGTGATCGATCTGCTGCGCAACGACACCGTGTATGTGCAGTTCCTCAGTTACGCCAACGGACACATCTGGGCCGATCTGCACACCGGAGCCGTTCGTTCGCGTTGAGCCTGGTGGCAGGGCAGGGGTAAACTGCCCGCCCCGTGTAATGTCTGCGAGCTGGAGTCGGCAATGCGTAAAGATAAGAAACAGGTGATTGGTGACGAGATTGGCGATGAGCAGATCAAGCTGTTCCTCGATTTTGAACCGGTCGACGCCACTTCGCCGTCGCTGCACAAACTGATCAAGGCCTACCGTGGCCTGCGCATCGACGATTTCGAGCGCTTCCTGACGTTCTTCGTCGCGGCCGGTTACGACGTGGATGGCAAGGATGAGCACGGCAAGACCTTCGTTGACCTGATCGCCGATCAGCGCAACGCTCCGGACTACATCGAACTGATCGAAAAAGCTCGCGCCTAACACCATCCCTGTGGCGAGGGAGCTTGCTCCCGCCGGGCTGCGCAGCGGCCCCAAACTCTTGTGAGCGCTGCGCACTCAAGCGGGAGCAAGCTCCCTCGCCACAGAGGTCAGTGTTTCAAATACTGGCCATAAAAAAACGCCCCGCACTCAATGAGTACGGGGCGTTTTTTATGCCGCAAGATCAAGCGAAGCTTGGGGTCTCGCTGCTTTCTTCAACCAGTTCCAGCGCGATGTTGTTCTGCGTGTTGATCTTGCGATACAGCGCAGCATCGGTTTCCAGAACCTTCTCGCGGGCCGGGAAGATCTCCGCCAGTTTGGCCGCCCACTCACCCTTGGCCTTGGCCGGGAAGCATTTCTCGATCAGTTCCAGCATGATCGAAACGGTCACCGACGCACCTGGGGAAGCGCCGAGCAGGGCGGCGAGGGAGCCGTCTTTCGCCGCGACCAGTTCGGTACCGAATTGCAGGATGCCGCCTTTTTTCGGGTCTTTCTTGATGATCTGTACCCGCTGACCGGCCACTTCCAGACGCCAGTCTTCGGCTTTCGCCTCCGGGTAGAAACGGCGCAGGGAATCCAGGCGCTGCTCCATCGATTGCATCACTTCGCTGACCAGGTACTTGGTCAGGTCCATGTTGTTTTTCGCCACCGCCAGCATCGGCCCGATGTTGCCGGCGCGCACCGACAGCGGCAGGTCCATGAAGGAACCGTGCTTGAGGAACTTGGTGGTGAAACCGGCGTATGGCCCGAACAGCAGGGATTTCTTGCCGTCGACTACACGGGTGTCCAGGTGCGGCACGGACATCGGTGGCGAACCCACTGCTGCCTGGCTGTAGACCTTGGCCTGGTGGTGCTTGACCACTTCCGGGTTGTCGCAACGCAGCCACTGGCCACTGATCGGGAAGCCGCCGAAGCCTTTGCTTTCTTCGATGCCCGAAGCCTGCAGCAGCGGCAGGGCCGCGCCGCCGGCGCCGAGGAAGACGAACTTGGCGTCGACTTCACGGCTGGCGCCGCTGTTGACGTCCTTGATGCTGACGGTCCAGCCGGCGCCGTTACGCTTGAGGCCGGTGACGCGCTTGCAGTATTTGACCTGGGTGTCCGGTGCGCTCGTCAGGTGCTTGAGCAACTGATTGGTCAGGGCGCCGAAGTTGACGTCGGTGCCATTCATCACGCGGGTCGCGGCCAGGACTTCGTCCGGCGAACGGCCCGGCATCATCAGCGGCATCCACTCGGCCATCTTCGCCTTGTCTTCGGTGTACTCCATGTCGGAGAAGGCGTGATGCTTGCTCAGTACGTTAAAGCGTGACTTGAGGAAGGACACGCCGCTGTCGCCCTGGACGAAGCTCAGGTGCGGCACCGGGCTGATGAAGGATTTGCACGAGCCGAATGTGCCTTTCTTGGTCAGGTACGACCAGAACTGCTTGGACACTTCGAACTGGGTGTTGATGTGCACGGCTTTCTTGATGTCGACGCTGCCATCAGCGGCTTGCGGCGTGTAGTTCAGCTCGCACAGGCCGGCGTGGCCTGTACCGGCGTTGTTCCACGGGTTGGAACTCTCCGCAGCACCGGAATCCATCAGCTCGACGACTTCCAGCTTGATCGCCGGGTCGAGCTCTTTGAGCAGTACTGCCAGGGTGGCACTCATGATGCCGGCCCCAACCAGAACTACGTCGACTGCTTCGTTATGCGCCATTTAACGCGTCTCCAAAATCTGCAGCACCAAATTGTCGGCATGGCTGCCAGGCGTTCCGGGACAGGTCAGTGATGTCCAGGCTATCCATGGTCAGGTTCGCCATGTCCGAATCTTCGCAATTTTTCGCAACTTCGACGGATGTATGCGGCTTGGCTTTCAAGAGCTCCATGAACTCATTTCAGCACGCAGCTGGCAATTCGACTTATGGTCGAGACAATCCGTTTTGTGCAACCAAATCCGTAGCGGACAGGCTTCAGGCTCCGATGTTCGAGGTATCCCCGGTCCTGTGTCGTTGGGCTGTTTCAGACGCTAATGGTGCATGTTCAGACGCAAAACTTTTCATTTGCTCGCCACACTCTTGTGAAGTTGTGAAAACCCGTTTTTTTCACGCTCTTTTGAAGACGTGAACCTCAAAAAGGGCTGTCCAGGCCTGGCACCTTGCCCGCAAAGGCAAAACAACGCGGTGGCCGAGCGTCATGACAGCTCTGCAGATTCGCGAAAAGCGGGGTTTTGCCGGAAGAACAGGCAAGCGCGCCAACTTCACTCGATCTGTGTGGGCGGCTCTCTGTGGGCGATTTTGATGGCTAATGCTGGGCATTGCCGGTGTTGCGGGGCCCGATCAGGAGACGTCCTTATAATCGGGGGGAGATTGTATCGAAGAAATGCGGGCAGTTGGTCGTGTTTAATGACTTTTATTAGGCATCCGGTCAGATGCTCAACATCGCTTGCACGCGTGCGCGGGGCTGCGACGGTATGACGCGGGCGCTGGCGGGCAGTGGCTGGTGCAGCCAGTTGAGACGGATTTCTTCGATTTCCACCCAGCCATCGCCCATCGGTTGCAGGCTGCACTGCTTGAATGCCTGGCAATGACCGTTGCGGTCGAGCAGGGCAAAGCTGCGGTGCAGCGGACGTGGGGCGAACAACGAGATCAGATAGCGCATGGCGAGTACCTTGTTGGGGACTGGTTTGAAGGTTGCCAGGCGGCCGTGACGCCAACGTGTATGGGCGGTGAATAATCTGTGACAGGAACCGCATTCCCACGGCCGGGTCAGACATTTGAGTATTCACTGTCGGGTGCTGGTGACCCGCAGTGGCCCACCGCTATACTGCCGGCCTGTTTGTGCCTGATTCTGGAGAAAAGAGCATGTTGCAACGCCTGTTGTTCGGTTTGATCACTGTGACCAGTTTGACCCTGGTTGGCTGCGCCCACAGCCCGCAACAACTGAGCCCGGAACCGAAGCTGACCACGCAGTTGGCCCCGGTCGGCCATGGCCAGCAAGTGGTGGTACGCGTGGTTGACGGTCGTCCGTCGCCAACCCTCGGCACCCGCGGCGGCCTGTACCCGGAAACCAGCGCGATCACCGTGCAGCGCGAGCAGATCCTGCCCAAGTTGCAGGCTCAGGCTGAAGCCGCCGTGCGTCTGCTTGGCTTCACCCCGACCAGCAACGGGATGACCGCGCCGCAGCTGACCGTGACCCTGACCGAGCTGAAGTACCAGTCGCCGAAAGAAGGCATGTACGTGACCGAAGCCACCATCGGCGCAACCTTCCGCTCCGACGTGCAGAGCGGCAACCGTCGCTACAGCGGCCGTTACGGCGCTTCGCTGGACCAGCGCTTCGGCATGGCGCCGAACCAGGAAACCAACACCAAGCTGGTCAGCGACGTGTTGAGCGACGCGTTGACTCGCCTGTTCAAGGACCCGACCGTGGGTCAGGTGCTCGCCGAGTAAGCTGTCCGGCTGATGTGAAAAAGCCCGGCGCCAGTGATGGCTCCGGGCTTTTTTGTGGCCACACAATTTGTCTGAATACTCATACAACTGTGGGAGGGGGCTTGCTCCCGAAAGCGGTGGATCAGTCAACTCAGAAGTCGACTGACACTCAGTCTTCGGGAGCAAGCCCCCTATCACAGGGACAGGCGGGTGTCAGGCGGCCTGGGAGTAGAAGTCGAGCACGCTCACGCCCGTCAGCAGGTCAGTCTCCGGCAAATCCGCATGCTGATGCCCGCCGAGGGCGCAATACACCAGCCAGTGGCGGTCCTGAACATTGAAGGCAAGGCTGCCGACGAGGCTCTGTTGTTCGTCGGTCGGGGTGATGAGGTACAGACGATCCTGGTTTTCGGCGTGAAGCATGTCGCGTTCCATGTGTGTTTCGAGGCGCGCATGGTGGCCGATGTAAATGACGATGCCGTGACACAGGACAGCCATCGGTCGATTGTCAGGTTATTTGTCGCAAAGGGTAGGGCAGTGGCGGAGTGTTTCGGTAGAATCCGCGCCGCGGTCGTCGATCCGGCGGCTGCCACACCGATTCAGTTCCGAGGTCTGTGATGTCGCTGCACTTGATGACGCTGTTTACCGCCCATCCCGCCAAATTGATCAACCTGCTGGCGCTGGCCCTGGCCTTCCCGGGCAGTTGGTTGCTGCACGCGACCCGCCGCCGTGAACAGCGCGCGATGGCCAGCATCGCCGCGCAGCGTCAGGCTCAACCGAATGCCGAGCCGATTCTGGATTGGGCGACGTTGCGCATGAACCGCTTTTTCTACCGCTTCGGTTTTGCCTGCCTTGGTCTGGCCCTGATCGTTTCCTGGATCAGCACCCGCTTCTAAAAGCAAAAGATCGCAGCCTGCGGCAGCTCCTACAGGGTGTACATCATTCCCCTGTAGGAGCTGCCGCAGGTTCGGGCCGCGTTCGGACGATCTTTTGATCTTGCCGTTACAACGGCAATCCAGCCTTCACGCGGTACTGATTACGCACCGGCGTCGCATATTGCAGCACCAGATACGGACGGTGCTCCTCAGGGCAGGCGTCCAGGCGGCGCTGCCATTCTTCCTGCGCCTTGGCCAGTTCGTCGGCCGGGAACACCTCGGCTGCCTTCGGCACGTTCAGTTGCGGATCGGCATCGGCCCACATCGCATACGCCAGGTAATGCACCGGGAACAGGCGATAACCGCCGAGAATCTGCTTGTCCATTTCGACCGCCAATTGCTTGGTGTCTTCGAACAGCTCGGTGATCGGCGCGGCAAAGTTCACGTGCACCCGGCCCTTGTAGCCGGTGATGCCCTTGGCGATGCTCACGTCATCCTCGCCTGGCGCCTTGGCGTAGGTGCCGGTGGTGGCGCGGATGTACAACTCGCGGGCCTTGGCCTGGTCGCACGGGTCGTATTCGTAGCTGATCGACACCGGGGTCAGGTTCAGCGACTGGATGACCTCGCCGAACGGTTCGTCCTTGCGGCTCATGTGGAACATCTTGAGGATCGCCGACTCGGTACGGTCGTCGCCGTCCTTGGCCCGGCCCTCGGCCTGAGCGATCCAGATCGAGGCGCAATCGTTGCGGATCGAGTGGTTGATGTACGCCGACAGTAATTGATACGCCGCCATCTTCTCGCGACGCCCGGTGATCGAGCGGTGCACGATGAAGCTCTTGTTCAGGCGCATCAGGTCGCTGACGAAAGGCTTCTGCAGCAAGTTGTCGCCGATCGCGATGCGCGGGGTCGGCAGGCCGGCGTGGTACACCGCGTAGTTGACGAAGGCCGGGTCCATCACGATGTCGCGGTGGTTGGCGATGAACAGGTAGGCGCTGCCGGACTTGAATTGCTCGACACCGGTGTAGGTCACGCCATCAGTGGCGCGCTCGATGGTGTGGTCGACGTAGAACTCGACTTTGTCCTGCAAAGTGGCCACGGAGGTCACGTCGGCAAACTCACGACGCAGCCGATGGGCTATAAGTGGTTTGAGCATCCAGCCGAAGGCACCGGCAAAACGCGGGAAGCGGAAGTGGGTGAGGATATCTAGAAACGCCTTGTCGCCGAGCAGTCTTGCCAGTACCGCAGGTACTTCGCTGTCGTCGTAAGGTCGGATGGCATCGAATTCGCCCATCATGCTCTCTTGTTGGAAACGGCTAGGGTAAGTAAAGGTTTTGATCGAAAACCAACGGGGCACGGTCTGAAAAGGTAGCCAGACAAAAATAGCCCTGCAAATAGACCGGCGATTATACGCACAAGTCACCTGGGAGACCGCGATGCTGGAAAGCGCTGAATACGAATGTCCTTATTGTGGGGAAACGGTCGAGACGACAGTGGATCTGTCTGGCGGCGATCAGACCTACATCGAGGACTGTCAGGTGTGTTGTCGACCGATCACGTTTGTCTTGCAGGTGCATGGCAAGGACTGGTTTCTGGAAGTGTTCAGCGAAAACGAATGAGGGGCGCTCATGCAGCGAATCTACGAACCGGAAAACCTGATGGAAGGCGAGATGCTCAAGGGCATGCTCGCCAGTGAAGGCATCGAGGCGCATCTGGTGGGCCGGGATCTGCTCGGCGGTACCGGTGAATTGCCGATCTTCGGCCTGCTCGGCCTGTCGGTCGATAACGATCAGGCCGAATACGCCCGCGAACTGATCACCGCGTACAATGCCGCGCTGCCGCTGCCAGGCGATGAACCGGAGAGCTTCCCCGGGACGCTGGTCTGTTAGGCTGACGTTCGTTTTATTTCTGAGTCGTGTTGCCCCATGTGTGGACGTTATGCCCTGTTTCGCTGGAACCGCGACTTCGCGGCCCTGCCCGGATTTCCCGCCGATCAGCAGGCGCAGTGGAACATTTCCCCCAATGATTCGGTGTTGATGCTGCGTGCCGAGGCCGACGGCCAACGCACGCTGGCCCGCGCCCGTTGGGGCCTGACACCGCCGTGGCTGACCGATCTGTCGAAAACACCAGCGCATGCCCGGGCGGAAACGGTGGCCGAGCAACCGATGTTCCGCGAAGCGCTGCGCCTGCGTCGCTGCCTGCTGCCGGCCAACGGTTTTTACGAATGGCGCGGCAACCTGCGCAAGCGCCCGTACTGGCTGACGCCGGGGGAGGGTTCGTCGCTGTTCTTCGCGGCGATCTGGGAGGCCTATCCGGTGCAAGAGCAGGTGTGGCTGAGTACGGCGGTGATCACCCAACCGGCGGCCAGTCAGCGCCGACCGTTGATTCTCGATGAGGCGGGGCAGGCGGCCTGGCTCGATCCCGCGACGCCGCTGCATGTGCTGCAGGGCTTGCTCGCCAGTGAGCCGGCGGGGTTGCGCGAGCGGGTGCTGGCGAATCTGGTCAATGATCCGAAGCTCAATGGGCCGGAGTGTCTGACCCCGGGTTGATGTGAAAAGCGAAAAGATCGCAGCCTGCGGCAGCTCCTACAGGATCGGTGCAGGAGCTGCCGCAGGCTGCGATCTTTTGATCTTGCTCTAAACCTTGAACTGATTGATCAGCCGCCGCTGCTGCTCCGCCAATTTAGTCAGGCCGGCACTGGCCGAACTCGACTCATCCGCACCACCAGCCACTTCATTGGCCACCTGGCCGATATTGATCACGTTGCGGTTGATGTCATCCGCCACCGCACTCTGTTCTTCCGCCGCACTGGCAATCTGCGTGTTCATGTCGTTGATCACCGATACTGCCTGGGTAATCGTCTCCAGCGCCTCGGCCGCTTTCGCCGCGTGCTGCACGCTTTCGTCAGTGCGGTGCTGGCTGTCTTCCATGACCCGCACCACATCGCGGGTGCCTTGTTGCAGTTGCTGGATCATGCTCTGGATTTCTTCGGTGGCTTTCTGGGTTTTCTGCGCCAGATTGCGTACCTCGTCCGCCACCACCGCAAAGCCGCGACCTTGTTCGCCGGCCCGCGCCGCTTCGATCGCCGCGTTCAGCGCCAGCAGGTTGGTCTGCTCGGCGATTCCGCGAATCGCGGTGAGGATCGCGTTGATGTTTTCACTGTCCTTGGCCAGCGTCTGCACCACCTCCACCGCTTTGCCGATTTCCACCGCCAGCACGCCAATCGAATTCGAGGTATCACGAACGATCTGCATGCCCTGGCCTGCGGCCTGATCCGCATGGCTGGCGGCTTGCGCCGCCTGGGTGGCGTTGCGCGCCACGTCCTGGGCAGTGGCGGTCATTTCCTGCACGGCGGTGGCAACCTGATCGATCTCGGCCATTTGTTTCTGAATGCCGATGTTGGTGCGAATCGCGATGTCGGCAGTGTGTTCCGAGGAATCGCTGACGCTCTGCACCGACGTCACCACCTGGGTGATCATCGCCTGCAACTTGGCGAGGAAGGTGTTGAAGCCCTTGGCAATCGAGCCCAGTTCATCGCTGCGATCACTGCTCAAGCGACGGGTCAGATCGCCCTCACCTTTGGCAATGTCATCGAGCATGGCGACCATCTGCTTCAGCGGTCGGGCGATGCCGTGGCCCACCAGCCAGATCACCAGCAGACCGATGGCGGCAATGATCAGGCCGACCATGGCCATGCCGAAGGTGTCGGACTTGCGTTGCGCATCAAGGTCGGCCTGAAGTTTTTGCAGATCCGCCATCACCGCGTTCAACGGCAGTTGCAGCATCAGCGTCCAGCGCGCGTCGGTCTGGCCGATGCCGAACGGCAGGTACAGCTCGATGCGGCCCTTGTCCTTGTTGACCGAGTAGGTGACTTCGCCGCGTTTGAGATTGGCCATGTTGGCGATCTGCTCGGCGTCGAGAATGTCGCTGACCTTTTCCCCGAATTTGCTGGTGTCCTTGGTGTAGGCGACGATCCGGCCGTTGCCGCCGATCAGGGTCATTTGCCCGGCGCCGCCGTACAGCTTCTGGTTGGCGCCGAGGAGCATTTCCTGAATGAAGTTCACCGACAGGTCGGCGCCGACGATGCCCTGGAATGCGCCGTTGAGCATGATCGGCTCAATGAACGAGGCGAGCATCACGATCTTGTCGCCGACCTTGTACGGCGCCGGATCGATCACGCAGGGCTTTTTCGTTTCCTTGGAGCACAGGTAGTACTCACTGGCGCGCACCCCGGTGGACAGGGTTTTCTGATCGTCGACATCGGCCAGTTTGTCCACGCCCAGACTGCCGTCGGTATTGCGGAACCACCACGGCAGGAAGCGTCCGTTGGCGGGATCGATACCGATCACGGCGCTGCCGATGTAGGCCGCGTCATTGTGGTCCAGTGCGTTTTTTTCCCAGCCGATGTAGGTGCCGAGAATCTTCGGATTCTTTTCGACGTTTTCCTTGATCAGGCTGATCAGTTGCTCGCGGCTCATGCTCAGTCGCGGCTGGCCATCGGCACCCGGTGTGCCGAGCAGCGCGTTGACCCGCACCAGTCCGCCGGCAATCAGCAACGGCGCTTCGAGTTCGCGCTGGATCTGGCTGACCTGGGTCTGCGCCAGCGAGGTCAGGCGTTGTTCGATGACTTGCTCGAACTGCGCCTGGGTGCGCTGTTGCACCATTTCCTGGGTGCGGGCGCCGGAGAACAGCGCGTACAGCACCAGCGCAGCGACCACGCTGAGGACGATGGCGCCAGCCAGGGCGGCGACGGAAAACTGGATCGACTTGAACTTCATGGGAGCTCCGCACGCAAGAGGACGTCTGCGCTGTTGTATCGGCAGCAGGCATGGCGCCATGAGCGTTGAGCGAAACAAACGGCGGAGGATGTCGCAAATGGATCGGTGCGCGACGCAGCGGCAGCAGGCTTGCCGGTTGCTGTGAATTTTTTACGACAGCAGCGGTGGGAAATTTCCGAAAGACCCTGCAACACGTCTGTTGTATCTGGCGCCGATACAATTACCCGCCTAGGATACGCGGCAGGTTTTCAGGGAGCTTTTGAATGAACAAGACATTGGTTGTAAGTGCACTGAGCGCAGCACTGTTGCTGGCCGGTTGTCAGTCGGTCAACACCACCAGCGGCGGAGCCGTGGGGGTGGAGCGCAAGCAGTACATGTTCAGCATGCTGTCCTCGCAAGAGGTCGACCAGATGTATGCCCAGTCCTATCAGAAGACCGTCGGCGAAGCGTCGAGCAAAGGCGTACTGGACAAGACCAGCCCGGAGGCCAAGCGGGTTCAGGCAATCGCCAACCGGCTGATTGCCCAGGCACCGAACTTCCGTCCGGATGCGGCGCAATGGCAGTGGGAAGTCAATCTGATCAAGAGCGACGAGCTCAACGCCAACTGCGGGCCTGGCGGCAAGATCATTTTTTACACCGGACTGATCGACAGCCTGAAGCTGACCGACGATGAAATCGCTGCGGTCATGGGCCATGAAATCGCCCACGCCCTGCGCGAGCACGGTCGTGAAGCGATGTCCAAGGCTTATGGCATTGAAATGGCCAAGCAGGGTGCCGGTGCGTTGTTCGGTCTGGGTCAGGACAGTCTGGCGCTGGCCGACACCGTGGCCAACTACGGCATGACCTTGCCCAACAGCCGTGCCAACGAAAACGAAGCCGACCTGATCGGTCTCGAACTGGCCGCTCGTGCCGGGTACAATCCGAATGCCGCGATCACCTTGTGGAACAAGATGAGCAAGGCGTCAGAAGGTTCGCCACCGGAGTTCATGAGTACTCACCCGGCATCGACCAGCCGAATCGCCTCGCTGCAGGCGGCGATTCCGAAAGTCATGCCGCTGTACGAGAAAGCCCCGAAGTCCTGATCAGAACCCTGGCAAGGCGAACTTGATTTTGTGGCGAGGGAGCTTGCTCCCGCTGGGCAGCGAAGCGGCCCCAAACCCTGCAATCGCGGATTAACAGTTAAACCGCATTGGCAGGGTTTGCGACGGCTGCGCCGCCGAGCGGGACGGTGCGACGATTCGACAAGCTCCCTCGCCAGAATGATGTGAAAGGCTCAGGGGTTAAACCCAGCCACTGCTCTGCATCGCCTTGTACACCGCCACGATCGCCAGAATCAGGAACGCCGAAGCCGCCAGGCGACGGATCAAGGTCAGTGGCAATTTCTCCGCCGCAAAGTTACCCGCCAATACCACCGGCACGTTGGCAATCAACATGCCCAGGGTGGTGCCGATAATCACCAGCCACAGCTCAGGGTATTGCGCCGCCAGCATCACGGTGGCGATCTGCGTCTTGTCACCGATTTCCGCGAGGAAGAAGGCGATCAGCGTGGTCAGGAAGGGGCCGAACTTGCGTGCGGTGCTGGCTTCATCGTCGTCCATCTTGTCCGGAACCAGCGTCCAGAGCGCCGTGGCAGCGAAGCTTGCGGCAAGAATCCAGTGCAACACCGAATCGGAGAAGAAGCTGCCGAACCAGGCACCTACCGCACCGGCTGCCGCGTGGTTGGCCAGGGTCGCAGCAACGATACCGGCAATGATCGGCCAGGGTTTGCGAAAGCGAGCGGCGAGAATCAGCGCGAGCAGTTGCGTCTTGTCGCCGATTTCGGCCAAGGCAACGATTGCGGTGGGAACGAGTAACGAGTCCAGCATCAGGATTTTCCTAAGGGGCGGGTCGACACGGCTATGACACGTACAGCCTTCCCGCCCCGGGTAAGGTGTGCGTGTCATAGGTCTTGTCAAACCCTGCGATCCGTCTGGTGCGGACGCTTGGGTCGCATACGCCATGATCTGAGGATCAAGTATGTTGACGTATGCCGGACGAGCTTGGCGCTCGTGGGAGACTACTCCCCTAGGACGGAGCGGATTCTGCCTTCGCAAAACCGATAGAGCAAGAACAAATTTTCAGCCGCGCTTGGCCCGGTAAATCCGGAAACCATTGCCTTCGGCCTTGATCGCGCACACGCCCAGATGCTCTTCGATCAGTGGCTGATACTTCAGGAAGCTGTTCGCAACAAGGCGCAGTTCGCCGCCGTTTTTCAGATGTTTGGCCGCTTTTCGCAGCAAGTTTTCGGTGGCGAAATAATCGGTGTGCACGCCGACATGGAACGGCGGGTTGCTCAGAATCGCGTTCAGACCCATCGGTGCAGCGTCGATGCCGTCACCGGTCAGCACTTCGGCTTCCAGACCGTTGGCCGCCAACGTCAGGCGACTGCTGGCGGCGGCGAAGGCATCGACGTCGAGCAAGGTCACCTGATTGTGCGGATAACGACGTTTGACCGCCGCGCCCAAAACTCCGGCGCCACAGCCGAAATCCAGCAGATGACCGCTCGGCAGTTTGTCCAGATGCTCCAGCAGCAGGGCGCTGCCGCGATCCAGTCGGCCATGGCTGAATACGCCCGGCAGGCTGATAACTTTAAGCGGGCCTTCGGCCAGCGGCAGCTCATAAGTCTGCGCCAGGCTTTCCAGCGATTTTGCTTGCGGCGCGTTGGCCACGGTGACTTGCCACAGCTGGCAATGGCGCGCGCTGTCGAGCTTGCGCGGCTTGCCGAACGGATTGAGCTGCTTGGACGCACCCTCGATGCCGCTGCGTTTTTCCCCGACCAGAAACACCTCACGCCCGGCCAGACGTGCGGCCACCGCGTTGAGGATGTAATCGGTCAGATCCTTGGACTTGGGCAAAAACACCACGGCGCTGTCGAACTCGCGCTCCGGCACGTTTACGCCGAAATGGCTACGACCTTCGAAGCGCGCATCGAGAGCGGCTTGATCGCCGGCATGCCAGCACCAGCCGAACGCATTGGGCAGGCGCCCGAGCAGATCGTCGGCAGGCAAACCGGCCAACAACAGCGAACCCTGGAATAACTCGGCCTGACGAAGCAGTACTTCACTGCGCGGATCCATAACTGCTCCTTGGAAAAAAAGTGCCGCAGTTTATCAACTGACGACCCGCAGCGCTGTACCGCTGAAGAATGCCTGAGCGTTTTCGGTCAATTGGCCGACGATGCGTTGCCGCGCTTCGCGACTGCCCCAGGCGTTGTGCGGAGTGACGATCAGCCGCGGAATATCGGCGGCCAGCAGGGGATTGCCGTTGACCGGCGGTTCGACACTGAGCACATCGGTGGCGGCGCCGCCGAGGTGACCATTGCGCAACGCGTCGGCCAAGGCTTGCTCGTCGATCAAGCCGCCACGAGCGGTGTTGACCACAAAGGCGCCGGGTTTCATCGACGCCAGCTCGCGGGAGCCGATGAAGTGCCGGGTGTGTTCGTTGAGCGGGCAGTGCAGGGTCAGGGCGTCGATCTGCGGCAGCAGTTCGTTCAGTGGCAGGCGATCCGGGCGGGCGGGGCGGCCGGGAATCTGCCCGAGCAATACGCGCATGCCAAACGCTTCGGCCAGTCGCGCGACCGCACCGCCGAGTTCGCCATGACCGAGCAGGCCGAGGGTTTTGCCCTCCAGTTCGACAATCGGGTAGTCGAGCAGGCAGAACTGTCTGGCTTGCTGCCAGCGACCTTCGCCGACCGCTTTTTGATAATCCGCGAGGCGGGTGGCGAGGTTGAGCAGCAACATGATTGTGTGTTGCGCCACCGACGGCGTGCCGTAACCCTGACAGTTGCACACGGTAATGCCGTGGGCGCGGGCCGCGTCCAGATCGACGTTGTTGGTGCCGGTGGCGGTAATCAGGATCAGTTGCAGATCCGGGTTGGCGGCCATCGCGGCGGCATCGATGCGGATCTTGTTGGTGATCGCCACGTTGGCACCGTGCAGGCGTTCGGCGACTTGTTCCGGTGCGGTCTGGGCGAACAGTTGCAGGTCGCTGAAGCAGGCGCGCAACGGGCTGAGGTCGAGATCGCCGAGATCCAAAGACGGGTGATCGAGGAATACGGCGCGGCGCGGGTTCGTCATCAACTGTACCTTTTGTGCTTGGAACGGAAGGCGTAATCTGCCGAGCCTACCAGATGAAACAAAACGTTACGCAGTGTCCGAGGTGCTTACAAAACCTGTGGGAGCGGGCTTGCTCGCGAAGAGGGCGTGTCAGAACCACAAAGGTTGCCTGACACAACGCCATTCGCGAGCAAGCCCGCTCCCACAGGGGAAAAGCATTCGGGCGATGTATTCAAGCTGATGTTCACCCCAAGAGGAGCCCCCATGTACTGGACCGAGTTCTTGACCGTTGCACTGATCCACCTGCTGGCCGTCGCCAGCCCCGGCCCGGACTTTGCCGTGGTGGTGCGCGAGAGCGTGACCCATGGTCGTCGCGCCGGCACCTGGACCGCGCTGGGTGTGGGCACGGCGATTTTCCTGCATGTGGGTTATTCGCTGCTGGGCATCGGCCTGATCGTGTCGCAGTCGATCGTGCTGTTTAACGCCTTGAAATGGGCCGCCGCCGCTTACCTGCTGTACATTGGCTTCAAGGCGTTGCGCGCGCAGCCGGCGAAAGTCGTGGCCGATGATCTGCACAAAGAGGCCGGCGTACGCACGGCGCGCGGCGCGTTCACCTCGGGCTTCGTCACCAACGGCCTGAACCCGAAAGCCACGCTGTTCTTCCTGTCGCTGTTCACTGTGGTGATCAACCCGCACACGCCGCTGGCGGTGCAGGCGGGTTATGGGGTTTACCTGGCCGTTGCGACCGCTTTCTGGTTCTGTCTGGTGGCGATGCTGTTCAGTCAGCAACGTGTACGTGCCGGTTTTGCCCGCATGGGCCATTGGTTCGACCGCACCATGGGCGCGGTGCTGATCGCTCTCGGCGTGAAAATCGCGTTTACCGAGATGCATTGATCAACACTCACTGTAGGAGCTGCCGCAGGCTGCGATCTTTTGATCTTCTAAAAGCAGAATCAAAAGATCGCAGCCTCGTTTCACTCGACAGCTCCTACACGAGTTCGCTCAGCTTGCTCAGGGTCTGCAGATAATCCCGGGGATTTTCCCCGAGCAAACGGCGAAACATCGCGCTGAACGCCCGCGCGCTGCCGTACCCCAGATCCCGCGCCACGCTCTGCACGCTGTCCCCGGCGAGCAGGCGCGGCAGTGCTTCCATCAGGCGCAGTTGCTGGCGCCAGGCGTTGAAACTCATCTTCAGTTGTCGCTGGAACAGCCGCGCCAGAGTGCGTGAGCTGGCGCCGACCTGCTGTGCCCAGTCTTCCAGGGTGTTGGGGTGATCCGGAGTGTGCAGCAACGCCAGACAGATGTTCTGCAGGCGTCGGTCGGTGGGCATCGGAATGTGCAGCGGCAGGTTTTCCAGACTGGCGAGCTCTTCCAGCATCAACTGCTGGATCAGCGGATTGTCCGCGTGCGGCGGGCCTTGTACGGCGCGCAGGATCAACTCGCGCAGCAGCGGCGTCACCGCCAGCACGCAGCACTGTTGCAGACTGGCCGGTGATAGCTCGGGGGCGATGAACAGTGAGCGCATCTGCACATCGCCGGACATGAATATCTCGTGCGCGACTTGCGGCGCAATCCACACTGCGCGGCTTGGCGGAATCACCCAGGCACCGAGGTCGGTGACCACCCGCATGATCCCTCGGACGGCATACAGCAACTGCGCCTCGCGGTGCAGGTGCAGCGGCTGGTGCTCACCGTCCAGATAATCCCGGGGATAGGCACTCACCGGGCCGTGTTCGAAGTGGCTGATCAACATGTCTGATTTGATGACCTGGTTGGCAGGTATGCGCTTTTTCGCCAACTTAGCATAAAGCCGCTGACAACAATCCGCCCATAACAAACACAAGCGTGCCGCCATGAACCAATCCCGAAACGTGATCCGCTACGTCAATGCTGCCCATGTGATCGACCACATGTTCATGCTGATTTTCCCCGCCGCCGTGCTCGGCATGACCCAGGCCTTCGGCCTCGACTACGCCGCGCTGATCGGCCTTTCGCTGGGTGGCTTCATTGCCTTTGGCGCCTGTTCGTTACCGGCCGGCTGGCTGGGTGATCACTGGAGCCGGCGGCAGATGATGCTGGTGTTCTTCTTCGGCATCGGCGCTTCGGCAATCTTCACCGGGCTGAGCACCAGCCCCACGATGCTGGTGATCGGGTTGACCCTGATCGGCATTTTCGCCGCGATCTACCACCCGGTGGGCACCGCGATGCTGGTGGCCTACGCGCAGAATCGCGGTCGGGAGATTGGCATCAATGGCATGTGGGGCAACCTCGGCGTGGCGTTCTCGGCGCTGATCACCGGGTTGCTCGTGGCGCAGTTCGGCTGGCGGTCGGCCTTTGTGTTACCGGGCGTGGTGGCGATCTTGCTGGGAATCGGCTTTGCCGTGCAGGTGCGTGAAGAGCCAATC
Organism: Pseudomonas sp. Irchel s3a10; assembly: GCF_900187525.1. Lineage (NCBI taxonomy): Bacteria > Pseudomonadati > Pseudomonadota > Gammaproteobacteria > Pseudomonadales > Pseudomonadaceae > Pseudomonas > Pseudomonas sp. Irchel s3a10. Next base: position 76,922 of record NZ_FYDR01000002.1, read on the forward strand.
CCGCTGCGTCCGCATACCGCACTGAAGGGCGCTGCCGGGCAGCGGATTTCGATGCTCATGGTGTTCGGTGTGCTGGCACTGGCGACGGCCACCGGCGGTATAGTGTTCAACGCCACCACCATGACCTACCCGAAGCTGTTTGAGGAACGTCTGCATGACTTGTTCGCCTCGCCGCAAACCCTCGGCGTGGTGGTCAGCCTGGCGTATGCCTTTGGTGCGGTGGCGCAGTTGAGCATTGGCCAGGTGCTGCACCGGGTCAGCCTGAAATGGCCGTTTATGGTGTTGACGCTGTTTCAGGCGCCGCTGTTGTACGCCATGGCGTATGTCGATGGCTGGGCAGTGATCGTGCTCGGTGCGGCGTTCATGTTCGTGGTGTTCGGTCAGGTGACGGTGAACGACTCGATGGTCGCCAATTTCGTCGCGCCGCAGTGGCAGTCACGGGTCTTCGCCCTGCGTTACTGCCTGTCGTTCGGCGCCAGTGCGACGGCGATTCCGCTCATTGCCTACGTCGAACCGCGCCATGGGTTTGTCGGGCTTTACTTGATTCTGGCGGGTTTTGGCGCGTTGACCTTCCTCGCGGCTGTGGTTTTCCCACGCACACCTTCCGAAGCAGCTGTCGGGCAAACAGCCTGACCGACGCTGAATACCGGCAAATGCTGGCGCAAAGCTAGCATTTGTACGGCTGTGCAAATCATTCCTTCGGCTGATTTTACTGGGGTATAACGGCTCTAGAGTAATGCGCTCTACGCCAACACCGTGCAGCCAGAAAAGGGATTCATATGTTGCAGACTCGCGTCATTCCCCCGGCCGATGGGGCCTACCAGTATCCATTGCTGATCAAACGGCTGCTGATGTCTGGCGCCCGTTACGAGAAAACCCGCGAGATCATCTACCGAGACCAGTTGCGTTACAGCTATCCGACCTTGATCGAGCGGGTGGCGCGGCTGGCCAACGTGTTGACGGCGGCCGGGGTGAAGGCGGGTGACACCGTAGCAGTGATGGACTGGGACAGCCATCGCTACCTCGAATGCATGTTTGCCATTCCGATGATCGGCGCGGTGATCCACACCATCAACGTGCGTCTGTCGCCAGAGCAGATCCTCTACACCATGAACCATGCCGAGGACCGCTTCGTGCTGGTCAACAGCGAGTTCGTCGGGCTGTACCAGGCCATCGCGCCGCACTTGACCACGGTGGGGAAAACCCTGCTGCTCACCGATTTGCCGGAGAAGACTGCCGAGCTGCCGAACCTGGTTGGCGAATACGAGCAACTGCTGGCCGCCGCCAGCCCGCAGTACGACTTTCAGGATTTCGACGAGAACTCGGTCGCCACCACCTTCTACACCACCGGCACCACCGGCAACCCGAAAGGTGTGTACTTCACCCATCGGCAACTGGTGCTGCACACCATGGGCGTGTCGACGATCATGGGCGCGATCGACAGCGTGCGCCTGCTCGGCACCAACGACGTGTACATGCCGATCACCCCGATGTTCCATGTGCATGCCTGGGGCTTGCCGTACGTGGCGACCATGCTCGGGCTCAAGCAGGTTTATCCGGGGCGTTACGACCCGGAATTTCTGGTCGAGCTGTGGCGCAAGGAGAAGGTCACGTTCTCCCACTGTGTGCCGACCATCCTGCAGATGCTGCTCAACGCCAAAGGCGCGCAGGGTAATGATTTTGGCGGCTGGAAAATCGTCATCGGCGGCAGTGCGCTGAACCGGACACTGTATGAAACCGCCAAGGCCCGGGGCATTCAGCTGACGGCGGCGTACGGCATGTCGGAGACCGGACCACTGGTTTCCTGTGCCCACCTGAACGACGAGCTGATGGCCGGCACCGAAGACGAGCGCACCACTTATCGGATCAAGGCTGGTGTGCCGGGGCCGCTGGTGGAAGCGGCAATCGTCGACGCCGAGGGCAACTTCCTGCCCGCCGACGGCGAAACCCAGGGCGAATTGGTGCTGCGTGCGCCGTGGCTCACCGAAGGCTACTTCAACGAGCCGCAGAAGGGCGCCGAACTCTGGGCCGGCGGCTGGCTGCACACCGGCGACGTGGCGACGCTCGACAGCATGGGCGTGATCGACATCCGCGACCGCATCAAGGATGTGATCAAGACCGGCGGCGAATGGATCTCCTCGCTGGACCTCGAAGACCTGATCAGCCGTCACGTCGCGGTACGTGAAGTAGCAGTGGTGGGCATTGCTGATCCGCAGTGGGGCGAGCGGCCGTTTGCGCTGCTGGTGATCCGCGAAGGGCACGAGATCGGTGCGCGCGAGCTCAAGGAGCACCTCAAGCCCTTCGTGGAACTGGGACACCTGAGCAAGTGGGCGATTCCGAGTCAGATCGCCCTTGTTACGGAAATTCCCAAGACCAGTGTCGGCAAGCTCGACAAGAAGCGCATTCGCCTCGACATCACCGAATGGCAGGCCAATAACAGCACCTTCCTCTCGACACTTTAAGTGTCTGTGGCGCGCCGAAAACGGCGCGCCAGACCCACCAAGCAAGCGCTTGGCTTGTGAAATCGAAAAAATCAGCCATCCTTGCCGTGCCGACATGTGTCGGACTGGCGAAAGGACTGTTCCAGAGTGGCCGGCAGCTGCAAATCACACTTTAGAGGGATCAAGCAGTACCACCTGCTGGCTATAGTCCGCTCAAGGATTTTTAAGAACGGGGCACACGCACGAACAGGGGCGATGCAATTTTGGAGTGACGTCGGGTGGCTACTGGCTCCCGGTCTTCCAGGCGTTTTTAAAAGTACTCACTGCCATAACAATAATGCACATGGAGTAGCGTCGATGACCTCAGTAAACCAGTTCTGGCGCCGGGCGAAACTGCCTCTGGCGGTCAGTCTTGCCTCTTCGCTCGCCGGGCCCGCATTCGGCGTCAGTTTCAACGTCGGTGAAATCGAAGGACAGTTCGACTCGTCCCTGTCGATCGGTGCCAGTTGGTCTACTCAGAGCCCGAACAAGAACCTCATCGGCGTCAACAATGGTGGCCATGGCCTGTCGCAGACCTCCGATGACGGTCACGCCAACTTCAAGAGCGGCGAAACCTTCTCGAAGATTTTCAAGGGCATCCATGACCTTGAATTGAAATACGGCGACACCGGGGTGTTCGTCCGTGGCAAATACTGGTACGACTTCGAACTCAAGGACGAGAGCCGCCAGTTCAAGGACATCAGCGACAGCAACCGCAAAGAGGGCGCCAAATCCGCTGGCGGGCAGATCCTCGACGCCTTTGTCTACCACAACTACGCGATTGCCGATCAGCCGGGCTCCGTGCGTCTGGGCAAGCAGGTGGTGAGCTGGGGTGAAAGTACCTTCATCGGCGGCGGCATCAACTCGATCAACCCGATCGACGTCTCCGCTTTCCGTCGTCCGGGCGCCGAGATCAAGGAAGGCCTGATTCCGGTCAACATGTTCTACGTGTCCCAGAGCCTCACCGATAACCTCTCGGCCGAAGCGTTCTATCAACTGGAATGGGACCAGACCGTCGTCGACAACTGCGGCACCTTCTTCTCCCAGCCGGACATCGTTGCCGACGGTTGCGACAGCAATCTGCGCGTGCTGAACAAACGTTCGCAAATCCCGGCTATCGCCTTGGGGCCATTGGCGGCCAACGGCGTCAACGTCAACGAAGAAGGCGTTCTGGTACGCCGTGGTCCGGACCGCGATGCCCGTGACAGCGGTCAGTGGGGCGCGTCCTTCAAGTACATGTACGAACCGCTCGACACCGAGTTCGGTGCCTACTTCATGAACTACCACAGCCGTGCGCCGATCTTCAGCGCCACCGGCGCACCACAATCGGTCTATAACACCGCGCGCGCACTGCCGGGGCCTTTTGCGGCACTCGCACCGTTGCTGGTCGCGGGCAACTCGAACTACTTCATTGAATATCCTGAAGACATTCGCCTCTACGGTCTGAGCTTCTCCACCACCCTGCCTACCGGTACGGCGTGGAGCGGTGAGATCAGCTACCGTCCGAACGCCCCGGTGCAACTGAACTCCACCGACATCCTGTTCGCAGGTGTGCGCCCGATCGGCGGCGCACTGACCAACGCTTCCATACTCAATGGCGTTCCTGGCCAGGATCTGCATGGCTATGAGCGCAAGGAAATCACCCAGATCCAGACCACGTTCACGCACTTCTTCGATCAGGTCATGGGTGCCAGCCGTCTGACCCTCGTCGGTGAAGTCGGTGCGACCTACGTCGGCGGGCTGGAGAGCCGGTCCGACAAGCGTTATGGCCGCGATCCGGTGTATGGCCCTGGCGAGTTGCCGGCCACTGGCGGTGTGAATACCTGCGCCAACATTCTCAACGCCAGCACCATCAATGGTGCAGGGCCGGGTTCACCGCAGAACAACCGCAGCCGTAATTGCGACAACGACGGCTTCACCACCTCGATGTCGTGGGGTTACCGTGGTCGTGCGATCTGGGAATACAACGACGTGTTCGCCGGCGTGAACCTCAAGCCGAACGTGGCCTGGTCCCACGACGTCAGCGGTTACTCGCCAGGCCCTGGCGGCAACTTCGAGGAAGGTCGCAAAGCGGTCAGCCTGGGCGTCGATGCCGAATACCAGAACACCTACACCGCGAGTCTGGCCTACACCAATTTCTTCGACGGCAAGTACACCACCGTGGATGACCGCGACTTCGTGGCGCTCAGCTTCGGCGTGAACTTCTAAGCACTGCATTTCAGGACGAACGAATTTATGAAAATAACAAAGAGTCTGTTCCACGCCGGTGTTCTGGGTCTGTCGCTGCTGGCGACCAGCGTCATGGCGGCGGTGCCTGCTGCCGAAGCGGATAAACTGGGCAAGAGCCTGACGCCGATGGGCGCGGAAATGGCCGGTAACGCCGACGGTTCGATCCCGGCCTGGAAGCCGCTGCCGAAAAACGCCGGCAGCGTCGACAGCAAGGGCTTCCTGTCCAACCCTTACGCCAGTGAGCAGCCGCTGTTCACCATCACCGCCAAGGATGCCGACAAGTACAAGGACAAGCTCGCCCCGGGCCAGTACGCGATGTTCAAGCGCTACCCGGAAACCTTCAAGATGACGGTCTACCCGTCCCATCGCGGCGCCACCGTGCCGGATGAAGTGTTTGCCGCGATCAAGAAGAATGCCACCAGCACCAATCTGGTCTCCGGCGGCAACGGTCTGGAAAACTTCGATACCGCCGTGCCGTTCCCGATTCCGAAAACCGGCGTGGAAGTGATCTGGAACCACATCACCCGCTATCGCGGCGGCAGCGTGACCCGTCTGGTGACGCAGGCCACGCCGCAACCGAACGGCTCGTACAGTTTGGTGTACTTCCAGGATCAGTTCGTGTTCCGCGACAAGATGAAGGACTACGATCCGGCGAACCCGGGCAACATCCTGTTCTACTTCAAGCAGAAAGTGACCGCGCCGGCGCGTCTGGCCGGTGGCGTACTGCTGGTGCACGAGACTCTCGACCAGGTCAAGGAACCGCGTTCGGCTTGGGTCTACAACGCCGGACAGCGTCGGGTGCGTCGTGCACCGCAAGTGTCGTATGACGGCCCGGGTACTGCTGCCGACGGCCTGCGTACCTCCGACAACCTCGACATGTACAACGGTGCTCCGGATCGTTACGACTGGAAGCTCGAAGGCAAGAAAGAGATGTACATCGCCTCCGACAGCTACAAGCTCGACGATCCGAAGCTGAAGTACTCGGACATCATCAAGGCCGGCCATATCAACCAGGATCTGGCACGTTACGAGCTGCGCCGCGTCTGGCACGTCGTTGCGACGCTGAAGGAAGGTCAGCGCCACATCTACGCCAAGCGTGACTTCTACATCGATGAAGACACCTGGCAGGCAGCGGTAATCGATCACTACGACGGTCGTGGTCAACTGTGGCGCGTGGCTGAAGCGCACGCCGAGAACTACTACGACAAGCAAGTGCCGTGGTACGCGCTGGAAACCCTCTACGACTTGCAGTCCGGGCGTTATCTGGCGCTGGGCATGAAGAACGAAGAGAAGCAGGCGTATGACTTCGGCTTCACCGCCACCACCAGCGATTTCACCCCGGCCGCACTGCGTCAGGATGGTGTTCGCTAACCCGCTGCAACCCGAGGCCGCATCCTCGTGAAAAACGCCCCGACTGGTTCGGGGCGTTTTTTTGTTTGAGTAGGAGCTGCCGAAGGCTGCGATCTTTTGACTTTGACTTTTCAGCGGCAAAAGCCAGATCAAAAGATCGCAGCCTTCGGCAGCTCCTACAGGGGTGGGGCCACAGGAGGGTGTAGCCTTTTTGTAGCCATTTGTAGCAGCAACCTTCATAACCGGTTCGTTTAAGGCTAGTCTGCGGACATCTGCAACGCCGCCAACAGCAATTCGAACAAGAGCCGGCCATGACTGATCTGTCCCCACTTCCGGGTCCCGCAAGCGTTACCGTCGCGTCATTGGACGGGCGTTTTTTCCGCCCGCCGTTGCCCGACGGCTACGTCTTGCGACCACGTCTTTGCGAGCGCCTGCAGGCCGGGCTCGGAGGGCGCCTGTTGCTGGTCAGCGCCCCCGCCGGGTTCGGCAAGAGTTCGCTGGCGGTGGAGTTTTGTCAGAGCCTGCCGGCGCACTGGCAAAGTCTCTGGCTGGGATTGAGTCCGCGTGATAACGATCCAGGGCGCTTTCTCGAGCGCTTGCTGGAGGGGCTGCAGGACTACTTTCCGCAACTGGGCAGCCGTGCACTCGGCCTGTTGAAGATGCGCCAGCGCCATCAGCCGTTCGCGTTCGAAGAATGGCTCGACGGCTTGCTCGATGAACTGGCGCTGCAACTGCATCCAACCACGCCCTTATTGCTGGTGCTCGACGATTACCATCTCGCCCAAGGGCCGGTGCTCGATCGTTGCCTACAGTTTTTCCTCAATCATTTGCCTGACGGCTTGCTGGTCATGGTCACCAGCCGGCAGCGCCCGGACTGGCATCTGGCGCGTCTGCGCCTGTCGCGCCAGTTGCTCGAACTGCATGAGCAGGACTTGCGCCTGACCCACGATGAAGCCCTGACGCTGCTCGATCGACACAGCAGTTCATTGCGCGGCGAAGCCCTGGAAAACCTGATCCAGCGCAGCGAAGGCTGGGTGGCCGGACTGCGTTTCTGGTTGCTCGCGGCATCCGAAGCCGGCAGCGAGGCCGCGTTACCGCAAGCGCTGAATGGCGGGGAAGGGCTGATCCGCGACTATCTGCTGGAAGAAGTGATCGATTGCCTGCCCGCCGAGGTGCAGGCGTTTCTTTACGACACCGCACCGCAGGAGCGCTTTTGCAGCGAACTTTGCGACGCGGTGCGCGAAGCCCACGACAGCGCCGAAATCCTGCGGTTTCTGTTGGCGCACCAGGTGTTTCTGGTGCCCCTGGACGAACACGGTCACTGGTATCGCTATCACCATTTGTTTTCCGATCTGCTGCGCAGCCGTCCCGTGACCCAGACGCTGGTGCCAGCGGCGACCCTGCACCTGCGCGCCTGCCGCTGGTTCAATGCTCAAGGGCTGCTCGACGAGGCGGTGGAGCAGGCCTTGCGCGCCGGCCATCTGGATGTCGCAGCGAATCTGGTGCAGAACCTGTCCGAGGAACAACTGCTCGCCGAGCAGAACGTGGGCATGCTGTTGCGCTGGAAAATGGACTTGCCCGACAGTCTGCTGATCAGCACGCCACGCTTGATCGTGCTCTATAGCTGGGCGCTCGGGCTGGCCTGTCAACTGGATGCCGCTGAAGAGCTGGCCAGCCATCTGAGTCGTTTTCTGCCGGCGCCTTCGGCCTCTGCGCAAAAGTCGATGCTGGCGCAATGGCTGGCGCTCAGCGGGATTATCGCCCGTGGGCGCGGGCATCGTGAATTGACTCAACGCTTTTGCAGCGAGGCGCTGGAAAGTCTGCCAGTCAAACGTTATGGGCAACGCCTGATGTGCCTGTCGACCCTGTCCAATCTGGCGATTGCCGACGGCGACCTATGGCGCGCCCGGGGCTTGAATCGCGAATCCCTCGAGCTGGCGCAGCGGGTCGGCAATCCGCTGTTCGAAGCCTTGGCGCATTACGACCGGGCGCGGGTATTGCAGTCACGCGGGGAAATTCTGCGCGCCCTGGATGAGGTGCATCAGGGCCTTGATCGTCTGCGCGGGCTGTCGGCGCAACGTCTGTACGCGGTGCGTGCGCGGCTGACGCTGTATGAAGGTTTTCTGTTGTCCATGCGCTTGCAACCGCAGCAGGCCCGGGCCCGATTGCTGAGTGGCCTGGCCGAAGCGCGGGCCTGCCGCGATATCAGCGTGTTGATCGGCCACTGCGTGATCGCCCGTCTGGACGGCAGCGTTGGCGAGTTCGCCAAGGCCTTCGCCGAGCTCGCTGAAGCCGAGCGCCTGATGCACATCTGGGACGTGCCGCCGATCTACTACCTGGCAATGATCACCCTGGTCAAATGCGAACTGTGGCTGGTGCAAGGCCGTACCGATCTGGCTGAAGCCTGGCTGGCGCGCCTGGGCCAGACCTACACCGGCGAACGTGCAGCGGCGCCACCGGAATTTCATCCACAGCTGCCGTTGCACGTCGAACTGCAGCAGGCGTTGCTCGATGTGATCAAAGGACAGCCGATGCTCGCCGAAGGACGCTTGAATGTGTTGCTGGAAAACGGTCAGCAAACCGGACGCCAGTTGCTGTGTGTGATGGCGCTGGCGCAGAAAGTGAATTTGTTGCTGAGCAGTGGCCGCGAATCCGAGGCACGCAAAGCATTGAACCAGGCGCTGGAAGCGGCGGCGGGCGGTGTGATACAGCCATTTGAAGCACTGATCAGAGAGCATCCTGACTGGTTGCGCAGCCAATTGCACAACTCACCGACGTTGGCGGGACAACAGTTGCTGACGCATTTTCCGCAGGTGGCGACTCGTCCAGTGGTTGAGTGCGCCGCTGCCGAACAACTCAGCAGTCGCGAGCTGGCGGTGCTGCGTTTGATTGCCCAAGGCTGTTCCAATCAGGAAATCAGCGAGCAACTGTTCATTTCTCTGCATACGGTGAAAACCCATGCCAGCCATATCAACAGCAAGTTGGGGGTTGAGCGGCGTACGCAGGCGGTGGCCCGCGCCAAAGAACTAGGGTTGATGATTTAGCGACGGCAACTGATACCGGTTTGGTTTTACAGAAGAGGCTGCCATCTTTGGCCTGGTAATAGCCCTTGATGCCTGCCGAAAGCCGCGATCGGTTTGAGAATGGCAAGCAGCTTTCTAGAGAGCGGCCTACGCCAAGGCGATCAATGATTCAGCTTTCGAGGGGCCGAGGGAACACAAGGCATTGAAATCACTAGACTTGCATATTTTGCCGTAAAAAAATTACGGCATGACTCCCGGCCCTGAGATATGATTTAGCCTACTTTCATGCGTTTGGAATTTTTAATCATGTTGAGTAAATTCGAAGTCAGAGGCTTCAAAGGGTTCAGGGATACATTCGTTTTTGACTTGACTCAGAAGAATGAATATAAATTTAATGCTGAAGCAGTCAGTAATGGTGTTATCAGAAATAGCATCGTATATGGTCGAAATGGATGTGGTAAAACCAATCTGAGCTATGCATTGTTCGATATTGTTAATAATGTTGGGGGTAAATCAATTCGAAGTAAATTCTTTAATAAGAATTACCTGAATGCCGGAAGTGTCGATCGTAAAGCGGTTTTTTGCTATACCTTTAAGTTTGGTGATGATGAGCTTGTCTATAGCTACGAGAAGGAGTCTTCTGCGAAAATTCTCAAAGAAACGGTAGTGGTAAACGGTCGTATGTGTATTGTGGCTGATCGGAGCAGACCGGCAAGTATAATCGTTGACTTGCCAGGTGCAGACACCTTGAATAAGGATGTTGACGATCTCTTCGATATTTCAGGAGCGGCGGTTTCAATTGTTTCATATATTCGCTCCAATACGATACTTCCAGATGTTGGCGAGTCAGCGGTTTTCAATAAGTTCGTAAAGTTTGTTCATGGTATGTTATTGGTACGTTCTCTAGAGGGTAATTCATTTGTTGGTTTGAATGAGTCTGAGAAAAATGTGTGTGAAGATATTGTGGAGAATGGCAATATTGAAGATTTTGAGGGCTTTCTCAATAAGAACGGAATAAAGTGTAAGCTGGTTGAGATATCCGATAATGATGGAAAAAATATAGCGTTTGATTTCGATGGTAACTTGATTCCGTTTGCCGAGATTGCTTCAACGGGTACCCGGACCTTATGTCTCTTTTATTTTTGGTTGATGCGCATTCGAGAGGCAGAGCGAATCAGTCTGGTGTGCATTGACGAATTCGATGCATTTTACCATCACGAATTATCGTTAGCCGTAGTTGAGTTACTCAAGCATTCTGGTATCCAGGTGATTCTCACAACCCATAATACCGCCATCATGAGCAATGATGTGTTAAGGGCAGACTGCTATTTCATTATGGACGAAACTCGGATCGTTTCTCTGGCAGACACAACGGATAAGGAGATAAGGCAAGCTCACAATCTGGAGAAAATATATAAGGCTGGAGGATTTAGTCTGGAGAGAAAAGGAGAATGAATGGGGCGCAACATATTCTTTTTGTATTTGAAGGTGAGCGCACCGAGCAACTACTAAGTCGTAAATTTATTGAGTATTATTTTTCTGATGTTGTAACGACTGCGTTTTGCGGTGAAATTTACCAGTTGTTGGAAAAATTGAAGGATGACGAGTTTGGGCTTGGTAGTATTGATTTATTTCCGCTGTTGCAAGAAATACCACAGAATACGCCATTAAAAAATTATCGACGTGATCAGTTTTCCGAAATCTACCTGTTCTTTGATTATGATCCTCACGCTAGTAAGGCCTGCGATGCAAAAGTACAGGAGTTGCTAGAGTTTTTCACTGAGGAAACCGAGCACGGAAAAATTTTCATCAGTTATCCCATGGTCGAAGCTGTACGTTGTCTTCATGAAGGTTGTAGTGCAGATTGTTTTTCTAATTTGTCCGTCCCCTTGAATTATGGCAGTGCTTTCAAGGGTTTTTCGTCCAACTATGCCTCGCATTCTTTCGGAAAGGTTCATGCTTGGTCACGTCAGTATTGGGACGAAGTCGTACTAAGACACTGCGAGAAGGCCAATTTTATCGTTAATGGTGAGCCTGCGCTTCCCGGTACGTCTATCGAGTCGCATGAAATATTCGAAGGGCAGCTTCGTTATATTGGTGAAAGTGGTCGTGTCTACGTTCTCGGCTCTTTCCCGTTAATGCTTGCCGATTATTACGGTATGGAAAAGGTCAGAAATTTTGTGCGCAGCTTAACTTGCGGTAGCAACTGTCCGCATAGGGACTTGCTGGACGCTTTGTCCTAAATTTAAAAACTACGCTCCGATATCCAATTTTCAGGAAGCTTTCCCTTTGGCTATAAATGACCTCATTCGCGAAACCTTCCCCGTCGGCCCGCTCCAGTGCAACTGCACGATCATCGGCGACCCGATCAGCAAAAAAGCCATCGTCGTCGATCCGGGCGGCAATCCTGACCTGATCATGGCGCGCCTCGATGCTCACGGTCTGAAAGTGGTCAGTATCATCCACACCCACGCGCATCTCGATCATTTCCTCGCTTCCGGGCAGATGAAGGAAAAGACTGGCGCGACCCTGCATCTGCACAAGGAAGACCAGTTCCTGTGGGACAACCTTGAAATGCAATGCCAGATGTTCGGTGTGCCCTACACGCCGGTGCCGTCGCCGGATCGCTGGTTGAGCGACGATGAAGAGCTGGCCTGTGGCTGCGGCGTGGCGCTGCATACGCCGGGACATACACCCGGTTCCATGAGCTTTTGGTTTTCCGAGGCTAAGCTGTTGATTGCCGGCGACACGCTGTTTCGTCGCGGCGTAGGGCGCACGGATTTGTGGGGCGGCGATCAGGCGACCATCGTGCGATCGATCAAGCAGCGGCTGTACACCCTCGACGAAGACGCAATCGTGGTTGCCGGGCATGGTCCGGATACGCGTCTGGGGGATGAAATGCGCGAAAACCCGTTCGTGCGCGCCTAAATATTTTGTCATGAGTGTGCGGCGGAATTTTTCGGCATTGTCATGATCCAACGCCCGCACAGGTCTATTGCCTAGGGCCGCTGCCACACAGAATGCGAAAAAACCAGGAGCTCTTCATGTTCACCACGCCTCGTTTGATTATTGTTGCTACCGCTGTGGCCATGTTGGCCGGCTGCGCCTCTCCCAACCCGTATGACAATCAGGGGCAGGCCGACGGTGGCTCGCAAGGCATGAGCAAAACCGCCAAGTACGGCGGTCTCGGTGCGCTGGCTGGCGCCCTGGCGGGTGCCGCCATCGATCACAACAACCGTGGCAAGGGTGCCTTGATCGGCGCGGCGGTGGTGGGTGCCTCGGCGGCCGGTTACGGTTACTACGCCGACCAGCAAGAGAAAAAGCTGCGCGCCAGCATGGCCAACACCGGGGTTGAAGTGCAGCGTCAGGGCGATCAGATCAAGCTGATCATGCCGGGCAATATCACCTTCGCCACCGATTCGGCGAATATCGCTTCAAGTTTCTATCAGCCGCTGAACAACCTGGCGAACTCGCTGAAAGAGTTCAACCAGAACCAGATCGAAATCGTCGGCTACACCGACAGCACCGGCAGCCGCCAGCACAACATGGACCTGTCTCAGCGTCGTGCGCAGAGCGTGGCCACCTACCTGACCTCGCAGGGTGTCAGCGGTGCCAACCTGTCGGCCCGTGGCGCCGGCCCGGATAACCCGATTGCCAGCAACGGTGACGTCAATGGCCGCGCGCAGAACCGCCGCGTCGAGGTCAACCTGAAGGCGATCCCGGGTCAGCAGTATGGTGGTCAGCAGCAACAGCCGGGGACGGTTCAACAGTATCCGTAAGTGAATGCTTGAGTGAAGAAATGCCCGGTCTTGTGACCGGGTATTTTTTTGGGTTGCCCGTGCTGGCCCTTTCGCGAGCAAGCTCGCTCCCACAGGGTTATGTGGTGAACACAGATTTTGTGAACAACACCAAACCCTGTGGGAGCGGGCTTGCTCGCGAAGGGGCCGGACCAAGCACCCGCAATCATCAGATACAAAAAAAGCCCCCGGACAACCGAATTGTCCGGGGGCTTTTTGTTGGGCGCGAAACCCGATTACTTCTTCAAGCCGTAATGCTCATCGAGCATGCCCGGCGAGTTCGGGGCTTTCGGCGCGTAGTCGCGTGGTGGCTCCTGATCGCGCGGCGGCGTCAGGCGTTCGCGCGGTGCCTGCGCGGCATCGGCGTGCAAAGCGGCGATCAGGCGTTGACGGGTCTGCTCGTCCAGGGCCAGGCGGTTGGCACCCTCGGCGAGATGATCCTGCACTTCCTGATAGCTCTGGGTCAGCTTCTTGACCAGCATCGCGGTGCTGTTGAAGTGGGTGACCACCTCGTTTTGATAGCTGTCGAAACGCTCCTGGATATCATCCAGTTGACGCTGCGTGCGGCTCGGCGCGGCATTCGGTGCGACGCGAGCGATCAGGAATCCAATGGCGACACCCACAACCAGGGCAAGAGTCGGTAACAACCAAACTAAGAGCGAGTGTTCCACGAGTCCTTCCTCTATAAACGGCTTTGCTTTACGTTAACGGCTCGAACCTGCGCTGTATACCGCGATTCACTCGCAATAGATTGGCACAGACAATTTGCTAGACGAGTCGACCCGATTCGAGGTCACGGAGTTCCTTCCTTGCTGATGCGTGAAACCCCTGTAGTCATTGCCGGCCCAGTCGGCCAAATCGAAGCGCTGTACCTCGATAACGAGCAGCCAATCGGCATCGCGCTGATCTGCCATCCGAACCCGGTGCAGGGCGGCACCATGCTCAACAAGGTCGTCTCGACCCTGCAGCGCACCGCGCGCGACGCAGGTTTGATTACCTTGCGCTTCAACTATCGCGGCGTCGGTGCCAGCGAAGGCTCCCACGACATGGGCAGCGGTGAAGTCGATGATGCTCAGGCTGCCGCAGCATGGCTACGGGAAAAACACCCGGATTTGCCGCTGACCCTGTTCGGTTTCTCCTTCGGCGGATTTGTTGCAGCAAGTCTCGGCGGTCGTCTTGAAGCGCAGGGCGTGCAGCTCAAGCAGTTGTTCATGGTCGCGCCGGCGGTGATGCGTCTGGGCGATCAGGATCAACTGCCACAGCACGGCGAGCTGACCGTGATCCAGCCGGAAACCGACGAAGTGATCGATCCGCAGCTGGTCTATGACTGGTCGGAAAAACTCCAGCGCCCCCATGAGCTGCTGAAAGTGGCAGAATGCGGACACTTTTTTCATGGCAAGCTGACCGATCTCAAGGATCTGATCCTGCCGCGTCTCTCGAATTGATTGCAGTCTGACAAGCGATTACCCATGACGAACCGTACCCGTATCCTCACCGGCATCACCACCACCGGCACGCCGCACCTGGGCAACTACGCCGGTGCCATCCGCCCGGCGATCCTCGCCAGCCGCGACAGCAATGCCGATTCGTTCTACTTCCTGGCCGACTACCACGCCTTGATCAAATGCGATGACCCGCTGCGCATTCAGCGCTCGCGTCTGGAAATCGCCGCGACCTGGCTGGCCGGTGGCCTCGATGTCGATCGCGTGACTTTCTATCGCCAGTCCGACATCCCGGAAATCCCTGAACTGACCTGGCTGCTGACCTGCGTCGCCGCCAAGGGCCTGCTCAACCGGGCGCACGCTTACAAGGCCTCGGTGGACAAGAATGTCGAGAGCGGCGAAGACCCGGATGCCGGGATCACCATGGGCCTCTACAGCTACCCGGTGCTGATGGCAGCGGACATTCTGATGTTCAACGCGCACAAGGTGCCGGTCGGTCGCGACCAGATCCAGCACGTGGAAATGGCCCGTGACATCGGTCAGCGCTTCAATCACCTGTTCGGCCAGGGCAAAGAGTTCTTCACCATGCCTGAAGCGCTGATCGAGGAGAGCGTGGCGACCTTGCCCGGCCTCGACGGGCGCAAGATGTCCAAGAGCTACGACAACACCATCCCGCTGTTCTCCAGCGCCAAAGAGATGAAGGACGCGATCTCGCGGATCGTCACCGACTCCAAAGCGCCGGGCGAAGCCAAAGATCCGGACAACTCGCACCTGTTCACTCTGTTTCAGGCGTTCGCCACACCAGCGCAGGCTGACGAATTCCGCAGCGAACTGCTCGGCGGTCTGGGCTGGGGCGAGGCGAAGAATCGTCTGTTCCAGTTGCTCGACAATGAACTGGGAGAGTCCCGCGAGCGCTATCACCAACTGATCGAGCGCCCGGCGGATCTGGAAGACATCCTGCAACACGGCGCGAAAAAGGCTCGTGCGGTGGCGACGCCGTTCCTCAACGAACTGCGGGAAGCGGTTGGCCTGCGTTCGTTCGTCAATCAGGTGCAAGTGGCGGCGACCACCAAAAAGAAAGCCGTGAAAGCTGCACGTTTCGTCAGCTTCCGTGAAGACGACGGCAGCTTCCGCTTCCGTTTGCTGGCGGCCGATGGCGAGCAACTGCTGCTGTCGCGCAACTTTGCCGACGGCAAAACCGCCGGCCAGGTGACCAAACAACTGCAAGCCGGTCAGGCGCTGGACATCCGCAATCAAGACCTGAGCTTCAGCGTGTGGCTGGAAGGTGATTGCGTTGGCGACAGCCCGGCGTTCGCCGATGCTGCTGCGCGAGACGCGGCCATCGAAGCTTTGCGCGTAGCACTGACCCCGGTTCAGGACTAATCCGCGGCGCGGCCCGACCAAGGGCTGATTGCCATTCCTACGGGCCGTCGCTACAGTGACGGCCCGTTTTTGTTGCCTTGCTAACGAATTATGACGCCCCTAGAACGATATCAAGCTGATCTGAAACGCCCGGACTTCTTCCATGATGCCGCGCAGGAAACGGCCGTGCGTCATCTGCAGCGCCTGTACGACGATCTGATCGCGGCCGAGCAGAACAAGCCGGGTTTGCTGGGCAAGCTGTTTGGCAAGAAGGATCAGACGCCGGTCAAGGGCCTGTACTTCTGGGGCGGCGTGGGTCGCGGCAAGACTTACCTGGTCGACACCTTCTTCGAAGCGCTGCCGTTCAAGGAAAAGACCCGCACCCACTTCCACCGCTTCATGAAGCGTGTGCACGAAGAGATGAAAACCCTCGGCGGCGAGAAAAACCCGCTGACCATCATCGCCAAGCGCTTTGCGACCGAGTCGCGAGTGATCTGCTTCGATGAATTCTTCGTCTCGGACATCACTGACGCGATGATCCTCGGCACGCTGATGGAAGAGCTGTTCAAGAACGGCGTGACCCTGGTTGCGACCTCTAACATCGTTCCGGACGGCCTGTACAAGGACGGCCTGCAACGCGCACGCTTCCTGCCGGCCATCGCGCTGATCAAGCAGAACACCGAAATCGTCAACGTCGACAGCGGTGTCGACTATCGTCTGCGCCACCTCGAACAAGCGGAGCTGTTCCACTATCCGCTGGACGAAGCCGCGCATGAAAGCCTGCGCAAGAGCTTCAAGGCACTGACACCGGAATGCACGGCGGCGGTGGAAAACGATGTGCTGATCATCGAGAACCGCGAAATCCGTACGCTGCGCACCTGCGACGACGTGGCCTGGTTCGACTTCCGCGAACTGTGCGACGGCCCGCGTAGCCAGAACGACTACATCGAACTGGGCAAGATCTTCCACGCGGTGCTGCTCAGCGGCGTCGAGCAAATGAGCGTCACCACCGACGACATCGCCCGGCGCTTCATCAACATGGTCGACGAGTTCTACGACCGTAACGTCAAGCTGATCATTTCTGCCGAAGTCGAGTTGAAAGACCTGTACACCGGCGGGCGCCTGAACTTCGAGTTCCAGCGTACGCTGAGCCGTCTGCTTGAAATGCAATCGCACGAGTTTCTGTCGCGGGCGCACAAGCCTTAAACAGATTCGGCATGCAAAAAAAAGGGCCTGCATTTGCAGGCCCTTTTTTGTACGACGCGGTACCCCTGTGGGAGCGGGCTTGCTCGCGAATGCGGTGTGTCAGCTAAATAGATGCCGACTGAAAGTACGCTTTCGCGAGCAAGCCCGCTCCCACAGGGGTTTTGTGCGTGGGCAGCGAGTTACGCGGCCTGTTGAAACTGCTGCCGATACTGGTTCGGCGACAGCTCGGTGTGCTGGCGGAACAGCCGAGCAAAGAAGCTCGCATCATCGTAGCCGACCTCATAACTGATGGTCTTGATGCTCTTGCGGCTGCCCGACAACAGACCCTTGGCGGTCTCGATGCGCAGGCGTTGCAGGTAGTGCAGCGGCTTGTCGCCGGTGGCGGTCTGGAAGCGGCGCATGAAGTTACGGATGCTCATGCCGTGCTCGCGGGCCACGTCTTCAAAGCGGAACTTGTCGGCGAAATGCTCTTCGAGCCAGTGCTGGATCTGCAGGATGATCACGTCCTGATGCAGCTTCTGCCCGCCGAAACCGATACGTCCCGGCGAATAGCTGCGTTGCACTTCATACAGAATGTCGCGGGCCACGGCCTGTGCCACGTTGGCGCCGCAGAAGCGTTCGATCAGGTAGATATAGAGGTCGCAGGCTGAAGTGGTGCCGCCGGCGCAATACAAATTGTCGGCGTCGGTCAGGTGCTTGTCCTGATTGAGGTACACCTTGGGGAAGCGTTCGGCGAAGGCATTGAAGAAACGCCAGTAGGTGGTCGCTTCCTTGCCGTTGAGCAGTCCGGCCTCGGCCAGCCAAAACACTCCGGTGGCTTCGCCGCAGAGGACGGCGCCGCGGGCATGCTGCTCGCGCAGCCACGGCAGGATCTGCGGGTAACGACCGCAAAGCGTTTCGAAGTCGTCCCAGAACGCCGGGAGGATGATGACGTCGGCGTTTTCCAGGCCGCCGTCCACCGGCATCATCACGTCACTGAAGCTGTTCACCGGTTTGCCGTCGGGGCTGACCAGGCGGGTTTCGAACGCCGGTGTCAGGCCGTGGCCCAGTTGTTTGCCGTAACGCAGACTGGCCAGATGGAAGAAGTCCTTGGCCTGCATGAGAGTGGATGCGAAAACCCGGTCGATTGCCAGGATGCTGACGCGCCGCAAGGGCGTAGAGACTTGCTTGGACATAATTCAACTTTTGTTTTGTTTTTATAAGGGAAAGTGGTCACCAGACGGCTGGATCGTCTTATTTTTTGTCGGATGTGTCCAGTGTCCTGTGTCGGAGGTGAGGCTTAGTCTCTGAAGGTCATATCCCTCCAACAAGAATGAAAGGTGCCGCATGATCTCCAGAACCTTGTTCAGCTCCGAGCACGAATTGTTCCGCGACAGCGTACGAACCTTCCTCGAAAAAGAGGCTGTGCCGTTCCATGCGCAATGGGAGAAACAAGGCCACATCGACCGCAAGCTGTGGAACAAGGCAGGGGAGGCGGGGATGCTCTGCTCGCACCTGCCGGAAGAATATGGCGGCCTGGGCGCGGACTTTCTGTACAGCGCGGTGGTGATTGAGGAGGTCGGTCGTCTCGGTCTGACCGGTATCGGTTTCTCGCTGCATTCGGACATCGTCGCGCCTTACATCCTGCATTACGGCAGCGAAGCGCTGAAGCAAAAATACCTGCCGAAACTGGTCTCTGGCGAGATGGTCAGTGCCATCGCGATGACCGAGCCGGGCGCCGGCTCCGACCTGCAAGGGGTCAAGACCACCGCCGTGCTGGACGGCGACGAGTACGTGATCAACGGCTCCAAGACCTTCATCACCAACGGTTTCCTCGCTGACTTGGTGATCGTCGTCGCCAAGACCGATCCGAAGGCCGGCGCCAAGGGCACCAGCCTGTTTGTAGTTGAGGCGAATACGCCGGGCTTCGAGAAGGGCAAACGCCTGGAGAAGGTCGGAATGAAGGCTCAGGACACGTCGGAATTGTTCTTCCAGGACGTACGCGTGCCGAAAGAAAACCTGTTGGGGCAGGCCGGGGCAGGGTTCGCTTATTTGATGCAGGAATTGCCACAGGAGCGGCTGACGGTAGCGATCGGCGGTCTGGCCTCAGCCGAAGCCGCGCTGAAATGGACGCTGGATTACACCCGTGATCGCAAGGCGTTTGGCAAGGCGATCGCCGACTTCCAGAACACGCGCTTCAAACTGGCGGAGATGGCTACCGAGATTCAGATCGGCCGGGTATTTGTCGACAAGTGCCTGGAACTGCACCTGCAAGGCAAGCTCGATGTTCCGACAGCAGCGATGGCCAAATACTGGGGCACCGACCTGCAATGCAAGGTGCTCGACGAGTGCGTGCAGTTGCATGGCGGCTACGGCTTCATGTGGGAATACCCGGTGGCCCGGGCGTGGGCGGATGCGCGCGTGCAGCGCATCTATGCCGGCACCAATGAAATCATGAAGGAGATCATTGCGCGGTCGCTTTGAAATTTGCAGTGAGTTGACTGGCCCCTTCGCGAGCAAGCTCGCTCCCACAAGGATCACGCTGTACCTGTGGGAGCGGGCTTGCTCGCGAAGCTTTTAGCGGTCGATCAAGGTGCCGGATTCGGATGATCCTTGTGAATCGCCTCGATCCCTGCCAGCACTTCATCGGAAAGTTTCAGATCAAAACTGGCAATGTTGCTGTCCAGTTGCGCAAGCGTCGTCGCACCAATGATGTTGCTGGTGACGAACGGTTGCTGGGTGACGAACGCCAGCGCCATTTGCGCCGGGTCCAGACCGTGCTCACGAGCCAGGGCCACGTAACGGCTGCAGGCAGCTTCCGATTGCGGATTGAAATACCGGCTGAAGCGGCTGTAGAGGCTCAGGCGGCCTTTCGGTGGGCGCGCGCCACCCTCGTACTTGCCCGACAGGAAACCGAACGCAAGCGGCGAATAGGCGAGCAGGCCGCACTGTTCGCGGATGGCGATTTCCGCCAGACCGATTTCGAAGCTGCGGTTGAGCAGGTTGTACGGGTTCTGGATCGACACCGCACGCGGCCAGCCACGGGCTTCGGCCAGAGCGAGGAAGCGCATGGTGCCCCACGGCGTCTCGTTGGACAGGCCGATATGGCGGATCTTGCCGGCCTTGACCTGCTCGTCGAGGGCTTCGAGCGTGTCTTCGAGCGGTGTCAGGTTGGCCTCGATCTTGTGCTTGTAGCCCAGCTGTCCGAAAAAGTTGGTGCTGCGCTCCGGCCAGTGCAATTGATACAGGTCGATGTAATCGGTCTGCAGGCGCTCGAGGCTGGCATCCACCGCGGCGGTGATGTGCTGGCGGTTGTGGCGCAGGTTTTTGTCGCGGATGTAGTCGATGGTGTTGCCGGGGCCGGCGATCTTGCTGGCAAGGATCCAGTCGGCGCGGTCGCCGCGACGCTTGAAGTAATTGCCGATGTAACGTTCGGTGGTGGCATAGGTTTCGGCTTTCGGCGGCACCGGGTACATCTCGGCGGTGTCGATGAAATTGATCCCGGCTTCCTTGGCCCGTTCGATCTGGGCGAAGGCTTCAGCTTCAGTGTTTTGCTCGCCCCAGGTCATGGTGCCGAGGCAGATTGCACTCACGTTCAGGTCGGTACGGCCTAGCTGGCGATAGTCCATCGGGTGCTCCTTGGGCAAAACAATCATAAAAGCAGGTTGAAAATTTTTTCGCAATCTGCATAATTGCCGACCTCTTTCTGCAGTGGAAGTGATGCGCCGCCGCCGAAGAATCTTGCCGTTGAACGGACGCGCCGACCCGAGCCCCCGAAAGCGTCTGTATCCGGCTGCCTTTGACTTGTCAAAGTACGCACTATTCAGTAAGATCCGCCGTCTTATTTACAGGCGGCCCCTGAGGCTATAAAGAATGAAAACTTTTACTGCTAAACCGGAAACAGTAAAGCGCGACTGGTTTGTCGTCGACGCTGCTGGTCAGACCCTGGGTCGTCTGGCCACCGAAATCGCGAGCCGTCTGCGTGGCAAGCACAAGCCTGAGTACACTCCTCACGTTGACACCGGCGACTACATCGTCGTAATCAACGCCGAGCAGATCCGTGTAACCGGCGCTAAAACCACTGACAAAATGTACTACTCCCACTCCGGTTTCCCGGGCGGCATCAAGTCGATCAACTTTGAAAAGCTGATCGCCAAAGCCCCTGAGCGCGTGATCGAGACCGCGGTTAAAGGCATGCTGCCTAAGAACCCGCTGGGTCGTGACATGTACCGTAAGCTGAAAGTCTATGCGGGCGCTGCACACCCTCATACTGCTCAGCAGCCCCAAGAACTGAAGATTTAACGGAATAGTTCATTATGTCGGCGACTCAAAATTACGGCACTGGCCGTCGCAAGACCGCAACCGCACGCGTTTTCCTGCGTCCGGGTACTGGTAACATCTCCATCAACAACCGCTCCCTGGACTCGTTCTTCGGCCGCGAAACTGCCCGCATGGTAGTTCGTCAGCCGCTGGAACTGACCGAGACTGTCGAGAAGTTCGACATCTACGTCACTGTCATCGGTGGTGGTGTAAGTGGTCAGGCTGGCGCAATCCGCCACGGCATCACTCGCGCTCTGATGGACTACGACGAAACCCTGCGTAGCGCTCTGCGCAAAGCTGGCTTCGTTACTCGCGACGCCCGTGAAGTTGAACGTAAGAAAGTTGGTCTGCGTAAAGCGCGTAAGCGTCCGCAGTACTCGAAGCGTTAATTCGTTTCCACGTTCAAAAAAGAACGCCCGATTCCTCACGGAACCGGGCGTTTTTTTATGCCTGCGATTTATCAAAAGAATTGCGCTGTGACAACTTGCCACATTCGTAGACCCCCTATACTGCAAGGCTTGAGGGTATGAGCTCCGGGTAATTCCCTTGTCAGAATTGGGGCTTTTCATTACCATCTCGGCAAAATTTTTATAAGTAACATTGATTTATTTAGTAGATGCCTGATTTAACAGGCCACAAAGCTGATGGGAGAGGACTGAATGAGCAATGACGGCGTGAATGCAGGCCGGCGTCGCTTCTTGGTAGCAGCCACATCCGTGGTGGGTGCTGCAGGAGCGGTGGGGGCTGCGGTCCCGTTCGTGGGGTCATGGTTTCCCAGTGCCAAGGCGAAAGCCGCCGGTGCACCGGTGAAAGTGAATGTCAGCAAGATCGAGCCAGGACAGCAGATGATTGCCGAGTGGCGCGGCCAGCCGGTGTTCATTGTCCGCCGTACTGCGGAAATCCTGGGGAATCTCAAGAAGATCGAGGGCCAGCTCTCCGATCCGACTTCCAAAAACTCCACGCAACCTACCTATGTCGACCCTGAAGTGCGTTCGATCAAGCCGGAAATTCTGCTGCTGATCGGGATCTGCACTCACCTGGGTTGCTCGCCAACCTTCCGTCCCGAAGTGGCGCCTGCGGATCTGGGTAAAGACTGGGTCGGTGGCTATTTCTGCCCGTGCCACGGCTCCCACTACGATCTGGCTGGCCGCGTCTACAAGTCGCAACCCGCGCCTTTGAACCTGCCAGTTCCCCCGCATTCCTATGAGACCGATGACCTGATTGTCATTGGCGTCGATACGGAGAAAGCGTGATGAGCAAGTTCATGGATTGGGTTGATGCACGCTTCCCCGCGACCAAAATGTGGGAAGACCATCTCAGCAAGTATTACGCGCCAAAAAACTTCAACTTCTTCTATTTCTTCGGCTCGCTGGCGCTGCTGGTGCTGGTCAATCAGATCGTCACCGGTGTCTGGCTGACGATGAGCTACACGCCGTCGGCAGAAGAGGCGTTCGCTTCCGTCGAATACATCATGCGCGACGTCGAGTACGGCTCGATCCTGCGTTTGCTGCACTCCACCGGCGCTTCGGCGTTCTTCATCGTGGTCTATCTGCACATGTTCCGTGGCCTGCTCTACGGTTCATACCAGAAACCACGTGAACTGGTCTGGGTGTTCGGCATGCTGATCTACCTGGCGCTGATGGCCGAGGCCTTCATGGGTTATCTGCTGCCGTGGGGCCAGATGTCCTACTGGGGGGCCCAGGTGATTATCTCGCTGTTCGGTGCTATCCCGGTCATCGGTAACGATCTGACCCAGTGGATTCGTGGTGACTACCTGATCTCGGGGATCACCCTGAACCGCTTCTTCGCCTTGCACGTGGTGGCCCTGCCGATCGTGATCCTCGGTCTGGTGGTGCTGCACATTCTGGCGTTGCACGAGGTGGGTTCGAACAACCCGGATGGCGTCGACATCAAGAAGCACAAAGACGAAAACGGCATCCCGCTGGACGGCATCGCCTTCCACCCGTACTACACCGTGAAAGACATCGTCGGCGTGGTGGTGTTCCTGTTCATCTTCTGCTTTATCGTGTTCTTCTTCCCGGAAATGGGTGGCTACTTCCTCGAAAAACCTAACTTCGAGCCAGCTAACCCGTTCAAGACGCCGGAGCACATTGCACCGGTCTGGTACTTCACGCCGTTCTACGCGATCTTGCGTGCGATCCCGGACAAACTCATGGGCGTTATCGCCATGGGCGCCTCGATTGCCTTGCTCTTTGTCCTGCCATGGCTGGATCGCAGTCCGGTCAAATCGATGCGCTACAAGGGCTGGATGAGCAAAATCTGGCTGGTGGTGTTCTGCATTTCCTTCGTGATCCTTGGCATTCTGGGCGTACTGGCTCCGACGCCGGAGCGCACGCTGGTGTCGCAGATCTGCACCTTCCTGTACTTCGCCTACTTCATTCTGATGCCGTTCTACACCAGGCTCGAGAAGACCAAACCGGTTCCGGAAAGGGTGACTGGCTGATGAAAAAGTTATTTTTTGCTCTGATTTTCGCTGCTCTGCCTGTGCTGTCTTTCGCCGCCGAACACGGCGGTCCGGAGCTGGAAAAAGTCGACATCGACGTATCCGACAAGGCTGCTCTGCAAGATGGTGCGCGAACCTTCGCCAACTATTGCATGGGGTGCCACAGTGCCAAGTTTCAGCGTTACGAGCGGGTGGCCGATGACCTCGGCATTCCCCACGAAATGATGCTCGAGAAGCTGGTGTTCACCGGCGCCAAGATCGGCGACCACATGAACATCGGCATGCAGCCGGCGGACGCCAAGACCTGGTTCGGTGCTGCACCGCCGGACCTGACCCTGGTGGCTCGCGTGCGTGGCACCGATTGGCTCTACGGTTACCTGCGCTCGTTCTACGAAGATCCGGCACGTCCTTGGGGCGTGAACAACAAGGTCTTCCCGAACGTCGGCATGCCTAACGTGCTGGTCGGCCTGCAAGGGCGTCAGGTGGTGGGCTGCAAGCAAGTGCAGATCGTCGAGGACGGCAAGAAGCAATACGATCCGCTGACCGGTACGCCGCTGACCCACGAAGCGTGCGATCAGTTGACCATCGTGCCGAAATCCGGTGCTCTGAACGAAGAGCAGTTCGATGAGAAGGTCAAGAATCTGGTAACCTTCCTGGCTTACTCGGCTAACCCGGTTAAGCTGCAACATCAGCGCATCGGTACTTACGTCTTGCTGTACTTGGCGTTCTTCTTTGTGTTCGCCTATCTGCTCAAGCGTGAATACTGGAAAGACGTGCACTGATACGCTTCAAGCATTGCTGTTAATCGCGCGCGCCCAAGGGCGCCTCCGATAACGCAACACCTGGTTCGCCAGGCATTGCGGGAGGCGCCCTCTGGGCGCGCGCGTTTTTCCGGTTCCGATAATTTCAACAAGCGAGGAGGATCGCCATGGGCGTGACCAATCGGTTGGCCTGTTACTCCGACCCCGCCGACCACTATTCCCACCGAGTGCGCATCGTGCTTGCAGAGAAGGGTGTCAGCGCCGAAATCATTTACGTGGAAGCTGGTCGCCAGCCGCCTAAACTGATTGAGGTGAACCCTTACGGCAGTCTCCCGACACTGGTCGATCGCGACCTGGCGTTGTGGGAGTCGACCGTGGTGATGGAATATCTGGATGAGCGTTACCCGCATCCGCCACTGATGCCGGTTTATCCGGTGGCGCGTGCCAACAGCCGTCTGCTGATTCACCGTATTCAGCGCGACTGGTGTGGTCTGGTGGATCTGATTCTTGATCCCAAGTCCAAGGAGGCCGCGCGTGTCGTGGCGCGTAAGGAATTGCGTGAAAGCCTGACAGGCGTGTCGCCGCTGTTTGCCGACAAGCCGTTTTTCCTCAGTGAGGAACAAAGTCTGGTGGATTGCTGCCTATTGCCAATACTCTGGCGTTTGCCGATTCTGGGTATTGAACTGCCGCGGCCGGCCAAGCCGCTGCTTGATTATATGGAGCGCCAGTTTGCGCGTGAGGCTTTCCAGGCGAGTCTGTCTGGCGTCGAACGCGATATGCGCTAAGGCTTAAGGAGCCGCTATGAACTCCAGTCGACCTTATCTGGTCCGCGCGCTCTACGAGTGGATTGTGGATAACGATTGCACCCCGCACATGCTGGTCAATTCCGAATACCCGGCGGTGCAGGTGCCACAGGGCTTCGCCAGTGACGGGCAAATTGTCCTGAACATTTCGCCCAGCGCCGTGCGGCACTTGCACATGGACAACGACGTGGTGACCTTCGAGGGTCGCTTCGGTGGCGTTCCGCACAGTCTGTATGTGCCGATCAGTGCAATCCTGGGTATTTACGCCCGGGAGAACGGGCAGGGCATGGTGTTCGATCTCGAGTCGCCGATGGATGACGAAGACGACATCGAGCCGGATGACGACTTGCCGCCACCGGGCAGCGAGCCGCCGCGACCAAGCGGCCGGCCAAGCCTGAAAGTGGTGAAGTAATAAAAAAGGCGACCCGAGAGGGTCGCCTTTTTTATTGCGTGGGTATCAGTCAGTCGATGTATTCGAACAGCTTCACGATTTTCTGCACACCGGAAACGCTCTGCACCAGATTGGTCGCCTGTTGGGCTTCCTGCTTGGTCAGCAGGCCCAGCAGATAGACGATGCCGTTCTCGGTCACGACCTTGATGCGCGAGCCGGGAATGCTGGCATCGGTCAGCATCTGGGTCTTGATCTTGGTGGTCAGCCAGGCGTCGTTCTGGCGGGCGAGGAAGCTTGAAGGAGCAATCACTTGCAGTTCGTTATGCACCTTCTTCACGCGCTGGACGTCGCTGGCGGCCTGTTCGGCCTTGGCCTTGAGGTCTTCACGCGGCGTCTGGCCGGCGAGCAGCACCACGCCGTTGAAGCTGGTGACGACGATATGCGAGTCCTTGTCCAGGCCAGGGTCGGCCTTGGCCACGTTGACGCCGACTTTGGTTTCGATCAGCGAGTCGTCGATCTTACTGCCGAAGGTTCGGGTGCCGCGGTCGTCTTCAATCGGCGCTTCACGGCTGGCGTTCACCACCGAGGTGCAGCCGCTGATGCCGAGGCACAGGGTCAAGGCCAAAAGGCCAAGGCGATTAGGGGTCATTCTTCACTCCCGAACAGTTGGCTGTCGATCAGATCGCAGAGGCAATGGATCGCCAGCAGATGGACTTCCTGAATACGTGCAGTGACATGGGCCGGTACGCGAATCTCGACGTCTTCAGGCAGTAGCAGCGAAGCCATGCCGCCGCCGTCGCGGCCAGTCAATGCTACGACAATCATTTCGCGATCATGTGCGGCCTGGATCGCCTGAATAATGTTTGCCGAGTTACCGCTGGTCGAAATCGCCAGCAATACGTCACCTGGTTGACCCAGTGCGCGGATTTGCTTGGAGAACACTTCGTTGTAGCTGTAGTCGTTGGCGATCGAGGTGATCGTCGAGCTGTCGGTGGTCAGGGCGATGGCCGGCAGGCTCGGGCGTTCGCGCTCGAAGCGGTTGAGCAGCTCCGAGGAGAAGTGCTGGGCGTCGCCGGCAGAGCCGCCGTTGCCGCACGAAAGCATTTTGCCTTCGTTGAGCAGGGCGTTGACCATGATCTGGCTGGCTTGCTCGATGTGCGGTGCAAGTACGTCCATCGCCTGTTGCTTGGTGTCGATACTGGCCTGGAAAAGCTGGCGAATTCGGGATTGCATGTCCATCTGTGTGACCTTAAGTGGCGCGGCTGTTCGGCACGTGAATGTGCAGCCCGCAAAGCAAAGAGCAAAAATTGTCGGTGAAAGTGTCCGGGGTGGTGTGCAGAGAATCAACCATCGAACGCATTCTGCAACCAGTTCAACTGATCGGGGTGCCTGTCGATGGCCACCACGTCGAAGCGGCAAGGGGAATCGGCCCAGCGTGACTCACGCTGAAGAAAATACTGTGCGGCGAAAATCAGTTTCTGCCGTTTGCGCTCATCGATGCTAGCGAGCGCGCCACCCCATTGAGTGTTTTTTCTGTAGCGGACTTCGACGAATACTACTGTATCGCCATCAAGCATGACCAGATCAAGCTCGCCCCGTTTGCATGACCAGTTCTGCGCCAGCAGGCGCAGACCCTGGTGTTGCAGATGCTCGAGCGCCTGGCGCTCGGCATCCTTTCCGCTTTGCAGGTGCGAGCCGTCGGGCATCAGCGCGGGGTGTCCGGCAGGCGCTGAACCTGACCGCTGACGAACTGCGCCCAAGGCAACTGACGCACAACACGCTGGGTCTGGGTCATGCCGAGGCTACCCGACTCACCGTCAATGCGGCTGTCGGGCAGGGCCTTGAGTTGACCCAGGCGCGGTGCCAGGCGGTAGGCATCCACACCCATCGCGTACAGGCGGCCGAGGCTCCCGGCAGCTTGCGGCCACTGCGCAACCACTTGCTGGCGCAGTGGATCGCTGTTGTCCAGCAACCATGGGGTTTCGCAGAAGCGCACGCCGTTCATGTCGTTGTATTGGTTCACATCGCCACTGGCGCTGTAGACGTGGGAAGTTGCGTACACCGGAACGTCACCCGCGTACTGGAAGTTCAGGGTCGGCTTGATCTGCTGCGCCTGTTGCGGCGTGGCTGCGAGGAAGATGAACTCGATGTCCTGACGACGCGACGGCTGCGCGGCTACGTTGGTGCCAGCGGCGTTCTGCAGGCTCTTGGCGCGGGCTTCGCTTTGACGCAGCTGGAACATGTCGGCGATCTGCTGGGCCAGTTGCACCGGCTGATCGACGCGTTCGGTGGCAACAATGCTGCCGCCATTGGCCTGCCAGTCCTGGCTGAAAGCGCGCAGTACGCGGTCGCCCCATTCGCCTTTCGGCACCATGATCGCCGCGCGATGCAGGCCGTCGGCGCGGGCACGACGCGAGACCTCGCGAGCTTCGTCCTCAGCGGCCAGGCCGAACTGGAACAGTTGCGCGGGGCCTTGATCGCCTTCGCTGTAGTTCAGCGCGAGGGTGGTGATCGGCAGTTGAGGGCGAGTGCTCAGTTGTTTGACCAGCGGTTTTTCCAGCGGGCCGACCACCAGTTGCACGCCATCAGCCTGAGCCTTGCGGTAGAACTCGTCCATCGAGGTCAGCTTGGAGCTGTCGTAGAACTCGATCGCAGGCGGTTTTTGTCCGGCCTGTTGAGCCTGATAGTGCGCCGCCATGAAGCCTTCGCGCAGTGCTTTACCGACCGCTGCCAGCTGACCGTCTTGCGGCAGCAGCAGGGCGATCTTGCTCAGGGGCTGGCTGGCCAGTTCCTTGAGTTTGGTCAGTGGCAACGGCAAGTTGATCGCCGCCGGGTGCTTTGGATTCTGCGCGCGCCAGGTATCGATCGCCGCTTGCTGCTGTTCCAGGGTGCCGGCGGATTTCACTGCCAGTGCCAGACTCATCCAGCCGCCGAGGTCGTCGGTAGTGTTGGGTTGCAGTTGGTCGGTCGGCAGCGAGCCAATCAGAGTCCAGATGGCTTCGTTGTTCTTGCTTGCGGCTTCGCCTTGCAGCATCGGCGCGATGAACACGCGCTCGCGAGCGGCTGCGAGTGTCTGACCGTCGGCTTCCAATGCGCGGGCATGCACGGTGCCGGTGCGCACTTGCTGATCTTCCGGCATTTCGCTCAGGTGCTGCAGGCTCGGATGGCTCAGAGCGGTCAGCGCAGCTTTCGGCTGATTGCGGGTCATCGCCAGTTCAGCGGACAGGGTGCTGGCGAAGATCTGCTGGCCTGGCTTCAACTGCTCCATCGGCACTTGTTGCAGGATCTGCGCGGACTGCCCGGCGTTGCCCTGGCGATAAGCCAGGTCTGCCGCGCTCAGGCGCAACAGGGCGGCTTTTTCCGGCGTCTTGGCCTGGGTCGCCTGTTCGAGCAGTTGCTCGATGCTGGCATCCGGAGTCCGTGGAAGTTCGCCAAGGCTGGAGGAGGGGGAGCTGGCGCAGGCCGCCAGCAAGGCAGCGAGGCAGAGGGCAGTGAACAGCCGCAGGCAAGCGATCATGTAAGTGTTCCTGATACTCGATCAAATTAGCGTGGAATTGTACCCAAGCACTGGCCGGGGCGCGATGTTACTGGCGTGAATCAATCAATTTAGCTGGAGTAAATGTTGCGGCGGCGCACAACTGCGTGCAAAACCGCGCTCGGCTCATACGGTTCGCAAGCCTCGTGACGCGTTACAATGCCGGCTTTTACCGAACACGAGGTGTGCGCTTTGACTGCTCCAGGTCCTTTGAATTCCGCTGCTGGCTCGCTTTATGTGGTGGCGACGCCCATCGGCAACCTGGACGACATCAGCGCCCGGGCCCTGAAGATCCTCCGCGAGGTTGCACTGATTGCCGCCGAAGACACGCGGCACTCGGCGCGACTGATGCAGCACTTCGGCATTGCCACGCCGTTGGCCGCCTGCCACGAACACAACGAACGTGATGAAGGTAGCCGCTTTATTACCCGTTTGCTGGCGGGCGATAACGTCGCGCTGATTTCCGATGCCGGGACGCCACTGATTTCCGATCCGGGTTACCACCTGGTGCGTCAGGCGCGGGCGGCGGGGATTAATGTGGTGCCGGTGCCGGGCGCCTGTGCGTTGATCGCGGCGTTGTCGGCGGCGGGTCTGCCCTCCGACCGCTTCATCTTCGAAGGCTTCCTGCCGGCCAAGTCGGTAGGGCGCAAGGCGCGCCTGGAAGCAGTAAAGGAGGAGTCGCGCACGTTGATTTTCTACGAGGCCCCGCATCGCATTCTCGAATGCCTGCAAGACATGGAAGCGGTGTTTGGTGGCGAGCGTCAGGCGTTGCTGGCCCGGGAAATCACCAAAACCTTCGAGACGCTCAAAGGCTTGCCGCTGGCTGAGTTGCGTGGATTTGTCGAGTCCGACAGCAATCAGCAGCGTGGCGAATGCGTGGTGCTGGTCGCGGGCTGGTCTGCGCCGGAGTC
This sequence comes from Pseudomonas sp. Irchel s3a10, assembly GCF_900187525.1. Taxonomy (NCBI): domain Bacteria; kingdom Pseudomonadati; phylum Pseudomonadota; class Gammaproteobacteria; order Pseudomonadales; family Pseudomonadaceae; genus Pseudomonas; species Pseudomonas sp. Irchel s3a10. The sequence continues at coordinate 106,975 of NZ_FYDR01000002.1, forward strand.
TGAAGATGCGGTCAGCAGCGAGGCGATGCGCGTGCTCAATCTGCTGCTCGAAGAGATGCCGCTCAAGCGCGCTGCCGCGCTGGCCGCGCAAATCACCGGCGAGCGCAAAAACGTCCTTTACCAGGTCGCACTCGATCAGCAGAAGGGCGAGTAACCCGTCGCGCAGACAGGTTTCACGGCTATTAGCGCTTGTTCTTCGGGCGCTCTGCCGTTAACCTGCGCGGCGGAGAGTCGATCGGACAGTCGCTGCCCTCTATGAAAATTAGGGGGGGGAGGAAAGTCCGGGCTCCATAGGGCGAAGTGCCAGGTAATGCCTGGGAGGCGTGAGCCTACGGAAAGTGCCACAGAAAATAACCGCCTAAGCGCTTCGGCGCCGGTAAGGGTGAAAAGGTGCGGTAAGAGCGCACCGCACGTCTGGCAACAGTTCGTGGCTAGGTAAACCCCACTTGGAGCAAGACCAAATAGGGTCCCAAGGCGTGGCCCGCGCTGGGACCGGGTAGGTTGCTAAAGATGTCCAGTGATGGCCATCGTAGACGAATGACTGTTCAAGACAGAACCCGGCTTACAGATCGACTCTCCACCTTTTTCTTTCCCTGCTTGAATCAATGGCGTCAGGGCTGGTTATTATCGGCAGGCCTGCGCTAAAGTCCGGCAGCGGCAAATGCGGTAATAGCCATTTCCCACCTTGCTTCAATCAACAGCAGAAGCGCTTTTGTAATACCGAAAAAATCTTACTCTTAACAAATTACTTTAACTTCCGAGCGCAGCTTTCAGTGCTGCATCAAGTTATTGGTCAAAAGTATCCGCCAAATTGTCGTTACCCCTCCTTTTAAGCTCCTAAATCTCCGTTCTGTAAGGGTTTTCCTTTAATCCGCGCCTTGACGGTGTGGTGGGCGCATTCCTATAGTGTGCGCAAGTGGCGGAAAGTGGCATGAAGTGGGTTTTTTGAGCTCAAAACGATAAAAATTGGAGAAACGCTGACGTGTTTCGCGGAGCTAACGCTATCAGTCTCGATGCAAAGGGCCGTCTCGCCATGCCGAGCCGGTACCGTGACGAGCTCGTTTCGCGTAGTTCCGGCCAATTGATCGTGACCATTGATGCTGTTGATCCGTGCCTGTGTGTCTATCCGCTCGACGAGTGGGAAATCATTGAAACCAAGTTGCGCGCACTCCCTTCGCTACGCGAAGAGAACCGTCGCCTGCAGCGCTTATTGATTGGTAATGCCGTCGACCTCGAACTCGACGGCAGTGGTCGTTTTCTGGTTCCACCGCGTCTGCGCGAATACGCCAAGCTTGATAAGAAAGCGATGCTGGTGGGCCAACTGAACAAGTTCCAACTGTGGGACGAGGATGCATGGAACGCGGTGTCTGCCGCTGACCTTGCTGCTATTCAACAACCGGGCGCCATGCCTGACGAACTGCGTGATTTGATCCTGTGACTATTGATAGCGGCTTTAACCACATCACCGTACTGCTTGACGAAGCCGTCGAGGCTCTCGCCGTACGTCCTGATGGCTGCTATCTGGACGGTACGTTCGGGCGCGGCGGGCACAGTCGGCTGATCCTCAGCCAGCTCGGGACGGACGGTCGACTCATCGGATTCGACAAGGATCCTCAAGCGATTGCCACCGGGCAAACGCTAGCGGCCGAAGACGGCCGCTTTGTCGTTGTGCAGCGCAGCTTTGCCGAACTGGGTTCGGTGGTTGCCGAGCAAGGTCTGAGCGGTAAGGTCAGCGGTATCCTGCTCGACCTCGGCGTGTCGTCGCCGCAGCTGGATGACGCCGAGCGCGGCTTCAGTTTCCTCAACGACGGTCCGCTGGACATGCGCATGGATCCGTCCCGTGGCATCAGCGCCGCCGAATTCGTCAACACCGCGCCGGTGGAAGAAATCGCCCGGGTGTTCAAGGAATACGGCGAAGAACGTTTCTCCGGGCGCATGGCCCGTGCCGTGGCCGAGCGCCGCGACATCAAGCCGTTCGAGCGCACCGCTGATCTTGCCGAAGTTCTGAAAGTCGCCAACCCGGCGTGGGAGAAGGGCAAGAACCCGGCGACCCGTGCGTTCCAGGGTTTGCGCATTCACGTCAACAACGAACTGGGCGATCTGGAAGCCGGCCTCGAAGCCGCACTGGATGCTCTGGAGATCGGTGGCCGTCTGGTGGTCATCAGTTTCCACTCGCTGGAAGACCGCATCGTCAAACTGTTCATGCGCAAGCTGGTGAAAGGCGAAGCCGACAACCTGCCGCGCAACCTGCCCGTGCGCCATGTGGCGTTCGAACCGAAAATCAAAATCCATGGCAAAGCGCAGACGGCCTCCGACGCCGAACTCAAAGCCAACCCACGTTCCCGTAGCGCTGTCATGCGCGTCGCGGAGAAGTTGCGGTGAGCAAGCTTTTCGCCAAGCCCCTGCCGGGCGGCAGCTTCTTCATGCTGCTGCTGTTTATCGGCGTGCTCGTGTCGGCCATCGGCGTGTCTTACAGCGCGCACTGGAACCGGCAGTTGCTCAACAATCTTTATAACGAACTCAGCGTGCGCGACAAGGCGCAGGCCGAGTGGGGGCGCCTGATTCTCGAGCAAAGCACCTGGACTGCGCACAGCCGCATCGAAGTGCTGGCCACCGAACAACTGAAAATGCACATCCCTGGCGCGGCTGACGTGAAGATGGTGGCGCCATGATGAAACTTGAAGGCGCACTCTTCCCGTGGCGCTTCCGCCTGATGGTGGCACTGCTCGGCGTGATGGTTGCGGCGATCTGCTGGCGCATCATCGACCTGCAGGTGGTTGACCGTGACTTCCTCAAAGGTCAGGGCGATGCGCGCAGTCTGCGTCATATCCCGATTCCTGCTCACCGTGGTCTGATCACCGACCGTAACGGCGAGCCTTTGGCCGTGAGTACCCCAGTGACCACGCTGTGGGCCAACGCCAAGGAAATGCAGACCGCCAAAGAGAAGTGGCCAGCACTGGCCGCCGCGCTGGGTCAGGACCCGAAAGCCCTGACTGAACGCCTCGAAGCGCAAGCCAACAAAGAATTCATTTATCTGGTGCGCGGGCTGACCCCCGAGCAGGGCCAGGCTGTGCTCGACCTGAAAGTGCCGGGCGTTTACGGCATCGAAGAATTCCGCCGCTTCTACCCGGCCGGTGAAGTCACCGCACACATGGTCGGCTTTACCGACATTGACGATCACGGGCGTGAAGGCGTCGAGCTGGCCTACGACGAGTGGCTGGCCGGGGTGCCGGGCAAACGGCAGGTCATCAAGGATCGGCGCGGTCGGCTGATCAAGGATGTCCAGGTCACCAAGAACGCCAAGGCCGGCAAGCCCTTGGCGTTGTCGATTGACCTGCGTCTGCAATACCTGGCCAACCGCGAGCTGCGCAACGCGATCATCGAGAACGGCGCCAAGGCCGGCAGCCTGGTGATCATGGACGTGAAGACCGGCGAGATTCTCGCCATGGTCAACCAGCCGACCTACAACCCGAACAACCGTCGCAACCTGCAGCCGGCGATGATGCGTAACCGCGCGATGATCGACGTGTTCGAACCGGGTTCGACCATGAAAGCGATCTCGATGAGTGCCGCGATCGAAACCGGCCGCTGGAAACCGAGCGACACCGTCGAGGTGTACCCGGGCTCCCTGCAGATCGGCAAGTACACCATCAAGGACGTGTCGAAGACCGAAGGCCCGGTACTCGACCTGACCGGCATCCTGATCAATTCCAGTAACGTCGGCATGAGTAAGGTCGCGTTCGATATTGGTGGCGAAACCATTTTCCGCCTCGCACAGAAAGTCGGCCTCGGTCAGGACACCGGCCTCGGCTTCCCGGGCGAGCGCGTCGGCAACCTGCCGAACTACCGCGAATGGCGCAAGGCTGAAACCGCGACGCTGTCGTATGGCTACGGTATTTCCGTGACCGCGATCCAGTTGGTGCACGCGTTCTCGGCACTGGCCAACAACGGTCGTCTGGCACCACTGACCCTGATCAAAACCGACAAACCGCCGCAGACCACCCAGGTACTGCCGGAAGCGGTCGCGAAAACCATGCAAGGCATGCTGCAGCAAGTGATCGAAGCACCGCGCGGCGTGTTCCGTGCGCAGGTGCCTGCGTATCACGTGGCCGGCAAGTCGGGTACTGCACGTAAAACGTCGGTGGGTACCAAGGGCTACGCCGAAAACTCCTACCGCTCGCTGTTCGCCGGTTTCGGCCCGATGAGCGATCCGCGTTACGCCATCGTGGTGGTGATCGATGAACCGTCCAAGGCCGGTTACTTCGGTGGTCTGGTTTCGGCGCCGGTGTTCAGCCGTGTGATGTCCGGCACCCTGCGTCTGATGAACGTGACCCCGGACAACCTGCCGACCACCCAACAGGCCAACGCTACCCCGGTCGTTCCGCTGAAAGCCAATGGAGGGCGCGGCTGATGTCATTAAGTCTGAACAAGATATTCCCCCACGCCGGCCACGATCTGCTGATCCGTGAGTTGGCGCTGGACAGCCGCAACGTACGCGCGGGTGACCTGTTCCTCGCCGTGCCGGGCGGCAAGTTCGATGGCCGTGCGCACATCGCCGATGCCTTGCAGCGCGGCGCGGCGGCGGTTGCCTATGAAGTGGAAGGCGCCACCGTGCTGCCGATCACCGAAGTGCCATTGATTCCGGTCAAAGGCCTGGCGGCGCAGCTGTCCGACATCGCCGGGCGCTTTTATGGCGAGCCGAGCCATCACCTGAACCTGATCGGTGTCACCGGCACCAACGGCAAGACCAGCGTGACCCAATTGGTCGCGCAGGCACTCGATCTGCTCGGTCAGCACTGCGGCATCGTCGGTACGCTGGGCTCCGGCTTCTATGGCGCGCTGGAAAGTGGTCTGCACACCACGCCGAATCCGATTGCCGTGCAAGCAACTCTTGGCGACCTGAAAAAGGCCGGGGCCAAAGCCGTGGCCATGGAAGTGTCGTCTCACGGTCTGGATCAGGGCCGGGTCACCGCGTTGGCGTTCGACGTCGCGGTGATGACCAACCTGTCCCGCGATCACCTGGATTATCACGGCACCATGGAGGCGTATGCCGAGGCCAAGGCCAAGCTGTTCGCCTGGAATGACCTGAAGTGCCGCGTGGTCAACCTCGACGACGATTTCGGTCGGCAACTGGCCGCCGAAAAACGCGATTCGCGCCTGATCACTTACAGCCTGCTCGACAGCAGCGCCTATCTCTATGTCCGCGAAGCGCAGTTCGATGACCACGGCGTACGCGCCACGCTGGTCACGCCGCAGGGCGAACATCATCTGCGCAGCACGCTGCTGGGTCGTTTCAACCTGAGCAATGTACTGGCGGCAGTCGGCGCCTTGCTCGGTCTGGATTACGCGCTCGACGAAATTCTCAAGGTGCTGCCGAAACTCGAAGGCCCGGCCGGACGCATGCAGCGTCTGGGCGGCGGTACTCAGCCGCTGGTGGTGGTCGATTACGCCCACACCCCGGATGCCCTGGAAAAAGTTCTGACTGCATTGCGCCCACACGTCAAAGGCCAGTTGCTGTGCCTGTTCGGCTGTGGCGGTGATCGTGATCGCGGCAAGCGTCCGCTGATGGCCGAAGTGGTCGAGCGTCTGGCTGATCGCGTGCTGGTCACCGATGACAACCCGCGTACGGAAGATCCGGCACAGATTTTCGACGACATCCGCGCCGGTTTCACCGCTGTGGATAAAGTCACTTTCGTCGCCGGCCGCGGTCAGGCGATTGCTCAACTGATTGCTTGTGCTTCGGCGGATGACGTGATCGTGCTGGCCGGCAAAGGTCACGAGGACTATCAGGAAATCAATGGCGAGCGGCACGCTTTCTCCGATCTGGTCGAGGCCGATCATGCCCTCACCGCGTGGGAGGTGGCCCATGCTTAAGGCCCTGACATTGAGCGAACTGACCAACGTGCTCGACGCCCGTCTGATCAGCACCGATGCCAGTTTCGCTGGCGTCAGCATCGACAGCCGTGCGATCACCGCTGGCCAACTGTTTATTGCCCTGACTGGCCCACGCTTCGATGGTCACGACTATCTGAATGACGTTGCCGGCAAAGGCGCGGTCGCGGCACTGGTCGAGCGCGAAGTCGTCGACAGCACCTTGCCGCAACTGCTGGTCAAGGACACCCGCCAGGCCCTCGGCCAGTTGGGGGCGCTGAACCGCGCCGCGTTCACCCAGCCAGTCGCGGCCATCACCGGGTCCAGCGGCAAGACCACGGTCAAGGAAATGCTCGCAAGCATCCTGCGTACCCGCGGTCCGGTGCTGGCGACGCGCGGCAATCTGAACAACGATCTCGGCGCACCGCTGACCCTGCTCGAACTGGCGCCGGAACACACCGCCGCCGTAATCGAACTGGGCGCTTCGCGTCTGGGCGAAATCGCCTACACCGTCGGGCTGACCAAACCACACGTGGCGATCCTCAGCAACGCCGGCACCGCCCACGTTGGCGAGTTCGGCGGGCCGGAAAAAATCGTCGAAGCCAAAGGCGAGATCATCGACGGACTGGCGGCGGATGGCGTCGCTGTGCTTAACCTCGATGACAAGGCTTTCGGCATCTGGAAGCTCCGCGCCGGCGCACGCAAGGTGCTGACCTTCTCCCTGAACAATCCTCAGGCGGATTTCTACGCCAGCGACCTGAGCACCGATGCCCGGGGTTGCCCGGCCTTCAACCTGCATACACCTGAAGGTGTGGAGCACGTTCAACTGAACCTGCTCGGCACCCATAACGTCGCCAACGCCATGGCTGCCGCCGCTGCCGCTCACGCCTTGGGCGTGTCGCTGTTTGGCATCGCCACCGGGCTTGGCGCGGTACAACCGGTCAAGGGTCGCACCGTCGCGCAATTGGCGAAGAACGGCATGCGCGTGATCGATGACACTTACAACGCAAACCCCACCTCCATGTGCGCTGCCGTTGATATACTCGCCGGCTTTTCCGGCCGCACCGTCCTGGTGCTCGGAGATATCGGCGAGTTGGGCGACTGGGCGGAGCAGGGGCACCGCGACGTGGGCGAATACGCCCGGGGCAAGGTTTCCGCGCTTTACGCGGTCGGGCCGAACATGGTCCACGCCGTGAACGCATTCGGTAAAGAGGCGCATCACTTCGGCACGCAAGCCGAACTGATCCAGGCCCTCGACGCCGAGCAGGACACAAACACCACCATTTTGATCAAGGGTTCGCGCAGTGCAGCGATGGAAAACATCGTTGCGGCTCTGTGCGGGCCCAGTCTGGAGAAACATTAATGCTGCTGCTGCTAGCGGAGTATCTGCAACAGTTCTACAAAGGCTTCGCGGTCTTCCAGTACCTGACCCTGCGCGGGATCCTCGGTGTGCTGACCGCGCTGGTTTTGTCGCTGTGCTATGGCCCGTGGATGATCCGCACCCTGCAGAACCGTCAGATCGGCCAGTCCGTTCGCAATGACGGCCCGCAATCACACCTGTCCAAGTCGGGTACGCCGACCATGGGTGGCGCACTGATTTTGTCTTCCATCGGTGTCAGCACCCTGCTGTGGGCTGACCTCAGCAACCGCTACGTGTGGGTCGTGCTGCTGGTAACTCTGCTGTTCGGCGCCATCGGCTGGGTCGACGATTACCGCAAAGTGATCGAGAAGAACTCCCGTGGCTTGCCAAGCCGCTGGAAATATTTCTGGCAGTCGGTGTTCGGTCTGGGCGCAGCAATCTTCCTTTATATGACCGCCACCACGCCGGTGGAAACCACGCTGATCCTGCCGATGCTCAAGGATTACAGCATTCCGCTGGGCGCCGGGTTCATCGTGCTGACCTACTTCGTGATCGTCGGTTCGAGCAACGCGGTCAACCTGACTGACGGCCTCGACGGTCTGGCGATCATGCCAACCGTGATGGTCGGCGGCGGTCTGGGGATCTTCTGCTACCTGTCGGGTAACGTGAAATTCGCCGAATACCTGCTGATCCCTTACGTGCCGGGAGCAGGCGAACTGATCGTATTCTGCGGCGCACTGATCGGTGCCGGTCTGGGCTTCCTCTGGTTCAACACCTACCCGGCGCAAGTGTTCATGGGTGACGTCGGTGCTCTGGCACTGGGCGCGGCACTGGGCACCATCGCGGTGATCGTCCGTCAGGAAATCGTCCTGTTCATCATGGGCGGCGTGTTCGTGATGGAGACCCTGTCGGTCGTCATTCAGGTTGCTTCCTTCAAGCTGACCGGTCGCCGTGTGTTCCGCATGGCTCCGATTCACCACCACTTTGAACTCAAGGGCTGGCCCGAGCCGCGCGTGATCGTCCGTTTCTGGATCATCACCGTGATTCTCGTGCTGATAGGCCTTGCCACCCTGAAGCTGAGGTAGAACGAGTGTCTCTGATCGCTTCTGACCACTTCCGCATCGTTGTCGGCCTCGGCAAGAGCGGCATGTCCCTGGTTCGCTTCCTGGCGAACCGGGGCGTGTCGTTTGCCGTCGCCGATACGCGGGACAATCCACCGGAACTGGCCACGCTCAAGCGTGACTATCCGCACGTGGAAGTGCGTTGTGGCGAGCTGGACGTCGAATTCCTGTGCCGCGCCGACGAGCTCTACGTGAGCCCCGGCCTGGCGCTGGCGACCCCGGCCCTGCAAGCCGCTGCAGCCCGTGGCGTGAAAATGGCCGGCGACATCGAGCTGTTCGCGCGTAACGCGCGGGCGCCGATCGTGGCCATCACCGGTTCCAACGCGAAAAGCACCGTCACCACTCTGGTCGGCGAGATGGCGGCTGCGGCCGGCAAACGCGTCGCGGTGGGCGGCAACCTCGGTACGCCAGCGCTGGAGTTGCTCAGCGATGACGTCGAGCTGTACGTGATGGAGCTGTCGAGCTTCCAGCTGGAAACCACCGACCAGCTCAACGCTGAAGTGGCCACCGTGCTCAACATCAGCGAAGACCACATGGACCGCTACAGCGGCCTGCCGGCGTACCACCTGGCCAAGCACCGGATCTTCCGTGGCGCGAAGCAGTTCGTGGTCAATCGTCAGGACGCACTCAGCCGTCCGCTGATCGGCGAGGGCCAGCCATGCTGGACCTTTGGCCTGAACAAACCGGATTTCAAGGCTTTCGGCCTGCGCGAGGAAGACGGCGAGAAATACCTGGCCTTCGAATTCCAGAACCTGATGCCGGTGCGCGAACTGAAAGTGCGCGGCGCGCACAACCAGGCCAATGCCCTCGCGGCGCTGGCGCTGGGGCATGCGGTCGGCCTGCCGTTCGACGCCATGCTTGATGCCCTGCGTAACTTCACCGGCCTCGAACACCGCTGCCAGTGGGTGCGGGATCTCGACGGCGTCGGTTATTACAACGATTCCAAGGCCACCAACGTCGGTGCTGCACTGGCCGCCATCGAAGGCCTGGGCGCGGACATCGACGGCAAGGTTGTGCTGATCGCCGGTGGCGATGGCAAGGGTGCCGAGTTCAACGATTTGCGCGATCCGGTAGCGGCCAACTGCCGCGCCGTGATCCTGATGGGCCGCGACTCCGACAAGATCGGCGAGGCTATCGGCGACGCGGTGTCGCTGATTCGCGCCACGTCGCTGGTCGACGCTGTCGCGCAGTGCCGCGCAGTCGCCCAGCCGGGTGACGTAGTGCTGCTGTCGCCGGCCTGCGCCAGTTTCGACATGTTCAAGAATTACGAAGACCGTGGTCACCAGTTCGTCCGCGCCGTGGAGGATCTGGCATGAGCCTGCGCAATATCATCAAGCCGTACCCGTCGCCGATCATCACCGGCCGTGGCATCGACCTCGACTTCCCGATGCTCGCCGGCTGCCTGGCGCTGCTGGGCCTGGGCCTGATCATGATCGCCTCGGCCTCCACTGAAGTGGCGGCGGCGCAATCGGGCAGCGCGCTGTACTACATGATTCGCCACCTGATCTACGTGGCACTGGGTCTGGGCGCCTGCATCGTTACCATGATGATTCCGATCGCCACCTGGCAGCGCCTGGGCTGGATGATGCTGATCGGCGCGTTCGGTCTGCTGGTGATGGTGATCATCCCGGGGATCGGCCGTGAAGTGAACGGATCGATGCGCTGGATCGGTTTCAGTTTCTTCAACGTGCAGCCGTCCGAGATCGCCAAGGTGTTCGTGGTGATCTACCTCGCCGGTTATCTGGTGCGTCGGCAGAAAGAAGTGCGCGAGAGCTGGATGGGCTTCTTCAAGCCGTTCATCGTGCTGCTGCCGATGGCGGGTCTGTTGCTGATGGAGCCTGACTTCGGTGCCACCGTGGTAATGATGGGGGCTGCGGCAGCGATGCTGTTCCTCGGCGGAGTCGGGCTGTTCCGCTTCTCGCTGATGGTGGTACTGGCCGTCGGGGCCGTGGTGCTGCTGATTCAGATGCAGCCGTACCGGATGGCACGTCTGACCAACTTCGCCGACCCGTGGGCCGACCAGTTCGGCGCCGGTTATCAATTGTCGCAGGCGTTGATCGCCTTCGGTCGCGGTGAGTGGCTGGGCGTTGGCCTGGGCAACAGCGTGCAGAAACAGTTCTACCTGCCTGAAGCACACACCGACTTCGTGTTCTCGGTGCTGGCCGAAGAGCTGGGCGCCGTCGGTTCGCTGTGCACCGTCGCGCTGTTCGTCTTCGTGTGTATTCGCGGCATGTACATCGGTTTGTGGGCCGAGAAGGCCAAGCAGTTCTTCGCCGCTTATGTGGCTTACGGTCTGTCGTTCCTGTGGATCGGTCAGTTCCTGATCAACATCGGCGTGAACGTCGGCCTGCTGCCGACCAAGGGCTTGACCCTGCCGTTCCTCAGTTACGGCGGCAGTTCCCTGGTGATCTGCTGCGCCTGCCTTGGCTTGTTGCTGAGGATCGAGTGGGAGAGTCGAACCCACCTGGGCAGTGAAGAGATGGAGTTCCATGAGAGCGACTTCGCCGAGGAGCCGAACCATGGGCGCTAACGTATTGATCATGGCCGGCGGCACCGGCGGCCACGTGTTCCCGGCATTGTCCTGTGCCCGCGAATTCCAGGCGCGTGGCTACACCGTGCACTGGCTCGGCACGCCACGCGGGATCGAAAACGAACTGGTGCCGGCTGCAGGTCTTGAACTGCATCGCATCAATGCCACCGGGTTGCGTGGCAAGGGCAAGCTGTCGCTGCTCAAGGCACCGTTCATGTTGCTCAAGTCGGTGTGGCAGGCGCGGGCGGTGATTCGCAAGCTGCGTCCAGTCTGCGTGGTCGGCTTCGGTGGTTATGTGACCGGGCCTGGCGGGATTGCCGCGAAACTGGCCGGTGTGCCGGTGATCGTTCACGAGCAGAACGCCGTGGCCGGCACCGCCAATCGGTTGCTGGTGCCGTTCGCCGCCCGGGTGTGTGAAGCATTCCCCGACACCTTTACTCTGTCGGACACCCGCCGTACCACCGGAAACCCGGTGCGCAGCGAGCTGTTCCTCGAAACATCGCGACCAGCCCTGGCCGGTCGCAAAGCGCGTTTGCTGATCCTTGGCGGAAGCCTGGGCGCAGAACCGTTGAACAAGTTGCTGCCTGAAGCCCTGGCGCAAGTCCCTGCCGATTTGCGCCCGGAAGTGTTTCATCAGGCCGGCAAAAACCACGATGAAGTGACTGCAGAGCGCTACCGCGCCGCCGGCGTGGATGCGCAGGTGCAGCCGTTCATCAAAGACATGGCCCAGGCCTATGGCTGGGCTGACCTGGTGGTGTGCCGCGCTGGCGCGCTGACCATCAGTGAGCTGGCTGCCGTTGGTCTGCCCTCGATGCTGGTGCCTTTGCCCCACGCGATCGACGATCACCAGACCCGCAACGCCGATTATTTGGCCCGTGAAGGCGCAGCCTTCGTGATGCCGCAAAGAACGACTGGTGCCGCGGACCTTGCCGCGCGCCTGACAGAGGTCTTGATGCAACCGCAACGACTCGAAGAAATGGCCCAAGCGGCCCGCCGTCTGGCCAAACCCGATGCCACCCGTAGCGTGGTCGATACCTGCCTGGAGGTGGCCCATGGTTGAGAATCAGAAAGCCATGCCGCAACCGGAAATGCGCCGCATCCGTCGCATCCACTTCGTCGGTATCGGCGGCGTGGGCATGTGCGGCATCGCTGAAGTGTTGCTGAACCTGGGCTATGAAGTGTCCGGGTCCGACCTGAAAGCTTCGCCGGTGACCGAGCGTCTGGAATCGTTCGGTGCGCACATCTATATCGGCCACCGCGCTGAAAACGCTGCGACCGCCGACGTGCTGGTGGTCTCGAGCGCCGTCAACACTTCCAACCCGGAAGTGGCGACCGCTCTTGAGCGTCGTATCCCGGTGGTACCGCGTGCCGAGATGCTCGCCGAGCTGATGCGCTATCGCCACGGTATCGCCGTCGCCGGCACCCACGGCAAAACCACCACCACCAGCCTGATCGCTTCGGTGTTCGCTGCCGGCGGTCTGGACCCGACCTTCGTCATCGGTGGCCGTCTGAATGCGGCGGGCACCAATGCCCAGCTCGGCACCAGCCGCTACCTGATCGCCGAAGCCGACGAAAGCGATGCGAGCTTCCTGCACCTGCAACCGCTGGTGGCCGTGGTCACCAACATCGACGCCGACCACATGGCGACCTACGACGGTGACTTCAACAAACTGAAGAAAACCTTCGTCGAGTTCCTGCACAACCTGCCGTTCTACGGTTTGGCGGTGATGTGCCTGGACGATCCGGTGGTGCGTGAAATCCTGCCACTGGTCAAGCGTCCGACCGTGACCTACGGCTTCAGCGAAGACGCCGACGTGCGCGCCATCAATGTGCGCCAGCAAGGCATGCAGACCTTCTTCACTGTGCTGCGTCCGGATCGCGAGCCGCTCGATGTGTCGGTGAACATGCCGGGCAACCACAACGTGCTCAACTCGCTGGCGACCATCTGCATCGCCACCGACGAAGGCGTCAGCGACGAAGCCATCGTCCAGGGCCTGTCCGGGTTCCAGGGCGTTGGCCGACGCTTCCAGGTCTACGGCGAACTGCCGGTGGACGGCGGCAACGTGATGCTGGTCGACGACTACGGTCATCACCCGACCGAAGTCGCCGCGGTGATCAAAGCCGTGCGCGGTGGCTGGCCGGAGCGCCGTCTGGTGATGGTCTACCAGCCGCACCGTTATAGCCGCACCCGTGACCTGTACGACGACTTCGTCAATGTACTGGCCGACGCCAACGTGCTGTTGCTGATGGAAGTCTATCCGGCCGGCGAAGAGCCGATCCCGGGCGCGGACAGCCGCAAGCTGTGCAACAGCATCCGTCAGCGCGGTCAGCTCGACCCGATCTACATCGAGCGCGGTGTCGACCTCGCGCCGCTGGTCAAACCATTGCTGCGTGCCGGCGACATCCTGCTGTGCCAGGGCGCCGGGGATATCGGCGGTCTCGCGCCGAAGCTGTTGAAAAGTGAATTGTTCGCCGGCGCCGTGGCTGCGTCGGTCGAGGGGAAGTTGAAATGACTGCTGCCTACGCCAACCTGTTCTCCACCATTGCGCCGAAAGACTTCGGCCGTGTCGCCGTGCTGTTCGGTGGCATGAGTGCCGAGCGTGAGGTTTCGCTGAAATCCGGTAACGCCGTGCTCGACGCGCTGCAAAGTGCGGGTGTGGACGCGTTCGGGATCGACGTCGGCGAGGATTTTCTGCAGCGTCTGCTGAACGAAAAGATCGACCGCGCGTTCATCATTCTCCACGGTCGTGGCGGTGAAGACGGCTCCATGCAGGGCCTGCTCGAATGCGCCGGCATTCCCTATACCGGCAGCGGCATCCTCGCTTCGGCACTGGCGATGGACAAACTGCGCACCAAGCAGGTCTGGCACAGCCTCGGGATTCCGACGCCGCGTCACGCCGTGCTGTGCAGCGAAGCCGATTGTATTTCGGCGGCGACGGAACTGGGCTTCCCTTTGATCGTCAAACCGGCGCATGAAGGTTCAAGTATCGGGATGGCCAAAGTGAGTTCTGCGTCCGAGTTGATCGACGCATGGAAAGCGGCCAGTACCTACGATTCGCAAGTCTTGGTTGAGCAATGGATTCAAGGTCCGGAGTTCACCATCGCCACCCTGCGTGACCAGGTGTTGCCTCCTATCGCCCTGGGTACACCGCACACGTTCTACGACTACGACGCCAAATACATCGCCAACGATACCCAGTACCGCATTCCGTGCGGGCTGGATGCCGCCAAGGAACAGGAACTCATGGATCTCACGGCCAAGGCCTGTGAGGCGCTGGGTATTGCCGGTTGGGGCAGGGCGGACGTGATGCAGGACGCCGACGGGCAGTTCTGGTTCCTGGAAGTGAACACCGCACCGGGCATGACCGATCACAGCCTGGTGCCGATGGCGGCCCGTGCTGCCGGTCTGGACTTCCAGCAACTGGTTCTGGCCATTCTGGCCGCCAGTGTTGAAGGCTCCGGTAACACAGAGGCGCGAGGTTAAGACCATGCAAGGCGCTCATCTCAGACATCAGCCACCCGCACCCGGCCGCAAGCCGGTGCCGCGGGGTGCCAGCCGAATGGTGGCCAAAGAGCCGATGTCCGCGCGCCTGCCGAAAGCCAATTTCGGCTTTCTGAAAAGCCTGTTCTGGCCGGTGCTGCTGGTGGCGCTCGGGTTCGGTACCTACGAAGGCGCACAGCGTTTGCTGCCGTACGCCGATCGGCCGATCACCAAGATCGCCGTGCAGGGCGACCTGAGCTACATCAGTCAGCAAGCGGTGCAGCAGCGAATCGCGCCGTACGTGGCGTCGAGCTTCTTCACCATCGACCTGGCCGGGATGCGTACCGAGCTTGAGCAGATGCCGTGGATCGCCCACGCCGAAGTACGCCGGGTGTGGCCGGACCAGGTGGTGATCCGCCTCGAAGAGCAACTGCCGGTGGCCCGTTGGGGCGACGAGTCGCTGCTGAACAACCAGGGCCAGGCGTTCACGCCGAAGGAACTGGCGAACTACGAACACCTGCCACAGCTGTTCGGCCCACAACGGGCCCAGCAGCAGGTGATGCAGCAGTATCAGGTGCTGAGCCAGATGCTCCGGCCGCTGGGTTTCTCGATCGCGCGCCTGGAACTGCGTGAACGTGGCAGCTGGTTCCTGACCACCGGTGCCGGCAGCTCCGGCCCCGGCATCGAGTTGCTGCTGGGACGCGGCAACCTGGTGGAAAAGATGCGCCGCTTCATTGCCATCTATGACAAGACGCTTAAAGACCAGATTACGAACATTGCGCGCATCGATCTGCGCTACGCCAACGGCCTCGCTGTTGGCTGGCGGGAACCAGTAGCGCCGACGACAGCCCAACCCGCTGTCGCAAAGAATTAAGAAGAGGCAGGACCCATGGCAAACGTGCAAAGCGGCAAAATGATCGTCGGTCTGGATATCGGCACCTCCAAGGTGGTGGCGCTGGTAGGCGAGGTCGCGGACGACGGCACGCTGGAAATCGTCGGTATCGGTACTCACCCGTCCCGCGGCCTGAAGAAGGGCGTGGTGGTGAACATCGAGTCCACCGTGCAATCGATCCAGCGCGCGATCGAAGAAGCCCAGCTGATGGCGGGCTGCCGCATTCACTCGGCTTTCGTCGGCGTGGCCGGCAATCACATCCGCAGCTTGAACTCCCACGGCATCGTGGCGATTCGTGACCGCGAAGTGAGCTCGGCTGACCTGGAGCGCGTACTCGACGCTGCCCAGGCCGTGGCGATTCCGGCTGACCAGCGCGTGCTGCACACCCTGCCGCAGGATTACGTGATCGATAACCAGGAAGGCGTCCGCGAGCCTCTGGGCATGTCCGGCGTGCGTCTGGAAGCCAAGGTTCACGTGGTCACCTGCGCCGTCAATGCTGCCCAGAACATTGAAAAATGCGTGCGTCGCTGCGGTCTGGAAATCGACGACATCATTCTCGAGCAACTGGCCTCGGCCTACTCGGTACTGACCGACGACGAAAAAGAGCTGGGCGTGTGCCTGGTCGACATCGGCGGCGGCACCACCGACATCGCGATCTTCACCGAAGGCGCGATCCGCCACACCGCGGTGATCCCGATTGCCGGTGATCAGGTGACCAACGACATCGCCATGGCGTTGCGCACCCCGACCCAGTACGCCGAAGAGATCAAGATCCGCTACGCCTGCGCCCTGGCCAAACTGGCCGGTGCCGGCGAAACCATCAAGGTGCCGAGCGTGGGCGACCGTCCACCGCGCGAACTGTCGCGTCAGGCCCTGGCCGAAGTGGTCGAGCCGCGTTACGACGAACTGTTCACCCTGATCCAGGCCGAGCTGCGTCGCAGCGGCTACGAAGACCTGATCCCGGCGGGCATCGTCCTGACCGGCGGTACCTCGAAGATGGAAGGCGCCACCGAACTGGCCGAAGAAATCTTCCACATGCCGGTGCGCCTGGGCGTGCCGCATGGCGTGAAGGGCCTGGATGACGTGGTGCGCAACCCGATTTATTCCACTGGCGTTGGCTTGTTGATGTATGGCCTGCAGAAGCAGTCCGACGGGATCTCGTTCTCGGGCATCGGCAGCCGCGACAGCTACAGCAACGAAGAGCCACAGGCGCCGTTGCTGGACCGATTGAAGAAGTGGGTTCAAGGCAACTTCTAAAGCTTTACCGCAACACCGCTACAAAAATGCAGTAGGCGAAAAAACTAGAGAATGTAAGGAGAGGGAAAATGTTCGAACTCGTAGACAACATCCCCGCAAGCCCGGTAATCAAAGTTATCGGTGTTGGCGGTGGCGGCGGCAACGCTGTCAATCACATGGTCAAGAGCAACATCGAAGGCGTCGAATTCATTTGCGCCAACACTGATGCTCAAGCGCTGAAAAACATCGGCGCGCGCACCATCCTGCAACTGGGCACCGGCGTGACCAAAGGTCTGGGCGCTGGCGCCAACCCTGAAGTAGGTCGTCAGGCCGCTCTCGAAGACCGTGAGCGCATTGCCGAAGTCCTGCAGGGCACCAACATGGTGTTCATCACCACTGGCATGGGCGGCGGTACCGGTACCGGTGCTGCACCGATCATCGCCGAAGTGGCCAAGGAAATGGGCATCCTGACCGTTGCGGTCGTGACCCGTCCGTTCCCGTTCGAAGGCCGCAAGCGTATGCAGATCGCCGACGAAGGCATCCGCATGCTCTCCGAAAGCGTCGACTCGTTGATCACTATTCCCAACGAGAAGCTGCTGACCATCCTCGGTAAAGACGCAAGCCTCTTGTCGGCTTTCGCCAAGGCTGACGACGTACTGGCCGGTGCCGTTCGCGGTATCTCCGACATCATCAAGCGTCCGGGCATGATCAACGTCGACTTCGCCGACGTGCGTACCGTGATGAGCGAAATGGGCATGGCGATGATGGGCACTGGCTGCGCCAGCGGTCCGAACCGTGCACGTGAAGCGACCGAAGCGGCCATCCGCAACCCGCTGCTGGAAGACGTGAACCTGCAAGGCGCACGCGGCATCCTGGTGAACATCACCGCCGGTCCTGACCTGTCCCTGGGTGAGTACTCCGACGTGGGTAGCATCATCGAAGCCTTCGCTTCGGAGCACGCGATGGTCAAGGTCGGTACCGTTATCGATCCGGACATGCGCGACGAACTGCACGTCACCGTGGTTGCCACCGGTCTGGGCGCGAAAATCGAGAAGCCTGTGAAGGTCATCGACAACACCGTTCACACCTCCATGGCTGCCGCTCAGGTTCAACAACCGGCTCCTGCGCGTCAGGAAGCTCCGGCGGTGAACTACCGTGACCTGGACCGTCCGACCGTCATGCGCAACCAGGCTCAGGCCGGTGCTGCGACTGCCGCGAAGATGAACCCGCAGGACGATCTGGATTACCTGGACATCCCGGCATTCCTGCGTCGTCAGGCCGATTGATGGAATGTATCAGGGCTATGACGGTGATTGGTGTTCAGCAAAGGCTCGGTCTGCTATTATCGCCAGCCTTTGTTGATACCAGTTCGCAATTTGCGCTGAAGCGGCCCAAGCCATGATTAAACAACGCACACTGAAAAATATTATCCGTGCCACGGGTGTAGGCCTGCATTCCGGGGAGAAGGTCTACCTGACCCTCAAGCCTGCGCCTGTCGACACTGGCATTGTGTTTTGTCGCGCTGACCTCGACCCTGTGGTGCAGATTCCTGCCCGCGCGGAAAACGTCGGTGAAACCACTATGTCGACGACGCTGATCAACGGCGACGTCAAAGTGGACACGGTAGAGCACTTGCTCTCGGCCATGGCTGGCCTGGGCATCGATAACGCCTACGTCGAGCTCTCCGCGTCCGAAGTCCCGATCATGGATGGCAGCGCTGGACCGTTCGTATTCCTGATTCAATCGGCTGGCCTGGAAGAGCAGGACGCCGCCAAGAAATTCATCCGCATCCTGCGTGAAGTGACAGTGGAAGACGGCGACAAGCGCGCCACTTTCGTCCCTTTCGAAGGGTTCAAGGTGAGCTTCGAGATCGACTTCGATCACCCGGTTTTCCGGGACCGCACCCAAAGTGCAAGCGTGGATTTTTCCAGCACTTCGTTCGTAAAAGAAGTCAGCCGCGCCCGTACTTTCGGTTTCATGAGTGACATCGAGTACCTGCGCAAGCACAACCTCGCACTCGGCGGCAGCGTTGAAAACGCGATCGTGGTGGATTCCGATGGTGTACTGAACGAAGACGGCCTTCGCTACGAAGACGAATTCGTGAAGCACAAGATCCTCGATGCGATTGGCGACCTGTACCTGCTGGGTAACAGCCTGATTGGTGAGTTCAAAGGCTTCAAGTCCGGTCATGCACTGAACAACCAGCTGCTGCGCAAGTTGATTGAGCAGACAGATGCGTGGGAAGTGGTGACGTTCGAAGACGCCAGCACTGCACCGATCTCTTACATGCGCCCGGTTGCGGCAGTGTAAGTAAAAAACCTCTCTAGTTTTTTGAAGGCCATCCTCGGATGGCCTTTTTTTATGCCTGCGGTTTTTGTGTTGCCTGGGCTGGCCTCTTCGCGAGCAAGCTCGCTCCCACATTTGGAATGCGTTCCCTTGTGGGAGCGGGCTTGCTCGCGAAGAGGAATCGCCGCAAAAATCAGCCAGCCACCACCACCCGATTGCGCCCACCTTCCTTTGCCTGATACAGCGCCTTGTCCGCTGCAAACAACAACTGCTCCAGCGTCATCTCGCTCGCCGCCGTCCACGTCGCGATGCCAATACTCACCGTCATCGGCCGTTCGGCCCCGTCGACCAACGGCAACTGCTCGACCGCCTGACGAATATGCCCGGCAATCTGCTGTGCACCATGGCCATCGGTCTCGGCGAGGATCACCGAGAACTCTTCGCCGCCGTAACGGGCGACCAGATCCGCCGGTCGTCGCACGTTCGCCGTAATCACCTTGGCCAGCTCACGCAACGCCTGATCGCCGGCCTGATGCCCATGACGGTCATTGAAAGCCTTGAAGTGATCGGCATCGATCATCATCACCGACAGCGGCTTGCCCGAGCGCTGGGCGCGGAACCATTCGTGGCGCAGCGCCTGATCGAGCATCCGCCGGTTGGCCACGCCGGTCAGCGCATCGGTGGCGGCCAGTTGCGCCAGTTCACGCTCGGCGCGCTGGCGCAAGCGCAGCTCACGGGCGAGCAGCCAGGTCAGCCACAGCAGCCCGGCGCACAGCACGCCGGTGGCGCCGCTGATCAACAGCGCGGTGCGGCGCCAGGTGCCGAACACCTCATCACTGGACAGCGCGACCATAACGGTCAATGGCAGATTGCCGACCCGCGAGTAGGTGTAGAGCCGTTGCTGATGATCCATGCTCGAGGTGCTGGTGAAACTGCCACTGCCATCCTTGTCGCCGAGAATCCGCACCACGTTGGGCCGGTTGCTGAAACTCTTGCCGATGGAATCGCTTTGCAGGTACGGCTTCTGCGCGAGCAGTATGCCGTCGCTGTTGATGATGTTCAGCGTGCTGTCTTTGCCAATGTCAAGGCTATTGAAGAGTTGATCGAAGTAGTCGAGTTTCATCGAGGCCACGGCCACGCCAGCGAATTCGCCGGTGTCCGAGGAGATCCGCCGGCTGAAGCTGATGCGCCATTGATTGGCTTCGTCGCAATCGCAGCGGGTCTTGAACGGGCGGCTGATAAACATGCCGGTATCGCGGTTGAAGGCGTGGGCGAGGAAGTAATCGCGGTCGGCAAAGTTGCCTGGCTTGGGTTCGATACGGGATGAGTCGGCGACCACATCGCCTTGCTTGTCCAGCAGCAGGATGTCGCCCTTGAAGCGTGCGGTGGTCGAGCGGTCGAACAGTGCCAGATGGCGGATCTGCGGGGTGACGTCGCGCAAGTCGTCGCGTTGCGCGGCGGCGATCAGGCCTTGCAGGGTCAAGTCGTACAACTCGACCGTGCGCAAGACATCGGCGTCGATGAGCTGGGCGATGGTGGTGGCACTGCGGGTGGCCGATTCCTGAGCGTTGGCGTGCTCACGAATCAGCAGAAAGGTGACGATGCACAGAATCGCGATCACGGTCAGCGTACTGCCGCAGATCAGCAGCAATTCGGGGCGTCCGGTCTTGCCCGCCAGAGGTGGGGTACGGCTCGCGATCATGATGGGGGCTGTCGGTTGAGAGGATCTTATTAGCGTAGTTGCATGAAGTCAGTGACGGTATTCCATTGTGGGAGCGGGCTTGCTCGCGAATGCGCCGTGTCATTCAACATGGATGTCGACTGATGCAGCGCATTCGCGAGCAAGCCCGCTCCCACAGGGTACATCTCTCAATTCAAGACCGTGGTGCAGGGGGGATCTTAGAAGACGTTGATCGGGTAGTCGACAATCACCCGGTATTCATCGGTATCCGTATCAATCGCGCCGTAGCCGTTGCCACCCCGATTGGTCGCCCATTGCAGGCGTACCGCGAGGTCTTTCGCCTGGCCGCTCTGCACCACGTATTTCAGATCAAGATCGCGTTCCCAGTGCTTGGCGTTGCGACCGTCGGCGCTGTACCACGAGGCATAGCCCTTGCTGTGCGGATCGACCTTGGTCAGGTCCACGGTGCCGCGCGAATAGGAAACCGCCGAAGTCAGGCCCGGCAAGCCGAGACCGGCGAAGTCGTAGGCGTACTTGAGCTTCCACGAGCGCTCGTTCGGGCCGTTGAAGTCCGAGTACTGCTGCGAGTTATCGAGGTAAACGCTGTCGCCCTGGCTGATGTAGTCGAACGGCGTGTTGCCGTTCACGCGCTGGTACGCAGCCGTGACGCTGTGGTTGCCGATGCCGACGATGAAATGCAGGCTGTAGGTGTTGTTGTCGATGTCGCCCAGCAGCGCGTCGCCGGTGTCCTGCGTGTGATAGAAGTGCAGGCCCGGGTTGAGGCTGACCAGATCGTTCAACTGCCAGGTGTAGTCCAGGTCGTAGTAGTACTGGTTCCAGATGTCCTTGAGCTCGGCGGCGTACAGATTGCTGGTCAGGCCATCGACGCCGCTCCAGGACACGCCGGCCCAGTTCAGGTGGCGGCTTTCGTCGCCCTCGGCGAGTTTGCCGTAGGACGTGCCGATGCGCTGGCGACCGCTCTGGTTGTACGGCTTGGTGAAACTGGCCTGGCCACCTTCGAACATCCAGCCGTCGAAACTGTGGTTGGTCAGACTGACGCCACGGAAGGTCTGCGGCAGCATGCGCGAATCACCACCGGCAATCACCGGGTTGGTGAGGAACAGGTCACCGGCCTTCAGCTCGGTATCGAACGCGCGCATTTTCAACGTGCCGCCCGCAGTCGAGAACGAGCCCGGCGCTTTGCCGTTGCCATCACTGATCGGCAGGATGCTCGAGCCATCGGTGCCGCCACCGCCGTCGAGCTTCAGCCCGAGCATGGCGTGGGCATCGATGCCGAAGCCGACCGTGCCTTCGGTGTAACCCGACTGGAAGATCCCGAGAAAACCCTGGCCCCACTCGATGTTGTCGTCCGTCTGCTGCAGACGGTTGCGATTCATGTAGTAGTTGCGAGCGTTGAGGTTGAGGCTCGAGCCTTCGACGAAACCTTCCCTGGCGGCTTCGTCGGCATGGGCGGCGGGGGCAATCGTTGCGGCAATTGCAATGAACAGCGGGGTGAAGCGGACTGGGTAACGCACTTGCGATGGAGCTCCTTGGGTCAACTGACACTTCAATGTCTTGAGGTGCGGGATGTTTCTTGTTTTTTACAGACGAACCAAACGGCTTTCAGACCACAACGAAAAAAGGCCGCTGAAAGGCAGCGGCCTGGAAGGACGACGGTTGAACGGGAAGAGCCAAACAACCGCGTCGAGGGAAATGTTTCGCGGTGCGCGACTCAGCTGTCTTTCTCGAATGCTTGAGCCTGGGAAGTGGCGGCTTGAGGGGCTTGCGAGGCGTCCTGCGACTTGACCATCACTTCTGCCTGAGACTGCTCGAAGGCGTGAGCGCGAGCGGCATTCTGCGCTACGAACGCTTGCGATTCTTCAGCCATCGCCATCGGCGACAGGATCAATGAGGACAAAACGAAAGCGCTGGCAATACCCATACTGTTGGACATCTGGAAAACCTTCTTGCTTGGCAAGTGCTGTTTGGTGCGGGCAAAGATAAGGTCGCCGGGCGTTGGGAAACAGCGTGATTTTCATAAATGACTGTTACAGCAGAAGCAAAGATCAATCACGGGTGAACGCCATTCCTTGTGGTGAGGGGATTCATCCCCTCGCCACAGGGATTTTGCTTTTCAGTTAGACCGGGAGGTGAATCCCGAAGGTATTCATCCCCCGATCACTGCGCACAAACACATCCCCACCATGCATCAGCGCAATCGCCTTGACGATCGCCAGCCCCAACCCATGGTTGTTGCCGCTGTTGCTGCGCGAGGCATCGACCCGGTAGAAGCGCTCGAACAGACGCGGCAAGTGCTCGCTGGCAATCGGAGTGCCCGGGTTGGCCACGCCGATGCTGACCTGATGGTCTTCAACTTCGATGCGCACCTCGATCACCTGGCCCGGCTCGGTGTGCTGCACGGCGTTGCTCAGCAGATTGATCAGTGCCCGACGCAGATGCGCGATCTCGATCCGCACCTGCGCATCGCCACTCACGCGCACCTGCACCTGTGCGTCTTCGAGGATGAAATCCAGATACTCCAGCGTGGTCGCGACTTCATCGGCCAAAGAAGTCTCGGTCAGTTTGGTGGCCTTGCTGCCCTGGTCGGCGCTGGCCAGAAACAGCATGTCGTTGATGATCGAACGCAGGCGTTCCAGCTCTTCGAGGTTCGATTGCAGCACTTCGAAATAGTGTTCGGCGGAGCGCCCGCGGGTCAGCGCGACCTGGGTCTGACCGATCAGGTTGGTCAATGGCGAGCGCAGCTCATGGGCGACGTCGGCGTTGAACGATTCCAGGCGCGAATAGGCCTGTTCGACTCGCTCCAGCGTCGAGTTGAACGAGTCGACAAACTGCTCCAGCTCCGGCGGTAACGGCGACATGCGCAGGCGTCCGGCCCGTAGTGGCGGTGCCAGGCGCTGGGCTTCGTGAGACAGTTTGATCAACGGCTTGAGGCCGATCCGCGCCACCCAGTAACCCAGCGCCGAGGCCATCAGTACACCGACAATGGCCAGGCTGACGAGAGCGATCAGCAGGCTATGCTGAGTCTCGTGGAAAGTCTCGGTATCGATGCCGATCATGAAGCGCAGCGGTGGGCGTTGATCCTTGGCCGGCAGTTCGGTCAGCAGCACTTTCAGCGGATAGGGATGGTCGGGCAACTGCAGGTCATGCATGCCCGTCGGGCCTTTGGCGAAGGCGCGGATCCGCGCGTCCGGCGCGCCGTACTCGTAACCGGGATCGCCGCTGACCACCCAGAAACGGATGCGCTTGTCCTCTTCGCCGAGCAGCTTGAGCTTGGCGTTGATCTTCACCCAATGCTCAGGCGTGCCATAACGATTGAGCGCCGATTCAAGCACGCTGTAACGCGCGTCCAGCTCGGCTTCCGGCAGCAGGCCCAGGCCCTTGTCGACCTGCTGATACAGCGCGCCGCCGATCAACAGAAACACCAGCAGCGCCACGAGGGTGAACATGCCGCTCAGGCGCAGGGCAATCGAGTTACTGGACACCACGGCTCTCCAGCACATACCCCATGCCGCGAATGGTGTGCAGCAGTTTCTCGTCGAATGGCCCGTCGAGCTTGGCTCGCAGACGCTTGATCGCGACTTCGACGACGTTGGCATCGCTGTCGAAATTAATGTCCCAGACCATCTCGGCAATCGCGGTTTTCGAGAGGATTTCACCTTGTCGGCGTGCCAGCACGCTGAGCAGCGAAAACTCTTTGGCGGTCAGATCCAGCCGCGTGCCGGCGCGGGTGGCCTTGCGGCTGATCAGGTCGATCCATAGGTCGGCGATGCTCACTTGCACCGGTTCATGACCGCCGCTGCGCCGGGTCAGCGCTTGCAGGCGGGCCACCAGTTCAAGGAAGGAAAACGGCTTGCCGAGGTAATCGTCGGCGCCGTCACGCAGGCCCTTGATCCGGTCTTCGACGCGCTCGCGGGCGGTGAGCATGATCACCGGGGTCTGCTTGCGGGCACGCAATGCGCGCAACACGCCGAAACCATCCAGGCCCGGCAACATGACGTCGAGGACGATCACCGCGTAGTCGCTTTCCAGCGCCAGATGCAGGCCTTCGACGCCGTCGCGGGCCAGGTCCACGGTGTAACCCTGTTCCGTCAGACCGCGGTGCAGATAGTCCGCGGTTTTTTCCTCGTCTTCGATAATCAGAACGCGCATGACCCTGCCTCAGTCTGTGGTCGCCAGTGCCGTCGTGGGCATTGGTTTGGGCCTGTGAAATAGCCGCTCAAGCCACAAGTATATGACCGGCGTGGTAAACAGCGTCAGCATCTGGCTGACCAGCAAGCCGCCCACCACCGCGATTCCCAGCGGTTGGCGCAGTTCGGCGCCGGTGCCATAACCGAGCATCAGCGGCAACGCGCCGAGCAGCGCCGCGAGGGTGGTCATGATGATCGGCCGGAACCGCGTCAGACAGGCTTCGAAAATCGCATCCTGCGGCGCCAGTCCGCGATTGCGCTGGGCTTCCAGCGCAAAGTCGATCATCAGGATGCCGTTCTTCTTGACGATACCGATCAGCAACACCAGCCCGATCAACGCCATGATCGAAAAGTCCTGACCGCAGATCCACAGCATGATCACCGCACCAAGACCGGCCGCCGGCAGGGTCGAGATGATCGTCAGCGGATGCACGAAACTCTCGTAGAGCACGCCGAGAATGATGTACACCGCCACCAGCGCCGCGAGAATCAGCCACGGCTGACTGGCCAGCGAACTCTGGAACGCCTGCGCCGCGCCCTGGAAATTGCCGCTGATCGCGGTGGGCATGCCGATCTCGGCCTTGGCCTGATTGAGCAGGATCACCGCGTCGCCCAACGCCACGCCGGGCGCCAGGTTGAACGACAGGTTGGCGGCCGGGAACATGCCGTCATGGGCAATCGACAGCGGGCCTATGGTCGGCGCATCGAATTTGGCCAGCGCCGACAGCGGCACCATCTCGCCACTCAGCGGCGAGCGCAGGTAGAAATAGTTGAGGCTTTCGGCCTTGCCGCGTTGTTTGGTGTCCAGCTCCAGAATCACGTTGTACTGATTGACTTGAGTCTGGAATTCGTTGATCTGCCGCTGGCCAAAGGCGTCGTACAGCGCCTCATCGACATCGCTGGCGGTCAGGCCGAAACGCGCGGCAGCGCTGCGGTCGATGCTGATGTGGGTGATGCTGCCGCCCAGTTGCAGGTCGTTGGAAATATCGCGGAACGCCGGGTTGCTGCGCAGTTTTTCGGTCAGGCGCTGGGTCCAGGTGGCGAGGGTCGCGCCGTCGTTGCTCTTGAGCACGTATTGGTACTGCGCGCGGCTCGGGCCGGAGCTGAGGTTGATGTCCTGGCCGGCGCGCAGGTACAGGACGATGCCCGGGACTTTCATCAGTTGTGGACGAATGCGGTCGATGAACTGGCTGGCCGAGACGTCGCGGTCACCGCGTTTTTTCAGGGTAATCCAAAAGCGGCCGTTGGCGATGGTCTGGTTGCTGCCGGACACTCCCACCGTGTGCGAGAACGCCTGCACGGCCGGATCGGCGGCGACGATTTCGGCCATCGCCAGGTGTTTTTTCACCATGTCGCCGTAGGAAATATCCGCAGCGGCTTCGGTGGTGCCGAGGACGAAACCGGTGTCCTGCACCGGGAAGAAACCTTTGGGGATAAAGATGTAACCGGCGATGGCCAAAGCGAGGGACAAACCGAACACGCCGATCATCAGTTTCTGGTGGGCGAGGGCGCGGCGCAGACCTTTTTCGTACCAGCCGAGCAGGCGTTCGCTGAAGCCCGGTTTGTCGTGGGCGTGATGCACCGGTTTGCGCATGAACAGCGCTGCCAGCGTCGGCGCAAGGGTCAGCGACACCACCACCGAAATCAAAATGGTCGAGGTCGCCGTCAGGGCGAATTCCTTGAACAGCCGCCCGACCACGCCGCCCATGAACAGCAGCGGAATGAACGCCGCCACCAGTGAGAAACTGATCGAAACCACGGTGAAGCCGATCTCGCCGGCACCCTTTATCGCCGCCTCGCGCATGTCGTCGCCGGCCTCAAGGTGTCGGTGGATGTTCTCCACTACGACAATCGCATCGTCCACCACAAACCCCACGGCCACGACAATCGCTACCAGCGTCAGGTTGTTCAGACTGAACCCGAGAAGGTACATCAAAGCGAAACTGGCGATCAGCGATACGCCGAGCACCGCTGAAACAATCAGGGTTGCCGACAACTGCCGCAGGAACAGCGCCATCACCGCCACCACCAACAGGATCGCGATCAACAGGGTGATCTCGACTTCATGCAGCGAGGCGCGGATGGTCTGGGTGCGGTCGATCAGGGTTTTCACCTGCACCGAGGCCGGGAGCATGGCTTCAAGGCCGGGCAGGGCGGCTTGAATGCGGTCGACGGTTTCAACGATGTTCGCCCCCGGTTGCCGCGAAATCACCAGGTTCACCCCAGGTCGATCACCGGCCCAGGCTTGCACGTAGGCATCTTCCGAACCGTTGACGACTTTGGCGACATCGCGCAGGTGAACCGGGGCGCCGTCCTTGTAGGAAACGATGAGTTGGCTGTAATCCTCGGGATGAAACAACTGGTCGTTGGTCGACAGCGTCGAGATACTCGATTCGCCGTATAACGCACCTTTGGCGAGGTTGAGGCTGGTCTGCTGGATCGCCAGACGAATATCGGCGAGGGTCAGGCCGATCGCCGCCAGTTTGTCGGCCGAGGCTTGCACGCGGATCGCCGGACGTTGCTGACCGGTGATGTTGATTTGTCCTACGCCGTCGATCTGACTGATCTGGCGCGAGAGCAGGGTTTCCACCAGGTCGCTGAGTTCGGTGCCGGGCATTTGCGTCGAGCTGACGCTAAGGATCAGCACCGGGCTGTCGGCCGGGTTGACCTTCTTCCACGTTGGCAAGGTCGGCATGTCCTTGGGCAGTTTGCCGGCAGCGGTGTTGATCGCCGCCTGGACTTCCTGAGCGGCGGTGTCGATGCTCTTGTCTAAGGTGAATTGCAGGGTCAGCAGACTGGAGCCGAGCGCGCTGCTGGAAGTCATCTGGGTCATGCCGGGTATGGCGCTGAATTGCACCTCCAGCGGCGTGGCCACGGACGAGGCCATGGTGTCGGGGCTGGCGCCGGGCAACTGCGCCGAGACCTGAATTGTCGGGAATTCCGCTTCCGGCAGTGGGGCAATCGGCAGGCGCGGGAAGGCAATTACGCCGACCAGCACCAAAGCGATGGTCAGCAGAATCGTCGCGACCGGGTGATCGATGCACCAGGTGGAGACGCCTTTGTGCGCCTTCATGGTTTCGGCTCCGCTTGCACCACTTGCGGCGGCTCACTCATGACCTGCACGGTCGAGCCGGGTTTGAGCCGCGACTGGCCGTCGGTCACCAGCACGTCACCGGCCTTCACGCCTTTGATGATGTCCTGGCCGCTGCCCTGATAGACCATCTGCACTTGTACGGCTTCGACTTTGTCGCCATTCACGCGGTAAACGAAGTGTTGATCGAGACCGCGCTGTACGACGGTGGGCGGCACCACCAGCGCATTTTTATCCAGTGCCGTCTGAATTTTTACCGTCACCAGCAGGCCCGGCCAGAGCTTCTGGCTGGCATTGTCGAATTCGGCCTTGGCGCGGATGGTGCCGGTGTTGGCGTTGATCTGGTTGTCGATCAGGGTCAGGTGACCTTCGCCGAGCAGGTTGCCGGTTTCGCCGTCGGTATCAGCGCCGATGTAGGCCTTGACCTGTGCGTGCTGCGGATCGTTGATCAAGCCTTGCAGGGTCGGCAGCATTTGTTGCGGCAGGGAGAATTCCACGGCGATCGGGTCGATCTGGGTCACGGTGAACAGGCCGGCGGTGTCGGTCATGCGCAGGAAGTTGCCTTCGTCGACGGTGCGAATACCGACGCGGCCGGTGACCGGGGAGCGGATCTGCGTGTAGGAAAGTTGTACTTGCGCCGCGTCGATTGCGGCCTGGTTGCCTTGGGCGGTGGCTTTGAGTTGGTTGACCAGTGCTTGTTGCTGGTCGTAGGTCTGTTTGGAGACGCCGTCGTCGACGCTGAGCAGTTTGTAGCGTTTGAGGTTGACCAGGGCGACTTGCAGTTGCGCCTGGCTTTCGCCCAGTTGTGCGCGGGCCTGGTCGAGGCTGGCGCGGATCGAGCGGTCGTCGATGGTGGCGAGCAGGTCGCCTGCTTTGACGAGTTGGCCTTCTTT
The DNA here is from genome assembly GCF_900187525.1 of Pseudomonas sp. Irchel s3a10. NCBI lineage: Bacteria > Pseudomonadati > Pseudomonadota > Gammaproteobacteria > Pseudomonadales > Pseudomonadaceae > Pseudomonas > Pseudomonas sp. Irchel s3a10. The sequence goes on from NZ_FYDR01000002.1 coordinate 135,625, forward strand.
CACGAGGATTTTGGTGAGGATGCCGTCTATTTGTGGGCGCACCACGACGCTGTGTAATGAGAGTACGGAGCCGATGCCGGTGGTGTAGCGGGGGACGTCTTTTTCGCTGACCGCTATCACTCGCACGGGGATGGCGGTGGGGGTGGCGAGTTTGGTCGGGGCGGGTTTCAGGGTGTACCACAGACCTGCGCCTGCGAGGACGATCAATAGGGTGGCGAGCAGGGCTTTGTTCTTTTGGATTCGCATGCGGGGTGGGCGCCGGACGGAGTTTGGGCAGGGTTGTTGTCTTTATAAACCTGTCTGCAGGTCAGTAGGGTGACGGCTAGCTGTCAGCGCTGTCAGTTTCGCCGGGGTGTATATCCGTTTCTGCGGGTGTGGCTGATTACGGTTTCGCCCTTACGGCGAGTCACTTTTGACAAACGCCTCAAAAGTAACCAAAAACGCTTGCTCCTGCGTTCGGCCCGCTCGCTGGGGCTCGGGGTCCCTTCGCTGCGGGATTGATCCGGGCGCAGCGCCTACGGTTTGCTTCGCTGCACCTCCTCTCGCTGTGTTTGGCTTCGCCAAACGGTCGCTGCGCTCCCACCCCCGGATCAATCCCTCCACTCAGCCTTCCGACGTCGCCCGTGGATCAAGATCAAGAGCTGCAGCCGAGCTTGCGCTCATCCTGGAGTGGGGCGGCATGCGCCGCGTGCGGGTTGTACTTATGTTCCCTGTAGGAGCTGCCGGAGGCTGCGATCTTTTGATCTCGCTTTTGCTTTGCTCTTTTGTGGGAGCTGGCTTGCCAGCGATGGCGGCCTGATAGCCGACCAATCTCCAACTGACTCACCCAATCCCACTGTGGGAGCGGGCTTGCTCGCGAAGGCGGCCTGATAGCCGACCAATACTCAACTGAATGCACTCAATTCAACTGTGGGGAGCCAGCCTGCCGGCGATGAGGCCAGTCCATCCGCCCCATGGTCTGAGGCTGTTTAATTCTGTGCCAAACAACCAGAACCTTCCCACAAGGTTTTCAGGTTGTCCGTCGGAAGTGCGGTCTTTAGGCTTTGGTTGTCACCGCAAATCGGTGATCGGGTGTGAGAACCCGCTGAGAGGTTTTAATCAAGCGCCAGCCGCACCATAATCGCCGTCAGCTTATTTGCTGCCGACGATCTTCTATGGCGGCTGTGTGCGGGCGGACTTCGGTTCGGCCGGGTTGATCTCTTACCGGTTTCTCACTCCGCACATAGCTGCCACCTCTTCGTCGCGTGAGAAACGACAGAGATGGCTTTAATCAGATGATTAGAGATCAATTCAATGTCGAAACCCGTACCCGATCCTCCCGTAGAAACCACAACCCCGCTCGCCGAAGCCATCCGCGCTGAAGACCTCGCCAAAAACCGCGAAGCCATCAAACGCGCACTCGATTTCTACCTCAGTCCACAACCCGCCCAGCCGCGACAGCCAAGCACGATGTTTCTGGTCAACCCAGGCATCGACACCGAAACCCTGCTCGCCCACGCTTACGAATCGTTGGCCTCTGCCAGTGCCATGGCCAGCAATTTCGCCAATGAACTCGGCGGTCCGCAACGCAGCACGGCGTTGGCGATCCAGCAGATCGTCATGCTCGCCGAACTGGCGGTGAACCGGGCGCTGGATCGGGTCGATCCACGCACTTGATTCGTCCGAGCACCGCGTCATCGTTCATCGCGAGCAGGCTCACTCCCACAGAAAAGCGCACTCCACCTGTGGGAGCGAGCTTGCTCGCGAAGGCGTCTGTGCGGGCGACGCATCTCTCTCGGCTCTTGTTGTTAGCCAGTCCCAAAAAGGGACCGATCATTCCCAATTTGGCAAACATTGCACCATCACCTACCTCTAAACCGTTCGGCGTGCGCTGCAAATCTTCAGGTGCTGTCGCAAGGCGCGCAGGTATACTGCGCGCCTTCGCGGCTCACTGTTCGGGCCCGACTTTTTGCTTTGCGGAGCTTTTATGACTTCCCCGATCCAACCGCCGGTTGACGACGCTTTGAGCGATGTCCCGGCCGAGCTGACTGACGCCAGCGAAACCAAACCCGAGATCCCGGCTTTCAAGTTCCCGTTCAAACCGGGGGAGCTGGCGGCGGCCAAGGGTTCGAATCAGCCCTGGTACAAGAACGGCGCCAAGAACGGCCACACCAAGACCCCGGGCATGGCGCCGCCAGGTACCCGTCGCTCGATGGGCAAGCGCTGAGTTTCATCCCTCTTTTGGCCATCGACTGCGATTTTCGGTCGCAGTGATGGCTAAGTGCTCAGATCCTGAGCCAGATCAATATTTGACCAATTGGTGCGCTTAGAGTCAGCAGCCCTGCCGACTCTTCCCATAAAACGAGCGCGCTTTCCATGAAGATCAATCTCCCGGTAACCGGCCGTAACGTCGATGTGGCGCCGGACGCGAACATTCTTTCGACCACCGATCTGACCAGCGCGATCACCTACGCCAACGAAGACTTCATCAGAATCAGCGGTTACAGCCGCGACGAATTGCTCGGCACGCCACACAACCTGTTGCGCCATCCGGACATGCCGGCGCAGGCGTTTGCGCATATGTGGCAGACGCTGAAGGGCGGACGCTCGTGGATGGGGCTGGTGAAGAATCGTTGCAAGAATGGCGACCATTATTGGGTCAGCGCGTATGTCACGCCGGTCACGCAGAGCGGCGTGGCGGTGGAGTATCAGTCGGTGCGCACCCGGCCTGATGCACGGCGGGTGGCGGCGGCAGAGCGGGTGTACGCGCAGTTGCGCGGAGAAATGAAGGGGCGGCGGCCGCTGCCCACGTTAGGTCTGCGCGGCAGGATCACGGCGTTGGCCAGTGCGTTGCTGGGGTTGGTGTTGGGGATCGAGGCCTGGTTGCGTCCGGAGTCGGCATGGATCGATGGGCTGGCATTGGTGGTCGGCAGCAGTCTCTGCGCGTTGGGCGTGCGCTGGATCTTGCGGCCGCTGGAACGCCTGACCGAGCGCGCGCGGCAGGTCGCGGACAATCCGTTGAGCCAGAGCATCTATACCGGGCGCCGCGATGAGTTCGGCCAGATCGAGTTTGCCCTGCAAATGCTCGAAGCCCAGGTCGGCGCGGTGGTCGGGCGTATCGGTGATGCGTCGCAGCAGTTGGCCGGGCATGCGGCGCAACTGGTCGATCATCTGCAAAGCAGTCACAACAGTTCGCTGGCGCAACAGGCGGAGACCGATCAGGTGGCGGCGGCGATTCATCAGATGGCCGCCAGCGTCGCGCAAGTTGCCAGCCATGCGCAGCAGGCGTCGGTGGCGGCGGACATGGCCGGCACGGAAACCCGCGAAGGGCATTGGCTGGTCGGTGAAAGTCGCAGTGCGGTGTTGCGTCTGGCCGAGGAGTTGCGGCGGGCGACCGAGGTGATTCATCAGCTCGAAGGCCACAGCAGCGAGATTTCCGGAGTACTGGAGGTGATCCGCAGCATCGCCGAACAGACCAATCTGCTGGCGCTCAACGCAGCGATCGAAGCGGCGCGTGCTGGCGATGCCGGGCGCGGCTTTGCGGTGGTGGCCGATGAAGTACGTGGGCTGGCGCAGCGCACGCAGCAGTCGACCAACGAGATTCAACGGATGATCAGCACCCTGCAGAACGGTGCACGGGACGCCGTGCTGGTGATGCAGCAGAGCAGCGAGCATGTGGATAACAGCGTCGAACAGGCACAGCGCGCGGCGCGGGCGTTGGACGGGATCAGTGAGCGGGTCGAGCAGATCACCGAGATGAGCCTGCAGATCGCCGCGGCGGTGGAGCAGCAGAGCGCGGTGAGCGAAGACATCAACCGCAATATCGTCAGCATTCGTACGGCGTCCGAGTTGACGGTGAATGAGGGGCGGCAGAGTCAGCGCAATTCTGAAGATGTGGCGGGGCTGGCGGGGGATTTGCGGTTGCTGGCGCGGGAGTTCTGGGGGCGGCGGCAGGTTCGGGATTGAGGTTATCTGGGCCGGCCTCTTCGGGAGCAAGCCCCCTCCCACAGGTTTGTGAGTTGATCATTTATTCTGTGTACAACTCAAAACCCTGTGGGAGGGGGCTTGCTCCCGAAGGGGCCATTGCAGGCAGTACAAAATCCGGATCAAGCCGCCCGCAGCGAAATGAATGCATACGTCTGCGCCGGCTCAGTCACCACCCGCGCCCCAGCCGCCACCAACTGCCCGGCCACATCATCCCCGGACAAATGAAACAGCCATTCGCTGGACGCTTCACTCAGCGGCTGTGCTGAAACCTGATCGATCACGGCCGCAAAAGCGTCCATCTGCGGCAAATACGCGGTAAAGCCGTCGCCCTTGAGCGCCGTGGTGCGAATCCCCAGCGCGGCGCAGATCGCATCCTTGATGCGGATATCATCGCGATCGGCCTGACGCGAACGCTGGATCAGCTCCAGCAGTTCCTGATCGACCAACTCCCCGCCGACAATCAGCAGCGGCCCCTGTTGCCACGACTCTGGCGGACAATCCTTGGCCGCCGGATTGAGCGGGATGTGCGGGTTGATTTCCGCCGGATAAATCCTGCACACCAACGGCCGGCGTTCGTAGATGCGGCACAGGTTTTCTTCGTCAAGATTCCGGCAGCGCCCGACGTTGTATGCGGCGAAGGTGATGGCCACGTGGGCCTCGGTCGTGCCGCTGCGTACCACCAGCGAACGTCGTTCGGCGTGCTCACGCTGCTGCGCCGGCAGGCCCAGGCCGTTGCCGAGAAAGGCCTCCACCAGCACGATCACCTGACCGCCATCCGCCGCCCACATGCGGGCTTCGGCGAGGGTCAGGGGCACATGGTGGTCGGTGCAGCATTTGCCGCAACCGACGCAGGAAAATGTCGTATTCATTGCACGATCAATCTTCAATCAGGGGGTGAAACGGCGACGTAAAGTCGTCAGGCTGGGGCTGATCGAAGCAAGTTGTACGCCAGCCTTCAAGGCTTGTTGGTGGGGCGGATCGAGTCCCATTCGGTGACGAACGCGGTTTTCGACTTTTTGCTGTACAGGCACAGCTCGCTGCCTTGCTGGCCTTTCATGTGTTTTTGCGGGTATTGGCCTTGCAGCAGCACGGCGGTGTAGCCGACGCGGTCATCGAATTGCGCGGGGCTGCCGACGGGTTTGGCGTCTTTCAGGCCGCTGGCCTTGGTGCAGCTGGCGAGCACGGTTTTGTCGTAAGCGGCCCAGGCGTCGGGGCTGGAGGAGTGGGCCTGGGAGGCCAGGGCGGTGAGGCAGAGCAGGCTCAGGGAGAGGGTTTTCATGGTTGGGCATCCTTGGGTTTGGCCAAGGTTTGAGTATGCCTGAGGGGGAGAAGTTGCCTGGGCCGGCCTCTTCGCGAGCAAGCTCGCTCCCACAATTTGAAATGCATTCCAGGGTGGGAGCGGGCTTGCTCGCGAAGACGGTCGATCAGTCCGGCACAAGTTCCCGGCGAACCACAATCATCCCGGCACTCTCATACAAACGCTGCGCCCGCAGGTTGTCTTCCAGCACCTTCAGATCGACAAAACCTTCACGGCGTTGCTGAAACACCTTGAACGCATTCAGCAACAGCGCTCGACCCAGTCCACGACCCTGAGCGCGCGGATGCACCACCAGATTCTTGATGTATGAACTGGTCCAGCATTGCGCCACGCCGATCACGCCTTCGTTATCGCGGGCGATGAAGCACAAATCAGGATCGTATTCGGGATCGCTTTCGAAGCGCTGCTGCCATTCCTCCAGTGCTGGCACGCGGCCGCCACCCTCGCGGTAGCCGAGTTGCATCAGCTGATGCACGGCCGCAGCGAGTTCCGGACGATAAGTGTTCAGCTCAATGCCTTCCGCCCAGTGGATCGGCGGCACGTCTTGACGAAGGTCGCGCCGCATCAAAAAGCAGTATGTCTGGCCCAAGACTCAGTGACCGTTGGCGGCGACGTGTTTGGCCGCTTCGATCAGGCGCTGGGTCAGCTCTGGCGAGGAGAACTTGGTCAGCACCGCGTTGGCCCCGGCCAGGCGTGCTTTCTCGCTGTTCATCGCGCTGTCGAGCGAGGTGTGCAGCAGCACGTAGAGGTGGGAGAAGTCCGGCGTCTCGCGCAGGGTGCGGGTGAAGGCGTAGCCGTCCATCTCGGACATTTCGATGTCGGAGACGATCAGGTTGATCTGCTGTGCGGTGCCTTGCAGATCCAGCAGGCAGTCGATGGCTTCCTTGGCACTGCGCGCGGTGTGGCATTGCAGGCCGAGGTTGCGCAGGGTGTGCACCGATTGCTGCAACGCTACTTGGCTGTCATCGACCACCAGAATCCGCGCGTTGCCTAACACTTCGGCGTCTTCCATGCTCAGGTCGGTCGGGGCCATCTCGATCTGCGCCGGAGCGATGCTGTGGATGACTTTCTCGATGTCGAGCACTTGTACCAGCGTGCCGTCCACCGAGGTCACGCCAGTGATGTAGGCGCGCGAACCGCCGGAGCCGAACGGCGGCGGCTTGATGTCGGTGGTCAGGCAATGGACGATTTTGCTCACCGCCTGCACATGCAGGCCCTGCTTCGAACGGCTGACATCGGTGACGATCAGGCAGCCGCCGTTCGGGTCTTCCAGTGGTCGTTCACCGATGGCGCGGCTGAGGTCGATCACCGACAGCGACGCGCCGCGCAGGGTGGCGATGCCTTTGATGTGCGGGTGCGACTCGGGCATTTTGGTCAGCGGCGGGCAGGGGATGATTTCACTGACTTTCAGCAGGTTGATCGCCATCAGCTTGCCGCTGCGCAAGGTAAACAGCAGAAGCGAAAGTGAATCTGCGCGGGCTTTGGTGGAAGACATATAAACCTTCTGTGGAAAAAGGTGATGGGCGAGGGTGCAAATCGCCAGAAACTATTGATGCCGGGTTATCGACTTGTCGGGGGCAGGCTTTAGGCTCAATCCTCAATCCGGGTCAAACGGTGTGGCGAGGGAGCTTGCTCCCGCTGGAGTGCGAAGCGCTCCCATAACCATCCACCGCGGTGTATCAGGTTGGTCATGTCCGCTGCTTTTGCGACTGCTGCGCAGCCGAGCGGGAGCAAGCTCCCTCGCCACAATGGAGGTCTATCTCATCCCAAGGCGTTTAGCCATCCGCCCTAGATTCGCCCGGTCCAGCCCCAACTCTCGCGCCGCACTTGCCCAGTTATCCTGATTTCGCGCCAACGCAGCACTGATCAACTGCCGCTGATATTGCTCGGTCGCGCTGCGCAAATCGCCGCTGATCAACGGCATCGCGGGCACCTCGGCAACCGGCTCCACCGAGTTATCCACAACCTCCCGCGGCAAATCCAGATCCGCCGCGCTCAAACTGAGGATCTTCGGTCGCACCTTACAATTGCCCAGCGCCTTCAAAGCACTACGTCCGATCAAGTGTTCCAGCTCGCGCACGTTGCCCGGCCAAGTGTAGGCGAGCAACGCGTCCTGGGCGTCGCTGCTCAGGCGCAGGCTGTTGAGGCCCATGCGCGAGCGGTTCTGTTCCAGAAAGAAGCCGCTGAGCAGCAACACATCGCGGCCGCGATCGCGCAGCGCCGGGACTCGCAGCGGGTACACGCTCAAGCGGTGATAGAAGTCGGCGCGGTAGCGGCCGCTGCGCACTTCTTCGGCCAGATCGCGGTTGGTCGCGGCGATCAGGCGCACATCGACCTGATGTTCCTTGTCCGAGCCGAGCCGCTGCAACTGGCCGCTTTGCAGCACGCGCAGCAACTTGGCCTGTACGGTCAGCGACAGTTCGCCGACTTCATCGAGAAACAGCGTACCGCCATTGGCCAGTTCGAACTTGCCGCGGCGGTCGCTGGTGGCACCGGTGAAAGCGCCGCGCACGTGGCCGAACAGTTCGCTTTCGACCAGAGTATCGGGCAGGGCCGCGCAGTTGAGGCTGATGATCGGTTTGTCGGCGCGCGGGGAGGCGGCGTGGATCGCTTGCGCCACCAGTTCCTTGCCGACCCCGGTTTCGCCGGTGATCAGCACCGTCAGATCGCTGCCGCCGACCAGGTTGATTTCCTCCACCAGCCGTTTGTGCGCCTTGCTCTGGCCGATCATTTCGCGCTGCTGACCGCTGGCCTGGCGGTAGACCTCGGCGCGCTGGTGCTCGTCTTCGGCACGTAGCGCCAGGCGTTCGATGCGTTCGGCGGCGTTGACCGTGGCCGAGGCGAGGCTGGCGAAGGCTTGCAGGGCGTCGAGTTCAATCGGTTCAAAACGCTCCGGATCAAGCGCGTCGAGGGTGATCAGGCCCCAGAGTTTTTCATCGACGAACAGCGGACAGCCGAGACAGTCATGTACCTCAAGGTGATCGCCCAGACCATCGACCAGACCGTCGTAAGGATCGGGCAAGTCGCTGTCGGCGGCGAACCGCGTTGGCCCGGCGCCGTCCAGCAGGATCTCGAAACGAGGATGTTCACTGACCTTGAAGCGCCGGCCGAGGGTGTCGGTACTCAAACCATCCACCGCCAGCGGCACCAGCCATTCGCCGTCCAGGCGCAGCAGTGCGGCGGCATCGCACGGCAGCAGGGCGCGCATAGCTTCGAGCAGGCGTCGATAGCGCTCGCCCTCGGGCAGTTCGCGGGACAGGTCGGAGACCAGTGGCAGTAGAGCGGTGAGCAAGGATTTCGCGGTCATGGTCTTGTAGTCAAAGAGACTCTATGTAGTCGCGATGACTATAAAACGCTTTGAGTCTAAATGACTACGTAAAAAATAAACCATTGATTTATAACGATAATTAATCTGGCACGAAAACTGATAAGCCTAAGGTAATTCTCAAAAAGCTCAGGAGTCACTCTTATGCTTAGCGTCCAGGATCGTGCCATTATCAAATCCACTGTGCCGCTGCTGGAAAGCGGTGGTGAAGCGCTGATCACCCACTTTTACCGCATGATGCTCTCTGAATACCCTGAGGTTCGCCCGCTGTTCAACCAGGCGCACCAGGCCAGTGGCGATCAGCCGCGCGCGTTGGCCAACGGTGTGTTGATGTACGCCCGGCACATCGATCAGCTCGACCAGTTGGGCGATCTGGTGGCGAAGATCATCAACAAGCACGTCGCCCTGCAAATTCTCCCGGAGCACTACCCGATTGTCGGTACCTGCCTGCTGCGAGCCATCTCCGAAGTGCTCGGTGACGAGATCGCTACGCCGGAAGTGATGAGCGCATGGGGCGCGGCGTACGGGCAACTGGCCGAGATCCTGATTGGCGCTGAAGCCGCGATCTACGACCAGAAAGAACAAGCGGTCGGCGGCTGGCGCGGGGCGCGGGAGTTCATCGTGGTGGACAAGGTCGAGGAGAGCGCGGAAATCATTTCGTTCTACTTCGAGCCGGCGGACAAAGGCCCGATCCTTGCTGCAGAACCGGGACAGTACATCGGCATGAAGCTGATCCTCGATGGCGAAGAAATCCGCCGCAATTACTCGCTGTCGGCACTGGCCAATAAAGGTCAGTACCGCATCAGCGTCAAACGCGAACCGGGTGGCCGTGCGTCCAACCACTTGCATGATCAACTGCACGTCGGCGCGAGCATTCAGCTGTTCCCGCCATCGGGCGAGTTCACCCTGACTGAGAGCGACAAGCCGTTGGTGCTGATCAGTGGCGGGGTCGGCATCACGCCAACTTTGGCGATGCTCGAAGCAGCGCTGCAAACCGAGCGCCCGGTGCACTTTATCCACTGCGCGCGCAATGGCAACGTGCATGCGTTCCGCGACTGGGTCGATGGGCTGGCGGCGCGTCATCCGCAGCTCAAGCGCTTTTATTGCTACGCCGAAGACGACGGCGTGAGTCCGGCGGCGGACAAAGTCGGGATCCTCAGTCAGGAGCAGTTGGGCGAATGGCTGCCGGCGCAACGGGATGTCGACGCTTACTTCCTCGGGCCGAAGGGCTTCATGGGCGCGATCAAGCGGCATCTGAAAGCGTTGGGCGTGCCGGAGCAGCAGAGCCGTTATGAGTTCTTCGGGCCGGCTGCTGCTTTGGAATAATCCTTAGGACTGAGTCGCCTTCATCGCGAGCAGGCTCACTCCTACAGGGGCGGTGGCGTACATGAAAATGGTGTACGAAGCAGATCTCTTGTAGGAGTGAGCCTGCTCGCGATGGCCGTAACGCAATTTTGATTCTTAAAAAGTGTTTAAAGGTTAATCGTTTCTTAACCGGTTTATCGTTTATTCCCCGATGCTGATGATAGGCGCTCGTTCGTTTAACTGATCAGGATCGCCCCCATGTCGCACATCATCTTCTCCTCTCGTTTGAGCCTGGCAATGCTTGGCTTGTCGGCCGCTTTGCTGGCCAGTCCGTTTGCTTCGGCCGAATCGGCGTTGATCGCACCGCAGAGTCTGATCGTCGATCAGAGCCTGCCCAAGGCGCAGCGCGATGCAATGGAATTGGCGGCGCGGCGTTACGGCAGCTTCTGGAACAGTGGGGAAGAGGCCCTGGCCACGGCAGCCTTGTCGCCGCAGTTTGTCGACAAGACCCCGCCTGAAGGTCGAGTGCAGGGCCCGACCGGGCCGTTGCTGGCATCGAAGTTCTTTCGTACGGCGGTGCCGGACCTGAGCTGCGAGATCGAGCAAATGATCATTGCCGGTGACCGCGTGGTGGTGCATCTGCACTTTCGCGGACACTTCAGTGGGACGTTCAAGGCTCTCAAAGGACAGGGCCAGCGTGTAGACTTCCGGGCAACCGATATCTATCAGATCGACAACGGTCGCATCGCGGCCAATTGGCATATCGAAGACAACATCAGCCTGCTGGCGCAACTGCAAGCGCAGCCGCCAGCCAGCTGAACCATGGACATACAAGGGAAACGCGATGAGCGAGGAAACGATTCGACTGGGACGTGAGCGGCGCTTTCTGGTGCTGCTGGGCATCATCTGCCTGGCGTTGATTGGTGGCGCGCTGTACATGCAGATCGTGCTGGGCGAGGCGCCATGCCCGCTGTGCATCCTGCAGCGTTATGCGTTGCTGCTGATTGCGCTGTTTGCCTTTATTGGCGCGGCGATGCGCACCCGCCGCAGCATCACGGTGTTCGAAGTGCTGGTGGTGATCTGCGCGATCGCCGGTGCCGGTGTCGCCGGGCATCATGTGTACACCCAGTTCTATCCGGCGGTGAGCTGCGGCATCGATGTGTTGCAGCCGATTGTCGATGACCTGCCGCTGGCGAAGATCTTCCCGCTGGGCTTCCAGGTCGACGGTTTCTGCTCGACGCCGTACCCGCCGATCCTCGGTCTGTCGCTGGCGCAATGGGCACTGGTGGCGTTCGTGCTGGTGGTGATCCTGGTGCCGCTGCTGACCTCCCGTAACCGAAAAGCACTGCGCTGAATCAACTCTTCGGCAGATTGGCCGATACAGAAAACGCCCCGATTTGCGTATCAGCCGATCGGGGCGTTTTGCATTTCAGAGTGATTGTGAAATCACCGTGACGAACGGCAATGGAGAGTGCGGCAGATGTGCGACATGTTGTCACACGCGCCCTGTCGCAGGGGCTTTCGGCGACCCGGATTGGCGTAATGTTACAAAAAAGGATTGGTCTGTTTCGGCGTTTTTCTGGTTTTGCACGCGGGTGCCAGATCAGGCAGTTTTAACAGGCTCTGGCAGATGGCCAGAGGCCTTTGAATATCGGGCTTTGCGCCGATTCGCTGCCGGGAAAATCCCTTCAGAGCTGTCTGAACTGAGGTGTATAGGCCTACATTTTTTGGTGTTTTTGTTGAGAATCGATTTCGATAACATGCGGAACTTTTGCAAAAACGGTGATGGATTGTTGCTCTGAGCGATAAAAATTATTTCGGGATAAGACATGGTGTATAGGGCGCTACCTATCTACAATCGCCCGCACTGAATTCCCGGCACTGTTCAGCCTTTATTAAGGAACTGGACAGGAAGTCGGGTGTCGAGCGGGCCGAAAGGCTTTTGCGACACCCAGGTGTCGGTGCCTTCCAACTTTCCGCACCAAATGGAATTGGTCTGTAACAAGGCCTTTGACCACGAATTCGAATAAGAACTGACCGCTGTCCCAAGGTTTTGTCGAGCGTCTGACGCGCGACGGGCGGCCCTTATTCAATCCAAAGAAAATGCCAACCCTTGGCAGGGTGAAGTGTTGGCGATCAAAACCCAACTGCATTGCGCAAGCTGCTTTAGAGGTCGTGAGATGAGTAAAAACAGGTACCCCAGATTACTAGGCCTAGTGCCGCTGCTCGGCACGTTGTTGCTGGGAGGCTGCAACATGACCCTGCTCAATCCAACGGGCCAGGTCGGCCTGGAACAGCGCAACCTGATCATCACCGCCACGCTGCTGATGCTGTTGGTCGTTGTGCCGGTTATCGTCATGACCTTCCTGTTCGCCTGGAAGTACCGCGCGTCCAACAAGGATGCCGTCTACACCCCGAAATGGTCGCACTCGACCAAAATCGAAGTGGCGGTCTGGACCATCCCGGTTCTGATCATCATCGCCCTGGGTTACATCACCTACATTTCGACCCACAAACTGGACCCGTACCGTCCGATTGAATCCGACGTCAAGCCGGTGACCATCGAAGTCGTTGCGCTGGACTGGAAGTGGCTGTTCATCTACCCGGAACAAGGCATTGCCACGGTCAACAAGATCGTGTTCCCGGCGCACACCCCGGTCAACTTCCGGATCACCTCCGACGCCGTGATGAACTCGTTCTTCATCCCGGGCCTGGGCGGCCAGATCTACGCGATGGCGGGCATGACCACCAAGCTGCACCTGATCGCTGACCGCAACGCTGAAATGGACGGTATCTCCGCCAACTACAGCGGCGCTGGTTTCACCGGTATGAAATTCAAAGCGATCGCAACTTCTCAGGAAGATTTCGACGCCTGGGTAAGTGAAGTCAAAAAGGCACCTAAACAGCTTGAACAAGCTGAATACGCAGCCCTTGCCAAGCCAAGCCAGAACAATCCAGTCGAGCTCTACTCCTCGGTCACGCCGAACCTGTTCCAGACCATCGTCGACAAGTACGAAGGCATGAAACCGGGCAAGCCGCTGAAGCACGAGAAGAAAGAGAAAGAAGTGGCGGCAACGGACATGGACTCGAATTCGCATTCAGCTGCCGGGGCAGAGGAGTAAACGATGTTTGGTAAATTAAGTTGGGAAGCGATCCCTTTCCACGAGCCGATCGTGATGGTCACCATCTCGATGATCGCGCTCGGTGGTCTGGCGTTGTTCGCTGCAATCACCTACTTCAAGAAGTGGACCTACTTGTGGACCGAGTGGCTGACGTCGGTCGACCACAAGAAAATCGGTGTGATGTACATCATCGTTGCCATGGTCATGCTGCTGCGTGGCTTTGCCGACGCCATCATGATGCGTACCCAGCTGGCCATGGCCACCGAGGGTTCGCCTGGCTACCTGCCGCCTGAACACTATGACCAGATCTTCACCGCTCACGGTGTGATCATGATCATCTTCATGGCGATGCCATTCTTCACCGGCCTGATGAACCTTGCAGTGCCGCTGCAGATCGGCGCGCGTGACGTTGCCTTCCCGTTCCTGAACTCCCTGAGCTTCTGGCTGCTGGTGTCCGGCGTTGTGCTGATCAACCTGTCGCTGGGTGTCGGCGAATTCGCCAAGACTGGTTGGGTTGCCTATCCGCCGCTGTCGGGTCTGCAGTACAGCCCTGGCGTGGGGATGGACTATTACATCTGGGCGCTACAGCTATCCGGGTTAGGTACGACGCTGACGGGGGTCAACTTCCTCGCCACCGTGCTGAAAATGCGTACCCCTGGCATGAAACTGATGGACATGCCGATCTTCACCTGGACCTGCACCTGGGCTAACGTCCTGATCGTGGCTTCGTTCCCGATCCTGACCGCTACCCTGGCACTGCTGACCCTCGACCGTTACATGGATTTCCACATTTTCACCAATGAACTTGGTGGCAATCCAATGATGTACGTCAACCTGTTCTGGGCCTGGGGCCACCCTGAGGTTTACATCCTGATCCTGCCGGCATTCGGCATCTTCTCGGAAGTGATCTCGGCGTTCACCGGCAAGAAACTGTTCGGTCACCACTCGATGATCTACGCTTCGGGCGCGATCTCGGTACTGGGCTTCATGGTTTGGCTGCACCACTTCTTCACCATGGGTTCGGGTGCCAGCGTCAACGCCTTCTTCGGTCTGGCGACGATGCTGATTTCCATCCCGACGGGTGTGAAACTGTTCAACTGGCTGTTCACCATCTACCAGGGCCGTCTGCGCTTCACCAGCCAGGTTCTGTGGACCCTGGGCTTCATGGTGACCTTCGCCATCGGCGGCATGACCGGCGTACTGCTGGCCATCCCGGGTGCTGACTTCGTTCTGCACAACAGCCTGTTCGTGATCGCGCACTTCCACAACGTGATCATCGGCGGTGCGGTATTCGGTTACATCGCAGGTTTCGCGTTCTACTTCCCTAAAGCGTTCGGCTTCAAGCTGCACGAAGGCTGGGGTAAAGCAGCGTTCTGGTTCTGGATCTCGGGCTTCTTCGTCGCGTTCATGCCGCTCTATGCACTGGGCTTCATGGGCATGACTCGTCGTCTGAACGCCACCACCAACCCTGAGTGGGTACCGTACCTGTACGTTGCCATGTTCGGTGCGGTGATGATCGCTGTCGGTATTGCCTGCCAACTGATCCAGCTGTACGTCAGTGTGCGTGACCGCAACAAGCCAGAGAACATGTGCGAACACGGTGACCCGTGGAATGCCCACACTCTGGAATGGTCGACCTCGTCGCCACCTCCGTTCTACAACTTCGCTGTGCTGCCTAAGGCTGACTGCATCGACCCGTTCACCGAAGCCAAGGAAAACGGTACTGCGTACCAGGCTCCGGCCAAGTACGAGCCGATCCACATGCCGAACAACACCGCCACTGGCGTGGTGATGGGCGCACTGCTGACCGTCTTCGGTTTCGCGATGATCTGGCACATCTGGTGGTTGGCGATCGCCAGCCTGGCCGGCACTGTCATCTACTTCGTGATCCACGCGGCACGTGACGACCAGGGCTACATGGTTCCGGTTGAAACGATCGAGCGCATCGAAGCCGAGCAGCACAAGCGTCTGGTCGCGGCAGGGAAAATCCCGGCCAATGCCACCCGTGTAACCTCGTTGGAACAGGCTTAAACCATGTCGAACTTAGTGACCAATGTTGGACACGCCCATGGTGACCATGGGCACGATGACCATCACCACGACTCGGGCGAGATGACCGTATACGGTTTCTGGCTCTACCTGATGACCGACTGCATTCTGTTTGCGTCGATCTTCGCGGTGTACGCGGTACTGGTAAACAACGTCGCCGGTGGCCCGTCGGGCCACGACATCTTCGAACTGCCATACGTGCTGGGCGAAACCGCTCTGCTGTTGTTCAGCTCGATCACCTACGGCTTCGCCATGCTGGCGTTGTACAAAGGTAAAAAGCAGCAGGTTCTGGGCTGGTTGTTCATGACCTTCCTGCTCGGCGCAGGCTTCATCGCCATGGAGATCAACGAGTTCCACCTGCTGATCTCCGAGGGCTTCGGTCCTAGCCGTTCGGGCTTCCTGTCGGCGTTCTTCACCCTGGTCGGTACCCACGGTCTGCACGTATCCGCGGGTCTGATCTGGATGGGCATCATGATGTACCAGGTCAACAAGCACGGCCTGACGGCGACCAACAAGACCCGTCTGAGCTGCCTGAGCCTGTTCTGGCACTTCCTGGACGTGGTGTGGATCTGCGTATTCACCGTTGTTTACCTGATGGGGACTCTGTAATGGCTAATGCACACTCCCATGACAGCCATGATGCTGGCCACGGCAGCGTAAAGTCGTACGCCATCGGCTTCATCCTGTCGGTGATCCTGACCGTCATTCCGTTCGGCCTGGTGATGTACCCGACCTTGCCGAAATCCACCACGCTGGCAATCGTCCTGCTGTTCGCGGTAATCCAGGTGATCGTTCACCTGTACTACTTCCTGCACCTGGACCGTTCGATTGCACAACGTAACAACGTGATCGCGTTTGTCTTTACGGCCATCGTGATCCTGCTGCTGGTTGGCCTGTCGCTGTGGATCATGTTCAGCATCCACACGTACATGATGGCGAAGTGAGGTAGACCCGATGTCGCTCAAGCACTTTATCCAAATCACCAAACCGGGGATCATTTTCGGTAACGTGCTTTCTGTGGCAGGCGGGTTCTTCCTGGCCTCGAAAGGGCATGTAGATCTGGCGGTGTTCCTGGCCGCCATGATCGGCACTTCCCTGGTTGTGGCCTCCGGTTGCGTGTTCAACAACTGCATCGACCGCGACATCGACCTGAAGATGGAACGCACCAAGAACCGGGTGCTGGTGCAGGGCTTGATCTCCCTGAAACTGGCCCTGGTCTACGCGACCATCCTTGGTGTTCTCGGCGTTGCCTTGTTGTACAAGGTGGCCAACCCGTTGGCCGCCCTGTTCGCGGTAATCGGCTTCATCATCTACGTCGGCTTCTACAGCCTGTACCTCAAGCGCAAGTCGGTTCATGGCACGCTGGTGGGCAGTCTGTCGGGCGCCATGCCGCCAGTGATCGGTTACGTTGCCGTAACCAACAGTTTCGACATGGCCGCACTGACCCTGCTGGTGATGTTCAGCCTGTGGCAGATGCCGCATTCCTACGCCATCGCGATCTTCCGTTTCAACGACTACCTGGCCGCATCGATTCCGGTGCTGCCCGTCAAGCGCGGAATCGAAGTGGCCAAGAAGCACATCCTGCTCTACATCCTGGCGTTCCTCGTGGCGACCTTGATGCTGACCTTCAGCGGTTATGCCGGCATGAGCTACCTCGCGGTCGCCGCGGCCATGGGCATGTACTGGCTGTACATGGCCTGGACCGGCTACAAGGCGGTGGATGACACGGTCTGGGCACGCAAGCTGTTCGTGTTCTCGATCTTCACCATCACCGCCCTGAGCGTCATGATGTCCCTGGACTTCAAGGTGCCGGCCGAGCTGCTGCTGACGTACGCGCCGTAAGGCTGGATGGCTTCACGAAAAACCCCGCACATCGAGAGATGTGCGGGGTTTTTTGTTGGCTGGCTTTCGGTGAGGCGTCGGCAATCGCGAGCAGAGGTCACTTCGACGCGATACCTTTGTAGGAGCTGCGGCACGCTGCGATCTTTTGATCCTGATCTTTAAAAATACAATCAAAATCAAAAGATCGCAGCGTGCCGCAGCTCCTACAGCGTTTAGTTGCGATATCGGCGTAAACCCCCTAGATTTGGATCCAACCATAACGGTGATAGCGCCATGCCACTTCGCAGGGACACTGTTATTCATGCATCAATCGAGAGGCTGGGCGAAATGACTGAGAGGATGACCTGCGACGAACGCTTCATTGCCCTGGCACAAGAGCTGAACTACGACATCTATGGCGAGAACACCGCCGGCGGCAATTACGCGCCGCTGATCCGCCATCGCGATGAGTTGTACATCAGCGGCATGGTGCCGCGGGTCAATGGCAGGATTCTGTATCCCGGTCGCGTCGGGTTGGAGTTGACCCTCAAGGATGCCCAGGCTGCCGCGAGCATCAGTGCCATGCGCTGCCTGGCGCTGATTGTCGATGCGGTGGGTTCGCTGGACAAGATTCGGGCGTTGTTGCGGGTCACCGTGTATGTGAAGTCGACTCCGGACTTCGTGGACCTGAGCGAAGTGGCCAACGGTGCATCGGACGTGTTCAGCCATGTGCTCGGCGATGCCGGCCGGCACACCCGCACTACCGTCGGTGTCTATCAGTTGCCGAAGAACGCCGCGATTGAAGTCGACATGATCGCGGCGGTACAGCCGGAAATCTGACCGGCGAACCGCCCAACAAAAAGCCCCGCCTGAATCTCAGAGCGGGGCTTTTTGTTGGGCCGGGATTACTGCGCGGCGATGCTGTAACCATCGAACGCGGTCTGCTGTTGCAGCGCGGTGATGATGTTCTTGCGGTTGATCGCGTGTTCGGTGCCAGCGTTGTCGACGAAGGTATCGCCTTCCAGCTCGGCTTCTTCGCCTTCACCGACGAAAGTGAAACCGAGGAACTCCAGCGCTTCACGGTCAACGTTCAGGCGCGAACGCGGAGTGCGCAGCGGCAGGGTCACACTGCTGCCGTCCTTGCTGATGGTGAAGATTTCCAGTTCTTTCTTCTTGGCAGCCTTGCCCTTGCCGCCACTCGGATTGCTGATCGCCTGGTGGGTCTGATTCAGCACTTTGAGCGCCAGGCCGTAAACGATTTCCTGGAACGCCGGATCGTCCTTGAAGCAGGACAGGATGCGGCCGATCGAGAACTTGCTGCTCAGGTCTTCAAGGGCGGCGAGGTCGGCGGCTTCGGCGTCTTTCAGAGCCTTGAGCTGACCCATCAGCTCGTAGGCCTTGTCGTCATCGAAGCTGTCGTGCGCCTGACGGATCGCGGCGCGCAGCTCGCGGATCTGGTCGCTTTCGCGGGTCGACTGGAAAGCATCCAGCACCATCTCGCTGATGATTTTGGCTTGTGGAAGGTGTTGTGAAAGATTGATGGAGTTTTCGTATTCCGCTTTGGACGATTCGGTGACTACGGATTCAGCGGTGTTGAAATCGGACATTGAAATTTCACTACTTTTTTAACTTGAGTGGAGACGAGAAAGCGCGAGGTCTTTTTCAGGCCGGTTAATTTAGGGGAGCGGGGCGGCGTTGTCACGGACCAACCGGTCTGCCGGTCGAGTTTTCTATCGGCATCCACACATGAGCGGTATGCGCCGCGCTATCTCAGGCGCGGACGCTCCATGGCTATTACCGATGAGTGAAACCCCAGACTCGCAAAAAACGCATCCGCGCCTTCTCGCCCTGCCCGCAGCATCCAGGTGATTTCAGCGTTATCGCCCATGACGTGCTCGACGAGTGCGCGCCCGACGCCAGCGCGGCGGTGCTGGCCATCAACCACGACCATTGATAGATAACCGTTGGATAAACCATCGGTGATGCCCCGGGCGAAACCGATGATTTGCTCGCCGCTCAGTGCGACGGCAGTGCGTTGCGAGTTTTCGATCAGTTGAGCGAAGTAATCGCTGGAGCCTGTTCGGTGTCCCCAGCCATGTTGTCCGAGAAACAGCCGGACTGGCTCCACTTCAACGCGCAGCAGATTACGTATGGTGATGTTGGTGTTCATAGTCTGACAGCGTCCTTGGTGGCAGTTATTCGAGCGTAGTTGATCGCGACCGGCGTCAGGCTCTGCCCCACGTCTGCATCGCGAATTCGACAAACCGACGCAGCTTCGGCAAACGATAACGATCCGGCACATACAGCAGATGCAAAGGGCGGCTTGGGGGCTGGTAATCGGGGATTACCGTCACCAGTTTGCCGTCGCGCAGGTCTTGTTCCACCAGCGCATCCGGCAGCATGACGATGCCCATCCCGGTGCGTGCGGCCTGATGCAGGCCGGCAGAGGTATTCATCAGCATCGGGCCGCTGACGTCGACCAGAATCTCGCCGTCCGGGCCGCTGAGGCGCCAGCGTTTTTCCACCGATTGCCAGTCATCGCCGGCAGGGTAGGCGAAGGACAGGCAGTCGTGTTGTTGCAGGTCTTCCGGGGTGATCGGCATGCCGCGTCGGGCGACGTAGGCCGGCGAGGCGCACACGGTCAGGGTGTAGTCGATCAGCGGTCGGGCGATCAGGTTCGACTGCTCGAAATGCCCCAGCCGAAACGCTACGTCGAGGCCGCTTTCCAAAAGGTCCGGACGACTGTTGGTCAGCACCACGTCCATTTTCACCTGCGGGTATTGCAGGGAAAATTCGCTGAGCGCGGGGGCCAGGCGTTCGACGCCAAAAGTCAGCGGTGCGGTGATGCGCAGCAAGCCGCGCGGCTCGTCGAGGGCCTGTTCGGCCAAGCGCTCGGAGTCGGCCACCAGACCCAGAACGTCCAGGCAGCGCTGGTAGTAAACGCTGCCGAATTCGGTCAGTCGCTGGCGGCGGGTGGTGCGCTGCAACAGTTGCACGCCGAGCCGTTGCTCCAATGCGCGCAGGTGATTTCCGACCATGGTCGTGGACATTTCGCACTGCAACGCAGCTGCCGTCATGCTGCCCGCTTCCACGACCTTCACGTACACGCTCATTGCCTGCAACAGGTCCATTATCAAGCTCTGCTTTTAAATGATTGAAGTTTTGCCGAGTTTATCCAGTTCTGGTGGCTAACCATACTGCAAACACACCGACCTTCACTGGAGTTTGAAGTCATGACCGCCGCCCTGATGAACACCTACCAATCGCTGGCCCTTAGCTTCACCAGAGGCCTGGGCACTCGCCTGTGGGATCAGGCCGGTCGTGAATACCTGGATGCTGTCGCCGGGGTTGCGGTGACCAATGTCGGGCACTCGCACCCACGGATCGTCGCAGCCATCAGCGAGCAGGCCGCAATGCTGCTGCACACCTCCAACCTGTACAGCATCGACTGGCAGCAGCAACTGGCCAAACGGCTGACGGAACTGTCGGGAATGGATCGCGCGTTCTTCAATAACTCGGGGGCTGAGGCTAACGAAACCGCACTGAAACTGGCGCGCTTGTACGGCTGGCGCAAAGGCATCGAACAGCCGCTGGTGGTGGTCATGGCCAACGCATTTCATGGCCGCACCTTGGGCACCTTGTCGGCCAGCGATGGGCCGGCGGTACGTCTGGGCTTCAATGATCTGCCGGGAGATTTCGTCAAAGTGCCTTTCGGTGATCTGGCGGCGCTGGATCAGCTGCAGCAAAAATATGGCGAGCGCATCGTGGCGATTCTGGTCGAGCCGATCCAGGGCGAAAGCGGTGTGCAACTGGCGCCACCCGGCTACCTCAAAGCCCTGCGCGACCTGTGCAATCGGCACGCCTGGCTGTTGATGCTCGACGAAATCCAGACCGGCATCGGCCGCACCGGCCAGTGGTTCGCGTTCCAGCATGAAGGCATCGTGCCGGACGTCATGACCCTGGCCAAAGGCCTCGGCAACGGTGTGCCGATCGGCGCCTGTCTGGCGCGGGGCAGAGCGGCTGATCTGTTCACCCCCGGCAGCCATGGCAGCACCTTCGGCGGCAACCCGCTGGCCTGCCGGGTAGGTTGCACGGTGCTGGAAATCATCGAAGAGCAAGGCTTGCTGGAAAATGTCCGGGTGCAGGGCGAGCGCCTACTCACCCGCCTGCGCGCCGAACTGGCAGACAACCCCAATGTGTTGGCGATTCGTGGGCAGGGTTTGATGATCGGCATCGAGCTGAAACAGCCGATTCGCGATCTGACGCTGATTGCTGCGCGCGATCATGGGCTGCTGATCAACGTCACCCGCGGCAAGACGATACGGCTGCTGCCGCCGCTGACGATTGATGAGCGGGAGGTGGGGATGATTGTCAGAGGAATTGGACGGATTGTTTCCGCGAATTAATGGATATCCGATAACCCTGTGGGAGCGAGCTTGCTCGCGAAGGCGTCGTCACAGTCGACATTAATGTTGAATGCTCGACCGCATTCGCGAGCAAGCCCGCTCCCACATGGGAAAAATATGTGATGTTAATCAGGATAATCCCCCAACTCCGGCGCCAGCATCCGGGTCTTCACCGCCCCGTTCGAATTGTGCTGAATGATCTCGCTCGGCTGTCCCTGCTCATTGAAAAACACCTGGCCGATCCCCGCCGAATTCCACAGCCGCTCACCCGCTTCGGCATGTTCCGGGGTGTACGGCACGATGCGCATGCGTCGGCGTTTGGTGAACCAGTTCAACGGCGAGCGCGGCGAATAGAGCCAGCGGTTGAGGCGGTCGAACCATTCCAGCAGGGTTTTCGGGAACTCGTTCTTGATCCCGCTGCTGGTGATCTGCCAGATCCGTGGCCCGGCCTTGCGGTGTCGGATAAGCACTTCGTAGACGAAGGAATAATGCACATCGCCCGACAGCACCACGTAGTTCCCGGGTGTGCGGGTGTGTCGGAAAATGTTCAGGATCACCTGAGCGGCGCCACGGTGGGCCATCCAGTTTTCCGCGTCGACCAGCAGCGGATAGCCGCACCAGCTGAAAACCTTCTGCACGGTTTCGATCAGCTTCACGCCGAAGATCGGCGCGGGGGAAACGATGATTGCTGACGGATGATCGAGCAGTTCCTGCTGCAGCTCGCTCAGCGCCTCCCAGTCCAGCAAACCGGAGGGTTGCTTGAGTGCTATTTCGCTGCGCCAGCGCCGGGTGCGGGTGTCGAGCACCACCAGCGCGGGGCTGCTCGGCAGCACGAAATGCCAATGCTGAAAGCGCAACAAGTCATCAATCAGCGCGTCCTGCACCGGGCTGTCGAGATAACGATCATCACCGCTGGCGCTCAGACGTCGTGTGTTCTCCAGCACATCCTTGAACGCATCCGGATTGTTGCCCCAGCCTTGGCACAACATATAGGCGATGAGCGCGTTGCCGATGATGCGTTTGGAGAACGGATGGCCGTAGGCGGTTTCCTCCCATTGCGCGGAAAGGTTCCAGTCATCGGTGATGTCGTGGTCATCGAAAATCATCAGGCTCGGCAGGTGCGCCAGCGCCCGGGCAACCTTGCCCAAACCGGCCTTGAAGCCATCGATGCGGGTCTGCTCCAGGGTGTATCGCTTCAAGCGTTCAGGCGTCAGCGATGGGGCAGCAGGATTGATTAACGCCCAGGCAACCGGCGACCACACCAGCAGATACATCGCCATGACTTCGGCGAACGTCACCAGATGATTGTCAGCACTGCTGCTGGTGAAAATCGGCTTACGCGCACCGCCGAAAAATCGCTCGCGCAATGTCTCGTTGCTCTCCAGCGCCGGTAACAAATCCGCGCGGTGGTAGTAACTGGCCGGGTGTTCGTAGAGTTTGGCGCTGTCGCTGACCACGGCACCTTCGAGGTGTTCGTCGAACAGGCCGAGACGTTCGATCAAGGTATGAATCGCCCGCAGCATCGGGCCGGCGACATCGTCTGCGTAAACCTGATCGCCGCTCATCATCAGCAGGGCCGGACGTTGTTGAGGATCGGTTTCGCCTGACAGCAGTTGGTCAACGCACAGCAGACCGTCAGCCGCCGGATGATGGGGCTTGCGGCAGGAGCCATGCAGCAACTGATCAATCCGTGAGCGCACGACAAGGTTTGGACTGCGGGCATTGCCGTACAGCAGGTGCGGCGCCCATTCGGCGATGGGCGTCTGGCCGTCGATCAGCAGGTCATAGTCGATGCGCGTGTCGCGGGGCAGGGGGCTGTCGAGCGTAACGTCAATCAAATGGACGAACGCTTGACGGCCTACAGCAATGACCGTGCATTTCCCTGCATCGAGAGGAATGTCTCCTACACCTTGCAGGCGCAGGGTCAACGACAGTTCGCGGGTGCCAACCAGCCACAGCACCACGCGCGTCGGTTCCAGCCGTCGCAGCAGCGGGCCGGCCAACACGGGAGGCAGCGGGTTCAGATCAGCAGGTATCGAGGACATTCGGGGGCAAAGAGCTCAAGGCGCACAAGCCGGCGATGATAGCGCAGCCGACGCCTTGAAACCCTTAAACGAGGCTTAAGAGTCAGCCTTCTGCAGCTTCAGCGCGAGCAGTCGCCATTCGGCGGACGCGGCTTGCTCCTGCACCGAGCAGTCGAAGCGATAAGTGACGTCATCACCGTTCATGTTGCGCGCGGTGATCTTGTTGCTGAGGGTGTAGACCTGATCCTTGAAGCGCTGGGTGACGATGGCAGAGCTGTCGGCGAAACGCGCCGACGCCGGGAAGCGCAAAGCCCCCGTCACGTAAGGGCTGCACATGACATACGCGAGCATCGATTTATCACTGTCGGCATTCTGCCCAAGCTTGTCGCGCAGCGCGGTGAACGCTTTGCGGCCCTGCGCGTCGCTCTGATCCAGAACGGCTTTTTCCGACATCGACTTCGGTGCCCGGCTGGCGTAGTTCGGCAGCAGTGCGGAATCCGGCGGAGAAGGTTGGTTATCCGGTTCGATCGCGGCAAAGCCCGGCGCGTTTTCCAGCACCGCGGACGTCGAATCCGACTCGGCTTCGGGCAACAGACTGGTGGTCACATCGCTCTGTGTGATCACGTCTTCGATTGGCGCCTTTTCGGATTTATGCGCCGACGGGAACAGCGACAGGAAGATCGACAGCACCACCATGCCGACGATAAAACCGCCCGCCGCGCCAACGATGTTGCCGTAAAACAGATTCCAGCTGCCGCGGTTTTTCACCACCCAGCGCCACATCAAACCCCAGGCCGCGACAAATGCCAGAAAACTCAGAAACTCCATTCGATCCTTTCCTTAACCCTTCAATAGCCTGCAAAACAGTGCTCACTGGCAGTGAGTGCTGAAGATGGACGGCAAGATATCAAAATAGAGGTCTGACGCCACGAAGACATTCACATGCCGCGATTGGGCGGATTGATCTGAGCAAAAAACATGATCGCCGTTATGCCGGCCACAACGCCGCAAAGGCCGGCCAGTAGCTGACGCGCGACAGGATGTTCGACCTGCGAGCGACGGGCCACCAGCATCCATACACCGCTCAGCGCCGCAGCGGTTGCGAGCATTTCCAGAATCGACCCAACGAGCCCCGGAACCGGTGGCCGGCTAGAGCCGAACAGACCGACACAAAGCTGCGAAACCACCAGGCCGACAATCATGCCGCTTGCGGCGCCCAACACATTGGCGAGTAGCAGGTTCCACGCGCCACGCTGCCTGACGACCCAGACCCACATGCCTATCCAGGCGATAAAGAAAAACACAACATCCATCGTATCCATCCTTCGAAACCAGTCGCTGTACATACGCTCGGCACCTTGCCGACAGTGGACGGCAAGATAGCAAAATAGTAGCGTCGCGCCACTTTGTTGATTCCTGTAATGGACTACTCATGTCAAAAGTCGCTTCTGCTCTGCGCACGCTTTGTGCAATCACCTGCGCCGCTGTCATTACCCCGGCATTTGCCGAGTGGAAGGAGCCCCCGGAAAGCAGCTGGGAGTATTACCTCGCCAACTGCAAGCGAATGCAGGAAAAAATCGCCGACGTCCAAAGCGGTCGCGTACCCAGCGCCTATGAGGTGATCGGCGACCTCGACAACAGCCTGCGGAGCATGAACCAGCGCCGCTCGAACCTGACGCCCCAATACCTCGGCTCCCGCGAATTCGCGCAATGCGAAAACGTCGCCGGCCAAGCCGAGGCAACCATTGCGCAAGGCAATGCCGAGTTCGCCGCCAGAATGAACCAGGCCGCCGAGCAAGGCCGCATCGCCCACCAGAGCTCCCCCGAATACAAACGCGCCCGTTCACTCGGCTACAGCGACGTTGGCGAGATCTCCTTCCTGAAACTGCACGAAGACATGGACGGCGAAGCCCGCCTGAAAACCATGCTGATCACCGTCGACGAAATATGCGGCCAACACTTCCGCGCTACGCAGTATGTGAAGCCGTATGTGATTTATACCGTTCGCCCGTCGGATGGCGGCTGTGGCGAGGAAAAACGCGTGGCGATCGTCGGTGGCCGGTCGGTGGAGAAGGGCGATTACATTGATGAGCGGGGCGAGTTTCAGTATCTGGGTTGGAAGAAACTTGTGGGGGCGGATGGGTTTCCCACGGATATCCGGGTGTTGAAGGCGCGGCGCTGAAAGGTCAGCGCGTGAAGCAACTGATCAGAGAATGTCTTTCAGATAACCCTTGAGCGCGAGGAGCGGCTGATCAAGCTGCTCCAGCGACTGCGCCTGCCTGAAGTCGGCTGACAGCTTGTGCAGCTCCCGCCCCAACGGCTTCTCGACACCGCCCAAGGCTTCCATTGCCAAGCCCAGGCACTCGTTCATCTTAAACTGGATGGTTTCGACATCCCTGCGACGCACCAGCAATTCGAATACATCTTTCTGGTAGTCACCCATGACCATGTCATCCCGCAGAATCGGACTCAGGCCTTCCTCCTCGTAAGCGAGTTTGAGGGAGAACAGGGCGACGGTTTCCAGTGACGTTTCCATGGTGTGCCTTTAGCGACGTCCGTCAGTGTGAGAGTTGATGCCTGAATGTAACCACCGTTAGGTGCAAGATGCGGTGAACTACTTCAGAGGGGTGTGATTATACGGAGCGAGATCAACAAGTGCAGCCTAAAGGCAAGGCCGGGCACGCTGGAGCCGATCAACCTTGACGGTGAGCCTTCATACACTTGACGTTAACTGTTGGTTGCGAAGATGGCGACGACCATGGATTACGACGACAAGCACTGGATGAAGAACTGGAGGAGTTTTCGCATTGGGACATTTTTTGAGTGAGCCAGAACTGAAATATGTAAGGGTCGCACTTTCTGATCCGTTCAACGATTTCCCTGTGGATTACGACTACATAGCTAGTCAGGTAAAGAACATCGATCCCGGTGTGCTGTACGAGATCCTTTATTCAGAAGTCGCACCGGTGTGTTTCACCAATATTGCGGCTGCCGTGCCCTCTGTCTGGACGGGTTTCGACCCCGAGTCGCTCAATAGCATGATCAACGAAAGGCTGGCGGAGAGAGAGCGCAGTTGGTTTCGCAGGCAATTCGATAAAGCGCTGGTTCTCTGGCTCAAATACAACTACGGCTATATCTGGAAGGAAATTGCCCGCAGGTTGTGAGCGTTCACGTACCGGATTTCTGATCAAAAACAAATCGCGGGGAGGTGCGTGGCGCGCGAGGTCAGCGCCACACGTCCACTTTCCGACAGACGAAAAAAAAGGCCTTGCTAAGCAAGACCTTTCTTAATTTTGGTGCCCCGAGGGAGACTCGAACTCCCACTCCTTTCGAAAACGGATTTTGAATCCGCCGCGTCTACCAATTCCGCCATCAGGGCTCAATGGCGGCGAAGTATAGAGAGGTGATTACCGTTGGTCAATCACGTTTCATGGTCAATTTTTGATAATTCCGCTAGACTTTCCGGCCCTGCTAGACGAACCCCATCATGCGCGTTGCTGACTTTACCTTCGAGCTTCCTGATTCGCTGATCGCTCGCCACCCTTTGGCCGAGCGTCGCGGTAGTCGCCTGCTGACCCTTGATGGGCCGAGCGGCGCCCTTGCACACCGTCAATTCACTGATTTGCTTGAGCATTTGCGCCCGGGCGACTTGATGGTATTCAACAATACCCGGGTGATTCCGGCGCGGTTGTTCGGGCAGAAAGCCTCGGGCGGCAAGCTGGAAATCCTCATCGAACGCGTGCTCGATACGCATCGCGTGCTGGCCCATGTGCGTTCCAGCAAGTCGCCGAAGCCGGGTTCGAAGATCCTTATCGACGGCGGTGGCGAAGCCGAGATGCTCGCGCGTCACGATGCGCTGTTCGAGCTGGGCTTTGCTGAAGAAGTGCTGCCGCTGCTCGATCGCGTCGGGCACATGCCGTTGCCTCCTTATATAGACCGTCCGGACGAAGGTTCGGATCGCGAGCGCTATCAGACCGTGTACGCCCAGCGTCTCGGTGCGGTGGCGGCGCCGACGGCGGGATTGCATTTCGATCAGCCGCTGATGGAGGCGATTGCCGCCAAGGGCGTCGAGACCGCGTTCGTCACGCTGCACGTCGGTGCGGGGACGTTCCAGCCGGTGCGCGTCGACAAGATCGAAGATCACCACATGCACAGCGAGTGGCTGGAAGTCGGCCAGGACGTGGTCGACGCCGTTGCCGCATGCCGTGAGCGTGGCGGGCGGGTGATTGCCGTGGGTACCACCAGCGTGCGTTCGCTGGAAAGTGCCGCGCGCGATGGCGTGCTCAAGCCGTTCAGTGGCGACACCGACATCTTTATCTACCCGGGCCGGCCGTTCCATGTGGTCGACGCCTTGGTCACCAACTTCCACTTGCCGGAATCGACGCTGTTGATGCTGGTTTCGGCGTTCGCCGGTTATCCCGAAACCATGGCCGCCTATAAAGCCGCCGTCGACAACGGCTACCGCTTTTTCAGCTACGGTGATGCGATGTTCATCACCCGTAATCCCGCCCCGACTGCCCCTGAACACACAGGCCCAGAGGAAACAGAATGAGTCGCGAATGTCGCATGTCCTTTGAACTGCTTGCCACCGATGGCAAGGCTCGTCGTGGTCGGCTGACCTTCCCGCGTGGCACCGTCGAGACCCCGGCCTTCATGCCGGTGGGCACCTACGGCACGGTCAAGGGCATGTTGCCGCGTGACATCGTCGCCACTGGCGCGGAAATCATTCTGGGCAACACCTTTCACCTGTGGCTGCGCCCGGGCACCGAGGTGATCAAGGAACACGGCGACCTGCACGATTTCATGCAGTGGAAAGGCCCGATCCTTACCGACTCCGGTGGTTTCCAGGTGTTCAGCCTGGGCGCGATGCGCAAGATCAAGGAGGAGGGCGTGACCTTCGCCTCCCCGGTCGACGGCTCGAAAGTGTTCATGGGCCCGGAAGAGTCGATGCAGGTGCAGCGCGATCTCGGTTCCGACATCGTGATGATCTTCGACGAATGCACGCCGTACCCGGCTGACGAAGATGTCGCCCGCGTATCGATGGAGCTGTCGCTGCGTTGGGCCCAGCGCTCGAAAAACGCGCATGGCGACAACACGGCGGCGCTGTTCGGTATCGTTCAGGGCGGCATGCACCAGGATCTGCGCATGCGCTCGCTGGAAGGCCTGGACAAGATCGGCTTTGATGGCCTGGCCATTGGCGGTCTGTCGGTGGGCGAGCCGAAGCACGAGATGATCAAGGTGCTGGATTATCTGCCGGGCATGATGCCGGCTGACAAACCTCGTTACCTTATGGGCGTTGGCAAACCGGAAGATCTGGTTGAGGGTGTGCGCCGCGGTGTGGACATGTTCGATTGCGTGATGCCAACCCGTAATGCCCGCAATGGGCATCTGTTCATTGATACAGGCGTGCTGAAGATCCGTAACGCGTTCCATCGCCATGATGATTCGCCGCTGGATCCGACCTGCGATTGCTATACCTGCCAGAACTTCTCTCGCGCTTATCTGCATCACCTGGACAAGTGCGGCGAAATGCTCGGCAGCATGCTCAATACCATCCATAACTTGCGCCATTATCAGGTGCTGATGGCTGGTTTGCGCGAGGCTATTCAACAGGGTACATTGGCCGCCTTTGTCGATGCCTTCTACGCCAAACGCGGGCTCCCCGTTCCGCCTTTGGACTGAGTTTTCTGACCCCAAGATTCAACATTTGCAACTGGAGTGCTAAATGAGCTTTTTTATCTCTAACGCCATGGCTGACGCAGCTGCACCGGCTGCTGCAAGCCCAATGGGCGGCGGCTTCGAGTGGATTTTCCTGGTCGGCTTCCTGGTCATCTTCTACCTGATGATCTGGCGTCCACAGGCCAAGCGCGCCAAAGAGCAGAAGAACCTGCTGAGCAGCCTGCAGAAGGGCGACGAAGTGGTCACCACCGGCGGCATCGCCGGCAAGATCACCAAAGTGGCCGATGACTTCGTGGTTCTGGAAGTTTCCGACACCGTGGAAATGAAATTCCAGAAGGGCGCCATCGCCGCCACGCTGCCAAAAGGCACGCTGAAAGCGATCTAAGGTTCCAACTTCTACTCAATCGACGGGGCGCGCAAGGCGCCCCGCGTTCATAACGGGCGGCGTGATGCTGAACAAATATCCTCTGTGGAAATACATTCTGATCCTGGCGGTGCTGGCGATCGGTCTGATTTATTCCGCTCCCAATCTATACCCCGATGACCCGGCCATTCAGATCAGCGGCGCCAGCACGGCACTGCAGGTCAATCAGGCCGATCTGGATCGCGTCAGCACCGCGCTGCGTGAGTCCGGGATCAACGTCAAGGCAGCCTCGCTGGCGGCCAACGGCAAGGGCGGCCTGATCCGTCTGAGCAAGGCTGAAGACCAGCTGCCGGCCAAGGACGTTGTGCGCAAGGCATTGGGTGATGACTACGTCGTTGCATTGAACCTGGCACAAACCACCCCGCAATGGCTGCGCAGCCTCGGCGCGCACCCGATGAAGCTGGGTCTGGACTTGTCCGGTGGTGTGCACTTCCTGCTGGAAGTGGACATGGACAAAGCCCTCGACGCCCGCCTGAAAGTCTACGAAGGCGACGTCAAGAGCCTGCTGCGCAAAGAGAAGCTGCGCTATCGCAGCCTGCCACAACTCAATGGCGCCATTCAGCTGGGCTTCAGCGATGCTGACTCCCGTGAACAGGCCCGTGCGTTGATCCGCAAGAACTTCAACGATTTCGACATTGTTCCGGCCGACCTCAACGGTCAACCGGTGCTGCGTCTGGCGATGACCCCGGCCAAGCTGGCGGAAATCCGTGAATACTCCATCAAGCAGAACTTGACCACGGTACGTAACCGCGTCAACGAGCTGGGTGTTGCCGAACCGATCGTTCAGCGTCAGGGCGCCAACCGCATTGTGGTTGAGCTGCCGGGCGTGCAGGACACTGCAGAAGCCAAGCGTATTCTCGGCAAGACCGCCAACCTCGAGTTCCGTCTGGCTGCAGAGCCGGGTGCTTCGAAAGCCACCTCCGAATCGTTCGAATTCCGCGAAGGCAACCGTCCTCCGGCGCAGATCGAGCGTGGCCTGATCATCACCGGTGACCAGGTCACCGATGCCAAGGCCGGTTTCGGCGAGCACGGCACACCTGAAGTGAACATCCGTCTGGATGGTCACGGTGGCGAGCTGATGAGCCGCGCGACCCGTTCGAACGTCGGTCGCAGCATGGCGGTGATCTTCATCGAACAGCGTCCGGTGACCACTTACACCAAGCAGGTTGTCGACGGCGTCGAGAAAGACGTGCCGGTGCAGACCTTCAAGGAAGAGAAGAAGATCATCAGTCTGGCGACCATTCAGTCGCCGCTGGGTGCGCAGTTCCGCATCACTGGCCTGAACGGTCAGGGCGAATCGTCCGAACTGGCGCTGCTGCTGCGTGCCGGTGGTCTGGCCGCTCCGATGTACTTCGCGGAAGAGCGCACAATCGGTCCGAGCCTGGGTGCTGACAACATCACCAAAGGTATCGATGCATCGCTGTGGGGCATGCTGTTCGTCTCGCTGTTCATCATCGCCATCTACCGCTTCTTCGGTGTGATCGCCACGGTCGCACTGGCGGTGAACATGGTGCTGCTGCTGGCGCTGATGTCGCTGCTGGGTGCAACGCTGACCCTGCCGGGTATCGCCGGTATCGTCTTGACCATGGGTATGGCGGTCGACGCCAACGTGCTGATCTTCTCGCGGATCCGTGAAGAGATCGCCGCCGGCATGACTGTGCAGCGTGCAATCAACGAAGGCTTCGGCCGGGCATTCACCGCGATTCTCGACGCCAACCTGACCACTCTGCTGGTCGGCGGCATCCTCTTCGCCATGGGCACCGGCCCGGTGAAGGGCTTCGCAGTGACCATGTCCCTCGGGATCTTTACCTCGATGTTCACGGCCATCATGGTGACCCGCGCAATGGTCAACCTGATCTTCGGCGGACGTGACTTCAAGAAGTTGTGGATTTAAGGGGCTGCCATGTTACGTACAATCAACTTCATGGGCGTTCGCAACTTCGCGTTCGGCGTCACAGTATTCCTCACTCTGCTGGCTTTGTTCAGTGTCGCCACCAAGGGCATGAACTGGGGTCTGGACTTCACCGGCGGTACGCTCATCGAGCTGACCTACGAGCGTCCGGCTGACGTCACCAAAGTGCGCGAGCAACTAGCGACTTCCGGTTACCACGAGGCCATCGTGCAGAACTTCGGTGCGACCACCGATCTGCTGGTGCGCATGCCGGGTGAAGACCCGCAGCTGGGCCATCAGGTAGCAGACGCGCTGCAGAAAGTCGGCGGCGACAACCCGGCGACGGTCAAGCGTGTCGAGTTCGTCGGCCCACAGGTCGGTGAAGAACTGCGCGACCAGGGCGGCCTCGGCATGCTCCTGGCGCTCGGCGGCATCCTGATCTACCTGGCTTTCCGCTTTCAGTGGAAATTCGCGGTCGGCGCCATCGTTTCACTGATTCACGACGTGATCGTGACTATCGGTATCCTGTCGTTCTTCCAGATCACCTTCGACCTGACGGTGCTGGCGGCGGTACTGGCGATCATCGGTTACTCGCTGAACGACACCATCGTCGTGTTCGACCGGGTTCGTGAAAACTTCCGTGTGCTGCGCAAGGCTTCGCTGATCGAGAACATCAACATCTCGACCACCCAGACCCTGCTGCGGACCATGGCAACGTCGATCTCCACCTTGCTGGCGATCGCGGCGCTGCTGTTCTTCGGTGGCGACAACCTGTTCGGCTTCTCCATCGCCCTGTTCATCGGGGTTCTGGCGGGTACCTACTCGTCGATCTACATCGCGAACGTGGTGCTGATCTGGCTGAACCTGAGCACCGAGGATCTGATTCCTCCGGCCAACACCGAGAAGGAAGTCGACGACCGTCCATAACGGCCATCGCTTCACCGGTTGTCAGCCCGGAAAAGGCGCGAGTTGAACTCGCGCCTTTTTTTATGCTCCAAGGCTGGGAGAAGCGCGGGCGCGTCCCGCATGTGATGGTCAGGAGGTTCATGTGAACAAGTCGTTGCTGGTTGGTGCGGTATTGGGTGCTGTCGGTGTGACTGCCGGGGGTGCTGTTGCCACCTACAGCCTGGTTAAAAGCGGCCCTGAGTATGCGCAAGTGCTGGCCGTAGAACCGGTCAAAACACAGATCAAGACTCCACGTGAAGTGTGCAAGGATGTTGCTGTAACCCGCCAGGCGCCGGTCAAGGATCAACACCAGATCCTCGGTACCGCGATTGGTGCGGTAGCGGGTGGTTTGCTGGGTAACCAGATCGGCGGGGGTACCGGCAAGAAGATTGCCACGGTCGCTGGCGCGGTGGGTGGCGGTTATGCCGGTAACAAGGTGCAGGAAGGCATGCAGAACCGCGACACTTACACCACCACCCAGACTCGCTGTAACACGGTCAATGACATCAGCGACAAGGTCGTAGGTTACGACGTGCGTTATTCGCTGGATGGCAAGGAAGGCAAAGTGCGGATGGATCGCGATCCGGGCAACCAGATTCCGGTCGACAAGGAAGGCAAGTTGATTCTGTCGCAGAATCAGCCGGCTCAATAACGGTCTGATCGATTAATGAAAAAGCACCCTGCGGGGTGCTTTTTTGTGCCTGCGATTCTACGCCAGATCACCACAATCCCAATGTGGGAGCGCGCTTGCTCGCGAAATCGGTGGGTCAGTCAACATTGATTCCGGATGGTAGATCGCCTTCGCGAGCAAGCCCGCTCCCACAGGGTCTTTGTGGTGGGGCTTGAATCGCAGGCATAAAAAAAGCACCCCGAAGGGTGCTTTTTGCGTTTCGCCGGAAGCTTAGCGCTTCAGCGAAGCCGGCAGGTGCGGCTGGATCGCCGTCAGTACTGCCTTGAAGCATTTGGTGTTGCCGGCAACGATGTGGCCTTTTTCAAGGAAATCGTGACCGCCGGTGAAGTCGCTCACCAGGCCGCCGGCTTCTTGGATCAGCAGGGCGCCTGCAGCCATGTCCCACTCGGACAGGCCCGATTCCCAGAACGCGTCGAAACGACCGGCAGCCACGTAGGCCAGGTCCAGGCTGGCGGAACCGGCGCGGCGGATACCGGCAGTCTGGCCAACCAGGGCACGGAACATGCCCAGGTAGTTGTCGAGGTTGTCCATCTGGTCGTCACGGAACGGGAAGCCGGTACCCAGCAGGGCGCCTTCGAGGCTGGTGCGACCGCTGACGCGCAGACGACGACCGTTCAGTTGAGCGCCGCGACCACGGCTGGCGGTGAATTCTTCCTGGCGAACCGGATCCAGAACCACAGCGTGTTCCAGGCGACCACGGTATTTGCAGGCAATGCTGACAGCAAAGTGAGGAATGCCGCGCAGGAAGTTGGTGGTGCCGTCCAGCGGATCGATGATCCACAGGTACTCTTCGCCTTCGATGCCGTTACCGACGTGCATGCCGGTTTCTTCACCCTGGATCGAGTGATTCGGGTAAGCCTTGCGCAGAGCATCGATGATTTTCTGTTCGGCGGCGCGATCGACCTCGGATACATAATCCTTGGCGTCTTTTTCGTCGACCTTGATGGTATCCAGGCGCTCGATGGAGCGGAAGATCAGTTCACTGGCGCTGCGGGCGGCGCGCAGCGCGATATTCAGCATGGGCTGCATGGATGTGTCACCTAAGGTTGTTAAAGAAAGCCGCGCATTCTATCAGAACTTTTCTTCAGGTGAAGGTCGCTGTTCGCTTTCATAGCTTAACGGTAGGCTGTTCTGTAAGATTTGCACCCCTTTCCTGTGTCCGAGAGCGCCTCCCTTGCTGCAGAACATTCGTGTCGTCCTGGTCAATACCAGCCACCCCGGCAACATCGGCGGGGCCGCGCGCGCCATGAAAAATATGGGTCTGTCGCGGCTGGTGCTGGTCGAACCGCGCCTGTTTCCGCATCACGAAGCCGATGCACGAGCTTCCGGTGCC
Source organism: Pseudomonas sp. Irchel s3a10 (assembly GCF_900187525.1). Classification (NCBI taxonomy): domain Bacteria; kingdom Pseudomonadati; phylum Pseudomonadota; class Gammaproteobacteria; order Pseudomonadales; family Pseudomonadaceae; genus Pseudomonas; species Pseudomonas sp. Irchel s3a10. The sequence goes on from NZ_FYDR01000002.1 coordinate 169,924, forward strand.
GGTGACATCCTTGAAAATGCGCAGGTCGTCGCCACCTTGGAAGATGCCCTGGTCGGCTGCAATCTGGTGCTCGGCACCAGCGCCCGTGACCGCCGCATTCCCTGGCCGCTGCTCGATCCACGCGAATGCGGGAGCAAAGTGGTCGAGGAGGCCGGGCAGGGTGCAGAGATCGCGCTGGTGTTCGGCCGTGAGGATTCCGGCCTGACCAACGAGGAGCTGCAGCGATGTCACTTTCACGTGCATATCCCCTCCGATCCTGAGTTCAGCTCGTTGAACCTCGGGGCGGCGGTGCAGGTGTTGAGCTACGAAGTGCGCATGGCCTGGCTGGCTGCTCAAGGGCAGCCGACCAAGATCGAGAAAGAAGAAGTGGCTTCGGTGAAAAGCGCCGAGCTCGCGACCATGGATGAGCTGGAGCGCTTTTATGAGCATCTGGAGCAGACGCTGGTCGCCATCGAATTTCTTGATCCGGAAAAGCCGCGGCACTTGATGGCGCGCCTGCGCCGGTTGTACGGACGCAGCTCGGTCAGCCGGGCGGAAATGAATATTTTGCGTGGCATCCTCACGGAAACCCAAAAAGCGGCCCGTGGTGAGCTTCTTAAGCGGAAGGACTGAATGATGTTTGAGCGTTTGCGTGAAGATATCCAGAGCGTATTCCATCGAGACCCGGCGGCGCGTAACGCTTTTGAAGTCCTGACCTGCTACCCCGGTATGCACGCGATCTGGATTCATCGGTTGGCCGGGATGCTGTGGCGCAACGAGCTGAAATGGCTGGCGCGGCTGGTATCGAATTTCGGTCGCTGGTTGACCGGGATCGAGATTCATCCGGGTGCCAAGGTCGGACGGCGCTTCTTCATCGATCACGGCATGGGCATCGTCATTGGTGAGACCGCCGAGATCGGTGATGACGTGACCATTTACCAGGGAGTGACCCTTGGTGGTACCAGTTGGAATAAAGGCAAGCGCCACCCGACGCTGGGTGACGGCGTTGTCGTGGGTGCCGGCGCCAAAGTACTGGGGCCGTTCACGGTGGGGGCTGGCGCGAAAGTCGGTTCCAATGCAGTTGTCACCAAAGAAGTGCCGCCGGGCGCTACAGTGGTGGGGATTCCGGGGCGGATCATCGTCAAAACCGATGAAGAGCAGGACGCCAAGCGCAAGGCGATGGCTGAGAAGATCGGTTTCGATGCCTACGGGGTCAGCGAAGACATGCCTGACCCGGTGGCTCGCGCCATCGGTCAGTTGCTCGATCACCTGCAAGCGGTGGACGGACGGCTGGAGGGGATGTGCGGCGCGCTGAAGGATCTGGGCAGTAATTACTGTGCGAAAGATCTGCCTGAGCTGCGTGAAGAAGACTTCGCCTGCGTGAAGGGCAAGGATCAGAGCCAGGCCAGCTAAACCGCGGCGCTGCTTTTCGCGAGCAAGCCCGCTCCCACATTGGAATGCATCTTCCCTGTGGGAGCGGGCTTGCTCGCGAAGAACGATAACGCGGTACCGCTGGCTGTACGCCGCCAGCCTTTGCTATGATGCGCGCGCTCTTTTGCGGGTAAACCCGACTAAAGCACTAGGTCTTATAGTTGACTTAAATGCTCGGGAATTGCATACTCCCGCCCATTCCGAACTCCGTGGTAATTGTCCATGCGACTGACTACAAAAGGCCGATACGCCGTGACCGCCATGCTTGACCTGGCGTTGCACGCGCAGCACGGGCCGGTGTCCCTGGCCGATATCTCCGAGCGCCAAGGCATCTCCCTGTCCTATCTCGAACAGCTTTTCGCCAAGCTGCGCCGCAGTAACCTGGTTTCCAGTGTTCGCGGTCCAGGCGGTGGTTACCAGCTGTCGCGCGACATGCAGGGCATCCAGGTGGCTCAGGTGATCGATGCGGTCAACGAATCGGTCGATGCTACAAAGTGCCAGGGCCAGGGTGATTGCCATTCCGGCGACACTTGCCTGACTCACCACTTGTGGTGCGACCTGAGCCTGCAGATTCACGAATTTCTAAGTGGTATCAGCTTGGCTGATCTTGTGACTCGCCGTGAGGTGCAAGAAGTAGCCCAGCGTCAGGACCAGCGCCGTTGCAACAGCAAGGCGCCACGCCTGGACAAGATTGAAGCGTCCGCCGTCGAATGACAGCCGAAGAGCTAGCGGAACGCCAGCCCTGATTTAGGAGATAGTCCATGAAATTGCCGATTTACCTTGATTACTCTGCGACCACCCCGGTCGATCCGCGCGTTGCGCAAAAGATGAGTGAATGCCTGCTGGTCGACGGAAACTTCGGTAACCCGGCGTCCCGTTCCCACGTGTTCGGCTGGAAAGCTGAAGAGTCCGTCGAAAACGCTCGTCGTCAGGTGGCCGACCTGGTCAATGCCGACCCGCGTGAAATCGTCTGGACCTCGGGCGCTACCGAGTCCGACAACCTGGCTATCAAGGGTGCGGCACATTTCTATGCCTCCAAGGGCAAGCACCTGATCACCAGCAAGATCGAACACAAGGCTGTCCTCGACACCATGCGCCAACTGGAGCGTGAAGGTTTCGAAGTGACCTACCTCGAGCCGACTGAAGACGGTCTGATCACCCCGGCGATGATCGAGGCAGCACTGCGCGAAGACACCATCCTGGTGTCGGTCATGCACGTGAACAACGAAATCGGCACCATCAACGACATCGCTGCCATTGGCGAACTGCTTCGTTCGAAGGGCGTTCTGTTCCATGTCGACGCCGCTCAGTCCACCGGCAAGGTCGAGATCGATCTGCAGAAGCTGAAAGTCGACATGATGTCGTTCTCCGCCCACAAAACCTACGGCCCTAAAGGCATCGGCGCGCTGTACGTCAGCCGCAAGCCGCGTGTGCGCATCGAAGCGACCATGCACGGCGGCGGTCACGAACGTGGCATGCGTTCCGGCACCCTGGCGACCCATCAGATCGTCGGCATGGGCGAAGCGTTCCGTGTGGCCAAGGAAGACATGGCTGCCGAAAACGTACGCATCAAAGCCCTGAGCGACCGCTTCTACAAGCAGGTCGAGCATCTGGAAGAGCTGTACGTCAACGGCAGTCTGACCGCCCGCGTTCCGCACAACCTGAACCTGAGCTTCAACTACGTTGAAGGCGAGTCGCTGATCATGGCGCTCAAGGATCTTGCGGTATCGTCCGGTTCGGCCTGCACCTCGGCCTCCCTGGAACCTTCGTACGTTCTGCGCGCCCTCGGCCGCAACGACGAACTGGCGCACAGCTCGATCCGTTTCACCTTCGGCCGCTTCACCACCGAAGAAGAAATCGACTACGCCGCGCAGAAAGTCTGCGAGGCCGTTACCAAGCTGCGCGCTCTGTCGCCGCTGTGGGACATGTACAAAGACGGTGTCGACATTTCGAAAATCGAGTGGGCGGCACACTGATTTCAAGTCGCCGCGAACCGGCCCTGCGACCCCGGGTTGCAGGGCTTAAAGAGCGACTCTCTGATGAGTGAGGATTAAGCACCATGGCTTACAGCGAAAAGGTCATCGACCACTACGAAAACCCGCGCAACGTCGGCAAGATGAACGCGGAAGACCCGGATGTCGGCACGGGCATGGTCGGCGCTCCGGCGTGCGGCGACGTGATGCGTCTGCAGATCAAGGTCAACGATCAGGGCGTTATCGAAGACGCCAAGTTCAAGACCTACGGCTGCGGTTCGGCAATCGCTTCCAGCTCCCTGGCCACCGAGTGGATGAAGGGCAAGACCCTGGACGAAGCCGAGACCATCAAGAACACTCAGCTGGCCGAAGAACTGGCCCTGCCGCCAGTGAAAATCCACTGCTCGGTACTCGCTGAAGACGCTATCAAAGCGGCTGTTCGCGACTACAAGCAGAAGAAAGGCTTGATCTAAGCATTGCGCGACGAGTAAGGAGTCAACGATGGCTATCAGCATGACAGAAGCGGCTGCTCGACACGTGCGACGCTCCCTCGACGGGCGCGGCAAAGGTGAAGGGATTCGTCTGGGTGTTCGCACCACAGGCTGTTCCGGCCTTGCCTACGTGCTGGAGTTTGTCGACGAGGTGGTCGCCGAGGATCAGGTGTTCGAAAGTCACGGCGAAAAAGTGATCATCGACCCGAAAAGCCTGGCCTACCTGGACGGCACCGAGCTCGATTTCGTCAAGGAAGGGTTGAACGAAGGCTTCAAGTTCAACAACCCCAACGTACGCGGTGAATGTGGCTGCGGCGAAAGCTTCAATATCTGAGGCTTGTCGTGGGTATTCCTTGTCATTTCGCTTTATTCGAGCTGCAACCGAGCTTCCGTCTGGATCTCGAGCAGTTGGCCACGCGCTATCGTGAGTTGGCGCGCGGCGTTCATCCTGACCGCTTTGCCGACGCTTCCGAGCGCGAGCAGCGCTCGGCGCTCGAGCAGTCTGCGCGGCTCAACGACGCGTACCAGACGCTCAAGAGCCCGGCCCAGCGCGCACGCTACCTGCTGACCATCAGCGGGCACGAAGTGCCGATGGAAGTCACGGTCCATGATCCCGAGTTTCTCTTGCAGCAGATGCAATGGCGCGAAGAGCTCGAAGACCTTCAGGACAGTGCCGACCTCGACGGTGTCGCGGTATTCAAGCGGCGCCTGAAAGTGGCTCAGGAAGAACTCAACGAAAGCTTCGCAGCCTGTTGGGATGATGCAGCGCAGCGCGAACAGGCCGAACGCCTGATGCGGCGCATGCAGTTCCTCGACAAGCTCACCTACGAAGTGCGCCAGTTAGAAGAGCGCCTCGACGATTAACCCAGTGCCGCTCCGGTCGCACGCCTGATATACAGATAAGTCCTGATCACGATGGCCCTACTGCAGATCGCCGAACCCGGCCAAAGTCCTCAACCGCACCAGCGTCGTCTGGCTGTGGGGATCGACTTGGGCACTACAAATTCGCTGGTCGCTGCGTTGCGCAGTGGTCTTTCCGAGCCACTGGCCGACGCTGACGGGCGGGTCATCCTGCCGTCCGCCGTGCGTTATCACGCCGACCGCGTCGAGGTTGGCGAGTCGGCCAAACTGGCCGCGTCCTCCGATCCCTTGAACACCGTGCTGTCGGTCAAGCGCCTGATGGGGCGTGGTCTGTCCGACGTCAAGCAATTGGGCGAGCAACTGCCATACCGCTTTGTCGGTGGCGAATCGCACATGCCGTTCATCGACACCGTGCAAGGCCCAAAAAGCCCGGTCGAAGTCTCCGCCGATATCCTCAAGGTCCTGCGTCAGCGTGCTGAAGCGACCCTGGGTGGCGAGCTGGTTGGGGCGGTGATCACCGTGCCGGCGTATTTCGACGATGCTCAGCGCCAGGCCACCAAAGATGCGGCGAAACTCGCCGGTCTGAACGTGCTGCGTCTGCTCAATGAGCCGACCGCTGCCGCCGTGGCGTATGGCCTGGATCAACACGCCGAAGGTCTGGTCGCAATCTACGACTTGGGCGGCGGTACGTTCGATATTTCGATTCTGCGTCTGACTGGCGGTGTTTTTGAAGTGCTGGCCACCGGCGGGGACAGCGCGCTGGGCGGCGATGACTTCGATCACGCGATTGCCGGCTGGATCATTGAGAGCGCGGGCCTGTCCGCCGACCTCGACCCGGGCGCACAACGCAATCTGCTGCAAACCGCCTGCGCGGCCAAAGAGGCCCTGACCGACGCGGCCAGCGTTGAAGTCGCCTATGGTGACTGGAAAGCGCAGCTGACCCGCGAAGCCTTCGATGCGCTGATCGAGCCAATGGTCGCGCGCAGCCTGAAAGCCTGCCGCCGCGCCGTGCGTGATTCCGGTATTGAGCTGGAAGACGTGCACGCCGTGGTCATGGTCGGCGGTTCGACCCGCGTTCCACGTGTACGTGAAGCCGTTGCCGAAGCCTTCGGCCGTCAGCCATTGACGGAAATCGACCCGGATCAAGTGGTGGCCATCGGGGCCGCGATCCAGGCGGATACGCTGGCTGGCAACAAGCGTGATGGCGGCGAACTGCTGCTGCTCGACGTGATTCCACTGTCCCTGGGGCTGGAAACCATGGGCGGGCTGATGGAAAAGGTGATTCCGCGCAACACCACCATCCCGGTCGCCCGCGCGCAGGACTTCACTACTTATAAAGACGGCCAGTCGGCCATGGCGATCCACGTGTTGCAGGGTGAGCGCGAGCTGATCAGCGACTGCCGCTCTCTGGCGCGTTTCGAATTGCGCGGCATTCCGGCGATGGTGGCTGGTGCGGCGAAGATTCGCGTGACCTTCCAGGTCGATGCCGATGGCCTGCTCAGCGTTTCCGCCCGTGAACTGGGTTCGGGCGTTGAAGCGAGCATTCAGGTCAAGCCGTCCTACGGTCTGACCGACGGCGAAATCGCCAAGATGCTCAAGGACTCGTTCCAGCACGCCAATGACGACAAGGTCGCCCGCGTTCTGCGTGAGCAGCAAGTCGATGCCCAGCGCCTGATCGAAGCGGTGCAGGGTGCTCTGGAGGCCGATGGCGAGCGTTTGCTCGACGCCGAAGAGCGCATGGTCATCGAGCTGCAGATGCAGGAACTGGCCGAACTGATGAAAGGCACCGATGGTTACGCCATCGAGCAGCAGACCAAGCGTCTGTCGCAAGTGACCGATGCTTTTGCTGCCCGCCGCATGGATCTGACGGTGAAAGCCGCTCTGTCGGGGCGCAATCTGAATGAAATCGAGGATATCTGATGCCGCAGGTCATTTTTCTGCCCCACGAGAAGTTCTGCCCTGAAGGCATGGTCGTCGAGGCCGAACCCGGCACTTCGATTCTCGAGCTGGCTCACGAACACCACATCGAGATGGAAAGCGCCTGCGGCGGCGTCTGCGCCTGCACCACTTGCCACTGCATCATCCGCGAGGGTTTCGACTCGCTGGAAGAGGCTGACGAGCTGGAAGAGGACTTTCTCGATCGCGCCTGGGGCCTGGAAGCGCAATCGCGCCTGGCCTGTCAGGCTATCGTTGGTGAAGAAGACATCACCGTCGAGATCCCGAAATATTCGCTTAACCATGCGGCCGAAGCGCCGCACTGACTGGTAAGACTGTCATGAGCTACGGTTGGAATGATGTTCAACGTATTGCAGAAGAGCTGGCCGAGACCCATGAGGGGCTCGATCCGTACTCTGTAGGTTTCGTCCGTCTGCAGCATATGATCGAGGGGCTGCCTGACTTCGATAAGACTTCTGGCCGCGTTGGCGAGAAGGTGTTGGAAAGGGTTCAGGAGCTTTGGGCCGCAGAATTGGACTGATCGTCCCCGCAGGTTAGGCAATACCCAAGAACCCGCGTATAATTCGCGGGTTTAATTTTTCGCAAATTACTGTTTCTGGAGTTACACCATGGCTGTTCAACGTACTTTCTCCATCATCAAGCCTGACGCTGTTGCAAAAAACGTCATCGGCGAGATCACCACTCGTTTCGAAAAAGCAGGCCTGCGCGTTGTAGCTTCGAAACTGAAGCAACTGTCCAAAGCCGAAGCTGAAGGCTTCTACGCTGAGCACAAAGAGCGCGGTTTCTTCGGTGACCTGGTTGCTTTCATGATCTCCGGTCCTGTTGTTGTTCAGGTTCTGGAAGGCGAAAACGCTATCGCTCTGAACCGTGAGCTGATGGGCGCTACCAACCCTAAAGAAGCTGCTGCCGGCACCATCCGTGCTGACTTCGCCGAGTCGATCGACGCCAACGCCGTTCACGGTTCGGACTCCGAAGCCGCTGCTGCTCGCGAAATCTCGTACTTCTTCGCAGCTACTGAAGTAACCACTCGCTAAGCATTGCTTAAAGAGTGAAGGTGAATCCATGACTACATCGACTGTTAAAACAAACCTGCTGGGTCTGACCCAGCCGGAAATGGAAAAATTCTTCGACTCAATCGGGGAGAAGCGTTTCCGTGCCGGTCAGGTAATGAAATGGATTCACCACTTTGGCGTCGATGATTTCGACGCCATGACGAACGTCAGCAAGGCCTTGCGCGACAAGCTCAAGGCTATTGCCGAGGTCCGTGGTCCCGAAGTGGTCAGCGAGGACATTTCCAGCGACGGCACCCGTAAGTGGGTGGTGCGCGTGGCGTCCGGCAGCTGTGTCGAGACCGTGTACATTCCCCAGGGCAAACGCGGCACGCTGTGCGTTTCGTCCCAGGCAGGCTGTGCCCTGGACTGCAGTTTCTGCTCCACCGGCAAGCAAGGCTTCAACAGCAACCTCACCGCCGCCGAAGTCATCGGTCAGGTGTGGATTGCCAACAAATCCTTCGGCAGTGTTCCCGCCACCATCGACCGCGCCATCACCAACGTGGTGATGATGGGCATGGGCGAACCGCTGCTGAACTTCGACAACGTCGTGGCCGCCATGCATCTGATGATGGATGACCTGGGCTACGGGATCTCCAAGCGCCGCGTGACCCTGTCCACTTCGGGCGTGGTGCCGATGATCGATGAGCTGGCCAAGCACATCGACGTCTCCCTGGCGTTGTCCCTGCACGCACCGAATGACGCATTGCGTAACCAATTGGTGCCGATCAACAAGAAATATCCGCTTAAGATGCTGCTCGAGTCGTGCCAGCGCTACATGTCCGCCCTGGGCGAGAAACGTGTGCTGACCATCGAGTACACCTTGCTCAAGGACGTCAACGACAAGCTTGAGCACGCGGTGGAAATGATCGAGCTGCTCAAAGACATTCCGTGCAAGATCAACCTGATTCCGTTCAACCCGTTCCCGCATTCCGGGTACGAGCGGCCGAGCAACAACGCCATTCGTCGGTTCCAGGATCAGTTGCATCAGGCCGGTTTCAACGTCACTGTCCGCACCACCCGTGGTGAAGACATCGACGCCGCATGTGGTCAATTGGTAGGGCAGGTGCTGGATCGCACCCGTCGCAGCGAACGTTACATCGCCGTACGCGAGTTGAGCGCCGACAGCGATCTGGCACAGAACGCCGCGAACACTAACTAAGAGAGGATCTCTATGTCCCTGCGCTTTGCGCTGCTGTTGCTGATGGCCAGTCTGTGTGCTGGTTGTGTCCTGTCGGGTGACTACAACCCGATGAAGACCAGCAAGGGCCGCGACGAAGCGCGTGCCGCCTACGTGCAGCTGGGACTGGGATACTTGCAGCAAGGGATGACCGAGCGCGCCAAGGTGCCGCTGAAGAAGGCGCTGGAGCTGGACGGCTCCGATCCTGATGCCAACGCTGCCCTCGGGCTGGTGTTCCAGGCCGAAATGGAGCCGAAGCTGGCCGACGAACATTTCCGCAAAGCCCTGTCCTCGCGTCCCACCGATGCACGAATCCTCAATAACTACGGCAGTTTTCTCTACGAAGAACAGCGTTACAAGGAAGCCTACGAGCGTTTTGAGCAGGCAGCCGCCGATACCCTGTATCCTGAGCGTTCGCGAGTCTTCGAGAACCTCGGCATGACCGCCTCGAAACTCGGGCAACGGGATCTGGCACAGCAGCAACTGGAAAAAGCCCTGCGGCTGAACCGTCAACAACCGCGCGCTTTGCTGGAAATGGCTGAGTTGTCCTTCGAAGACAGGCATTATGTGCCCGCGCGTGACTATTACGACCGTTTCAGCCTGCTAACCGAGCAAAATGCACGTAGTCTATTGCTCGGCGTTCGGCTGGCAAAAGTGTTTGAAGATCGCGACAAGGCCGCCAGTTATGGCCTGCAATTAAAACGACTCTATCCCGGTACGCCGGAATATCAGCAATACCTGTCGGAGCAATGATGAAAGCGGCGCATCCCGAAGTTGTAGCAGCGAATCGCGTTAATCCCGGTGAGACTTTGCGCCAGGCCCGCGAAAGCAATGGCTGGTCGCTGGCCGAAGTGGCCCTCAAGCTCAACCTCACCGTGACTTCCCTGAGCAATCTTGAAGCTGGCGCTTTCGACAAGCTGCCAGGGCATACCTTCGCTCGCGGTTACATTCGCGCTTATGCCAAATTGCTCGGCATGGACCAGACCGTTCTGGTTCAGCAATTCGACCAGTCCACCGGCACCGACTCCCAGGGCAGCAATGTGCACGCGCTGGGCCGTATCGAAGAGCCGGTACGGGTTTCCCACACTATTTTGCGCATCGTCAGCCTGTTGTTGCTGGTCGCGGTCATCGGCGGCGGTTTCGTCTGGTGGCAGGATCAGACCTCGCAGCGCAGCAAGGACGTGACCAGCCTGGCCCCGGAGCACGTTGAAGTCGAAGGCGCCGACGGCACCACGCAGATTCACCCGATCGACGAGCCGGAAGACCAGGCCGTTGCCGAAGGTCAGGCCGAAGGCGCAACCGCGCTGGCACTGCCACAATCGGAAACCACCGCGGAATCGACCGGTGCCGAGCCAGTTGCTCCGGCCACCGCACCAGCCGCCCCGGCAGCAACCACGCCAGCCGCACCGGTTCATACGCCGGCCCCGGTTGTGGCCACTCCGGCGACTCCGGCACCGAACGTTCCGGCCACACCAGCGCCGACCGTCACCGCACCAGTGGTAGCGGCTACCCCTGCGCCGACCGCAGAAGCAGCTGTCCCAGCGGCCGGCGACGGTCAGGTGCAACTGCAGTTCACCGCCGATTGCTGGGCACAGGTCACCGACGGTCGTGGCAAAGTGCTGTTCAGCGGTCTGAAACATAAAGGCGACAGCGTCTCGGTTTCCGGCAAGCCGCCGCTGGCGGTACGCCTGGGTGTGGCTCGCGCCGCACAGGTCAGCTACAACGGCCAACCGGTCGATATCGCTCCGTTCACCAGTGGCGAGACTGCTCGCCTGAAGTTGGGTCAATAAGTCATGCACGGCGAATCTCCAATCAAACGTCGCGTTTCGCGCAAGATCTGGGTCGGTAACGTACCTGTTGGCGGCGATGCGCCTATCGCTGTGCAGAGCATGACCAACAGCGACACCAATGATGTGGCTGCCACCGTCGCCCAGATCAATCGTCTGGAAGCCGCCGGTGTCGACATCGTCCGCGTTTCGGTACCGGACATGGACGCCGCCGAGGCGTTCGGCAAGATCAAGCAACTGGTCAAGGTGCCGCTGGTTGCCGACATCCACTTCGACTACAAGATCGCTCTGCGCGTCGCCGAACTGGGTGTGGATTGCCTGCGCATCAACCCGGGCAACATCGGTCGCGAAGACCGGGTGCGCGCCGTGGTCGATGCCGCCCGTGACCGCGGGATTCCGATCCGTATCGGCGTCAACGCCGGCTCGCTGGAAAAAGACCTGCAGAAGAAATACGGCGAACCGACCCCGGCTGCGCTGGTTGAGTCCGCGCTGCGTCACGTCGAGCACCTCGAACGCCTGAATTTCCAGGACTTCAAGGTCAGCGTTAAGGCCTCCGACGTGTTCATGGCCGTCGAAGCCTACCGTCTGCTGGCCAAGGAAATTGTCCAGCCGCTGCACCTGGGCATCACTGAAGCCGGTGGATTGCGTTCGGGCACAGTGAAATCCGCCGTGGGCCTAGGTATGCTGCTCGCCGAGGGGATTGGCGATACTATCCGCATCTCGCTGGCGGCCGATCCGGTCGAGGAAGTGAAGGTCGGTTACGACATTCTCAAGTCTTTGCATCTGCGTTCCCGTGGCATCAACTTCATCGCCTGCCCGAGCTGCTCGCGGCAGAACTTCGATGTGGTCAAGACCATGAACGAGCTGGAAGGGCGCCTTGAAGACCTGCTGGTGCCGCTGGATGTCGCGGTGATCGGTTGTGTGGTCAACGGCCCCGGCGAAGCCAAGGAAGCCCATATCGGCTTGACCGGCGGCACGCCAAACCTGATTTACATCGACGGCAAGCCGTCGCAGAAACTGACGAATGACAATCTGGTGGACGAGCTGGAAAAGCTGATCCGCGAGAAAGCGGCCGAGAAGGTCGAAGCTGACGCAGCGGTTATCGCACGCGGCTGACCTGACTGAAGCGCCGAACGAATTTAAGGATTTAAAGTGAGCAAGTCTCTGCAAGCCATTCGTGGCATGAACGACATCCTGCCCGAACAGACCCCGCTGTGGCGTTATTTCGAGGGCACTGTCGCGCGTCTGCTGGATAACTACGGTTACAAGCAGATCCGCATGCCGATCGTCGAGTTCACCGAGCTGTTCAAGCGCTCGATCGGTGAAGTGACCGACATCGTCGAAAAAGAGATGTACACCTTCGAAGACCGCAACGGCGACTCCCTGACCCTGCGTCCGGAAGGCACCGCGGCGTGCGTGCGTGCGGTGCTCGAGCACGGCATCACCGGCGGTGGCCAAGTGCAGAAACTCTGGTACATCGGCCCGATGTTCCGCCACGAGCGTCCACAGAAAGGCCGTTATCGCCAGTTCCACCAGATCGGTCTGGAAGTGTTCAACCTCGACGGTCCGGACATCGACGCCGAGCTGATCATCATGACCTGGCGCCTGTGGGGCGAGCTGGGTATCCGTGATGCGGTCAAGCTCGAACTCAACAGCCTGGGCACCAGCGAGTCCCGTGGTCGCTATCGTGAAGCGCTGGTCGAGTACCTCTCGGCGCACCACGACAAGCTCGACGAAGACAGCCAGCGTCGCCTGAAAACCAACCCGTTGCGCGTGCTCGACACCAAAAATGCCGACACTCAGGCGGTACTGGTCGATGCGCCGAAGATGGCCGACTATCTGGATGACGAATCCCGTGCGCACTTCGAAGGTCTGAAGGCGCGTCTGGACGCGGTTGGCATCCCGTATGTGCTCAACCCGAAACTGGTGCGCGGCCTCGATTACTACAGCAAAACCGTATTTGAATGGGTCACCGACAAGCTCGGCGCCCAGGGCACTGTCTGCGCGGGCGGTCGTTACGACGGTCTGGTCGAGCAGATGGGCGGCAAGCCGACTGCCGGCGTGGGTTTCGCCATGGGCATCGAGCGTCTGGTGTTGATGCTCGAAACCCTGGAGCAGATCCCGGAAGAAATCTCCCGTCAGGTCGATGTCTACCTGTGCGCCTTTGGCGAGGAGGCCGAACTGGCCGGTCTGGCCCTGGCCGAGCGGGTACGTGACCAGCTTCCGAACCTGCGCCTGCAAGTCAATGCCGGCGCCGGCAGCTTCAAAAGCCAGTTCAAGAAAGCCGACAAGAGCGGTGCGCTGTATGCACTGATCCTGGGTGACGACGAAATGGCCCAGCAAGTGGTAGGTTTCAAACCCCTGCGTGGCCAGGGCGAACAACAAAGCATTGCCTGGGATGCGCTTGCCGCTCACCTGGCCACCTGCGTCGTGCAGGGTTGAAGCTGTCTAAACAGCCGATTTAGCGATTAAGGAGTATTGGGGTGTCGAGTACCGAAGACGAACAGTTGGCGGATTTGAAGGACTGGTGGACACGCAACGGCAAACCTCTGGTCACCGGCGGCCTGTTGGCGCTGGTCATCGTGTTCGGCTGGCAGGCTTTTCACAAGTATCAGAGCAACCAGTCGCAAGGCGCCTCGGTGCTCTATCAGCAACTGCTGGAAACCACGCTGACCCCGGACGGCAAGCCTGACGCTGCCCGCGTTGCGGATCTGGCCGGCAAGCTCAACAGCGAATTCGGCGGCACCGCGTACGCGCAGTACGGCAGCCTGTTCGTGGCCAAAGTAGCGGTCGACAGCGGCAAGCTGGACGACGCTGCGACTGAACTCAAAGCCATCGTTGCCAAACCGGCCAACCCGGCGCTGGGCGAAATCGCCCGTCAGCGTCTGGCGCAGGTGCTGGGTGCGCAGAACAAGGCCGATGAAGCCCTGAAGCTGCTCGACGGCGATGCCGACAAGGCGTTCCTGGCCACTCGCGAAGAACTCAAGGGTGATCTGCTGGTTCAGCTGGGTCGTACCGACGAGGCGAACACCGCGTATCAAAAAGCCAAGGCGGCACTGTCGGATGAAGCGGCAGTCGGTGGCCTTCAAATCAAGCTTGACGACCTGGCCAAAGGGGATGCGTGACGTGATCCGTTGGAAGCATGCAGCATTGCTGGCTCTGGCCATTCTGGCCGCGGGTTGCAGCAGCAACAGCAAAAAAGAACTGCCACCGGCCGAGCTGACCGACTTCAAAGAAGAAGTGGTTCTGCAAAAGCAGTGGAGCCGCTCGATCGGTGACGGTCAGGGCGAAACCTACAACATGCTGGTGCCGGCGATCGATGGTGACACCATCTACGCGGCCGATGTGACCGGCGTGCTGATGGCCATGGATCGCAGCAATGGCGACGTGAAGTGGAAAAAGGATCTTGAACTGCCTGTCTCCGGCGCCGTTGGCGTGGGTTACGGTCTGGTCACGATCGGTACCCTCAAGGGTGAAATCGTTGCCCTCGACGCCATCAACGGCGAAGAGAAGTGGCGCGCCCGGGTTTCCAGCGAAGTGCTCGCGCCGCCGGCCAACAACGGTGACGTTGTCGTGGTACAGACCCAGGACGATCGTCTGATCGGTCTGGACGCTGCTACCGGCGACCGTCGCTGGACTTACGACAGCACCCCTGCGGTACTGACCCTGCGCGGCACCAGCGCCCCTGTCGTGACGAACCGCCTCGCAGTGGCTGGCCTGTCGACCGGTAAAGTGGTCGCCCTGGACATTTCCAACGGCGTGCCGGTCTGGGAGCAACGGGTCGCGATTCCAACCGGTCGTTCGGAACTGGAGCGCGTGGTCGACATCGACGGCGGTCTGCTGCTGTCCGGCGAAACGCTGTACGTTGCCAGCTATCAGGGGCGCGTTGCGGCACTCGATCTGCAAAGCGGTCGCCAGCTCTGGCAGCGCGATGCATCGAGCTATGCCGGTGTTGCCCAGGGTTTCGGCAACGTCTACGTGAGCCTGTCTTCGGGCACCGTTGAAGGCGTTGACGAGCGTTCGACCACTGCACTGTGGAGCAACGACTCGCTGGCTCGCCGCCAGCTGTCGGCGCCGGAAGTGTTCTCCAGCTACGTAGCCGTTGGTGACATGGAGGGTTACCTGCACCTGTTGAGCCAGGTGGACGGTCGTTTTGTGGGTCGTGAGCGTATCGACAGTGACGGCCTGCGTGCCCGTCCGCTGGTGGTGGGCAACACGATCTATGTGTATGGCAACAGCGGCAAACTGGAAGCCCTGACCATCAAGTAACAACTATGCTTGGGGTTAACGCCCCAGGCAGCTTCATTTGTGGGAGCGGGCTTGCTCGCGAAGAGCGTCAACGAAGACGCGTACAGCCTGAATAAAAGCGGTGCTGCTACGGTTTTTCGCGAGCAAGCCCGCTCCCACAGTGTTGCCCCGAGCACCAGCCGCTGCCTCGCAGCGGCTTTTGTATTTTCTGAAATAACGAAGTGGAGAGCCGCATGGTTCCCGTAATCGCCCTGGTGGGCCGACCGAACGTCGGCAAATCCACCTTGTTCAACCGCCTGACCAGGACGCGTGACGCCATCGTTGGCGACTTGTCCGGTCTGACCCGTGATCGCCAGTACGGTGAGGCCAAGTGGCAAGGGCGTTCCTACATTCTGATCGACACCGGCGGTATCTCCGGTGACGAACACGGTATGGACGAAAAAATGGCCGAGCAGTCGCTGCTGGCCATTGAAGAAGCGGATGTTGTTCTGTTCCTGGTAGATGCCAAGGCCGGTTTCACCGCCGCCGACCAGATGATCGCCGAACACTTGCGCAAGCGTAACAAGCGTTCCCACGTGGTTGCCAACAAGGTCGACAACATCGACCCGGAAATGGCCCGCGCTGAATTTGCCCCGCTGGGCATGGGCCACGCGATCCCGATCGCTGGTGCTCACGGCCGTGGTATCACTCAACTGCTGGAAGCGGCACTGAGCGATTTCCCGCGTGATGATGACGAACCGGCGGAAGGCGAAGAGGAAGAGATCGTTGCCGAAGGCGAGGAAGCCAAGCGCATTCCTGGCCCGAGCGAAAAAGACGGGATCAAGATCGCCATCATCGGCCGTCCGAACGTCGGCAAGTCGACTCTGGTCAACCGCATGCTCGGTGAAGACCGGGTAATCGTCTACGACCAACCCGGCACCACCCGCGACAGTATCTACATCCCGTTCGAGCGTAATGACGAGAAGTACACGCTGATCGACACCGCCGGTGTGCGCAAGCGCGGCAAGATCCACGAAGAAGTCGAAAAATTCTCCGTGGTCAAAACCCTGCAGGCGATCAAAGACGCCAACGTGGTGATCTTCGTGATGGACGCCCGCGAAGGCGTGGTCGATCACGACCTCAACCTGTTGGGCTTCGCCCTCGAAGCCGGCCGTGCACTGGTGATCGCGATCAACAAATGGGACGGCATGACCCCGAGCGAGCGCGACTTTGTGAAGGTCGAGCTGCAACGTCGGCTGTTCTTCGTCGACTTCGCCGACATTCACTTCATCTCGGCGCTGCACGGCACTGGCGTGGGCAACCTCTACGCCTCGGTGCAGAACTCGTTCAAGTCCGCGGTTACCCGCTGGCCGACCAGCCGCCTGACGCAGATTCTCGAAGACGCGGTCAGCGAGCACCAGCCGCCGATGGTCAACAGCCGCCGGATCAAGCTGCGTTACGCCCACCTGGGTGGCGCGAACCCGCCGATCATCGTGATCCACGGTAACCAGATCGAGAAAGTGCCGAAGTCGTATGTGCGCTATCTGGAGAACACTTACCGCCGTGTGCTGAAGCTGGTCGGTACGCCGATTCGCATCGAGTTCAAGGGTGGCGAAAACCCGTACGAAGGCAACAAGAACACGCTCACCGACCGCCAGGTCAACAAGAAGCGTCGTTTGATGTCGCACAACAAGAAAGCCAGCAAGAAGCGCCGCGACAAGAAGTGATTCAGGTCTTCACCCGAAAGGCGCCGCTTGCGGCGCCTTTTTTATGGGCTGATGGTTGTCATTGAGCGCCCTTTGGCGTACGACCCTGGTAGCGCAGCAGGAAGAAGTCCGCATACGGAGACAGGCCTTGCGATTTTCCCAGCACCAGAATTCGGCCAATGTCGTCCACCGCGAGATCGATGGCACGCTCAAGCGTGTTTCCCATGCCGTCACTTACCCAGCCCTGGCCTTCGCCAAAGTTCGGGTCCAATTCAGCACTGTCCAGAAAACGCGCCAATAACGGGACAACGTCCAGGTTTTTCTCGGCGTAACCCACAACCAGCGTCGTGTTGTCGGGTTGTTGCAAAGCCTTCAGCCACACGCAACGATCGTGAATCTTCACCTCGCTTCTAAAGGTGTCGTCACTGCCGTCAGCCTTAAGGCGAGCGAGCAGCGCTTGATCGCCCCGTGACCCAGCGCACAACAAACGATCGCCGGGAAGTGCGACGATGCTGGTGATGTTCCAGTCGGGCTTTCGCAGTTCGCCCTCTGTTCCGAATGACGGATCAATCTCGCCGTCAGCCGTGAATCGGTAGATGACCGCATCACTGCTCTCTCCCGAAAGTTCTCCAAATACCAGAATACGGTCATCGTTCTGGATGATCAGGCCCTTCTTGCGAAAGTTGTGTCCAGGTGCTGGTTTGATCGTGAGATGTCCGTTGCCCCGGGCAAAGTTATTGTCCAGCTTTGCGTCTTGGGAGATTCTGGCCAGTACGGCTGTCGAGTTAAGTGCATGCGGTGCGACGAGGTCATGCCAGACATGCTCAAAGGCGAAGACAAAATGACCGGTTGATTGCCTGTCTACGCTGGTGGGTGAGGCGCCCACTGAACTGCTCGGGTCATAGGGTAACTTGTAGACATATCTTCCTCCCCTGCCGAATCCCTCGTCGTAACGGCCGTTCATGTTCAGTCTGGCAAAAGCGGGGACATCCGTTGGCCGGTCATTAGTAAAGACACCTGCTAGCACTACCTTCGACCCGGTTATGAAGATTCGTTGACAGGCAGAGGCCAGTCGAGCGTCATCGGGGTTGAAGCGGTCGGCCATATAACCGTTATTGAAAGGCAAGTAAGGCTCACCTTTCTGGTTGAGGCACGTTATGGCGAAATTTTGCTGCAAGTCATCGCCCGATGGCTGTTCCACGTCGCCGGCAATAAAGATCCTGCCCTCGCTGGCGAGTGTAAGACTATTGGCGTGATAGGCACTCCCGAAATTGAATTTGAGTTTTTTCTTGCCGCCTTTGCCAAACGTGGTATCCAGGTTACCTGCCTTAATGATCATTCGTTTTGTCATCACTGCGATTCCTTGAGACAACGACGTTGTGCCGTAGACCCAGTTAAAAGCTTGCTGCAACTTACCGCTACTGTCAGAAATTACAGGGGAGGGCGTATTGCGCGACCACTCATCCGTTTTCCTCCGGCGCGAGTAGGTTCAAGGTGCCTTTTTTTGATTTCGTAGTGCCGCGCATCGTAGGGAACGACTTTTTTTATCGTATTCGAATGGGCTATTCTCGGGCTCTCCCGCGCCGTCGTCAGAGCCGGGTGTAGAGCAGGGAACCCCTCGATGATCACCAGTAAGCTGCCGGATGTCGGCATCACTATTTTCACGCAGATGTCTCAGCTCGCGGCGCAGACCGGAGCGATCAACCTGTCCCAGGGTTTTCCTGATTTCGACGGCCCGCAGTCCCTGCGTGACGCGGTCGGTCGGCATATCGCCAGCGGCCATAACCAGTATTCACCGATGACCGGCCTGCCGGCGCTGCGCGAGCAGATCGCGGCGAAAATCGCGCGCAGCTATGGCGTGAAAGTCGACGCCGACAGCGAAGTGACCGTGACGCCGGGTGCCACCCAGGCGATCTTCTGTGCGATTCAGGCGGTTATCCACAGCGGCGACGAAGTCATCGTGTTCGATCCGTGCTACGACAGCTATGAACCGGCGACGCAGTTGGCGGGTGGCCGCTGCGTGCATGTGCAACTGAACCCGCACGATTTCTCCATCGATTTCGACAAGCTCGCCGCGGCCCTTAGCCCGCGCACGAAAATGATCGTCATCAACACCCCGCACAACCCGAGCGGTGCACTGATCAGCCGTGCCGAACTGGATCAACTGGCGGAGTTGATCCGTGGTCGCGACATCTATCTGATCAGCGACGAGGTGTACGAACACTTGGTGTTCGACGGCGTGCCGCATGTCAGTTTGTTGGCTCACGAAGAGCTGTATCAGCGCGCCTTCGTGGTCAGCTCGTTCGGCAAGACCTACCACGTCACCGGCTGGAAAACCGGTTACGTGGTTGCGCCCCCGGCGCTGACCGCCGAGCTGCGCAAGGTGCACCAGTACGTCAGTTTCTGCGGTGTCACCCCGCTGCAATACGCCTTGGCCGATTACATGGCCGAGCACCCGGAACACGTCGAAGAGCTGCCGGGTTTCTATCAGGCCAAGCGCGACCTGTTCTGCGATTTGCTGGCGCCGTCGCGCTTCACCTTCACCCGCGTCACCGGCACGTATTTCCAACTGGTTGATTACTCGCAGATCCGCCCTGACTTGAACGACGTCGACATGGCGATCTGGATGACCCGCGAACACGGCGTGGCGAGTATTCCGGTGTCGGTGTTCTATCAGAATCCACCGCAAGGCCAGCGCCTGGTGCGCCTGTGCTTCGCCAAACGCGAGGAGACGCTGCGCGAGGCAGCGGCAAAACTATGCGTGATCTGAGTGCATTGCCCGATCTCAATCTGGCGCTGATCCAGACCAGCCTGGCCTGGCATGATCGTCAGGCCAACCTCGAGCACTTCGAGGTGCTGCTGGAGCAGGCCCGGGGCGCCGACCTGATCATCCTACCGGAGATGTTCACCACTGGCTTCTCCATGGAGTCGGAAACCCTCGCTGAAGCCGAGCATGGCCCGACCAGCAAGTGGATGAAGGTGCAGGCCGCGAAACTGAATGCGGTGATCACCGGCAGCGTGATCATTCAGGCGGCGGACGGCAGCCATCGCAATCGCCTGCTGTGGGCGCGCCCGGACGGTGAAGTCTGGCATTACGACAAGCGCCACCTGTTCCGCATGGCGGGCGAACACAATCACTACACCCCCGGCGAGCGCCAGGTGCAGTTTGAGCTCAAGGGTTGGCGCATTCGGCCGCTGATTTGCTACGACCTGCGTTTCCCGGTGTGGAGTCGCGACGCGCAGGACACCGATCTGCTGCTGTACACCGCCAACTGGCCGGGTGCGCGGCGTCTGCACTGGAACCGCTTGTTGCCGGCGCGGGCGATTGAAAACCTGTGCTACGTGGCGGCGGTGAACCGGATCGGCACCGACGGCAAGGGCTTTGCCTATACCGGCGACAGTCAGGTGCTGGATTTCCAGGGCGAGACGTTGCTGGCGGCGGGGGAGGCCGACGGCGTGTTCAAGGTTGTGCTGGAGGCTGCGTCATTGGCGGCGTATCGCGAGCGTTTTCCGGCGAATCTGGATGCGGATACCTTCGAATTCACTTGATACTCGCAGCGCCTGGCCTCTTCGCGAGCAAGCCCGCTCCCACAGGTAGAGCGCAATACCCTGTGGGAGCGGGCTTGCTCGCGAAGAGGCCAGATCAGGCGGCACAAAACCAGCAGGCATAAAAAAGGCCCCGGAACTCACACTCCGGGGCCTTTTGCATTTCAGCGAAGCTTACGCCGCTTTCGCTTCCGGCTGGCTCAACGAGCGGTTCAGCGCACTGAACAGCGCCTTGAAGCTGGCAGTGGTGATGTTTTCATCGATACCCACGCCGTGCACCGCACGCTCACCGTTCACTCGCAGCTCGATGTAAGCCGCTGCCTTGGCATTGGTGCCCGCGCCGATCGCGTGTTCGTTGTAGTCCATGATCTCCACCGGAATCGGCAGGCCGGCCACCAGTGCTTCCAGCGCACCGTTGCCCTTGCCGCGCCAGTGCAGGTTGGTTTCGCCCTGACCCTTGCTCGCCACTTCCACTTCGACGGCGCTGTTGCCGTTTTCTTCCTGCAGGCGATGGCTGACCAGCGCGTACGGGGTGTTGGCTTGCAGGTATTCGCTGATCAACAGCGAGTGGATCTGCTTGGCGGTCATCTCCAGGCCGAGGCGGTCGGTTTCCCGCTGCACCACCTGGCTGAACTCGATCTGCATGCGTCGCGGCAGGCTGATGCCGTATTCCTGCTCCAGCAAGTAGGCGATACCGCCCTTGCCCGACTGGCTGTTCACACGAATCACTGCCTCATAGCTGCGGCCGATGTCGGCCGGGTCGATCGGCAGGTACGGCACTTCCCACAGGGTGTCCGGTTTCTGCTGGGCGAAGCCCTTGCGGATTGCGTCCTGGTGCGAGCCGGAGAATGCGGTGTGGACCAGGTCGCCGACGTACGGGTGGCGCGGGTGCACCTGGATCTGGTTGCACTCTTCAACGACTTTGCGCACGCCGTCAATGTCGGAGAAATCCAGCTCAGGGTCAACGCCCTGGGTGTACATGTTCAGTGCCACGGTGACCAGGTCGACGTTACCGGTACGCTCGCCGTTGCCGAACAGGCAGCCTTCGACGCGATCCGCGCCGGCCATCAGGCCCAGCTCGGTAGCGGCGACGCCGGTGCCACGGTCGTTGTGGGTGTGCAGGCTGATGATCACGCTGTCACGACGGTTGATGTTGCGGCCGAACCATTCGATCTGGTCGGCGTAGACGTTCGGCGTTGCACATTCAACGGTGGCCGGCAGGTTGAGGATCATCTTGTGCTCAGGCGTCGGGTTCCAGACCTCGATCACCGCGTCACAGACTTCCTTGGCGAACTCCAACTCGGTGGCGCTGAAGGTTTCCGGCGAGTATTCGAAAGTCCACTCGGTGTCCGGCTGCATCGCCGCGTATTTGACGAACAGCTTGGCGGCGTTGACCGCGATCGCCTTGATGCCGTCCTTATCCTGGTTGAAGACGATGCGACGAAAGGACGGCGAGGTGGCGTTGTACAGGTGAACGATGGCTTTCTTCGCCCCGCGCAGGGATTCGAAGGTGCGCTCGATCAGGTCTTCACGGCCCTGGGTCAGCACCTGAATGGTGGTGTCGTCCGGGATGTGGCCTTCTTCGATCAGGGTACGCACGAAGTCGAAGTCGGTTTGCGAAGCGGCCGGGAACGAGGCTTCGATTTCCTTCACGCCGACCTGCACGAGGGTTTTCCAGAAGCGCAGCTTCTTCACCGCGTCCATCGGCTCGATCAGCGACTGGTTGCCGTCACGCAGGTCGGAGCTGCACCAGATCGGCGCGGCGTCGATGGTTTTCGACGGCCAGGTGCGATCCGGCAGATTGATGACGGGGAACGCGCGGTATTTCGAAGACGGGTCTTTGAGCATGCTCATCGGGAAAATCCTTATTGTCTGGGCCGAAAAGAGGCGGCCTGCCGGTGGAACGAATGTTCGGGAACAGCTTGGGACGAGGCGCAGCGATTCAGCCCGGCAGTCGTGCGCTGACGAGGCACAGACTGCGGTGCTGGCGAAGCTGAATAAGGGTGTGAGAGGTTTTCATGCCTTCAACCCTAACCGCGAGGGGAGAGGATGGCAAGCAGTCGAAAAAAATTGAGAGGAATACTCGAAAAGCTGCGAATGGCGCGATTTTATTGTGCTTCAGGCGGATGATCTTATTGATGTTTGCGCGGGGTTGGATTGGGGCGCAATTGAAACTGGTGGGGGTGTGAGCAGTATTTGCGGTGTGGGATGGGCCGCCTTCGCGAGCAAGCCCGCTCCCACAGTTGATCGTGTTCACAACACAAATCCAGTGTGGGAGGGGGCTTGCTCCCGAAGGGGCCGGTAGCCTCAATCAGGAATTACGGCTGAAATGCACCAATGAAAATCGCCGGATCCACCCGCGCATCATTCAGGCTGATGTTCCAGTGCATGTGCGGCCCGGTTGCCCGGCCGGTCGAGCCGACCTTGCCAACCACCGCGCCACGGGCCAGTTGATCGCCGACCTTCACGTCGATTTTCGACATGTGGCAGAACATGCTGATAAAGCCTTGTCCGTGATCGACAAACACCGTATTGCCGTTGAAGAAGTAGTTGCCGGTCAGAATCACTTTGCCCGCTGCCGGGGTCTTGATCGGCGTGCCGGCCGGCACCGCAAAGTCGAGGCCGGCATGGGGGTTGCGCTCTTCGCCATTGAAGAAACGGCGCACACCGAACTTGCTCGACAGCGGCCCGTTGACCGGTTTGTCCAGCAACAGGTTGCTCGGAGTGTTCGGGCTGAAGCTGCGGTAAGCCTTGATCTGCTCGGCCAGTTCACCCTCGATGCGCTTGAGATTGGCCGGGTTCGGATTGACCTGTTGAGTGTTCTTCAGGGTGATGTGCTGTTCCGGGTATTTCTTGTTGCCGACGGTGAACGGCAGATTGCGCCCGCCGCTGCTGATCTGCTGGCTGCCGGGCTTGACCGTCAGCGGCACACCGACAATCGCCAGCCAGTTGTTCTGTTCTTTCACCACCAGCACCGGTTTGCCCTGATAGGTGGCTTTTGGCGCCTGCGCGGCGCTGCCCAGATCAATCACCGCGACGCCGCCCGGCACCGGTTTGTTCAGCAAACGGGTGATGTAGCTGTCGGCGTGGGCGTTGAAGGTGGTCAGGCACAGCAACAATAACGGAGCAAGAAAACGCGGCATGGATCAGTCCAGTAAAGAAAGGGTGACGGGCGTCAGGTGATTGTCCTCGACGCGCACTTGCAGTTCGCCTTCGCCCAGTCTGGCCTTCAGGCGTTGGCCGGTGTGGGTCTGCGCGGCGTTGCGAATGGCGTGCCCGCGCTCATCCAGCAGAATGCTGTAGCCACGGCCGAGGGTTGCCAGCGGACTGACCACATGCAGCGTCTGCATTTGGCTGTGCAGTTGCAGGCGACGGCTTTTCAGACCTTCGCGCATGGCTCGCGGCAGGCGTTCGGCGAGGCTGTCGAGGCGCTGGCGCAGCATCGCCAATTGGCGTCCCGGGTGTTGCCCGGCGAGCCGGGTTTCCAGACGGATCAGCCGTTCGCGGCGGGTATTCAGTTGGCGCTCGAAGGCCCGGCGCATGCGCATGTCCAGGTCATCCAGGCGTTGTGCTTGCTGACGCAGGCGTTCGCCGGGGTGGCGCAGGCGGCGGGCCATGCCTTCCAGGCGCAGACGATCGCGCATTAGCCGGTCGCGCATGCGCATCACCAGACGCCGGTGCAGGCTTTCGACCTGACGGATCAGGTGACTCGAATCCGGGGCCAACAGCTCGGCGGCAGCGGAGGGCGTTGGTGCGCGCACGTCAGCCACGAAATCACTGATCGACACGTCTGTTTCATGCCCGACGGCGCTGACAATCGGCGTCACGCAGGCATCGACCGCGCGGGCCACGGCTTCTTCGTTGAAGCACCAGAGGTCTTCCAGCGAACCACCGCCACGGGCGAGGATCAGCGCGTCGAAACCACGGGCGTCGGCCATTTTCAGCGCGCGGACGATTTGCGCGGTGGCTTCACGGCCCTGCACGGCGGTCGGGATCAGCGTCAGTTGCACCTGCGGCGCCCGGCGGCGGAACACGCTGATGATGTCGCGAATCACCGCGCCGGTCGGCGAACTGATGATGCCGATGCGTTGCGGATGCGCCGGCAGCGGGACTTTGCGTTCGGCACTGAACAGACCTTCGGCGCTGAGCTTTTCCTTCAGCGCATCAAAGGCCAGGCGCAGCGCGCCGTCACCGGCCGGCTCCACGGTATCGAGAATCAGCTGATAGTCGCCACGCCCTTCGAACAGCGAGACCTTGCCGCGCACCTTCACGGCCAGACCGTCCTTCAACGCCTGACGCACCCGCGCCGCATTGTTGCGGAACAGCGCGCAACGCACCTGCGCCCCGCTGTCCTTGAGGGTGAAATACACGTGGCCGGACGCCGGGCGGGCGAGGTTGGAGATTTCGCCTTCGACCCAGATGTTGCTGAACACGTCTTCGAGCAACACCCGCGCGCGGCCGTTGAGCTGGCTGACGGTCAGGACTTCACGGTCAAGGCCGAGCCTTGAAAAGGGATCTTTAATCATGGGGCGCAGTTTAAAGCTAATTTCCGACGCAATACACGAATCCCTGTAGGAGCTGCCGAAGGCTGCGATCTTTTGATTTTTTTTGGAGAGCCAGATCAAAAGATCGCAGCCTCGTTTCACTCGTCAGCTCCTACAGGGGATTTGTGAAGGTCTGGATGAAGTGTTGAACCAGTGACGTGGGGTTCTGGCGATGGGCGAGGGCGATGGTGCTTTGGCAATCGGGATCGCTCAGCGGCAGAAATCGTACGCCGCCGGGGGCGATGTCCTGCATTGATTCGGGCAGCAGGGCGATGCCGAATCCAGCCTGGATCAACTGCAACTGCGTGGTCTTGCGCGACATCACCCGCGCCGCTTTGGGAAAAAAGCCCTGACGCATACACAGGTCGGCACACAAATAGCTGAGCCCGCCACGCTGCGGATGCGGGATCGAGATAAACGGCTCGTCCTTCAGTTGCGCCAATTCGACAGCGGCTGAATCGGCCAGGCGATGATCGTTCGGCACCGCCAGCAGCAGGCGTTCGGTGAACAACGGCACAACCTGAATGCCTTCGCGCTGACGCAACACCGGCAGGCGCAACAGACCAATGTCGAGGCGTCCTTCCGCGAGTTCCTCAAGCTGCGCCTCGGAGGACAGCTTGCCGATGTCCAGCGACACGCCTTGCTGCTGATCGAGATAAGTGCTGATCCGACGTAATAAATGCCCACTGATCGACACGGTGCTGGAATGACTCAGGCGCAAGGTGCCGAGCTGACCATTGCCGACCTCAGTGGCCATCGCGCTGGCTTTGCTCAGTTCATTGAGCAGGTTTCTGGCCCGCGGCAAAAACGCCTCACCCGCCGCCGTGAGCCGGGGCTGGCGCGCGGTGCGTTCGAACAGCGGGGTTTGCAGGCGCGCTTCCATGTCCTTGACCTGACGGCTCAGCGCTGACTGCGCGATGAACAGGCGTTCAGCGGCGGCGCTGAAACTGCCGCATTCGGCGATTTCCACGAAGTAGCGCAATTGTCGGGTTGAAAGCACCAGGTATGCCTTTTCGAGATGAGTGAGCGACTTTGATCATATTAGTCGCAAGGCTTGGCGCTGGCTAAAGTCATCACAGGCTTATAAAGGAAGCGGATCGATGAGCGTGGCGGGGTTGTTGAGTGAATGGGCGTGGGGCGCGGGTGGCTGGGCGGTGATCGGCTCGGGAATCGCGCTGGCCTATATCGTGTTCGGAATTGCCGGGTTCGGTACCGCACTGGTCGCGGGGCCGATTCTGATTCTGTTCATGCCGTTGTCGAAAATCGTGCCGCTGCTGGTGCTGCTGGATTTCGTCGCGGCGTTCGGTAATCTGCTGCCCTCGCGCCGGGACGTGGCGAAATCCGAGTTGTTACGGCTGCTGCCGTGCATGGCGGTGGGGTGCACGTTGGGGGTGATTTTCCTGCTTAATCTCAAATCTGATCTGTTGTTGCTGTTGATGGGGTTGTTCATCAGCACTTATGCGGTTTACAGCCTGTGGGTGAAAACCCGGCCGACGCAGTTGTCTGCTGCATGGGCATTGCCGATGGGCACGGTGGGCGGGCTGTTTGGCGCGCTGTTTGGCAGCGGCGGCTTTTTATATGCGATCTATCTCAACAGCCGCCTGCCCAAGGACGCGGCGCGGGCCACGCAAAGTGCACTGATCAGTTGCAGCACGGTGGTGCGTTTGAGCCTGTTCGCCATCGCCGGGGTGTATGCCGAGCTACCCTTGTTGATGCTGGCGGTGTGTCTGTTGCCTGCCATGGCGCTGGGCTTGTGGATCGGGCGGCGGTTGACCATGAGATTGTCGCGCGAGGCGTTTGTGCGATTGGTGACCTGGCTGGTGCTGGCGAGCGGGATTGCGTTGATCGGGCGCTACATTATTAGTATGGCGTGAGTACTTGACCGGATTTCTTCAGGGATTAAGCTGCCGGCCGCAATTCCTTTGTAGGAGTGAGCCTGCTCGCGATAGCGGTGTATCAGTTGATCTTGATGTGTCTGACCCACCGCTATCGCGAGCAGGCTCACTCCTACAGGGGTAAATCTCGGTATTTGCAGCAGGCTTGCACCATGAATTCGCAAAGCATCATCGTCCCGAAAATCTCCACCCTGCCGGTCCACGAGCCCCGGGCGCGGGCGATCGTGCGCTGGCTGGTGCGCAAGAACATCATCGAAGAACAGCTGACCACTTGCGGCCGCACCGGCAACCGCATGGCCCATGCGATTGCCGACGGCGCGCGTGCGGTGGTGCTGCACCCCGAAGCGCTGCCTTTCGGTGAGCCGATCAATGGCCTGGAGATCATCGTCAAACGCTGTATCTACACCCCGGCCAAGGGCTTTCTCGAAGAGGCCGGGTGCGCCGAATGCCGCCGCGAAGTCGGCGAAGCGCTGTTCGAAAGCCTGGAAGACTGGATGCCCGGGCGCACCGACAACTTCACCTGCCCGGAATGCGGGCACGAAGATGACATCAACGGCTTTCTGTACTTGCAGGAATGTGCGTTTTCCAACCTGGGTTTCATCTTCAACAACTGGCTGGAAGCAGGGTTCAAGCAGAGCTTTATCGATGAGTTCGCCGATTGGCTCGACCAGCCTGTCAGCTGGGTAAAAGTCGAACTCTGACCCTGAATTTGTCCCTGTAGGAGCTGCCGAAGGCTGCGATCTTTTGCTATTGTTTTCGAGAATCCAGAGCAAAAGATCGCAGCCTTCGGCAGCTCCTACAAAAAGCAGGGTTTTCCGTATATCAGTAACATTGATATCAGGTTGAGTTTTACATTGAACAGCAGGGGGTGTCTGACTATAATGGCGCGCTTCCATTTTCCCGCTCGGGAGCCCCCGCGATGCTGCGTATCAGCCAAGAAGCTCTGACATTCGACGACATTCTCCTAGTGCCTGGTTATTCCGAGGTGCTTCCTAACGAAGTCAGTCTCAAGACCCGCCTTACCCGTGGCATCGAGCTGAATATTCCTCTGGTTTCTGCCGCCATGGACACCGTCACTGAAGCCCGTCTGGCAATCGCCATGGCTCAGGAAGGTGGTATCGGTATCATCCACAAGAACATGACCATCGAGCAGCAAGCTGCCGAAGTGCGTAAGGTCAAGAAGTTCGAAGCCGGCGTCGTCAAGGATCCGATCACCATCGAGGCTGATGCCACGGTGCGTGACCTGTTCGAACTGACCCGCATGCACAACATTTCCGGCGTTCCGGTGCTGCACGATGGCGACCTGGTCGGCATCGTCACCTCCCGTGACGTCCGCTTCGAAACCCGTCTGGAAGCCACCGTACGTGAAGTGATGACGCCTAAAGAGCGTCTGGTCACCGTCCGTGAAGGCGCCGACAAGACCGAAGTCCGCGAGCTGCTGCACAAGCACCGCCTGGAAAAAGTCCTGATCGTCGACGACAAGTTTGCCCTCAAAGGCATGATGACCGTCAAAGACATCGAAAAAGCCAAAGCCTACCCGCTGGCCAGCAAGGACGATCAAGGTCGTCTGCGCGTTGGCGCTGCCGTCGGTACCGGTAAAGACACCGGTGACCGCGTTGCCGCGCTGGTCAACGCCGGTGTGGACGTGGTGGTGGTCGACACCGCACACGGTCACTCCAAGGGCGTGATCGACCGCGTTCGCTGGGTCAAAGAGAATTTCCCTGAAGTGCAGGTGATCGGCGGCAACATCGCCACCGGCGCAGCTGCCAAGGCCCTGGCCGAAGCTGGCGCCGATGCGGTCAAGGTCGGTATCGGCCCTGGCTCGATCTGCACCACCCGTATCGTCGCCGGTGTCGGCGTGCCGCAAATCAGTGCCATCGCCAACGTCGCCGCTGCCCTTGAAGGCACTGGCGTGCCGTTGATCGCCGACGGCGGCATCCGTTTCTCCGGTGACCTGTCCAAGGCCATCGTCGCTGGTGCGTCCTGCGTGATGATGGGTTCGATGTTCGCCGGTACTGAAGAAGCCCCGGGCGAGATCGAACTGTTCCAGGGCCGTTCGTACAAGGCTTATCGCGGCATGGGTTCGCTGGGCGCCATGTCCCAGGCGCAAGGTTCTTCCGACCGTTACTTCCAGGACTCCTCGGCCGGCGCCGAGAAACTGGTTCCGGAAGGTATCGAAGGCCGTGTGCCGTACAAAGGCACCCTGACTGCGATCATCCACCAGTTGATGGGCGGTCTGCGTTCCTCGATGGGTTACACCGGCAGCGCCAACATCGAAGAAATGCGCACCAAGCCTGAGTTCGTGCGGATCACCGGTGCCGGTATGGCCGAATCCCACGTTCACGACGTGCAGATCACCAAAGAAGCACCAAACTACCGCGTAGGTTGATGCTTCAAGCAAATCGTTAAGCAACCGGGGCTGTTTTATTCAGCCCCGAGTTGTTTCTGAATCACGACTGTTTCTGAATTACTTAGACGAGACTGAATCATGGCCCTCGACATTCACGCTCACCGCATCCTGATCCTCGACTTCGGTTCGCAATACACCCAACTGATTGCCCGCCGCGTGCGCGAGATCGGTGTGTACTGCGAGCTGCACCCGTTCGACATGGACGAAGAGGCGATCCGCGAATTCGCGCCTAAAGGCGTCATCCTCGCCGGCGGCCCCGAGTCCGTGCACGAAGCCAACAGCCCGCGCTGCCCACAAGCGGTGTTTGACCTGGGCGTGCCGGTCTTTGGTATCTGCTACGGCATGCAGACCATGGCCGAGCAACTGGGCGGCAAGGTTGAAGGTTCCGAGCTGCGTGAGTTCGGTTACGCCCGCGTTGACGTAGTCGGCAAGAGCCGCCTGCTCGACGGCATCGAGGACCACATCGACGCCGATGGCCTGTTCGGTCTCGACGTGTGGATGAGCCACGGTGACAAGGTCACCAAGATGCCGGAAGACTTCCACATCCTCGCCAGCACCCCAAGCTGCCCGATCGCCGGCATGTTCAACGACGAACGCGCTTACTACGGCGTGCAGTTCCACCCGGAAGTGACCCACACCAAGCAGGGCGGTCGCATCCTGTCGCGCTTCGTGCTGGACATCTGCGGCTGTGAAGCCTTGTGGACTCCGTCGAAGATCGCTGAAGACGCCATCGCCAACATCCGCGCACAAGTCGGCACCGACAACGTGTTGCTGGGTCTGTCCGGCGGCGTTGACTCCTCGGTGGTTGCGGCGCTGCTGCACAAGGCCATCGGCGACCAGTTGACCTGCGTGTTCGTCGACAACGGCCTGCTGCGTCTGCACGAAGGCGAGCAAGTGATGGCCATGTTCGCCGAGAACATGGGCGTCAAGGTGATCCGCGCCAACGCTGAAGAGCAGTTCCTGAACAACCTGGCCGGCGAAGCCGATCCAGAGAAGAAGCGCAAGATCATCGGCCGTACCTTCATCGACGTGTTCGATGCCGAATCCTGCAAGCTGGACAACATCAAGTACCTGGCGCAAGGCACCATCTACCCGGACGTGATCGAGTCGGCTGGCGCGAAAAGCGGCAAGGCGCACGTGATCAAGTCGCACCACAACGTGGGTGGCCTGCCGGAAGAGATGAACCTGAAACTGGTCGAGCCACTGCGCGAACTGTTCAAGGACGAAGTCCGTCGTCTGGGTCTGGAACTGGGCCTGCCGTACGACATGGTCTACCGTCACCCGTTCCCGGGCCCGGGCCTGGGCGTGCGCATCCTCGGTGAAGTGAAGAAGGAATACGCCGACCTGCTGCGTCGTGCCGACCATATCTTCATCGAAGAACTGCGCAAAGCCGACTGGTACCACAAAGTCAGCCAGGCATTCGTGGTGTTCCAGCCAGTGAAATCGGTTGGCGTGGTCGGCGACGGCCGTCGTTACGCCTGGGTCGTGGCCCTGCGTGCTGTAGAAACCATCGACTTCATGACCGCACGTTGGGCACACCTGCCTTACGAACTGCTGGAAACCGTCTCTGGACGTATCATCAATGAAATCGAAGGCATTTCGCGCGTTACTTATGACGTGTCGAGCAAGCCGCCGGCGACCATTGAGTGGGAATGATTGGACGTCCGGCATTGCCCGGCACGATCTAGCAAGAAATGCCCTGGAGCCCGCGTAATTGCGGGCTTCTGGCTTTTTGGGTCTGGCAAATTCTGGCAGCTTTATGCATCGCCAAGCACCGTGTTTGTATGGCATGGTAAGGGGCATTGACTGAGCCAAATGCCATGTTCGGTGCTCGATACCATGTCGCCCTAGCAGGGCAGGGCATGGTATCAAATCTCATCATCAGCCCGGTTTCATTGGGTTTTATCGTGGTGCATGAGTGCTTTTCTGAGCATGGTATTTTTTTCCACGGAATCCGTAACTGCCATGCTGACCGATACCAAGCTGCGTAACCTCAAACCGCAAGAAAAGCTCTACAAGGTGAATGACCGCGACGGGCTGTACGTGGCCGTCACTGCTGCCGGTTCCATCTCATTTCGTTACAACTACTCAATCAATGGCCGTCAGGAGACCATCACGTTCGGTCGTTATGGCGTGGGTGGTATCACACTTGCGGAAGCCAGAGAGCGCCTGGGCGAGGCTAAAAAGATGGTTTCGGCGGGTAAGTCACCTGCCAAAGAGAAAGCCCGTGCCAAGGCACGCACCAAAGGGGCAGAGACGTTTGATGCGTGGGCTGAGAAATGGCTGCGTGGGTATCAGATGGCTGACTCAACCCGGGACATGCGCCGATCGGTTTACGAGCGCGAGCTAAAGCCGCACTTCGGTAATCAGAAACTGGTGGAAATCAATCATGAGGATCTGCGAACGCTGACAGATGCAATTGTGGAGCGTGGAGCTCCAGCCACGGCCGTGCACTCCCGCGAGATTGTGATGCAGGTATTCCGATGGGCGATAGAGCGTGGCCAGAAGGTTGAGAATCCGGCTGATCTGGTGCGTCCTGCAAGCATCGCTAAATTCGAGCCACGTGATCGCGCTCTAGGGCCTGACGAAATCGCGTTGATGTATCAATACCTGGACCGCATCGGCACTGCCTCATCCGTGAGAGTCGCCGCTAAGCTGCTGTTGCTGACCATGGTTCGCAAAAGTGAATTGACCAACGCTACTTGGAACGAAATCAATTTCAGCGAAGCCCTGTGGACCATTCCGAAAGAGCGGATGAAGCGGCGCAATCCCCATTTGGTGTTCTTATCTCAGCAGGCGCTGGATTTTTTCATTGCTCTGAAGACGTTTGCCGGTGGTTCGGATTACGTCTTTCCCTCTCGGTACGATTCCGATTTGCCAATGAGCACCGCGACGATCAATCAGGTGCTGACGCTGACCTATCGGCTCGCGCAGAAAGAGGGGAAGCCGTTGAGCAAGTTCGGACCGCATGATTTGAGGCGGACAGCGAGCACGCTGCTGCATGAAGCGGGTTATAACTCAGACTGGATTGAGAAGTGCCTTGCGCACGAGCAGAAGGGCGTACGGGCCGTCTATAACAAGGCTGAATACCGCGATCAGCGTCGGGCGATGTTGCAGGATTGGGCGGATATGATTGACGAGTGGACGCTAAAAAAGCCACGTGCGAAGGTTTGATTCAAGAGTCCGGTTCGGCCGCGTGAACCCCTATTGATTGTGTATTTTAGTTGACGCTAAAACGAGCTACTAACCGGATCGGTGTGGCTGACTCAACCAAAATATCTCTGGGATTGAGGCAATTGCTTTGGATACCGCTTGGCGTTCGATACCCAGCCTGCGCGCAATCGCTGATTGATTGAAACCAAGCCGTTGGAGCATGAGTATCTGTTTTTTTCTATCAGATAATCTTGAGTCCACCATAAGCCGCGCTAGGTCCCGTAACTCTGCTTCCTCTGCTAGCGTTAACGTTTGGCCAAGCATGTAGCTATGTATGTAGCTGTCAACCAACTCGTCACCTGATTTCGCCTGCGGAGTACCTCTCGAGGCGCATTGGCGGCTGACTCTGGCTAATTCTAGGTCGAATTGCGCTATAGATCGTTTCGCTTTTCTGTACGCAGGATTCCATTCGCCATCCGGTAACTTAGGGCGATGAGCCGCGCAATAAAGGTTGCTGAGGCGCAGTTTTTCATCCATGCCGCGCTGGCCATCGTCGCCGCTGGATTCGGCGAATGTGGCCAGCTCTGCAAGCGTGCCGCAAAATCTACAAAAAACTTTTAAGCGTTGACCATTCAAGCCACGAACATTTCTTTTCGCTGGTTGCTTGCGCTTGCATGCCCATACAAGCTCTATCAGCGTTTCGAGTGTGGCGATAAATCGCTGATCTCTCTTGGACTGCTGGTCTTCTGTTAGGACAAAAGCTCTTAGCAATCGGCGCTGTACGCGAACCATTGCTTCAGAACCAACCAATCGCATGATCTCACTGAATGCTACGCCGGTACCGGCTCCTGGTACGTGCCCTAGATAGCGCGACGGGAGTGTTGCCGTATACGTAGCAACAGCGGGGTCGATGAGTTCTTCTACAAGGCGAGCGATAGGGTAACGCTTCGATGCTGCGGAGTACGGCTCCCAGCAATCTCGAAATCGTCTGATGGCATCTGCGACGGTTGGGTCGCATCCCTTCCAAATGGCGATAGCTGAGCAATTTTTCATGTCAACCATTTTAGCCAATCATTCCGTCGAAGCAAGCGGCACATAGGGGCACGATCAGGCACACATTTGCTGTGACTGATAGAGGCCAAGGTATGCACGTATCGACGAACAGAACGCTCATCGACAAGAAGACGCTTCTAGCGATGATCCCGCTGTGTGAGCGCACGATTTACAACTTTGAAAGCAAAGGTCGATTTCCTCGCCGCATTGCGATCAGTAGTCGTAAGGTGGTCTGGGATTTGGCTGAGGTCGAAGAATGGATTGATGCTTGCAAGGGTTCAGGCCCGGCTCCCAGGCCCGGAGTTGGAGCCTGAATAGTGCGAATCGGGCCCGACGTAGGGCCCATATCGCAGCTTGCGCTGTTCAGTTCTCACGGCGAGGCGCAGATGTATCACGACAGCAGCAGGAGCGGGTTTTTCTCGCTGCTGGTTGACGTGCGTGGCGAAAAACGCCAGTCCTCCCACCGGTTAGCGGACATGCCCACCATTCTCAATTTGGTGGATAAAACCCGCGACACATGGATGTCTCAAGCAGAGTTCATCCGCCCTAATCGGCGGGTCGTGAACCTTGCCCGTTTGGGGCTGTTGTTCACCGATCTTGACACCTACCGCATACCAGCCCTTGCCGGTCGCACGCCTGACCAACTGGCGACGTCTGTGCTGTACTTCTGCACAGAAGAAGGATTGCCAGCACCATCGGTATTGATCTACAGCGGCCGGGGCATCCAAGCAAAATGGCTACTCGACGGCACTATCCCGCGTCAGGCGTTGCCCCGCTGGAATGCGTGCCAACGCTACCTAGTGGATCGCCTAGCACACGTCGGTGCCGATCCGATGGCCAAAGATGCAAGCCGCGTGCTACGAACCATCGAGACGGTCAACAGCAAGAGCGGCGAAGTCTGCCGCGTGGTTCACGTCACGAACGACACCGATGGCCAGCCCGTCCGCTACAACTTCGAGTATCTGGCCGAGGCCCTGCTACCAACTGCCCGTTGGACAATCGAGCAACAGCGGCAGAAGCATTCCGAGCGAGTCAAACGCAAGCCTAAGCCCTTCCATTTGGTGCCCGGCGGTAAAGCTGACAATCTCCGCGGATTCTCCGGCCGCCAGCTTGCTTGGGATCGCCTCGAAGACCTGCGCAAGCTTGCCGAGCTGCGCGGCGGCGTCAACGAAGGCAGCCGGATGCAGCACCTGTTTTGGCGCTTGAACTTCCTGCTACTGTCCGGCGCGACCAACAGCAAGCAGATGTATCACGAAGCCTCGGCGCTGGCCCGCGAGCTAGATCCGCAATGGAATAGCCGCTCCAAAGAGCTGATGACTTTATTTTGCAAGGCCAAGGCCTTCGAGGCGGGGGAAAAGGTAAGTTTCGGAGGTAAGGACTATCCACCACTCTACACCCCAAAGAACGGCACCCTGATTAACCTATTCAGGATCACCGTGGACGAACAGCGGCAGCTCAAGACGATCATCAGCTCGGAGATGGCCCTAGAGCGTGACAGGAAGCGCGATGAGGTCCGTAGGCGCGCCGCCGGTGCCGTAGACCGGAAAACCTACCTCGAAGCGGCTAACGCTAAGCTGGCGAAGGCTCAAGCGCTCAGAGCGGAAGGTATGAGCGTGCGTGCCATTGCTAAGAAAATGGGCATCTCTGTAGGAGCCGTTTCCGGCTATCTCAAGGCACAGCCTTTAGAGTGTTCAGAGTCCGTGCGTATTACTAATGGCTAAGCCCCAGTGTTGAGTGTTCAATGTCCCTCCGTATTACTAATGGCGAAGCCTCCGCGTCGTCGACTGCTATTCGTTCTTGCTGATGCAGGCGGGGGTAGAGCTCGTCGCGCGAGCCTTTAGATGTGTTCCAAGACGACGGTGCTTGTACCCGCGATAGCTGTCCCATGTTCGTGCATATTACTAATCGAAACCCTTTGGTTTCGTAGGTCGCAGAGATGCAATCCATCTGGCCACGTGTTCGCATCGGACTTGGCAGCTGGATGTAGTTATTTCATTGCGGCGACGTCCGATTAACCGGCACCCTCGGTCCACTCGGTTGGTTTGTCCCGACATACAGCATGGTTAGCACTCCATGCTCGTAGCTACCAGGTACTGCGCCAAATTCAACCTGATCCCCGTTGTTGAAAAAACCATCGTGAAGAACGATAGGGCTGCCATTCCTCGGTGTGATTGTGACTCGGGTCTTGCCTGATGGACGACATGATGCACGGACAACGGCATCTGTGTAGGTTTCACTGTCCCCAAACTGGTAGGTCCCGATGTCGCTTTTGCCACCAGGCCGTCGGCAGTCTCGGCCCAATAGTGAGACTCCCATGATCTCTGCGGAATGATCAGTCGTGAGCTTCGCCGGCATATAGAAGGTGAGTTGCGCGACTATCTGTTGGTCTGCTGGCATTGGCATGACGTGGTCCTGAGCCCACGCGATCAACGACAAGCATAGGGGGCCGATGTTTTGAGAAAGGAAGCTTGTGTAAGACTCCATCAACGCTCCGCCGGTGGCGGATAGGAAGGCAATCCATAGCGCCTTGATCCCGCCTTTTTTCCGGTCTGCTGATTCGGGAGGCGATGTTTCTGATTCCTGCTTCTTTGATCTTTCTGTAATGCGCACGTTCGTCCGCTCGATTGTTCAGTCAGTTAAAGCAAGGTTGTATTTTCAAACCAGGGTGACCGCCTGGCCATTTGAGAAAGCGTCAACGATCAGTGTCGGCCAGGTATTCGTCGTAAATTTTATTGGTAAATGGATCAGCACGCGAGAGGCGTCGAGAGGGATACACCCTGACCGGTGGACACCAAAAAGAAAATCGGGGAGCTGGTTTGTCTATCTACTTCCCCCGAAAGGCCTCAGGAGACGGTGAGCCGCTTTTCAGTTGTTCAGTAATGGTACACGCCGGTGAGAGGCGAAAATCGCTCCTAGCGCAGCACATATGCCTTCTTGATGAGCAGCAGGCAAACAAAACCCCGCACTTGAGCGGGGTTGTCTGTAGGGCAGGGTAGTGATTAGCGATTGGCAGGGGGCTCTTGCTGCTGTGCTTGCTGCGCGGCTTGGATGGCCATCAAAACTTGCCGGTTCAAGTTCGCGTTAGTCTTGCTGCCTAGCAAAGGTAGTCGATTTAGAGCCTCTGCCCCGACAAACATGCGATACGAAGCGGACATTGCGAGCGGGCTAACGCGAAGCTGCAGCGCCGTGTACTGCCGATCCAGCTTATCTAGCTGCGGCCCGTAACCTTTGCTTCGAAGCCATCGGCCGAGTGCCCACATGCCAACGGCGAACGTAAAGGCGAATACTGCGAATCCAGCGAACATCAGAAATCCCATCATGATTATTTCTCCGTTTTTTCATTGTTGGAGACCGTACCCGGCACACTCAGCGAGGCTAGGCGACCATTAGTAGGGCTTGCGTCTGAGGCTGGACGGATCACGTTGAAATCCCCCTGCTCGGAATTAGCGGCTAACTCTCCGCTGCTGTTTGGAGCGGCCGAATTGGCATCGCTATTTGAAGGTGGGGTTGATCCAGCACCAAGGGATAGGCCGTGCGCGTTCTCCATGCCAGGTACAGCCATTGAAGCCATCACCCCGAGCACCTTCGCACCTCCATTCGCCGCTTGAGAAAGGGAATTCCCCGACACTTGAATACCCCTTTTGGGTGTCTCTTGTTGTTTGTCTTTGTCGTCGTTGTCTTGCACTACCTTTCCAGCCTGCTTGGCGGCCTGCTGCACGCCGCTGTTAGGTGGCTGGGCAGGGCTGGCCGTCGCTTTAGCGGTACCGCCACTTACGCTCGACCCTGCTGATGTAGAGACTTTGATTGCTGCACCGCCACCAGTGCTGGCACCCACTCCAGAGGACGCGGCGTTGCCCATTGAGGCCGCTGCACCGATGCCGGAGTTTGCCGCACCGGCAAAGCTGGAGTTAATAGAGCCAGCCAATCCTCCGCTACCAGCCGCCCCTGCGACACTTGCACCACCACCGGCAGCGCCAAGCGCACCGGCTGCTGCGGGCGCAGCGGCACCGGCCGTGGTGATGGTGGCGACTGCAGCAGCAGCACCGGCAGCGCCGGCCGCTGCCATTCCGCCGATAGCCGAACCTCCACCCATTGACGTGCCGCTGATCATCCCGCCAATCAGTTCGGGAATAGTCTTGGTCAGGTAGGCGCATACCAAAGCTAAACCTGCCAATGTCATCAGAGATGCTTCGTCATTGGTATAAGCGGCTAACCAGGACTTCGCCGATGTGACGATAATTCCTACGATCAATGTTAAGACGAACAGCTTGGCACCTACGGCAACAACGAAGCGGAGTGGTGCAATTGCAAAATCGCGTGTCCATTGCGAACCACCGAAACCGAAGAAAAGCACGGAGGCATTGATGAT
This sequence comes from Pseudomonas sp. Irchel s3a10, assembly GCF_900187525.1. Classification (NCBI taxonomy): domain Bacteria; kingdom Pseudomonadati; phylum Pseudomonadota; class Gammaproteobacteria; order Pseudomonadales; family Pseudomonadaceae; genus Pseudomonas; species Pseudomonas sp. Irchel s3a10. Next base: position 207,534 of record NZ_FYDR01000002.1, read on the forward strand.
GACGTACGACTCTACGAGCGTCACAAACATGAATGCCGCAATAAAGGCGAAGCACAGTAAAACCAAGCAACCAACAAGCGCGATAAGGACTGCTTTACCCGGAGAAAAAAGTGAAATGCCTTCCACGATGGTGCGTGAGAAGTTGACAGCCACCGCGAACATATCACCGGGCTGAAGCGCACGGCCCAAACCGCTAGCCGTGCCCGCAGCTTCTCGGAAACTGTCCACTACGGCTGTCGCCCATGGCACGGAATGTTCAATGACTGCGTAGAAAAAGCCAATGGTCATGAAGAAGCGGATCAGCTCGCCGACAATTTCGCCTAAGTCAGCTTGTCTCATCACTAAAGGCATGAACGTCCAAACCAACTGGATGAGAGCGAGAGATGCCAGTAATTTGAGTGCATAACCCTGTAGCCGTGGTGACCATTCACTTGCGGCTTGATAGAGCATCCGCAAAAGCCCGTTCATTTCATTGCTTTGAGTTACATCTCCTGCTGCCATCGCGCTACCGGCCGAAAGCAAGAGTATTGCACTAACCAGTGCTACAACTGCTGAGCGTTGCATAGTTAGAAATCCTCAGATGGGCCCCAGTTGTTTATCCGTGCTTCAAAGTTCTTATCCGTGTCTGATTGCATCGACCGTTCAACAGCCACGCAATCGGTGCGGATAGAAACAATGAATCCAGATAGAGCAGAGCCACCAAGAGCAGAGGCGATGCATAACCCAACGATCAGATTTTTAGATATGAACATGGTTAGAAATCCTCGGAAGGCCCCCAATTATTTTTACGGGCCTCAAACTTTTGCTCGGTGGCTTCGCTAGCAGCCTTCCGGTCGCCCTGCTGAGCCATATAGTTGCCTTGCATAGTTATTTGCGTGGCCAGTAGATCGCGCAGCTTTTGCAATTGCTGAACGTTCTGAGAGGCTATCTCGTTGCCTGCCTGAATGGCTTGCATCCGGCCCACGGCCGACTGTGAGCGAGCCACTATGTGATCGAGCTGGGTATCCTCAGACTCGAAAGTGCTGGTGTTGAGGTTCGCCGCCTCAAGCGCCATTTTCACGCTGTCGCGGTTTTGCTCTGACCACTTTTGATATCGCTCACCCGCCGGTACTTCTGCCGAGTTTGCAGCTTGATTCAGATAGGATTGAAAGCCGGGAAAAGCCGTATTGAACTGCGAGTCCATGTTCTGGATCTGGCGGCCTAGAGACTGCGAGCGGGTGTAGATGTTGGCCACTTTTTTGAGATCGGCCGCGACGCTACCGAACATTGAGCTGGGCAAGCCGGTGCCTTGAGTGACCATGTTCTGATACTGCTGAATTTGCGTTTGTAATGTCTCGGCGGTGTTCAAGGCGGTATTAACAGCCTCGACGTACTCGAACATCTGCTGATAGAACGTCGAGCAGTTCGAGCAATAGATGGCGTAAGCCGGCGGTGGAGCGATGTACATGGCCAATCCGAAAAAGACGGCTACGGCAATTTTGGCACCATAGGCCGTCTGACGACGGAGTTTCCGAGCAGGAGAAACGGTCGTTTCGTGCAAGGGAATTGTTGCCAGCGGCGTTTTGCCGATAATGGGCGTTATGATTTTTTGCTGCATTTCCCGGCCTCTATCAGTCACTTTGGTCAGTGCCTGATCGTGCCCGGACGTGCTGGTTGCATCGATGGAATGATTGGCTAATTAGGTTGACATGGGGATGATCAATTCTTGGCGATTATTTGTTCAATCCGCAAAGGCTAAACCCTTAGAAGGCTATATAAGATCATCACGGTTGCCGCTGCTTGGGTCATGCCGGAACCCAGGTCGGGGCTTCGACATAGGGGCTGGTACCGTTGGGAGGGCGGACTGCATTTGTTCTGGCACCGACGCTACCGGAATTGTTATTTCGTCAGGAATTGTGGGCTGCTGGGCGCCACGTTTGGTCGGCTTGCGGATGTACTTTCCTACGTACCGAGCGAACTGGCTGTAGCTCAGCCCCGTGTTATCTCCGCCGTGGTTCTCATAAACGACTGTTACCGGCCAACCGGCTTGAATGAGACCCCGAAATTCATCGAGACGCGCTAAAAACGCCACCCGCCCCGCGCCAGTAAGCCCTTCTTTTGGTGTCTTCATCATCAAACCTCCGCTTAAGCATGATTACGCAAGTATGCGCAAAAAATTGTTTACGTACCATGCGTAATCTAGCTTATAAATGCGTAGGTATGCGTAGGTATGCGTAGGTATGCGTAGGTATGTTAGATATGAACCGTTCGCAGAGATACGCATGTATTAGCGTCGAATTGGACGGCAAGATGTGTGTTGTAGGCCTACGCTGCTCCGCAGCTAGGGCCTCCACCACCTACCCTTACTCGCCTGCGGCTCTACGGATCTTGCTCTGCGAGGCGAACAGCCGCTGCCGCGTCTAAAAGCAAAAACACGGCAACAACAGGAGCGCCCATGACAGGCGGCACCAAAGAAAAAACAATGGCTCGCCGACGCGGCAAGCCCATTGAGGTTTGGTTCACTGACGAGGAAAAGGCGGTGATCACGAATAAGGCCAAAGAAGCTGGCATGTCCCGATCGGGCTACTTTCGCGCCATAGGCACTAACACGCCCATTCGGTCGGTCGTGGACCTGACCGCCGTGGGTGACTTGGCCAAGGTGAGTGGCGACCTCGTGCGGGTTGCTGGTCTGTTAAAACTCTGGCTTGCAGAGAAGCGTGGAGAAGGCGCGAACGCCATTGATGTGGAAATTGTGATGATGGAGTTTCGGAGGTTGCAGGTGGCTGTAGGAATGAAGATGGGAGCGATTGTCTAAGCTCACAGGTAAGTCTTAGTTCTGAACAGCTTTTGGATTGTGCAATCCACAAAGACTGATAGCCGATTGGCTGCCCCTCGGACTGTTTTGAGAACGATGCCGTCGCTCAATTGCTCAACGTATGCTATTGGTTGGCTTGAGCTCGCAGGTCACTAGGCGATAGGGGGAGGACCAGATGAAAGATCGACCGCACAGTGAAGCAATGTCCGAGCAGCTTCGTGCTGATCCAGCATACGCGGCTGAACTACTTGCCGACGTGCTACGCGAAGGCAGCCCAGCAGAACTGGCTCTTTTGTTACAACAGCTATCCCTAGCGTTTAGAGCACACGAGTAGTACCAGCATGCCTAATTTCGGCGAATCGTTGCATCCAGTTTTCCCCAGATCTGATTCTGTGCTTGAGGATCTGCTCGCTTAGCCGCCGCATTGCGTGTGCGCTGACAGCAGTTGATAGGAGCGAAATTTTTAATGGACCATACTGCCGCATGAACTATGACTTTAGAAATCTCTCATCGGCAGACTTTGAGGACCTGGTCCGGGACCTCATTGGAAAAGAAGAGGGACTTCGCTTCGAGGCATTCTGTGCAGGGCCAGATGGCGGTATTGATGGTCGGCACGCGCAGGCCAGCGGTAACGTCATTCTCCAGGCGAAGCATTACGAAGGTTCGCCGTTCAGCCAACTGATGGCCGCGATGAAACGTGAGCGCTTGTCCATCGATAAGCTGGCTCACACCCGATATATTCTTGCGACCTCTTGTAAGTTCACTCCGCTTGGCAAGGGCAAGCTCGCCTCGCTCATAGGGACAAGCCTGAAGTCTGAAGCGGATATTTTTGGTCCAGAGGACATCAACGGTCTTCTCCGGAAGTACCCAGACATCCTCAAGTCGCACATCAAACTGTGGCTCTCGGGAGCGGGTGTTTTGGAGCGGGTCGTACGTGCGGCGGCCCACACCTTTGCAGCGTTCACGAAGGAAGACATCGAACAAAAGGTTCGCGTCTATGCATCAAACCCCAGCTTCGACGAATCACTAGCTTCACTAGAGAAACATCGGCTTCTCATCATCTCTGGTCCACCGGGCGTTGGCAAAACGACCCTGGCCGAGATGCTTTGCTACACCTTCCTGAGCGAGCAGTGGGAGCTAGTTCCCATCCGCAGTCTCGAAGACGGCTTCGCTGCCATTACCGACAGCAAAAAGCAGGTATTCCTCTTCGACGACTTCTTAGGAAAGGTCGCTCTTGACCGACAAGCTCTAGCGCACAAGGATTCTGATCTAGCGCGGTTTATGAGTCGCGTACGACGCTCACCGAACGCCCGTTTTATACTGACGACGAGGGGTTACATATTTGAGGAAGCCCGGAGAGTCTCCGAACATCTTGGCGACCAGCGCCTCGATGTGACGAAGTACGTGCTTGATGTTGGCATCTATACCCGCCGGATCAAGGCGCGGATTCTCTATAATCATCTTCTAGTACTAGAGACACCGCAGTCGCATATCCTGGCGCTATTGGAAAGCAATAAGCTCGCGGAAATTGTTGATCACAAGAACTATAACCCACGTGTCATTGAGGCAATGACCGATGCATTTCGCATCGGTGATATTGAACCGGCAAACTATTCCGAAGCTTTCATCGGCGCCCTGAACAACCCTAGCCAGATTTGGGACACCGCTTTCCGGATGCACATTGATCATCGGTGCAGGCACCTCCTGATGGCGATGTTTTTCCTCGCGGAATACGGCGTTTACCTCGGCACTCTTCGCTCCTCTTTCGAGACCCTGCATACCGCGATGAGCACTGCCTACGGTCTGGCACATGGACCTAAGGATTTCGAAGAAGCCCTTCGCATTCTGGAAGGTAGCTTTGTCAGCATAGTCAACATCAGCGGCCCAATCGTCTCTTTTCTCAACCCTTCACTTAAGGACTATCTCTCAACATACTTGCTGGACACTGACCTTCTTATTCGCCTTGTTCCCACAGCGGCTTCCATCGACTGGTTGTCGCGCCTGTGGGACTTCGTGCATCCGAACGGGCTTAGCGAAATCGATCAAACGAAGATCGCCAGAGCCTGCGTTGGCATGCTGGGGATGATCGAAACGCGTCCACACTGGCGTCCGCGAGCTGGGGACGTCCGCTCGCTCGAATACAATGATGCCGCAAACTCCAAGCGGCTCCGAATGCTGATGGATTGGTGGCAGCTCACGAACGAACAGCTGTTTGCCGACAGCATCATGGTGATTGTCCGCAATCCACAGCAAGGCTTCGGTGCCTGGTCAGATGGGGAGGCTCTGATCGACTTATTTTGCCGGCTAAGTGACAGGGGCTATGGTCGCCAGTTCATTTACGAGGCGGAGTTCCTTGAGCTCCTAGAAAAGGCGCTCACGGACACTATACGCTGGAGCTCATGTGACATGCTCTCCACACTTGTCGATGCGGTGGACGCAAAGGAGGGGCTGCCCGCCAACATTACCAGTGCCTTGCGGGCAGCAGTGCTCGAAGATTTCGATGAGAATACTAGCCGCATTCGCGAGGATGATAGCGAGTCCTCTCTGTCGGATCGGATTGATGCCCTGAAAAAGTTCGCGCCGCGTTTCGGTGTGTCGAACGCTGTTTTGAATAGCGCCGTTTCAGCCATCGAGGATCGCATATACGAGATTGAAGACCGTAGCAGTCGCGCCTCCTCTCCAAGTTTTCCGTCGTCTAAAAAGAGTGACGAGGAGAACTTTGACGACAAAGCGCTTCGAGACCTATTCACCTCTCTTCTTGAACGCTAGGCTGACCTACATATAGTGGGTTACCTTTCGTTTAGGGAAGCGAGCCTTATGAAGACGTGCCTCGACACCATATTCGGATTAGGATTCTTGATACTGAATCGTGAGTGATCAATCGATTAGATCTTTCTGGATATGAAAGGCTTTTTATCAGTAGGCAGTGTATTAAAGATGTTGATCCGGTTCTTAGTTAAAGCTGATATTTTTTTTGAAGTCTTCCGACGCTGGAGTGATTAGAATCCATAGTGCGTCGGAAGTTTTTGTCACATTCCTGTATCGCATATTATGCGGTATCGAATAATTTTTTTACTCCAGATAGTAGCGCGTTCACTCTCGAAATATTACAGTTTTCGTATTTTAGCTGCCTGACTAAATAACCATACGCGACGGCAGCCCGTTCGCGTTTACCCACGGACACCGTTTCTGCCCATTTACGGCACTCACTGAAAAACTCGGGAGCTGGGCATTGGTCGTCTATAAATTCTGGCTGCCCCCAAGATAATGCTGTGCTTTCACTTGGCCATTCGATATTTTTATACGGACCTTCTGGATGGAAAAATACGCTGAGTTCAAAAGTAATAGCATCAGTACTAAGCGGCCCCTCTCCTACATCGCCGTAGTCAATCAATACTGGAACTGAGCCTGGCGATACGAGAATATTTAGGCCATGTAGGTCGCCATGTACACAACCCCACATCACATAAATGGGATTGGTCTCAAATTTTTCCGTCCAGTCATTGGCGATGAGATGCGATACAGCTTTAAAAGCATCGTCATCGATAAAGATTCTTCGAATATCCTTGACTGTAGTTCTACGTTGAGTGGCAGACACTGTCCAAGGATGAACGCAATCTTTCAATCTTTCGATTAGAGCAAGTGAATCATTTTCTATAAACGAAAAACCGTTTAATTCGGATGCTGACGCTAAGCTATAAAATACGCCGGAAGTCTTCTTGGCGCCATGGGCTAATACTGCCACCTTACGCGGAGTAGCATTCGGTTCTAATCTTGATATAAATCTATCGTGTCGCTCAACTTCATCCTGGATTTCAGAAGGCGGGCCAATTTTTGCAATTGAGTTGTGAATCCTGCTCCCACTTCCGTCATTAACCTCAAGTTTATAAACAGATGCGACAGACAATCCGCTGTTTATTCTCGCCACCTTGCAGAATACGCCACCTACAGATGCAGTGAAAATCCTTATCAATCTGTTTGTAGGAATGGATATCTCACACGACAGGTCTAGCTCCACCTCGCATACGCTATCGAATGCATCTATATATGGCTTAATTTTATCATCCAACATATCGAGTCGATGCTTGGGCTGAAATCCTATAAGCGGTAGGACTTTCCCTTGGCCCCATATGTCGACTTGGTGGCTTAGAGCCATCATGTCGGAAAGAAACTGTTCAGCGGATGACCCCGTAAGCATAAATACTGGCGTGCCCGGCGCGTTAGCTATAGCAATGTCTAATAGATTTCGCCCATGTTGGGGATCACTGTCCATTCCGCCCGGTACCGTAGGTATTTTTAAATCCAGAAATATCAGATCAAAAAAATCAGACTCAATTGCGCTGGATGCTTCTTGGAAGCTTCCCGCTATTGTATATGAAGGCTCTCGGCATATTGCGGTTACTCGAGACTGTATTTCCCCAACAAATTCTACGTCATCTTCTACAATCAATATTTTCATGCGTTCAAGCTCCATCTCAATTTAAAAACAGCTCCATCTGATCCAGAGTTACGGAGCTCGACAGTACCATGTAGCGTTTCAATTGCCTGATTCGCTATACCCAGTCCGAAGCCTAAGTGCCCAGGCTTGCTTGTTTCGCCCAGAGTGAATGAATGTGTGACATTGCTTGGTAGCCCGGGTCCGTTGTCAATGACGCTAATCCAGTTGTCAATATCTGTCTGACCCCAGCTCACCACTACAGAAGCTTTTCTCTCTGCATTGGCAATAGATAGAGAGGCTTCAATTGCGTTTTTAATACCGTTGCATAAAGCTAACTTCAAAAGCCCTCGATCGCAGAAAATAATTAACGGGGTTCGACCTACAAGTGAAATTTCAATTTCTTTGTCTGTAGCTTCGAGCTCTACTAAGTCACTAACTAACGTTGGAAGATCCATTTCAACTGGTTTAGGCACAGAAGTGGCTTTTTTAAGTTCTTCAATTCCATCAAATGTGTCTTGTAAATGTTCGATACGTCTTTTTGTGTCTGAGTCAGCATAGTTGAGTAATTCTTTAGAGACGGTACTGGCTAAAAGGCCCAGTTTAGAGCCTATCTCATGAAGCAGAAGTCCTGCCACCCACTCAATAGCTTCTGCGCGGAGTTTTTTTCTAACTTCAGGAGGAGTAGGATCGATTTCGAAAGTTTCGGTGGGTCTACTGTTTCCAAGGCCAGTGATCAAGCGCTCAATTCGTCTAATCAGTATTAAATCTGTTTCTGCTGCTTTTATTTTTAATAATGTCTGGATGTCTGTGTCAAGTGCCAAGCGCTCTAAAGCTCGCATTGCTGTAAATCTAGCATGCGAATTGCCATTCGATAGAGTGATTAGCGCTTCCTCTCGGGTCATTATTTTATATGCTCCCCGTAGAACTTCGCTCGCTGACTAAAAGCTTTGGCGCCACCCTCCATTACTGTGCTGATTGCATTTACAATACTTATGTTTTCTAACGGTCCTGATGAAAGTCTAAACCCTCGACGACCATCCGACCCTAGGTGTAGGACTAAGTCGGCATCACCTAATACGGGAATATTAGGGTTATGAGTAGAAAAAATGATTTGTCCCTGGTCACCCCTTGATAAGATTACTTTAATCAGGGTTTCCGCAATGAATGCATTGTCGATATGGTCCTCAGGCTGGTCCACAATCAACATTCGGTTCATGTGCGAGAGTATTAATGGAAGTACTACCGTGCAGCGCTGGCCGGTCGATAGCTCTGATATATCCTTGTAATCGGTTCCGTCCAGTAGCTGTAAAGAAGTTTCGTCTTCAATGTTTATAGTGCATAAGTCGCCTAGCTCGCAACTCTTTAAGTGCAAAAGTATGCGAGATGCTCTATCCGAAGTGATGCTAGCAGCGTCTTCGATTAGCCCCACATCAAAGTTATCGACAGCCTCAAGCAAAGCGCGTGGACTCAAGTTCGCTGCTATGCCGTCTGCCGCGTCAGCATATCTAAGCCCACTTCCCCTAAGCGCTTCAGAAATGGCCGCAGAAAATCCTTTGGACTGTCCATTTCTGTAGACGGATACCTTAATATTCGGAGCTACAATTTTATTCAGCCAATCTGCTGCTGCAGAACGAGCGGAAAAACGTTCCTCGCGTATTTTGTCAAGTTTATCGAGTGCTTCTGATCTTTTTCCTATGAGTTGCGCGAGTATTGTCTTTCTCGAAGTCAGATAGGATGTTATTGACTCAAGCTTTGCTATTTTTTCCCGAATTTCTTGTCCTTTTCTAAGGACGCTTCCGGAACCTGCTTGTAGACTTTCTACTTCCTGTCGCAGCTGTCGGGCTTGGTCCTCTAAGATTACTTTGTTGCTTGTAAAGTTAGTAATTACGCCGTCCAGTTCATGATATATGCTTACTGCCTCGTTTAGTTCTGCTCCGAGTCTGCCTTTCACACCCTCGATTCTTTCCAGTAGTGGTTTTAATAACACGAGCGCAGCGTGCTCAAATTCTACTGAGTTTACAGGTGCATTATCGATGCCTCGTTTTATTTCATGGCTCCAGTTTGCTACATTGTTTTTAATGCGCGTTACCTGCTCTAGCATTACACTTACGCTAGATATTGTAGTAGTCTGTACGGAGAGCAAGTTTGTTTTTTGCTGGAGCGCCTCAGAGCTTTTTGAAACATTTTCCTCTGCTGGTATTATTAGTTTCAGTTCTTCTCTTAATGCAGGCAGTGCTTTTTGCGTTTGTTCAAAATCGTCGATTTCTTTTCTACACAGCTCGACCTGCTGTGTCAGAGTTCGGCACTCTGTGATCAACTCTCTCTCTTGAGTATCAGTGTCCGGTCGCGCTTTCACGAATCCATCGAGTAATCTGAGTCGACCTGCTGCCTCAAGTCCCACAGTTTCGATTTCGGTTTGCGAGAAAATTACGGGTTTTCTATATTGGGCCGTTGCTCTAGGTGCTGCATCGCTGGCTGTACGGCTAACTAAAATAGTATTTTCGCCGTCTACGAGTGTTACAGTCACCTGGCCAGAGCCGAGAACTGATAGCGCGTGGTCTTTACTTCGTCTAGTGGTCTCCGATGTGGTGCTGTTTACATCGAGACAAAACCTAATTATTTCTATTAGTGAAGTTTTACCTGTTCCTCTCGCACCAATTACTGCGTTTAATCCTGAAGTGAACTCTACATCTAGGCCGTCTAAAAAGCCTTCTTCAATCTGCACTCTTTTTATATACATGCTTAAACCAGTCCTTTGCTTAAAGTGATTCTTTTCGTTTTCCTACTCTCTGTCCTTGCCTGAGCACTCAGGCAGCTGAGTTCGCAACAGAGGTGGGAGCCCTATAAACGTCTTCAGCATCATGCTCTCGGGAGGTTTGGGTAGCAACGATTAGCCTTGAGAGTGTGGATGATGGCACCTTAATATTCCTCGGTCCCTCGATTTTCGGGCTGCGGAATGACGTAGATGGTGACTTTTCGTTGGTTTTCCGCAGGCGTGTGGGAAAGGCGCTGCGGATTGAGCCCTAGTCAAACATCACCACTTTGACAGCTCGTACAAGGGTGACTTCTTCATTGCGGTACACGCTGTGCCCGTCCGCGTTGCGAGATTCCAAATGATGCAGGGCGGTTCAGCTGGGTCCAATTGTCGAAGCCCCGGCATTGGATGACGCATATAACTGGCTCCCATCCAAGCTCGTAGCCACCTTGAGTCCAGCATCGGACTGCTTATTCCTTCACATTTGACCGAAAGGATCAGCACTGCTCAGCACGCAAATGTTGCGAAGGTGTCATAAGCCCAACCGAGCCTGGATTGCATTTCTCGAGGCCGGACGGAGAACTGTATTTCCTGGGCTTGCTGGCTGGGGTGCTAGGTAGACGCTGCTTTCATCGATATGGCGGCGTCTATAATGGTATTATCCATGGTATTTTAAAAGAAGGTGCCATTAATGCTTAGTGTTACAGGCATATCTGGCTGTTATTGATAATAGAGTGGGAGTAATGCCGAGCAAGCCGTAAAGGCTTGATCGCTGCAACCGAAAAGCCGTGTGAAATTCGTTTCACACGGCTTTTCTGTTTTTGCGTTATAGCGGTTTTGACCATCCGCCCAGTTGCATGCCCATGTCATCCAGAGCTTGCAGCAGCGCTTTCATGCTCGGGTAGCGTTTACCGCTGACCGAAGGCCAGCCGGGGCGTTCGATGTAGAAATGTTTGCCGTCGGTGTCGATGACGGTCCGTACCAGTTCTCGCGTGCGGCTGCGATGCACGATGAATGTCAGGTTGGGTTGTTGCTTCAGGGAGTACATGCCATGGCGAGGCAGCAGGGTTTCGAATTCGGTCATGGTGTGCGCGGTCCAGGGTGTTTCGATTTGCAGGCGCAAGTCGCCCCTGACCAGCGCGGAACGATCGTGCGCCGTACCGCCCAACGGCAGGATTCTCCCGGGATCCGCTTCAATGCCCCGTGAAGTCCCTTCGGCAACATCCTCGACGCGAATGCCGATCGCCTCTTCCAGTTCGCTTACGCCGGCAACCCCATCAAAAGTGTTGGAGTGAGAGTTGCCCATCAGCGCCACCCATTTGTGCGCGCCACGTGCGGATTGGTCAGCACGGATCATCAGGCGGGCGAAGTAATTCATCATTTTCTGCCGCGCGGTGTTATTGCCGGCCGGCAGATCCATGCCGTTGAGTCGGTAACTCGCCATGCAATCGATGGCTTGCACATGGATCCCCTGCTTTCTGGCTTCCTTGACCAATTCCAGGAACGTGTAGCGCTCGAGCGGATCGGTCATGTTGCCGACGTCGAGTGACTTGAGATAGGCCTCCAGTTTTTGCGGCATGTTGCCCGTGCGGAAGAACTCATCCAGCGCGGCTTGATGGAAGTCGGTCAGCAGGTGCTCCATGTACAGGCTCTTCACCTGTTTGCTGGCGAGCAATTGCATGTTCTCGATCAGCCATTGCTTGCTGCCGATGGCCGTGTGGCTCTCGCCGATGACCAGGCCCCGGGCATGTTCGAGGATTTTTTCGATGATTTCTTCGGCGGTCGCATCTGCCGCCAGGGCGGGCACCGGAGGACGATCGGGCAGGCGCAGCGTGCTGAAAAAATCCAGTGCATCGTGATACAGGCGTTTGCGGATGACCTTGAAATCGCGGTAGGCATCGAACTCGTTCAGGCTGTCGTAGAAGTCACGCAGGGCTTCGTCATTCATCCCGGCCGCGCCTTCCTCCAGATGCGTCTTGAGGGGGGCAGGCACGTCGTATTGCGAGGCGGGCAGGGCGACCACCGGGCTGCGACTGCTCGATCCGGCCAGACCCGAAGGCTTGCCGCCGCCGCTGAGTCCCGCGCGCGGCATGGTTTCCCATTCACCCTCAGGGTTCAGGCGTACCGGGATCGAACGAGTAAAGCCGTGGGGATGCTCGGGATCAATGACCGCCCAGTGTCCGCTGCCGTTGATATCGGCTTCGTAGCGTACGTAATAGGCGGTGTCATCCATCAAAATGGCGGTCGACGGGTTTGAATCGAGCAGATAAATGCCCTGGAATTTTCCGGGCTCGCTCACCGGTGTAATGCCGTCGAGCAACTCATTGGCTTGCCAGTTCGGCGGAACGACCGGTCGCGGGGTGTCTTCAATCAAGGGCGTGGCAATCGGCAGTTGAGGCCCACCCATCGGCGTCCCGCCTTTATCGGTCAGGTCAGCCATCTCCGCCGCTTCGGCGGCATCCACTTCGGGGCCGACCTCGGCTAGCGATCCCGGACCCTTGAGTGCCAGCAGGTTGAACAGCATGTCGATGCCGCTGAGCACCGCACCCAGAATCCCGGCCTTGCGCTCGGCGGCGGTTTTGCCATTGACCGCCTGATCGATGTTCAGCCCCATGTTGGCAATGCTGGCGCCGATCACCGGCAATGCGACTGGCCAGCCGACCACCGCCATCGGCCCGAACACCTTGACCCCGGCGCTGAGGTAGCCGATCCACAGCTTCTTGCGCAGTTCACCGTTGGAGGTCAGGGACAGGCTGGCTTCGGCAAACATCGCCGTACGGGTCGAGTCACTCAGCCAGGTGAAGGCGTCGCCGCTGACCGCGCGGTTGTCCTGATTGATCATCGAGTGATCGTAGCGGCCCCACGTGGCCACCAGGCGATTCATCAGGTCACCAAGATTGGCGTTGATCTGCTGCCGGTCCGCCAGCGAGAAATGCGCAAGGAATGTCTCGCGCACGACGGGTGTGTTCATCCGCTGCAGGATCCAGAAGTGCAGGTCGGTGGCGCTTTCCAGTACATGGAAGGCATCGCTGTCACCGGGCAGGTAGAGGATCTGCCGACCCTGGGGCGCGACGAAACGCAGGACGTTGATAGCGGCGTAACCGGCAATGTCCAGCGTGCGCACACTGTTCGGGCAAGGGTGTTGGGCCTGCAGCATTGGCAGGCTGACCGGCCACGTCAGCGGGCCGATCACCGCTTGCGTGACAAACTGGAAATCCTCGTCACTCAGCTGACGTTTATCCCGCGCCTGTAGCGCTTTGATCAGGAAATTGCATTTGGCCAGGGTACGAAAGTCGCTGCCGCGGGTGTTCCAGTATGCGTTCAGTTGAGCGTCGTACAGCGCGCTGAAGTCGATGCTCCAGAAGTCCTTGAGCACATCGTTGCCATGCAGGCGCACTTCATCGCGTTCATCGAAGGTACGGGCATCGGGACCGGCAGTATAGAAACCGCCATAGACGTCGAGCAGGTCGGCGTTATCCTGATCGGCGACGCGGAAACGGTGAATCACCAACTGGGTCAGGGTCATGCTTGAAGTGGGCGTGGCGTGCGCGTGCTCCCAGCCAGTGAAGGTATTCGAGCTGCTTTGCGAGGCGTTGAAGCGGTGGAAATACACTTGATCCGGATCCAGGCCGTGGACCTGGTATTTGTTCAGCAGGTCGCTGGCGACCTGTCGAGCGGCGTCCTGTAGGCTCGGGCAGGTCTGGATGACGGTGGCGGCAATCGCCTTGAGCGCGGCCTTGTCGGCGGCGTTGGGCATCGGGTTGGTCATGTGATCGGGCTCTCTGTCCTTGAGAAACGGGTGTCACAGGATGGCCCGGCTGTTCGCTGCATGTGCACTACATAGTTATGTCACCTGAGCGATCGAAATCATGTACGCGCGAGGCGCAACTGCGTCCATCCGCCGCGCTGCCCTTACTGTTTCGCAATTGCAGGTGTATCGTATTTGCCTTTTGCGGGCCCGGTGCCCGACGCAGATACGTGAGGTAGTTGAGTTCATGTCCTTTACCCGTCGCCAAATCCTCGGTGGCCTGGCCGGTCTTGTTGTCGTTGGTGTCGGGGCGGGAGGTGCGTCGCGCTACTGGCTGGGCAAGATGGCCGATGCTGACGCGGGCCACGACTACGAGCTGATCGCGGCGCCACTGGACGTCGAGCTGGTGCCGGGGCACAAGACCGAAGCCTGGGCGTTCGGCCCATCGGCGCCGGGCACTGAATTGCGTGTGCGTCAGGGCGAGTGGTTGCGGGTGCGCTTCATCAACCACCTGCCGGTGGCGACCACCATTCACTGGCACGGTATCCGTCTGCCGCTGGAGATGGACGGCGTGCCGTACGTATCGCAATTGCCGGTGCTGCCCGGTGAATACTTCGATTACAAATTCCGCGTGCCGGACGCCGGCAGCTACTGGTATCACCCGCACGTCAGCAGCAGCGAAGAGCTGGGGCGCGGGCTGGTCGGGCCGTTGATTGTCGAAGAGCGCGAGCCGACCGGTTTCAAGTACGAAAAGACTCTGAGCCTGAAGAACTGGCACATTGACGAGCAAGGCAATTTCGTCGAATTCAGCATCCCCCGTGAAGCGGCCCGTGGTGGTACGGCGGGGCGCTTGTCGACCATCAACGGCGTGCCAACGCCGGTGATCGAGTTGCCGGCGGGGCAGATCACCCGGGTGCGTTTGCTCAACCTCGACAACACCCTGACGTATCGCATCAACATCCCCGGCGTTGAGGCGCAGATCTATGCGCTGGACGGCAACCCCATCGAGCCGCGGCCGCTGGGCAAGGAATACTGGCTCGGCCCGGGCATGCGTATTTGTCTGGCGATCAAGGCGCCGCCGGCCGGTGAAGAGTTGTCGCTGCGCAACGGCCCGGTGCGACTGGGAACCTTGCGCTCGGTGGCCAATAACGATGCGCCAACCGAGTGGCCGAAAGCCTTGCCCGCCAACCCGGTGGCCGAGCCGGATCTGGCGAATGCCGAGAAACTCAACTTCAATTTCGAATGGGTCGGTTCGGTGTCGGTGAATGTCGACAACGGCAAGCCACCGAGCCTGTGGCAGATTAACGGCAAGGCCTGGGACATCACGGACAAAACCTGCGCCGATCGGCCGATTGCCAGCCTGAAGCTGGGCCAGAGCTACATCTTCGAACTGAAGAACATGACCCAGTACCAGCACCCGATTCACCTGCACGGCATGAGCTTCAAGGTGATTGCGTCGAACCGGCACAAGATCACTCCGTACTTCACCGACACTTATCTGCTGGGCAAGAATGAGCGTGCGCAAGTGGCGCTGGTGGCGGATAACCCGGGGGTATGGATGTTCCATTGCCACGTGATCGACCACATGGAAACCGGCCTGATGGCCGCCATCGAGGTGAAGTGATGCGCCAGATTCGCCCCGCCGCGATCATCGACCGCAGCCGTGACCGCGATTTCATGCGCGAAGCCCTGGAGCTTGCTGCCCAAGGCGCAACCCTCGGCGAGGTGCCGGTGGGCGCGGTGCTGGTGCAGAACGGCGAGATCATCGGGCGTGGCTACAACTGCCCTATCACCACCAGCGACCCGAGTGCCCACGCGGAAATGGTCGCGATCCGCGCCGCTGCGCAAGCTGTGAGCAACTATCGCCTGCCGGGCAGCACCCTCTACGTGACGCTGGAGCCGTGCAGCATGTGCGCCGGGCTGATCGTGCATTCACGCATTGCGCGGGTGGTGTATGGCGCGCTGGAGCCGAAGGCCGGGATTGTGCAGAGTCAGGGGCAGTTCTTTACCCAGGGCTTTTTGAATCACCGGGTGTTGTATGAAGGTGGGGTGCTGGCGGAGGAGTGTGGGGCGGTGCTGACCGAGTTCTTCCGCGCCCGGCGCGCAAAACCATCTGAATAAACACAACCCCCAACTGTAGGAGTGAGCCTGCTCGCGATAGCGGTCTGACATTCAAAATTGCTTTGACTGTCAGACCGCTATCGCGAGCAGGCTCACTCCTACAAGGTTATGCGGTGTTTGAGAGGGTTACTTACGGGCCACAATCACCGCGCGCATCGGCGCCGGCAGCCCTTCGATGGTCTTGCTGTGATCCTCGGGATCAAGGAAGTCGCTCAACGACTGGTACTTCATCCACTCGGTACCGCGCTGTTCTTCAACGGTGGTGGTGCTGACGTCCACGCATTTCACATCGGTAAAGCCTGCTCGGCGCAGCCACAATTCCAGGGCCGGTACCGATGGCAGGAACCACACGTTGCGCATCTGTGCGTAGCGATCTTCCGGCACCAGCACCTGATGCTTGTCGCCTTCCACCACCAGCGTTTCCAGCACCAGTTCGCCGCCCTTGACCAGGCAATCCTTCAGCGCCAGCAAATGCTCGATCGGCGAACGGCGGTGGTAGAACACACCCATCGAGAACACTGTGTCGAAGCCTTCAAGGTTCGGCGGCAGGTCTTCGAACGGGAACGGCAGGTGCCAGGCATTCGGCTCGGACAGGTAACGCTGCACGGCCTGAAACTGGCAGAAAAACAGCCAGTTCGGATCAACGCCGATCACGCTGTCAGCACCGGCGCCGAGCATGCGCCACATGTAGTAACCGTTGCCGCAACCGACGTCGAGGATGCGTTTGCCCTTCAGGTCCAGATGCGGAGCGACCCGCGACCACTTCCAGTCCGAGCGCCATTCGGTGTCGACGTGTACGCCGAACAGGTCGAACGGCCCCTTGCGCCACGGCGACAGGCCCATCAGCGCGGTGCGCATCTGCGCGCGGGTTTCGTCGTCGCAGTCGGTGTCGAGTTTCAGGCCGTTGAGCAAATCGACTTCAGTCGGCTGGAGTTTCGGCAACGCGTCCAGCGCGCTCTGCCAGCGCTCCAGATCGCCGTGACCTTTCTCCATTTTCCTGTCGAGTTGCACTTGCAAGGTGTTGGCCCAGTCGGCCAGCGGGGTGCCGGCCAGACGGCGGGCGAGGGGGGACAGATCAATCATGGCAAGGCAATCAACGAGGCAAAGTTAAGACACTGGAACCACGGCACGACTTTCGAGAACCCGGCGGCCAACAGGCGTTCGCGGTGTTCTTCGAGGCTGTCGGGCTTCATGACGTTTTCGATGGCGCTGCGCTTCTGGGCAATTTCCAGTTCGCTGTAGCCGTTGGCGCGTTTGAACGCGACGTGCAGATCGGTGAGCAGCGCGTGCTCTTGCGCATCGTTGAAGCGCAGTTTCTCCGACAGAATCAGCGCGCCGCCGGGCAGCAGCGACTGACGAATACGCGAGAGCAACGCGGTGCGCTGCTCGGGGGCGATGAATTGCAGGGTGAAGTTCAGTGCCACCACCGAGGCCGGTTTGAACTCGAGCGCGAGAATGTCGCCTTCGATCACTTCGACCGGGAGCAGCTCCTGGAACATCGAATCCTGACCGTTGAGGTATTCACGGCAGCGTTCGACCATCGCCGCCGAGTTATCCACCGCGATCACCCGGCAACCGTCGGTGCGCACGTGACGGCGCAGGGCCTGAGTCACGGCGCCGAGCGAAGCACCGAGGTCGTACAGCACGCTGTTCGGTTGGGCGAACTGTGCCGCCAACACGCCGAGGTTTTCGACGATGGTCGGGTAACCCGGCACCGAGCGCTTGATCATGTCCGGGAACACCCGCACCACGTCCTCGTTGAAGGCGAAGTCAGGCACCTGGGCCATCGGCTGGGCGAAAATGCGATCGGGTTCTTTGCTCACGGCGGTTCCGGCGGTGTCGATGAAAAGGCCGGCATTTTAGCCAAAGTGGCGCTGGGATGCTTGGGTTGTCCGACGTGGCGAGGGGATTTATCCCCGATGGGCTGCGAAGCAGCCCCAAGATCTGTGCCTGCGGTCTGTCTGACATATCTGATTGGCCGGTTTCAGGGCCGCTGCGCAGCCCATCGGGGATGAATCCCCTCACCACAGGTATTAGCGGCGTTTCACGGAAAACGCCGAAGCGGCGATCCCCCACTGCCCCAGCCAATAACTGAGGATGATCACGTACGGCGCGGCGTGAAACGGCGCCACAAAGCGGTCGATGCCAATCACACTGTCGGAGAACACGAACGCCAGCGCACCCGCCGCCGCCAGCAGCGCCGAACGCTTGGGCACATCGGTGCCGAGGCGGGCGAGGGCGCGCCAGAGCATGGCGCTGATCGCGGTGCCATAGACGAGCACTGGCACCAGCAACGGCCCGAGGCCACTGGAAATCAAAATCCCCAGCAGCACCGCGCCGACGCCGAGCGCGAGCAGCAGCGGCAGCAGCGCCAGACGTTTGCAATCGCTGAGGTAAGCCTTGAGGTACGCCAGATGCGCCACCAGAAACGCACCGAGGCCAAACACAAACAAATCCCCCGGCCACGCCAGCAGCACGTCACCGAGCACAGAGAAAATCAGTCCCAGACTGATCCAGCGCCGATAGTCGCTGGGTGGCGCATCGTGCAGCCAGCCGAGCAGCGCCAGGACGGGCAACGGTTTGACCAACAGACACAGCAGCGCCGCATGGGTGCTGACGCCGTAGAGAAAGGTCACCGCACCCATCAGTGCCAGAATCAGCCAGCCCACGATCAATTCACCGAGATGGCGCAGTCGAAGGTTTCTGCCGGCTCGACTTCCGGTTCCCACGGCTGCTGCGAAGTCAGGCGCAGGCGGCCGGTGCCGGTGGCGAAAGCCTGAAAGCGCCAGGTGGAGAAACCGCCCGCACCGACCATGCCCGAGTCTTTCGGGCTGCTGTAGACCTCAGGGCTGAGGGCATGCAGCACGCCGCCGGCCGAATCCTGAATTGCCCAGCGATAGCCCGTGGTCGGGTTGCTCGGCAGCATCACGATCAGGTTTTGTCCGTTGGTCAACTGCACGGGGCATTCGCTCTGGTTTTCCACGGTCACGTTCTGTTTTGGCTGCGTGGCGCAGGCGGCCAGCAAAGAGAGGGCGAGAGGGACAAACAGGCGAGTGGCGGACATAGGCTCAGTGGCTCCGGCGTTGACGACGAACGGCGAGCATAACTGAAGATGAGACAAAGTGTGACGGTCAGGCGGTTCTGTGGTGTTGCCACAGACGCCTTCGCGAGCAAGCCCGCTCCCACAGTAGTTGTGTGGTGACCACAAATGCTGTGTTCACTACAGAACCCTGTGGGAGCGGGCTTGCTCGCGAAGGCGGCGTGTCAGGCTCTGAATAACTGTCAGAACAACACTTTCGCCATATCCGCAAAGCGCTTGGCGAAGTGCACGGTAATGCCTTCCTTCAGATAGTCCGGCAACGTAGCGCCGGCCGATGCAAAAATGCTGATTTTGATCAGCAGCAGATTATTGATGGATCATTGTAGATGAGCAGATAACATGAAAACTTTCGTTACTGTCCTCTTTTGTGAAACTTATATCCATAGCATAGGAGTAGCAATGGGTGGCAGGGTCAAGGTTGAGAAAAATAACGCCTTCTCCCGGAATGGTCCTAAAAAAATCGGCGTTAAAATTTCCGTCATATTCGACTCTGATGTTTTCTGCAGGAAATTTATGCCAGCCATTGCGTGGATACTTCTGGTCATCTTTTGTCAGGAAAACCCTGACGTTTCTTGAAAAGTTCGGTTGCTCAGGACGGAGGTAGATTCCTTCCAGGGCCAGGGTTTCTTCATGAATATTTATGATTAGTTTATCGGTCGAGAAGTTGACGTCCTCTGGAATGTAGGCCACCAAAACACCGATAGCAGACGTCCTTGCATCTTTTGAATTACTCATCTTGAAGCTCCTGTGTCTAACTTGGGGGGAGAAACAAGGTAGAGCTTATTCAAGATGGAAAACTTCGGAACTGTCAGAAATGTCAGTTTTTTATATCGCTTGGCAATTAAGAAGTGCTCGGCTATGCGAAGAAGTATTGGTCGTTATCGTTGTTTGATTGATAACGACCAATGTCTGAATCAGAACAAAACTTTCGCTACATCCGCAAAGCGCTTGGCGAAGTGCACGGTAATGCCTTCCTTCAGATAATCCGGCAACTCTTCGAAGTTACCCCGGTTCGGCTCCGGCAGGATCAGTTCGAAGATCTTCTGTCGCCGCGCCGCAATCACCTTCTCGCGTACTCCACCAATCGGCAGTACGTGCCCGGTCAGCGTCAGTTCGCCGGTCATGGCCACGCCTTTTTTCGGTGGCTGATTGCGGGCGAGCGAGAGCAGGGCGCTGGCCATGGTCACGCCGGCGCTCGGGCCGTCTTTCGGTGTGGCACCTTCCGGTACGTGCAGGTGGACGAAGGCTTCGTCGAAGAATTTCGCATCGCCACCGAACTGTTTGAGGTGCGAGCTGACGTAGCTGTAGGCGATCTCCGCCGACTCTTTCATCACATCGCCCAGTTGTCCGGTGAGTTTGAAGCCGCGATTGAGCGTATGGATCCGCGTGGCTTCGATCGGCAGGGTCGCGCCGCCCATGCTGGTCCACGCCAGACCGGTGATCACACCGGTGCCGGACAGCACTTGTTCATTGCGGAACACCGGATGACCCAGCGAGGCTTCGAGGTCTTTCGGGCCGAGCTTGATCACCGCTTTCGGGTCTTCGATGAGTTTCATCACCGCTTTGCGCACCAGTTTGCCCATCTGTTTTTCCAGTTGGCGCACCCCGGCTTCACGGGCGTAACCGTCGATCAAGGCCTTGAGCGCGCTGTCGCTGATGCTCAGGCTGCCCTTGGACACGCCGGCCTTCTCCAGCAGCTTCGGCCACAGGTGGCGCTTGGCGATGGCGACCTTTTCTTCGGTGATGTAACCCGACAGGCGAATCACTTCCATCCGATCGAGCAACGGCCCGGGAATCGAATCCAGGGTGTTGGCGGTGCACACGAACAGGACTTTAGACAGGTCCATGCGCAGGTCGAGATAGTGATCGAGGAATTCGACGTTCTGTTCCGGGTCGAGGGTTTCCAGCAGCGCCGATGCCGGGTCGCCCTGGTAGCTCTGGCCCATCTTGTCGATCTCGTCGAGCATGATCACCGGGTTCATCACTTCGACGTCTTTCAGCGCCTGCACCAGTTTGCCCGGCTGCGCGCCAATGTAAGTGCGGCGGTGGCCCTTGATCTCGGCTTCGTCACGCATGCCGCCGAGGCTGAAGCGGTAAAACGGGCGGCCGAGGGATTCGGCGATGGATTTGCCGACGCTGGTTTTACCCACACCCGGCGGGCCGACCAGCAGCACGATCGAACCGCTGATTTCGCCTTTGTAAGCACCGACCGCGAGAAATTCGAGGATGCGGTCCTTGATGTCGTCGAGGCCGGCGTGGTGTTTGTCGAGAACCTTGCGCGCGTACTTGAGGTCGAGTTTGTCCTCGCCGTACACGCCCCACGGCACCGAGGTCGCCCAGTCGAGGTAGTTGCGGGTGACCGCGTACTCTGGCGATCCGGTTTCGAGGATCGACAGTTTGTTCATTTCCTCTTCGAGGCGTTTCTGCACCTGTGCCGGCAGGACTTTGCCTTCCAGGCGTTGTTCGAACTGTTCGAGATCGGCGCTGCGGTCGTCCTTGGTCAGGCCGAGCTCCTGCTGGATCACCTTGAGTTGTTCTTTCAGGAAGAACTCGCGCTGATGCTCGCCGATCTTGCGGTTGACCTCGGCGGAGATTTCTTTTTGCAGGCGCGCGACTTCGACTTCCTTGCGCAGCATCGGCAGGACTTTTTCCATGCGCTTGAGCATTGGCACGCAGTCGAGCACTTCTTGCAGCTCATTACCTGTCGCCGAAGTGAGGGCGGCGGCGAAGTCGGTGAGTGGCGATGGATCGTTGGGGCTGAAGCGGTTGAGGTAGTTCTTCAGCTCTTCGCTGTACAGCGGATTGAGCGGCAGCAGTTCCTTGATCGCGTTGATCAGCGCCATGCCGTAGGCCTTGACCTCGTCGGTCGGCTCGGTCGGCTGGTGCGGGTATTCGACTTCGACCAGGTACGGCGGGCGGTGGTGTTTGAGCCAGGTCTTGATGCGCACGCGGCTCAGACCCTGGGCGACGAACTGCAGTTTGCCGTTTTCGCGGCTGGCGTGATGGACTTTGACCAGGGTGCCGTATTCGGGAAGGGCGCCGGTGTTGAAGTGGCGCGGGTCTTCCTGGGGCGTGTCCATGAAGAACAGGGCCAGGGAGTGGTGGTCGGATTTGCTCACCAGATCGAGGGTTTCGGCCCAGGGTTCTTCGTTGACGATGACCGGCAGCACTTGGGCCGGGAAGAACGGGCGGTTGTGGATCGGGATGACGTAGACCTTGTCCGGCAGGTTCTGGCCGGGCAGGGCCAGGCCTTTGCCGGAGGAGGTGTGTTCGATGTGTTCCGCTTCGGTGTAGTCGTCTGGGTTGTCCGGGAATTCTTGCTGGTCGCTCATTGGGGCACCTGCGCAATGGAGTATGGGTCTTAGATGGGGCAGGCTTTGGGTGGTTTCAATGGGGGGCGGTGTTTCTGCTTGTGCGTTCAGGGTTTTGACAGGAGCTGCTCTGGATCTTGGCGGCCTTTGGGCCGACCAGGTTCTTGGTTTTTTTGTGTACATATCCGTTTTTTCGGTAACGGCTACTTAGGGTTTCGCCCTTACGGCGAGTCACCTTTTCCAGACGCCGAAAAGGTAACCGAAAAGGCTTGCTCCTGCGTGCGGCCCGCTCGCTGGGGCTCGGGGTTCCTTCGCTCCGGGACTGATCCGTGGGGCAGCGCCTCCGGTTTGCTTCGCTGCACCTCCTCTCGCTGTGTTTGGCTGCGCCAAACGGTCGCTGCGCTCCCAGCCCCGGATCAATCCCGGAACGAAGCCTTCCGACGTCGCCCGTGGATCAAGATCAAGAGCGGTACTCGAGCTTGCGCTCATTGTTTTGAGTGGGGCGGCTGCGCCGCATGGGGCATGCACAAATCAAAACTGTGGGAGCTGGCTTGCCGGCGATGGCGGCCTGACAGCCGACCAATCTCTACCTGAATGCACCGGGTTCAAACTGTAGGAGTGAGCCTGCTCGCGATGGCGGCCTGACAGCCGACCAATCTCTACCTGAATGCACCGGGTTCAAACTGTAGGAGTGAGCCTGCTCGCGATGGCGGCCTGACAGCCGGCCAATCTCTACCTGAATGCACCGGGTTCAAACTGTAGGAGTGAGCCTGCTCGCGATGGCGGCCTACGAGCCGACCAATCTCCACCTGACTCACCCAATTCCACTGTGGGAGCGGGCTTGCTCGCGAAAGCGGTGTGTCAGTCACCGCAAGTGTTGGATGTGCTGACGCTTTCGCGAGCAAGCCCGCTCCCACTATGGCTCAGCTGTGTGCCGCAGATTGGGTGATTTCCACATTATCCAGCACTCGGTTCACCGCCAGTTCGGCGAGCATGATGATTTGCTGAATGGCCAGTATCGTCCGGCGCTGCGGGATGTCGATGTACGCGGCGATGTCGCTGGTCATGAGGCTGGCTTGGGCCAGCGATTCGCAGGCGTGGACCAGCAGGCTTTCGTTGTCCATGTCCGGGGCGACCTGGAACATGCTGCTGGGTTTGTGGAATCTCACCGTGGCCGCGGAGGGTTTCAGGTAGTGATCCAGCGCACGCTCGGCGGCGTCGTGGAGTTTTCTGGAATCGAGGGATTCGTAGGGCGAGGTTTCTGGGGGATTGGGTGTGGGTTTGATCATGATGAATTCTCAGTTGGTGAAGTGGAGCTACCTTCAATTGCCGCGACGCAATCTGAGGTGGCAGCTGTACGCGGGTTCGCGGACCGATAACTGAGGAATCGGCATACCCCCAAAGAAGGTATCCCGCGCACAGCCGCCATGACACAACCAACAGGCATCCGAGGTGCTGTCAGGTTGGCGATTATGCATCAGTTATCAGGCCGCGACGCCCGGCCGCTGAATTTCCAGCGACCACCAGAGCCTATCCAGCCAACTTCCGAGGCACAACCGACGCGACTTGTCGGAAAACTCCCGCGTATAACGCGCTTCTGTAGGACGAACACCGTCCAGTGTGGGAGCGGGCTTGCTCGCGAAGGCGGTGTGTCAGCCGGCAAATTAATTGGCTGATACACCGCTTTCGCGAGCAAGCTCGCTCCCACAGGTTTCTCCGGTGGAATCAGAAATGGTGTGCACAAAAAAGGCGATGCCCCTCACGGAGCATCGCCTTTCCTTTACCGCCGCTAAAACTTATTCCGGCAGTTTGTACGCAATCACATAGTCACCCATCTTGGTGCCCAGCGAGCCGTGACCGCCAACAACCAGCAGCACGTATTGCTTGCCGTCCTTGCCGGTGTAGGTCATCGGGGTCGCTTGGCCGCCTGCAGGCAGACGCGATTTCCACAGCTCTTCACCGGTGTTCACGTCGTAGGCGCGCAGGTACTGGTCGAGGGTGCCGCTGAGGAAGCCGACGCCGCCGGCAGTGACCATCGAGCCGCCCATGCTTGGTACGCCCAGGGTGAAGCCGATCGGGATTGGCGAGCTGTCGCGGCTGGTGCCGTTTTTGCGTTTCCACACGACTTTGCCAGTGGTCAGGTCGATACCGGCGACGTAGCCCCAGGCCGGGGCCTGGCACGGAACGCCCAGTGGCGACATGAACGGGTGCATGATCACCGCGTATGGCGCGCCGGTGTTCGGTTGCACGCCAGCGGTTTCGCTCTCGCGTTTGCTGCCGGCGGCGACTTTCTCGCGTGGCACCATTTTCGAGACGAAGGCCATGTAGTTCGGGCTGGTGAACAGCATCTGGCGAACCGGGTCGACCGAGACGCCGCCCCAGTTGAACACGCCGACGTTACCCGGATAGATCAGGCTGCCCTGTTCCGACGGAGGCGTGTATTGGCCTTCGTAGCGCAGTTCCTTGAACTGGATGCGGCACAGCATCTGGTCGAACGGGCTAGCGCCCCACATGGCTTTTTCGGTCAGTTCCGGGGCCAGCAGGTTGAGGTCCGAACGGGCCTGGGTCGGTGCGGTGTGGTCGCCTTTCACGGCGCCTTGCGGAACCGGGATTTCCTTGATCGGGATGATCGGCGTGCCGTCACGACGGTCGAGGACGTACAGGCTGCCCTGTTTGGTCGGGGCGATCAGCGCCGGTTTCACGCCGTCGGCGGTTTTCATGTCGAGCAGGGTTGGCTGGCTGCCAACGTCCATGTCCCACAGGTCGTGGTGGGTGAACTGGTAGTTCCAGCGCACTTTACCGGTGGCCAGGTCCAGGGCGACGATGCCGGCGCTGAATTTCTCGGCGCCTGGAGTGCGGTCGGCGCCCCACTGGTCTGGAGTCTGGTTGCCCAGTGGCAGGTAAACCATGCCGAGTTTTTCGTCGACGCTGGCCAGCGACCACATGTTGGCCGAGTTGCGGCTGTAGGTTTCGCCCGGCGCCAATGGCTCGGTGGCGTCCGGCTTGTCGCTGTCCCAGTTCCACACCAGGTGACCGTCGCGCACGTCGAAAGCGCGGATCACGCCCGATGGCTCGTTGGTCGACTCGTTGTCAGTGACGTGACCGCCCATGATCACCAGATCACGAGTAATCGCCGCCGGCGAGGTGGAGTAGTAGCCACCGGCGGTGAACGGGCCGATGCCTTGGGTCAGGTCGACCACGCCGTTTTTGCCGAAGCCTTCGCAGATCTTGCCGGTGTCGGCGTTCAGGGCGATCAGACGGGCATCGGCGGTTGGCAGGTACAGGCGACGCGGGCAAGCCTGAGCAACGGCTTTGCCAGCTTCGGAGATAACGGCCGAGGCAGCGTTCTCAGACTTGGCGTAAGCGGCTTCGTCGTAGTACGACACGCCACGGCAGGTCATGTGGGCGAAGCCCTTGAAGCCCACCGGGCTCTTGATCTGCGGGTCGAAGCGCCACAGTTCCTTGCCGGTGTCCGGATCCAGCGCCAGAACTTTGCTGTGCGCGGTGCAGGCATAGAGCATGCCGTTGGCTTTGAGCGGGGTGTTTTCGTTGGTCAGCTCGACCGGGTCATCTGCGGTTGGCAGGTCGCCGGTCTGGATGCGCCAGGCTTCTTGCAGCTTGCCGACGTTGGCCGGAGTGATCTGCTTCAGCGGCGAGTAGCGGTCACCGAATTCGGTGCGGCCATAGGCCTGCCAGTCGCCTTCAGGCATTTGCGGTGCGGTACTGGTCATGTCCGCGGTGTCGCGGCCCAGTTCGCCAAAGGTTTCGCCCGGGTGGGTGAACAAGCTGGCCAGGGCAGTCACACCGGCCAGCACCACGGCCACGGTCAGGCCGCCCGTGCCCATCGGCGCAGGGCCTGCGAGCAGCAGCGGACGACGGAACCACGGCAGCAACATCACGAGGCCGAGAACGAACCACAGGGCCAGACGCGGTACCAGTTGCCACCAGTCCAGACCGACTTCCCACAGGGCCCAGACCGTGCTGGCGAACAGCACGATGGCGTACAGGCCCAGCGCTGCACGACGACGCAGCAGCAACAGAATGCCGCTCAGCGCAATGCCGATACCGGCCAGCAGGTAGTACAGCGAGCCGCCGAGCATGCTCAGCTTGACTCCCCCGGCCAGCATGGCCAGGCCCATCAGTAGAAGCAGAATGCCGAGCAGGCTCGGTAGCAGACGGCCCCGACTCGAAGCACTTTCGGTGCTCATAGTGTGATTCTCCGTGACGTTTATGTAGTCCCGCGCTGTAGTCACTTTAGATGACGATTGGGCACAGGTATGGTTCAGATAAAAACTTGTCTGGCTAACGAATTTCATCAATCCCTGTGGGAGCGGGCTTGCTCGCGAAGGCGTCGTGTCAGTCGATGCATCCGTCTCCTGACACACCGCTTTCGCGAGCAAGCCCGCTCCCACATTTGGGATTTGCGTAGATCTTTAGAACGAGGACTGGATCTTGATCCCGCCGATCAGGGCGTCGTCGACGTTGTTCACGCCACCGGGATGGCGGATGTACTGCAGGTTCGGGCGCACGGTCAGCCAGTTGGCGAGGTGCACGCCGTAATAGAGCTCGGCACTGTATTCGGTGTCCTGCGGTGGCAGGAAGGACGGGTCGTCGTAGTCGTAGACCGCCTGCGCCTGATTGCTCGCTTCGGCGTTTTTGCGAAAGGCCGGGTTGACGTGCACGCGGGCCAGGGCGAAACCGATGTCGTCTTTGGCGCGGGCATCGAACGGGCCTTTGTAGACGACGCCGGCCTGCACGTAGTTGTCGATCGCGTTGGTTTTCTTGTCGTGCATCGTCGCGTTGGCGAACACGCTCAAGCCGCGCGAATGGTCGCTGGCGATGCTGGTGACTTGCTGCTGGGCACCGAACCACATGCCGTGTTTGCTCGACGCGCTACGGTAGGCTTCACCGCTCAGCGCGGCAGGCTGGCCGTTCTGGTCTTTATAGACGTCAGAGGCCTTGGCACTGCTGTAGTAGTAACCGGCGCGGTATTCACCCGGTAGGTCGTTGAGTTTCGGCGTCCACACCAGCTCCACTGGCAGCACGGCGCCCTGGGTGCCGCTGCCGCTAAGTTTGAAGCCGTTGCCGCGATCGAGGTTTGACGGGTTCTGCTCGTAGGCGCCGACCTGCGCGTACAACTCTGGGGTCAGGTGATATTTGACCCGCAGCGCCCATTGGCTGACCGGCCAGTTGTACCAGATGCCGCCGACCCAGTTGCCGACCTGCGAGCCGCAGAACGCCAGGTTCTGGAAGTCGCACGGGAAGCTGTTGAAGTCTTCGCCTTCACCAAAGCGGCCGACCTTAATGTCGAGCTTCTGGTCGAAGAATTTTTGCTGGTACCACATCTGCGTCAGGCGCGTGGTCTGGCCACGGCCCCAGACTTCCTGGGCCGAAGTGAAGCCGCCCACGCGCGGATCGTTGATCCGGTCGTTGCTGATGTTGTTGCCACTGCGCTTGGTGATGGTCAGTTGAAATTCGGCATCGTCCCAGCCGAGGATTTTTTGCAGGTCCAGGTGCGTGCCCAGGCCGAACTGATCGCTGTAGCGCGCAGTGCGATCGTGGTCGTAGCCGCCGTGCAGATTGCTGCCCATTTCGCCGGTGTAGTCGAGTTTGAAGTCGTAGCCTTTTTCCGCCAGTTCGGTACGCGTGCCGTTCCAGTCACCGAGCATCCACGGTGAGTCGCTGTCGAAGGCGGGGGTCGCCTGGGCGTAGGTGGCGAAGCCGAGCGCGGTGCAGCCGCCGAGCAGGCGCAGGGCTGAGATAGCGCTGTCTCTGGAGAAGGAAAAATCAGGCATGGGTCAGTCTTTTTTTGGTGTTTTCCGGGGGTAAACCGAGCGCTTCAATTTGACGCAGGCAGTGAAGCGATTCAGCTGAAGGGCGGCAGGATAATGATCTGTAACAAAAAGACAAAGGGCTTTTGCAGACATGCAGCTTTTCGCAATCTGTAACAGTGGCAAAAGATCGCAGCCTTCGGCAGCTCCTACAGGTGTGCGCGTTCCAATGTAGGAGCTGCGGAACGCTGCGATCTTTTGACCTTGACCTACATTTGAAGGAAGGCCTTCCACCTGACCGGCCCCTCGGCTAAGGTGCGCGGCTTGTGCATTTTCACTCCGTCCAAAGGCCTGGCATGAACGACCACACTCCCGATCCGCTGCATGGCGTAACCCTCGAACAGATCCTCAATGCGCTGGTGGCGCATTACGAGTGGTCGGGGTTGGCCGAGCGCATCGATATCCGTTGCTTCAAGAGCGATCCGAGCATCAAGTCGAGCCTGACCTTCCTGCGCAAAACCCCGTGGGCGCGGGAAAAGGTCGAGCGCTTGTACGTGAAACTGATGCGCACCAAGCGACCGGTCTGAGATGGACGCCGTTGCGCGGCGACGCCTGATCACTGTCATCGCCAGCCTCGGCTGGGCCGGGCTGAGTATTCAGCTGTACCTGATTTTCCTCGCGCGACTGAGTGTCGATGCCAGCCTGTTGGGGGGGCTGGTGAGTTTCTTCAGTTACTTCACGGTACTCACCAACACCCTGGTGGCGACCGTGCTGACCTGCGCTGCCACCCGGCGTGAATCCGCCGCACAGCGCTGGTTTCTCCAGCCGTGGGTCAGCAGCGGGATTGCGGTCAGCATCGCGGTGGTCGGCCTGGCCTACAGCATTTTGCTGCGGCATTTGTGGCACCCGCAGGGCTGGCAGTTTGTTGCCGACGAATTACTCCACGACGTGATGCCGCTGCTGTTTCTTGGCTATTGGTGGTGCTGCGTGCCCAAAGGGACGTTGCGCCTGTGGCACCTGCCGCTGTGGCTGATTTACCCGTTGGTATATTTCATTTACGCGTTGCTGCGCGGGCATCTGCTCGGTGCGTATGCGTATCCGTTCATTGATGTGGCAATGCTCGGTTATGCACAGGTGTTCATCAATGCCGGAGGGATATTGGTGGGGTTTGTGCTGATTGGCTTGCTGGTGATCGGGATCGACCGCTGGCAGTCAGGACGAAGTTAAAAGGTCAATGTGGGAGCGGGCTTGCTCGCGAAGGCGTCAGGTCAGTCAACATCATGGTTGAATGATCGACCGCATTCGCGAGCAAGCCCGCTCCCACAAGGGCAAATCACTCTTCTGCGGAACCTTCGGCGCGCCAGTAGCCGACGGCTTTGACGAACTGCTCATTGAGCCCATGCTCATCCAGCAGCACCCGGCGAATCTGTCGCGAGACCTTGGTCTCGGTCGCCACCCATGCATACAGATTGCCCTTGGGCACCTGCAACTGTTTGACCGTGGTCAGCAGGTTGTCCTTGCTGCCCTCGCGCAGTACCCAGATCACATTGACCTGCGCTGCACTTTCCAGCACCTGTTGCTCGGCACCGTTTTCCACTTCGATGACCACCAGCGCCTTGCGATTGGCCGCCAGACCTTCGAGGCGGCGGGCGATGGCGGGCAGGGCGGTTTCATCGCCAATCAGCAGGTAGCTGTCGAAGATGTCCGGCACGATCATCGAGCCGCGTGGCCCACCGATGTGCAGGAATTGCCCCGGCGTGGCTTGTTCGGCCCAGGTCGAGGCAGGGCCGTCGCCATGCAGGACAAAGTCGATGTCCAGCTCGAGTTTTTCCAGGTCATAGCGACGCGGGGTGTAGTCGCGCATCTCGGGCAGCGGGCCGTTGTCCTTGCCGGCGCCGAGCACCATGGTCTCCAGTGTTGCAGCCTGTTCGGCGTTCTGGGGGAACAGCAGCTTCACGTGATCGTCGGTGCCCAGGCTGATGAACCCGGCCAGCTCCGGCCCGCCGAGGGTGATGCGGCGCATGCGCGGGGTCAGGTCGACCACGCGCAGGACTTCGAGTTTGCGGCGTTTGATTTCGTGCATCACACGATGGATGGTTTGGGTATCGACTGCAGTCATTCGGCTTTCTCCGGGGCAGTTTGAACGGCGGGGCCGTCGACGATGGCTTTGGCGGTGTCGTTGAGCAGCGTGGCAACCCGCTGGATTTCTTCCGCGCTCCAGCGTCCATGGTGCAGTTGCAGGGCGTGGCGCAGGTTGTGCACCGCCTCGTGGATTTCCGGCGGCCGGTCATGGCCACGCAACGAGCGTTTGCTGACGTCGATGCGCATGCGCACGCCATCCAGCGCTACCGCTTGCTCGCTTAGGGACAAACGACCGGCGTCGGTCACGCTGTAGCGTTTTTTGCCGGCCTCGGCGTCGCCGCTGATCAAGTCGCTTTCTTCAAGGAAGGTCAGGGTCGGGTAGATCACCCCGGGGCTTGGGCTGTAGGCACCGTCGAACATGCCTTCGATCTGGCGGATCAGGTCATAGCCGTGGCACGGCTGCTCGGCGATCAGCGCCAGCAGCAACAATTTCAGATCACCGGGGGCGAACACCCGTGGGCCGCGTCCGCCGCGTTCACGCCCGGGGCGTTTTTCGAAGCCGTCACGGCCGTCGCCGTGTTCGCGGTGATGATGGGGGGAATGATGGTCTCTCATTTTCCTGCTCTCTCGTCGTGTTTAGATACAACTTAAGATATATCTTTACGCGCTGACAAGGGCTCCTGACCAACGGCGCACACCTGACCGATCGAATCTGCGGTCGAAAAAACCGGAAAATGATCAAGAAAACGCAGTATTAAATCCCCCGGCAAAGGCGCAGATTAGTGCTGATTCTCTAATATTCCGTTTCGCCCTTTATTTCCGGGAAAGTGTGGTACATGTCTTACGGAAGTTGCTGTGAAGTTGTGGCGCGTGCAGTCATTAGGCTGGCGCGCTGTAGTCTGTATCTTACAGTTGGACTGGAACTTTCCTGAATTTCGCGGTTTTTTCTTTCTCATCTAATGGCGTCCAGGCTACAAGGTCGCAGGACGTTGCCTGCTTACTTTAAAGATAAATTGGTTGAACATTCTTCGGCGTTGAAAGTTAACGGTGAGCACTGACTGCTCGTGACTGTTCTGTTCGCCTTGACTGCTCGACGACTCAACTAATTTATATAAGACAGGTATTCAATGATGCTCAAGAAACTCGCCTTTGCCGCCCCTCTGACTGTCCTGGCCATGAGCGCCTCGATGGCGTTTGCCGCCACTGAAGCCAAGCACTCCATCAGTCTCGTGGCGCACGTACCGGCTGACGACTTCTATGCGGTGCCGGTGGATGCCGATCTGGTCAACAAGGATCAGGACATGAGCTACAACCCGGCCACCAATTCGATGCGCGAAGTCAACGGGCACTTCGACGTGCTGCACACGGCCGGCAAGGTTCATGCACGTCTGGAAGGGGTTCCGAAGCTGATTGGGGGTAGCAACACCATCGACCTGAAAGTCGAACTCAACGGCAAGACGCTGACCACCACCTCGCAGGAAGTAGTGGGTGATACCGAGTCCAATACGCGTTATCGCGCGCCCTTCAAGATCAGCGCTACCGGTGCCAAACCGGCCGCTGGCGACTACACCGGTGTGGTCATGCTGGTCGTCGAACCTTCGGTTTGATTCATAACGGCAATACCTGACGTTACTTGTCCAGTAACGTAACCGGCCGGCAACTTTGAAGTTGCCCGGCCGGGCTTTTACTTCCGGTAATCAGAGTATTAATCCATGTATCCGATGACGCCCATCGCGGCTGCGCTTGCGTTGCTTTTGAGCAGCAGCGTACTGGCGGCGCCGCCTCCAGTCGATAATACCCCGCGAAGTTTGCTGGCTCAGGCGAAAGGTCTTCCGGCGGACTTTGAAGAGCATTTCTTTGATGTGCCTTTGGCGGTTCGTGTCGAACTTGATCAACAACCGCTGGGCGAGGCAATGATTATATTGTCGCGCGATGATCGCATTACCTTGCTCGACTTCACCGACACCAGTGACAGCCGTATCAGCGCCGTCGAGCGCGAAACCTGGGCCAGTCTCCTCAAATCCGGCGTAGCGCTTGGCAGCTGCAGCGGGCAATGCCCCGAGCAACTGCTGGCGGTGCATTACAACCTGGAAAACTCACTGCTCTCGATCGCCACCGAAAATGCCGAGCGCGATCTGCAGACGCAACGCTTCCATGAGCAGCCCGAGGGGGGCAGCAGCGGTCTGATGCTGCGCAATCAACTGAACCTCAATGGCGGCCAGAATCAGGATCTGGGCGGACGTTTCGGTCTGGAAGCCAGTGCCAGTCTCGGCAACTGGAGCCAGGCCTTCAATATGCAACTGGCGCGCCTCGGCGGGCCGGACACCAAGACCTATCATGCGGTACACGAGCTCTACACTCAGCGCGAACTGCAGGGCAGTTTTTTCCGCCTGGGCTATTTCACCCCCAATTCCGAAGGCCTGACCCGCCAGCCCCGGTCGTTCGGCACCAGCCCGGACACGGCGGTGGGCGTGATGTATGGCAGCTCCGACAGCCTGGCGGTCGACAGCCCGCGACCCAGCGTCTACCCGATTTTCGTCACGGCCAATCGCCAGGCGTCGGTGGAGATCTATCGCGATGGCCTGTTGATCAACACGCAAGCCGTGCCGGCCGGTTTACAGACGCTGGATACCCGGCCCTTGCCCGGCGGCATCTACGAAGTCGAAGTGCGCCTGATTGAGGATGGCCAGACCACCGCGACCACTCAGGAGCTGGTCTACAAACCGGTGAACTGGCAAAACCTCGACCAGCGCTGGCGCTATAACGTGTTCGCCGGGCAGGAAAGCAAACTGCTGAGCAATTGGGAGGAACAGCAAAGCGGTGATCTCACTGCCGGCGCCGCGCTCAACTACCTGCTGCACCCGCGGGTGATCCTTGGCCTGTCGGCGCGTCAGGTACGCGACACCTTGCAGTACGGCACCTCGATCGACTGGAGCCTGGCCGACAGCATCAGCCTCTTCGCCAACCTCTATCAGACCGAAGACCATGGCACCGGCGCCGATGTGCAGGGCCTGTACAACTACGGCGCCGGCAGCCTGGTGGTCAGCCATAACCGCAGCTGGCTCGACACCCGCAACACTTACGACACGCTGCCCGACGGCACTCGCGTACGGCAGCGCAATGTGTTCACCGGCGAAACCAGCAACTCGTCGCTGGCGCTCAACCATCGCATCAGTCGCAAGAACTCGCTGAGTGCGCGGGTCTCGCACAGCACCGGCAACGTCGAAGGCGTGGGCATGGACCTGGGCTGGACGCAACGCACCGAGCTGTTTGGCAGCGATACCAACTGGCGCTTGTCGCTGTTCGACCGGCCGGGCAGTTACAGCAGCGGCGAGGCGCGTAATCGCGGGATCGACCTGAGCATCAACATGGCGCTGGGCGGCCCGGGCCAGCAGATTTCCGGCAGCATCGGCAGCCGCACCGCCCGCGATGGCGGGCGCGACAACAATGGCTCGATCGGCTACCGCAAGGATCTGCAGGATCACATTCTGCAAAGCGTTTCGGTCACGGCGCTGACCGACACCTACGGCGTCGGTCTTTCGAGCCTGGCCAACTTTCGTACCGACTGGGTCAATGGCGACGGCTTCGTGCAGCGCTCGTCCTACAACGGCAACTTCACCGGTGGCGTGAACCTCGACAGCAGCGTGATCGTCGGCGGTCAGCAACTGCTCATGACCAGCCAGCATCAGGGCCGCGGTGCCGGGATGATCGTCGATGTCGAGTCGGATATCGCCGGCATCGCCCTGCGCGCCGACGACCTCAGCGGTGGCAGTTCAGCGCTGCGCCCGGGGCGCAATTTCATCCCGCTCACGGCGTACCGCAACAGCTCGGTGGGCTTCGATTTCGTAGGCAATCACGTTCCGGCCGCCAGCATCGAACCGTCCCGTACCCGCTACCACCTGAACAAGGGCGGTGTGGAGTACCGCAAGGTGCGGGTGATGAAAACCGTCACCGTACTCGGACGCCTGCTTGACCCGCAGGGCCAGCCGCTCAAGGGCCATCACGTGATCAATCACGCCAGCCGCGGGGTCAGCGAAGTCGACGGGTTTTTCTCGATGGAAATGCACGCCGGCTCACCGACCCTCGAAGTGCGCTACGCCGATCAACTGCTATGCCAGTTCCGGCTCGACCCCGACCAACACCGTAGCGAAAACAACGTGCTGATGATCGGCGATTTGCGCTGCTCGCCGGACACGTTGGCCGACGTCACCCAAAAGGCCCACACCGCGGGTTGATGCGGCCTGCTTCAGGAGATTTGCAGACATGAACGTCTCACCCTTGGCTACATACCTGCGTCGCGGGCTGGCCGCTGTTGTGCTGGTCGCCGGCACGTTATCTGCGGCTCATGCCGAACAGGTGTCGATCACCGCCGAGTTCAAGCCGGACTCGTCTTATCCGCACCGCAACAAGTTCCAGAACACCACGCCCTCCAGTGGTTACTGCACCTACGATCCGGCGCAGTGCGAGCAGCACGAAATATTCAGCTTGCAGGTGCCGATTCAGTTCAACGCTCGTGCGCCGATTGCGGCGAATCACCCTTCACCGCGGCAAGGGGCAACGTTTCAGGTACCCGTGCAGTGGCGTGAGCTGACGGTCTATCACGAGACCACCCACGAGCCAAAAATCGTCAAGGTGCGGATCGTCGGTATCGGTTCGCGCTATGTGACCGACAAGGTGATGAAACTGGTGGAGGGCGCCGAAGACGATCGCAGCGCCCACAACCTGTTGTGGGGCTTGAGTTGGGTCTATGCACCCGCACCCTGTCAGTACAGCGGTGTGGGTTGGTATTCCCCCGATTCATACTCGTTTTTCTGGAAGACTCCCGCGGCCGCTGCCTGTACCAAACAGGCGAAGTTCGATGTGCCGTGGTTGCGTCTTGAGCACCTCGATTTTGCCTATGAACTGGTCACCCCAGATCCGCTGGGCATGTCGTCGGGGGACTACAGCGGTTCGCTGACCTACAGCGTCGGGCCGAATGCGGATTTCGATTTTGGCGATGTGATGTTGCCGTCGAGCTCGTCTCTGACCTTGAATTTCAATCTGAATGTGCAGCACACCCTCAAGGTTGAAATTCCTCCCGGTGGTGAAAAGATCCGCATGGTCCCCGTCGGTGGCTGGCAGAGCTGGCTGCAGGCCGGACGGCGGCCGGTCGGGCTGTTCCGCGACCAGACCTTCAACATCTCGGCGTCATCGCGTTTCAAGATGTCGATAGGCTGCGGCCCAGGATTGAATGGCGAATGCGCGTTGGAGGACCGTGAAGCTAACCGTCGAGTGGAGCTGTTCGTCAGCGTCAGCCTGCCCAACGGGATAACCGACCTTGCCGGCCAGCCTGTGAGGCGCTTGCGACTGAGGCCAGGACCAGGGAATGAGCAGTATTTCAAACCGGGTTTCTACGTGGATCGAACGCCGGGAACCCTGCACTTCGAAGTTCCGCCATATTCGATGGCCGGGATGCTGCAACCCGGTGCGGGAGGCTCGTATTCCGGCATCGTCATTGTGATCTGGGACTCGGATATCTGATGGGCTGCGTATCGATGAGTCGATTCGGCATTGTGTTCAACGACCAAGGAATCAAGGTGATGAAGCGTCTGGTGTTAGCAATGGTTTTGAGCGGGCTGCCCTTTGCCCTGCAGGCCGGCCCGCAGATCAATGTCGGGACGGTCTACGACTACCTCGACGGCGACAAGAGCACGTACCTGAAACGGGTATTCAACAGCGGCGACAGCACCGCATTCGTCAAGGTCAACATCCTCGAAATCCTCTACGACGCCGACGGCACCTCGCGGGAAATCGAGGTCAAGAGCCAGGCCGACATGAGCAGTCGAGACGGCCTGATGGCCAGCCCCGCGCGACTGATCGTGCCGGCCAACGGCATGCAGGGTACGCGTCTGTTGATGATGGGCGAGCGTGACCGGGAGCGCTATTTCCGCGTGCGGTTCATCCCCGTTGTCCCGGAAAAGGAAGACGAATTCGCCGTGTCCGCCGAGGAGCGTGAGCAATACAAAACCACGCTGTCGGCCGGGGTCAACGTCATGACCGGTTTCGGTACGGTGTTCTTTGTGCGCCCGAAAGACAGCCGTTTCGACAGCGTGATCGAAGACACCCCGACAACCTATCGAGTGCGCAATAACGGCAACACCGTGGTGTTGATTGACGAGTTCCGCAATTGTGCGCTGAAAGACGAAACCGCTTGCCAGCCGACCACCAAACACCACATCCGCGCAGGCAACAGTTTCGAGTTCGACAAGCAGGCCGGACGTGAATACCGCTTCAATCTGGTGGAGGGCGACAGCAAGAAGTCCCTGCGCGTAGCCGGCCTCTCATCACGGGGTGACCTGAGATGATCAAGCCATCGTTGATGACTCTGTGTGCGGGCGTTCTGACCCTGTTCAGTGCAGAATCGTTTGCGGCACGCGAAGAGCACCGGTTCGAGGTGTCGGTGGATATTCCGACGCTGGGTTTTTATGTGATACCGGCCGAAACGGACTGGATTCATCGTGCGCAGATTCTGCCGTGGAATATCAGCACCAAGAGCCTCGGCGGAATGCGCAAACACTTCGACCTCAGGCACGACACCAGTGCCATCGAGGCCCGCCTGGAGAACGTAGCGTTTCTGTCCAATGGTCGCGAGGAGCAGAACATTTATCTGCGCGTCAGCTTCGCCGATACCGTGCTGACTCACGAGACGCCACGTCAGGTGGTTTCTGCGGAGCAGGCCAGGGCCGGCGGACGTTATGCGCTGGAGATCCAGCCGATCACGCCCGCCGGCGGCTACAAGCCCGGGAGTTACTACGGCAACGTGCACCTGATCTTCAATGCGGCGGCGCCCTGAGGTCGCCCGGCCTGCCCGATGTGCAACGGGCAGACCGGCGCGCCGTTATCAAAGCCCGGCGCGGGTCAGGGCTTCACGGGTCAGGCGACGCGCGAGCTCTTTTTCGTCATCCGCCAGATCGACCAGCAGCCGCTCGAACAGCGTGTCGCTGATCGGCTCCTCATTGAACACCACGGTAGCCGGCGCCGGCAGATCGTTCATCAACGTCTTGAGCTGTTCGCGCAAGGCTGCGCGTTCCTCGGCCACGGTCGATTGCACCCACTGGAGCTGGATTTCGCGCAGCGATTCAAGGGCTTCGTAGCGGTGCTGGAACAGACGCTTGTTGCTTTCCAGGCGCACGGGATAGCGCTCGCTCAGGTACTCTTTCCAGAAGTCGAGCTCAAGCATCTGGTTGACCAGGCCATCGCCTTCACCCAGCGCCAGTACCGTGTCGCAGGCCTGATCGATCATCACGTCAGTGACGCCGGACACCGGCCGGTACAGCATGCCCTCGGACTGCCAGGGCAAGCCGAGACGTTTGGCCAGGCCGGTCTGGTAGGCCAGATAAACCTCCACGTCGTCGGGGTTGCCGCCACGGCTGGCGACATCGGCCCGGGCGATTTCGTTGACCTGTTCCAGGCGCGCCGCGCCTTTGGCCAGCGTCACCAGTTTCAGTTCCAGTTCCTTCGGCTCGACCGAATAGGTATGCGCCTCGTAGGCCAGCACGTTCACCCCCATGTGGTTGAACAGCTGCGCACCGGCATCGGCGCAGTCCACCGGCGCCACCACCATGGTGAACAGTTTTTCGCGCAAGCGACTGTCGACGTGCACGGCGTCGAGCATGCGCCAGACGCGTTGCATCAACTGCTCGCGCGCCGTTCCGCCAGCGCGGAAATCGGCAAACTCACGCACGCTGAGCAACGTCGCCATGAACGGTTCGGCCATGGGATCTTCCACCAGTTCTGTCCACGGTGTTTCGCGATCAACGCCCCAGCCGGGCACGTCGGACCAGTAGTCGGCGCCGTAGTTGGAAATGATCGAGGTACCCGGGATGGCGACCGGCATGATCGGCTCCGGTGGCAGTGCCATCGAACGGCGACTGTCCTGGTAACGCAACTGGTTGAGATCAGACAGGGCGGCGACGTCCAGACGCGTGCGCGCCACCAGCCATTGCGCATCGGAACCGCTCGGCACGTCGGGGATTACGGTCAGCGGGTTGCCGCGCAGATCGAGCAGCAAACCGCGTGGCCGTGGCTTGGCCAGAATGCCGTCCGGCCAGGTGGTCAGCCCGGTGTTCTTCAGCGCCACCACCTTGAGGCGCGGCATGCGTGACAGATCAGGCGACAGCCCCAGCGGGTTGTCGTCCATTCTCAGCACTTCGAGGTAGGTCAGGTTGCCCAGCCGTTCGACGGCGGCGCGGTCCAGCACAATGTGGTTGTTGTTCAGGCGCAGGCGTTCGAGGCGGCGCATCGTGGTTCCGATGCGATCCGGCAAGCGCGTCAGCTCGCAGTATTTGGCACTCAGCTCGACCACGTTCGGAAAATCCTTGAGCAGGCCGTTGGCGTCGGGGGAAAACCGCGCGTTGTCGAGATTGAGCAGCGTGACCTTGTCGAGAAACTTCTTCAGCGGCGGACGTTTCGCCCACCAGGTTTCCAGATCCGTGGAGAGCAGCTCCCGCGACAGGTCCAGCGCATAGGCCGACGGATCGGCACGGTTGCCCAGGTGCGCGTTCTTGCGTTCGAAGCAGTTCAGCAGACTTTCGTAAATATGCAGCCCGCCACCGTCACGGAACCCCTGACTGCCTGGCCCCCAGCTCTCCGGTTGCTGATAGCGCCAGCGATGGACGATGACCCGCAGTTCATCAAGTTCGTCTTCATGTGCCTCGATGGCCTTGAGCGGCTCGCCGCGTTCGGTCAGGGCATTGGCAAACACTTCGACCTCGCTCGGGCTGAAATGCGGATGCAGATCCTGGATGCGTTGCTCCAGTGTGGCGGCATTGCGGCTCAGGCCCGGGCCGCGCACCAGAAACAGGGTGTTGTATTCAGCGATCGGGCGGATCGGCGGGCTGGCGAGTAGCGTGCGCCGCTCGCTGGGGGCCTGGGTTCTGGCGATGATCCACTGCTTGAACGGTTCGACGTCGTCGGTTCGATACCCCAGGGCACTGCGGCCATCGTGATTGATCGCCTGCAGAATTGCCTCGTACAAGCCACTGGCGGGGTGGATCGGCAGGTCCGCGCCATCGCGCACTTGATAGCGATCGGCAGCGACCCGCACCAGCACCCGCACGCGCTCGGCGACCGGTGCTCCGGCCTCGCAACGCAACTCGCCGTCGAACGTGCCTTCACGGATTTCGATCCGCAGCGCCCCGAAGGTATCGCTGTAATGCCGCAGTGCGCCGAGGATCAGCCGTTCGCTGTCGATGTTGCTCAGGGCTTCCTGCTGCAGACCCTGGGCGGCGCGCACGGACTGCAATTCAAACTGCACCTCGCGGGCGCTCGTGCGCAAACGCAAGGGCAAACGGCGTTGCGTCGTGGCTTGCTGCTGTTCCATTGGCCGGGCATGGGACACCACCCGTTCGGCGAGAACCGGCGTCAACTGTGGACAATCCACCAGCACCTGGCTGGCCGCCGGCGACAGTGGCGCGTCGGGCTGCACCGCGCTCGCCGGGCCGAGACGCTCCAGTGTGTCGCTGAGCAACGGTGGCGGCGGGGTGTTGTCGACATGCATGCGACGCAGCATGTCCTCGTCGGTGCCGGTCAGCAGGCGCATGTGCTCCAGTTGCGCGTCGCTGAAACCATCGGTGCGATGACCGATGCGCCGCATCAGTTTTCGCCCGTCCCACAGACGCGGGTCTTCCGTTTCACAGACCCAGGCCCCGTCGGCGTTGTGCGTAAGCGTCGGCGCGTAGGCCCGGGGACGTCGCGGATGGCGCAGGCGGTGTTTCCCGGAAACCGGATCCTTGGTCACCTCGAACAGGTGTTGATCCAGGCGCAGCAGCTGTTTGTCCCCCAGCGTATGAACGCCGTGCGCATCGGGGCGGGCCGGGCTCGGCAGGGTCTGTTCCGGCAGACGATAGGGCGCCAGATCCGGATTCCACAGGCGGGTCTGGCCATCGGCCAACTGCACCGGTTTCAGGCCTTCGACAAACGACGACAGCTTGACCCGTGCGACGCGTCCCAGGCTGGCGCCAGCGGCGAAGGCACCGAGCTGGACGATGCTTTGCAGCACGCCGATGGCTTGCTCACCCGCTTCGGCCAAGTGCCCTTCGGCCATGTCGACGATGCCTTCAAAGACGCCATCGAGCAGTTGATACGTGGTGTACGCCAGCATCAACTCGCCGAGCCCCGGCACCAGCGGGGTCACCACCAGCAGCGCCACGTTGAAGATATCCGAGAGGATTTTCCCCAGGTTGTCCCACCAGGCCCAACGGGCCATGCGGTCGGCATACTCGGTCGAAATGGCGATCTCCCGCGCGTCATTGAAAATCTTGTTGAGCTTCTGCTGATGGAAGTAAGCCCAGAGACTGCCGGTGTAACGGGTATCGCGGTCGTCCTGGATTTTCGTCAGGCGAAAGCGCAGGTCGGGGTGATCCACAGGCGTTTCGCGCCAACTGGGCAGGTTGGTTCCCGGCGGTACGGCGTGCCATTTCACGGTGCTCAGGCGGGCGTTCAAGCCTGCAAAAAAATGCCCGCGCTGCTGATGGTTGACGAACTGGCTGAAAAACCGCTGATAGCTGCCGGCAGCGTCGCGGTCGCGCAGTTGCCGCGTCAGTTCCGCCATGAAGTCCAGCGCCGAGGCGTATTGTCTGAGCGGATGCTCCGGGTCATGGGGCACATAGGCAATCACCGGAACCGGGGCATTGGCGGAGTCCACGTCAGGGGCGATGAGGGTGATGCCGGTCAGCGCCGTATCCATCATGGCGAGGTTGTAGTAGTTGATCGCACGCCCGCGCCAGCGCAGGTTGCGGCGATCATCGAGCATGCCCTGGATGACCTCGTAGGCATCGCGGTCAATGTCCTTTTTCGCCAGGGCCAACTGGGCACAGACGCTCAATGTACTTTTCTGACTGAAGATGATCCGGTACTGCAAAACCTGGCGGGCCACGCGGTTGCCCGAGCGCAGAAACTCGTGCAGATGCTGCTCGTATCGGGCGCCGATATTCAGCTCGCGGCACAGTGACTTGAACTGCTCGATACTCAGTTTGTGCTTGAGCGGCCTGACCGTGAAGTGGCCGTTGGCATCGGGGCGGGTGATGAACTCCGAGTCGGGACTGAACGCTTCATCACGGGAGAAATTATGTAATGCAGCGTCGAGCAGCGAGACAGTCCGGCTGGTGGTTGCGCCGGCAAAGTCATGGGCCCACCACGCGCTGTTGACGGGGGCGTACAGGCGCAGCCAGGTGTTCTCGACATCGTCCTCGACGCCGAAACGCTGGTGCAGTGCCTGCTGTAATAACGGTTTGGCAAAGGCGTAGACGTCTTGCAGACTGCTCAGGGCCTTATCCACTTCGTTTTGTGCTTTCCAGGCATTCTGCATCTGCTGTTGCAGACGCAGATGCTCGGCGTCCGATACCTCTTGATACCAGGCCGGCAGCTTCAGTCGGTGCAGCTGCAATTCATTGACCCGCTTGGCTGAGCTTGCGCGCAGCCAGGCCGGGATGGCTTTTTCGATCGTCTGATAATGAACACTGACATCCGGTGAGACGAGGTGCGCCGTGCGTGGCGGTTGCCCCTGCGGGGAAAGGGTGGGCATTGCTGGATCGTCCTTGATCAAAAATGGAGCGATCAGCCTAGGCAAGGACAGTGGGTGAAAAAAGCGCAAATACCCGGTTGAAACCGCCGGGGTTGCGCATGGAGGCTTCGAAAAACAGGGAGTGAAAAATACACAGTTACCACCACGTCACAGTGCTTTCGTGGCTTAGCGGGCGGCGGTGACCTCCGGCGCCTGGCACATCGTGTGCGTACCCGGTTGCAGGTACGGCGAAAGGATCGGCGCCATGCCCTTGAGCACTTGCACCGGCAGCGCCGAGGTGAACTTGAAGTTCTCCGCCGAGCGTCCGGGGACGAACGCGGTGAGCGTGCCGAAGTGGTTGTTGCCGATGTAGAACACGAATGTCGCGGTACGGTTGATCGACTTCGAACTGAGGATGCGC
This sequence comes from Pseudomonas sp. Irchel s3a10, assembly GCF_900187525.1. NCBI lineage: Bacteria > Pseudomonadati > Pseudomonadota > Gammaproteobacteria > Pseudomonadales > Pseudomonadaceae > Pseudomonas > Pseudomonas sp. Irchel s3a10. Next base: position 249,617 of record NZ_FYDR01000002.1, read on the forward strand.
CCGCCGGAGCCGATGGCTTCGATGCGGTTGTCGCCGGTGCCGGTCTTGCCGCCCATGACCAGCGGTGTGCCGTCGGCGATTTTGAAACTGCCGGAAACGCGTTTCGCTGTGCCCGAGTCCACCACTTGCGAAAGGGCTTCGCGCAATGCCGTGGCGACCTCCGATGGCATTACCCGTTTGCCCACGTGCGGGTCGTTGGTCAGGCGTGTTTCATACGGAGTTCCAGCGGCAAAGTGCAGGCTGTCGATGCGCAGGGTGGGCATGCGCACGCCATCGTTGAGGATGGTGCCGATCAGCTCCGCCAGTGCCGCCGGGCGGTCGCCGGAACTGCCGATGGCGGTGGCCAGCGACGGTACCAGGTGGTCGAACGGATAGCCGACTTTCTGCCAGCGCTGGTGAATTTCCAGGAACGCCTCGATCTCCAGCATGGTGCGGATGCGGCTGTCACGGGCGCCCTTGTGTTTGCTTTTGAACAGCCAGCTGTAGACCTCCTGACGCTCGAACTGGCTGGCCTTGACCACCTGACTGAAGGTGGCGTCCGGGTTGTGCAGCAGGTAGCCCATCAGCCACAGGTCCAGCGGGTGGACCTTGGCAATGAAGCCCTGATCCGGCAGATCGTAGGTACCCGGGCCGTAAGCGTCGTATAGCCGGATCAGACGGTCGTCGGTGAGTTTCTCGTTGAGCTTGGCGCCTTTGAGGTGCGCGCGCACGAAGCTGTTGAAATCTTCCTGACTGGCATCGGGCAGCAGATAACGGTGCACGGCGGCCATGCGGATCGGCGTTGGGCGCATGCTGTCGAGGAAGGTGTCGAGGCGCGCCTGGGTGTCCTTGTTCCTGTACTTCTTCCAGAACTTGAGCAGGAACGAAGTGCCCTCGCGATCGGCAAAACTGGCGAGGTATTCCTGACGTCGCGGGTCACGGTCGTCCTTGAGCAACTCGGCGCTGCTGTTGGGGCCGGAGTAGGTGACGTAGCGCACCACGTCGCGCATCAGGCGAATGAATGGCAGGTTGATCGACTCGCGCAACGCATCGCGCAGGGTCGGCAGGCGGCCGTTGTCTTCCTTGCGGAAGTTGTTGAACACGTGCAGGCCGCCACCGGTGAAAAACGCCTCGCCGGGGCTGGCCGAGTACTTGCGGTCGAGCGCGGCGCCGAGCATTTTCGACAGATCGTGATCCTTGTTCTGGATCAGGTAATCGATTACCCATTGGCTCAAGCGATCCTGATCCGGCACTTCGATTTTCTTCAGTTCCGGCACACTCATGGCGCCGTACTTGTCGTGCAGCTCAGAGATGATCTGCAGATAAGTGGTGAGCACGCGCATCTTCGCCGTCGAACCGAGTTCCAGTTTGCTGCCTTCGTTGATGTCGAACGGCTGGTCGGTGCTGTCGGTCTGCACGCGTACGCGCGAACCGTCCGGGGTCAGTTCGAACAGGGTGAAGCTGTAGCGCACCTGGGTGGTGCTGGTGGGGGTGAGCAGGCGTTCGCCGATCAAACCGATCTGCCCGGCAAACGTGGGGTCGGCGAGTTTTTTCAGGTAGTCGGTGGCCTGGGTCTGCAATTCGCCCTGCAAGGTGCTGGTGGCCGACAGGTCGAGGCGATCGAGGTCATACAGCGGACGGTTGAGCATACTCGCCAGACGGCTGCGGGCGACGCTGATGCCCTTGTTGGTTTCGATCGGCTGGATGGTCGGCTGGGTCTGCCAGTCGCGGTAGGTGACCTTGCTCGCCAGTGCGGCATCGGCCAGCGCAGCGTCGATCACGCCGTTCTGCTTGAGCAGGCGCAAGTGGCTGTCGGTGAGGTTGGCGAGTTCTTCACGGCCCTTGTTCAGGTAATGCGAAGGGCGACGCTGGGCGATCATCAGCGAGAGCATTTCGCGCAGGGCCAGACCTTTGTCGGCCATGGCTTGCGGATCAGTGGCCGGGCTGTTCAGCTGTGCATTGGCCTGGTTGAAATCGCTGCCGTACCAGACCCGCAAACCTTCGGCCATGCCGTGTACTTCGCCATGCCCCGGCACGGCGGAGAGGGGCACGCTGTTGAGGTAGTCGCGGATGATGTTCTGCCGCGCGCCGAGGGTTTCCGGCCCCGGCTGATAGGCGCGCACGCTGGCGGAAATCATCTGACGGATCTTCTCGGCGCCGGACACCGTCAGGCCATCGGGCGAGTGCCGGTACTTTTCCAGTTGCGTCGCCAGGGTGCTGCCCCCCGCCGATTGCCCCGGCAGGCTCAATAACTTCGCCACCTGCGACCAGGCGGCCATGCCGAAGCGCGGCCAGTCCACCGCCGGGTTGGCCAACGGTTGTCTGGGGTCGAGCAGAAAGCGGTTTTCGATGAACAGCAGACTGCTGACCACCACCGGCGGAATCGCCGCGAAACTCGAATACAGCTGCTGCGGGTACTTGTACTGATACAACGGCGCAGCGCGGCAATCGGTAATCGACAGCCCGGCCTGGATTTTTTCCGAATAGGGCACGAACAGGCCCTTGTCGGTGTAGCTCAGCAGCGCGGGCGAAAACCGGGACTGCTCGGTGATCACGTAATTGCGCTTGAGCAGACGCGGCAGGAATTCGTCGAGGGAGCTGTAGCCCAGACGCAAATCGAACGGCCCATTGCCCGGATAGCGGATCGCTTCGCTGGGGCCGGGTTCCAGCTGATATTTGAGCGAGGCGGCGTATTGGCTGAGCTCACGGGACTGGAAGCGCGAGGTGCGCATTTCCTTGCTCGCGGCCAGACCCACCACGATGGCGATAATCAGCAGCAACAACCAGAACGCCTTCCAGCCATGTCGGCTGCGGCGTTTTTGGGGGGGAACAGGCGCTTCATCCACACGTTCAGTCGGAACCACGGCTTTACTCGAATCGGTTTGCCACAAAGCGCCCATAGTCGATTGATCCATTCACGCAGATTGATCGGACTTGACTGAAGCTTAGACGGTGGTTGGTGATGGGGGAAAAAAAGTACGGGGAAGCCATCTGAACAAAACTGAAGTCGCTGGCTATTTTGAGTAGGGGGTTAACTGTGGTGAGGGGACTTATCTGTGGTGAGGGGATTTGAATGTGGTGAGGGGATTTATCCCCGATGGGGCGCGAAGCGGCCCCTGAACAAGGGGCTACGCATTTTAATAGCTGGGCCTGCTGCGCAGTCCATCGGGGATAAATCCCCTCGCCACAGATAAATCTCCTCACCACAGATGAATTTACATGTTGAGTTTCGGTAATGGATCTAGAGCCAGCAGGCGTCCCAAAGCGGGTAGTCGCCAATCCGCTCTACCAATCCCGCCCGTAGCGGATTGGCGATGATGTACCGGGCGAATGGCTTCAAGTCTTCACCATCACGGATAGCGCGGTCGTGGAAACCGGCTTGCCACAATTGACGCGACGACCGGTTTTCCTGTTAACGGCTTGGGTGCAGCGCGCCTTTACCGCGCCAATGACTGTCCCAAGGTTGTCGCTTTTCAACTGCATCAACCAATGAAAGTGATCAAGCATGACCACCCAGGCGATGGACTCCACTAAGCCTTGTTCATGGGCGTGGCGGAACTCTGTAACCAATAAACGGCCTGTGCGCCAGTCGGAAAATACGGGTTGGCGGTCATACACAACTGAAGTGACGAAATAGGCTCGGCCTGTTTCGGAATGTCGGCCTAATCGAAGACGGTAAGTATTTGGTTTGACTGGCATGTTCGCTCCCTGCGTTCAGTAATCAGGTCTGAAGGCTAGTAGCGCATTACTTGAGCCGGATCTGTAAATGCCGTAGGAATTTTCGGTTTGCGAGGGGGAGGGAGTCCTTCTGACACAAGAAATTTGAATCTGATCTGAGCAGGTTGGCGTAGATGGCCGGACTAGAGCCGTCCCCCACGCAATACCACCAAAGCAGGGCCATGACGGTGCACCATCATCGTGCAATACTCGCCGGCCTTTTTTGTGGTGAATATTCCTACGCATATCAGGTAATATCTCTCCGCAAAGCGGCTTTTTGCCGAGACTTCTAACTGAATGTTGTTGATTATAGAGTGAAAAGCCCTGTATCAAGCTTTCTATACTGCACGCCCCGCTGATCTTGCAGGCAGGGTCCTGCATGACGCGTCTGCCCACGAAGCAGGCGCGGTGTCGGGAAGCTGAGGCCTATCGGTCGAGGCTTCGACACACGGTGGTCATATCCAATAACAAGACGAGGTTGTATCCCTATGCCAGTCGGCAATCACCTGCCCCATGGCGAGACCGCTCACGGCGGCCCGCTTAAACGCGAACTCGGCGAACGGCATATTCGCCTGATGGCACTCGGTGCCTGTATCGGCGTCGGCCTGTTCCTCGGCTCGGCCAAGGCCATTGAAATGGCCGGCCCGGCGATCATGCTGTCTTACATTCTCGGCGGTCTGGCGATCCTGGTGATCATGCGCGCCCTCGGTGAAATGGCCGTACACAACCCGGTGGCCGGCTCGTTCAGCCGCTACGCCCAGGACTACCTCGGCCCGTTGGCGGGCTTTCTCACCGGCTGGAACTACTGGTTCCTGTGGCTGGTGACCTGCGTCGCGGAAATCACCGCCGTCGCCGTGTACATGGGCATCTGGTTCCCCGATGTACCGCGCTGGATCTGGGCCCTCGCGGCGCTGATCAGCATGGGCTCGATCAACCTGATCGCGGTAAAAGCCTTCGGTGAATTCGAGTTCTGGTTCGCCCTGATCAAGATCGTCACCATCATCGCCATGGTCATTGGCGGCGTCGGCATCATCGCTTTCGGTTTCGGCAACGACGGCGTGGCGCTGGGGATTTCCAACCTGTGGGCCCACGGCGGCTTCATGCCCAACGGCGTGACCGGTGTGCTGATGTCCCTGCAAATGGTCATGTTCGCCTACCTCGGTGTCGAGATGATCGGCCTGACCGCCGGTGAAGCGAAGAACCCGCAGAAGACCATTCCCGATGCCATCGGCTCGGTGTTCTGGCGCATTCTGCTGTTCTACGTCGGCGCGCTGTTCGTGATCCTGTCGATCTACCCGTGGAACGAAATCGGCACTCAGGGCAGCCCGTTCGTGATGACCTTCGAGCGTCTGGGGATCAAGACCGCCGCCGGCATCATCAACTTCGTGGTGATTACTGCGGCGCTGTCGTCGTGCAACGGTGGCATCTTCAGCACCGGGCGCATGCTCTACAGCCTGGCGCAGAACGGCCAGGCTCCGGCCGGGTTTGCCAAGACCTCCAACGGCGTGCCACGCCGCGCGCTGCTGCTGTCGATTTTCGCGCTGCTGATCGGCGTGCTGCTCAACTACCTGGTGCCGGAGAAAGTCTTCGTCTGGGTCACTTCGATCGCCACCTTCGGCGCGATCTGGACCTGGGTGATGATCCTGCTGGCGCAACTGAAATTCCGCAAAGGCCTGAGCGCCAGCGAACGTGCCGGCCTGAAATACAAGATGTGGTTGTACCCGGTCAGCTCGTACTTCGCGCTGGCGTTCCTGGTGCTGGTCGTCGGCCTGATGGCGTACTTCCCGGACACGCGCGTGGCGCTGTATGTGGGGCCGGTGTTCCTGGTGCTGCTGACCGTGTTGTTCTACGTGTTCAAGTTGCAGCCGACCGGCGAAACGCAGGGTGCGGTGCGTTCGGCTTCGTAAGCTGAAAGTGCGGTCATGAAGAAGCCTCGGCCCATTGGTCGGGGCTTTTTTCATGGACGCTACAGGGGCTTTAACCACGGGTCTGAAAGAGCGATACAACCTCTCAGCAAGACAGATTGCTGGAGTGGTGAACCTGACCGTTTGTCGCAATCCACCCTGTACCTGTAATTTCTGACAGTAGACCGCTCAAGCGCCTTGCCCTAGCTTCAAAAGTCAGCCGAACGAAGCCATGGCAAGGAATGAACATGAAAGGATTTCCAGCGCTGACAGTGATTGGAATTGCCGATGCATTTATCCACTGGCAGATGTTTTTTGTTTTGTGCAGCGCCGTCGCGGGTTGACCCAGGCGGCCAGTAACTTCGCCGCGTTTTGCGTGGCGGCGGCGTTCTCGTTTTACGTGAATATGCTCTACACCTTTGACAGCAAAACGTCGGTATTCGGTTATTTGCTGTTTATGTGTCTGATGGGAGGAGCAAGCTTCGGCATCGGCTCGATTGCCGATACCCGCGGCTGGCATGGCTTGCTGACGGTGACGGTGTTTACCGCGCTGAACCTGACGTTGGGCTACGGCTTTTTCCGCTTCGTGTTGTTTCGCCAGCAGCGGAGCTGATGCGCCAGCCTGCCGATCGGACCGGCGCATCGATCATCATGCTGCCGCCACTTCCTGCGGCTCGAAACTGTCCGCCCGCGCCATCTGCCACATCCGCGAATAGAACTCGCCATTCACCTCACCTGTGAGCAATTCCCCCGGTTTCAGAAACACATGCAGCTGCGAGAACAGTTTGATCTCGGTCGCCGACATGCGGCGCACCAGGTGCTTGGCCGACAGTTGCGACGGATGCTCAAGGCCTGCGGCGGCGAGCATTTCCGCCAGCGCCTTGAGCGTGTTGCGGTGGAAGTTGTAGACGCGCTGAGCCTTGTCCGGGACGACGAGGGCGCGTTGGCGCAGAGCGTCCTGGGTGGCGACGCCGGTCGGGCATTTGTTGGTGTGGCAGCTCTGCGACTGGATGCAGCCGATGGCGAACATGAAACCGCGTGCCGAGTTGGCCCAGTCGGCGCCGATGGCCAGCACGCTGGCGATGTCGAAGGCGCTGACGATCTTGCCACTGGCGCCGAGTTTGATCTTGTCGCGCAGGTTCAGGCCCACGAGGGTGTTATGCACGAACAGCAAGCCTTCGCGCATCGGCACGCCGATGTGGTCGGTGAACTCCACGGGCGCTGCGCCGGTGCCACCTTCCTTGCCGTCGACCACGATGAAGTCCGGCAGGATGCCGGTTTCCAGCATGGCCTTGGCGATGCCCATGAACTCCCATGGATGTCCGAGGCAGAACTTGAAACCCACCGGTTTGCCGCCGGACAGTTCACGCAGCTGCTGGATGAAATGCATCATTTCAATCGGCGTGGAGAACGCGCTGTGGCGTGACGGCGAGATGCAGTCTTCGCCCATCATGATGCCGCGGGTGTCGGCGATTTCCTGGGTGACCTTGTGCTTGGGCAGGATCCCGCCGTGGCCGGGTTTGGCGCCCTGGCTCATCTTGATTTCGATCATCCGCACCTGTGGATTCTGTGCCTGAGTGGCGAAGCGTTCCGGGTCGAAACGGCCGTCGCTGGTGCGGCAGCCGAAGTAGCCGCTGCCCAGTTCCCAGGTCAGGTCGCCGCCGTGTTCGCGGTGATATGGGCTGATGCTGCCTTCGCCGGTGTCGTGGGCGAAGTTGCCGAGTTTGGCGCCCTGATTCAGCGCGCGGATGGCGTTGGCGCTGAGCGAGCCGAAGCTCATCGCCGAGATGTTGAACACCGAGGCCGAATACGGCTGCGTGCACTGCGGCCCGCCGACGGTGACGCGGAAACTGCTCGGGTCACTCAACGGCGCCGGGCGCATCGAGTGGCCGATGAATTCGAAGCCCGATTGATAGACGTCGATCAGCGTGCCGAAAGGTTTGTCGGCGCTCTCATTTTTCGCCCGCGAATACACCAGCGAGCGCTGGGCGCGGGAAAAGGGCAGGGCGTCGCTGTCGGATTCCAGCAGGTACTGGCGGATCTCCGGGCGGATGCCTTCGACCAGATAACGGATGTTGCCCAGGATCGGGTAGTTGCGGCGCACCGCGTGCGGGCTCTGCAGCAAGTCGAACAGACCGAGCAGGCTCAGCACGCCGGTGACGGCGGTGATCGGCCACAGCCAGTCGTGTTCGAGAAAGGGCAGGCTGGCGAGGGTGAAAATCACGCAGACGGCAAAGAAGGCGTAGCGGCTCAGGAGTGACAGGCTCATACGGTTTCCTTGGTTCGGACTTGGATTGTTCAGCGCCGCAGATCCTTGTGGGAGCGAGCTTGCTCGCGAAAGCGGTGGGCCAGTCAACGCATATGTCGGTTATGACGGCTCTTTCGCGAGCAAGCTCGCTCCCACAGAAAAGCTCACAGCGCTGTATCAGGCGTTCTGCGCCTGGAGAAAAATCGAAAACAGCTCCGACTGGGATTTGATCCCCAGCTTGCTGTAAATGTGTTTCTTATGGACTTTCACGGTTTCTACGGAGATTTCCAGCTTACGGGCGATTTCTTTACTGGAGCAACCGCTGAGCATCAAACGCCCGACATCCAGCTCCCGGGCGGTCAGTTGTGCACCCTTGAGTTGTTGCACCGACGCTTCCAGTTGCACCCGCCAGTCAGCGGGTGCAGGTGCGGCAGCGAGGGCCACGGTCTGGTTGATCTCGTACGGCAGGCGCTGACGCAACAGGCCCAGTACCCACGGCTGGATCAATGACAGCAAGGCAATCTGTTCGCCAGTGAAACGTTTTTCACTGCCCAGCGACAGGCACAACGTGCGTTCGCCTTCGAGCTGGCAATTGAACTGGATTTCGTCGGCGACCACATTCAGACGAAAGTATCGCTGGTAATACTCGGTCAGCTCGAAATGCTCCGGCGCCACCTCCGACAGGCGGAAAAGCCCGGTGCGCGACTGCTCACGGCAGGCGATGTAGAACGGATCGAGCAGGTACAACCCGCGCAGATAATCCTGAAACAGCGGGTCGGGACTGCCGTCCTCGCCGGGGCATTCGGCGAACACCTGCGGGTGCTGATCGGCACTGAACAGCAGCACCACCCAACTATCGAACGCCACGTACTGGTCGAGCAGACGCACCAGTTGCGCCCAGAAATTCGGCTTGTCCAGCGCGTCGATCAATTGCCCGACGGCGCGGTGCCAGGTGATGTCATCAAAAGAAACGGACATGGATCTACCCCTATCGGGTTACCCCGGCCGCGTGATTCCTTGGCCGGTTGCTTGCTGCGCATACTGGCCCACAGACAGCCACCGGGCAATCTTTCAGCGCCCGGCCATGACCACAAGGACTCGCGATGAAAGTCGAACTCGCCCAACTGGCGGGCCGTGACAAAGACACGGCGTACAACCTCGAACGTGCCCTCGCGGCGATTGCCGCGTGCGCCGCCGACACACAATTGATTGTGTTCCCGGAAACCCACCTGATGGGCTTCCCGAGCGCCGATACCGTGGCGCAGATTGCCGAGCCGCTAGATGGCCCGACCGTCCGTGCCGTGCAGGCCGCCGCCCGCGAGCGCAACATCGCCGTGGTGATCGGCATGGCCGAAAGCGCCAACGGTCGCTTCTACAACACCACCCTGCTGATCACCCCGGAAGGCATCGCGCTCAAATACCGCAAGACCCACCTCTGGGCTTCGGATCGCGGCGTGTTCGAAGCCGGTGACCGCTATGTCACATGCGAGTGGAACGGTGTGCGCGTCGGCCTGCTGATCTGCTACGACATCGAGTTCCCGGAATCCGCTCGCGCACTGGCGCAATTGGGCGCCGAATTGCTGATCGTGACCAACGGCAACATGGATCCGTATGCGCCGACCCACCGCACCGCAATCATGGCCCGCGCCCAGGAGAATCAGGCGTTTGCGCTGATGGTCAATCGCGTTGAGGCGGGGGACGACGGTTTGATGTTTGCCGGTGGCAGTGCGCTGGTCGATCCGTTGGGGGAATTGCTGTTCGAAGCGGGGCGGGAAGAGGGGCAGTTCAGCGTCGAGCTGGATTTCGACCGGTTGGTGATTGCGCGCAAGGATTACCGCTATCTGGATGATCAGCGTTTGAAACTGCCGGGGGAGGTGGTGGAGCACGCTTCTGGATTGCGTGAGTTGCTGATTCCTTTGTGTTGATCCGAATTGCGTGTCGAGCGCGCTGACGCCTTCGCGAGCAAGCCCGCTCCCACAGGGGAACGCGGTCACTGTGGGAGCAGGCTTGCTCGCGAAGAGGCCAGTCCAGACAACACGCCTGTTTGATCCAAAAACAACAAAGCCACACCCGAAACATTCGCCGAACTCGGCTCTGCCATAAATCCAATAACATTCGGAGTAAGTCGCCCATGGCTCGTTTGCAACGCACCCTGTCATTAGGGTCGGTGGTGCTGTTCGGCATCGCCTACATGACGCCGATCATTGTCCTCGGCACTTTCGGCATCCTCGCGCAATCCACCGCCGGCATGGTCCCGGCCGCGTATCTGGCGGCACTGGTGGCGATGTTCTTCACCGCCATGAGCTACGGGCGCATGGCCGCCGCATTCCCGGTCGCCGGTTCCGCCTACAGCTACGTGCGTAAGGCGATCAGCCCCAAGCTCGGCTTCATCGCCGGTTGGGCGGTGCTGCTCGATTATCTGTTCTTGCCGATGGCGATCTGGCTGATCGGCGCGGCGTACCTCGCTTCGGCGTTCCCGTCGATCCCGCAGTGGATCTGGGTACTGGCGTTCATCGGCATCACCAGCGCGATCAACATCGTTGGCCTGAAACTGGCCAACGGCATCAATGCCTTGCTGATGCTGGTGCAATTTCTGGTGCTGATCGCTTTCGTCGCGCTGTGCGTGCACTACGTTGGCGGCGATGCGCGCACGCCGTTGTGGTCGATCAAGCCATTCTTCAACGGCGATATGCAGATGCCGCTGATCATGAGCGGCGCGGCCATCGCCTGCTACTCGTTCCTTGGCTTCGATGCGGTCAGCACGCTGACCGAAGAAACCCGCGACCCACGCCGCACCATTCCACGGGCGATCATGCTGATCACCCTGATCGGCGGACTGATTTTCGTCGGGGTGTCGTACTTTGTGCAGATCGCCCATCCGTCGTTCCAGTTCGACAGCGTCGACTCGGCGGCCTATGAAATTGCACGCAACATTGGCGGCGATCTGTTCGTCTCGATCTTCCTCATCGGCCTGATCGTCGGCCAGTTCGCCTCGGGGCTATCTGCTCAGGCCAGCGGGTCGCGCCTGCTGTTTGCGATGGGCCGCGACGGCGTGTTACCCAAGTCGTTTTTCGGCACCTTGCATGCGCGCTTCGGCACACCGGTCAACAGCATCCTGCTGTGTGCAGTGGTGGCGTTGCTGGCACTGAAACTCGACGTGACCACGTCCACTTCGTTTATCAACTTCGGCGCGTTCCTGGCGTTCAGTCTGGTCAACCTGTCGGTGATCTTTCATTACTGGATCGGCGGCGAGAAAAAGGGCCCGCGTGAGCTGGTGCTGTTTGTGGTCTTCCCGTTCATCGGGCTGGTGGCGGACTTGTGGTTGATGGTCAGCCTTGATCACCTGGCGGTGTATCTGGGTCTGAGCTGGCTGGCGATTGGCGTGGTGTATCTGGCGGTGCTCACCGGCGGCTTTCGTCGTCAGCCGCCGGAGATGGATTTTCAGCAAGCCACGTAAAATCTTCGGCAGTGGCTTTGCTCGGTAACGGCAAGCATGTGATGCTTGCCGTTTTTGCGCCAAAGGCTTTTCTTGTATGTCGACTTTTCCCACTCAGCCTTCCGGCCTCATTCGAATTGCCGCTGCGCTGCTGCTCAATGCCGAAGGCCAGACCCTGCTGGTGCGCAAGCGCGGCACCACGGCGTTCATGCAACCGGGCGGCAAGATCGAAGCCCATGAGTTGCCGGTGCACGCACTGGCCCGCGAGCTGGAGGAAGAGTTGGGCCTGCAGATCGACCCGGCGCAGGCCTGCTTCCTTGGCCAGTTCTCGGCACCGGCCGCCAACGAGCCGGGGTTTGTGGTGCAAGCGGAGATCTTTCAGCTGACCATCGACGCCGATGTGACGCCCGCTGCCGAAATCGAGGAAGTGATCTGGATCGATCCGGCCACTGACGCGGGTCTGGTTCTGGCGCCATTGACACGCGACCTGATCCTGCCGTTTTATCGCAGCTCACTGACCGCGATCGCCTGATCCTCCACGCACAGGACGCCCACCATGATCCCGCTTCAAGACCTGCTGATCTTCGCCGCCGCGGCGCTGTTGATGGTGCTGACGCCGGGGCCGAACATGATCTACCTGATCTCGCGTTCGATCTGCCAGGGACGCAAGGCCGGGGTCACGTCATTGCTCGGTGTGGTGGCCGGTTTCTTCGTGCACATGTTTGCTGCAGCGGCGGGTTTGACCGCGGTGTTTCTGGCGGTGCCGATGGCTTATGAAGTGCTGAAGTGGGCCGGTGCGCTGTACCTGCTGTGGCTGGCTTGGCAAGCGGTCAGACCCGGTGCGCGCTCGCCGTTCGAAGCGCAGCAACTGCCGGCGGACTCGTCACGCAAACTGATCACCATGGGCTTTCTTACCAGCGCACTGAACCCGAAAATCGCCGTGTTCTATCTCTCGGTGTTTCCGCAATTCATCACCCCCGAACACGGCTCGGTGTTCACCCAGAGCATCATTCTTGGCCTGACCCAGATCAGCGTCAGTTTCAGCGTCAATCTGCTGATCGCACTGTTCGCGGCGGGCATCGCGTCGTGGTTCGTGCGCAACCCGACATGGCTGGCGCTGCAACGTTACTTCATGGGGTTTGTGCTGGGTGGCCTTGCCGTGCGTCTGATGCTTGAACAACGCAGGTCGGCCTGAGCATGTGGATCGAACGCCTCGACGCCAGTCATGCGCTGGCTTACCGCGAGCTGATGCTCGAAGCGTATGACCGGCATCCGCAGGCGTTCACCTCCAGCGTGCGCGAGCGCGCGGTGATGCCGCTGAGCTGGTGGGAAGCGCGGCTGACCAGCAAGCTCGACGCGGTGTTCGGCGCGTTCGAAGACGGTCGGCTGGTGGGCATCGTCGGCCTGGCGTTCGAACCTCGGGAAAAGGCCCGGCACAAGTCGACCCTGTTCGGCATGTACGTATCAGCTGATTTTCGCCAGCACGGTCTGGGCCATGAATTGGTGCAGGCTGCCATCGCCGAAGCGCACACCCATCCGGCACTGAAACTGATCCAACTGACCGTCACCGCTGGCAACGACGCCGCGTTCAAGCTGTACCAGCGCTGCGGCTTCATCCAGTTCGGACTGGAGCCGCTGGCGGTACGGGTCGGCGAAGACTACTTCGACAAGATTCACATGTGGCGACAACTCTGATTTCTCACTGAGCCCTTGTGGGAGCGGGCTTGCTCGCGAAGGCAATCGGTCAGTTGATATCCCTGTGACTGAGACACCGCATTCGCGAGCAAGCCCGCTCCCACAATGCAGTTCAACGCACCGCGCTGACCCCATCCAGCGTCGAGAAGGAAGTGTCCTTGGCCGTCAGCAGGAAATCGCGCATGTACGGTGCATCGAGCATGTCGGCGCGGATCGCCGCGTACAGCGTGGCAAACAGACCTTTCTCGCCCAGGCGCTTGGCTTTCACGTAACCGCGCGAGCTGTATTCGTGCAGCGCCCAGTGCGGCATGCCGCAGACGCCACGGCCGCTGGCGACCAGTTGCATCATCATCACCGACAGCTCCGAGGTGCGCACTTGCGCCGGTTCGATGTCGGCCGGTTCGAGGAAGCGGGTGAAGATGTCCAGCCGATCGCGTTCCACCGGGTAGGTGATCAGCGTTTCCGTCAGCAGGTCTTCGGGGACGATGTACGGTTTGCTCGCCAGCGGGTGCTGGTTGGCCACCGCGAGCATCGCTTCGTAAGTAAACAGCGGCACGTAAGTGATGCCGGCGATGTCCAGCGGATCGGAAGTCACCACCAGGTCCAGATCGCCGCGGGCCAGCGCCGGCAGCGGGGCGAAGGCGAAGCCCGAGGCGAGGTCGAGTTCGACTTCCGGCCAGGCGTCGCGGAACTGGTCGATGGTCGGCATCAGCCACTGGAAACAGCTGTGGCATTCGATCGCCATGTGCAGGCGCCCGGCGGTGCCACCGGCCAGACGACTGATGTCGCGTTCGGCGGCGCGCAGCAGTGGCAGGGTCGCATCAGCCAGTTGCAGCAGGCGCAGGCCGGCGCTGGTGAAGCGCACCGGTTTGGTCTTGCGCACGAACAATGGCATACCCAGGCGTTCCTCCAGTTCCTTGAACTGGTGCGACAGCGCCGATTGGGTCAGGTGCAGGCGGTCGGCGGCATCGACCAGACTGTCGGCCTCGCGCAGGGCGTGCAGGGTTTTCAGATGACGGATTTCAAGCACGGCTGGCCCCATGAGGAAAATTTGTGACAAATTCGAAGACGGTGAGTTTGTCTCATGTTGAAGGCGCTGTCGACCGCTCAAACAGCAGCGGGGCACAGTCAGTGCCCCGCCGGTTTTGCTCTAGAGATCAGCGAAGTGCTGGATGCCCAGCGGTTTGCCGATGTCGCCGCGCCAGATCGTCTCGACCTGTGTGCCGCCGGCAGCCTGGGCCTGCTGCCATTGCAGGCCGAGATTGCGTTGCTCCGGCAATTTCAGATGCGCTTTAACGAAGTCGGCGAACGGCACCTTGTCCGAGGTGTAGTGAAAGTGCGCATACCACAACGTGCGCGGGGGCGTGCTGGTGAGGTCGCGCACCTGGTATTCCTGAAGGAAATCCTTGCGTCCGTCAGCGCGTTTGCCCAATGCCCGCAGCGATCCTTCCTTGCGAATCTCCACCACTTGCTGTTGCAGCAAATAATCCAGATAGCCTTCGGTGGGTGTCTTGCTGCGCAGTGACTGATCAATGCGCAGGGTACGACCGCTACGTCGCAGTTCATCGGCCATGGCGCGCAATTGCAGCACCAGCGGTTCGCTCGGCGACAGCCGTTCGATGGCCTGGGCGCGGGTGCTCAGCTCGGTCGCTTCGCTGCTGAACATGTGTTCCAGATCCACCGGCAACATGTCCTGACGAGTGTAGCCCTGCACCTTGGCGCTGTAGGCCGCAACCGCCTCCAGACGTTTGCGCGCTTCGGCAAGCAACGGCTGAACGTCGGTCGGCAGCGTTGTTGCGGCGGGTGCGGGGCGGGCTTGCAGATGATATTTGCCGCTGGAGCGCGGCAGCCAGGTTTCGCGGAAACCGTCGATGCCTTCGACGGTGAAGCGTTTTTCCCGGGTGCCGGCGTCGATGCTTTCGGTACCGATCAGCAATTGGTTGTCCTCGGTTTCGAACAGTTGCTTGCCGCCCGGCTCTCTCGGTCTGATCGGCGGGCGCTGTTTGATCGAGTGCCGCGCGTGTGCTTCGACCTTGGTCAGGCCATCGAGGAATGGCCCGACCTGTTCCAGATCCAGATGCTGCGCATAACCCAGCGTCCAGGCGTTGAGCTGACGACGGAAACCGGCATAGATCTGCAGGCAATCCTCGATCACCTGTTTGCGCTCGACCAGGCTGGCGCTGACTTCTGGCAGGTGATGCTGGGTCAGGAGCGCGCGCCCGACCTTGACCCGGGCGTCTTTGAGCTGGGTATGAAAATACACCCAGGACAGGTCGCTGACCGCGTCATAGCGGGTAATGATTTCCAGCAGATGCGCAGTCCTCAGGTAGTGGTGCGTGTTGTCGCCAAGGTTGCGGTTGAGCGCGCTCATGTCTTTCGCCATCCGGACTTTCTGCGCTTGTTTGCTGATGCGGTTGTTCCACAGGTTGGCCTGCTCGGTGATCGCGTGCAGTTGATCGAACTCCTTGAGGAAATCCTTGCGTACCTGCTTGCGCCGGGCCATGAGTTTTATATGGGTCGCTGTATTGTCGAAGGGGGTAGCATCGGACTCGGCGACCAGCGCGTCGATCCGGTTCAGGTGTTCCAGCAAGCGGTCGCGGGCGACGGTGACGCGCTGCACGGCGCGGTCGACCACGATCCAGGCACAGCGGCTGCGGATGTCTTCGATCTGCAGACGCTTGCGGCCATGGCTCAGGGGCAACAGTTCGGCAAGGTTGTCGTATTGGGCGATCGCGAGGTCGATGTCATTCAGGCATGCTGCGTCGATTGCTGTGTGTAGTGGCTTGCGCTGGGCAACGTCGAGTTTCTGGTAGTTCTCCAGCAACTGGTTGGAAGCACGTGTCTGGGTATCAAGGCGCCGGGTATAGGCGTCGGCGGTGTTGGTCAGGGTCAATTGCCGGCGCAGTTGCCGATCGGTCCACCAGCGCGGCAACCACTGGCGAATTGGCGCGGGCCAGAGCGGGTCCATGCCGTCGGCAAGATGTCCAAGCACGGCGCCACCGCCTGCACCGCCACCGTCCATAACGGTGCCGTACACCGCGTAGTGGGTGTTCCACTGGCCGTTTTCTTCGAGGGCGATCGGTTGTTTGTAGCTGCGCATCCATGTGCCGTAAAGCCTCCAGCCACGTGGCGCATCGCTGAGCTGAACCCGATAGATGCGGCCCTGACGAACGATGAAGTCACCATCGGCGTGGCGGTAGACGTTGCGATAGACACCTTGGGTGGCCGGGTGCAGGCCGGCGAGGGAGATGTCGAATTCGTACTCGTAACCCTTGAAACGCTCGAGCGACTGCCGTGCCCATTGCCAGGATGTGGGCATCGCGGCGGATCTGCCCAGTGCCGCGCGTTGCCGCTGGCGGCTGGCCAGACGTGCGGCTGCGGGGGCCGAGACGGTTCCGGGAAGCACATCCATTGCCGCGTCGATCAGCGACAGCAGCACCGCCTCCACCTCCGCCAGCCCATGCCCGAGTTCGCCGCGCAAGAACGCCGCGACGGCCAGATTGGCGCTGTTCCAGGCGTCATACAGGGCCACCGCCGTGCCCACGAACGGCAACATGCCGATGGCCATTTTCAGATAGTTGAACAACGCCCCGGACTTCAGTGCACAGCGTTCGAGATACAACGCATCGTTGGAACGTGAACTGCTGCGATGGGCCTCCAGCAACCGGCCCATGTGCACGTTCAGTAAATGAGTGGCCAGCGATGTGGTCGCCGGCCAGGCCATCCCGACGCCGATCAGCGCATCGAAATTGCGCAGTTGTGCCTGGTTGATCCGGCTGACATGGCTGGCAAACTCGCCGCTCACCGCGCGTCCGGCCAGGTAGCTGACCATTTTGCTGTCCACACAACGCTTGAACAGATCCACCCGCGCCTGTTCCAGTGTTTCGTACTGACGCAGGAAGATGGCGTCGGTGCTGTCGGGCAAGTACAGCAGGGTCAGGCCACTGGTTTGCTCGACAATGAACGTGACACCCGCGAGCGTGCTCGGCCCCTGATGCGCGGTGTCCTCTCCACCGACCCTCAGGTGCACCGGCAGCAGCGCGATGCGTTGTCCATTAACGGCATACGCCTGAGGTGTAGTCGCATCGATGGCGACCTTCAGCACGGCATGGCCGGCACTGTCGATGTGCCGTTGCAGCAGGGCGAATTCACCTTGCAACCGGAGCATCAGCCGCCACGGTTCGCTCAGGCATTCACGGCGCCAGGCCTGCTGAAACGCCGGTTCTCCCGGCGCGCCGAAAAATGCCTGGCGAATCAGTTCTTCGTAACGTCCGGGCAGATCCAGCTCCGTTACCAGTTTGCGCAAATAGACCGGGGTGATCCCGGCTTCGAGGCGCTGTCGATCAGTGGCGTTCTCGGCGCTGATCCTGACCCGCATGAAGGACAGGCGCCACTCCATGTCCTGATCGATGTTTTCCTGTGCCAGTTGTTCAAGGGTGAGCTCGCCGCGCTGGTCGCTCGCGGTCACAATATTGCGTTGCGGTGTGCCAGGCGCGGCGCCTTCCATCACGGTCTTTTGCCAGAAAGTCGAGTCGGGCAGATCGAGGCTCACGCTCACGCTTTGTTTGAGCGCGAAGTCTGCGCGCAAGCGGGTGTCGATGCGCTGTTCGGCGAAGGCCTGACGCGGCGGTAATTCCCGTTCGAGCAACGCATGAGCGCGTTGCATGGCGCCGAGGTACTGGCTGATCAGCGTTTTGATCCGTGCACGTGGCGCATCGTCCAGCTTTTCAATCCATGCCGGCAGGTTGCCGGCCAGTGTGGCGCTGCGGTCTTGCGCCTGACGTTCGGCAAATGCCTGTTCGCGGGCCTGTGCGACCGCTACGGTCAGGCGTGGCAGGTGTTGTTCGCGCAGCTTTTCCATCTCGGCCCGGCGTTCGTCGGCACGGCCGGGCAGCGGGTTGTCCCGCAGTACCTGCGCGGCCTGTTGTTCGCATTCATAAAGCTGTCGATCAAGGGACCAGGCCAGAGGGTCCCCCGTGAGCGGCGTCAGGTACAGGGTCAGCCCGCCGTCGTTCGGCGAATGTTTGAACAGGTCCTGTTCCAGCGCTGTACGTGAAGTAAAACGTTGCAGCCCGCCGAACTCGCCCGGCCAGTAAACCAGCAGGCTGTCGCTCGACTCAGGCTCCAGTGCCGCGGTCGTCGCTATGATCAGTACGCCATGCAGCTCCTCGACGGCGGTATTGTTCTGGTCTGGCGCCGCCAGCGATAGGCGGGCGATAACCCCGTCCGCTGTCGGCAGATGGCGCCCCGGTGCGTCCAGCATCGCGATGATTCGCCGATGCTCCTCGACGGTCAGTTGATCCAGCGCCCTTTGCAGTTCGACCTCGGCGCGCAGCCCGGCGACACGGGCCTGAAGCAGGGCGTGGTGATGGGCATTCGTGGCATGGCGCAGCTCGAGCATTTTCAGCGGATTGCGGCTTTCGAACAGTGCTGATGCCGCAGCGTGGCTGGCTTGCCGGGCTTCACTCAGCGCGTCGAAATGCTGCGCCAGTTGTTGGCGTTGCGGGTTGTTCAGCTCTGCCGCAGCGGTTTCGCCGAGCAAGCGTTCGAGGGCCCGCTGCTCAACGTCAAGCGCCCGACTGCGCTGGCTGGAAGGAATGTCCGGACTCAGCAGACCGAACAGCGCGACGTCGTCGGAGGCAGGCAATGCGTCGATCGAATGTTCGGACGGTGCGCCGATCAGCTTGGGGAAATCGCTCGTCGACGCTGAAGCCGTGAACAGCATTTGCAGGTTGAGGCGCAGCGGATCCTGACCGAGCACCGGCTCGACCAGCGTCACCGCCTCCAGCTGTGAGTATTGCCCGCTCTGCCGGTAATGACTGATCAGCCAGTCCTGCAGATCGGCGTGTTGCCGGAACAGCTGCAGTGCCGGGTCGTGCGAGGGCAGATACAGTAAATGTTGCGTCGGGTCGAGACGAATCAGCAGCGCCCCGGGCAAGGTGAGCTGGCTCTCATCACGACGTGCGAGCCGTGGCTGACGGATGGCAACGTCGCTGTGTGTGGTCTGCGGGTCAACGCTGGTCAGCAGCCTCTGCAGGGGCGCAGCCTGCAGAGTTCCTTGTGCATGGGCATACAGGCAGCTCGCCTCGAAATGCTGGCGATAGATAAGCAGCGCCTGATCCCGACGCGAAAACGGCGTGCCGGTTGCGCGCCGATCCCAGTCGTCGCGTGTGGCTTGCGCCATCAATTCCAGCCACTGCCTATGACAATCGCGCAGACGCGCGCTGGCCTGTTGGTAGAGGTTCTGATCGAGGTTCTTCGGCAACGAATGGGGCAGGCCGAAATCGACCGTGGCGGGGGTGGGGAGGTCGAACATGACGAAAGGATTCCAATGACTTGAAAGGCCGGGCTGAGCCGGATTTCAAGCCATTAGAGGTCAGCCGACGGAGGCGGGTGCGGTACTCGGGTATCGCTTTGCAGTGGTCTGTTTGCAGAGTGTGCCCGCCTGCTGAACGGCCTGCACAAATGACCGCTCGGCAATCTTCATCAAACTGTCACGTAACTGTGGCAGCGCGCTTGAACAAACTTCATCAGACTCGCGCTCTACTGGGGTTCTGCGTTTCGGTGTTTTTCATGATCAAGGGATTTTTTTCGCTCGCGGCCGTTTTGGCCGCGTTTTTATTCGGTACGTCAGCGTTCGCGGCGGCGCGTTGCGACGTGAATGTGCCGACCGAGCATGTCGATCTGCAACAAGTGAGCATTGCCTACCAGAGCATCGGCCGTGCTTCGGATCCGGCGCTGTTGCTGGTCATGGGCCTGGGCGGTCAGTTGATCCACTGGCCGGACGAAGTGGTGGTTGCGCTGTGTCAGCAGGGCTTTCGGGTGATCCGTTATGACAACCGCGATGTCGGCCTGTCGACCTGGCGTCAGGCACCGGTCGAGGCCAACCTGACCTTTGAAGTGCTGCGCTACAAACTCGGCTTGCCGGTGTCGGCGCCCTATTCGCTGACGGACATGGCCGACGATGCGCTGGGCTTGATGGACGCTTTGCACGTCGATCAGTTTCACGTTCTGGGCGCAAGCATGGGCGGGATGATCGCCCAGCATATGGCGGCAATGGCGCCACAACGGGTGGAGAGCCTGACGCTGATCATGACCAGTTCCGGCGCCGAAGGTTTGCCGGCGCCCAGTGCTGCACTGGTGCAATTGTTGGCCCGGCGTGGCGCGCCGAATCGCGAGGTGGCGCTGGAGCAGCAGGCCGATCTGCTGGCCGCGCTCGGCAGCCCCGCGGTGACCGATGACCGGCAGGCGTTGTTGCATCAGGCGGCGGAGGCCTACGACCGGGCGTTCAATCCTGAAGGTGTGAAACGGCAAATCATGGCGATTCTCGCCGAGCCGAGCCGGGTGGCCTTGCTCAATCAATTGCGCGTGCCGACGCTGGTGGTGCACGGCACGGCCGATCCGCTTTTGCCGGTGATGCACGGCGTGCATCTGGCGGCGCACATCCGCGGCAGTCAGTTGAAACTGATTCCGGGGCTGGCCCATCGTTTTCAGGAAGCATTCAAGGCACCCTTGCTGGCGGCGGTGTTGCCGTATTTGCAAGAGCACCGTGAAGACACGTCGCACTGGGCGCAGATCGAACCGGTGGCAGGCGGCAAGCTGTTATAGCTGAGGTTTTGGCGGTGTTGATTCGGGCCTTTTCGCGAGCAAGCCCGCTCCCACAAGGGGAGCGCATTTCAAATGTGGGAGCGGGCTTGCTGGCGAAGAGGCCACCACGGTCACTCAAAGAGTAGGCAGTGTATCCGGGGCGATCGGGCAGATCATGAGTGAAGCCCAGGCTGTGATCAGCTGTGCAGGCGTACCCAGACCGTGACCAGCACGGTCGCCGCGATCAACCACGCGACCACCGCCACCGCCAGTGAAGCCTCCAGACGCATGCGGTCAACCATCACGTACAGCGTCGCCAGATAGATGAAGTACGGAATGATCGACCACATGCCGAACACAATCGTCGCCTTCAGATCGTCGATCGAGCGGCCCTTGCCGACGATGTAATGGGCGATCAGGGCAAAGGTCGGAAACAGCGGCACCAGTCCGGCGATGTAGTAGTTTTTGGTTTTCGACAGTGCGGCGAGGATCACCACCACCGCCGCGCCAAGGGCGGCTTTGAGAATCAGATCCATCAGTGGCTCAACCCGTATTTTTTCACTTTGTCGAACAGCGTGGTCTTGGCCATGCCCAGTTCCAGACTGGCCTGGGTCAGGTTGCCGCCGCTGCGTTGCAAGGCGTCATTGAGAAGGTTGCGTTCGAACGCTTCCACTGCTTCGGCAAATGCCAGACCCTGACCGCCGCCGCTGGCGCCGGATTTCTTGAAGGCCGGCAGGCCGAGGGCAAAGCGCTCGGCGACGTTACGCAGTTCGCGCACGTTGCCCGGCCAGTCGTGGCTCATCAGGTTCGACAGGGTCTGGTTGTCCAGCTCCGGCAACACCCGGTCGAAACGCAGCGCCGACTGCTGGCTGAAGTGCTCGAACAGTTGCAGGATGTCTTCACGGCGCTCGCGCAGTGGCGGCAGTTCCAGGGTCACCACGTTGAGGCGGTAGTACAAGTCGCTGCGGAACTCACCGGCCTTGCTCGCTTCGTCGAGGTCGGATTTGGTCGCGGCAATCACCCGGCAATCCACCGCCACGCTCTGGTTCGAACCGAGGCGTTCGAGGGTGCGTTCCTGCAATACCCGTAGCAGCTTGATCTGCATCGGCAGGGGCATGCTTTCCACTTCATCGAGGAACAGTGTGCCGCCGTCGGCGTGTTCGATCTTGCCGATGCGCCGTTTGCCGGCGCCGGTGAAGGCGTTGGCCTCGTGGCCGAAGATCTCGCTTTCGAAGAGGTTTTCCGGCAGGCCGCCGCAGTTCAGCGCGACGAACTGCTTGCTGTGGCGGCGGCTGAAGTCGTGCAGGCAGCGGGCGACCAGTTCCTTGCCGGTGCCGGTCTCGCCTTCGATCAGCACGTTGGCCGAAGTGTCGGCGACGTTGGCGATCAACTCGCGCAGGTTCTGCATGGCGGGTGAACGACCGATGATTCGGCCTTCGAGAGAATCGCGTTCGGCCAGTTGCCGCCGCAGCGAGGAGACTTCGCGGGCGAGGCTGCGTTGCTCCAGTGCGCGACGAGCGACGTCCACCAGCCGCTCCGGCGAGAACGGTTTCTCCATGAAATCGTAGGCGCCTTTCTGCATTGCGCCGACGGCCATGGAGATATCGCCATGACCGGTGATCAGCACCACCGGCAGGCTGCGGTCGCGTTGCTTGAGGCGGGTCAGCAGTTCCAGGCCATCGATGCCGGGCAGGCGAATGTCACTGATGACGATCCCGGCAAAGTTGTCGCCGACCCGCTCCAGCGCTTCTTCGGCACTGCCGACACCGATGCAGGGAATGTCTTCCAGGGTCAGCGCCTGTTGGCAGCCGAGCAGTACATGGGGGTCGTCTTCGACAATCAGCACACTAAGGTCGTGGTTCATATTGGCTCGGCAGGAGTAGGGCTTACCAACGGTAAACTGAGGACGAAGGTGGTGCCACCGCTGGCCGGGTGTTCGACACCCAGGTGCCCGCCGGTGGCGGCCGCGAGGCTGGCGGAGAGGGTCAGGCCGAGGCCCAGACCCTGTTCGCCGGGTTTGGTGGTGAAGAACGGCTCGAACAGATGCTTGCGTGTTTCGGCATCGACGCCGTGGCCGTTGTCGCGCACCCGCAGGCGATATTTGCCGTTGAACTCTTCGCCTTCCAGCCACAGCTGCGGCGAAGGTTGCGCTTGCATGGCGTCGAGGGCGTTGCCGATCAGGTTGACCAGAATCTGTTCGAGGCGGGTCTGGTCGATCTGCACCTGCACGTCGAGAAATTGCCGATGCAGTTGCAGTGACGCGCTCTCGACCCGGGCACCGAGCACTTGCAGCGTGGCGTCCACCGCTTTGCCGAGACTGGCCTGGCCTTTGTCATCACCACGGCGGGCGAACGAGCGCAGGCTGGCGGTGATCCGGCCCATGCGGTCGATCAGGTCATTGATGGTCTTGAGGTTGGTGCTGGCGACGTCGAGCTGGCCGCGTTCCAGAAAGCGAATGGTGTTGCCGGACAGGGTGCGCATCGCCGCCAGCGGCTGGTTCAGTTCGTGGGCGATGCTGGTCGACATCTGGCCGATGGCCGCGAGTTTGCCGGCCTGCACCAGTTCGTCCTGAGCGCGACGCAGGGTCTCTTCGGCCTGGCGGCGCTCGCGGATCTGGCTCTTCAGCCGTTCGTTGCTGGCGCGCAGGTCGCCGGTGCGTTCGGTGATCCGCCGCTCCAGCTGATTGTTGGCTTCCTGCAAGGCTTCGCGGGCCGCAAGGCGGGTGGCGATGACCTTGCGCCGCTCGTTCCAGGCGATCAGCAGGAATGCCACCAGCGCGAAAGCCACCGCCACCAGGATTGCCTGATTGATCGCTTCGCGGCGCAGGTCCTGCAACGGCGTGAGCAATGTGAAATTCCACGGTGTGTCGCTCAGCGGCCGGGTCTGCGCCAGGTAGCTGATGCTGTCGTCATCGGCGCTCAATTCGCTGTTGGCCGGGAAGGTCAGTTTCTCCACACCGTCGGCCAGGGTTTCGCGGGCCAGCGGTTGCAGTTCGTTGAGCGGAAACCAGTAATACTGCAGGCTGCGGGCGAGCTTCTCTTTGGTTTCATCACTCAGCGGGACCACCGATTTCAGGCGCCGCGCCGGATCGCTGGAGAGAATGATGATGCCGTTCTCGTCGCTGACGAAGGCTTCCAGGCGTGCGCGCTGCCAGCGTTCTTCCAGCGCTTCGAGGCGCACCTTGACCACGGCGACGCCGATGATCTTGCCGTGTTCTTCCAGGCCATGGGCGAGGTAGTAACCGGGTTCGCCGCTGGTGCTGCCGATCCCGTAGAAACGTCCGGGCTCGCCGCGCACGGCGTTCTGGAAATAGGCGCGAAAGGACAGGTCTTCACCCAGATAACTGTCGACGTCGCGCCAGTTGCTGGTGGCCATGACGCGGCCGGTAGTGTCCATCACGTAGATGGCCCGACTGCGGCTGCGCCGGTTCAGGCCTTCAAGGTAAGCATTGACCGTTTGCCGGTGTTCCGGGGTCGGGTCGGCCAGCAGTTGCGGGACACTGCTTTCCAGTTCCAGCAGGCTGGGCAGGTAGGTGTATTTGCTGATCTCGCTTTCGACCGTGCGCGCGTGCAGTTCGAGCTGACGCTGGCCGTTTTCGCTGAGGCTGCGGATGCCGAAATGTTCACTGGTCCAGAAGCCGATGTAACCCAGTCCGATCATCAGGATGATGATCAGCGGCGGCAGGAACAGATGGCGAATCAGACGGGGCTTCACGGCAAGTGATGGCGGCGCTGCGCGATAGAGATTGGGGTCGCATTTCATCACAGTTGCCTTGGGTCAACCACCACACTTATTGGTGAATCCGCGCTGGTTTCGAGGTGGACTCTGTGGCGAGGGGATTTATCCCCGATCGGCTGCGCAGCAGTCGTCAAACCATTACATGCGGTCTGACTTTGGAATGCTGGGGCCGCTTCGCAGCCCATCGGGGATAAATCCCCTCACCACAGAAGCTCCCTCACCACAGAGTTCAGTGTGTTGCTTTTAGTGCTGCAGGATTTTCTCGAGGAAGTGCTGCGCGCGTTCGGAGCGGGCACTGATGTCGCCGAAGAACTCCTCTTTCGGGCAGTCTTCGATGATCTTGCCGGCGTCCATGAAAATCACCCGGTCAGCCACTTTGCGGGCGAAGCCCATTTCGTGGGTCACGCACATCATGGTCATGCCTTCCTGGGCCAGTTGCACCATGACGTCGAGCACTTCGTTGACCATTTCCGGGTCGAGCGCCGAGGTCGGTTCGTCGAACAGCATGACGATCGGGTCCATGGCCAGTGCACGGGCAATCGCCACACGCTGCTGCTGACCGCCGGACAGTTGCCCCGGATGCTTGTGGGCGTGTGCCGACAGACCGACGCGTTCCAGCAGTTGCAGACCTTTCTTGGTCGCCTCTTCCTTGCTGCGGCCCAGCACCTTGATCTGCGCGATCGTCAGGTTCTCGGTGATGGTCAGGTGCGGGAACAGCTCGAAATGCTGGAACACCATGCCGACGCGCGAGCGCAGTTTCGGCAGGTTGGTCTTGGAGTCGGCAATCGAAGTGCCGTCGACGACGATGTCGCCTTTCTGGAACGGCTCCAGCGCGTTGACGCACTTGATCAGGGTCGACTTGCCCGAACCCGACGGGCCGCAGACCACGATCACTTCGCCTTTCTTGACCTCGGTGCTGCAATCAGTCAGCACCTGGAAGTCGCCATACCACTTGTTGATGTTTTTGATAGAGATCATACGGCGAACCTTTTTTGCAGACGCTTGACCAGCAGCGAGGCGGAAAAGCTGATGATGAAGTAGACGACACCGGCAAAGATCAGGAACTCGTTGGAGCGACCGATGATGTCGCCGCTGGAACGGGCGGAGTTGAGGAAGTCCACCAGGCCCACGGTGTAGACCAGCGAGGTGTCCTGGAACAGGATGATCGACTGTTGCAGCAGCAACGGGGTCATCTTGCGGAACGCCTGGGGCAGGATGATCAGACGCATGGTCTGGCCATAGGTCATGCCCATCGCTTGCGCGGCGGCCATCTGGCCTTTGGGGATCGACTGCACGCCGGCCCGGACGATCTCACAGAAGTACGCGGCTTCGAACATCATGAAGGCCACGACGCAGGAGGTGAAAGCACCGATCGGCGTGTCTTCGCCAGTGATCCAGCGCAGCACGAACGGTACCGCCAGGTAGAACCAGGTGATCACCAGCAGCAGCGGGATCGAGCGGAAGTAGTTCACGTAGGCGCCGGCCACGCGCGACAGCAGTTTGCTGGACGACAGGCGCATCAGCGCGAGGATCGTCCCCAGCACGATGCCGCCGACCACGCCCATGACCATCAACTGCAAGGTCATGACCATGCCGTTCCACAGGCCCGGAATCGCGGGGATGATGCCGCTGAAATCGAAGTCCATTATTTACCCCCCACGGAGATCAGGCCGGGCACGGCAACTTTCTTCTCGACCATGCGCATCAGCAGCATCAGGCTCATGTTCAGGGTGAAGTAGATCAGCGTGGCCAGGGTGAAGGCTTCAAACAGGTTGGCCGAGAACTCGGCGGTCTGTTTGGTTTGCGCCAGCAGTTCCATCAGGCCGATCAACGACGCCACGGAGGAGTTCTTGAAGACGTTGAGGAATTCCGAGGTCAGCGGCGGAATGATGATGCGGTAGGCCTGCGGCAGCAGCACGTTCCAGTAGATCTGCGGCAGCTTGAAGCCCATGGCGCGGGCGGCGGATTCCTGGCCGCGTGGCAGCGCCTGGATCCCGGTGCGCACTTGCTCGCAGACTCGGGCAGCGGTGAACAGACCCAGGCAGATGACGACACTCAGGTAGGCCGAGGTGGTCGGGTTCAGATCCTGCTTGTACCAGTCCTGCAGGTTCTGCGGCAGCAGGTCGGGCACCAGGAAGTACCAGATGAACAGCTGCACCAGCAGCGGCACGTTGCGAAACAGTTCGACGTAGCAGGTCGCGATGCCCGATACGAGGCGGTTCGGCACCGTGCGCATGACCCCCAGAATGGAGCCCAGCAACAAGGCGATGATCCATGCCACGATGGCGATGGCAATGGTCCAGCCCAGGCCGGCGATGTACCAGTCGAGATAAGTCTCGCTGCCAACGCCGGTGGACTTGAAGAACACGCCCCAGTCCCAGTTGTAATTCATTAGGGTCTCCCCTCGAAATCGATCGATGTACAAGCACCCGCTTGGGGAAGATCCTTTCCCGTCCGACGTTGAACGCCGGGCACACGCGATCGGCTCGAAAACCGCCAGGTCGAGTGTTCCACTGTAAAACCAGCAGGTAACAGACGCCTGAGGGAGGATGGCTCCCTCAGGTGATAAGGTTAGTCAGGAATCAGATTTTTACGTCAGGCGCCGGCTTGTCGCTCGGGTTGGCGATCAGATCTTTTACCTTGTCGCTCATCGGGAAGTTCAGGTTCAGGCCTTTTGGTGGAATCGGGCTCTCGAACCACTTGCTGTAGATCTTGTTGATCTCGCCGGACTTGAACAGGCCGACGATGGCGTCATCCACAGCCTTCTTGAAGGCCGGGTCGTCCTTGCGAACCATGCATGCGTAGGCTTCGAACGACTGCGGCGTACCGGTGATGATCCAGTCGGCCGGCTTCTTGGCCTTGGCTTCTTCACCGGCCAGCAGGGCGTCGTCCATCATGAAAGCAACGGCGCGGCCGCTTTCCAGCATGTTGAAGGATTCACCGTGGTCCTTGGCGGAGATGATGTTCATGCCCATCTGCTTGTCGGCGTTCATCGCTTTGATGATGCGCTCGGACGTGGTGCCGGCGGTGGTCACGACGTTTTTGCCTTTGAGGTCGGCGAAGTCTTTGTAGGACGGGTTGCCATCCTTGTCTTTCTTGACCAGCAGACGGGTGCCGATTTCGAAGATGTTGACGGTGAAGTCGACTTGCTGGGCGCGCTCGGCGTTGTTGGTGGTGGAACCACACTCGATATCCGCGGTGCCGTTCTGGATCAGCGGGATACGGGTTTGCGAGGTCACCAGATTGTATTTGACCTGCAGGTCTGGCTTGTTCAGGTCTTTTTTCAGGGCTTCAACGATGGCCAACTGAATATCGTGGGAGTAGCCAACGGGTTTGCCGGAAGCATCCGCGATGTAGGAAAACGGGATGGAACTGTCGCGGTGAGCGAGGGTGACGGTGCCGGAATCGTTGATTTTCTTCAGGGTGCCGGTGAGTTCGGCGGCGAAAACTGGCGTGCTGATCAGAGCGGCCGCAATGGCTGCGCCCAGGATATGGGGAACGATGCGCATCAAATTTTCCTCGAATTGTTTTTTTTATGGAGCCAGTTCGTCGGCCCTTTTGTGCTTCGAATGCCTGACGGCTCCTGAAGTGTTGGCACAGCAGGCATTCGTCGAGAGAGTGTAGAGCATGAGTCGTGCCAGACCAGTCGATAGTGGCTAATGGCTTGATTTATAAGGTGATTAAAGTTTTGTGTCGGTGTTTTTGGCTGACGCTGATCCGGTTATCCGAATTGACCGGGAGGTCGCGTTCGGAAATCCGAACGATCTGTCGTCGGTTGTTTTCGGCAGCGCGACCTTTGTGGCGAGGGAGCTTGCTCCCGCTGGACTGCGCAGCAGGCCCGCTTTCATAAATGGGGCCGCTACGCGACCCAGCGGGAGCAGCTCCCTCGCCACAGGTAAAGTGGCCAGCCCGGATAAACAAAAAAGCCCCTGAATCGTGAGATTCAGGGGCTTCGTTTCAAGCGCTGTAAACGTCAGGCCGCTTCAGTCTTGCGGTTCTGCTCGACCTTGCCCAGGTACGCCGCCAGTTTCTCTTGCTCGGCCGGGGTGGTGAACAGGCCCAGTTTGCTGCGGCGCCACAGAATGTCGTGCGCAGTGGTGGCCCATTCTTCGCTGCACAGGTAATCGACCTCGCGGGTGTAGAGCCCGCCACCGAGGTGTTCGCCCATGTCGGCGAGGGTTTCCACACCTTCGAGCATGCGCCAGGTGCGGCTGCCGTAGGTGGTGGCCCAGCGGCGGGCGATCTCGGTCGGGACGAAGTCGAACTTGTCGCGGATCTGCGCGCTCAAGGCTTGCGGGGTAGTCATGTCCTCACCGCCGGGCAGGGTCGCGGTGGCGGTCCAGCTCGGGCGCATCTGGGTGAAGTACGGCATCAGTTGGGCCATCGCCGACTCGGCGAGTTTGCGGTAGGTGGTCAGCTTGCCGCCGAACACTGACAGCAGCGGTGCTTCTTCGCCGCCACCGGACAGCGCCAAGGTGTAGTCGCGGGTCACGGCAGACGGGTTGTCGGATTCGTCATTGCACAGCGGACGCACGCCCGAGTAGCTGTGCTGGATGTCGTCGCGGCTGATCTGCTGCTTGAAATGGGCGTTGACCACTTTCAGCAGGTAATCGGTTTCGCCGTCGGTGATTGCCACTTTCGCCGGGTCACCGGTGTATTCGCGGTCAGTGGTGCCGATCAGGGTGAAGTGATTCAGGTACGGAATGGTGAAGACGATGCGCTGATCTTCGTTTTGCAGAATGTGCGCGTGATCGCCTTCGTACAGCTTCGGCACGATGATGTGGCTGCCCTGAATCAGACGGATGCCGTACGGCGATTCCATTTTCAGGTCGTCACGGATGAACTTGGCGACCCACGGGCCGGCGGCGTTCACCAGTGCTTTGGCGGTGATCGAAAACAGGCTGCCGTCAGCGCGTTCCAGGTTCAGGTGCCACAGGCCCTTGGCACGGCGGGCGCTGACGCAACGGGTCTGGGTGTGCACATGGGCACCTTTTTCCCGGGCGGCCATGGCGTTCAGAACGACGAGGCGGGCGTCATCGACCCAGCAATCGGAATATTCGAAGCCTTTGGTGATTTCGCTTTTCAATGCGCTGTCGGCACCGAACTTCAGGCTTTTCGAACCTGGCAGCTTTTCACGCTTGCCGAGGTTGTCATAGAGGAACAGACCGGCGCGGATCATCCACGCCGGGCGCAGGTGCGGACGGTGCGGCAGCACGAAACGCATCGGCTTGACGATGTGCGGCGCCTTGGCCAGCAGCACTTCGCGCTCGGCCAGCGCTTCACGCACCAGACGGAATTCGTAATGTTCGAGGTAGCGCAGGCCACCGTGGATCAGCTTGCTGCTGGCCGACGAGGTGTGGCTGGCCAGGTCATCCTTTTCGCAAAGGAACACCGAAAGCCCGCGACCGGCGGCATCCGCTGCGATCCCCACGCCATTGATCCCGCCGCCAATCACGGCAACGTCGTAGATCTCGGAGATAGGGGGCGTACGCAAGGTAGATGTAGACATCGGCTGGCCTCGGGCTCTTTTGATTTTCTGTCTTGGAAATCGAACATAAATGTTCATTTGCGAAAATGGTAGCCCATAAAGACGCGCGCAGCCAGTCACGTTCGATTGAAAAAACTCATCGAAGGGCGGCTAAAAGAAAATTTTCGAACATTATTGAGGTGGGGATGATCTTTGTGGCGAGGGGATTTATCCCCGATGGGCCGCGTAGCGGCCCCTCAATCAACTACCGTGGGGTATCAGGCACACCGCATTGGGTGGTTTTGGGACTGCTTCGCAGCCCATCGGGGATAAATCCCCTCGCCACAGGGGAATGTTGAGGGTTTAAACGACTTCCAGACGAATCTTGTGCTGGCTCAGCAACTGCGCCAATGCCGGCACCGGCTGCTGATCGGTCACCAGGCAGTCGATCAGGCTGATCGGACCGAGGCGGATCATCGCGTTACGCCCGAACTTGCTGGAGTCCGCCGCCAGAATCACCTGCCGTGCATTGGCGATGATCGCCTGGGAAACGCGCACTTCCTGATAATCGAAGTCGAGCAGGCTGCCGTCTTCGTCGATGCCGCTGATACCCACCAGCGCGAAATCGACCTTGAACTGGTTGATGAAGTCCACGCTCGCCTGACCCACCACACCGCCGTCACGGCGCACGTTGCCGCCGGTCAGCAGCACATCGAAATCATCCTTGGCACTGAGCATCGAGGCGACGTGCAGGTTGTTGGTGATGATCTTCAGATGGTTGTGATTGAGCAGAGCGCGGGCAATCGATTCGGTGGTGGTGCCGATGTTGATGAACAGTGAGGCGTGATCGGGGATCTGCGCGGCGATGGCTTCGCCGATGCGTTGTTTTTCGTCGCGCATCTGGTCGGCGCGCATCGCATAGGCGGTGTTTTCGACGCTGGAATCATAGGCCGCGCCGCCATGGTAGCGGCGCAACAGATTGGCTTCCGCGAGCTGATTGATGTCGCGGCGGATGGTTTGCGGGGTAACAACGAACAGCGTGGCCATTTCCTCGATGCTCACATAGCCGCGTTCGCGGACCAGCTCGAGGATTTGCTGCTGACGGGGAGGCAGATTCATGGGGCTTCCTTTGGGCTGCCGTGCAAAATTTGCCCATGATGCCGCAGGAATCCGCTCCCGACCAGTTAGTTGCCTATCAGTCTCTGAAGGTTGGCTTATTCAGCGTCTTCACGCGCCCAGTCACGGGTGCGGCTGACGGCTTTTTTCCAGCCTTTGTACAGTTTCTCTTTCTCGACTTCTTCCAGGCTCGGTTCGAACTCACGCTCGATCACGGCCTTGCCGCGCAGTTCGTCGAGGCTGCCCCAGAAACCGCACGCCAGACCGGCCAGATACGCTGCGCCGAGAGCAGTGGTCTCACGCATTTGCGGACGCTCGACCTGAGTGCCGAGGATGTCGGCCTGGAACTGCATGAGGAAATTGTTGGCCACTGCGCCGCCGTCCACACGCAGGGCCTTGAGGCGTTCGCCGGAGTCCTGTTGCATGGCGTCGAGCACGTCGCGGGTCTGGTAGGCGATCGATTCCAGCGCTGCGCGAATGATGTGGTCCACGCGCACGCCACGCGTCAGGCCGAACAGTGCGCCACGGGCATACGGGTCCCAGTAAGGAGCACCGAGACCGGTGAAGGCCGGTACCAGGTACACGCCGTTGCTGTCCTTCACTTTATTGGCGAAGTATTCGGTGTCGTGAGCGTCGTTGACGATCTTCAGTTCATCGCGCAGCCACTGCACGGTCGAACCGCCGTTGAACACCGCACCTTCCAGGGCGTACGCCACTTCGCCACGTGGGCCGCACGCGATGGTGGTGAGCATGCCGTGCTGCGATTTCACCGCTTTGTCGCCGGTGTTCATCAGCAGGAAGCAGCCGGTGCCGTAGGTGTTTTTCGCCTGACCCGGCTCGACGCACATCTGGCCGAACAGTGCCGCTTGCTGGTCACCGGCGATACCGCCGATGGCGATGCCGCTCTTGGTGCGACCATAGATTTCCGAAGAGGCTTTGACCTCCGGCAGCATCTCGCGCGGGATATCGAGAATTTCCAGCATCTTCGAATCCCACTCCAGCGAATGGATGTTGAAGAGCATGGTGCGCGAGGCGTTGGTGTAGTCGGTGACGTGCACCTTGCCGCCGGTGAATTTCCAGATCAGCCAGCTATCGACGGTGCCGAACAGCAGTTCGCCGTTGCGCGCACGCTCACGGCTGCCTTCGACGTTGTCGAGGATCCACTTCAGCTTGGTGCCGGAGAAGTACGGGTCGGTGACCAGGCCGGTGTTGTCGCGAATGTACTCTTCGTGGCCGTCGCGCTTGAGCTGCTGGCAGATCTCGGTGCTGCGGCGGCACTGCCAGACGATGGCGTTGTACACCGGACGACCAGTGGTCTTGTCCCAGACCACGGTGGTTTCACGCTGGTTGGTGATACCGATGGCGGCCACCTGATCGTGATGCAGACCGGCCTGGGCCAGTGCTTCGACCATCACCGCGCTCTGGGTGGCGAAGATTTCCATTGGATCGTGTTCGACCCAGCCGGCTTGCGGGTAATGCTGGGCGAATTCGCGCTGGGCGGTGCAGACCACGTTCGCGTCGCGGTCGAAAATGATCGCGCGGGAGCTGGTCGTACCCTGATCGAGGGCAATGATGTAGTTCTTATTCTGAATGTCGGTCATGTCGATTGCCTTGGACGAAATAAGGGAGAGTGGGCCGTGGCGCGGGCTCTAAAGGGCAGGAACCCGCGCCGACTGTTTCAAGAGGTTCTTGGTTTGCCGTCAATGGCCGGTTCTGCATCCTTTGTAGCAGGTGTGGCGCCGGTCAGGTGACGGGCGATGAGCCCGCGATACCCGGCAGCGCCGAGGCAGGCACCGACAATCGGTGCAAAAATCGGAATCAGGAAGTACGGAATATCGCGGCCGCCAGTGAAGGAAATTTCACCCCAGCCGGCGAAGAAAGTCATCAGTTTCGGACCGAAGTCACGCGCCGGGTTCATCGCGAAACCGGTCAGCGGGCCCATCGAGCTGCCGATCACCGCGATCAGCAAGCCGATCAGCAGCGGTGCCATCGGGCCTTTCGGCAGACCGTTGTTGTCATCGGTCAGGGCCATGATCACGCCCATCAGGATCGCGGTGATGATCATCTCGACCAGGAATGCCTGAGCGGTGGACAGTACCGGATTGGGGAAGGTCGAGAATACCGAGGCCAGCTCAAGGCTGGCGGCGGTGCCACGCACCATGTGGTGAGTTTGTTCGTAATCGAAGAATAGATTGCTGTACAGCGTGTACACCAACAGCGCACCGCAAAACGCGCCGGCGATCTGCGACAGGATATAGAACGGCAGTTTGCGCTTTTCGAAGTCGGCGAAAATGCTCAGGGCAATGCTCACGGCGGGGTTCAGGTGCGCGCCGGAAACCCCGGCGGTCAAGTAGATCGCCATGCTCACGCCGACGCCCCAGATGATGCTGATTTCCCACAGACCGAAGCTGGCGCCCGCGACTTTGAGCGCGGCGACACAGCCGGTGCCGAAGAAGATCAACAGTGCAGTCCCCAGAAACTCGGCCAGACATTGGCCGGAAAGCGAAGGTTGCTGTAAAGCAGTTGTCATTGAAAACCTCGATTTTTGTTGTTGTCTGGCGCGTTCGCCGTCAGGGCAAGGCGCGATTTTCCCCGGGGCAGGATCCCCATCCTGTTCCCGGTTACTGCTGGGTGCTGCGGTGATGATAATTCTTACATTATTCAGATTCGAAAAAATATAGACAAGAAACAAACCTGTCAAAGGTCGAAAGTGAACCGCCGGTCACAATTAAACTATCAGCCTGCTGAATGATCCTGCGAGTGAACGCGGCGCTAGTTCGGCGATATGCCCGCAAAGCCCGGAAAACGGGGCTTGCGCTAGAGCCTTTTGCGAGGTGATGGCCTAGAATCCGGCGCAGGATTTTTCTGTTGATGCCGAGCCTGGAGCTGCCATGACCCCTGCGTTGGACTTGTTGAAAAAAGTTCGTGCCGAACATCGCGTGCACAGTTACGAACATGACCCGAAAGCCGCATCCTATGGGCTGGAGGCCGCAGAGAAGCTGGCGCTGGAGCCGGCGCAGGTGTTCAAGACGCTGCTCGCTGCCAGCGAAAAAGGTGAATTGCTGGTGGCGGTGGTGCCGGTCGTCGGAAGTCTTGACCTCAAAGGCCTAGCCCACGCGGCGGGCGTGAAGAAAGTCGAAATGGCTGACCCGGCTGCGGCGCAGCGTTCCACCGGTTATCTGTTGGGCGGCATCAGTCCGCTGGGGCAGAAGAAGCGTCTGCGTACCTTCATCGATAACTCGGCCCAGGGCTTTGCGACTATTTATGTCAGCGCCGGCCGACGCGGCCTGGAAGTCGAGTTGGCGCCGGCGGTTCTGGCTGAACACACCCAGGCCAAATTCGCCGACATCGGTCGTGCATGACCTTGCGTTCTGTATGAAGAAAATTGCCCGGTTCTGTCACTGGCGCTGAGCGCAGCGCGGCTGCATGCTCTGCCGACTCATTCAGGGAGAAGGTTATGCAGCTCGAATTTCATCAGGTTGATGCGTTCAGTGATCGGCCGTTCAGTGGCAACCCGGCGATGGTGTATCGGCTCGATGCCTGGCTCGCGGACGATTTGATGCAGAAGATCGCCGCCGAACACAACCTGGCGGAAACCGCGTTTGTGGTGCGCGAAGGCGCAGCGTGGCACATCCGCTGGTTCACCCCGACCACCGAGGTGCCGTTGTGCGGGCATGCCACACTGGCCAGCGCCTATGTGTTGTTCGAGGTCTACAAGGAAAACGCCGAGCGTCTGGACTTCACCTGCAAGTCCGGGCCGCTGAGCGTCAGTCGCGAGGGCGATCGCCTGTGGCTGGACTTCCCGTCGATTGTGCCGTCAGAGATTGGCGTGACGCTGGATGTCGAGCGCGCGCTGGGCGTCGAGGCGGTGGATGTGCTCGGCTCCAACGAGTTGTTTGTGGTGCTGGAGTCGGAGCAGGCAGTGCTCGACTGCAAACCGGACATGGTCGCGCTGGCGAAACTGCCGTGGCTCGGCGCCATCGTGACCGCGCGCGGCAACCAGCATGATTTCGTCTCGCGCTACTTCGCCCCGGCGATCGGCATCAATGAAGATCCGGTGACCGGCTCGACGCATTGCAGCCTGATACCGTACTGGTCGAAACGCCTGGGCAAATCCAGTTTGACCGCGTGCCAGCGCTCGGCGCGGGGCGGGGAGCTGTTCTGTCGGCTGGAGGGGGAGCGGGTGAAGATCGGCGGGAATGCGGCGCTGGTGGCCAGTGGCACACTGATCTTGGGCTGAACCAAAAACCAAATGTGGGAGCGGGCTTGCTCGCGAATGCAGGGTGTCAGTCACCTTCATCGTTGACTGACACAGCGCATTCGCGAGCAAGCCCGCTCCCACAGTTTTGATCCAGCGCGGATCAGAGGGCAGTGCTGTAGCGGCGCACGCCGTTTTCCACTGCCGGGACTTGTGCGGCGGTGCTGCCCGATGCCTGGAACAACACCAGATGTTCAGCCGCTACGCGAATCCCCACCTCCGCACCCACCTGATGGTCGGCATGGCTGGGGAAGATCGATTCCAACTGTGCACCGGTCGGCAGTTGCAGGCGATACAGGGTCGAGGCACCGAGGAAGGTCTTGCCGACGATGCGTGCTTTCAACGCACTGTCCGGCGCATAAACGATGTCATCCGGACGCAGCAACACATCCACCGAACCGCCCACCGGCCAGGTGTAGGCCCGGTTGCCGCGCAGTTCGCCGAGTTCGGTCTGCACCGATTCCGGGCTGCCGAGCTGGCCGCGAATGAAATAGCCCTGACCGATGAAACTCGCCACAAACGGTGTCGCCGGTTCGTGATAGAGGTTGTACGGCGTATCCCACTGTTCCAGCCGACCTTCCTTGAACACACCGACGTGATCGCTCACGGCGAAGGCTTCTTCCTGGTCGTGGGTCACCAGAATCGCACTGGTGCCACGGGCCTTGAGGATGTCACGCACTTCGTGACTGAGCTTGCGGCGCAGTTCGCCATCGAGGTTGGAGAAGGGCTCGTCGAGCAGCAGCAATTGCGGCTCCGGCGCCAGGGCGCGGGCGAGGGCAACGCGCTGTTGCTGGCCGCCGGACAGCTCGTGCGGGAA
The DNA here is from genome assembly GCF_900187525.1 of Pseudomonas sp. Irchel s3a10. NCBI lineage: Bacteria > Pseudomonadati > Pseudomonadota > Gammaproteobacteria > Pseudomonadales > Pseudomonadaceae > Pseudomonas > Pseudomonas sp. Irchel s3a10. The sequence continues at coordinate 285,579 of NZ_FYDR01000002.1, forward strand.
GCGCTTGCCGAGGTTCTTCAGGTTGACCAGTTCCAGCAGCTCTTCGGTGACACGCTCCTTGTTCGGGTGCTTGCGGATACCGAAGGCAATATTGTCCGCGACGCTCAGGTGCGGGAACAGCGCGTAATCCTGGAACACCATGCCGATCCGGCGTTTCTCCGGCGCCAGGGTGAAACCGGCGCTGGAGATGGTCTCGCCGCCGAGCTGGATTTCCCCTTCGTGCACCGGTTCGAAACCGGCAATCGCGCGCAGGGTGGTGGTCTTGCCGCAACCGGACGAGCCGAGCAGGCAGCCGATGTCACCGGCGTTGAGGTGCAGATTGAGGTTCTGCACCACGCGTTGATCTTGATAGCCGCAAGCGAGGTTGCGCAGGTTCAGCAGTAGTTCATGGCTCATGCGTGGTGATATGCCGGTTCGACGAGGAACTCGAGCAGGGCCTTCTGTGCGTGGAGACGGTTTTCTGCCTGATCCCAGGCGACGGAACGCGGGTCATCAAGCAGGTCGAGGCTGATTTCTTCACCGCGGTGCGCTGGCAGGCAGTGCATGAACAGCACATCTTCAGCCGCCAGATCGAGCAGGGCGCGGTTCACCTGGAACGGTGCGAACAGTTTCAGGCGCTTGGCAGTTTCCTCTTCCTGACCCATCGAAGTCCAGACATCGGTGCTCACCAGATGCGCACCGCGCACGGCGTCTTGCGGATCGCGGACGATGGTCACGCGATCGCCTGCACGTGCGACGAATTCAGGATTGGGCTCGTAGCCTTGCGGGCAGGCAACGCGCAACTGGAAGTCGAACTGGATCGCCGCTTCTATATAGCTGTTGCACATGTTGTTGCCGTCGCCGATCCAGGCCACGGTCTTGCCCTGGATCGAGCCACGGTGCTCGAGGAAGGTCTGCATGTCGGCCAGCAACTGGCACGGGTGCAGGTCATCGGACAGGCCGTTGATCACTGGCACGCGCGAGTTGGCGGCGAATTCGGTCAAGGTGCTGTGGGCAAAGGTACGGATCATCACCGCGTCGAGCATGCTTGACATGACGATGGCGCAGTCGCCGATCGGCTCGCCACGTCCCAGTTGGGTGTCACGCGGCGACAGGAAGATCGCCTGGCCGCCGAGCTGGATCATGCCGGCCTCGAAGGAGATCCGGGTACGGGTCGAGGATTTCTCGAAGATCATCCCCAGGACGCGGTTTTTCAGCGGCTCGAACAGTACGCCGCGGTTACGCAGGTCCTTGAGCTCAACGCCTCGACGGATCACGCTGACCAGCTCTTCGGGCGTGCAATCCATCAGGGAGAGAAAGTGCCTTGCGCTCATCATTGACTACCTTTTTGCTACAGACCGCAGATGCTCAAAGCCTTGTTTAACGGAACAACGGGCGAGACCTGCGGCGTAAGCCGCACGGGGCGACGAAATAGGGGAAGGCGCGATATTGACACTAAATGTCGCGTTACGCCAATAGGCTACGGTTTTTGCGGGATTCGGAGAGCGCACTGGATGTTGCAGCTGCGCATATGAAGCCGGGTTCAGGACAGCCGCGAGCCTCTTTGTACACCGGCCTCGCCGGGCTTGGCAATGCGCCGTGGCGGGGATCAGGTCGACCAGGTCGGTTTACGAGCGTGGCGCCACGCCATCACTTGGTCGGATGCTCAGACTGAAACATTTGCTAAAGCAAAGTGCTGGGTTATAAATAAGTTTCGAGCGACGCAGGAAGCCTCCGCATGGAATCGAAAGAAAAACTGTTAATGGAACTGCTGGGCCACACGGCTCGCTCACTGACCCATCTCACCGCGTCGGTCACTTCAATGTCCTTCGAACTGCTGCGTAGCGAGGACGAAGTGGTCAAGACCGCCGGCCGCCACATGATCGATCGCATGGCGACCATCAGTGCCGGGCTCGACGAGCACTGGCGGTTGATCGGCGAACTCACCGGCGTGCATGTCGCCCACGAGCAGATCGAAACCATTCAGGAAATTCAGCTGGCTGCGCCGCCGCAGCTGCCGTCGAACTGATCATGGCGGTTTATCGGCTCGCCTGATAACCGTCGATTCACAAGACGAACGTCGCTGGCGCAGGATCTGCGTCGGGGCCATAGTTTTGTTCCCGCGGGCGTGATTGCCTGCCTAGAACAAGACAGAGACTGGCCATGACCAAGACTCTCCATCACCGTGCCTGCCACTTGTGCGAAGCCATCTGCGGTCTGACTATCGAGACCACCGAAACCGATGGCAACGTCGCGATCACCTCGATCAAGGGCGATGCGCTCGACAGGTTCAGTCGTGGGCACATCTGCCCCAAGGCCGTGGCCCTGCAAGACATCCAGAATGATCCCGACCGCCTGCGCCAGCCAATGCGCCGGGTCGGCAGCGAATGGTTGCCGATCGAGTGGGAAGAAGCCTTTGCACTGGTGGCTGAGCGTCTGGCGGCGATTCAGCAGCGTCATGGGCAGAACGCGGTGGCGGTCTATCAGGGCAACCCCAGCGTGCACAACTACGGGCTGATGACCCACAGCAATTACTTTCTTGGCCTGCTGAAGACGCGCAACCGCTTCTCGGCGACTTCGGTCGATCAGTTGCCGCATCACCTGAGCAGTTACCTGATGTACGGCCACGGCTTGTTGTTGCCGATCCCGGACATTGATCACACCGATTTCATGCTGATCCTCGGCGGCAACCCGCTGGCGTCGAACGGCAGCATCATGACCGTACCGGATGTCGAGAAACGCCTGAAGGCGATTCAGGCGCGCGGTGGCAAAGTGGTGGTGGTCGACCCGCGGCGCAGCGAAACGGCAGCCATCGCCGATCAGCACTTGTTTGTGCGGCCGGGTGGCGATGCGGCCTTGTTGTTCGGGGTGCTCAACACCTTGTTCGAAGAAGGCCTGACCCGTGACAGTCACTTGCCGGTTGATGGCCTCGATGAAGTGCGCGCAGCCGTAGCCACGTTCACTGCCGAAGCCATGAGTCCACTGTGCGCCGTGCCAGCCGAGCAGATCCGCCAACTGGCGCGGGATTTCGCCGCTGCGCCGAGCGCGGTGTGCTACGGGCGCATGGGCGTTTCAACGCAGGCGTTCGGCACCCTGTGCCACTGGCTGGTGCAGTTGATCAATCTGGTCACCGGCAACCTCGACCGGGTTGGCGGAGCGTTGTGCACCGAGCCTGCGGTGGATCTGGTGGCATCGACCTCGGGCGGGCATTTCAACAAGTGGCAGAGCCGGGTCTCCGGACGCCCCGAGTACGGTGGCGAGCTGCCGGTGTCGGCGCTGGCCGAAGAAATGCTCACCGAAGGCGAAGGGCAGATTCGCGCGCTGATCACTGTGGCCGGCAATCCGGTGTTGTCGACGCCAAACGGCCGGCAACTGGAGCAGGCGCTGGATGGCCTGGAGTTCATGCTCAGCATCGACCTGTACATCAACGAGACCACGCGTTACGCCGATCTGATCCTGCCGTCGACCTCGGCGCTGGAGAATGATCATTACGACACCACCTTCAATCTATTCGCGGTGCGCAATGTCACCCGCTTCAACCGCGCGATTCTCGCCAAGCCCGACGGCGCATTACACGACTGGGAGATCTTTGTCGGTCTGGCCAAGGCGTTTGCCGAGAAGACTGGCAAGGAGCTGAAACCGACGATGCCGCCGGCGAAGATGATCGACATCGGCCTGCGCATGGGGCTGTATGGCGATGCATCCGAGCAAAAGCTGTCATTGGCGGCATTGTTCGATCATCCGCACGGGATTGATCTTGGGGCGTTGAAGCCTAATCTGGCTGCACGCCTCAAAACGCCGAATCAACGGGTGCAGGCCGCACCACCGGAGATCCTCGCAGACCTCGCACGCTTCGCGGCCTTGCAGGCGCCAGCCGCTGATGAGCTGTTGATGATTGGCCGTCGGCATGTGCGCAGCAACAACTCCTGGATGCATAACTACCATCGGCTGGTGAAGGGCAAGCCACGGCATCAATTGCTGATGCACCCGGATGACCTCGCCAGCCGTGGGCTCAACGATGGTCAGTTAGTTCGCGTCAGCTCGCGGGTAGGGCAGATCGAGGTCGAGGTGCTCGGCAGTCTGGACATGATGAAAGGCGTGGTCAGCCTGCCGCACGGTTGGGGGCATGCGCGGCCAGGTGTGCAAATGGCAATCGCCAGTGGGCAGCCAGGTTCGAGTGCCAACGACCTGACCGATGAGTGTCAGCTTGATGAACTGTCGGGGAACGCCGCGCTCAATGGCGTGCCGGTGACCGTGGCAGCGGCCTGAACATGACCGTCGGGGAGACCGAGCATGGCGCTCGGGATTCCGTTACAATGCGTCACCGTGCCGACCCATGAGTCGGAAAGTTCAGCCGAGGTGCTCCATGGATATCATCGAAACGATTAAAGAGCAGATTGCCAACAACACCATTCTGCTTTACATGAAAGGCTCGCCGAATGCCCCGCAGTGTGGCTTCTCCGCGAAAGCTGCGCAGGCCGTGATGGCGTGTGGCGAAAAGTTTGCGTACGTGGATATCCTGCAGAACCCGGAAATCCGCGCCAATCTGCCAAAGTACGCCAACTGGCCGACTTTCCCGCAACTGTGGGTTGGCGGTGAGCTGGTCGGCGGTAGCGACATCATGACCGAGATGGCTGCAGACGGTTCGTTGCAAAGCACCATCAAGGCGGCCGTCGAAGCGGCTGCTGCGAACAAGTCCGAAGCCTGATCCCGCTTCACTCGGCGCTGGTTCCTCCTGTAGGAGCTGTCGAGTGAAGCGAGGCTGCGATCTTTTGATCTGCAGCCAATAAAAAAGCCCCGCATCTCGAAAGAGGGCGGGGCTTTTTAGTGCGCTGGAAAAGTTAATGCGAGCTGCCAGTGCAATCTGAAAAGATCGCAGCCTGCGGCAGCTCCTACTCTTCGCCCATCTGCGATTGCAGATAGTTTTCGAGGCCGACTTTATCGATCAGGCCCAGTTGGGTTTCCAGCCAGTCGATATGCTCTTCTTCGGATTCAAGAATGTCTTCGAGCAGTTCACGGCTGCCGAAGTCGCCAACCGATTCGCAATGTGCGATGGCGGCTTTCAGATCGGCGTGGCCAGTCTTCTCGATACGCAGGTCACATTCCAGCATTTCCCGGGTGTGCTCGCCGATGTGCAGCTTGCCCAGATCCTGGACGTTCGGCAGACCTTCGAGGAACAGGATGCGCTTGATCAGCTTGTCCGCGTGCTTCATCTCGTCGATCGATTCGTGGTACTCGTGCTTGCCCAGCTTGTTCAGGCCCCAATCTTCATACATGCGTGCATGCAGAAAGTACTGATTGATCGCGACCAGTTCATTGGCAAGGATCTTGTTGAGATGCTGGATGACTGTAATGTCGCCTTTCATGATGGGAGTCCTGCCCTGTATTAGCTGTATATAAGGCGGAGTTTGAGCTTGGTATTTATAAGTGTCAAACCTAAGTTATTGAATAATAAATGAAATTAAATCTGAATAAGAATGTTTGTGTTCCGCGTCTAGCGCCTAAGCGCTTGATTTGCAGGCATAAAAAAACCGGACATATGTCCGGTTCTTTGAAATAGGGGTGATTATGCCGCGGTAAATTCTACGGGGTAGGGGATCGCAGCCTGAGCGGTTTGCAGCTTGGTCAGGGTTTCGCGAACCACTTCCTTGGCAAGGCACGCACATTTGCCGCATTGGCTGGCGACGCCGGTGGCCTGGCGGACTTCTTTGTAGCTGCAGCAACCTTCATAGATTGCTTCGCGGATCTGTCCGTCGGTGACGCCAGTGCAGAGACAAACATACATAAGTGAGAACCGTCGCTGGTTGTGACTCAATTGCGATGGATCTTAATGTTAACGAGAATGATTGTCAAAGTGCTTTCTGAATGGTTTTCGATCGAAAGGCTGGTCACTGACGAACGGTGATTAATGGCGAATTGCCTGGCCCCGAAAATGCTGGTCCGTTATCCGCATTGGGCAAAAAACCGTTAAGGACAGGCGAAAAACGCAGTGTATGATGGTCGGCCCTTGCGAAGAGGGTTCGTGTCACAGGGCTGTCGCCTCAGGGTGGCAGGCTGGCCCGGACCCTGAACTTCAAGTTATTCACCAGGAGATATCCATGAGCGTACTCGTAGGCAAACAAGCCCCAGACTTCACCGTCCCGGCCGTACTCGGCAATGGCGAGATCGTTGACAGCTTCACCCTGTCCTCGGCCATCAAAGGCAAATACGGCCTGGTGTTCTTCTACCCACTGGACTTCACCTTCGTCTGCCCGTCCGAGCTGATCGCTCTGGACAACCGCATGGCCGACTTCAAGGCGCGCAACGTGGAAGTGGTCGCCGTGTCGATCGACTCGCACTTCACTCACAACGCCTGGCGCAACACCCCAGTGAACAATGGCGGCATCGGCCAGGTGAAATACACCATGGCTGCCGACATGAAGCACGAAATCGCCAAGGCCTACGACGTTGAGTCCGAAGGCGGCGTGGCTTTCCGTGGCGCGTTCCTGATCGACGACAAGGGCGTTGTCCGCTCGCAGATCATCAACGACCTGCCGCTGGGCCGTAACATGGAAGAGCTGATCCGTCTGGTTGACGCGCTGCAATTCCACGAAGAGCACGGCGAAGTCTGCCCTGCCAACTGGAAGAAAGGCGACAAAGGCATGAACGCTTCGCCAGAAGGCGTCGCGGCTTACCTGACCGAGAACGCTGCAGCCCTGTAAGGCGCAACGTCGCGGTACAAAAAAAACCGGCCCATGTGGCCGGTTTTTTTATGCGCGGGAAATATCCGGCGAGGATCAGTCGTCGAAATCTTCCCAGCCGCCCATCTGTTTCCAGCGGTTGACGATGCCGCAGAACAGCTCGGCAGTCTTCTCGGTGTCGTAACGCGCCGAGTGCGCTTCACGGCCGTCGAAGTCGATGTCCGCTGCCTGACAGGCCTTGGCCAGGACGGTTTGACCGTAAGCCAGACCGGCCAGTGTCGCGGTGTCGAAGCTGGAGAACGGGTGGAACGGGTTGCGCTTCATGTCCAGACGCGCAACCGCAGCATTCAGGAAGCCAAGGTCGAAACTGCTGTTGTGGCCGACCAGGATCGCCCGTTTGCAGCCATTGGCCTTCAGCGCCTTGCGGATGCCACGGAAGATGTCGGTCAGCGCGGTTTCTTCGCTGACGGCCATGCGCAGCGGGTGATCGAGCTTGATCCCGGTGAACTCCAGCGCGGCTGCTTCGATGTTGGCGCCTTCGAACGGCTCGACACGGAAGAAGTAGGTGTGATCCGGGTAGACAAACCCCTTTTCATCCATGGCGATGGTGGTCGCGGCAATCTCCAGCAGAGCGTCGGTGGCCGAGTTGAAGCCACCGGTCTCTACGTCGACAACAACCGGCAGGTAGCCGCGAAAACGCGCTGCCATTGGATGACGGGAACCGCCGCCACCTTGACCGTCCAGTTCATCGTCGAAATGGTCTTCACTCACGCGTGTTCCTCCAGCAGGCGCCAGCGCAGTTTTTCACCGGCGCGCAGCGGGATAACGTTCAGCTCGCCGAATGGCAGGCTGGTCGGGGCGGTCCATTCTTCGCGAACCAGGGTGATGCGATCGGTGTTGGTCGGCAGACCATAGAAGCGCGGGCCGTTGAGGCTGGCGAATGCTTCGAGCTTGTCCAGCGCATTGCGCTGTTCGAACGCTTCGGCATACAGCTCGATGGCGGCGTATGCGGTGTAGCAGCCGGCGCAGCCGCAGGCGGCTTCCTTGGCGTGCTGGGCGTGCGGCGCCGAGTCGGTACCGAGGAAGAACTTGGCGCTGCCGCTGGTGGCGGCGTCGAGCAGGGCTTCCTGATGGGTATTGCGCTTGAGGATCGGCAGGCAATAGAAGTGTGGCCGTATCCCGCCCACCAGCATGTGGTTGCGGTTGTACAGCAGGTGATGCGCGGTGATGGTGGCGCCGACGTTGGCCGAAGCCTCGTTGACGAACTGCACGGCGTCGCCGGTGGTGATGTGTTCGAACACGACTTTGAGCGTCGGGAAACGCTCGACCACACGGCGCATGTGCTCATCGATGAAAATCTTTTCGCGGTCGAAGACATCGACATCGCCACGGGTGACTTCGCCGTGGATCAGCAGCGGCATGCCGACTTCAGCCATGGCTTCCAGCGCCGGGAAGATCTTGTCGATGCTGGTCACGCCGGAATCGGAGTTGGTGGTGGCGCCGGCCGGGTACAGTTTGGCGGCGTGCACGAAACCACTGGCCTTGGCCTCACGAATTTCTTCGGGCTGGGTGCGGTCGGTGAGGTACAGCACCATCAGCGGTTCGAAGCGACTGCCGGCCGGGCGGGCAGCGAGAATCCGCTGGCGATAGCCGTCGGCTTCAGCGGCGTTGCGCACCGGTGGTACCAGGTTGGGCATGATGATGGCGCGGCCAAAGGTGCGCGCAACATCGGCAACGGTATTGGTCAACACGGCACCATCGCGAAGATGAATGTGCCAGTCGTCGGGACGCAGCAGGGTCAGGCGGTCGGACATGAGGGGATTCCAGGCGGGTCAAACTGAGGGGAATGCTACCGGAAAAGACTCTTGCAGGCACCCGCTATCAAGTTTTGCAGGAACCTTCCGATATCCCGTAGGTATGCCGTAAACATAGTGTGAATCGGTCTTTGTGTGACAGAAGCCAATGGAGCCTCCCGTGCGCCAGCGATATTTAGCCTTGCTCAGTGTGTTTGCCAGCCTCCCCGCGATGGCGCTGACTTACCAGACGCGTCTGGAGAACATTGAGTGGACAGTCGAGGGCGACAAGTTCGAGTGCCGCCTGACCCAGCCGATCACCGATTTCGGTTCGGGCCAGTTTGTGCGCAAGGCCGGCGAGCAGGCGATATTCCGCCTCAATGCCTACAACGCCATGCTCGGCGGTGGTTCGGCGACGTTGCTTGCTGCGGCGGCGCCATGGCAGCCGGGGCGCAACGACATCAACCTGGGCAGCGTCAGGATCGGTACCGGCAACGTGCTGTTCAACAGCTCACAAGCCCAGGCCGGCGGATTGATCAGCGGTCTGCTCGATGGTCGCAGTCCGGTGGTGCGCCGTGCGTCTGGCGATGGCCGGGTTTCGGAAGTGCGTCTGCTGCCGGTTAAGTTCAGCAAAGCGTTCAATGATTACCAGACGTGTGTGGCGAAATTGCTGCCGCAGAATTTCGATCAGGTCAAACAATCGCAGATCGGCTTCCCCGGTGAAGGCACCGATCTGGATGCCGCCGCCAAAGCCAAGTTGCAGGTAATGCTCGAGTTCATGAAGGCCGATCCGACGGTCAATCACATCGAGCTCGATGGCTACTCCGACAACAGCGGCAACCGTCTGACCAACCGTGAACTGTCGCGCCGTCGCGCGCTGGCAGTGGTCGATTTTTTCAAGGCCAACGGTATCGCCGAATCGCAAATCACCGTGCGTTTCCATGGCGAGCAATACCCGCTGGTGCCAAACAACAATGCGGCCAACCGGGCGAAGAATCGCCGGGTCAGCGTGAAGCTTGCGCGAGTGGCGCCGACTACCGCGCCAGCGCCACAAGCCAGCACACCAGCCAATGCTGCGGCGACTTCCTGACCCATCGGTCATCGTCGCGCTCTCGACAGATTCTGTCGCTTTGTCGTCTTAAGCTGTCGCGCCTCTGTAAATTATTGCATTTGAGCGGTAGACTCCTCGGCTTTCCGTAGAACCCCGTGGAGTGATGGCATGGCGGACGTAAACAAGGTCGTTCTGGCGTATTCCGGCGGCCTGGACACTTCGGTGATCCTCAAGTGGCTGCAGGATACTTATAACTGTGAAGTGGTGACCTTCACCGCTGACCTGGGTCAGGGCGAAGAGGTCGAGCCGGCTCGCGCCAAGGCTCAGGCCATGGGCGTCAAAGAAATCTACATCGATGACCTGCGCGAAGAATTCGTGCGCGATTTCGTGTTCCCGATGTTCCGCGCCAACACCGTTTACGAAGGCGAGTACCTGCTGGGTACTTCCATCGCACGTCCGCTGATCGCCAAACGCCTGATCGAAATCGCCAACGAAACCGGCGCCGACGCCATTTCCCATGGCGCCACCGGCAAGGGCAACGACCAGGTGCGTTTCGAACTGGGTGCCTACGCACTCAAGCCTGGCGTGAAAGTGATTGCGCCATGGCGTGAGTGGGACCTGCTGTCCCGCGAGAAGCTGATGGACTACGCCGAGAAGCACGCGATCCCGATCGAGCGTCATGGCAAGAAGAAGTCCCCGTACTCGATGGACGCCAACCTGCTGCACATCTCCTATGAAGGCGGCGTGCTGGAAGACACCTGGACCGAGCACGAAGAAGACATGTGGCGCTGGACCGTCTCCCCGGAGAAGGCTCCCGACACCCCGCAATATCTGGAACTGACCTACCGTAACGGCGATATCGTCGCGCTGGACGGCGTCGAAATGACTCCGGCCACTGTACTGGCAACGCTGAACAAGATCGGTGGCGCTCACGGTATCGGTCGTCTGGACATCGTTGAAAACCGTTACGTGGGCATGAAGTCCCGTGGCTGCTACGAAACCCCGGGCGGTACCATCATGCTGCGCGCGCACCGCGCCATTGAATCGATCACCCTGGACCGCGAAGTCGCTCACCTCAAAGACGAGCTGATGCCGAAATACGCCAGCCTGATCTACACCGGTTACTGGTGGAGCCCGGAGCGTCTGATGCTGCAACAGATGATCGACGCTTCGCAAGTCAACGTGAACGGTGTGGTTCGCCTGAAACTGTACAAAGGCAACGTGATCGTTACCGGCCGCAAGTCCGACGATTCGCTGTTCGACGCCAATATCGCGACCTTCGAAGAAGACGGCGGCGCCTACAACCAGGCCGACGCGGCGGGCTTCATCAAGCTCAACGCGCTGCGCATGCGCATTGCTGCCAACAAAGGCCGCAAGCTGTTCTAAGCCTTACAGGGCTGTAAAAATGGCGGCTTGTCTCAATGACAATGCCGCCATTTTCATTTCTGTGTTTGTCTGGCGTTAATCCATAGCTTTGATCGTTACCGTTAACTCCGGCATTTTCTTGAATGTCCACTTCTGGCATCTACTCTGCGTTCATGCTCCTTTCAAAACCGTGGTGCTTTGCGTGCTCACGTTGTAAGCAACGAGAAGTTTGGCGCCTCCGCTTTTTTTCGACTGTTTGATAAGGCCGGGGATAATTTGCTTGAGCAAAACTTCGCACGCGGTGTCGGTCAGAAATACCACTGCCCTGGGCGGTTGCTTGCCAAGATGCGGAAAGTGTTCGACCAGCGCATTGAACGCCTGAGCGCTGCTCAACCGCCGTACATCTATGGCACACAATGTGCCGATGGATTTAGGCAGCTGAATGTTGTGCTCAATCCACGGTCGCTCCGCGCAGGATTCGCCAGCGCCGCCAGGGGGGAGTTGCCTGAGGTCGATGCTATGGACAAACAAAGTCCATTCCAATCCGTTTGCAGCTGATGTTTCGCCTGCTCCCACAAACGCTTTTGCTGGAGGCGAGCAGGAGTGCAGCTCGCGCTGTTTCAACTCCTCGAAATTTTTCAGGAAGCTGTCGTCCTTATCGAAATCCGAAGGGGCATAAAGCGAACGGTAGTTGAAGTTCAGCGTTAAAAAGAATAGCAGCAACAAGTAGAACGGAAAGCTGATCAGAAACCAGATATAGACCTCCCTTTCGGTGTTATCAAGGAAGGGCAGGGAAATGGCAGCTGATGATTCGGAAATAAATGCAAATATCGCAATTACAGTCATGGGGTTGGTTATTTTTCTTTTGATTTTTATCATGGGGAGTGCTCATTAAATATGTTTCCAGTGCTTATGTTGAATTGTTTTGTATGGAGGGCTACAACTTGGTAGTTGGGCTATTTTTATATTAAAAAAAATCGCTTGGGTAGAAGTATCTTGTTTCAGACGTTGATTTTTCAAAGTGTTTTTTATGGGTTTCATGTTGTTTTTTACAATTTATAATCCGCCGGGGGCTGACGGTGCGTAGCGAAGCGCAGTCAATGAATTATCGCGTTATTTTCAGTCGCTCACAGAGTCGTTTGCTTCAAAGGAGGAGTACGCGTGGCTTTCAGGACGCCATGTTTTTCGCGTCGATGTGAAGGCGGGAAGTTACGTCAGCCCATTTAAAAATCGCCTGTATGGATTTTTTTGTAGGAATAATCTTTATTTGCTGTAGGGAATGTCCTTTGCTGGGATTGCAATGAAACTCTCTTGTGCCATGTCAGAAGTGACTGGGCTATTGTGCGTGCTCTAAAAATTCGAACAGCGAAACTGGACTTGCCCATGAATAAAGTGCTGATCGTGGATGATCATCCCGTCATTCGTCTTGCTGTGCGTATGCTGATGGAACGTCATGGCTACGAAGTCATTGCAGAAACGGATAATGGTGTGGATGCTTTGCAACTTGCACGTGAACAGATGCCGGATATCGTTATTCTGGATATCGGAATACCGAAACTCGATGGTCTTGAAGTTATTGCGCGTCTGAACTCGACACCCATGCCGTTGAAAGTTCTGGTATTGACCTCCCAGGCACCGGGGCATTTTTCAATGCGCTGCATGCAGTCGGGTGCTGCGGGGTATGTATGTAAACAACAGGATCTGACTGAGTTGCTGAGTGCGATCAAAGCTGTACTGTCCGGCTACAGCTATTTTCCAAACCAGGCCCTGCACACCGTGCGTACCAGTCTTGGTAATGCCAGTGAGGCCGATATGGTGGATCGCCTCTCCGGGCGCGAAATGATGGTGTTGCAGCAATTGGCGCGTGGCAAGACCAACAAGGAAATTGCCGATGGCATGTTTCTCAGCAACAAGACGGTCAGCACTTACAAGACCCGTCTGTTATTGAAGCTCAATGCCCGCTCGCTGGTGGACCTGATTGAATTGGCACAACGCAACGGACTGGTCTGATGATCATGAATGCCGACGGGGCATGGGCCGCTCAGTGTCGGATTGTGCAGAAAGTAAAAAGCCTCCGGTTCGGGAGGCTTTCAAGTGTCAGAGATCAAAATCGTAATCGGCCAATTGCTTTTGCAGTCGGCGCTCCTCAAGCATGTTATCGATGGTGCGACGTTTGCTCAGATTGGTCTTGGCGACCTCGACCACCGGTTCGGCGTCGTCGCTTTCCACCGCGGTAAACTCTTCATCTACGTCCAGTTGTTCTTTGCTGTCAGTCATAAGGTGAACTCCAGGCTAAGACTGCCTTTGGCGCTCCTTATATCGATATTCCTGCTGCGGGTAAAAAAGATTTTTTCAATCGAAGAATCAATTATTCCAATAGCCAATCAATCGTCCGAGGTTTTGTGTTTGTACTCGCACAGATCTTCGATCCGGCAGCTGCCACAGCGCGGCTTGCGCGCCAGGCACACATAGCGACCGTGCAAAATCAGCCAGTGGTGGGAGTCCAGCAGGTAGTCTTTTGGCACAAACTTCATCAGCTTCTTTTCCACTTCAACCACATTTTTGCCCGGGGCAATGCCGGTGCGGTTGCTCACGCGAAAAATGTGCGTGTCGACCGCCATGGTCAACTGGCGAAAAGCGGTGTTGAGGACCACGTTGGCCGTCTTGCGACCCACGCCTGGCAGCGCTTCCAGTTCTTCACGGGTCTGCGGGACTTGGCCATTGTGCAGCTCGACCAGCATGCGGCAGGTCTCGATCACGTTTTTCGCTTTGCTGTTATAGAGGCCGATGGTCTTGATGTATTCGGAGAGCCCTTCGACGCCCAGCGCGTGGATCGCAGCCGGGGTATTGGCCACCGGGAACAGTTTGGCCGTGGCCTTGTTGACGCCAACGTCGGTTGATTGCGCCGAGAGAATGACCGCGATCAACAATTCGAACGGCGAGGAATAGGCCAGCTCGGTCTTCGGCTCGGGATTGTCTTCATGAAGTCTGCGGAAGATTTCCAGACGTTTTGCGGCATTCATGGGTGATGTGTTTCCTTGGAGAGAGCGTTCGAGCGAGTCCATGCCTGGCGGGCAGCGAGCAGTAGCCCGAGCAGGATGAAGGCTCCGGGAACCAGGGTGAGCAAGTGAAGCCCGTCGCTGAACAGAATCAGGCCTTGCCAGTGTTCCGACAGGCCACGGCCGATGTGGCCCTGACCGAACAGTTCACGCAGTGCCGCCAGCGCCAGTAGCAGCCCGCTCGACAGGCCAAAAAACTTAAGGCGCTGGGCAAACGCCTGACGAAAGAATCCATTGTATTCCAGCACCACACACTGCAAGGCGATCAGCCCGGCATAGATTCCGACTGACTGTTGCCACTGCAACGCCCAGCGCTGCGCGAGGATATTGGCGCAACTGGTCAGGGTGGCGGCCAGCAGCACACTGGCCAGCATCAGGTTGTTGCCAGTCAACCGCGAGCGCAGCGGGCCGATGCATGTGCCGTAAACCACCACCACAGCGCTCGCCATCAACAGCATCCCCAGCGCGCCCGGCAGGGTTGCGCTGGTGCCAAGCAGCAGCATCAACATCAACGTGTTTGTCAGATTCGTTGGCCGGCTCATGATCCGCTCCCCAGCAAGGTTGCCCGATGTTCGTCAAAGTAGCGCAGGGCGTCATGAATGGCATTGACGGTGGCCCGGGACGTGATGGTCGCGCCCGCCAGTTGATCGAACTGTCCCTGATCTTTTTTCAGGGCCCAGCCCGCATCGTCAGGTGCGTTGCGCGACTTGCCGGTAAATGTCGCCAGCCAGTGATTCGGCCAGTCGCCGATAAGTCCGCCGAGCGCCGGTGTTTCATTGTGCCGCAAGGTTTTTACCCCCAGCAGCCTGCCGTGGGCATCAATGGCGATAAGCAGTTCGATAACGCCGGCATAGCCCTCGGTCCGCGTGCGCATCAACACCGCCACCGGCTGCCCCAGTCTGGTAGCGCGGTAACCTGCCAGCAGGGTGCTGTGGCTCAACGTCGTATCAGTCAACGCCAGCGGCTGTTCCAGCGGCTGATTGTCGTAGGCATCGGGCGCGAGCACATCCAGCAATTTGCGGCTGTCGAGCAGGCGTTGTTCGTTGGCAATCTGCGGTGCACTGACGCGCTGCACCATATAGGTCAGGCCGAGACCGGTGCCGGCCATCAGCACCAGCGTAATGACAGAGGCCGCGCGGTTCATGAGTTCACCTGCGTCTGGCGGGTGGCCGCAAAGCGTTCCATGGCCGGCACGCAGAGGTTCATCAGCAACACCGCAAACGCAACACCGTCCGGGTAGCCACCCCAGGTGCGGATCAGATAGGTCAGCAAGCCGACACCCACACCGAACAGCAGCCGGGCCAGCGGACTTTTGGCGCCGGACACCGGTTCGGTAATGATGAAAAAGGCACCGAGCATGGTCGCGCCGCTCAGCAGATGAAACAGCGGCGAACCATGGGAATCCGAACCTGAGCCGTTCCAGCACAGCAGGCTGACGACAAACAGACTGCCCAGCATGGCGACCGGCGCGTGCCAGGCAATCACCCGGCGCTGCAATAAAAACAGTCCACCGGCGAGAAACGCCAGATTGATCCATTCCACACCGCGTCCACCGAAACGGCCGAACGCCGGGTTGGCCGCGAACAGTTCATCCATGGTCAGGCTTTTGTTGATGCGCAGGCTGTCCAGCGCGGTGGCCTGAGCCCAGGCGTCCGGGGCCTGCCCCAGATTCAAGACCTGTGCAAAAGCGGCCTGCAGACTCATGCCATGCGCTGGCCAGTGGGTCATCGGCTGCGGGAACAGCAGCATCGCCAAGGCGAAACCGAGCATCGCCGGGTTGAACGGATTCTTGCCGATGCCACCGTACAAATGCTTGCCGAACAACAGACCCGAAGCCACCGCCGTCACGGTCAGCCACCACGGGCAATAAGGTGGCAGGGCGGCGGCCAGCAGTGTCGCACTGACCAGTGCGCTGCCATCGCTGAGCGTTGGTTGCATTGGCTGTTGGCGCAGGCGCGCGACGCCGGCCTCGATCAACAGCGCGGTGCTCGCCGCCAGGATCAGGTTGATCAACACCCCCCAGCCGTAAAACCAGAATAACGCCAACAGCCCCGGCAGCGTGGCCAGCAGCACCATCTGCATCGCCTGTTGCAGGCGATCGTCCGGTGCTTCACGGGGCGACATGATCTTCCACCTGACGCTCGGCGGCCTGCAGGCGAGCGCGGGCCTTGTCGAGGATGTCGTTCGGCGTGTCGGCGCGGCGTTCGAGTTTGTTCAGGTCGGCGCGGGCGTAGGCCAGTTCGGTTTTCAACTGGCGGAGCTGGTTGTCGATCGGGCGCTTTTCCACCCGCACCAGGTCGGGCGCAGGCTGCTCGCTCGCCGTCTCGGCGGCGTGAAGGGCTTGCTCGGCGTCACGCAGTGCCTGTTCCAGTGTGGCAATTTGCTCGGCTGGCGCTTCGGCGGTCTGGGCCTTTTTCAATTCGGCGCGCCGCATGGCCAACTGGATTTTCGCCCGTTTCAGGTCGGCGTCTTTCGTCGGAACCGGGGCCGCAGCGGCTGGAGTGGCGGCGGCGCTGCTTTCGAGTTTCGCCAACGCCTGTTCGGCGGCTTCAAACTGCTGTTGCAACACAATCAGTTGCGATTGCTGTTCGAAGGTCGGCGGATGGCCGAAGGCTTTCAGCGATTTGTGCAATTGCGCGCGGCTCATGGCGACATCGATCTTGGCTTTCTTCAATGCCGCGTCGGCGGTCGCGGCTTTCTGCGCGCGCACCCGTTCAAGAGCGGCCTGCACCGGATCGAGAGTGGCCACCGCCGGTTGCGCTGCGCGTTGCGCCCGGGCTTCGCGCTCAGCCTGTTTCTGCTGTTCTTCGCGTTGCAGGCGGGCGTTGCGGCGTTCAAAACGCTGGCGCGCATGATCGCGTTTAGCTGCGCGCGCGCGCTGTTCTTCAAGGCTTAACGCCAGGCCACCGACCACCGGCAAGGTGCCGAGCGGCAGCGGGTGCATTTCGATGCAGTCCACCGGGCACGGCGCCACGCACAGGTCGCAACCGGTGCATTCGTCGATCAGCACGGTGTGCATCAGTTTCGCCGCGCCGACGATGGCGTCGATCGGGCAGGCCTGGATGCACTTGGTGCAGCCGATGCACTCGGCCTCGCGGATGTACGCCACTTGTGGCGGTGCCGAGCCACGGCTGACGTCCAGTTCCAGCACCGGCACGTTCAACAGTTCAGCCAGGGCGGCGACGGTTTCGTCACCGCCGGGCGGGCACTTGTTGATCGGTTCGCCATCGACGATGCCTTGCGCATAGGGCTTGCAGCCGGGGTGGCCGCATTTGCCGCACTGGGTTTGCGGCAGGAGGGCATCGATGAGTTGAATCAGACTCATGTTTTGATCAGTCCACTGAATCCGAGAAAAATCACTGCGATCAGTCCGGCGCCGATCAGGTCGATCGGCAAGCCGCGAAAGGGCAGGGGAATGTCGTTGTCCGCCGTGCGTTCCCGCAAGTCGCTGAACAGGCTCAGCACCAGCCAGAAGCCCAGCCCGGCACCCAGGCTCAACGCCGTCGCCTGCAGCAGGCCGCGATCATTTTGTGCGTTGATCAGGGCCAGCCCGAGCACGCCGGCATTGCCCAGCAACAACGGCCATAGCCCATCGAACGGCCAGTCAGGCAGTCCGCGAGCCAGCAGCTTCAGCAGCGGTGCGATCAGCAGCACGCTGAGCGGCAGGAACACGAACAGGTGCAGGGCCTGCAGTTGCAGCGGCACCAGCAGCCAGTGCCAGAGCGCGTAACCGATGAAGCCGACGCTCAGCATCAGGCACGCCGTCGCCAACCCCAGCGCATGCACCTGGCGCCGACTGCCGGCCAGCAGCGGATCGACACCCAGCGGCCAGTGCAACACGAAGTTGTTGAGCAGGGCGGCACTGATCAGCGTAAGCGCAAGTTCGGTCATGGTTCTGCCGGCAGCAACGGGCGGGTGTCACTTAAGGTTAGGCATTATCCGGCACCCGCGATGGGTGGGCCAGATATGAAAAATCCCACAGGCCTGCAGAACATGCCTGTGGGATCGTTTCAGCGCTGGGTCTTACTTGATGCGTTGACCCGGCTTGGCGCCGCTGTCCGGGCTCAGCAGGTAGATTTCTTCACCGCCAGGGCCGGCGGCCATCACCATTCCTTCGGAAATACCGAACTTCATTTTCCGCGGCTTGAGGTTGGCGATCATCATGGTCAGGCGACCGTCGAGTTTCGACGGGTCCGGGTAAGCGCTCTTGATTCCGGAGAACACGTTGCGCTGCTCGTCACCGATGTCCAGCGTCAGGCGCAGCAGCTTGTCGGCGCCCTCAACGTGTTCAGCCTTGACGATCAAAGCCACGCGCAGGTCGACGGCGGCAAAGGTGTCGAAGTCGATTTCCGGCGACAGCGGATCCTTGGCCAGTTCGCCGTTGCCCGCAGGCGCGGCGGCACCGGTGTCGGTCTGGCTGGCGGTCAGGTCTTCTTTCGAGGCGTCGGTCATGGCTTGTACTTTTACCGGGTCGATGCGGGTCATCAACGGTTTGAACTCGTTCAACTGATGGTTGGCCAGCAACGTGGTGTGGTCGTTCCAGGTCAGCGGGGCGACGTTG
Source organism: Pseudomonas sp. Irchel s3a10 (assembly GCF_900187525.1). Lineage (NCBI taxonomy): Bacteria > Pseudomonadati > Pseudomonadota > Gammaproteobacteria > Pseudomonadales > Pseudomonadaceae > Pseudomonas > Pseudomonas sp. Irchel s3a10. The sequence goes on from NZ_FYDR01000002.1 coordinate 304,067, forward strand.
AGGAAGGCCTCGGCGTCGGCGGCCAGCAGCGGCAGCACCGGTTTGAGGAAGATCACCAACTGGCGGAACAGGTTGATGCCGGTGGCGCAGATCGCCTGGACTTCATCCTGCTTGCCTTCCTGCTTGTTCAACGACCATGGGGCCTTGTCGGCGATCCAGGCGTTGGCGCGGTCGGCCAGGGCCATGGTTTCACGCATGGCGCGGGCGAAGTCGCGGGCTTCATAGGCGTCGGCAATGCTCGGCGCAGCGGCGAGGAATGCTTCAGTCAGCTCTGGCGCGGCATTGTTGTCGACCAGCAGGCCGCCGTTGCCCTTGTGGATGAAACCGGCGCAGCGGCTCGCGATGTTGACCACTTTGCCGACCAGGTCGGAGTTGACCTTCTGCACGAAGTCTTCGAGGTTCAGGTCGAGGTCATCGACGCCACGGCCCAGTTTGGCCGCGTAGTAGTAGCGCAGGTATTCTGGCGACAGGTGATCCAGGTAGGTACGCGCCTTGATGAAAGTGCCACGGGACTTGGACATCTTCTGGCCGTTGACAGTCAGGTAGCCGTGCACGTTGATTCCGGTCGGCTTGCGGAAACCGGCGCCTTCGAGCATGGCAGGCCAGAACAGGGCGTGGAAGTTGACGATGTCCTTGCCGATGAAATGGTACAGCTCGGCGGTCGAATCCTTGCCCCAGAACGCGTCGAAGTCCAGTCCCGGCGTGCGGTCGCAAAGATTCTTGAAGCTGGCCATGTAGCCGATCGGCGCGTCCAGCCAGACGTAGAAATACTTGCCCGGCTCGTCCGGGATCTCGAACCCGAAGTACGGCGCATCGCGGGAGATGTCCCACTGCTGCAGGCCGGCGTCCAGCCACTCGGCGATCTTGTTGGCCACGGCGTCCTGCAGGGTGCCGCTGCGGGTCCAGGTCTGCAGCATCTGCTGGAAGTCTGGCAGTTTGAAGAAGAAGTGCTGGGAATCCTTGAGCACCGGAGTGGCGCCGGAGATAGCCGACTTCGGATCCTTCAGATCGGTCGGGGCGTAGGTCGCACCGCATTTTTCGCAGTTGTCGCCGTATTGGTCTTCAGTGCCGCATTTCGGGCAGGTGCCCTTGATGAAGCGATCGGCCAGGAACATTTTCTTTTCCGGGTCGAAATACTGGGTGATCGAGCGCTGGGCAATGTGCCCGGCGTCACGCAGCTTCAGGTAGATCTGGCTCGACAGCTCACGGTTTTCTTCAGCGTGAGTGGAGTGGAAGTTGTCGAAGTCGACCAGGAACTCGGCAAAGTCGGCGCTGTGTTCAGCCTGCACGTTGGCGATCAGTTGTTCCGGGGTGATGCCTTCCTTTTCCGCGCGCAGCATGATCGCCGAACCGTGGGCGTCGTCGGCGCAGACGTAAATGCATTGATTGCCGCGATGCTTCTGGAAGCGCACCCACATATCGGTCTGGATATATTCCAGCATATGGCCAAGGTGAATCGAACCGTTGGCGTAGGGCAGGGCGCTGGTGACGAGGATCTTGCGTGGTTCGGACATGTGGGGCTTCGCTACTTGATGAAACGGAGGTCGGCCACTATAAAGCGCTGGCGCATATTTTTCACCCTGTGCACCTGTTTCCGGATGCGGCCACTGCAATAACCGGATGGACTGACTGCAATACATTGTGGCGAGGGAGCTTGCTCCCGCTGGGTGGCGAAGCCGCCCCATCCCGGCAATGTCGGATAAGCCTGATTGCGCCTGCTGCGCAGTCGAGCGGGAGCAAGCTCCCTCGCCACAAAGTCGAGTCAAAGCATAAATCGCCTGACCACAAATCAATCTGCGGGGTACGATACCCGCCATCTTTTCCCAGTCTTGTTATCGGAGTTGCCCATGAGTGCCGTCACTCGCGCAGCGGTGGAAGCCGTCCTCAGCCAATACACCGACCCCTACCTGAACCAGGACCCGGTCAGCGCCGGTTGCGTGAAGCACATCGAGATCGTCGGTGATCGCGTCAATGTGCAGCTGGAAATCGGTTACGCCGCCGGTCTGTTCAAGAGCGGCTGGGCGCAGTTGCTGCAACTGGCCATCGAAAACCTCGATGGGGTGACGATCGCCAAGGTCGAGGTCAACAGCGTGATCGCCGCGCACAAGGCCCAGGCCCAGATCCCGGGGCTGGCCAACGTCAAGAACGTGGTCGCCGTGGCTTCGGGCAAGGGCGGCGTGGGCAAGTCGACCACTGCGGCCAACCTCGCGCTGGCGCTGGCCCGCGAAGGCGCCAAGGTGGGGATTCTCGACGCCGACATCTATGGCCCGAGCCAGGGCATCATGTTCGGCATCCCGGAGCGCACCCGCCCTGAGGTCAAGGATCAGAAGTGGTTCGTGCCGCTCAAGGCCCACGGTGTGGAAGTCATGTCGATGGCGTTCTTGACCGACGACAATACGCCGATGGTCTGGCGCGGGCCGATGGTCTCCGGCGCGCTGCTGCAACTGGTTACGCAAACCGCGTGGGGCGATCTGGATTATCTGGTCATCGACATGCCGCCAGGCACTGGCGACATCCAGCTGACCCTGGCGCAGAAAGTCCCGGTGGCCGGCGCGGTGATCGTCACCACGCCGCAGGATCTGGCGCTGCTGGACGCGCGCAAAGGCGTGGAAATGTTCCGCAAGGTCAACATTCCGGTGCTGGGCGTGGTGGAAAACATGGCGGTGCACATCTGCTCGAACTGCGGACATGCCGAGCATCTGTTTGGTGAGGGCGGCGGCGAGAAGCTGGCGACTCAATATGGCGTCGAGCTGCTGGCCTCGCTGCCGCTGTCGATGCTGATCCGCGAGCAGGCCGATGGCGGCAAGCCAACGGTGATCGCCGAACCGGACAGCCAGATTGCCATGGTCTATCAGGAACTGGCCCGCCACGTCGGCGCACGCATTGTGTTGCAGGAAGCGGCGACACCGGCGATGCCTAATATCAGCATCAGTGACGATTGATCAATCGGTAACGCTGAAAACCTGTAGGAGTGAGCCTGCTCGCGATAGCGGATTAACATTCAACGAAAATGTTGAATGAATGACCGCAATCGCGAGCAGGCTCACTCCTACAGTTGGTTTTGAGGTGGCGCTTAGATCCGCAACCCGCCATCCATCTCCAGAATCCGCCCGGTGTAGTAGTCGTTCTCGAAGATGTACGCCGCCGAATGGGCGATCTCTTCCGGCTTGCCCATGCGCTTGAGCGGAATCCCCGAGGTCATCTTCTCCAACGCTTCCGGCTTCATGCCCAGAGTCATCTCGGTTTCGATGAAGCCCGGCGCAATGCCTGCCACACGAATACCGTAACGCGCCAGTTCCTTAGCCCAGGTCACGGTGGCTGCGGCCACGCCAGCCTTGGCGGCAGAGTAGTTGGTCTGGCCGACGTTACCGGCACGGGAGATCGAGGAAATGTTGATGATCGCGCCGCTGTTCTTCAGCTCGACCATTTTCGCCGCGACTTCACGGGTGCACAGGAACACGCCGGTCAGGTTGACGTCGATCACCGCCTGCCACTGGGCCAGGCTCATCTTGGTCATTTCGCCGTCCTTGACCTTGAGCAGCAGGCCGTCACGCAGGATCCCGGCGTTGTTGATCAGGCCGTGGATCGCGCCGAAATCTTCGGCAACCTGGGCGACCATGTGCTCGACCTGTTCTTCATTGGCCACGTTGCACAAATAGCTGCGCGCCTCGACGCCCTTGGCCTTGCAGGCCGAGACCGCGTCGTCGAGTTTTTCCTGATTGAGGTCGACCAGTGCCAGCTTCGCGCCCTTGCAGGCGAAATACTCGGCCATGGAGCGGCCCAAACCCTGGCAACCGCCGGTGATAATGATTACTTTGTCGTTGAGTTGCATTCGCATGCCCCGATAGCCGGTCTGAGTGGTTTTTGTTATTGGCGACGCTCGATCCGTACCGGTTATGGCCAGATTGCACATGAGCATTGCCCGATGGCGTGACCGGGACTTATCCCCAGGCGCCTGTCCGTTTTTTCGACGGATTCTATTTAAGGAGTCATAAATTGAGCGTTGAAGCGGCCAAGAATGCCCGAGAATTGCTTCTCAAGGAATACCGTGGCGTATTGTCCACTCACTCCAAATCGATGCCCGGTTTTCCGTTCGGTTCGGTGGTGCCGTATTGCCTGGATGACCAGGGCCGCCCGCTGATCCTGATCAGCCGCATCGCCCAGCACACCCACAACCTGCAGAAAGATCCGAAATGTTCGCTGCTGGTGGGTGAGCGCGAGGCCGACGACGTGCAGGCCGTTGGTCGCCTGACCTATCTGGCCGAAGCGCAGAAGCTCGAAGACCCGGCTGCCATCGAAGCCGCCGCCGAGCGTTATTACCGGTATTTCCCCGACTCGCAGAACTACCACAAGGCCCACGACTTTGATTTCTGGGTGCTCAATCCGGTGCGGCACCGCTACATCGGCGGTTTCGGCGCGATTCACTGGGTCGATCAGCTGACCTTGGCCAATCCGTTCGCCGGCAAGGCCGAAGTCAGCATGGTCGAGCACATGAACAGCGATCACGCCAAAGCCATCGCGCATTACGTGGAACTCAGCGGCCTACCGAAAACCGTACCGGCGCAACTGGCCGGAATCGACAGCGAAGGCATGCACCTGCGCATCGGTCAGGCGTTGTACTGGCTACCGTTTCAAGCACCTTGTCATACGCCGATACAAGTGCGCGAAGCCTTGGTTTCTCTGGCTCACGCCGAGGTCTGGCCAAAAAATGCGGTGACCGACGCTTGAATTCACGAAAGGGCGACGTCATCTAAGGCTTACTGCAAGGCATTTCTTGCGTTGAGGAATCTTTGATGCGCCCTTTTTTGTTGCTCTTTCTGCTCTTTCTGCTGTTTCCGGTGCTGGAGCTGTTCGTATTCGTCAAAGTGGCAGGGGCGATCGGGTTTTTCCCGGCCCTGCTGCTGATCATTCTCGGCTCGATGTTCGGTGTGTTCGTACTGCGCGTCGCCGGTCTGGCCACGGCACTGCGTGCCCGTGAAAGCCTGAATCGCGGTGAATTGCCCGCGCAGACCATGCTTGAAGGCCTGATGCTCGCCTTGGCCGGTGGCCTGTTGATCCTGCCGGGCTTCATCAGCGACGTGGTCGGTCTGGTGATGCTGTTGCCATTCACCCGTCGTCTGCTGGCCAATAAAATGCGTCAGCGCGCCGAAGAACAGGCGATGCGTCAGCGTGCCTTTGCCGACGACCTGCAACCCCGTGGCGGTCCTGCACCGCGCCAGCCTCTGGGCCGCGAGGGTGATGTGATTGAAGGCGAGTTCGAACATCGCGACAGCAAGTAACCCCTGCATCGACACGGCACCTTCGGGTGCCGTTTCTTTATGCGCGGCATTCAAGGGGCAACCGATGAAAAATTTTCTGCCCTCGCCCTTGTAATAAGCATATGCGCCCTTATGTATCGGTCACCGAAAGGTTTCCGGCATTTGAGTCGGACAGACTTCCGCGGCTCGCTCGACGAACCGCAACCGGCGCAGGCCGGATTTGTTAAACCCGCCGGGACTACACCGGCCGATGAAAACCACAATTAGGAGAGATCGACAATGAAGCTTCGTCCTCTGCATGACCGCGTCGTCATCCGTCGCAGCGAAGAAGAAAAGAAAACCGCTGGCGGTATCGTCCTGCCAGGTTCGGCTGCTGAAAAAGCCAACCACGGTGTGATTCTCGCTGTAGGCCCGGGCAAGGCTCTGGAAAACGGTGAAGTGCGTGCACTGTCCGTGAAGGAAGGCGACAAGGTTGTGTTCGGTCCTTACTCCGGCAGCAACACTGTGAAAGTCGACGGCGAAGACCTGCTGGTAATGAGCGAGAACGAAATCCTCGCTGTTATCGAAGGCTGATACCCCCGTTCATTTTCCCGTTACTACAAAGTATTTAAGGAATATCGATCATGGCTGCTAAAGAAGTTAAGTTCGGCGATGCCGCTCGCTCCAAGATGCTCAAAGGCGTCAACGTTCTGGCTGACGCGGTAAAAGCGACCCTGGGCCCGAAAGGCCGTAACGTGATTCTCGAGAAGAGCTTCGGCGCTCCGACCATCACCAAGGACGGCGTTTCCGTCGCCAAAGAAATCGAACTCGAAGATCGCTTCGAAAACATGGGCGCGCAGCTGGTCAAAGACGTTGCCTCCCGTGCCAACGATGACGCTGGTGACGGTACTACCACCGCTACCGTTCTGGCTCAGTCGATCGTCAACGAAGGCCTGAAAGCCGTCGCTGCCGGCATGAACCCGATGGACCTCAAGCGCGGTATCGACAAAGCGACCATCGCCATCGTCAAAGAGCTGAAAGCCCTGTCCAAGCCATGCGCTGACACCAAGGCTATCGCTCAGGTAGGTACCATCTCCGCCAACTCCGACAACTCCATCGGCGACATCATTGCCGAAGCCATGGAAAAAGTCGGTAAAGAAGGCGTGATCACCGTTGAAGAAGGCTCGGGCCTGGAAAACGAACTGTCGGTTGTAGAAGGCATGCAGTTCGACCGTGGCTACCTGTCCCCGTACTTCGTCAACAAGCCGGACACCATGGTTGCCGAGCTCGACGGCCCGCTGATCCTGCTGGTCGACAAAAAGATCTCGAACATCCGCGAAATGCTGCCAGTGCTGGAAGCCGTTGCCAAAGCCGGCCGCCCACTGCTGATCGTTGCCGAAGACGTTGAAGGCGAAGCCCTGGCGACTCTGGTTGTGAACAACATGCGTGGCATCGTCAAGGTTGCAGCCGTCAAGGCTCCAGGCTTCGGCGACCGTCGCAAGGCCATGCTGCAGGACATCGCCGTTCTGACCGGCGGTACCGTGATCTCCGAAGAGATCGGTCTGAGCCTGGAAAGCACCACCCTGGAGCACCTGGGTAACGCCAAGCGCGTGACCCTGTCCAAGGAAAACACCATCATCGTTGACGGTGCTGGCGTACAAGGCGACATCGAAGCGCGTATCGCTCAGATCCGTGCCCAGGTTGCCGAAACTTCCTCGGACTACGACCGTGAAAAACTACAAGAGCGTCTGGCCAAGCTGTCCGGCGGCGTTGCAGTGATCAAGGTTGGCGCTGGTTCCGAAGTTGAAATGAAAGAGAAGAAGGCCCGCGTTGAAGACGCCCTGCACGCAACCCGTGCAGCCGTTGAAGAAGGCGTGGTACCTGGCGGTGGCGTTGCGCTGATCCGTGCTCTGGAAGCTCTGACCGAACTGACCGGCGACAACGCTGACCAGAACGTCGGTATCGCTGTACTGCGTCGCGCTGTTGAAGCGCCGCTGCGTCAGATCGCTGCCAACTCCGGTGACGAGCCAAGCGTAGTCGTCAACGAAGTGAAGAACGGCAAAGGTAACTTCGGTTACAACGCTGCTTCGGGCGAATACGGCGACATGATCGAAATGGGCATCCTGGACCCAACCAAGGTCACCCGTTCCGCTCTGCAAGCTGCAGCCTCGATCGGCGGTCTGATCCTGACCACCGAAGCAGCTGTTGCTGATGCACCGAAGAAAGAAGGCTCGGCTGGCGGCGGTATGCCAGACATGGGCGGCATGGGTGGCATGGGCGGCATGATGTAAGCCAGCCTTGACCCTGTAACGCAAAACCCCGCCTGCGATGAGCAGGCGGGGTTTTTTATCGCCCGGATTTCAGGCTTCACGTCCCCTGTGGGAGCGAGCCCGCTCGCGAAAGCAATCACCCCGTCACCACAGCTGTGATTGATACAGCGCATTCGCGAGCAGGCTCGCTCCCACACTATTGACAGTTACTGTTGGCTGACCTGGACAATGCTGTCCTTTGCCGGCTTCCAGCTCAATAACTGCTGTTTGAAATCATAACTGGCGGTCTGGTAGTAGGAGATCGCCCGGTCGATCAGCGGATCGTCACTGCTGACCCGCGATTCGCGGCTTTCAGTCAGCGCATCGTCATGCCGGCGCAAGCCCTGGCGCGGGCTGAGGATCGCCAGATCCTTGCCGTCGAACAGACCCAGATGCTGATAGTTGCCGACCACCACGCGCGGTGGCAGCGGGTTGTCCTGCAGCAGGTTGCGACCGAAGAACGTCGAGGTGTAATCCAGGTTCAGCAAGCCCAGCAGCGTCGGGGCCAGATCGATCTGGCTGGCCAGTTGTGCGCTCTCGCGTGCCTCGATGATTTTCGGCGCGTAGATGAACAGCGGGATCTGATAGTTGGCGATCGGCAAGTCTTCTTTGCCGGCGCTGCCGGCGGTGTGGTCGGCGACGAAGATGAAGATCGTGTTGTCGAACCAAGGCTTCTGCCGCGCCTGCTCAAGGAACTGACCAATCGCATAGTCGGTGTACTTCACCGCGCCATCACGACCGTTACCGGATTTGATGTCGATCCGGTTGTCCGGGTAGGTGTAAGGACGATGGTTGGAGGTGGTCATCAGTTGCAGCAGGAACGGTTGCTGTTTGGCGTAATCGGCATCCGCCAGTTTCAAGGTCTGGCGATACAGATCTTCGTCGGCCATGCCCCAGGCGTTCTTGAAGTGGATCTCGGCTTCATCGACGCTGCTCTGATCGACGACGCGATAGCCGTTGCCGCTGAAGAACGCGTTCATGTTGTCGAAGTAGCCGCGTCCGCCGTAGACGAAAACGCTGTCGTAACCCACCGCGCTTAACTGCTGGCCAAGGCTGGCGAAACCGCTTTCACGGCCGATGCGTTTGACGATCGAGCGCCCCGGCGTCGGCGGGATGGCCAGGGTGATCGCTTCCAGACCGCGGTCGGTGCGGGTGCCGGTGGCGTAGAAGTTGTTGAAGTACAGGCTCTGCTTGCGCAAGGCGTCGAGGTTGGGCGTCAGGTTGCGACCGTCGCCATTGCTGCCCAGGTACTTGGCGCTGAGGCTTTCGATGGTCACCAGCACAATGTTCGGCTGGCGCGGGGTTCCCGGGTTGTCGATCACCCGACGGATGTCCTCCGGGTCCTGGCCGACGAAGCGCGCGTTGCTTTCGCTCAATTCGGCACGGATCTGGCTGGCGACTTTTTCCGCCGGCAGGCTTTGGTAAAACTGGGTGTAGTCCAGTTCATTGTTACGGAACGCGGCGAAGAACTGATACGGGCCATTGCTGGCCAGTTCGTTCTGGTAGGCGTTGCCGCCCTGGGCACGCGGGGCATCCTGACTGAGCAGTTGCAGGCTCAGACCTGCGACGATCAACAGGCCCAACGCACAGAGCAGACGCCCGTGCAGCGCTGGCAGCGGCGCATTCATCGCGGCATTGAACGGCTTGCGCAGGGCAAAACTGATCACCACGGCCAGCACCGCAAGGAGGCTCAGCAGTTTGCCGATCGGGTACGACTCGAGGACGTTGTTCAGCACTTCATCCGAGTACACCAGGTAATCGACGGCGATGAAGTTGAAGCGCACGCCGAACTCGTCCCAGAACAGCCATTCCGCCACTGCCACGAAGAGCATGGCGAACAGGCTGATGGTCAGCAGAGCGCGCAGAAATCCGCGATGTCCGCGTCGAATCCACAGGCCTGGCGGGCACAGCAGCAGGTACAAGCCCATCGGCAGCGCCGCGTATGCCAGGAAACCGAGGTCGTAGAGCGCGCCGATGCCGAACACCGAAAGGGCAAGGCCACCGGCCTCATCCAGGTGAGTCAGCAGCAAGACCGCTCGAGTCAGGAGAAAAATCATCAGCCAGGCGCCGCTGATAAGCAGCAGAAAGCGCATGGGCGCTGTCTTGAAAGAGTCCATTGTCTCGTTTTTCCTCAGGTCAATGGCGCGGGAGTGTCGCGGCGCCGCTGTCGCCAGGTTGTGAATCGATGGTGAAAACTTCGTTGTTTATTTGATTTGGTCGGGCAAGTGGACTTGCGCGCATGCCGGCCCTAGCCCTGAACCGGCGATGGCCTTAAGCTGCGCGGGCCATGACGGCCGTCACTGTGTACGGAGGAGATGCCAATGCGAATTCTGTTGGTCGAAGACAACCGCGATATCCTGGCCAATCTGGCCGATTACCTGGGGCTCAAAGGCTATACCGTCGATTGCGCCCAGGACGGCTTGTCGGGCCTGCACCTGGCCGCCACCGAGCATTACGACCTGATCGTGCTCGATATCATGCTGCCGGGAATCGACGGCTACACCTTGTGCAAGCGTCTGCGTGAAGATGCCCGGCGTGACACGCCGGTGATCATGCTCACCGCCCGTGATCAACTGGACGACCGTCTGCAGGGCTTCAAGTCCGGGGCTGATGATTACCTGGTCAAACCGTTTGCGCTGTCCGAGCTGGCGGCGCGGGTCGAGGCGGTCATGCGCCGGACTCAGGGCGGCGGCCGCCGTGCGCTGCAGGTCGGCGACCTGTCCTATGACCTCGACACGCTGGAAGTGACCCGCGAGGGCAAGTTGCTCAAACTCAACCCGGTCGGCCTCAAGCTGCTGGCGGTCTTGATGCAGAAGAGCCCGCACGTCCTGCGGCGGGAAATTCTCGAAGAAGCGCTGTGGGGCGATGACTGCCCGGACAGCGACAGCCTGCGCAGCCACGTCCACCAATTACGTCAGGTGATCGACAAACCATTCGCCAAGCCGTTGCTGCAAACCGTGCACGGCGTGGGTTACCGCTTGGCCGAGGGGCGTGATGGAGTTTAAGCAAAGCCTGTCCCAGCGGATCATCATCGCTTTTGCACTGATGAGTGCGCTGGTGGCCGGGGCCTTCGCCATGGGCATCGTGGCGACCGTGCACCTGGTAGAGGAAAAGCTGATTTCGGCGGGACTGGGCGGCGACCTGCAGCGCCTGCTGCTGATGGACAACGTCTCGGACTGGAGCCATCGCCCGGAACCGGATCAGTTGTTCTATTTCAGCGGCGGGCCGGGTGATTTCGAACTGCCCAAGGATCTGCGTCACCTCGATGCCGGCTTCCACGAAGTGTTCCGCGAGCAGCTGTCGTATCACGCGATGGTCGAGATCGTCGACGGTCGTCGTTACGTGTTGCTGCAGGATCAAAGCGATTTCGAAGAGCGCGAACGCGTGCTGTTCGCTGTGGTGCTGGTGGGCTTCGTGCTCAGTCTGGCGCTGGCGGTGTTCCTCGGCTGGGTATTGGCGCGCAAGGTCATGGCACCGGTGGTGCGCCTGGCGCGACAAGTGCGGCATCGCGATCAGTTGCTGGGATTGGCGCCGCCATTGGCCCCGGATTATGCGGCTGATGAAGTCGGTGAACTGGCAGTGGCGTTCGATGCCACGCTTGGTCGTCTGCGTCAGGCGTTGACCCGCGAGCGGCTGTTCACCAGCGACGTCAGCCACGAACTGCGCACGCCGTTGATGGTGCTGGCCAGTTCCTGCGAACTGCTGCTGGAAAACCCGGGGCTGGATCAACGCGGCCGGGCTCAGGTCGAGCGAATTGCCCGAGCCTGCGAGGAAATGCGCGAGCTGGTGCAGACCTTCCTGATGCTTGCCCGCGCCCAGCGTGAAGACGCCGGTTCCGCGCCGCAGCAGAACCTTGCCCAAGTGGCCGACGGACTGCTCAGTATCTGGCGCGAACCGATCGAATCGAAAGGGCTGCAGCTGTTGTTTGAGCCGGGCAACCCGCCGGACACGTGCTTCAACGCCACCCTGCTCGGCGCGGTCATGGGCAATCTGCTGCGCAACGCCTGCCACTACACCGAACACGGATTCATTCGCCTGACACTCATCGACCACGGCTTCATCGTCGAAGACTCCGGCGTCGGCATTCCCGAGGAAAAGCGCGAAGCCATGTTCCAGCCCTTTGTGCGTGGTAATGAAAAGCGCGGCGAAGGCCTGGGTCTGGGCTTGTCGCTGGTGCAGCGGATCTGCGAGAACCAGGGCTGGGAAGTGAGGTTGAGTACTGTGGAGCCCAATGGTTGCCGTTTCGAGGTGACGCTGGGGCTGCGCTGACAATAGTTGATGGCCCCGCGCTATTGCTTTCTCCCTGTAAAACCCTGTAATACTTCGCCGGTTTACCTGACGTAATTTTCACAAAGGGACGACCTGACGCTGACATGCCTCTACCTATGGTTGGGGCATCAGTTATTCAGGAGTTCCGCAATGAGCAGACCGATCAAGCTCGATTTTTCCGAAAAGTATGATGACCAGCATGCACAAAAATATTTGCGCAAGCACCAGCACGGTTTAGGTCGTCGGTTGTCTCATTGGCGCGACGAGCAGTTGGCCCGCAAGGCGTTGACGCTAGCGGGCGAGCCGGGGCTGGTTCTGGATCTGCCATGCGGTGCAGGGCGTTTCTGGCCGTTGCTGGCGGAAAAGCCCAACCGGGTGATCATTGGCGCGGACAACTCCGAATCAATGATCAAGACCGCGATGCAGGCGCAACCGGCCGACGTCGTGAAACGGGTACAACCTTTGCACACGTCAGCGTTCGACATTGCTTTGCCCGATAACGCCGTCGACAGCATTTTCTGCATGCGTTTGCTGCACCACATCGGTGAAGCCGAGCATCGACGGGCGATTCTGCGCGAATTCGAGCGTGTCACCCGTGACAGCGTCATCATTTCGTTGTGGGTAGACGGTAATTTCAAGGCCTGGAAACGCAAGCGCGCCGAACAGCGTCGTGGGCAGGAGGGTTACCAGAACCGGTTTGTGTTACCGGCTGTGACAGTAGAAAAAGAATTCGAAGCGGCAGGTTTTCGCATTCAGGAACAACTGGATTTTATTCCGCTCTATGCCATGTGGCGGGTCTACGTATTACGCAAGAGGTAACAGGATGGCGGTGCAAATAGCAGCCGAAACGGAAGTCGCTCCCCAGGATCGCTTCGATTACTACTGGAACCAGCGCGGTGAATGGGTGGAAGAACCCAACGTACGCCGAGGCGGGGAAAGTGGTGTGCAACGAGTCGTGGGCAGTGACGGCCAGTTACTGTATGCCAAGCGCCAGACCGGACATATCTATCGCAGTTGGCTGCACCCGTTTGGGCGGCCGACAGTCTTGCGTGAGCTGGATGCGCTGACCGGTGTCAGCCGTCTCGGTGTGCGTGTACCGCAAATCGTCTTTTGCGGCGCGCAGCCCGATCCACAGTACAAGTGGCGTGCGCTGCTGGTGACCAAGTCGCTGGACGGTTTCGACGAACTGGAAAAGTGGGAAGCCGCCGGCGGCCGTGCCCAATATGGCGAAGCCGTTTACGAGCGCGTCCTTAAAGACCTCGCCGAAAACCTCGCGCGCATGCACAAGGGCCGTTGGCAGCACAGCTGCATCTACATCAAACACGTTTTTGTACGGGTGACCGGCGAAGGTGATTCGGCACAGGTCGAAGTGGCATTGATCGATCTGGAAAAATGCCGCCAGCGTCTGACCGCTTATCGCGCGGCCTCCCATGACATGAAGCAATTGCGGCGCCATTCGTCGTTCAGCGATACGGACTGGAAAAAACTCGTCTACTTTTACGAGACGGCGTTTGGCAGCGCTATCAAAGGTTTATAGCGATGAAACTCGAAATTGCACGAGGTTTGTTTCTGGTTGGAGCCTTGGCAGTTGCTTCATTGGCGGTGGCAGCCTGGGAGCAGCCCCGCATGCAGGTGATCGGTGCTACTACAGGCGATGCTCACTGCGCAGTACCACGGGTGGCGAAAGCCTCCGTGGCCACTCAACCTGATCATGATTTATTGCTGTTCATGTTCGGACTTTCTCAAGGGATGAGGCCACAGAGTTGAACCGATTGAAGCCAAAATGAAAGGCCTCGCAGATGCGAGGCCTTTTTTATTGCGTGTCTTCCAGGGATCACATCATTCCTCTGTGGGAGCGTCGATGGATGGCAGATTTGTGGCTGGCCGCTCTCACCGGGGATTGCTGGCGGGTGAAGAATTCGGGGCTGGCCACGATCAAGGGTGGGAGTGGGCTTGCTCACGAAGGGGCCGGCACATTCAGTATTGCTGTTGACTGACCTGACGCCTTCGCGAGCAAGCCCGCTCCCACAAGGGAGCGTCGATGGATGGCAGATTTGTGGCTGGCCGCTCCCACTGGGTATTGCTGGTGGATGAAGAATTCAGGGCTGGCCACGATCAAGGGTGGGAGTGGGCTTGCTCACGAAAGGGCCGGAACATTCAGTGTTGCGGTTGACTGACCTGACGCTTTCGCGAGCAAGCCCGCTCCCACAAGGGAGCGTCGATGGATGGCAGATTTGTGGTTGGCCGCTCCCACTGGGGATTGCTGGTGGATGAAGAATTCAGGGCTGGCCACGATTAAGGGTGGGAGTGGGCTTGCTCACGAAAGGGCCGGAACATTCAGTGTTGCGGTTGACTGACCTGACGCTTTCGCGAGCAAGCCCGCTCCCACAAGGGAGCGTCGATGGATGGCAGATTTGTGGCTGGCCGCTCCCACCGGGGATTGCTGGTGGATGAAGAATTCAGGGCTGGCCATGATCAAGGGTGGGAGTGGGCTTGCTCACGAAGGGGCCGGCACATTCAGTATTGCTGTTGACTGACCTGACGCCTTCGCGAGCAAGCCCGCTCCCACAAGGGAGCGTCGATGGATGGCAGATTTGTGGCTGTCCGCTCCCACTGGGGATTGCTGGTGGATGAAGAATTCGGGGCTGGCCGCGATCAAGGGTGGGAGTGGGCTTGCTCACGAAAGGGCCGGCACATTCAGTGTTGCTGTTGACTGACCTGACGCCTTCGCGAGCAAGCCCGCTCCCACAAGGGAGCGTCGATGGATGGCAGATTTGTGGCTGTCCGCCCCCAACGGGGATTGCTGGTGGATGAAGAGTTCGGGGCTGGCCGCTCCCACTGGGGATTGCTGGTGGATGAAGAATTCAGGGCTGGCCACGATCAAGGGTGGGAGTGGGCTTGCTCACGAAAGGGCCGGCACATTCAGTGTTGCTGTTGACTGACCTGACGCTTTCGCGAGCAAGCCCGCTCCCACAAGGGAGCGTCGATGGATGGCAGATTTGTGGCTGGCCGCTCCCACTGGGGATTGCTGGTGGATGAAGCATTCGGGGCTGGCCGCGATCAAGGGTGGGAGTGGGCTTGCTCACGAAGGGGCCGGCACATTCAGTATTGCGGTTGACTGACCTGACGCCTTCGCGAGCAAGCCCGCTCCCACAAGGGAGCGTCGATGGATGGCAGATTTGTGGCTGGCCGCTCCCACTGGGGATTGCTGGTGGATGAAGAATTCAGGGCTGGCCATGATCAAGGGTGGGAGTGGGCTTGCTCACGAAGGGGCCGGCACATTCAGTATTGCTGTTGACTGACCTGACGCCTTCGCGAGCAAGCCCGCTCCCACAAGGGAGCGTCGATGGATGGCAGATTTGTGGTTGGCCGCCCCCACTGGGGATTGCTGGTGGATGAAGAATTCAGGGCTGGCCACGATCAAGGGTGGGAGTGGGCTTGCTCACGAAGGGGCCGGCACATTCAGTATTGCTGTTGACTGACCTGACGCCTTCGCGAGCAAGCCCGCTCCCACAAGGTAAATCGCTGTTATTTCGGATCGGGTTTCGCCAATAGGGTGTAGATGCACGGCAGCACGAACAGCGTAAACAGGGTGCCGATTGACATCCCCGTTGCAATCACGGTGCCGATATCGAACCGGCTCACGGCGCCCGCACCGGTCGCCAGAATCAGCGGTACCATGCCGAACACCATCGCCGCCGTGGTCATCAACACCGGGCGCAAGCGGATTGCCGCCGCTTCTTCGACTGCTTCGCGCGCGGTCAGACCCTTGTCCTTGCGTAACTGGTTGGCGAATTCGACGATCAGGATCCCGTGCTTGCTGATCAACCCGATCAGGGTCACCAGCCCGACCTGGGTGTAGATGTTCATGCTCGACCAGCCAAGGAACAGCGGAATCAACGCTCCACAGATCGACAGCGGCACCGTCACCAGAATCACCAGCGGATCACGGAAGCTCTCGAACTGCGCCGCCAGCACCAGGAAAATGATCGCCAGCGCCAAGGCGAAAGTTACCCACAGTGCGCTGCCCTCCTGTACGTACTGGCGTGAGGCGCCGCCATAGTCGAAGGCAAAACCGGCTGGCGCTTCTTCCCGGGCAATCTGCAGTACGGTGTTAATGGCCTCGCCCATGCTGACCAACGGGAATCCGGAAATCTTCGCCGCGTTGAGTTGCTGGAACTGGTTGAGCTGGCGCGGTCGCGCCCGGTCGCTGACCTTGATCAGGGTCGACAGCGGCAGCAGCTCACCCTGGGTGTTCTTCACGTAGTAGTTGTTCAACCAGCCGGGGTTATCGCGAAACGGTCGCTCGACCTGGGCAATCACCTTGTAGCTGCGGCCTTCAATGGTGAAACGGTTGATTTCCGCCTCGCCCAGCAGCGTCGCCAGGGTACTGCCGAGATCAAGCATCGACACGCCCATCTGCGCGGCTTTGGCACGGTCGATATCGACCACCACTTCCGGCTTGTCGAACGCCAGATCAAGGTCGACGAAGGCGAACTTGCCGGACTCCATGGCGCGTTTCTTGATCCGGTCGGCCACTTGCAGCAGCAACTCGTAGTCGTTGGCGGTGTTGACCACAAACTCGAACGGCAGGCCTTCACCGGTGCCGGGCAGGGAGGGCAGGTTGAAGCCAAAGATCTGCAAGCCCGGGATGCCTTCCAGTTTGCCCTGCACCTCGGGCAGGATCTGCATCTGCGTGCGACTGCGCTCGTTCCACGGCTTGAGCAGGAAGCCACCGATGCCCGCTTGTACGCCGTTGTAGCCGTTGATCTGGAACGAGGAGTAGTACTCCGGGAACTCCTTGAAGATCTTGATGAATTCGTCGGTGTAGGTGCTCAGGTAATCAAGGTTGGTCGGCTGTGGGGCCGTGGCCATCATGAAAATAATGCCTTGGTCCTCATCCGGTGCCAGTTCCGACTTGGTGAACTTGAGAAACACCGGGATCAGGCACAGCACGATCACCGCGAACACCAGCACCACCGGCCGCGTATTCAATGTGCCGTGGAGCATGCTCTGGTAGCGGCGCTTGAGACCGTCGAAAATGCGGTCGAGGCGGTGCGCCAGACCACTGGGGTTTTCTTCGTGGCGCAACAGCAGGGCGCACATCATCGGCGACAGGGTCAGGGCGACGACCCCGGA
Organism: Pseudomonas sp. Irchel s3a10; assembly: GCF_900187525.1. Classification (NCBI taxonomy): domain Bacteria; kingdom Pseudomonadati; phylum Pseudomonadota; class Gammaproteobacteria; order Pseudomonadales; family Pseudomonadaceae; genus Pseudomonas; species Pseudomonas sp. Irchel s3a10. Next base: position 321,021 of record NZ_FYDR01000002.1, read on the forward strand.
GATCACCACGGCACCGGCCAGGGTCAGGGCGAACTCCTTGAACAAGGCCCCGGTCAGGCCGGTGAGGAAGCCGATCGGCGCATACACCGCCGCCAGGGTGATGGTCATCGACACCACCGGCATGGCGATTTCCCGTGCACCTTCCAGCGCGGCTTCCAGCGGCGTCTTGCCTTCCTCGATGTGTCGGTGAATGTTCTCCACCACCACAATCGCGTCGTCCACCACCAGACCGATGGCCAGCACCATCGCCAGCAGGGTCAGCAAGTTGATCGAATAGCCCATCATCTGCATGAAGAACATCACGCCGATCATCGACAGCGGGATGGTCACCACCGGGATCACCACCGAGCGCAGCGCGCCAAGGAACAGGAACACCACGACGATGACGATCAGCACCGCTTCGAACAGGGTTTTCACCACTTCATCGATCGAGGCCTGAATAAACAGCGTGGCGTCGTAGGCGATCTCGCTCTTGAGGTTGGGCGGCAGCTGCGCTTCCAGTTCCGGCATCAGCTTGCGCACTTCCTTGATCACATCCAGCGGGTTGGCGCCGGGCGTGGCCTTGATGCCGATGTACACCGACGGCGTGCCGCCGAACGAACTGATCGAATCGTAGTTTTCCGCGCCCATCTCGACCCGCGCGACATCGCTGAGCAGCACGCGGCTGTCACCACTGACCTTGAGCGGAATGGCGGCGAAGGCTTCGGCGGACTTCAGTTCGGTGTTGGCGTTGATGCTGGTGACCACGTACTCGCCTTTCACCTCGCCAGCGGCGGAGAGGAAGTTGTACTGGCGCACCGCGTTGGTCACGTCGCTGGCGCTGAGGCCGAAACCGGCGAGCTTCACCGGGTCGAGCCACAGGCGCATGGCAAACACCTGATTGCCGAGAATCTCCGCCTCGGCCATGCCCGGTAGGGTCGCCAGTTTCGGCTGGATCACCCGCGACAGGTAGTCGGTGATCTGCGGGTTGCTCAAGTCCTTGCTGAAGAAGCTGATGTACATGAGCGCCGAGGCGTCGGCCGACTCCTTGCTCAGCACCGGGTCTTCGGCGTCCTGCGGCAGTTTGTTTTTCACCTCGTTGGCCTTTGCCAGCAGTTCGGTGAACAAACGGTCGGTGTTGGAACCGATGCGCGCGTAGATCGAAATCACCGAGAAGTTCTGGCGGCTGACCGAGGTCATGTAGTCGATGCCTTCGGCACTGGCCAGGCTTTGCTGCATCGGTTGGGTGATGTAGCCCTGAATGGTCTCGGCGTTGGCCCCGGGGTAGGCGGTGGTCACCGTGATCAGGGCGTTTTCCATTTGCGGGTACTGGCGCAGCGGCAGCTTGCTCCAGGCCTGGAAACCCAGCAGCACAATCAGCAGGCTGACCACGGTGGCGAGCACCGGGCGGCGGATGAACGGATCGGTAAAAGCCATGGGGATTCCTTGATCAGTCGGCGCGAGGCGGACTGTTCTGCTCGCCGAGGGTCTTGTCGTCGCTGATGGCAATGTGTGCGCCGTTGTCCAGTTTGATCTGGCCGGCGGTCACCACTTGTTCGCCGCTCTGCACGCCCTTGTTGATCATCACCAGGCCATCGCGGCGCTCACCGGTCTCGATGAAACGGCGTTCGGCGATCAGTACCGGCTGGCCCTTGTCATCTTTTTCGACGCTGCCGTCCTCGGCCTTTTTCTGCCCGACCACGTACAGCGAGTTGCCGTACAGGGTGTAGGTGATCGCGCTTTCCGGGACCACGATGTGTTTCTGCGGATCGGGCAGCAACACCTCAAGGCTGGCGAACATGCCCGGCAGCAATTTACCGTCGGGGTTGGCCAGGGTTGCGCGCACCAGAATATTGCGCGTGGTGCTTTCGACAATCGGGTTGATCGCGCTGATGGCGCCGGGAAAGTTCTGCCCGGGATAGGCTGCGACGCCGATCTGCACCGGTTGACCGATCGCCAGTTTCGGCACCGATTGCTCCGGCACATAGAAGTCGGCGTAGAGGCTGCTCAGATCCTGCAGGGTGGCGATTTTGGTGCCGCTGGCGAGGTAGTCGCCGACATCCACCTGACGGATGCCGATAGTGCCGCTGAACGGCGCAAGGATGCGTTTTTTCGCCAGCGAAGCGTTGAGCTGATTGACCGTGGCCTTGTTCTTTTGCAATACGGCGGAGAGACGGTCGTACTCGCCTTTGGAGATCGCGCGGCTGTCGACCAGTTGGCTGCCGCGACCGAAATCCAGTTGTGCCAGTCCCAGGTCAGCCTTGGCGGTTTCCAGCAGAGCGGTCTCGACCGCGCTGTCGAGTTGCAGCAGCGGTTGCCCGGCCTTGACCTTCTGTCCGGATTCGAATTTGAGTTCGGTGACGGTGCCGGCGACTTCCAGGCTCAGCTCGACGCCTTGCAAGGCCTTCAGTGAGCCGACGGTGGGCAAACGCATCTGCCACGGCAGTTCGCTGGCGCGGGCCACGGCGACACTGATCGGCGGTTTTGGTTTGGAGAAGCCCTGGATCATGGTGTAGATCGAAAAGGCTTTGTACCCGCCCAATACCAGGACGACCAGCAAGACAACACCCAACATGATCAGCATGCGGCGACGCAGCATATTTCCAGTTCCTTGGATAAATCAGGTGAGACAGGCGGGCACATTACTCCGAGTCAGGTAGGGATTCCAACTGGCAGTTATTACAGTGAGGACGAATAAAACCCCTGTGGCGAGGGAGCTTGCTCCCGCTGGACTGCGCAGCAGTCCCATGCTTTTGAGTTAAAAAGCGGGGCCGCTTCGCGCCCCAGCGGGAGCAAGCTCCCTCGCCACAGTTACAGCGTTGATTCAGGCCATCAGGTGCAGATGGTTGTCCCAGAGCCCTGCCGGTAATTCCAGCGGTTTGGCCAGCAGTTGATCCTGACGGCAATCGTAGTAGCGGCAACGGCCTTGACCCGAGGTGACGACGAAGCCGTCCTTGACCGCACCGACGCCGGCGCAATCGGGCAGCGGCGCGTCGAGACGCACTTCGCCGCTGTCCAGGTCCCAGATGAAGAAGCGATTGCCACGCGGCGCGGTCAGCGCCACCAGCCGCAGTTCGCTGTGGACCGCGACGCTGGCGGTGTAATGACCCATCGATTGCAACTGATGCTCCGGCACCGGGAACGCCACGAAGGGCTGGCCCGGACGCTTGATCGCCAACAGTTCGGAGCGCTCATGCGAGGCGCCCATGAACTGTTGGCCGGCGACGATGGTGCCGTCGCTGGCAATGCCCAGATGACGCACGCTGTTCATCTGCTGGGAAAGGGTTTCCTTGCTCAGCAGGGGGCCGTCGCGCTGCATCAGCACCAGGCTCGGTTCCATGGCGTTGAGGTTCATGTCGACGCGGCTTTCGGCCTCGGTTCGGATCCCGCCGTTGGCCACCACCAGGGTTTCACCATCGGGCATCCATGACACCTGATGCGGGCCGAGGCCATGGGTGGAAATCTCGCCGCTGTGCACCAGCCGCTCGCCTTCGAACTTGTACACCCCGAGCAGGCCACGCCCCGGATCCGTGGTGTCGTTCTCGGTGGCGTACAGGTATTCGCCGTCCTTGTGCACCACGGCGTGGCCGTAGAAATGCCGGTTCGGCTGCGAAGTCACGGTTTGCAGCAACGTCCCGTCGCGCAGATCGATCAGGTAGCTCTCGGTGCCCGGGCGGCGGGCGACGAACAGCGCGATCGGCAGCGTCGGGTGGTTGATGATGTCGTGGCAGCGCTGGCCGACTTCGGTGGCGAACACCCGAGTACCGTCCAGCCGATAACCGACGGCGTAATGCCTGCCGTCGGTGTCGTCGCGCGCCGAGAGCAACAGCGGGCTCTGATCCTTGCGCTTGAACAGCGTCCAGCCGCCCAGTGTCACTGCTCCCAGCAGCAAACTACCTAAAGTCAGAGCCTGGCGTCGCAGCATGGCACTTGCCCTCATCAGTCACCGTCGTTGGCGTTGAAGCCCAGTTGGATGCCCAGCGCCTTGGCCAGTTCGCCTTCGTGCAGGCGATGGACGACGTTGAGGCTGTCATAGAGATCGTTGAGTTGTTGACGACCGGCGTCGTCCTGAAGCATTTCGGTCAGCGAGCGCTGGCTGCTATCGAACAGTTTCAGCGACGCGGCGTAGGCAGCGTCGATCTTGTCCGCCAACGGTTTCTGCTCGGCCGGCAACAGACCGCGCAGGCCTTTGTTGTCGACGCCTTCCCAAACGGTTTTGGCTGCGGCCAGACTGGCTTGCAGCGCGGTCAGCGACGACTGGCTGCGCCACGCATCAGCCTGGAACGGTTGCGGCACGCCTTTGCTCTGGCGGCCCATTGGCGTGCCGAGTTTTTTCTTCAGGGTGTCGAGTGCGGTGACCTGTACACGCAGCAGATCGGCGATCGCTTCGTGGGAGTCGGCGTAGCGCTGGTTGGGGAACTTGCTCATTTGCGCGAGCATGCCGTCGGTGTTGTTCCAGCTCTGCAGAATCTCTTCGGCCAGTTGCTTCTGACGCTCGCCGATGGCGATCAGCAGTGGGCAGTATTTGGCTTTCTGCTCGGCGTTGGCGACGTCAGGTTTTTCATCGAACAGGATGTACTCGTAAGCCGACAGGCCCTGCACCACGACGCTGGATTTGGCCAGTGCGGCGGCGTCGATCTGCGGTTGCGCGACCACCAGTTGCTCGACCTGACGGCCAACGAGGTTTTTCTTGTCCGGCCAGAACTGCACCTGCCACGAACGGTTGCCCTCGGCCAACGGCCCGATCAGCAACGGTTGCAGCTCGGCCCAGGCTTTCTGCGCGTGCAGGAAGTCGGCGCGGGCGGTTTCCAGGGTTTCCTTGCCCTGGCAGTAGGCGAGGGCGCTCACGGCCAGTTGCTTGTCAGCTTCCACCCAACGGGTGTAGGTCGGCAGGATCACCGATTTGGCGATGGCCGCCGACGTGACCGCTTGCGGGTCCTGCGGCGAGCAGGCGCCGAGGGCGAGTGCAGCAAGGCTGGTGAACAACAACTTGGGACGGAACATGTCGGGCTCCCGATTCTTTTAAGTGTTTAAAGTGAGTTCAAGAACGCCAGCAGCGCGGCACGCTGTTCGGCGTTGAAAGACAAAACCTGTTGCTGCGCCTGCTGCGCTTCGCCGCCATGCCAGAGCACGGCTTCGAGCAGATTGCGGGCGCGGCCGTCATGCAAGAACTGAGTGTGGCCGCTGACTGCCTGCGTCAGACCGATCCCCCACAACGGCGGGGTGCGCCAGTCGCGGCCGGAGGCCTGGAATTCGGTGCGGTTGTCGGCCAGACCATCGCCCATGTCATGCAGCAGCAGATCGCTGTACGGGCGAATCACTTGATTGGCCAGTTCAGGTTCGGCGGCGTTGGCGGCGGTGGTGTATTTCGGTGTGTGACAGGACTGGCAGCCAGCCTGGAAGAACAGATTCTTGCCGGCCAGTACTTGTTCGTCGTTGACGCCGCGACGTGCCGGCACTGCGAGGTTGCGCGTATAGAACAGCACCAGGCGCAGGATGTTGTCGCTGACTTCCGGTTCGCCATCCGGGCCATTGCCGTTGGGTGCCTGTCTGCACGCGGTTTGCGCGTCGGTGCAGTCATCGAAGGGTCTGAGGCTGGTGGTCAGGCCCATATCTCCGGAAAACGCATGGACATTCTGCTGATTGAGATTGGGTTGCCCGGCTTTCCAGCCAAAACGGCCGGCCACGGTTTTATGTAACTCATCGTCCCAGACCCGATTTACGCGACCCTTAATGCCGTTGTTCTCTTTGGCCTGCGCGGCGGCGTTGGCGAGGATCGCTTCTTCGGGAATGGCTTCGAGCAGGCCGAGGCCGATCATCGGCGGCGCGACCCGGGCCGAGAAGCGCGTGTCCGGGTGCATCGGGCCGTAGCCCAACTGAGTGAATTGCAGAACCGGTTTGCGCAGCTCCACTTCGGTGCCGTCCTTGAAGCGGATCGGCACCGGGGTGTACTCGACGCGCACCTTGCCTTCCGGGGTGACCCCGGGCACGGCCATGTCCTGGAATTGGCCGCCGTAGACCGGCTCCGGCACCACGCCGACTTGCTCGATGACTTTGGCATAGGCCGGTGAATCGGGAATCGACAGACGCACCAGCATCGACACCGCGTTCGCCGCATCCGGCGCTGGCGGGTGCCCACGACCATCCTTGATGTGGCAGTTCTGGCAGGCGTTGGTGTTGAACAGCGGGCCGAGGCCATCGCGGGCGGTGGTGGTCGACGGGGCGATCACCCACGGACTGCGGAAGAAGCTGTTGCCGACGCTGAAGTCGACCCGACGCGACGGCGGCAGGTTGGCCGAGGGCAGGGAGAACGCATTCTGATCGGTCTTGCGCACGGTCGCCGCCCCGCCCGAACGCGCTTCACCCGGCTCAGCCTTGGTAAAGCGCGGGGCGTCATCGCAGGCACTCAGGCCCAGGGCCAGAAACAGTGCGGACAAGCGAAGCGGCAGCGAGGGCATCAGACATCCTGCGGACGGGCGAAAACAAAGGCGCAAAGTCTAACAGGGCGAGGGGGTTTGAATAAGAGGAATTATCGTTTGCTTGATATGGCGCAGTGATTTGGAGAAACGCAGTCCCCCCTGTGGGAGCGGGCTTGCTCGCGAAAGCGGTGTGTCAGTCAATTCATCTGTGTCTGACCCAGCGCTTTCGCGAGCAAGCCCGCTCCCACAGGGTTTTGTGTATGGCAAGCATGAAAAAGGCGACCCGGGGGTCGCCTTTTTCAGTCGAACGGGCGTGATCAGAACTCGTGATCAGCGTTGTCCGGGTTCAGGTCGCTGATGCCCAGTTTGCCGGCAGCGGCTTCGATCGAACCGGTCTGCTTGACCAGAGAGGCGATGGCGTCACGTACGATCTGGTTGCCGGCGGTGTTGCCGGCCGCGATCAACTGGTCGTAGTGCTCACCCTTGTTGGCGTGATCGACCATGACCTGGATCTTGGCTTCGGTAGCGGCCAGATCGGCTTTCAGCGCGGTGTCGGCTGCCGGGTCGGCCTTGGCCACCAGCGACGACAGGCTGGCGCCGGTCATTTTGGTGCCGTCGGTGCGGCTGTATTCGCCCAGGTACACGTTACGAATGCCTTTGGCATCGTAGAAGTGCGAGTTGTGGGTGTTGTCGCTGAAGCAATCCTGTTCGTCTTCCGGGGAGTTGGCTTCCAGGGAGACCTTCATGCGCTCGCCTGCCAGTTCGCCCAGCGACAGACTGCCCATGCCGAACAGCATTTTGCGCAGACCGGATTCGCCCGGTTCGGCTTCCAGGGTGGCGCGGTAGTTGTCAGCCACGTTCGGCTTCCAGTTGCCGACCATTTCTTCCAGGTCGCTGACCAGCAGTTGGGTCACGGCTTTCAAGTAAGCACGGCGACGATCGTTGTGACCGCCGGTGGCGCCTGCGCCTTCCAGGTAGTCCGAGGCCGGACGGTTGCCGGCGCCCGGGCCGGTGCCGTTCAGGTCCTGGCCCCAGAGCAGGAATTCAATCGCGTGGTAGCCGGTGGCGACGTTGGCTTCGGAACCGCCCAGCTCGTTGAGACTGGCGAGTTTTTCCGGGGTGATGTCCTTCACGTCGACCTTGTCTTCGCCGACCTGCACTTCAGTGTTGGCGATGATGTTGGCGGTGGCGCCCGGGTTGCCCAGCGCGTGCTCGTAGGATTTGTCGACGTAGTCGATCAGGCCTTCGTCCAGCGGCCAGGCGTTCACCTGACCTTCCCAGTCGTCGATGATGGTGTTGCCGAAGCGGAACACTTCGCTCTGCAGGTAAGGCACGCGCGCAGCGACCCAGGCAGCCTTGGCGGCTTTCAGGGTGTCGGCGTTCGGCTTGGCGAGGAAGGCGTCGACGGCGGTTTGCAGGGTTTTCGCAGTGGATTCGGCATCGCTGTAGACGGCGAAGACCATGTCGGCGTAGTGCGCGACCACAGCCTTGGCGGCGGCTTCATCGACTTTACCGGCAGCGGCAGGTGCTGGCGCGGCAGCGGTGCTGGCGGCTGGAGTCGGCGCGGCCGGGGCGGCAGCCTTGTCTTTGCCTTCGCCGCAACCGGCGAGGGAAATAGCGATGGCCAGCAGACTGGCGGTAGCCAGAGGCATACGAATCATGGCGAACATCCTGCTTCGATAGTTGAGTGGACTCGCGCTGGGGGTGCGCAAAACTGCGACATAATGCAAATCTTTCGCATTATGTGTAAAGGGCTGTGGCTGGAAATATTTCTTATTTACGCCAGTGTGATGGCGCAGATCAAAAGATCGCAGCCTCGTTTCACTCGACAGCTCCTACAGGGGCACGCGATCCCTGTAGGAGCTGCCGCAGGCTGCGATCTTTTGATCTTCTAGAGAATGGCAGCATTGGTGCGTTGGGCTTGCTTGAGGTAGGCCGTCAGCTCCCGGGCAGGCAGCGGCTTGCTGTAGTGGTAACCCTGACCTTCGTGACAGCCTTCGGAGATGATGTAGGACTCCTGCTCGGCGGTTTCCACGCCTTCGGCAATCACTTGCATGCCCAGGCTTTTGCCCAGTTGGATGATCGCGCGAACGATGGTCGCATCGTCGTCGTCATCCAGCAGATCCTGAACGAAGCTCTTGTCGATCTTGATCTTGTCCAGCGGCAGGCTCTTCAGATAACTCAATGATGAATAGCCGGTGCCGAAGTCGTCGATGGCGATCAGTGCGCCGGAGCGGCGCAGGCTCAGCAGATGCTGGGCGGCGGTGCTGATGTCTTCCATCAGGCCGGTTTCGGTGACTTCCAGTTCCAGGCTGCGCGGCGGCAGGCGGTAGATCTGCAGCAGGTTGTTGACCACCCGCGGCAACTCGGCGTGGTGCAGTTGCACGGTGGACAGGTTGACCGCCATGCGCAGATCGACGAAGCCCTGATCGTGCCATTCGCGCAACTGCTTGCAGGCCTGATCCAGCACCCACTCGCCAATGGCGATGATCGTACCGTTCTGTTCGGCCAGCGGGATGAACAAGTCCGGCGGCACCAGACCGTGTTCCGGATGCTGCCAGCGAATCAACGCCTCGACGCCGACCACGCGGTGATCGCGATAGCTGATCTGCGGCTGATAGACGAGGTAGAACTGGTCGCGAATCAGCGCGTCACGCAGGTCTTTTTCCAGCTCGCGACGGCGACGCATCTCGCTGTCGACGCTGGCGATGTAGAACTGATAGCGGTTGCGTGAGCGGGTCTTGGCCAGCGTCATGGTCTGCTCGGCCTTCTGCAGCAGCTTCTCGGTGCTGTCGCCGTCCTCGGGGAACAGTGTGATGCCGATGGTCGCGCGCAGGCGGATTTCCTGATGGTCGAGGGCGAACGCCGCTTCCAGATCATCGAGGATGCTTTGCGCCAGCTCTGCCGCTTCGTAAGGTTGCTCGATATCGGCCTGCACCAGGGCGAACTGGTCGCCGCCAAGGCGGGCGAGGGCGCCGAGGCGACCGCTGTGGGCGCGCAGCCGGTCGGCCAGCGCCAGCAGCAACTGGTCGCCGGTCTGGTAGCTGAACTGCTCGTTGATCCCTTTGAAATCATCCAGCCCCACACACAGCACTGCGACCCGGCGTTGCAGCTTGCCGGCGTCGACCAGAATCTTGTCCAGTTGCTGCTGCAATTGCTGGCGGTTCGGCAGGCCGGTGAGGAAGTCGTACTGAGCCATGCGCAGCAGGCTGTTTTCCGCTTCGTGACGCAGGTGGGTGTTGCGTTCGATGGATTCAAGCAACTGGTTGGCAGTATTGATCCAGATGCCGAGTTCATTCTTTTCGTGACCCTTGAGCTGCGGAATCTTGTGCTCGCTGGGGCGATCGGGATTGATTTCGGTGAGGTGCTCGATGATCCGCGACAGCGGCTTGGTCAGCAGCCAGTGATAGACCAGATACAGCACCAGGCCCATGGCCAGGGCGCGCAAGACGCCGGAAATGAAAATGATCACCGAGCTGACGATGAAACTCTCGCCATAGGTGGCCGTGTCGAGGGTGATGCTCAGGTCGCCGTAATATTCGCTGTATGGGCCGCGACCGACCAGTTGGGTGGTGAAGGTGCGTTCCTGACCGAGAATCAGGTCAGTCAACCAGCGGCTGTTGGAGTGCTGCAACTCACGGGATTTTTGCGCGAGCATCGCTTCGTTGGGATGGCCGATGGACGCCTGGCGCACCGCGTCGTCCTGAAACAGGCCTTCGATCACCTGCATGCCCATTTCCCGGTCCAGGCTGTAGACCGCCTGAGTGGATGGGTCGCGGAACATGTCGAGGATACGCTGGGCGTCGCCGGCCACCGCCTGGCGGGTTTTATAGGCATCGAAAACGATCTGGGCGCAGCTCAAGACCACGCCGACGATCAATGCCGAAAGGAGCACGACCCGGAGCAACTTCACCGACAAGCTGTTCTTGAGTTCCAGCTTCAAAGGGTTATTCCTTGTTCCGTGCGGGTAGCGTCAAGTTGCCATGAGTATTGGCAATCCCGTGTTGGCAGTCAAAGGGACAATCAAGTCCCGAGATATTTGCCCGTGGCGTTGCCGAAATACAACGGCCTGGAGTGTCAGCTCTATTTGTACTGTGTCGGTAGTTTCAGTCCTCAACTTGAGCAGTCCGGAACAAATTTTCGCTGATTTGATGGTAGCCCGCTGTGCAGCCCCGGCAAACGGCGCGCAGCTGCTTTCATGGCAGGAAACAGGCTTTTCTGTGTAGGAGCTGCCGCAGGCTGCGATCTTTTGACGTTGATTGTAAAAAACAAGATCAAAAGATCGCCGCCTGCGGCAGCTCCTACAGAAAGCGAAGGCATAAAAAAACCCGGCCGTAGCCGGGTTTCTTATCTGGCGCGCAGCTTAAGCGGTGAAGGTTTTGCCTTCGAACTGCTCAGCGACGAACTTCCAGTTGACCAGGTTCCAGAACGCTTCAACGTACTTCGGACGCAGGTTGCGGTAGTCGATGTAGTAAGCGTGTTCCCAGACGTCGCAGGTCAGCAGCGGGGTGTCGCCGCTGGTCAGCGGGTTGCCGGCGCCGATGGTGCTGGCCAGGGCCAGGGAACCGTCAGCCTTTTTCACCAGCCAGCCCCAGCCGGAACCGAAGGTGCCGATCGAGGTTTTGCTGAACTCTTCCTTGAACTTGTCGAACGAACCGAAGGCTGCGTTGATGGCTTCAGCCAGTGCGCCGGTTGGTTGACCGCCGGCGTTTGGCGCCAGGCAGTTCCAGTAGAAAGTGTGGTTCCAGACCTGAGCGGCGTTGTTGAAGATGCCGCCCGAGGAAGTCTTGACGATCTCTTCCAGGGTCTTGCCTTCGAACTCGGTGCCTGGCACCAGGTTGTTCAGGTTCACGACATAGGTGTTGTGGTGCTTGTCGTGGTGAAATTCCAGGGTTTCCTTGGAAATGTGCGGCTGCAGGGCATCGTGTGCGTAAGGCAGCGGCGGCAATTCGAAAGCCATGATGATTCTCCTAATCAGGTCTGTTGCGGTGAGCGCAAGGCCGATCACGGGCGGCCAGAAATGCACCGACGAGTTTTTACTCTTTGCGGCGCAGGGTTCGGATCATAGCACCGGGGTCAAGGCTTAACCACGCAACAACTGTGTGGGATAGAGGTTCCAGAGCCTTTTGGAATAAATCAGTTGGCGATAATCAATTGGCCCGCCACCGTGAACATCATCACTGCCACCAGAAGATCAAGAATCCGCCAGGTACTCGGCCGCGCCAGCCACGGTGCAAGCCATGCCGCACCAAGGGCGAGGGTGAAAAACCACAGCAGCGAAGCACTCGCCGCGCCCACGACATAAGCCCCCGGTACTGACTGCTGCGCACCGAGGGAGCCGATCAGCAATACGGTATCCAGATAAACGTGCGGGTTGAGCAGCGTCACCGCCAGCGCGCTGAGCATCACCGCGCGCAACGAGCGTACGGTGTGGTTTTCACCCTGATCCAGACTCTGTTTCGAGAACGCCCGGCGCAGCGCCTGGCTGCCATACCAGATCAGAAAGACGGCGCCGCCCCAGCGTGCCACCGCGAGCAATGTCGGGTTCTGCGCCAACACGGTCGCCAGGCCGAATACGCCCGCAGCAACCAGTAACGCATCGCAGGCGACGCACAGCGCGGCGACGGGCAGGTGATGTTCGCGGCGCAAGCTCTGCGCCAGCACAAAAGCGTTCTGTGTACCGATCGCCATGATCAGCCCCAACGCCACCAGCAATCCGTTCACATAGCTTTGCCACATAAAGAGTTACTCCGCTTTGGCTGCCAGATCGCGCAGTACTTGCATGGCGCGCTCGGCGTCGGCCTGACCGACAAACAAATGATCGTGGTAGTAACCGGCGATCACGTTGCAACTGATTCCGGCCTTGCCCAGCGCGCTGGCGAACGCGGCGGTGAGGCCGACTGCTTCCAGTGCCGAATGCACGTTGAGGGTGATCCACGCCGCGACATAATCGAAACTGAACCCGGCGAGTTCAGCCTGGGAGCGTTCGAGGATCACGGTCAGGCCTTCCTGTTCGCGAAAGCTGCCGACAATCTCTACACCGCTCGGCAACTGGTCGTCACGCAGGGTGCAAAACACATATTCGCCGGCGTTGAGCTGCGGGCTCATGCTGCGCAGCAAGGTCGTGAGTGAGGTTTCGCCAGCCATTGCAGTGTTCCTTGATAAAAAGTGCTTGCTGGCTATTCTCCGGTCGAAAGCGGTATAAGAAAAACCAATAGTGCTGATCGCTCATTAGGAAAACTGATGTTCGACTACAAATTACTTTCCGCGCTGGCCGCCGTGGTCGAACAGGCCGGATTCGAACGCGCCGCGCAGGTTTTGGGCTTGTCGCAATCGGCGATTTCCCAGCGGATCAAATTGCTGGAAGCGCGGGTCGGCCAACCGGTTCTGGTACGCGGCACGCCGCCATCGCCGACCGAGATTGGCCGGCGCCTGCTCAACCATGTGCAGCAGGTGCGCCTGCTCGAACGTGACTTGCAGACCCTGGTGCCGGCGCTCGACGAAGAGGGGCTGCCGGAACGTCTGCGCATCGCCATCAACGCCGACAGCCTCGCCACCTGGTGGGCCGAAGCCGTGGGCGATTTCTGCGCCGAACAGCATTTATTGCTGGATCTGGTGGTGGAAGATCAGACCGTCGGCCTCAAGCGCATGCGTGCCGGGGAGGTTGCGGCGTGTGTCTGTGCCAGTGAACGCCCGGTGGCCGGTGCGCGCAGTGTGTTGCTCGGGGCGATGCGCTATCGGGCGCTGGCCAGTCCGGCGTTTATCGAGCGGCATTTCCCCGACGGCGTGCGCGCCGAGCAGTTGCCGCGCACGCCTGCGCTGGTGTTCGGCCCGGACGATTTTCTCCAGCATCGCTACCTCGCATCCCTGGGCGTCGATGGCGGATTCGAGCACCACTTGTGCCCGTCCTCCGAAGGATTTGTGCGCCTGACCGAAGCCGGGTTTGGCTGGGGACTGGTGCCGGAACTGCAAGTGCGCGATCAACTGCAACGCGGCGTATTGCGCGAACTGTTGCCAGATAAACCGATCGATGTGCCGTTGTACTGGCATCATTGGCGCAATGGCGGTCAGTTGCTGGCCTTGCTGACCGAGCAATTGCTACGTTCTTCACCGCGCTGGCTGGTGCCCTTGGGCTGACGGTCAGCGTCAAGACAGACGTATCAGGTAAACGAAAGACATCGGAGCGTTACATGAAAATTCTGGTCACCGGCGCAAGCGGCTTCATTGGCGGACGCTTTGCGCGTTTCGCTTTGGAGCAGGGCCTGGACGTGCGGGTCAACGGTCGCCGGGCCGAAAGCGTCGAGCATCTGGTGCGCCGTGGCGCCGAGTTCGTTCCGGGCGATCTCACCGATGCGGACCTGGTGCGCGAGCTCTGCGCCGACGTCGACGCCGTGGTGCACTGCGCCGGCGCCGTTGGCTTGTGGGGGCGCTATCAGGACTTTCATCAGGGCAACGTGCAGGTCACCGAAAACGTCGTCGAAGCCTGCCTCAAACGGCGCGTGCGGCGGCTGGTGCATCTGTCGTCGCCGTCGATCTATTTCGATGGCCGCGATCACCTCGGCCTGACCGAAGAGCAAGTGCCCAAGCGCTTCAAACATCACTACGCGGCGACCAAATACCTGGCCGAGCAAAAGGTCTTTGGCGCACAGGAATTCGGTCTGGAAACCATCGCCCTGCGCCCGCGTTTCGTCACTGGCGCCGGCGACATGAGCATCTTCCCGCGCCTGCTGAACATGCAGCGCAAGGGGCGTCTGGCGATCATTGGCGACGGTCTGAACAAGGTCGACTTCACCAGCGTGCAGAACCTCAACGAAGCGCTGCTCAGCAGTCTGCTGGCAGCCGGTTCCGCATTGGGCAAGGCCTACAACATCAGCAATGGCGCGCCGGTGCCGCTGTGGGATGTGGTCAATTACGTGATGCGCAAGATGGAAGTGCCGCAGGTCAGCAAATACCGTTCGTACGGCCTGGCCTACAGCGTTGCGGCGCTCAACGAAGGCGTGTGCAAACTCTGGCCGGGACGCCCGGAGCCGACCCTGTCGCGGTTGGGCATGCAAGTCATGAAGAAAAATTTCACCCTCGACATCAGTCGCGCCCGGCATTATCTGGACTACGATCCGAAAGTCAGCCTGTGGTCGGCCCTCGACGAGTTCTGTGGCTGGTGGAAAGCCCAGGACATCCGTTGATACAAGTCGCCCGGCCGGCAATGAACCGCACTGTCGCTTGAGGGTCAATCCCTGCGGCTGCGGCGGTTATACTTCGCAGCATTTAGCCATCACCGCGTTCCACAAAGGTTGCCTCAATGTCCATGCGTAACGATGCCAACGACGATTTCGACGATGTACCGAGCCTGCGGGCCGACACCTTTGACGACGATGACATTCCGCCCACCGCCCGCACCTCCGTGCACTCGCGCACGCCGCCGGTGGTCAAGGTCAAGGCCGCGAGTACCGGGCCGCTGTGGGCGCTGGTCGGCGCATTGTTCTTTGCCTTCATCGGTCTGGCCTGGTGGAGTTTCCAGCAGATCTCGTTGATGGAGCAGCAATTGGTCGCGACTCAGGAAAGCTTTGCGCGCATCAGCGAGGAAGCGGCGGGACGCCTGCAGGACATTTCCGGCAAGGTGGTCGCCAGCCAGAGCAACGTCAACAGCGACAGCGAAGCCCTGAAGCTGCAGATCAAACAGCTGGAAACCCAGTTGCTGGATCAGAGCAAACAGCAGCAAGGCGTGGTCGGTCAGACCAGCGATCTGGATAAGCGTCTTGCGCAGATGACCGCGCAGACCACCGAACAACAGAACGCCAATACCCAGTTGCAGGCTCAGGTCAAAGCCTTGAGCGCCGAACTGGCAACCCTGAAAAGCGCCCCGGCCGACACCGGCAAGGTCGATGCCCAGCTCAAGAGTTATGACGCCCAACTGAAAAGCCTCGGCGCTGATATCACCGCGCTGAAAAAGCAGGGCAACCCTAGCGCGGCGATCGAGCGCCTGGAGCAGGAAATCGTCGTCCTCAAGAGTGAACAGGACAATCGCCCGGCCGCTGCCCAGGGTGGCGGCAATACCGCCGAGTTCGACGCATTCCGCGGGCAGATGACCCGCAACATCAACACCCTGCAGGCGCAGATCCAGAACCTGCAGCAGCAGATCAATGCCCGGCCGTAGGACCTGACTCAGGAACCTTTGTGGCGAGGGAGCTTGCTCCCGCTGGAGTGCGAAGCGCTCCCCTGCTTTCGTTCAGGTAGAGCGCATTTGCAGGTTTTGCGACTGCTTCGCAGCCGAGCGGGAGCAAGCTCCCTCGCCACAGGAAATGCGGCAACTTCCGGATTCATCTTCGACCTCCGTCCGACCCCAAGCCGTCTACGCTCTTGAAACACCAACAAGAACGAGGGATGCGTTATGGGGTTTTTGCATAAAGTGGCGTGGTTCGGGGTGATGCTTTTTGTGGGGGCAGGGCAGGTCAACGCCGCCACACAAAAGGACGACAGCAAGGCTGCCATCGCTTTGCTGGAAAAGGCGCTGGCCTATTACCACGACAATGGCGACAAGGCCTTCGCCGCGTTCAGCCGTCAGGGTGAGTTCGTCGACAAGGATCGCTATGTGTTCGTGGTCGACACCAAAGGCGTGATGCTCGCCAGCGGTGGGCCGTCCTCAGCCTTGATCGGCCGTGACGTCAGCGAAGTGCTTGCGCCGGATTTGCAGAAAGCCTTCAAGGACGCCTTGCTGGTGCCGGAAGGCAACGGCATCCAGCAAGCCGAATACCGCTGGCAGAACTGGGCGGACGGCAAGGTCGAGCGCAAGCATGTCTACTATCAGCGCATCGGCCAGCGCATTCTGGCAGTCGGTTATTACCTGCCGCGTGCATCAGCCGAGCAGGCCAAGGCACTTCTCGACAAGGCTGCAACCGATCTGGGGAAAAACGAGAAGGGCACCCTGACGGCCATCAACTCGCTCAAGGGCGGTTACCTGCAGGATGACCTGTATGTATTCGTGGTCGATCTGGATACCCAACGCTACGTTGCCCACGGCACCAACCTGCGCTTGATCAACACGGATTTCAGCAAGATCAAGGATCCGGAAGGCAAACCGGTGGGCGAGCCGATTCTGGCGCTGATCGCCAAACAGGATGACGGCGAATACGAATACCGCTGGAAAAATCCGGTGACCGGCAAGGTCGAAGACAAGCACGCCTACCTGAAGAAGGTCGGGCATTTTCTGGTGGCGGTGGGTTACTACAGTCCTTGAGTGAAACATTCGCTACTGTGGGAGGGGGCTTGCTCCCGAAAGCGGTTCGTCATTCAGCAAAGATGTTGGCTGATCCACCGCTTTCGGGAGCAAGCCCCCTCCCACAGGGTTTTAAGGTGTTGCTGTTATTTGGCGCCATGCTCGCGCCCGCGCAACAGGTTGTTCGGCATCGCAATCGCGGCCGCCAGCCCCAGCAATGACACCGCGGTACTCACCCACAGCAGATGCCGGAAGGTCACCGAGAGCTCGGCGCGCAAGGCGTTCTGCGCATCGCCTGGTGCGGCGTTCAAACCGTCGAGCAGCACGTTGCCCGAATGCCCCTCGCTGAGCAGCGAGTTGCTCGCCAGATGGGCAAAACTCGAATCCTGCAACAAGGCCAGCAACAACGCCGACATCAACGCCACACCCACCGCGCCACCCAGTGAACGGAACAGGTTGGTGGTGCTGGTGGCGACGCCGATGTCGCGTTGCTCCACCGAGTTCTGCGTACCGACCAGTGAAGTCGGGAACTGCATGCCGCCGGCAATCCCGCTGAGCAGCATGAACACGCCACTGAGCAACGTCGCTTCCGGTGGACTGAAGGCCATGCCGAGAATCGACAGCGGCATCAGGATCGCGCCGGTCAGAATCTGCGGTTTGTAGCGCCCGGTGATCGACGTGCGCCGGCCGGCGAAATAGGCACCGATCGGCAAGCCCATGGCCAGCGGTAACAGATGCAGCGCGGCACTATCGGCCCCGGCGCCGGTGACACTCTGAAAGCGCAGCGGTATCAACACGATCAGCGAAATTGCCTGAAAACTGGTAAAGAAAATCGTGCACCAGCACAGC
Organism: Pseudomonas sp. Irchel s3a10; assembly: GCF_900187525.1. NCBI lineage: Bacteria > Pseudomonadati > Pseudomonadota > Gammaproteobacteria > Pseudomonadales > Pseudomonadaceae > Pseudomonas > Pseudomonas sp. Irchel s3a10. The sequence continues at coordinate 338,481 of NZ_FYDR01000002.1, forward strand.
AACGCATTGCGGTTGGTGAACAGGTGCATCGGCAGCAGCGGCTCGCGCGCCCGGCGTTCATGCCAGACGAACACCGCCAGCACCAGCACCGCACAGGCGAACAGGCCAAGCACCTCGCTGCTGCGCCACGAATGCCCCTGGCCGACCTGGGTGATGGCCAGCAGCAGGGCGGTCAAACCAATGATCATCAACAGCGTGCCGAGGTAATCGATGATCGGTTTGCGCTGCGGAATCGGCAGCCCGCGCAGATTGCGATTGGCAACCCACCAGGCGCCCAGCCCCAGTGGCAGATTGATCAGAAATACCCAGCGCCACGACAGGTATTCGGTCATGTAGCCGCCGAGCACCGGCCCGGCGACGCTGGCCACCGCGTACATGCTGCTGAAGTAACCCTGATAACGGCCGCGTTCGCGCGGCGGGACGATGTCGCCGATGATCGCCTGACTCACCGAGATCATCCCGCCGGCACCGATGCCCTGGAGAATCCGCGCCAGTACCAGTTGTTCCATGCTTTGCGCCATGCCGCAGAACAGCGAGGCGAGGGTGAACAGGCCCATGCCAAACAGCATCAGTTTGCGTCGCCCGTACAAATCGCCGAGCTTGCCGTAGATCGGCACCGCCACGGTCATTGCCACCATGTACCCGGAAATCACCCAGGCCAGCAGGCTGACGTCCTTGAATTGGGCAGAGATGGCGGGCATCGAGACGGCGACGATGGTCTGGTCCAGCGCGCCGAGAAAAATCGCCATCATCAACGCGACCAGCACGCTGCGAATGGCCGGTTTGGGCGTTTCAGGGTGATTGAGATTGGTCACGGGCGAGCCTGCGGGCAGTGATGGACCCGCACGGCCATTGCGCGCGGGTGGATGCTCGCCAGTGTAAGTCGGTAGCAGGCTATTCGATAGCCTCGTACGGAAGTCCGACGTAATTTTCTGCAATGGTTTTTCGACCGGCTTCTGAACTGACAAAGTAGTCCAGTTCCGAGGCGCTGATGCGCTGGCTGAAATCATCGTGCTCGTCGAAGCGGTGCAGCATCGAGGTCATCCACCAGGAGAAACGTTCGGCTTTCCATACCCGGCGCAGGCAGATTTCCGAGTATTTCTCCAACAAATCGATGCGGCCGTCGCGATAAACCTTCAGCAGAATGTTGAACAACGTGCTGACATCGCTGGCGGCCAGGTTCAGGCCCTTGGCGCCGGTGGGCGGCACAATGTGCGCGGCATCGCCGAGCAGAAACATCCGCCCGTACTGCATCGGCTCGACGACAAAACTGCGCAGCGGCGCGATGCTTTTTTCAATCGACGGGCCGGTCACCAGTTTTTCGGCAAGCTCGGCGGGCAGGCGGGTTTTCAGCTCAGCCCAAAAGCGCTCGTCGGACCAGTCCGCGACGTTTTCTTCAGCCGGTACTTGCAGGTAGTAACGGGTGCGCGTGGCCGAACGCATGCTGCACAGGGCGAAGCCGCGTTCATGCCGGGCGTAGACCAGTTCTTCGTGCACCGGCGGGGTGTCGGCGAGAATCCCCAGCCAGCCGAACGGATAGACCCGTTCGAAGATCTTCAGGCAGTCCTCCGGAATCGACTGCCGGGCGACGCCGTGGAAACCATCGCAACCGGCAATGTAATCGCAATCGACGCGCCAGGTTTCGCCATCCTTTTCGAAGGTGACAAACGCCTCGTCGCTTTTCATGCCGTGAGGAACGACATGGCTCACTTCATAAAACGACAGTGCGCCGGCCTCCCGACGAGCGGCCATCAGGTCGCGAGTGACCTCGGTCTGACCGTAAACCATGACGGTTTTGCCGCCGGTCAAACCCTGCAGATCGATGTGCGCCAGACGTCCATCCAATGCCAGATCGAAGCCGGAGTGCACCAAGCCTTCGGCATCCATGCGTGCGCCTACGCCGGCCTGGCGCAACAGCTCTACCATGCCTTGTTCAAGCACGCCGGCGCGAATCCGCCCGAGGACATAGTCGGGTGACTGGCGTTCGAGAATCAGGGTGTCGATGCCGGCGTTGTGCAGCAACTGACCGAGGAGCAATCCGGACGGACCGGCGCCAATGATGGCGACTTGGGTTTTCAGCGTTTTCATTGTTTTTATGACTCGCAAGCTTCACGCGACAGAAGGCGGTGAATGATTTTTATGGATCGAGTGCTTGCATTTTTCCCTTGCGGGTCTGTCAATTGAAGGTGAAAACTGAGCCGATACCTGTACATTCTGCCAATCGGTGCGATTATCGCCCGCAACCTCGAGGCCTGGATTGAAGTGATGAACAAGCCTGCCCTGCCTTCGATTCCGGTGTTCAAGCTCTACGGTGAAAGCCTGGACTGGCCGACCCCTGACTTGCTGCACTGTGAAACCATTTCCAAACGCAGCCGCGAACATCAATGGGAAATCAAACCCCACCGCCACGCCGATTTGTGCCAGTTGCTCTTCGTCTTCAAAGGTCAGGCAGAGCTTGAAATCGAAGGTCAACGCACGCAGCTCAACGAACCCGCCATACAAGTCCTGCCACCGTTGTCGGTGCATGGCTTTCGTTTTTCCGAGGACGTCGAAGGATTCGTTGTCACCCTCGCCAACCCGCTGATCAATCACCTGCAGGCGCAACTGGGCAGTTCGGTGCACGCACTGGCCCAGGCCGAGCACTACCCGGCGGGCCAGGACGCGGAGTACCTGAACAGTCTGTTTTCAGCGTTGCAGGCCGAGTACAACGGCCATCAACCCGCGCGGGAAATGCTCATGCATTCGCTGGTCAGCGTGATCATGGTCTGGGTCAGCCGACAGGCGCTCGTGCGCCATAACGCCAGCCAGCGGCCGCAACGACAGCGCGAATACCTCAACGGGTTCATTCAATTGGTGGAGGAGACGTACCGCCAGCATGTGAAGGTCGAAGACCTGGCCCATCGCCTGGGGATTTCGGTGTCACACCTCAACGGCACCTGCCGCGAACTGGCCGGGCAGCCGGCGCTGCAGATCATGCACGAACGCCAGTTGCTGGAAGCCAAACGTTTGCTGACCTACACCAGCATGACCATTTACGAGATGTCGGAGCTGTTGGGGTTTTCCGATCCGACCAACTTCACGCGCCTGTTCCGGCGCAGGGTGGGGATTTCGCCAAAAGCCTTTCGCGACCGTCTCAAGGCCGAGCTGTGATCCTGTAAACCCGGCGATATCCTGTGGGAGGGGGCTTGCTCCCGAAAGCGGTGTATCAGTGTGCATCAATGCTGAATGACGCACCGCTTTCGGGAGCAAGCCCCCTCCCACAGGATTGCATGCCAGCTCAGATCATTCAGCGCAGCGCATTAAGCGTCGCGTTGTGCGGAATACAGCGCTCGAAATTGCAGCTGGCGTATTCGCGCGGCAGTTGTCGCAACTGCTCGACCCGCCAGGCCGCGGTGCCGTACAGCGCCAGCGTGGCAGCGCAGGTGATGAAAATTGCGAAGTACCTTCTTGTTCTGATGTTCATGGCGTAGACCTCTGAACGCATACCCTGCGGTATTACTTTCAGCATAGAACAAGATCAAAAGATCGCAGCCTGCGGCAGCTCCTACCCATAACCCTGTAGGAGCTGCCGAAGGCTGCGATCTTTTGCTTTTCTACAGCCCCACATCCCACTCTGGATTCTCGGGAAATCGCTGCACCAGGAAATCCAGCATGCTGCGCAGTGCCGCCGGCATGTGCTTGCGCGAGGCATACACCGCGTAGATGTTCATCTGTCGTGGCTCGGCATCCGGCAGCAGGCGCACCAGCTCACCGGTATGCACATGCACCCCGGCCTGATAAGTCGGCAGCATCGCCACGCCGGCACCGGCCAGGGTGGCGCGCAACAATGTGCTGGCCTCGTTGGCGCTGATGTTGCCCTGTACCGGCACTGACACCGGTTCGCCATCCTCTTCGAAATGCCACAGGCTCTTGCCGAAATACGAATGCGTCAGGCAGTTGTGCTGGCTCAGGTCTTCGACCCGCTGCGGCGGCGGGTTGTCGCGCAGATAGGCCGGTGCGGCGCAAATCAGCGAGCGGCAGACGGTCAGGCGCCGGGCGATCAGGTTCGGGTCCAGGTCATTGCTGGTGCGGATCGCCAGGTCGATGCGCTCATCCACCAGATTCACCGTGCGGTCGAGCATCTGCATGTCGACGCTGACTCCGGGGTAGCGCTTGACGTACGCCGCCATCGCATCGGCCAGTTGCGCCTGACCGAACGAGGTACTGACGCTGATGCGCAGCAGTCCGCGCGGTGCCTCGTCGGGTTCGCTGACGGCAGCCTGCATGTCGGTCGAGAGTTCGAGCATCTGCCGGCAGCGCGGCAGAATTTCGCTGCCAGCGGCAGTCAGGCTCAACTTGCGCGTGGTGCGGTGCATCAGGCGCGCGCCGACCCAGTCTTCCAGCTCCGCCAGATAACGCGACACCACTGGCCGTGACAGATCCAGATGATCGGCCGCCGCCGACTGGCTGCCCAGATCCACCACGGTGACAAACACCCGCATTGCTTGAAGACGATCCATGATTTGCCCGCTTTCAGAAACAAACTATGTCCAAGCATCGCATTTTTTGTACCGAGTCAGGCAACTAAGCTCTGTCCCATCGCCAAACACGGCATTCGGACCACGGAGCAACAGATGATCGGCTTCACTACCCTCAAGCGCGTTTTGCTGGCCACCGCCACCCTCGGTTTCGCGGCCCACGCCGCTGCCACCAACCTGACACTGGACGTTTACAACCCGGGCACCAACGCGATCTTCCCGGTGACCTCGGTGCTGGTCAGCGGCGAGAAAGACGCGATCCTGGTCGATGCACAATTCGGCAAGTCCCAGGCCGAGCAGGTGGTGGAAAAGATCCGCGCCAGCGGCAAGCACCTGACCACCATTTACATCAGCCACGGTGACCCGGATTACTACTTCGGCCTCGACACCCTGACCCAGGCTTTCCCCGACGCGAAGGTGCTGGCCTCGCAGCCGACCGTGGATCACATCAACAAAACCGTCGCCGGCAAACTCGCCTTCTGGGGCCCGAAAATGGGCGCCGACGTACCGGCCAAAACCATCGTGCCGGGCGTGCTCAAGGGCGATAGCCTGATGCTCGAAGGGCAGAAATTGCAGGTGGTCGGTCTGGACGGCAAACAACCGGATCGCAGCTTCGTGTGGATTCCGTCGCTCAAGGCCGTGGTCGGTGGCGTGGTGGTCGCCGAGAACATTCATGTGTGGATGGCCGATACCCAGACCGCGCAATCCCACGCCGACTGGTTGCAAACCCTGCATTCGATCGAAACCCTGAAGCCGAAAACCGTGGTGCCCGGTCACTATCTGGGCGAGAGCAGCCGTTCGTTGGCCAGCGTGAAATTCACTGCCGATTACATTAAGGCTTTCGACGAAGAAACCGCCAAGGCCAAGGATTCCGCTGCACTGATCGCGGCGATGAAAAAGCGCTACCCGACACTCGGCGAAGAAAGCTCGCTGGAGCTGAGCGCCAAAGTCGCCAAGGGCGAGATGAAGTGGTAACCCGATTTATCTGAAACAGAGGTCGAGACACTTTTGTGGCGAGGGAGCTTGCTCCCGCCCGCTCGCCTGCGCAGCAGGCGTAAAACCTGCAAATGCGTTGTATCTGAAACAGGCGGGGAGTGCTTCGCCCTCCAGCGGGAGCAACTCCCTCGCCACAGGGAATACCGCTTCAAGATTAGATTTATGCCGTCGTTGAAACTCTCAAGCCAACTGGAGAATGTCATGAGCAAGATCGCAATCATTGGTGCCACCGGCCGTGCCGGTAGCCAACTGCTGGAAGAAGCCCTGCGTCGCGGCCATAGCGTCACTGCCATCGCCCGCGATACCTCGAAGATCGGCGCGCGTGCCGGTGTGGTCAGCAAGAATGTCGATGTGCTGAATTCGGCGGCGCTGCAAGCGGCAGTGGCCGGTCACGACGTGGTGATCAGCGCCGCGCACTTCGCCACGGTACCGGCCAGTGCCGTGGTCGGCCCGGTGAAGCAGGCGGGTGTGAAGCGTCTGCTGGTGGTCGGCGGTGCCGGTTCGCTGTTGCTACCGGACGACAGCCGAGTGATCGACAGTGCGGGTTTCCCCGCCGAGTACAAAACCGAGGCCAGTGCTGGCGCGGCGTTTCTCGATGCCTTGCGTTCGGAGCAGGAACTGGACTGGACCTTCCTCTCGCCATCGGCAGAGTTTGTCGAAGGTGAGCGCACCGGCACCTTCCGCGTTGGCAAGGATCATTTGCTGTTCAGTGCTGAAGGTCGCAGCTGGATCACCTTCGCCGATTACGCGATTGCGTTGATCGACGAAGTGGAAACGCCGAAGCATTCGCGCCAGCGGTTTACCGTCGGGTATTAAGCAACGACGCAGACCAAATGTGGGAGCGGGCTTGCTCGCGAAGGCGGTGTGTCAGCGACATTTGAAGTGATGGACACACTGCATTCGCGAGCAAGCCCGCTCCCACAGGAGGGATCTGTGTACTTCAGCGGGTATGCGCCTGCTCCACCAGCCAGATCATCAACTCCTCCAACTGCGGCGACGCTTCCCCGCCCTGCGGCATCACCACGTAATACCCCAGCCCCGTTTTCACCTTCAGATCAAACGGCATCACCAGCCGCCCCGCGCGCAGGTCATCGCCGATCAGTGACCAGTCGCCAATCGCCACCCCCGTCCCATGCGACGCCATCGACATCGCCTGATCCAGCGTCTCGAAATGCTGCCCCATGTTGACGTTGTTCAACTGCAATTCGGCGGCGGTCAGCCACACGGTCCAGTCCTGGGTGTCGCGGGTCGGATGCAGCAGCAGATGCTGTTGCAGGTCGGCCGGTTCGCTCAGCGCCGGTGGGCCTTTCAATAATGCTGGCGAGCAGACCGGTGTCAGTTGCTCATCGAACAGATGCAGGGCAGTCGAGGAGTTGTCCGGCGGATTGCCGTAGATCACCGCCGCATCGAATTGCTCGCGCTGAAAGTCGACGCCATGGGCCAGTGTAGTGGTCAGTTTGACCGGCACGTCCGGGCGTTCCTTTTGCCACTGCAGCAGGCGCGGCACCAGCCAGCGCATCACGCAGCTCGGCGCCTTGAGTTGCAGGGTTTGCCGCTTGAGACCGATCTGCTCGGTCGCTTCGCTGATCAGGCCAAAGATCTTCTCCACCCGTGGCAGCCACTCACGTCCTTCAGCGGTCAGCTCAAGGCCCCGGGCCAGACGAATGAACAACTCATAACCGAGATGATCCTCCAGCCCGGCGATCTGCCGGCTCACTGCGCCCTGGGTGATGTGCAACTGCTCGGCCGCCCGGGTGAAGTTGCAGCACTGCGCAGTGATCAGAAACGTGTGCAGGGCGGGCAGGGGAGGCAGTCGTTTCATGGGGAACCAAGCTATGACGTGAGGACATGGCTAGTATGACTTTTAATCGATTGTTGCCGCTACCTGCCGCCCGTTCAATGAGCCCATTCAAGGGCTCTTTGTAGGAGTGAGCCTGCTCGCGATTGCGATGTGTCAGTCACTGCGATGTTGAATGCACCGAAGTCATCGCGAGCAGGCTCACTCCTACACAAAGGCCTTGTGTCTCAAACGAACAAGAAGGGCAATCGACATGGCGACGTGTGGCGAAGTACTGGTCAAGTTACTTGAGAATTACGGGGTCGGGCAGGTGTTCGGCATTCCCGGGGTGCACACCGTGGAGCTGTATCGCGGGCTGGCCCGTTCGAGCATCAACCACGTCACTCCACGGCATGAACAGGGCGCCGGTTTCATGGCTGACGGCTATGCGCGCACCAGCGGCAAACCGGGGGTGTGCTTCATCATTACCGGCCCGGGCATGACCAACATCACCACCGCGATGGGCCAGGCCTACGCCGACTCGATCCCGATGCTGGTGATCTCCAGCGTGCAGACCCGCAGCCAGTTGGGCGGCGGTCGCGGCAAGCTCCACGAGTTGCCGAATCAGAGTGCGCTGGTCGGTGGCGTCGCGGCGTTCTCCCACACCCTGATGTCGGCGGCGGAATTGCCGGGCGTGCTGGCCCGTGCCTTTGCGCTGTTTCAGGCCGGGCGCCCGCGTCCGGTGCACATCGAGATTCCGCTGGACGTGCTGGTGGAAGAGGCCGATGAACTGCTCGCCAGCATTCCGGTGCATATCGACCGCGCCGGGGCTGCACCGGCTGCCGTACGGCGCATGACTGAGTTGCTGGCCGGCGCTCAGCGTCCGCTGATTCTCGCCGGTGGCGGCGCCATCGATGCCGCTGCCGAACTCACCGAACTGGCCGAGCTGCTCGACGCCCCGATGGCGCTGACCATTAACGCCAAAGGCATGCTGCCCTCCAGCCATCCGCTGCTGATCGGCTCGACACACAGCCTGGTTGCCACTCGCGCACTGGTGGCCGATGCCGACGTGGTGCTGGCGATCGGTACCGAACTGGCGGAGACCGATTACGACGTGACCTTCGCCGGTGGTTTCGAGATCCCCGGCAAGTTGCTGCGTATCGACATCGACGCCGATCAGACCGTGCGCAACTATCCGCCGCACGTGGCGTTGGTTGCCGACTCGCGCAACGCCGCGCAAGCGCTGCTCAGCGCGTTGTCGCAGCAGCCGTTGGCTGAGCGTTGCAACGATTGGGGCCAGGTGCGGGCCGCACGTCTGCGTGATGAGCTGGCCGCGACCTGGGATGCGCCAACCCTGGCCCAGACGCGCTTCCTCGAAATCGTGCTGCACGAGTTGCCGGACGCAGTATTCGTCGGCGACTCCACACAACCGGTGTACACCGGCAACCTCACGTTCAACCCGGAACGACCACGACGCTGGTTCAACTCGTCCACCGGTTACGGCACCCTCGGTTACGCCTTGCCGGCAGCCATTGGCGCGTGGCTGGGCGGTAGCGTCGAGGGCGGTGCTCGTCCGCCGGTGGTGTGCCTGATCGGCGACGGTGGCTTGCAGTTCACCCTGCCGGAACTGGCCAGCGCGGTTGAAGCGCGCACGCCGGTGATCATCCTGCTGTGGAATAACCAGGGCTACGAAGAGATCAAGAAGTACATGGTTAACCGCGCCATCGAACCGGTCGGCGTCGACATCTATACCCCGGATTTCATCGGCGTGGCCAAGGCCCTGGGCTGCGCCGCCGAAGCGATCAGCTCGGTCGAACAATTGCGTGGCGCGCTGCGCGCCGCCACCGATCGTCAGGGCCCGACCCTGATCGAAATCGACCAGACCCAATGGACGCAGGCGGTGGCCCAATGATCAATTCCCCCACCACACTCGATGGCCTGTACATCAACGGTCAATGGTCGGCCGGGCGTGAACACCTGCGGGTGATCAACCCGGCCACCGAAGCGCTGCTGACCACGGTCAATGGCGGCGACGAAAGCGCGGTCGATCTGGCCGTCAGCGCCGCCACTGAAGCATTCAAGCGCTGGTCGAAAACCAGCGGTGCCGAACGCGCTGCGATTCTGCGCAACATCGCCAACGGCGTGCGCGACGGTCGCGATCATCTGATGAAGTTGCAGTCGAGCAACAACGGCAAACCGCAATTCGAAGCGGCGATCGACGTCGATGATGTGATCGCCACGTTCGAGTACTACGCCGAATTGGCCGAAGGTCTCGACGCACAACTCGACAGCAACGTGGCGCTGCCCAGTGACGACTTCAGCGCACGTCTGCGCCGAGAGCCGTGCGGCGTGGTCGGGCTGATCGTGCCGTGGAATTTCCCGATGGTCACCACCGCGTGGAAACTCGCGCCGGCGCTGGCCGCCGGTTGCTGCGTGGTGCTCAAACCGTCGGAAGTCACGCCGCTGCCGGAGCTGGAACTGGCGGCGATCATCGCTGAGTCCGGTCTGCCCAATGGCGTATTCAACCTGGTGTGCGGCACGGGTCTGGCGGTCGGTGCGCCGCTGTCGGCGGATCCGCGCATTGCGAAGATTTCCTTCACTGGCAGCAACGCCGTCGGCGTGCAGGTGATGCAGCGCGCTGCGGAAACGGTGAAGGGCGTGAGCCTGGAACTCGGTGGCAAATCCTCATTGCTGGTGTTCGAGGATGCCGATCTGGAACTGGCGGTGGAACTGGCTTGCGGCGGCGGTTTCTTCAATGCCGGGCAGATGTGCTCGGCCACCAGTCGCGTGCTGGTGGCCGATGAGCTGGCCGACGAGTTTCTTGAGCGTCTGCAAAAGCGCGCGCAAGCGATTCGCGTGGCTGACCCGTTCGACCCGGACGTGGAGATGGGCGCGCTGGTCAATCAGACGCAATACCAGCGCGTGCTCGGTCACATCGACCGTGGTCTGAGCGCTGGCGCCAAGCTGGTGTACGGCGGCAATCGTCCGGCGGATCTGCCGCGCGGCTATTTTTTGCAGCCGACGGTGTTCACCGACGTGCCCCTCGACAGTGCGCTGTGGTGTGAAGAAATTTTTGGCCCGGTGCTCTGCGTGCGCAGCTTCAGCAGCGAAGCCGAGGCGATTGCCTTGGCCAACGACAGCCAGTTCGGGCTGGTCGCCAGTGTGGTGACGCGTAACGCCGAGACTGCCGACCGCGTCGCCAACGCCCTGCAGGCGGGGCTGGTCTGGCTCAACGCGCCGCAAGTGATCTTCCCGCAGACGGCGTGGGGCGGCTACAAGCAGAGCAGCATCGGCCGCGAATTGGGGCCGTGGGGCCTGGCCGCGTTTCAGGAAATCAAGCACGTGATCCGGGCGCTCTGAACGGCATGTCGGCTGTTGCCGATCTGGTCCGGATTTTTTGCTGAGCATTCCGGCCTCTTCGCGAGCAAGCTCGCTCCCACATTGGATGTGTGATCAACACTAATCCCCTGTGGGGGGCGGGCTTGCTCGCGAAAGCGTCAGTCGATACAGCGCAATAGGCGGATCAGACCGACTGCCGCAACCGCGCCAGATCCCTTAACGGCGGCGCCCCAAACAAGCGGCTGTACTCGCGGCTGAACTGCGAAGGGCTTTCGTAACCCACGCGATAGCCCGCCGCCGACGCCTCCAGCCCTTCGGCGAGCATCAGGCGTCGCGCCTCTTGCAGGCGCAATTGCTTCTGATACTGCAGCGGACTCATCGCGGTCATCGCCTTGAAGCGGTGATGCAAGGTCGAGACGCTGAGGTTCACTTCTTTCGCCAGATCATCGATGCGCAGCGGCTGTTCGAAGTTGCCGTTGAGCCATTTGATCGCCTGGCTGATGCGATGGCTCTGGCTGTTGGCAATCGCGATCTCATACAAACGGTGACCCTGCGGACTGCGCAGCAGGCGATAGAGAATCTCCCGGCGAATCAGCGGCGCGAGCATGGCGATGTCTTTCGGCGCGTCCAGCAGTCGCGCCAGACGCAACACCGCGTCGAGCATCGCGCTGTCGATCTTTTCCACATACAGGCCACGCCCGGTCGGCCGGGTCGGCACGCCCATCGGCCCCGCGTCGGCGATCAGTGCGGTGATTTCAGCCGGGTCGATGTCCAGGCGCACGGCGAGAATCGGATTCTCGGGCGAGACATTCACCACCCGCCCGCTGAGCGGCATCGAGACTGAGACCACCAGGTAATTCAGCGGGTCGTAATTGAAGAACTCATCCGCCAGTCGTACCTCTTTGCGGCCCTGGGCCATGATGCACAGCGCCGGTTGCGCGAGTACCGGGGCGAAGTCGTGGGATTGGGTATGGCGCGACATGAACAGCGAGCCGATGGCGGTCTGGTAACTGCCGTCGTCCGTGGTGTTGCGGCGGATGATCGCCGCGAGTTCTGCGCGCTGTTTTTCCATGTCGGCATCGGGCGGAGACTGGAAACGATCGAATGACGTCATGCACGGCATCCTCGGCAAGGAATCTGGAATGGAGCAGAGCATATGTTTGTGCAAGCGCCAGCGGTAGACACATCCTGTCAAATGCTTGCCTGATTCTGCATGGGCTGCTTTTGCGTGCCGGCCATCAGCCCGCGACCGCCACCTTACCCTTTGGGTCGAAGACCCCTGTAGGAGCTGCCGAAGGCTGCGATCTTTTGATTTTAAAAACAAAAGTCAAAGGATCGCAGCCTTCGGCAGCTCCTACACAAAAGCGTTGTGACAGCGGTGTTACAGGTTTCAACTCACCGACGCCGGGCGTTTGTGCAGTCTCGCAGGATTGTGCAACGCAGCGGCAGGAATCGACTAACGGCATCTTGCGCCCGGCCCTTAACCTTTGATCCTGTCGCAGCCCGTCCCCGGCTGCCACGCGACTCCCTGGGAGGGTTGAACATGTCCAAGCAGATTCCCGTCAGTCATATGGCCTTCGTTCGAGCGCGCGCCGGACGCTCCGCCGAACTGGGTGTACGCCTCAGTGCCTTGATCGAACCGTCACGCAACGCCCCCGGTTGCCTGAACTTTGCCCTGCAGCATTCGCAATGCGATCCGGACCTGTGGCTGGTCTCCGGTTTCTGGAGCCATCAACAGGCGATGACCGCGTATTTCAACAGCCCGTCGATGCAGATCTTTGCCGAATTGGTTCAGGATCTGGTGGTCAACAGCCTGGATTTCCACACCTTCAAGGAGGTGTCGGCGGCGCAGGCGCTCGGACAATGCCCGGCACCGATACACAAACTTGCCGGTTGAGGGTTTAATGTCCGGCTTATTCATCTGAGCCAGGATGTGTGCCATGGCACGTAAAGAGTTCGAACACTTCGAAGCAGTCTCCGCAGTCGTCCCCGTCGAGTTGGGCGGCAACAAGGGTTACCACGCGGCAATCGCGGTCAAGGCCCTGGTCGATGGCGGTGCGCCACGCTTCCACAAACTGCTGGGTGATCAGGTGTTCCCCGGCGCCATCGCGGCCGATGACGCGGCGACCCAGGAGCTGGAACGTCTGCAGGGCGTCACTGATGACGCCGAGCTGATCTGGTAACTGTGCTTACTTGCCCGCACCCGGGCGCCACATCTTGAACAAGGCCTCTGGCCCCAACTGGAAATAATCCGCCGGCCCGCCGCCGCGCAGAATCGGTTCTGCCGCGGCGGTGTCGTAGATCCCGTCCTTCAACAGCCACTTGGCGATATGCACAGCGACCACTTCGCCGAGAATCAGCCAGCTCGGCACGGTTTCGCCATCGGCGCGCTGCAACTGAATGATCTGCGTGACCTTGCATTCGAAGGACACCGGGCTTTCGGCCACCCGTGGCACCGCAATCACCTTCGACGCCACGGGCGTCAGCCCCGCCAGTTCAAACTCGTTGACCTCAGGCGCGACCATCGCGCAGCTCTGGTTCATCTGCTCGGCCAGCGGCCGGGTGGCGAGGTTCCAGACGAACTCGCCGGTCTGCTCGATGTTGTTCAGGCTGTCTTTGCGCCCGACGCTGGAAAAACCAATGATCGGCGGAATGTAGTTGAACGCGTTGAAGAAGCTGTAAGGCGCAAGGTTCAGCCGGCCGTGGGCATCCTGCGAAGAAATCCAGCCGATGGGGCGCGGGCCGACGATGGCGTTGAACGGATCGTGGGGCAGGCCGTGGCCGTTGGCGGGTTCGTAGAAGTGGATGTCATCGGACATGGTGAATGAATTCCTGAGGCTGCGTTTCGGATGCAGCCATAGTGCAAGGACGCTCCGCGTATTTCCAGTCACACGCTGATCCCCCTGTAGGAGCTGCCGCAGGCTGCGATCTTTTGATCTGATCTTAAAAACAAAATCAAAAGATCGCAGCCTGCGGCAGCTCCTACAGGGGATTTGGGTGGATTTGAGAATTGTCATGCCCCAGAAATGACTAAGCCCGGCCGAAGCCGGGCTGTGGGGAGACTGCCGATGATCAGCTGATGGCGGCAGCGGTACCGGTTTTATCGAAGCCGTCAGCGGCGATGGCATTGGCAGTACCGGTCTTGTCGAAGCCATCGGCGGCGACGGTTTTGCCGAGGTTGGTTTTATCGAAACCGTCAGCGGCGTAAGTACCCGAGTGGCTGGTTTCGATGGCAGCGCTGGCGCCGTTGATGAAGTCGGCGGATTTGGTTCTGTCCGAGCCATCGGCAGCGAAGGTGTTGGCGGCCAGTACGGACAGGGTCAGGGCGAGGATCAGTTTGGTTTTCATGTTCTTTACTCCAGATTCGTGGGTGGGTGTGTCTTGCATGGGTTTGATGCTACGCCAAATAAATCGATTAAAAAGCGCAAATAAATGCTAAAAGCAATCGATTAAATTGATATTAAGGGCGGCGCGTTGAAATCGCTTTCGTCGTCGGAGCGAGCGTCGCGCAGGTCATCGATCAGGTGATTGCAGAATGAGGGGGCAGCATTAATCAGCGATTAATCGTTGTTACCCGAAGGTGAGGGATTTTTCATACTTGCGGTTGGCAAGTGGGGCTGCCGAGTTGTCCTGATTGATCTGGAACCAGGGTGCGCCCCTCGCGAGCAAGCCCGCTCCCACAGAGGAGTGCATTCCAGTGTGGGAGCGGGCTTGCTCGCGAAGGGGCCCCTACAGCCACCGTTGCAGTGGCTGTGGAAATCCGATCAGTCAGTCACGATCCGCGAGTGTTTCTGCGTGTCTTTCATGGTGATGTACACCAGCAGCGACACCGCGATGCACGCGGTCACGTACCAGTAGTAACCGGTTTCCATGCCGATGCTCTTGAACCACAGCGCGATGTATTCGGCCGTGCCGCCGAAGATCGACACGGTCAGTGCGTACGGCAAGCCGACGCCCAGCGCGCGGATTTCGGTGGGGAACAGCTCGGCTTTCACCACGGCGTTGATCGAGGTGTAGCCGCTGACGATGATCAGTGCCGCCATGATCAGAAAGAACGCGCCCCACCAGGTCTGGATGGTGTGCAGGGTCATCAGGATCGGCACGGTGAAGATCGTCCCGAGCACACCGAAGGCGATCAGGATCGGACGACGACCGATCTTGTCCGACAGACCCCCGATGATCGGTTGCAGGCACATGAACAGGAACAGCGTGGCGGCCGAAATGGTGGTCGAGTCGGAGATGCTCATGCCGACGGTGTTCACCAGGTATTTCTGCATGTAAGTGGTGTAGGTGTAGAACGCCAGCGTACCGCCCATGGTCAGGCCGACCACGGTAAGCAGTTCTTTCGGGTGGCGCATCAAGGTGCGCATCGCGCTTTCCTTGGACTTCTCTTTCTTGGTGAACGACTCGGTTTCTTCCATGCCGCGACGCAGGTACAGCGCAACGATCGCGCACAGTGCGCCGATGGCGAACGGAATACGCCAGCCCCACGCGTACAGCTGTTCAGTGGTCAGCATGTTCTGCAGCACGATCAGCACGCCCAGCGCGATGAGCTGGCCGGAGATCAGGGTCACGTACTGGAAGCTGGAGAAGAAACCGCGACGCTCCCTGGTCGCCATCTCCGACAGGTAGGTGGCCGAGGTGCCGTACTCGCCGCCGACCGACAGGCCTTGCAGCAAGCGGGCGAAGACCAGCAGGATCGGCGCGCCGATGCCGATGGTTTCGTAGTTGGGGCTGAGGGCGATCAGCAAGGAGCCGAAGCACATCAGGTAGACCGAGGCCATCAAGGCTTTCTTGCGACCGACCTTGTCGGCGTAGAGACCCATCAGCCAGCCACCGATCGGACGCATCAGGAAGCCCACGGCGAAGATCGCGGCGGTGTTCATCAGTTGTGCGGTGGTGGAACCGGCGGGGAAGAAGGTCTTGGCGAAGTACAGCGAGAAAGCGGCGTAGACGTACCAGTCGTACCACTCGACCATGTTGCCGACCGAGCCGCTGAAGATCGATTTGATCCGGCTGGCGGTGGTTCTTTCTTTGGCGGGCGCGGCAGCCGACCCAAGGGGCAGGGCGTTGGAGTTATCCATTGAAGGATCCTTCGTTTAATTGTTTTTGTGGAGCGCGTTGGAACGCAGCCTGCCTGGGCTATAGCAGGAGCTGTGCCAACGGGGGGAGGGCCGGTTTAGAGGGGGGCTTAAGATTTAATGAGCGGAAATCCGCTTATGGCTGGATTGTGGTGAGCGGAAAATTGCTCATTCGGGCTGATGGATAAATGCTGCCTGTGCGGGCCTCTTCGCGGGCAAGCCCGCTCCCACAGGGTTTCGTGCTGAACACAGAATGTGTGAACACCACCGACCACTGTGGGAGCGGGCTTGCCCGCGAAGAGGCCCGATCAAACACTGCAAAATTCAGCTGCCCGGAACAAACATCTCCCGGCTCAACCCATGCCGCTGCAGCTTTTCATTGAAGGTTCGGCGCGGCAGTTGCAACTCTTCCAGCACCGCTTTCACATCGCCCTTGTGCCGGGTCAGCGCCGCGCGCAGGCATTGCGCTTCAAAGGCTTCCTGCTGCGCGGCGAGCGATTGGCCCGGATCGATGCCCTGCACCGGTTCATCCAGCCCCAGTACCTGGCGCTCGGCGACGTTCGCCAGTTCGCGCACGTTGCCCGGCCAGTCGTGGCTGAGCAGGTGGCTCAATTGCGCACCGCTCAACGGTGGAAAGGTGCGGCCGAGGCGCTGGGCGGCGCTGAAGGCGAACGATTCGAACAGCAGTGGAATGTCTTCGCGGCGATCGCGCAGCGGCGGCAGGCGCAGTTCGGCGACGTTCAGGCGATACGCCAGGTCTTCGCGAAAACGTCCGGCCCGGGCCTCATCCAGCAGATCAGGTTTGGTCGCGGCAACGATCCGCAGATCGACGCGAATGCTCTGGTTCGAACCCAGCCGTTCCAGCTTCTGTTCCTGCAACACCCGCAGCAGTTTCACTTGCTGGGCCAGCGGCATGCTTTCGATTTCATCGAGAAACAGCGTGCCGCCGTCGGCATATTCCAGCTTGCCGATGCGCTTGCCAGAAGCGCCGGTGAAGGCGCCACTTTCATGACCGAACAACTCGGCTTCGAACAACTGCTCGGGAATCGCCGCACAGTTCAGCGCCACGAAAGGCTTGTCGGCGCGCGGACCGAAATCATGCAGACAGCGCGCGATTAGTTCCTTGCCGCTGCCGGTTTCGCCACGGATCAACACGTTGACCGGTAGCGCCGCCAGATCCAGCACCTGCCGACGCAAAGTCTGCATGCCACGGGACACGCCGAGCAGCGTGGCATCGAGTCTGGCGCGGTGGTCGGCTTGCTCGTGCAAGGCGCGGTTTTCCAATACCAGGCGACGCTTGTCGAGCGCGCGGCGCAGGCTGCCGAGCAGGGTTTCCGGGCTGAACGGTTTTTCCAGAAAATCGTAGGCGCCGTCACGCATGGCTTCGACCGCCATCGGCACATCGCCGTGACCGGTCAGCAGTATCACCGGCAAATCGCTGTCACGGCGCTGCACTTCGGCCAACAACTGCAGACCACTGAGCCCGGGCATGCGCACATCGCTGAGGATCACCCCGGGGAAGTGTGCGGGCAGTGCCGCCAGGCAATCTTCGGCGCGGCTGAACAACTGCACCTCGAACCCCGACAGGCTCAGCCATTGCTCGACAGCGCTGCGAATGCTGCTTTCGTCATCGACCACCATCACCGAGTTGAGCATCAGATGTGTGCCTCCAGATCGATCGGCAGGGTCATGCTGAACACCGCGCCCGCCTCGCCATTTTCCACGCTCAGGCGCCCGCCGGATTCATGCACGATGGCAAAGGATACCGCCAGCCCGAGGCCAAGTCCGTCACCCACCGGTTTGGTGGTGAAGAACGGGTCGAACACCTGATTCAAGTGCTGTTCGGCAATCCCGCCGCCATTGTCGATCACGCTCAGGCGCCACAGTTGTTCGTCCACCTCCAGGCGAATTTCCAGGCGCTTGCACGATTTGCCCTGCATCGCATCGAGGGCGTTGCGCAGCAGGTTGATCAGCACCTGTTCGAGACGGATCGCATCGCCTCGCACCCAGGCCGGACGCGTCAGGTGCAGCACCAGACTGACCTGTTCGTCGCGCAGGCGCGCATCGAGCAGTTGCAGCGACTGATCGACCACGGTCGCCAGATCCAGTCGTTCGCGCAAGCCGCTGGGGCTCTTGCGGGCGAAGGTTTTCAGATGGCCGGTGAGCGAAGCCATGCGCGTGAGCATGTCGTCCACCGGTTTGAGCGCCTTGTACGCATCATCGACGCGGCCATGTTCGAGCAGCAGGCGCAGCGTCGCCAACTGCATGCGTTGCGCGGTCAGCGGTTGATTGATCTCGTGGGCCAGTGCGGCGGACATCTGCCCCAGCGCCGCGAGCTTGGCCGATTGCACCAGACCGTCCTGCGCGGTGCGCAGATCGCGGGTGCGTTCTTCGACCAGTTGTTCGAGTTCTTCGCGGTTGCGCTGACGGACTTTCGACAGGCGCCAGCGCTGATTGAGGAACAGCAGCAAAAACACCAGCGCCAGCCATACACCTGCGGCGGCCAGCCCGGCGTTGCGTAAGTCTTCGAAAGCCACTTGCGGGCGGCGCAACAGGTGCAGGGTCCAGCCTTCGGTGGCCAGCGGCAGCGATTCCCACAAGTAGTCCGCCGTTCCGTCCGGGCCTTCGACCCGGCGCAGGTCGCTGTTGTCGTCGAAGTGACGCAGCGACAAATGCGTCAGCGGGATCAGCGATTGTTTGTCGTACTGGCGCGTGCGCTTGATCTCGTCCATGTCGCGGCTGTCCAGCGGCCGCAACGAGCGATAGCGCCAGCCGGGCTGGTTGGCGATGAAGATGATCCCGCGTGCATCGCTGACCAGCAGCGTGTCGCTGCCCTGGCTCCATTCGCGCTCAAGCTCGGGGAACTCCAGTTTGACTACCATCGCGCCAAGGAACTCGGCGTTGTCGCCGAGCACCGCGCTGGACAGAAAATAGCCGGGGATGCCGCTGGTCACCCCCACCGCATAAAAGCGCCCGCTGCCCTGAGTGCGGGTCTGGCTGAAGTACGGACGAAAACCGTAGTTGTGGCCGACGTAACTGCTCGGCAGGCGCCAGTTGCTGGCGGCCACCGCGAGGCCGCTGTGATCGAGCAGTTCGAGGGTCGAGGACTGCGCCGCGCCGTTGATCTGCTCCAGCTTCAGATTCAGCGCGTTTTGTTGTTCAGCACCCACCGGCCCGGCCAGCGCGCTGCGCAATTGCGGGTCCAGCGCCAGCACGGCGGGCAGGGCGCGATAGCGGTCGATCAGGGTGTGCAGCGAGTTGGCATACAGCGCCAATTGCTGGCTGGCGCGGGTGGCGTCTTCCTCCAGCGCCTGACGTTCGGCGTGGCGGATGGCAAGGGTCGCAGCGATGGCCGCGCCGGCAATGATCAGCAGGGTGTACAACGACAAACGCAGGGTACGGGAAGTCGGCAGCATGCTGGGCTAATGGATAGAGGGACGGGCGGGCACGATAGCATGCGCCGAAGTGGCTCGGCGCACTGTTCGGACGGCCTTTGACGTCACACGTACGTTTCGCCGGCAGAGACCCGCTGAATGTATTTCGTCCGGGGCTTGGGGATGGGTTTAAGCCTTGAATTCTCAGTGACTTTGCTCTGCAGTTGTTGCAGGCGATTGTTCACGTCTGCGCCGATGTCGGGGGCGTCATCCATGACCGCTTGTGCCGTCTCCAGCACCTTGCTGATGGCGTCGAACGGGTCGAGTCCGCTTCTTATGAGTTTGATGACCTCGCGTTGTTTGTCAAGGGCAAGGGTCTCCAACTGGTTGTGGAACAGCGCCAGTGTCCGCTTGTGATATGCGTTGAGGATATTGGTCATGTTTTTGATGCTTTCCACCACCTCCGTGCCGCCATTGAGCAGATCAGTGGTGCTATCAACCACGCGGGTGACGGTATCACCGAGGGTTTGCAGGCCATTCTTGAGTTCCTGGGTGCGCAGCGTTTGCGCGAGTTTCAAGCCTTTCTTGAAAAAGTAATAGCGCAGCAACGGGAAAACGACCATGCCCGCCAGCGTCCCCACACCACTGCCGATGGCATTGCCAACTCCTGGTAGCGCCGTGCCTATAAGTCCACCGATGGCGAGCCCTTTCCCCGCACCGTAAAGAGCCGATTTGATGCCCTGGCGGGACTTGAGAAATTTGCCGAACGTCATGGTTTTGCGCAGGTCTTCGATGTCTGCGCCTTCGGGGATCAAATCGTCGAACTCGCGACTCAGGTTGTGTAATTGATCGGCCGCTGTTTCGGCTTTGTCGAGCAGGCCGACCGCTCGTTTGGCCAGATCGAAAATAACCTTGTAGGTGCCCGTCCGGTCGACATGGATCGCCGGGTTGTTGCCGACAAAAGCGTACAGGTTCAGTCCGTCCACGTCCCGGGCCGGATCAGCACTGATCCAGCGTTGCAGCCATGGCGCGTAATACCGCGCGCCGTAGTAGTACAAACCGCTGGCATCCATTTCCTTGCCCGAGTAACGGATCGTTTTGTAATCCGCTTCCACGGCTGAGCGGGCTGCCCACCAGGCCGTGCCGCCGAAGGCGTAATAATGCTCCAGGCTGATCACGCCGGCGTGGCGGTCCAGTTCCAGCGAGCAGGATCCGAGGTGATCGTCGAGGCTGAAGCGCAGTTGATCGGCTTCGATATCCGCCGGTTGACCGCTGAGCCAATGCAGGCAACGGGCGCCGGGCAGCACGATGACATGCAGTTGCTGGCCGTCGCTGCGGCTGTGGATTTCCAGACCTGGCAGGTAACGTACCTCGCGGCGATCGGTGATCGACGGCGTATGCCTCCGCGTGCATTTGTAAACGCGCTGACCCTGGCTGTAGCGATAGATTTCATCGTCGTCGGGCAGGCCGTTGCTGTGTTGCAGCAGGGTGACGCGGGCCAGTTGATCGTAGCTGTCCCACTCCAGTGGCAGGCCGCCGTGCTGCAGTTTCAGCTGGTTGCCGTGGCGGTCAAAGTAGTCGCCGAACACCGGTTCGGGGTCAGCGGGTTGGCAGCGCAGCCCCCGATTGCTGTCAGGGGCGATTTTCATCTGTTGCGTGAAGTTGTGGCCTTTGCGCACATGCACCAGTTCAACGAGGTTATTTCCCGCGTCGTAGTGATACTGCTCGCTGTAGTTGAAGCGCCGCCCTGGGTCGATGGGTTCGATCGGTTGCGGCAAACCTGGCGACTGTTGCGGGATCTGGCCTTCGAAGCCGCGACTTTCGCTCAGCCGATAGAGCGAGTCGTAGACAAAATGACGATCACCATCGACGCGTTGATTGGCGAAATACACCGTGGCCAGGGTGCGATCCTCGATACGCACGACATTGCCGACCGGGTCATAGGTGTAGTGCAAGTCCTGCAGCGGTTTTTCCTGATCCTTGCAGGCCAGCTGATTCAGCAGGCGACCGTCAGCGGGATCGTACACGCGGCGACTGCGCACACCATTGCCGGCCCGTTGTTCGAGCAGTTGGCCGGAGGCGTTGTACGTGGCAGCGTCGACCACCGGTTGTGCCGCGTCAGCCCCGGCTATCCACAGCGATACCTGACGTAACTGGCCGGCGACATCGTAGCTCGAGCGTTGCCGGTGACCACCGGAGTCGGTGACTTGCACCACATTACCGTGCGCGTCGAAATCCGTACGAGTGATGAAAGCCGCCGTCTCGCCAGACAGCTTACGGGTTTCACTCACTGCCTTGCCCTGCAGGCTGTAGCCGCCGACCACCACTGTGGCGCCCGGGTCGGCGCTTTCGCTCAGTTCACCGCGCAGGTTATGCCCGGGGTCGGCATTGTGGTCGGTATAGGTGTAGCGCTCGACATCGACTTGCGCGTTTTCATCGACGGCAATCAACCGCATCATCGGGTCGTAGCGATAGCGCCATTGCGTGCCGCGCTGGTCGTGGCGTTGCAACACCTCACCGGCCAGACCGGGCAGGTTTACGCGCCAGCCGGAATCGACGCTGTCGATTTTCAGTGGTTTGCCGTCCAGGCGATAGGTCGTGGTCAGACAAGGCACGGGGAGGCGCGGGTCCCATTGTTCGATCAGGCGGCCGTTGGAATCGTGGCGTTGACGGTTGATCTGGCATTCGACTTCGGCGCCCGCCACCGCTCGCAGGTAAGCAACGTTTCTGACCGGCAGCCCTCTGGGATCGTGAGCCGACAGAGCAGGAGTACGCCAATGCACTGAAGGATTCATGCCCGCACCTCCGTGAAACGGATCATTCAGGCTGCCTTTTTCCGGGTTCGGCGCTGCGCCAGCAAGAACTGATTGTCGGTAGTTCCCATCTCTTTGTAGGACGTCATCATGTCTTGAGAGCGCTTGATGTTGGAAAGAGTAAAATTGGTCAACCGGCGCAAGTCTGAGCGAGAGATGGGGGCCAGGGTCTCTGCCGATGTCATATGGTTGATATTCGGCAGTGAGTCGGCCGGGTAGACGATGTCCGTGCCCAGTGCATCGAATGCGTTTTCAGCCCAACCGGCACGTTGTTCTACCGCCGATTTCCAGTCCTCGAGCATTTTGTCTATTTTCCGGATCTTTACCGGGTCAAGGCGGTTTTTGATGTCTTCTGCCTCTATTGCCCGGGCAAACATATTCAGTGCTGCGGGAATGATCGATATCCACGACGCCATGAGCCGGCCCATCATGAAGGAGGGGTTGAGTACCGCATCAAGGCCCGGATGAATCAGCTCATCCTTCACGTCTCGCCAGGAGCTGATTTCCTTGACGGCATCTCTGATGCCCAGCCCATGATCAATCGCTTTGACCGAGATCTGCGAGGTCTGCGGAATCAGTGGACCCATTCCGATGCCAGCGCTGTTGGCTATCGGATCTATCATGGCCGTGGCGGAGTCGCCGCCAATATTGCCGCCGATCACCCCTCCGGTCGTGGTGTAGGGTGTGGTGTCAGGCATATTGGGAATGACCAGGTCAACCAGATTGCCGCCTGCGGCACCGCCCTCATAGCCGACGACCCCTCTCACGACTTCGCCTACCATGTTCAGTGCCAGATTCATTGCCACACCTTCCTCATGGAGAATGTTGTGAATTTGCCCCACAACCTGCGTGGAGTGGCCCTGGACGCTCGAAAGAAATGCTGAATACAGCATGATCACACTTTCCGCTCTGTTGTTTCCGTCAGGATCCACATAGCGCAGCGGATTGTTGCCGACATACGCATACCGGTTCAGCCCATCGACATCTCCCGCCGGATCCGCACTGACCCAGCGTTGCAACCATGGCGCGTAATACCGCGCACCGTAGTAATACAAACCGCTGACATCCATTTCCTTGCCTGAATAACGCAGTGTCTTGTAGTCAACCTCGACCGCCGAGTCGGCGCTCATCCACGCGGTCGCGCCGAACGGGTAATAGCCTTCGTGACTGATCAGGCGTGCCTGCTGATCCAGTTCCATCACGCATGAACCCAGGTGATCATCGAGGGTGTAACGCAACTGGTTGTCGGCAATGCCCGGCGGTTTGCCGCTCAGCCAATGCAGGCAACTGACATGGCCTGCGCCGGCGGCGAGGCTGATGACGTGCAGCTCCTCTCCGTTGTCCTTGCTGCGGATCTCCAATCCCGGCAGGTAGCGCACCTCATGAAAATGCCGGGTAGAACCGCTGTAGGTGTCATGGCGTTTGTACACGCGCGCGCCCTGGCTGTAGTGATAGAACTCGGCGTCATCCAGGCCGTTTTCGCGTTGGACCAGGGTCACCGAGGCCAGTTGATCGCGGGCGTCCCAGCGCAGTGCCTGTCCCGGTTGCAGAGCCATCAAGTTGCCGTGGCGGTCGAATAGCTGATCGAAATCCGGTGCTGGATCACCCTCATTCCAGCGCACACCACGATTGCTTGCAGGGTCGATACGCATCTGGCGGGTCTGACAGGCGCCGTCGCGCACATGGCACAGTTGCGTCAGGTTGCCGCCGTTATCGTAGCGGTAGGTCTGCTGGTAATTGCGCCGGTCGTTGGGGTCGCTCGGCTGCGGTCGGCCGGGGAGGTCGCTGGGGGGCGCGTCGTCGTAACCGCTGGCGCTGATCAGCCGATACAGCGAGTCGTAACGGAACGCACGTGCGCCGTCGACCCGCTGGTTGGCGAAGTGGCTGGGCGTGAACATGTGGTCGAAGATGCGTGTCGGGTTGCCGACCGGATCGTACTCATAGCTGATGTCCTGCAGGGGCGGCTGCACACCCTTTTGCGCCCATTGCCGCTGCAGGCGCCCAGTGGTTGGTTCGTAGTCCCAGTAGCTGGCAATGCCATTGCCGGTTTGTTGTTCGATGATTTGTCCGACGGCGTTGAAGTGCGTGTCGAACAACACGTCTTGCCAGTCGTGGTCGCCGGCCAGCAGCAGTTGCAACTGCTTGAGCTGACCGGCGACGTCGTAGCGCGATTGCTGGCGGTGGCCGCCGGCGTCGGTCTGCTCCAGCATCGCGCCCAACGGGCTGAAAATGCGCTGACTGACAAATACCCGGGCGTCGGCAAAGGTGCGGCTTTCGCGCAGTGGCTGCCCGGCCAGACTGTAGCTGTCCAGGTGCAGGCTGCCGGACGGGTCGACCTGTTCCAGTAATTGACCGCGCTGGTTGTGATCGGGCGGGGCACTGGCATCGGCATAGGTGAAGGTGTCGCTGAGCGGGTCGACGCTGTTGCTGATCGCCACCAGGCGCAGCAGCTCATCGTAGCGGCTGCTCCAGTGCACGCCGCGCGCGTCCCAGCGCTGCAAGGTTTGCCCGGCCAGCCCCGGCAGGCTCAGGCGCCAGCCGGCATCGACGCTGCTGACCTTGAGTGGCTGGCCGTTGAGGTCATGAATGCTGATAACGCTCGGAGCGCTCAGGCGCGGATCGAACTGCGCCACCAGACGCCCGGCAATGTCGTGCTGTTGGCGAGTCACCAAGGCCTCGGCAGCCTCATTGGCCAGCACGCGCAGATAGGCGACCTGACGCAGCGTCAGGCCGCGACTGTCGGTCACGACGAGCGACGGTGTGCGCCGATGAAGATTGGCGCTCATCAGTGCAGCGTCCGTGGTGATGTCGATTCCGGCTCAGCGGATTCATCGGTGTCGTTGAAGTCTTCGCTGGCCTGATACCACGGATGATAGGTCTCGCGGGAAAAATAGCCCTTGGCGTTGATCAGCTTGACCGGACGCCCGAGCGGGTCATAGAACAGTTGATCGAAATAGCCGTACCGCCGCAGGGATTGATCATTGACGTAGCCATGGGTGTCGGCAAAAAACGGCCGGAACTGCCGCACCGCGAGCCCTTTGTTGTTGTACTCGACCCGCGCGCTGACCCGCCAGCGCGGATTGGCATGTTCCTCACGCAGCTGTCCGCGATCGACGATCAGCGCGCCGTCATCACCCACCGCATAGGCGATGCCGGGTTCGACCAATTGCTGCGTTTGCAGCGTGCGGCCAAAACCGTCGACGCAGGTTTTGCTGATATGTATCTGCGCTGCAATCTTGTCGCCGGGGTAGCGGTCAGCGCTGAGGACAACGCTGTGCGGTGGCTCTCTCGGGACACTGGCAATCACTTCGCTCAGGGCTTGATCCGCAGCAGTCAGCGCCCCTCGTTGCCGCAGCCGTTGACGGGCACTGGCGCAGATGTGGCCGCTGGGCAGTACATCGCCGCTGGCAATCCAGGTGGCGAGCAATTCGGCGCTGATGTCCGCAGGTAACGACCCCATCCAGCTGAACAGATCCTTGCGCAGGGTGCTGGCGGCACCTTGCACAGCCCCGACCGGATCTTCAATGGCGGGCCCTGGCAGAAGATTGTCGGGCCGTACGAAATCGCTCAGCGCATGGAAACCGGCGGCAACACCGTTTTCGGTGCCGTGAAAGCTCAGCGCAAGCGGCTGGCCTGCGGCGTCATACATGACCTCTTGGATATTTTCGTTGGCATCGAGGATGCTGGAGGGTAATAGCGTGTGGTAGTCGTACGTGACCGAGGTCGTGCAGCCGTCCGGCAATTCGACACTCCGGACCCTGAGTCGATAATCGTCGTACCGGGTTTTTGTCACGCCGTGGCTGGGCGTTTCGTTGTATTCCTGCACTTTGAAAAAACCGGCGAGGTCGGCGTATCTGGCGAAGTTGTAGGTGCTTGACCACAGGTTTTCTTCTTCGCTGGGCAGCGATGTTTCGAAAAAGAACTTCATCGGCAAATAACCGATTTCGCGCAACGCTGCACGAATGTCAAAGGGCGGTGGCAGCACGTCGTAAGCTTGCAGGGCGGTCTTGTCAATCTGCGCGATTTCCAGGGGGCCGGCCAGCGCTTCGTATTCGGCCTTGCCACTGTCCAGCAAGGACTGATCCAGGGTTTTCAGATAGCGCTGTTCAGACTGTTGCGTCAGCACGCGCAGCGCATTCCATTGAGTTGAATCCAGGTGCGGGGTCAATTGCTCGAAAGACACCTCGCCAGGGTTGAGCCCGTTCGGAAGAGTGCCTTTGGGCAAGACCAGGGCATCGCTGCGCGCCTGCCACGCCAGCCCCAGTTGGCGACGTTGTTCATCGCTATCCAGGTCGATGAATCGCGCCCGACTCTCGCTTATGTAATACGGCTTCTGAGCTTCGTCGTGAGCGTCGATCCACCAGCGCTGTTCATCCTCGTCCTCGAAGGGCGGGGTGTCCGCAGCGGTCCGGCGGCGTGCGTAGCTGACGAGCAGAGAATGGGTGGGCGCGCCGTATGCGCTCCAGCGCAGAATGAGTTCATGCCTGCACAAGGGATCGTCGATGAACTGCTCATATTGGTAGCTGATTTTTTCCAGTGACCGGGGCAGGATAATTGCGTCGGGATAGTAATCACCCTTGGGCCGAACCTCGCGCACCAGGTAGCGATATTCCTCGACAGTGTAAGGTTTTGCCGTCAGTGGAGGATCTTCGGCGTTGTAGATTTCGGTGCGCATGAGCGTGCCGGACATGCCCCGTGCGATTTCGTACGGTAGAGCGCTGTCCGGCTTCGGGGTGAAAGGAATATCGCGCTCCAGCCCCGCGTCATATCGCGTGATCACGGTCGCGCCCAGCGGCACGGCTTCGCGGTCGCTGGCGAAGTAACCGTCCCGGGGCCGGTTCATGTACTGGCCGATGATGTACCAACTGCAGGCACGAATCGGCGCGGTGAAGCTGGTGTCCTCGGTCCCCGACAGGCTCTCGCTGTCGGTTTGTTCCAGGTAACCGAAACCCCGGTATTCACGAGCCAAGGGGTCGTAGTAACCCTCGCGGTAGCTGAAACTCTGGCTCAGGCAATTACCGGTGATTTCGTCCAACTGGAACTGTTGCTTCACTACCTGAACATTGAGCGGCAAATAGCATGACGGTACACCCTCGGGATTGGCGGCAAGCCATTGCTGCTTTTCGTCCAGCCATTCCTGCGCGGAACTGCGATAGACGATGCTGGCGCTGCAGCCCGTGTTGTTGTTGCTCGACCTCATCAGGTAGGGTTTGGCCGCAACAAAATCGTAACGCCAGTGGCACGGTTTCATGTGCGGCACGCTCAGGATCAGGCTGGAACAGCCCAAGCCTTGCAAGTCGGCAAATGTCACCTCGCAGGTTCGTTCGAACTGCACACCCTCAGGCCACGGTACGCGGATCGGAACGGTTGCCAGACTGCTGCCGCCATGATTGAGGTAGATATCGAAGGTTTTGGCATTCAGGTAAATCAGCGCCGGCGCACCGGAACCGCCAAGGTCGGCAATGCGTATTCGCGAGGCGTCAAAGGTGTGGTAGTCGAAGACCGGACCGCTGAGCACGCGACCCTTGCCGAACTTGCCCAAGCCCAGATTCGGCCAGCATTTGATTTCGTCGTGGCGGATGCGACACAGTTCGGTGGTATCGCTGGCAAGCAGATTGCCGAACAGCACCAGCTCGCTGCGGACATCGCTGAACAACGGCAGGCGATCATCGTCGGGGTCATGCAGAACTTCTTCCGCTTGCGCAAAGCCCTCCTCAACATTGCTGCGATAAAAACGCACGGAGCGAGGCCCGATCAAGGCGACCGACATCAGTCCTTCGTTGGCCAGGTCGCCGAACTGTGCGAATGCGCCGAACAGTTCTGTGGGGGTTTGATTGAACTCCTTGAATTCGGACCAGGTTCGATCCGGGTTCATTGAGCGTATCCCCGCAAATCCGGGTTGCGCCGTGAGCCAGTCAAAGCGTCCGCTGCCCGACAGGGTGGTGAGTATCTGCATCACCGGTTTTTTACTGTTGATTACCGGGAGGTTGTCCAGCACCGACCATGGTCCGTAGGCGATGTCATCGGGCCCCGATTTTCCACGAACCGGCTCGCGGTAATACCAGGCCTGGTCATAGCGGCAGAGAAAACCCGGTACGCCCTCGCCATACAGATCAACGCAGTGATAATGCAGGCCCCCATCAATGCCCGGCATGTTCTCCTCGACAAACAAGGGCGTTGGCGTTTGATCGAGTTCCAGTGGCGCGTACTCGAACTGTACGGGGGGGGAGAGTTCCACATCGTCATCGCCACCCGGCCCCCAGGCCTGGTAGTAAGCCGAGGTGAGCAGGCTGTAGCTCCAATCGGCTATGTGCTCGTTGTACTTGAGCAGCAAGCGCCGGACCAGCACCGGGTCGTCACCCGTTTCGGTGGGGAAATAGTGAAACATCAACACTTGTTCGCAGCGTCTGCGTGTGGCGATTTCGAAGCCGTGGCCAAACGCCGAGCTGGCATCGGGGCGAACCGGCCAAGGCTGCGTGCCTGGGACGTCATAGACCGGTTTCACGCTCAACGATGTGCTGCGTTCGCCATAGTCAAACAGCAGATGAAAGTGCCAGTCCAGCTCGCCGGGGTTTTCCAGGGTCCAGCAGTACAGATCCTGACTGGCGCTGAAATTGCCGTAAAGCAACCGGTGCAAATAGCGCTGTGACCGGTAATCGCGGAAGTTGTCCGGATCTTTGTCGTCGCGTTTGTATTGGTAATAGATGTGTTCGCCATGGGCAGTCATGGTTTCACAGAGCAACCACGTCGCCACGCGAAGCGGGTTTTGCGGGTCCGCCACGCGTGAATCAGCGGTTTTGCCGTACATGTGCAAAGAGCCATCGGGGCCAGAGACCAACCAGAAGGTCGGCAGTTTGATTTTCGGATCTGTCGGGTGCAACGGCTCCCAGCGTTCTCTGATACTGAAATCGCTTTCGACCTCGGGCGTGTAGCGCACCACGGTGTGCCGGCCGATGTCCTTGCCGTTGAACGTCGTTTCGATTCGGCTTTTCAACGAACCATCGTCATTGCGCTCCTTGGTACAGATCTGCTGGTCGTGACCGATGATTTCGTCATCGTCGTCGTAGCGCGGCGTGCCTTTGTTGGTTCGACGGCTGATTTGGCCGTGGCCCATGCTCCAGCCCAGACCGAGCGGACCGTTGCCCGACTGGCTGTTGTAAGTCAGTGCCAACTGCGGATCGGCACCGCGGCCGCCGGAAACGGGGATTGGCAATTGAAACGATGCTCCACCCGTGGGCCCCACGTTGTTGAACCCCTGGCCAGTCATCGTGAACGAAGAGTGCGTGGCAATAGAGGGGGTGGGGATATTCAGTTCTTTATCGGCCATCGATCCATCCGTTCCGCACAGGTGAGGGTGGAGTAACGCTACCAAGTAGCGGGCCGCAGATAACCTGTCAGATCTGACAGGTATGCTCGATTTTTTAGATCAAAAAAGATTGCTGCCGGGGGTTTTTATTGCGAAGAGCAAATGAGCAGACAAAAAAAGGCCGGGTCATCTGGCGATGGCCCGGCCTTTTTCAGCAGGCGAAAAGCTTACTGCACTTCTACCGCCAGGCTTTCGGCGATCTTCTGTTGCCAGATCGCCGGGCCGGTGATGTGTACCGACTCACCGTTGCTGTCCACCGCGACGGTGACCGGCATGTCCTTGACCTCGAACTCGTAGATCGCTTCCATGCCCAGCTCGGCGAAGGCCAGCACTTTGGACTTCTTGATGGCCTGGGCCACCAGGTAAGCGGCGCCGCCCACGGCCATCAGGTACACGGCCTTGTTGTCCTTGATCGCTTCGATCGCGGTCGGGCCACGTTCGGACTTGCCGATCATGCCCAGCAGACCGGTCTGCTCAAGGATCTGGCGGGTGAACTTGTCCATCCGCGTGGCGGTGGTCGGGCCAGCCGGGCCAACCACTTCGTCACCGACCGGATCGACCGGGCCGACGTAGTAGATGAAGCGGCCTTTCAGATCCACCGGCAGGGTTTCACCCTTGTTCAGCATCTCGACCATGCGCTTGTGCGCCGCGTCGCGACCGGTGAGCATCTTGCCGTTGAGCAGGACGGTTTCGCCCGGCTTCCAGCTCTGCACTTCTTCCGGCGTCAGGGTGTCGAGGTTGACGCGACGAGCCGACGGGCCGGCTTCCCAGACGATTTCCGGGTAGGCGTCCAGTGATGGCGCTTCCAGCGAGGCCGGGCCAGAACCGTCGAGCACGAAGTGCGCGTGACGGGTGGCGGCGCAGTTCGGGATCATGCACACCGGCAGCGAGGCGGCGTGAGTCGGGTAATCCATGATCTTCACGTCGAGCACGGTGGTCAGGCCACCGAGGCCCTGGGCGCCGATGCCCAGTTGGTTGACCTTCTCGAACAGCTCCAGACGGATCTCTTCGATACGGTTCTGTGGGCCACGGGCTTTCAGCTCATGGATGTCGATGGATTCCATCAACACTTCCTTGGCCATGACCGCGGCTTTCTCGGCGGTGCCGCCGATGCCGATGCCCAGCATGCCCGGTGGGCACCAGCCGGCGCCCATGGTCGGAACGGTCTTGAGCACCCAGTCAACGATCGAGTCGGACGGATTGAGCATGGCCATTTTCGACTTGTTCTCGGAACCGCCGCCCTTGGCCGCCACGTCCACTTCCACGGTGTTGCCCGGGACGATGGAGTAGTGGATGACTGCCGGGGTGTTGTCCTTGGTGTTTTTGCGAGCGCCCGCCGGGTCGGCGAGGATCGAGGCACGCAGGACGTTTTCCGGCAGGTTGTAGGCGCGGCGCACGCCCTCGTTGATCATGTCGTCCAGGCTCATGGTCGCGCCATCCCAACGTACGTCCATGCCCACACGCACGAACACGGTGACGATGCCGGTGTCCTGGCAGATCGGCCGGTGGCCGGTGGCGCACATGCGCGAGTTGATCAGGATCTGCGCGATCGAGTCACGGGCCGCTGGCGATTCTTCGCGCAGGTAGGCTTCGTGCATCGCCTGGATGAAATCCACGGGGTGGTAATAGGAAATGAACTGCAGGGCGTCGGCAACGCTCTGAATCAGGTCGTCTTGCTTGATCACGGTCATGAGTCGCGCTCCTCTAAAAGACGGGAACATTCAATAAGGTGCCTGCGGCTTGGGTGCATCGGTCGGTCGCAAGCACCTTTCAAGGCACGCCGGGGCTGCTGGCGCGACGCTAAAAAGGCGCGGCAGTATACCGCGCCTCTTCCGGGCATACACGCGTCGGCAGTCATTCGTTGGTCGCATACCGAACACTGCTGGCCCCTGTGGCGAGGGAGCTTGCTCCCGCTCGGCTGCGCAGCAGCCGTAAATCGGTATACACGGTGGAACTGAAATATTGAGTTGGCTGGATTTGGGCCTGCTGCGCAGGCCAGCGGGAGCAAGCTCCCTAGCCACAGAAGGCGGCGTCAATCCGACAATCGGGTCATGCATTTGACGTCAATTTTTGGCGCCGAAAATCGGTGGTCATTTATCGACCGCCCCTCTAAAGTGGCATCCGGTCTGTAGAGTAGGACACTCGGTCAGCCTCCTATCGCACGGTGAGTCAACGATTGACCCATAACGCCATTCAACGTCTTTTGCTCAAGCGCTTTGCCCTCGCCGCAGCCACCTATGGATTGGCTTTGCTGCTGCTGTGGCTGGCGTTTTTCACCGGGCATTACCCGCAATCATTGAACAGCGTGGCCATCGGCAGCGCGCTGGTGGTGATCTGCCAGGCCACGTTGTTTACGCTGTTCTGGTCCGGGCGCAACCAGCGCTTTGCCGACCCCAGCCTGACCGAAGCGCAAGTGCTGCTCGGGCTCGGCTGGCAGACCTGGCTGATCGCCCATCTGGATGAAGCACGCGGCGCGTTTCTGGTGTTCTACGTGCTGATCCTGCTGTTCGGCCTGTTTCATTTAACCCGGCGTGCGTTCATTCGTTGCGCGCTGCTGGTGTTCTTCAGTTTCTGTGCGATCACCCTCTGGGACGGCTACCACTTCCGTCTGCAGGATCCGGCACTGGCGGCGTTGCAGGTGTGCATTCTGGCGATGGTGCTGGCGTGGCTGGTGATTTACGCACGCTTCGTCCAGGTTTCACGGCAACGCATGCGCCAGCGCCGGTTTGCCCTGCAGGCGCATCAGGACACCCTGCGCGGGATGATGCGCCAGC
Organism: Pseudomonas sp. Irchel s3a10; assembly: GCF_900187525.1. NCBI lineage: Bacteria > Pseudomonadati > Pseudomonadota > Gammaproteobacteria > Pseudomonadales > Pseudomonadaceae > Pseudomonas > Pseudomonas sp. Irchel s3a10. Next base: position 370,518 of record NZ_FYDR01000002.1, read on the forward strand.
TCGAAGATCTGGTGGCCACCGATGAGCTGACCGGCCTGTTCAATCGTCGGCATTTTCTGCGCCTGGCCTCACGGGAGCTGGCGGAGATGGAACCGGGCGTGGTGCATGGTCTGGCGCTGATCGACCTCGACCACTTCAAACGCATCAACGACCTGCACGGCCATGCCGCCGGCGATCAGGTGTTGCAGGCGTTCGCCGGCGTGGCAGGTGCCTGCCTGCGTGACGGCGACGTGCTGGCGCGTTACGGTGGCGAGGAATTCGTGGTGTTGCTGCCTGACTGCGATGCCGAACGCCTGACCGCCTGTTGTGAACGCCTGCGCATTGCTTTCACTGACGTCGAACTGGTGGGCCTGAATGTGCGCAGCCTGAGCCTGTCGGCAGGCATGACCCTGCTGGAACTGGGTGATGATCTGGACGACGCCTTGCAGCGTGCCGATCAGGCGCTGTACCGGGCCAAGCGCGACGGGCGCAATCGCTGTGCAGCGGCATGGGAGAATGTGGATGCCTGAACTTCGCGTCGGTGATCGGCAATGGTCGGTGGCGGCGGGCAGCAATTTGCTCGACGCGCTGAATCAGCACGGCGTCGCGGTGCCTTACAGCTGCCGCGCCGGCAGTTGCCATGCCTGTCTGGTGCAGTGTGTTCAGGGTTCGCCCGTCGACAGTCGCCCGGATGCCTTGAGCGCCGAACAGCGCCAGCAAGGCTGGCGGCTGGCCTGTCAGTGTCAGGTCACGGAAGACCTGCAGGTGCACACGTTCGACCCGGTCACCGACGGGCGCCCGGCGGTGGTCGAGGCGCTGGACTGGCTCAGTGACAACGTCCTGCGTTTGCGCCTCGCTCCGCAACGACCGCTGCGCTACAGCGCCGGGCAGCATCTGGTGTTGTGGATCAATCAGATCGCCCGGCCGTATTCGCTGGCGAGCCTGCCGCAGGAAGACCGTTTTCTCGAATTCCACCTCGACTGCCGCCAGCCCGGCGAATTCAGCGATGCGGCGCGGCGCCTGCAGATCGGCGACCCGATCCGCCTCGGCGAACTGCGTGGCGGAGCGTTGCATTACGACCCGGACTGGCACACCCGACCGCTGTGGCTGCTGGCGGCCGGCACCGGGCTGGGCCCGTTGTTCGGCGTGCTGCGCGAAGCTTTGCGCCAGGATCACCAAGGCGCCATCCGCGTCATTCACCTGGCCCATGACGAACGCGAGCACTATCTGGCCAAACCCCTGGCGGCGCTTGCTGCGCAGCGCGAAAACCTCAGCGTCGAGCTGTGGACGGCGGCCGAGTCAGCCGCCGCTTTGGCGCAACTGCGCCTTGTTTCCCGGCAAGCCCTGGCCTTAGTCTGCGGCTCGACTGCCAGCGTCGATGCGTTTGCCAAGCGTCTGTACCTGGCCGGACTGCCGCGCAATCAACTGCTGGCCGATGTGTTTTTGTCCCGCAGTTAAGCGCTGACTTTCATCAGTTCGAAGATTCCTGTGGCACGGCCGAACTCCTGTGGTGAGGGGATTTATCCCCGATGGGCTGCGTAGCGGCCCCAAAAAATTGTGAGCGCTGCGCACTCAATCGGGGATGAATCCCCTCGCCACAGAGAACCTCTTAAACCAGCCATGTTGAGACACGCCATGACCGAAGCCATCCTGCTGGAACGCGAACGCGGTTTGCTCACCCTGTGGCTCAACCGTCCGGACAAGAAAAACGCCCTGACCCGCGCGATGTACAGTCGCCTTGCCGAGGCCCTGAAGCAGGCCGACAACGATCCTGAAATCAACGCCGTGCTGATCACCGGCGGTGCCGAGTGCTTCACCGCCGGCAACGACATCGCCGACTTCATCCAGCAACCGCCGAGCGATCTCGACAGCCCGGTGTTCCACTTCATGCTCAACCTGCTCGAATGCCGCAAACCGGTGATCGCCGCCGTGGCCGGCGCGGCGGTGGGCATCGGTACCACGTTGTTGCTGCATTGCGATCTGGTCTACGTCAGCCGCGATGCGCGGTTGCGCATGCCATTCGTCAACCTCGGGCTGTGCCCGGAGTTCGGCTCCAGCCTGATCCTGCCGCGTTTGCTCGGGCATGCGAAAGCGGCGGAGCTGTTGCTGCTCGGCGAAGGATTCAGCGGTGAGCAGGCGGCGCAGTGGGGCATTGCCACCGAAGCATTGGGTAGCGGCGCTGCGGCGCTAGGCAAGGCGCGGGAGATGGCGTTGCGTTTCGATGAGCTGCCGGTCGAAGCGGTGCGCATCAGCAAGCAATTGATGAGGGCGCCGGATCGCGAATTGATCCGTAAGGTGATCGAGGAGGAGGGCGCACTGTTTACCCAGCGCTTGCGCTCGCCGGAGGCGTTGGCGGCGCTGACCGGGTTTATCAAGCGGCACTGAGATCTTCGCTGATCTGGACGGCCTCATCGCTGGCCAGCCAGCACCCACAGTTTTTGTGGTGGATGCAAAATCTGTGATCGCCGCGAGCCTTGTGGGAGCTGGCTTGTCAGCGATGAGGGCAGTATAGACGCCGCATCTTATAGCTCAGAATGCAAAAAGACCCGGCATTCACATGCCGGGGCTTTGATGAGTCAAGACATTAATCCGCGTGCAATAGGACGTCTGCCTAAATCACCATCATCGGGGAATGACGACATTATGATTTTTTCATGAGCAATAACTGAGCTGTAGTAGGAAGGAACTATTGTTTGTCTGTATTCAAACCAGCCCCCATTGCCATATTCTTCATCGTGAGCGCCGTTGGCTAAAAAACGAGTAACCGCATAATGGTTCAGTTCGCCTTTTCTTGTAATTCCTGTAACCAGAAACTTTCCACTAGAAAGAAAGTCCGCTTTGGAGAAGTAAGTGTCTTTTGAATTGAGCCGGAAAAAAACGGGTTCTCCGCCGTTGAATTGGATATTGGTGTGGCCATTTTCTTCGAGGCTGATTAATAAACCCTCATGGCTGGTCGAGCCTCTTTCAACTTTCGCACCCAGACAGAGGATGCGATTGTTGGTTTGATTTGTCGTGCTTGAAAGAGTGAAGTAGCTGTTTGTATTACTGGATTTTATTAACTTGAATCCGTCCGTCTGAAAGTCAGTGATCAGTTGTCCATTTTTGTCGTGTTTCACCAGAACGATGGCTTCAGGGATGCCCATGTACTCGTGGCTGACGATGCCGGCGCTAATGTAGTCGCCTGTGCTGGTGACCGTAAGGCTTCTAAGCAGAGTAAAATTAAATTTGTCATGAGCGACTTTGATAAAGCCAGTTTTATTAAATTTTGTGTCAAGTTTTCCATCTTGGGTAACTCGGATTATAAAGCTGCAGCCTTTAAAGAAAGAGCCAGACTCATGGAGTAACAAAAGACGTCCATCGGCAAGCATCATTGAGTTGGAAGTGGAAGGTGTAGTTGTATTCGATTTGGGATGTTTGAGTAGTCTCGAGTCGGCGATTTTCTGACGTTTTTCATTGTAAGCGTCTTTGTTTGATGAAGCCTCACTTACGTCAGGGGTATAGAAAATGAACGCTCCTTTTTCGCCAAATGTCTCATCAATTGTGCCGTTCAAATTAAGACGGATTATGGCTTTGTCGTATCTCGGACCTTCGTTGTAGTAACCCATTTCTCCGCTCACCAGGATTTTTCCTTCTGAGAAAGCAATTTGCTCAGCGGGAAAGTCGACTCGATGAGTGCCAATAGTTTCGCTATAGAAAAAACCGTTGTTGCCGAAGTTCTCGTCGATAGCGCCACGCTGATCAAGACGGGTGACCGTGTAGAACGCGCCATGGTCGCCGTACGCCTCGCCAGCGACGTAAATCATGTCATCAGGCCCTACCGCGACCACGGTTGAATGGTATTTCGGATAGTCAGGAAGCGGTGAAGTCAGATACTTAAATCCGTCTTTACCAAATTCAGGATCAAGCTTGCCGGACATAAGTGAGGAACTCGACTGTTGGGAAGTCATGGCCATTTCCTTGAGATGAGGAGCAACAATGTTTACCGGAATTACTCAGGGCATCGCCCTTCAGTTAGGCAAGTACCGCAAGATCATTGGATATCCAAGCTCCTCGTCTCTCAACACAAAGGGAATGGCGCTCACGAGGATTTTTTCATCGGACTGCAAGGCAATGCTGGCCATATACGTTCCTTTTCCATCGGTTGGCAGAGTTTGTTTGACGTAACCCTCTCCATTACCAAAGTTGGCATCCAGTGTCCCGTTGCTGTTAAAGCGGGCCACGACAAGCTGGTGAGTCATGGGCGTGAAAGTGCCTGTCGACCCCACGACGACAGACCGGCCGTCCTCTTGAAATGCACCGGCCTCCCACTGTGTTTCCTTGGCCAGGGCCGTCAGCAACGGTCGACCCTGATTGAATTGAATGTTCGGTTCACCATTGGGCTCGGAGCTGATCAGCAACGCTTTGATATCTGAAGATGTTCCCGCTTCACCAACCCCAAGAATCCGTCCATTGTGCTGTCGCACAAGTTGTTTGAATTCTGATGCACGTATATCGAACACCACGAAACCATTTTTCATCCAGCCAAACGATTCATCGGGCTTACCATTATCATGTAAGCAGGCAAGCATGGCATGATGACTTGATGCGGCGAGCGTCAAGCCTCCAACCACATATTTCTCTTGCGTATCGTCAACCAGCAAGCTCTGCAACAGACTCGTTGGATTATGAGGGTTTTTGATATGGATGAAGCCTGTAAGGGAGAAAGTTGTGTCCGGAGCTCCCTGCGGCGTCAGGCGTATGATCCATCCATAGTAATGAATAGTGAGAATCTTGCCGTCACGCAAGATCACCATACCCGTCTGGTCAGCGGCGGAGTTTTTCAGAACTTCAATTGGTTGCGTGGATAGCGAACCGAGTTCCAGACAAACCTGGCCATCTTCGCCAAAGGTTTTATCCAGTGATCCATTTGCTTCCAATCGGTAAAAATACGAAAAGTTGGTAGAAATAGACGATTTGGATTCGGCGTTAACGATAATCCTGCCATCTTGCAAAGCAAACGAGGAAAGGCCGGAAAACTCGGGAAGCGGGTGTTGGAATAAACCGTTCTCGCCATAATCAAGATCAGGATCGCCATTTAGATCCAGGCGGCCCAGGGTGAAGTAGCTGGAATTGCCTTTGGAGGAATGCCCGCCGAAATAGATCCAGGAATCCTTTACCAGCAGTTGTTTGATATGGATAGTTCCGTAGTCCGGATTTCCGTTGACTATCGTCACAATTCCTTTGTCGCCGAAATTGGTATCGAGCATCCCGCCGTAAGTTTTTTGACTCGTCATTTTTTCGACCTCGTGCAATTGCAGAAAAAGCAGGTCGTCAGTTCATTGCACGATAGAAAAGCGTAAAACTCTGAAGATTAATGATCGGACGAGTTTCGATTAAAAGCTTCCATCGTCAGTGGCACAACTGTCAGGTCTGACAGTTGTAGATTCGCCCAACAGGTGTTAACGGGTAATAAAAAAGCCCCGGCATTCGCATGCCGGGGCTTTTGGTTTTCAGCGAATCACTCAGACCTGTGGATCACCAACGTGCAGGATCTTCATGCCGTTGGTGCCACCGGTGGTGTGGTAGCTGTCGCCCTTGGTCAGGATGACCCAGTCGCCTTTTTCCACAACGCCACGCTTGACCAGTTCGTCGATCGCTTTCTGGCTGACTTCGTTCGGGGCCAGCGATGCCGGGTCGAACGGCACGGTGTACACGCCACGGAACATCGCTGCGCGAGCCTGGGCTTCGCGGTGCGGGGTGAACGCGTAGATCGGCACCGAGGAGCGGATGCGCGACATGATCAGCGGGGTGTAGCCACTCTCGGTCAGAGCGATGATCGCTTTCACGCCCGGGAAGTGGTTGGCGGTGTACATGGTTGCCAGGGCGATGCTTTCGTCGCAGCGCTCGAATTCCTTGCCGATACGGTGGCTGGAAGTCTTGCTTGTCGGATGCTTTTCAGCGCCGACGCAGATACGTGCCATCGCCTGAACGGCTTCCAGCGGGTACAGGCCGGCAGCGGATTCGGCCGAGAGCATCACGGCGTCGGTGTAGTCGAGCACGGCGTTGGCCACGTCGGACACTTCGGCGCGGGTCGGCATCGGGTTCTGGATCATCGACTCCATCATCTGGGTCGCAACGATCACCGCTTTGTTGTGGCGGCGTGCATGCAGAATGATCTTCTTCTGAATGCCCACCAGCTCGGCGTCGCCGATTTCCACACCGAGGTCGCCACGGGCAACCATCACTGCGTCGGAAGCCTTGATCAGACCGTCGAGGGTTTCGTCGTCGGCCACGGCTTCGGCGCGTTCGATCTTCGCCACCAGCCAGGCAGTGCCGCCGGCTTCGTCGCGCAGTTGACGGGCGTAGTTCATGTCAGCCGCGTCACGCGGGAAGGACACCGCGAGGTAGTCGACTTCCATTTCGGCGGCGAGCTTGATGTCGGCCTTGTCTTTTTCAGTCAGGGCCGGAGCAGTCAGGCCGCCACCGCGACGGTTGATGCCTTTGTGGTCGGACAGCGGGCCGCCGATGGTCACCACGCAGTGCAGCTCGGTAGCGGTGGCGGTTTCGACGCGCATCACTACGCGGCCGTCGTCGAGCAGCAGCTCATCGCCCACGCCGCAGTCTTTCACCAGATCCGGGTAGTCGATGCCGACCACTTGCTGGTTGCCTTCGGTCAGCGGATGGCTGGTGGAGAAGGTGAACTTGTCACCGATCTTCAGCTCGATGCGCTTGTTGGCGAATTTGGCGATACGGATTTTCGGGCCTTGCAGGTCACCCAACAGGGCGACGAAACGGCCGTGCTTGGCCGCCAGGTCACGCACCAGCTTCGCGCGAGCCTTGTGCTCGTCGGGGGTGCCGTGGGAGAAGTTCAGACGGGCGACGTCCAGACCAGCCAGAATCAGCTGTTCGAGAACTTCCGGCGAGTTACTGGCCGGGCCAAGGGTAGCGACGATTTTGGTACGACGGACGGACATGCAAAGACTCCTGAGTTCAAGCGCTAGCAGAGGCTACTATGCTCTTGGGGTGTAGTCATTGTTCGTTTGCACTACTTATTGTTTTCTTTATTGAACGTGGTTTTTTTCAACGACTGTGACCGGCAACCGCTACCGCTGGTCGGTACTGGTATTTCTTACAGGTGGCACGCGGTTTTTCGATCGCTATACAGATTGAATCCCGCCAATGGTGGCGGGGCTGCGAGGCTAACGACATGACAGCTGAAAAAGAAACACGCCAGGCGCTGGAACCGCCAGTGATTGAAAGCCCAAAAGATGGCGACACGCCAGGTGTCCGTTTTCGAGTGGAGGGAACAGGAACACCCGGAAATTCCGCGGTCGCCTACAGCACCAGGGATCCCTTGAATCCGCTGTTTGGCCAATTGATCAGTAGCAACGGAAGATGGAATACGTTCCTGGATCTGAGCAAATTCGGTTTTTATGTCGTTGAAAGAAGCGCGGACGGCGCGGTTTCGCCAAGGTCACCAGTAGTGACCATCCATCTGGAGTCAACCCCATCTACACCGAAGGGCGATGCCAACCCGCCCGAGGACGCCCCGCACTGATACCACGCTGACGAGAGCGGCATTGAAGATTTTTCGCGCAAGGTCGATACAGAGCTCAAGACAGGAGAACCTCCCCATGCGATTGTTGCCCATTGCCGCCCTTGCCCTCAGCGTCCTCGCCGTCACGGGCTGCACCCGTTGGTCGATGAACCATCATTTGAACAACGCCTACAGCGCCTACGACCGGGGCAATTGCGAGCAGGTGATGCTCGAACTGTCCAAGGTCGAACGTGCCAGCCGGGCCCGGCCGTATGTGTGGCCGGAAGTGTCGATGATGCGCGGCCAGTGCCTGGAACGGCAAAAAATGTACATCGACGCGGCGCAGACCTACCAGTTCATCATCGCCTCGTACCCCAACAGCGAATACGCCTTCCGCGCGCGCGCCCGCCTGGAAACCCTGCAGAGCCTGGGACATTACCCGACTCGCAGTGCAGCGGCAGTACCAAGTCCGCAACGTTTCTGATGCTGGTTGTCATACAAACGCTGGCCGACTGTACAAGCTGAGCTATAGTCCAGTGATCCGGTTCAGAGCCTGATTTTGGGCCGGGGCAACACCTGCGACTGGTAGAGGTTGAGGTGATGGCGTATTGGCGACCGTCACACCGGAAGCGGGGAGAGCGCGTCTGCAGGGCAGGCACGTTCCGAAGCAAAGGTGCGGCTCTGTGATGGAGCCTTGCATGGCGTACTGCGCATGTTTACCGATCGTCGAATTGAACGGCACCAGTTGCCGTACTTCCTGCGGGTGTACAACAGCGTCACCGACAAACCCATCGGTTTTCTGGGCAACGTGTCCGAGGACGGGCTGATGCTCATCAGCCAGTTGCCGATGATGATCGGTGTCGATTTCAGTCTGCGTCTCAAACTGCCATTCAGCGACGGCTGCCAACAGGTCATCGACCTCACGGCGTGCTGCCTGTGGTGCCACGAAGACGCGACGCCCCTGCATTACGACGCCGGGTTCAGCCTGCAGCGTCCGCCCCCGGAATATGCGCAACTGGTCGAGGCGCTGCGTCAGTACTTCAGCTTCCAGCCATTGCCGGCCTCGGCCTGACTTCGGCGACGCTCGCCTAATTGCTATCGCGGGCAAGCCCGCTCCCACAGTGTCCGGGGTTGATCAAAGAATGTGTGCACACCACAAATCCCTGTGGGAGCGGGCTTGCCCGCGAAGGCATCAGCCCAGACAACGCTTCTCCAAAGGCTAACCCACAGCAATCGCCCGCTCACTGTCCAGCGTCTTCTCCGCCAGCAACAATCCCATCTCGCTCAACTGATAAATCGCCATCGCCAGATGCCGTGGTTTGTCTTCCAGGCTGTCCGCCAGATCCAGCAACAGAATGCTCACCGACGAAAAGGTTTCGTAGGTCTGGATGGCGATCGCTTCGGGGTTGATGTCAGGCGCGACCCGGAACATCTGCATGCCACGATCCACTGAATTGCGCGAGGGCGGTTCGGGTTTGAGGTAGTGGTCGAGGGCGCGCTCGGCGGCTTCGTGGAGCTTTCGTGAATCGGCGGATTCGTAGGGCGAGGTATCGGCAGGATTTGTTTCGGGCGGATTAGGGGTTGCTTTGAACATGGTGATTTTCCCTTAAGTGATGCCAGCACGATCTCGCGACTAAACGAGAGGGTGGCGGCTGAACGCAGGTTAGTCGACCGGGGGAAAGCGTCACCAAAAACCGGCGCGCCCGAAGGCGCCCTGCGAACAGCCACCATCGAGTGCGGGGATAGGGAATACCCGACTTGATGACGCTTATGCACATTGGTGAACCCCCGGGCGACTAAACCCGACCACTGATTGGCAGCGGCACGGACCACGTTACGGGGCATCGGCAAAGCGCACAAGCCGGCGGATTCTGGCGGATCTGTAGGCAAAGGCGCAAGGCGTTGTAGTTTGCTGCGCGTGTCGAAGTAGGGCGTGGAAAGACTTAGCTGTTCTAGTAATCAAGCAATGTTTTTTTAGATGAATTGGATCTTTTGGACTGTCAGTTCTGACAGTGGTCGCGTGCAATGAGCACACGTATGTTGATCCCACAACGTGAGCGACCCATTGCCCGGAGCATTGCCGACATGAACGAAACCGTCGAGGACGACGAGAAAGGACGAGCCTGGCTTGATACCGAAAAGGTTCAGACCACTGTCGCTCAGGTCACGAAACTGGCAGACGGATCACTCAAGGAACTGGGCGACGGAGCGCAGTTTTCCGAGGTGTTCTGGGCGGATGCGGTCGAAACATCGCTTTACCAGACACACCCCAGAGTGCCTCAGCTGCAAACTCAAATGGTGTGCCGGTACAAGTTCGAATCAGGCCGCATCTATGTGAAGACCTTGCGCTACCACATGACCACACGGGGCGCCAATAAAGATAGGGCAAACATAGATTTGGGCCTGCAGGCCGGTACATGGGTACGCAAGAACTCACCTGACAGCATGCTGCAAGATAACCGGTGGCACGATTATGTGGAATATGTCGACTCCCCGCTCGGTCCTCCTGATTTTGGCGTGTCGCTGGCAATCCGGGTTAACTACGACGGAGAAAACAACGATGTTGAACCCCACGAAGGGTGGGGCCTTGATATCTACCCAGCACAGAAACCGATTATCGAGGTTCCCACTTCCGGAACCTCGATCGATGTCGAGAAGCCGTTCACTGTATCCGGTAGCAACGGGCTTGTCCCCGGCACAATTCATTTGAGGTGGCAGTTCAACAATGCTGAAATTCCAGTGGGTACTGCTCCTGTCCAGAACAACGGGGGGTGGAATACCTCCATCGTGTTGCCGCCCGGCGTTTTGGATTTCTACGCCGTACAAATCATTGGCAACCAGAACTCCGGTAAGTCCAATACCGTTACCCTCAAAAGGTACGTGGCACCACGTATCGACTCTCCGGCAAACACTGCGGTACTCAAGTCGGCCAGCGGATTGCTGATCAAAGGCCGAGGCACGCCAGGCAATGTCATCGATGTGATGACCCCGGGGGGCGCCGTGTTACACGCCACGACAACCGTCAAGCCTGACGAAACGTGGGAAGCATCATTCAACCATTCCAACTACCCTGACGGCGGTCGCGTCGATATCACGGCTGGCCACAGAGACATGAATGATTGGACCGCTGCGCAATTCTTCACCTTGCTTCTGCAGCCGACAATCACGACGCCATCCGAATCAGCGGTGACCGATCCGAGAGGTCCGATAGAAGGGGGGAGGGCTGTTCCAGGTGCGACCGTCGAAGTCCTCAAGGATTTCGAACATTCATTCAAGGTCGGCCAGGGCATTGCTGATGCCAACGGAGGATGGAGGGTTACAACGTTCACCCGCGACATGCCGCCGGGCCGCTTTACGGTTGTGGCGCGCCAAACGGTACCTGGCGGCACTTCGGATGTGAGTGTGGCCCGTTCGTTCAAAGTCCGCCCCCCAACACCGAGCACAATCAACTTCACCTACCCGTCCCTCACCTCCATCGAGTTTTCCGGCGCAGGTTTTACCGGCGCCACGGTCGAGATCACGATTGTCCGAGGTCCGACTGGAGCTACGCCGCCACCTGCCGTTGTCGTGACCGCAGGCAGTTGGAGAACGACTTCACAGTACTGGCCCATCGGCGACTACGATCTGAAGATCGTGCAGAAAGTTGACGACAATGCTGGTGGCTGGATTCCCTCGCAGGAATACCATTTCAAGGCCTCATCAAAGCTTCCACCGCCCTCTGCTGTGAGATACACCAACGACCTCTACACTCCGACATTCATCGGCGAAGGTATTGCAGGGGCATCTGTCGAGGTCACCGACAAGGCGACCGGCGCTGCGCTCGCTCCATCGACGCAGGTCACGAATCAGGGCTGGTTGACCCGTGCCTTCGAGGCGTGGGCACCGGGTTCGACCCGCACCGTGCGTGTGGTGCAGAGGCTCGGTGCGGCGGTGTCGGACGCTGTTGAGCTGGTCATCAATATCGACCGTTTCCCACCGCCGACCGAGCTGGCTTTTACCGTTGTCGACTACAAGCCGCGTATCACTGGCAGAGGGATAGCCGGCGCCACAGTGCAAGTGACGGACAAGCAGAGCGGCGCCGCCATTGCACCACCCGCGCCCGTGACGGGCCAGGGCTGGACGGCAGAGGCATCGACACCCTGGCAGCCGAATACCAGCAGAATCGTCCTGGTGGTGCAGTCCAGAGACGCTTTCGCCTCCGATCCGGTGGAAATGACCATCTCTGTGCCGCTGCTGGCACCCATCATCACTGCCGTCGAAGACGATGGACTCTCGCCGAAAATCTCCGGCACCTGCTGGCCCGGCGCGACACTGAGCCTGAAGTACAGCGACAGTGCGACCGAGCACAAACCTGATGGAAGCAGTGGCACATGGACCTTCAAGCGCGACGCCGGGTTTGCTCCGGACGAGCAGCACACCGTGACGGTGATCCAGACCGTCGCCGGGCACCCGTCGCCGCCAGCATCGCAAACGTTCTCGGTCAGCCCGGAGAAACCGGTCATCACCGCGCCGGATGAAAACGCAGACACCCACTACGACATGAACGTGCGCGGCATCAACGGCTATAACGGTGCCACATTGCAACTGCGGGACGCGCAATTCGGGCGGAATCTGGGTGAGCCGAAACGGCTGACCGCTCATGGCGACTGGTTCATCGAACTGAAAAAACTCGAGTTCCGCAAATACCAGATCGATGCCGTGCAAACCATCGCGGGCAGACCCTCTCTGCCCAGTGCTGTGCGCAGTTTTTTTGTCGTGCTGGTGCCGCCGGTCATCACGGTGCCGCAGGAGCATCAATCGCTGGCGCGCACCTCAACGCTTCGTGGCACCGGCGAACCCCTTGGCCACGTGACGATCTGGCGTGAAAGTCCGAGCGAAATCCTGCTCGATAAAATCTCGATAGGCGCCAAGGGCGATTGGTTTGCCGACGTAACGTTGCCGGTCGGCAACTACAAGGTGAAGGCCCGGCAATTCTTCGACAGCCATGAGTCGAAGGAAAGCCTTGTGCGCAGTTTCAAGGTGGTGCCCGCCGCGCCGGTTATCGAAAGCCCCGGGCGAGGTGTGCACGTCGGTCGTCGGGTTGTTGTGTCCGGCTTCGGCTACCCCGGTGACACAGTGCTGGTGACGCTGACGGGCAGCAAGGGTTCGGTACGCGCAAGCGCTCCGGTGCTCGAGGATCGTACTTGGTCGCTGACGCTTGAAACGGGGCAGTCCGTCGGCACTGCGCAACTGGTGGCGGTGTCCTCGTGCGATGGTTTCGAGTCTGCCCCCTCGGCTGCACATCCAGTAGAGCTGGGCACTTACCTGCCCGCTATCGATGAGCCGACGCCGGGAAGCTGGAAAGAAAATCCGCTTCGCTTCCTCGGTAAAGGCCGCACGGGCGTGGGGCGCGTGGTGACCTGGTACGACCCTGATCAAGTCTTGAGCGAAGACATTGCCGTCACCGATCAAGGCTGGCGCGGCGAGGCATCGCACGCCTTGCGTCCAGGCGGCCACTGGTGCCGATTCCAACAGACCGTCACCGACGCTGCGGATGGCTCGACCAAGTCCGACTGGGTTGAAAGCGAGCGTTTCGAGGTGATTTCGATTCCACCGGGAGCAAGACCATGACCGAGCCTGTGATCCGTCCAGTGCAGCAGTTGCTGAGACAAGTGTTCAGCGATGAACAGCGCGAAACCTATACCGAATTTTGCAATTACCTCGAAAATGGCGGTTCGATTTTTCCGCTGGTTGAGCAAGGCGTTCAGGGGCTGGTCAGCCATTACCGGATGAACCCCGACGACGCGCGGGCCTTTTTACGAAGGGCCAACAGTCTGGCGGTGTTTGTCCGGCGCCAGTTCATCGAACATTCGTTGCGCGCTCCGCAGGCCCGGGTCACGCGCCCCGACAGCGGTCTGTTGTCGATGGTCGCGGGGCCGAGCTACGAGAGTTTATTCTCGACCAATTTCGATGGGTTGTGCCCACCGCAGGCCCTGGAGTCAATCGCATCTCCGGTGGCTTACCTGATCGAGTTGTTGCGCTGGATCGAGGAGAAAATCCACGCCATTGGCGGCGAGGAAAAACTCGATTTGCATGAGCGCCGTCGGGATCTGAAAAAGCTGCTGGTCGACTTCAATGCCGTGCATCAGGCAGTGTCGGCGCTGGACATCATCGTCCCGGTGCTCGAAGCGTTTATCGAGGAAAACGATAGCGCTCCGGATCTCGAAGAGGCACTGATCCAGACCCGTTACCCCAATGGCCTGCCGTACTACCAGCATTGGGTCACGCTTGATTTTGTCGCCCGTGAACATGGCCTGTCGGTGGGTAATATCGCCCACATGGTGGATCTGGCCTATCCCTATTTCCTGCAGCCTGAGGCATGGGACAACGATGCCGGGCGCGCCTTTACCCATGCGTCGCGGCTGGGGCCTTATCAGCGTGAATTGCTGACAGAGGCTCCGATAAAAACTGGCGATACCGACGCAAGGGACGAATATTACCAATGCAACTTTGGAGCACCTGGGACCGATTGGCTAAATCTCAATCAGGTGAAATTCTTTGGCGAGCGGACGGGGCTGGACACCCGGGATATCGAGGCGTTGCTGTCGATTCGCGAATTCGCCCCGACGCGTTCGGCCAATGTAACCGTGTATGACAGCGTGCAACCGGGTGCTGACGAGAGCCAGCGATCCGGCTCGGTCTATCTAAACGCCGCGACCATTCCGGCGCTCGACATTGATTACAGGGAAGACAGCGAAGCCTTTCTGCATCGTTTGACACAAGACCCGACCATCATTGACCGCTACGAACGAATGAATCGCAAGTTGCGCCTGGATCGATGGCTGGAGCTGCCCAGCGAGCAGGTGGATGCGTTGTTGACGGCGGCGATCAGGGCAGAGGCCCGTCATGCGACACCGGCAAATCCGTGGTGGATTTCTACCCATCAGGTGCATGCGCTGGGCCTGTTTCAGTCGCTGCGTGAACGCTATGGCTGTTCGGCAGAGGATTTCGCGGCATTTATCGATGAAATCTCGATTTACGGGCGTGCCAATGCCCTGTCACTGTTCGATCGCACCTTCAACGGCCAGGGCAATTATCGCCAGCCCCTGGTGCTGGACGGCGCAACGTTTGCGACGCTGCCGGCGCAGGGTGTCGCGGAGCTGACAATCAGCCAGTTGTGCAGCGGATTGGGCATCGATCTGCAGACTTATGCCTACCTGGCAGTAGCGATCGAACGGGCGCACGGGTTCAGCGGCACGCTGAGGCGCACCACGGCAGTCATATCGAGTTTCTACCGGTTGGTGAAGTTGCCACGGTTGCTGGGGATCACCCCGGTCGAAGGCGTGCTGATGCTGACGCTGTTGGGCGGCGAGAGCTGGGTCGACGGGCTGGCAGGTTTGCCGCGGGTGCACGCACGGCTCAATAGCGAAACCACACCGGACGTGCTCAATCTGATGTATGCCCTGCACTCCTGCGTGTCCTGGTGCAAGGATCGCGAACTCCCCGTGCTGTGGATGCTGCAGCAAGTGGCACCGCTGCAGGCCCTGGCGGTTGCCACACAGGCTGAGCAGCAGTTGTTCGAGCAGATCCGCAACCTGCTGCCTGCCGCGCTGTTCAACAATGCCGGGCTGTCGATGGCTGGCGTTCCCTCGCTGGAGGGGCTGGACTGGCTGCGGTTGTTGACCGAACTGGTCGACCCGACAGGTCTGGTCATCGACCTGCAATTACCCGAGACCGACTACCTGAGCCTTGCCCGGCTAAAGTTCGACCAGGCAATCAGGGAGGGGCTGGGCGAAAACGACGCCAGTGTGCGGGGCATTCTCGTCGAGCGAATGCTCGGCGTGCTGTTGAAGGCGCGGGAGGCGCAGGTCTCGGTCGCCCGGGAGTGTCTGGCGGTGTACACCGGCCTTGATACCGAACGCGGGTTGCTGATGCTGACCTGGGCGCAGTCCACGGTTTATCAGTTGTTGTCGCAGGTCAGCGCGCGTGCCGATGCAACTGAGGCACTCAGTCCCGCTGCACGCACCGCAGAGCAACCCGACCCGCTGCTGAGCTTGCTGGCGGATGTGCGACGTCGCAGTGCTGTGGCGAGCAAGCTGGAACTGTCTGCGGTGTTGCTCGAAGACTTTCTGCAATACGGCCACGAGGCCTGGATGGCTCAGGACGATCGGTACCTGCTGTCGATCCGCACCCTGTATTACCTGACCGCACTGGGACGGGCCTTCGAGTTGAGCGAGCAACCGGCCGGCAAACTGCTCGACTACCTGCGTCAGGTCAACGCATTGCCCACGCCCCTGACAGGCCATGCGCTGCGGCTGGCACAGGAAGCGGCAGCGTTGCGGCTGGCGGCGTTTTTCGACTGGAGCGTGCAAGAAGTGCGTGAGTGCGTCAGTCGCATCGACCCTGCGCTGAAGATCCTCAAGACTTTGCCCCAGCTCGATTTGCTGATGCGCATCCGCGTGTTGGCCCGGCACAGCGGCATGGACGCCCTGACGATTTTTCTCGTGGGAAATCTGCCGGAGGACGTAGACAAGGACGCTTATCGAATTGCCGCAGAGCGCGCGCTGCTGAGCCTTTCAGATAACCGCGAATCGGTGGTTGCCTTTGCCGATGAGGTGGCGCAACCACTGGTCACCATGACCTGTGTTGTGGACAAGACCGAGGTGGTGGCCGGTAAACCCGGCGAGAAAGTCCTGTTGACCGTGACGTTGACGGACGCCGATGACAAGCCACTGAGTGGCGTCAATGTGTACTGGCAAGTGAGCCTCGGCACGATTGTGGCCAAGCCCACTGAAGTCAATGGAACGGTGACGGTCGAGTATCTGCCGGGCGAGGTCATGGGGCAGGAAACGCCACTGTTCTGGCTTGACCTGATCGACGCGCAACAGGCTCCGACTATCAATATCTCCGATGACGCCGTGACGCTGTCCTTCCCCGCACCATTAACTGCCCAGGTGCCGCAGCAGCCGATTCCGGCGGGGCAGGAAGTCGAGCTGTACGCCACGCTGCGCGACGCCTATCAAAACCCCGGGCGCAACCGTCTGGTGCGCTGGTCCGCCGAACCTGCGAGCGGCAGTAGCGGCTCGGTGGTGATTCGCCCCGGGCAGAATTACGCCGACTTCGAGGGTGTTACACGGGTTTACGTGTCGAGTTCCTCCGGCGGCAAGTTCATTTTCAGCGCGCATTGCGATGCCAGCGAAAGAGAAACAGTTTTTGACCCTATCACCTTCACCGAAGCACTGACTCACCAATGACCGTGTTGGTTGACGCAGCGTTCACCTCAGGATGCAGGACAAGACCATGACTCAACGCAATCTGGCTCCATTGTTGGAAAAACGCCGCGCAGCACTGGTCGATTACTGCATCGGTCAGGCTGCCAGGACCCGCTACGCCTTCGTGAAAACGCCGCAGGATCTGTTCGAGCTGTTGCGCATGGACCCGCTGGATAACTATCCGGTGCAAAGTTCGTGGGTCGCCGAGGCGACCAGTTGTGCGCAGCAATTCATTCATGCGGCGTATCGCAAGCTTGAGCCGGGCTATAAAAACAAGGCTTTTCCGGCGCAGGACCTGAAACTCTGGGAGCTGTACAGCAATTACCCCGACTGGGCGGCGCTGGCGTTGATCGCGGTCTATCCGGAAAACTTCATCAACCCCTTCGTGCGGCAGCGCAAGACCCGCCTGTTCAAGGCACTGGAAAATGACTTGAATCAGGCGCGGCTGACCGGCGATTCGGTGCAGCGTGCCGCGCAGCAATACCTCAAGGCATTCGAGCAGACCTGCAACCTGGATGTCATCAGCGCCTGTCTGGATGGCGACTTGGCAAGCGATGCCACTTACTATTTCGTCGGCCGGCAGCGGGTGCAGCCGTTTCAGTATTTCTGGCGCAAGGCCGACATCGAGCTCACCGCTTCCGGCAATCCGGTCAACCCGGCGGCATGGAGTGAATGGCAACCTGTCGACATTCCGGTGGGAAACAGGGTTCTGGATATGCGGCCGCTGTTTTGGGGCGGGCGCTTGTGTCTGGTGTGGGCTGAGTGGCGCGATCCGGTGGGTATCAAGGGGAGCGAGGGCTACTTGGCCCCCAGACTGGATATCAACCTGGCGTTCATGAGCCAGAACGCAGAATGGTCGGCACCGCTGAGCTTGTATAGCGCTGATCAGGACACCAACAACAGCGACAGGAGCCTTGATTCCCGGCTGATTGCAACAACGTTTTCCGATGCAATTCACCCCAAGGGTCGCCTGGCCGTATTGCTTATCAGCCCGGCGGGTCTGAGGGTGAGCACCACCCGTGATGTGTTCTTTCGTCCGTTGCGTGAAGACGACGGCAGCTGGCTTGAATATCTGGCCAGTCATCGCTTCACCGATGTCCTGACCTTGCAGCATGCACTGACGCCGAAAAATCAGCCGGTGGTCGAGATCAAGAGTGAGACCTCGGGGGATCTGACGGCTTATTACGGGCTGCAGGCGGTGTTTTCGGAGGTAGGAACAGACGACTTTCTGTGGGTTAGAGGCCTGTGCCGGGCGCGGTCTCCGGTTGGAGGCGCGGAGGTCGATTTTACCTTGAAGCTGAACAATCCGGACGGGAATGACCCGACAGAAACCAAAGGCCAGCAGCCCGTCGCGGGTGGTTGGGCTACTGAGTGGATGAAACTGCAACGCGCGAAAGGCGGATTTACCGGGCTGCCCGAATTTACCTTGAGCGGCACAGGCCAAGGCAGCAAGACCTTTACAGTTTCACTCACCAAGATCACCCGTTTCGTACCGCCGACTCTGGAAAAGAACGCGTTGGATGCGGCGCAGTTCATCGGTTTCAGGCAGCCCGGAATGTTGCAGCGCGCGCGCTTGAACTCGCTGTTCGGCCCGGTGCTGGTGCAGTTGAGCAATATTTCCGTGGATGCCGTACTGGACTGGGAGACCCAGTTCCTGGCGGAGCCGCCTCCCGCCGCGGGGCCGATCGCCGAACCGAACGGGGCGTTCGACGGGGCCAACGGTCTGTATTTCTGGGAGCTGTTTTTCCATCTGCCGCATCTGGTGGCGGCCCGTCTGCGGGCCGAGGATCGCTACCAGGAAGCGCAAAGCTGGTCCCATTACGTGTTCGATCCGCAAGATTCGCGAGACCCGGAAAAACCAGGGAATGCGCCGCCGAGGCCTGAATACTGGCGTTGCCGGCCTTTGGCCGCTGTGGGGAATGTGGGCGTCGAAGCCATGCTGCCGACTGATCCGGACGCGATTGCCTATGCCGCACCCCAGCACTACCAGATTCTGGTGTTCACCGAGTACGTGAAGAACCTGGTGGCGTGGGGCGACTGGTACTACCGCCAGCTCACCCGCGATGCGCTGGTGGCGGCAAAACTGTGTTACGTGCAGGCGCAGTTTCTGATGGGCAAGCCGCCTTCCGCCCGGGCAGTAACCCGTTGGCAAGCGCAGACGGTAGAAGCCTTGCTGAACCAGAGCACGAGCCGCCCGGCGCTTGAGCAGTTCGAGCAGGAGCTGCAGTTTTCCCTGGCTGACATTCCTCCAGCCGCCGAAGCGTCACCGTTGATGGGCCTGCTGGCGAACGAGTCGTTCAAACTGCCGATCAATGAGCAGTTGCTTGAGCTGTTCGACTTGCCGGGGCAGCGCCTGAGCAACTTGCGCAACAACCTGACCCTTGACGGTAAACCACTGGACGTTCCGCTGTTCAGCCCGCCCACCGATCCCAATCAATTGTTGCGCGATCTGGCCGCTGGCGGGGTGGGCATGCCACGGCCGATGGGCGGACGTCTGGTGGTGGGGGCCTTTCGCTGGCGCGTCAGCTACGAGGCGGCGTTGCGCGCCGTGCAGACACTGCAGGATTACGGCAGCCAGGTATTGCGTCTGCTGGAACAGCGCGACCGGGCGGAACAGGAAGAACTGCAGCAAGAGCACCTCAAGGAGCTGGGCGAATACGCCCGCGCGGTTCAAGAGCAATCCATTGCCCAGCTTGAAGCCAGCCTCACGGCCCTCGGCCAGAGTCAGGCCATGGCCCAGCAGCGGGCTGACCGATTCAATACCTGGTACGAAGAAAACATCAGCGATGCCGAATACCAGGTCATGGAAAAGCTGCAGGCGGTCAAATGGATGAATGCCGGGACGCACCCGATCAAGGCCGCTGGTGCGATATTGGGCACGCCGCCGACCATTTACGGCATGGCCGTCGGTGGACATCGTTTGGAAAAAATTTCGGATGCCGTGGTCTTTGGTCTGGAAGTCGGCGCGATGCTGTTGCAGATCGACGCGGATAAACAAGCCATCACCGAAAGCTACCGCCTGCGCCGCAGAGAGTGGGAGTTGCAACGAGATCAGGCACTGGCCGAGGTCGGGGCGATCGCCGAGCAGATCACTGCGCAGACATTTGCCCTCGATGCCGCCAGAACGAGTCTGGAGCAAACCCTGCGGGCCAACGGTCAGGCACTGGCGCTCTACAACTACCTGAAGAAACGCGCGACCAACGCAGAATTGTTCGGCTGGCTGCTGGGCCAGCTCAAGGCCTTGCACTATCAGGCTTACGATGCGGTGGTCAGTCTGTGCCTGAGTGCCCGGTCGTCGTTGAGTGCTGAAACCGGCGATTACGAAACCGCTGAGGCCTTGCCGCAGGTCTGGCTGGACAACCGTCATGGACTGACTGCCGGCGAACACTTGCGCGAGTACCTGCTGCGCATGGATCGCCTGTACCTGCAAAGCCATGAGCGCCGTCTGGAGCGGGTCAAGACCATTTCGTTGCGACAGCTGTTCGATGACCAGGTTGATCCGCAGGCGGGATTCTCCGACTGGCCCAAGGCGCTGGCCGAGTTGATCAAAAAGGGCGTGCTGGAGTTCCAGCTGACGCAGTTGTCATTCGATCGCGATCACCCGGGCGAGTATTGCCGGCTGCTCAATCTGGTCGAGGTCGACCTGCCCGTACTGCTCGGACCTTATCAGGATGTACAGGCGACGCTGCTGCAGGTCGGCAGCATGACCGCTACCCAGGCCTCGGCGCGCTCGGTCGAGTACCTGCATCAGCCGGCGGGCAAGGTGGCGCCGGTCGAGGTGCTGTTCAATCTGCGCAGTGGCCAGCAGATCGGTTTATCCGTGGGGATCGCCGACACCGGCATGAACGCCGGCAAACCGGATGAAGGCTTGCTCAACCCGTTCGAGAACACCGGTGCGATCTCGCGCTGGCAGTTGCACTTTCCCTGGCCCCAGAGCGAGCGGCAGGCGCCCATGCTCAAATCACTCACCGACATCATTCTGCGCGTCCGATACACGGCCAAGGCCGGTGAGCCGACGTTTACCCTCGCCGTCAAAGACCTGGTCACCCGGGCGATCACGTCCCGCCAGTCAGGCAATATCAAAGGAGCAGGCCATCATGGTTGAACCCGTCATTCAGGCTAATGACAGTCTGGTGCTCAATGGTGATTTCCGTGAGGCCTTGAGCCATTGGGAAAAGGGGCCGGTTAACAGCCGCTGGGTTACGGTCGTGGGCGAGCCGTACGAAGGCACACAGATCAGGATGCTTTCAGTAGCAAACCTTGCCTCTGCCTTTCAGGACATGACCGTACCTGTAACGCCGAGCGCCGGAGCCAGGTATGTGCTGAGTTTCCTGTATGAAACGCGGCATACCGAAGCGGGCCGCATGATATTCACTGATGAAAGTGGAGCCACCCTTGGAGAAATCCCGTTGCCGCCCGGCAGCCCTCGTAACCTTGAAGAGGACCAGGCACGGATCACTCAAGGGTTGCCGCTGGAATTCAAACCGCTCGAGTACAACGCCGAGCTCGATCTGCCGTTGCAGCGCCAGGGCAAGATTCGCGTCACAGTGGTCGCTCCGGAAAATGCTGATCCCGAGGACTATAACTCTCTGGTTTTGATCACTCGGATTCGCCTGGACTTGGAACTTGAGCCCGCGCGAATGCAGACGGTGAAGGTGGACGCGGAGCAATTGTCATCCGGCAAGCTGGTTCACCTCTGCCTGGGCGCGGACGGGAGCTTTCAGCACCAGCTTGCGTTCGTACCCGACCCCGACAGCCCCTGGCTGCACACCAAAGCTGCATTGGTGAGCGATGACAATCCACAAGGCGCGGTTATCGCAACGCCTGACTGGGGCGTCGATCAACCGCTGGATTTGCCGTGGAACCTGCAGTGCCCGCTGATCGGTGATCAGGATCCTTACCTGTTCACGGTGCAGCTGGTGAACCAGTACACCGCCGAGCCGTATTCGATGCAAGTCTCGCTGGGGCATCACCGGCTGGTGTTCCGTGAGGTGCTGGAGGCCGCGTATTTCCCGGTGCTGGAGTTGACGCAATCGGTGCGTCTGGGGGTGCGAGTGGCCTCCTGGTACACCGGTCAGTTTCTGGCCGGGCGCACGGTGACCTGGACCACCGAAGGGCTGGGGGTGCTGAGCACGACACCGACCGACGCTGAGGGCTGGGCGTATTTCGATTACTTGCCCAATGCTGCAGGCGACATGGTTATCCAGGCCTCGGTAGCGAGCCTTTACTACGCCAGCGGGGTCGAGACCACGACACTGGACGTTCGTGTGCTGGCGAGCGATCCATGGAAGGACGTTCTGGCGGTGGTAGACAGCAACGCCTTGCCCTGGGCGCAGAAGACCGGCTATCCCAACCGTGGCTCGACCTATCAACTGAGCGTGCGGGTGCCTGAAGTGTTACGTGGTTCCACGATGGCACTGCATTGGGATGGCGACAGCGCCGCACAGTTGGGCGTGCAACTGCGCCCGGAGCTGGAAGCCTCGATACCTGTAGGTACAACAGACCTGAACTGGGAGTTGATCTGCCAGGACAAACTCGACGGTCGCTTCCACTTGCAATTGCTGTGTTCGAAGCTGCTGTTGCCCTCCAGCAGAAAACCGATGTCACTGGCGCGCAATCTGGTGCGCATTGGCGACGTTCAGGAGGCCAACAAATTTCCCGTGGTGGACGAAGGCGAAAGTGTTCTGTTGCGGGTGCAGGTGGTGCATGTGGTCACCGGCGGCAACGGCGATCCGGTCAACAATGCACGGGTGGACTGGCAGACTCCCGAAGGCACGATTGCCACCCGATCGGGGATCGGTGGCTGGGCCAGCGTGTTGTATCAACCGAGCCGCGACGGTGAGCTGGTGGTGACCGCCCGCGTGCGGGCGCATGACGAAGCGGTGCCGGTGGAGCGATCGTTTGCGGTCAAGGCACTGCAGAGCAATCCCTGGAAAAACAAAATCAACATCCTGTTTGACGGCAATGAGGTTGACCTGACCGAATTGGGCCTGCTGTGCTGGCGCGGTGAGCCGCACACCTTGCGGATAGAAATCACGCCCGGCAGTACGCTGGATGGAGAGATGGTCACGCTGCAATGGCGTGGCGAGCCGCCGGGGAACGGCTTGATCGTCTCGGATATCGACAAGCCGTTGAGGCTTGGGCCATTGGGGCTGGAATGGCGCTTCAGTTCACAGATCGCGTCGAGTACCAGCAGCCTGTTCAGTCTGGCCTTGAAGACCCCGGGGCTTACCGCGCCCCGGGAGTTGTTCGGTCGGCTGATCTCCACAGAGCTTATGGATGAACTGACGTTGATGCTGGACCAGGTGACTGCGACAAACGCCAGTCAGAGAATGTTTCCCTGCATCGGGGCCACGCACACCTTGCGCTACCTGCCCAATGCCTTGAGCCCGCTGGTGGGCCTGCAGGGGATGTTGATGTGGCTGGGAACCCCGGCCGAAGAGCTGGACGCGAGCGTCGAACCTCCGCTCGATAGTGCCCGGCCACTTGATGACGGGGGGATCGGATGGGCACTGGACTTCAGCGCGAGCGAGACCGCTGGCGACTTTGCACTTGGGCTTTCTTTGCCTGCATTGAACCTGTCCATGACCGCCAACCCGATGCAGCTCGGCCACAACAAGTTGCGAATCGAAGGCTGGCGTGAGTCTGCGGTCGATGCCGTCCTTGGCAAGGATAAAGCCTGGAGCTGGGTCCGGGTGGTCTCGGCTTTTACCAGCCAGGCGGTAGCGCAGGTGGCGGTGCAGTGGACGAGCGCAACCGGCTCCGACATCGTCGCCAGCGATGACCTCGGTTGGTCGGGTTTTGGCCTGCTACCGGGCACGGTTGGTCAGCAGGAGGTGGTGGCCAATGTGCACAGCCCGTTCGATGGCTACGAAGAGCAGCGTGCCCTGACCTTCACGGCGCTTGCCCGTGATCCTTGGGAAGCGGTGCGGGTGCGTTTCGATGGGCATGATGAACATCCATGGGGCAGTCACACGTACTTTCCGCGACGCAATGGCTCACATGCCATCGAAGTACTGCTTCCGGATGGCAGCCCGTTGTTCGACCAGGAACTGACCTTGGGCTTGACCGGCACCGGCCCTGCGGAACTGGGGCTGAGTTTCGAACCTGCGCTCGGCGCATCGCGCCGGCCCTCGGCAATCGGTTTGCGTTATTTCCTGCGTTGCGCCGATCTGAAGGACGGTGGCTTCGCACTGCGTCTGGGAGCGGAGCGCCTCGCCAGCCTGTCACCGGCCAATGCGATGTCGCTGGGGGCGGGGGCACAGGTGTGGAAACTCCTCACCAGTAGTAGCGTTCAGCAAGTGGTGGAATGGGAGCAGGAACTGGTCGAGCAGGTAAAAGTGGTGTCGTCCGTTTCCGGTCAAGGTATCGCCGGGGTATTGGTGACCTGGCGCAACGAGGATCTGGGGACGGTCACCAGTCTGACCGACTTTTATGGTGTCGCCACTGTGCGCTTCAAACCGCAGACGCCGGGCGCGGCGGTATTGACGGCTACGGTGGGAGAGGCGGTTTATTCGGAGTCCATCTCGATCTCGTATTCGCTGAGTGTCCCCCGCGAAATTGTCGACGTCGTGGTGGTGCCTGCGCAGGGATACCCCACTGAGGAAGTCGAGGCGATGGCTTCAGTGATTTCGGCATTGACCGGCCTGCCTCTCGCAGGCATTGAAGTCATGTGGAATCTGCCGGGAACAACGATTGCCAGTGCTCAGAGCGACGCCCAAGGCAGAGCGCGGACAACATTTAAATTGCCATCGCGTAGTGGTGTTCTGGAGGCCATGGTGCGTGGTGGTTTGGGCGGCTGGGATTCTGCTCAGTCGTGGGTCGAAGTCATGGAAGATGAGCCGGTACTGGTGGAGTTGCACTCGGATGCATTGAGCGTCTATCAGGGAGAAACATTACCAATATGGGCCCTTGTCAAAGGTCGACATTCCGGGGGGCCGTTTGAGCAAGCATCCGTTTCCTGGAGCCTTGGTTCACAGATCATTGCACCTTCCGTGACGCAGGCGGATGGCAAAGCGTATCTGATGGCCGAACCCATGGTAATCGGTGACATAACGCTTACGGCCAGCATCCTGGCGGAAGTCGAAAGCAGCCTGAATCTGAACATCAAAGTGTTGGATCCTGCTACGCATCCTGACCATGCCACGATCAGGGATTTGCGCGAATTGAAAAGTCCGATTGACGCGGGCTCGGTTGCGCAGTTCAGAGGCACCGTGGTTTCAAGTGTTTCCGGCCAGCCAGTGCCCGGGCGAGAATTTTATTTCAGCATGAACGGCGAAACCTTCAAGCTAAGCTACACAAGAGCCAACGGAGAGATCATCGCGGAGTACTGGGCTCGTGAGCCGGGTGTGGTCAGCTTTAAAGTGGAAGTTCGAAACCCCGTTGGTCAACCTGAAAAGGCCTCTGCATCTGTTCTGGTAATCCGGCAACCCTAAATAACCCCTGCGCGCTTCCAGTCCAGGTAACGATTGACCAGCCTTATGCTCAATTCGTCGGGGCGCACATCCAGCACCTGAACTGCATGAGCATTCAACCGCTCATGCAGCTCGGCCCGGGCATTGAAGTAATCTACCGTGCCGCAATAGGCCAGTGCTTCGGGCAGTGTTTGTACCGGGGCATTGCGCACGCGGTCGAGGGTTTCCTCGCGCAGGCTGACCACCAGCACTTGATGCTGCTGGCTCAGACGTTTGACGCTGGCGAGAAGGTCTTCGGTGTCCTCGTCACGCAGGTTGGTCAGCAGCACGATCAGCGCCCGGCGCTTCTGCCGGGCCAACAGCTGGCTGGTCGCGGTTGAATAGTCGGCAGGACGCTGACTGCTGTCCAGATCATAAACGGCGTTGAGCAGGACCTTGAGCTGACTGGCACCCTTGATCGGCGCGAGAAAACGCGGTTGCGCGACAGCGAATGTGCTCAGCCCTACGGCATCGCCCTGACGCAGCGCGACATGGCTCAGCAGCAGACACGCATTCAGCGCATGGTCGAAATGCGACAGCTCGCCATCCTGGCTGCGCATTTGCCGCCCGCAATCGAGCATGAACATGATCTGTTGGTCACGCTCGTCCTGATACTCGCGGGCAATCGGCGTGCGCTGGCGGGCGGTGGCTTTCCAGTCGATCTGGCGCAGGCTGTCGCCTTCGCGAAATTCGCGCAACTGATGAAATTCCTGACCCTGCCCGCGACGCTGGCGCTGGCGCACACCGAGCTGGCTGAGCCAGTTGTCCACTGCCAGCAACTGCCCACCGTAGAGCTTTGCGAAGTCCGGGTACACGCGGATCTCGCCGCTCACGGCGAGCAGGCGTTTGCCTGTCCACAAACCGAGCGGGCTGGGCAGGTTGATTTCGCACTGTTCGAAGCGGAAGTGACCGCGCTTGAGCGGGCGCAGGCGATAACCGACCGCGCTGAATTGCCCGGGTTGCAGTTCAATCGCCAGCGGCAGGTTTTCGAAACTCAGGCCCTGTGGCACATGGTCGAAAATCTTCACCGCGACCGGCTCATTGAAGTCATGGCTGAGCTGCAGCCGCACCTCGCTCCAACGGCCGAGTGCCAGGCTGCCGGGCATCTGCCGCTGGATGCGCGGCGAGGGCAGCTTGTTCAGGCGTAGCGCATCGATGATCGCCAGCACCAGCAGGGCCAGGAGCAAGCCCCAGTTGATCGACAACAGCGTGGCGGGCACGTCGATATCGAGGGCTTGCAGCGTGCCCGTGAGGATACCGATGAGGCACAGGGCGGCGAGCCAGATCAATAACAGACGTGAGGGTTTCATGGCGCTGCACCGGTTTGTCTGCTGAAAAGATCGCAGCCTGCGGCAGCTCCTACATAGAGCGCGATCCCCTGTAGGAGCTGCCGAAGGCTGCGATCTTTCGATCTTTTCTGGATCCTCACAAGCGTGGCGCCGGCACTTGGTCGAGCAGTTGCTGCAGCACCTGATCGACCTGCAGACCTTCGATGTCCAGCTCCGGCGCCACCCGCACCCGATGACGCAGCACTGATAGCGCGCAGCCCTTGATGTCATCGGGGATCACGAACTCGCCGCCGCGCAGCAACGCGCGCGCGCGGGCGCATCGCACCAGCGCAATCGAGGCACGCGGCCCGGCGCCGAGGCTCAGACCGGGCCAGGAACGGGTGCTGCGCGCCAGCCGCACCGCGTAATCGAGCACCTGATCGTCGATCGGCAGGTCGCTGGCGATGCGTTGCAGGGCTTGCACGTCCCTGGCTTGCAGGACAGTACGCAACGGCTGCACATCAAGCATGTCGGCGCGGGTCGAGCGGCTGACCTGACGCACCATGTTCAACTCCTGCTCGGCCTCCGGGTAATCCATGCGCACCTTGAGCATGAAACGGTCGAGTTCGGCTTCCGGCAGTGGATAAGTGCCTTCCTGCTCGATCGGGTTCTGGGTGGCGAGCACCATGAACGGCTGGGCGATCGGCAGCGCCCGGCCTTCGAGGGTGACCTGGCGCTCCTGCATCGCTTCGAGCAACGCCGCCTGGGTTTTTGCCGGGGCACGGTTGATCTCGTCGGCCAGCAGCAGGTTGGTGAACAGCGGCCCCTTGCGCAGCTTGAACTGCTCGGTGTGCAGGTCGTACACCGCGTGGCCGGTGACGTCGCTGGGCATCAGGTCCGGGGTGAACTGGATGCGCGCGAACTCGCCGCCGAAGCAGCGCGCCAGCGCCCGTACCAGCAAGGTCTTGCCCAGCCCCGGAACGCCCTCAAGCAGCACGTGACCGCCGGCGATCAGCGCGGTCAGCACATCGTCGATCACGCTGTTCTGGCCGATCAGGGCCTTCTGCAATTCGCCGCGCAGCGCTTGCGCCAACTGGCTGGCACGCTGGCGTTGCTGGGCGGCGTGGCTGGCGCTGCCGGGCTCGATCTGTTCACTCATAGCGTGTTCCTCAAGGTTTGCAGGTGGGCCACCTGGCGACTGAAATCGGCGCTGCTCATGCGCTGTTTCGGCACTGGGCTCAGCGCCTGACTGATGGCGCGGGTCGGCTGGCGGGTCAGGCGCGACAGCACCAGCCATTGCTCGGCCACATTCAACTGGTCGAAGCCGGGATGGCGTTGTCGGGCACGGCGCAGCACGTCCTGTTGCAGGGATTGCAACAGCGTGTGCTGACCGTTGTGGCGCAGGATGAAATCGGCGCTGGCGCGCAGGTGTTCCTGCAACTGCCGGCGGCCATTCGGGGCGGGTGCCTGCAGTGGCCCATGGCGCATAGCTACGTGCCACAGGCCGAGGCCGATCAGCGCCAGCAGGGCAACGATGGCTTGCGGGAAGTAACGCCAGAGCAAGGTCAGCAGACCATCGTGCGCCGTGTTGAAAATCAGCGTGACGTCGGTGTCGGCGCTCAGGTACCAGAGCAGCCAGGCGTTGTCGTGCTTGCTGATGGCCGGGGTCTTCCACAGTTCGGCATCGGTGACCACGGTGATCGAGCCGAGGCCGTACGGCAGTTGCATCATGTGCGTGGCCTTGGCGCTGTTGGCCCAGGCCTGGGCGAGATTCTTCGGGTCTTCCAGATGGAACGCGGTGTCGAAACCGGCGTAGGCCGGGGCGTCCTCGTCTTCCAGGTAGAGCTTGGTCAGATTCGGGTACGGATCATCGGTCAGTTCTGCCGGCGGCTCCTTGAGGTCCTTGCTCAGGGACTGCTGCAACTGCACTCGATCCAGCAACAGATCATCGCTTTGTCTGGCCTGCTTGTCCCACAGCGCTTCGGCCACGAACACCAGGCGCCCACCGGCGCGGGCCCAGTTCAACACCTGATCGACCTCACGCGGGGTCATGCGCGAACGTTCGCCGAATAACAGCAGGGTGTGCCGACGCGGATCGATCTCCGGCAGCACCGCCAGCGTTTCGGCCTGGCCGACATTCAGGCCGCGTTCACGCAAAAACATCTCTGCCGCCAGATAAGGATTGGCCTGCGCCAGGGGCGAAGGACCGTGATCGATCACTTCCTGATAGGGCCGGGCCTTGAGGTACAGATAAACGCTCAACGCCGCGAGCAGGGCGACGATCAGCCCGCCGAGCAGCCATGCGTTGCGCCGGTTCAAGCGCGCGCTCCATGGTCGAACAGGGCGCGCCAGCCGTCACACAGTTCCTGTTGCAGATGCGCCGCCGGCACGCGATGCCCGTAGGCCATGTTCTGCCAGTGCTGTGTCAGGGTGCGACTGAACGCCAGCAGTTCCGGGCGCTGCAATTGCTCGACCCGCAGCAGTACCTGATGCTCGGTGTCGGCAGGTTTCAAAGTCAGGTCGAAGTCGTGCAGCAGACGGCTGAGCAACCCGCGATAGAGCAGGCCCAGCGCGGCGCGCGGCTGGGTGTGCCAGAGTTGTTCGGCACTGGCGGCGATGTCGTCGGGCAGGGTTTGCGGGCTCAGGTCCAGGCCAAACGCTTGCTGCGGTAGCGGTGGCCTGACCCGGGCGGGCAACTTCGGGCGGCGACTGACGAAGGTGCTCAGGAATTCGCGATAGCGCCAGATCAGCCAGCCGACTGCGGCGATCAACGCTCCCCACAACAACACTTCAATCAGGCCGGCCAGCGCATTGAAGCGCTGACTGTCCAGCCAGCCGAGCAGGGTTTTCAGCCATTGCGGTGCCTCGCCGGGTTTGCCCTCGGACGGGGCTGGCGGGTCGTCGCCAAAGCGATAGCGGGTCACGCTTTCCTTGTTCTTGAACGGCGGTTGTTCGAGCAGCGTCTTGATGCTGTCATGCGCAGCCTGACTGGTCAGCGGCTGATTCAGCAGGCGGGGTGCTTCCGGGGTGTTTGCCGGCGCATCCGCCCACGCCGGTGGCACCGCTGGCAGCAACAGACAGATAACCAGCAGCAGGCCCAGAGCGCTGCTGTTCAGGCGCTGGCGCAAACGGCGGAACACCAGTTCGATGTCCCACGCTTCCAGTGCCGTGCGCCGGTTCAGGTACAGGCTGAAACCGCAGGCGACATAAATCGGTTCCCAGACCACCAGCACCAACGCGTAGAAGGCGTTGGTCAGGTGCTCCAGCCAACGCCAATGGTGATCGGCATCGAGGATCAGTGATTGCCAGTCCCAATCGGTTTCAATCTGCTGTGGCAGGAGCATGTAGAACAGCACCATCAGGCCGATCCACAGCGCGGTCTCCAGATGCATGCCGATGATCGTCAGCCATTGCGCGGCGCCGGCATTGCGTTGCAGCAACACCTGCAAGCGTTGCTGGCGGGCCGTGCCGTCGAGGCCTTCGAGTTGCAGCACCGGCAGCAGGAAGCTGCGACTCAGGCTCAGCCGGCGCCAGGTCAGGCTGGCCAGCAGTTGCGGCTTGAGCAGCCGTGGAAATTCGCTCAGGGCCTGTTGCAGCGTCGGTGTTTCGCCGAACAGGGCCTTGGACAGGATGTACAGCGGCAGGCGTTCGTACGCCGGTTTCAGCCACCAGAAAATGAATACCGCCAGCGACGGCGAATCCCACAGCAACAACGTCAGTACGGCGAACAGCGGCAGGGTGACGATGGCCCAACTGGTCATCAACAGGCGCCGGTGCTGCTGACTCATGAGCACGCCCAGGTCCATGGCTTCCCAACTGCTGCGCGGGCGGATCGCCACGGTGGCATCACTCAGGCGCATGGCGTGTCCTTCCGGCGAACAACAGATAGGCCGCCACTGCGAGCCACAGCGCGGCACCAACCGCATATTTGATCGGCGGTGTGACCCCGGTCTTCGACGACCAGTACGCTTCGATGAACGCCGCGATCAGCAGGAACAGCATGACCCCGCAGACCAGCAGCACGCTTATGCGCGCCGCCTCCACCAGCGCTTCACCACGGGTAAGCCGCCCCGGTGCAATCACCGCCCAGCCGAGTTTCAGCCCTGCCGCACCCGCCAGGGCAATGGCCGTCAGCTCGAAGGCGCCGTGGCCGATCACGAACGACCAGAACGTCTGGCCAAAACCGATCTCGGTCAGGTGCCCGGCCAATGCGCCGATGACCAGCCCGTTGTAGAACAGGAAAAACGCACTGCCCACGCCCAACAGCAAACCGCTGGCGAAGGTCTGGAAGGCGATGCCGATGTTGTGCATCACGTAATAGCCGAACATCACCCAGTCTTCGCTGGACGCCCGTTCGGCCGAGCGCCCGAGGTGCCCGGCCACGGAGTCGTACATGCTTTGCATGTCGCGCACCTGGTCGGCGGGGATCAGGTTGTAGACCAGTTCGGGAAAGGCATACACCAGCAAGGCAAAGCCGATCAGGCTGCCGAAAAACACCAGGCCGGCGGCCAGCACGAACGGCCATTCGGCGCGCACCAGTCGGGGGAAGTCAGCGAGGATGAACCCCAGCAGATTGGCGCCGAAGCGACTGCGGTGCCGATAGAGTTGCTGGTGCCCGCGCAACACCAGTTGTTGCAGCGAGTCGATCAGAAAACTGCTGTAGCCACGCTCCTGTGCCAGCGCCAGATGCTGGCACAGGCGTCGATAAGCCTTGGGGAAAGCGGCCACCTGCGAGGTGTCCTTGCCATGTTCGAGGCGTTCGAGGGCCAGGGTGAAACGCTCCCATTCGGCCTTGTGGCGAGCTTCGAAAAGACTCTGCTTCATGTCGGCCCCAACAAACCGCGGGCAATGCCGTTGAGTTCACTGACCGCTTTGGGTGCCGAAATGCGCAGCGGTTGGGCGAGCAGGGCGGCCAGCTCGTTGACCCGCGCCGGCGACAATTCAGCCTGACGTTCAGCAAAGGCAAGCAGCGCGCGTTGTTCGCCGAGGTTGAGCGGAACCGGTGAACTTCGCGGCAGGGCGTCGGGCAGTTGCGGGCGCGCGAGTGGGCGTTCGCTGTAGACCACCAGGGTGCCGGCGGCGATATCGCCGAGGCGTTTGAAGGTGGGATGTTGCAGGCAACTGATGGCGCCAAAGCAATAACCGAACGGCAGCAGATCGACAAAACGCAGCAGGTTGCGCAGCAGCGAGGCCGACCAGCCGATCGGTGTGCCGTCATCGTGAATCACCCGCAGGCCCATCCATTGCTTGCCCGGCGAGCGGCCCTGATGCAGCACTTCGAACAGCACCATGTACCACCAGCTGACGGCAAACAGCAGCAACGAGCCCAGGCCCATACCGAGCTGACCTAGAAACGCCAGCACCAGAAACAGCACGCCGAGGATGGCCCCGCGAATGCCCAGGTCGATGCCGAAGGCGAGGCTGCGCACCATCAGACCGGCCGGGCGCAGCGGCAGGTCGATGCCCTCAGGGGTTTCCACTTGATAGCGGGTATCGAGTGGCGGGGTCAGCGGTGCTTTCCGTGGCAGTGCTGTGTTCTCGAGCATGGGCTACCTGATGGGGCCGGATCGGGATGCGAAGTCCGTCCGATGCTAGCAGCCTCTTGGGGGAAAACGACATAACTATGTATTGCACCGCGTGTGGCGCACGCGGGTTGAATGACACAGCGCTGGCCGCGATGGCGGTTCAACGCCTAGACTTTGCCGATCTTCAGTTCAGGAACCGCCCGTGACTTCAATCTTCTGGTACGACTACGAGACCACCGGCATCAATCCGCGCAACGACCGCCCGCTGCAGGTCGCCGGGATTCGCACCGACCATGACCTCAATGAAATCGACGAACCGGTCAACCTATACTGCCAGCCCAGCGAAGACATCCTGCCGCATCCGGCAGCGTGCGCCATTACCGGGATCACCCCGAGCTGTCTCGCCGAGCAGGGCTTGAGTGAAGCCGACTTTGTGACCCGCGTACACGCGCAATTGGCGGCGCCCGGCACTTGCGGTGCGGGTTACAACACCCTGCGTTTCGACGACGAGATGACCCGCTACAGCCTGTACCGCAACTTCTTTGACCCCTATGCCCGTGAATGGCAGGGCGGCAACAGTCGCTGGGACCTGATCGATGTGGTGCGCGCCGCGTATGCGTTGCGCCCGGATGGCCTGGTCTGGCCAACCGATGACGAAGGCAAGGTGACCCTCAAGCTCGAACGCCTGACGGTCGCCAACAACATCGACCACGGGCATGCCCACGAAGCGCTCTCGGACGTGCGCGCAACCATCGCGCTGGCGCGGTTGATCCGCCAGAAACAGCCGAAGTTGTACGACTGGCTGTTTCAACTGCGCAGCAAACAGAAGGTCATGGATCAGATTCGTCTGTTGCAGCCGCTGGTGCATATCTCCGGGCGCTTTTCGGCGGCGCGGCACTATGTCGGTGTGGTGCTGCCATTGGCCTGGCATCCGCGCAATCGCAATGCACTGATCGTCTGTGACCTGCACCTCGATCCGCAAGGCCTGCTGGATCTGGACGCTGAAACCCTGCGCCAGCGCCTGTACACCCGCCGCGATGACCTTGCCGAGGGTGAACTGCCGGTGCCGCTGAAACTGATTCACATCAATCGCTGCCCGGTGGTGGCGCCGTTGTCGGTGTTGCGGGCCGACGATCAGCAGCGCCTTGGGTTGGACATGGCGCTCTACCAGGCACGTGCACTGCGGCTAAGTGACGCACAACAAGTTTGGAAAGATAAAGTTACGGCAATTTATGCCAGCGAAGACTTCACCCCGAGTGAAGACCCGGAACAGCAGTTGTACGATGGATTTATCGGTGATCGCGATCGGCGTCTATGCGAGCAAGTGAGGACAGCAGATCCGGCGCAATTAGCGCAAGAGCACTGGCCGTTCGATGACGAACGTCTGCCGGAATTACTCTTTCGATATCGCGCACGCAACTTTCCCGATACGTTGAATTCCGAGGAGCAAGAACGCTGGAGAATATTCTGCCAGCAGCGTTTGTCCGAGCCGCAAATGGGGGCGCCTAATACCCTGCAATCTTTTGCCGAAGCCGCGCAGCAATGGGCGCTTAGTGCTACGCCGATACAGAATCAAGTGCTCAATGAGTGGCAGAATTATGTCCAGGCATTGCGCAAACGTTTGAATCTTTGAAATCGAACATAGTGTGCCCATGAAATGTCGGGCATAAAAAAACGCCAGCGCAGGCTGGCGTTTTTCATGGGCCGCAGAAGCAGTCTGCGACCGGCGTTGTGGCTTAGCCCAGCAGGGTAGCCCAGCCTTCAACCACGTCACCGCCCCACTTGGCTTTCCACTCTTTCAGAGTCTTGTGGTTGCCACCTTTGGTTTCGATGACTTCACCGTTGTGCGGGTTTTTGTATTGTTTAACTTTGCGCGCGCGCTTGGTGCCGGTAGTTTTTACTGCGGCGCCACGGGTGCCTTTGGTTTTCGATTCCGGATCCAGCAGGGCGATGATGTCGCGCAGGGATTTGGAGTATTCGCCCATCAGGGTGCGCAGTTTGCCTTCGAATTCCAGCTCGGCTTGCAATTTGTCGTCTTGCGACAGGTTTTTCAAACGGGCCTGCAGCTCTTTGATGGCTTCTTCGGTGGCGCGATATTCGTTGATCAAGGACATGGTAACTACCTTATGCGGATGTGTTGAATGGCAGGGGGACAGTGCCGCAATAATAGTCAGGCTGTTTCATCAAGTAAACATTTAAGCGGATTTTTTATTTGAATTAGTTACGTCAAATAACCGGTAAATTGAATGGTCATTTAAATAATGTGATG
This sequence comes from Pseudomonas sp. Irchel s3a10, assembly GCF_900187525.1. Taxonomy (NCBI): domain Bacteria; kingdom Pseudomonadati; phylum Pseudomonadota; class Gammaproteobacteria; order Pseudomonadales; family Pseudomonadaceae; genus Pseudomonas; species Pseudomonas sp. Irchel s3a10. Next base: position 404,779 of record NZ_FYDR01000002.1, read on the forward strand.
CAGTCATCACGATTATTCACAATTATCGGGTCGAACAGCATCACTGGTGCGTCATCGCTGCGGCTTGCGCCACGCTCAACTGCCGTGAACCGCATCTTCTGCGGTGCGTGCTCATCAATACTGCAGTTTTCGCGCACAATCGCTAGAATGGCCGCCTTTGCGAAGTTCTGGAGTTTCCCCCTCATGCGCACCTTTCGGTTGGTGATTTCTTGCCCTGACCGCGTTGGCATCGTTGCCAAAGTCAGTAACTTTCTGGCATCCCACAACGGCTGGATCACCGAAGCGAGCCACCACTCGGATAATCAGAACGGCTGGTTCTTCATGCGTCACGAGATCCGCGCCGATTCGCTGCCGTTCGGTATTGAAGTGCTGCGCGAGAAGTTTGCGCCGATCGCCGAAGAGTTCTCGATGGACTGGCGTATTACCGACACCGAGCAGAAGAAACGCGTGGTGCTGATGGCCAGCCGCGAGTCTCACTGCCTGGCCGACTTGCTGCACCGCTGGCACAGCGACGAGCTCGATTGCGAAATCTCCTGTGTGATTTCCAACCATAACGACCTGCGCAGCATGGTCGAGTGGCACGGCATTCCTTATTACCACGTCCCGGTCAACCCGCAGGACAAGGAGCCGGCCTTCGCCGAAGTCTCGCGTCTGGTCAAACAGCACGATGCCGAAGTGGTGGTACTGGCGCGCTACATGCAGATCCTGCCGCCGGCGCTGTGCCGCGAATACGCGCACAAGGTGATCAACATTCACCACAGCTTCCTGCCATCGTTCGTAGGTGCCAAGCCGTATCACCAGGCGTCGCTGCGCGGCGTGAAGCTGATCGGCGCGACCTGCCACTACGTGACCGAAGAGCTGGACGCCGGTCCGATCATCGAGCAGGACGTGGTACGCGTCAGCCACAGCGACAGCATCGAAGACATGGTGCGTTTCGGTCGTGACGTCGAGAAGATGGTGTTGGCCCGTGGCCTGCGTTATCACCTCGAAGACCGCGTGCTGGTGCACGGCAACAAGACCGTGGTGTTCTGATCGAACCCACGCGTACTTGAATAAAGAAGGGCCTGGGCGTTCAATCGTCCCAGGCCCTTTTTTCGTTTCCGCCCTTGAGGAACTGCCCGTGAGCGACCCATTGGATAAAGCCACTTCAAAAGCGCCTGCCACTCTGGGGGAGGGCTGTCTGAGCCGCTACGATCCGGATGACCTAAGCCCGGAGGATGGCACCGAGTTTCCCGGGGCTGCCGAGCTATGGGAACAGGTGAAACCCGAGCCGGAGGGAGAGGCCTGAAAAGATCGCAGCCTGCGGCAGCTCCTACATTGAAATGCGATCCCCTGTAGGAGCTGCCGCAGGCTGCGATCTTTAGGCTTGTCGAATCTTCAGCAGCTTCTTGAGCAATGGCCGCCCGAGCATCAATAGAAACACCGGCCCGCCCACCACCAGATAGAAATAGAACGTCACCACCCGCCAGATCAGGATCGCCGCCGCTGCAGTGGATTTGCCGACCATCGGCGCCAGCAGCGCCGCCGAGGTCAGCTCTGCGGCGCCCGCGCCACCGGGCAGCAGGCTCATTTGACCAGCCCCCAGCGACAGCATCTGCACCAGAAAACTCCAGGCCCACTGCAGGTCCGCGCCCAGTCCGCGCAGGGCCAGATACAACACGCTGTAGCGCAGCAGCCAGTGCATGCAGGTCAGGGCGAACACCTTGACCAGGGTTTGCCACGGCAACTTGAGTGTGTCGATAAACGCGTCGAGAAAATGCAGCAGCTTGCGTGCCCAGCGCCGACGCGTGGCCGGTTGCACGTTGAGGCGGGCGAGCAGGCGTCCGCTCAGAAGGATCAGGCGACGGTGGTAGCGCGCCAGCAGCACGCAACTGAACAGCCCACCGAACAGCGACACGGCGCTGACCATCAGCAACCACTCCAGGCGGTCACTGAGATGCTGAAACAACGCGTAAATCAGGATGCCGCTCAGGGCGCAGAGAAAGAACAGCAGATCACTCAGCTGATCCATGGCAAACACCGCGCTGCCCCGGGCCGGGCGCACGCCGCAGCGCGCCAGCAAGGCCATGATCGTCAGCGGCCCGCCACTGCCGCCGGGGGTGGCGCAATAGGCAAACTCGGCGGCCATGACCACGCCGAGGCTTTTCAGCGGCGTGACCCGTTCGCGCTGATCACCCAGCAGCAGGCGCAAACGCAGGGTGTTGATGCCCCAGCAGAGCAGGATCATGCCGAACATGATCAGCAGCCAGTGCAGCGGAAAATTCTGCAGCCGCGCACCGATCTCGCCGCCGCCGAGCAGCACGGGAATCAGCACGGCGGCGAGCAGGCCGATCAACAGCACAATGCCGCGACTCATGCAGCGCGCTCCATTCGCTTGCGTTGCCGGATGAGCCAGTCGATTTTGTTCATGGGCGTGCGTCCTTCTGCCAGCAGCCGTTCAAGGGTTTGCAGCCAGTAATCACGCGCGAAGGCGTGGCGCATGTCTACCGGGTGCAAGCCTAGACGAATCACCGCGGCGTCGCGCCACTGCTGTTCGCGTTGCTCGCTGACGATTTTTGACAGGCCCCGCCGCCAGGCACTGCGCGCACTCCAGACCAGGCCCGGGGCGTTGACGGCGGTGAAATCCGGTAATTGATAAAGATGTTGCGGGTCGCTGGTGTAGCTCAATGGCGTTTCGCGAAGGGCCTGACGCGTGCCCTCGCTCATCAGCCATGCCGGGGCGACGAAGCCGTGCAACGGCCAGTCATTGCGCCGGAACAGTTCGATGCCGTCGCGCAGGCGAGCCAGCGCAGCTTCGCAGGACAGGCGATAAAACTCCCCTTCGTGGGTGTAGATTCGGCGCATGAACCAGTCGCGGGGCGTGGCTGGCGCTGGCTCGCGGTCCTCATGGTAATAGCCGTGCAAGGCCATTTCATCGCCACGGGCCAGCCGCTCGCCGAGCATTCGGCAGAACGCGGGATGCTCCTCGAGTGCGTCGTGGCCATGGAAATCCGGAACGACCAACCAGGTCATCGGCACGTCACCCATTGCGTCTACCGCCTCGACAAACGGCCGATAATCCGCCCACGTCGACGGCGCCACGTCGTGTAGCACCAGCAGCACTGCGCGGTCATTCAAGGAATCAGCCATTGGCCACCCTTGGCAGCGAGTGACCGAGCACCGCGTGGTAATGGCCGAGCAGGCTGTCGACCACGCAGTCCCAGGAATAACGCCGTTCGACATGTTGCCGCGCCTGTTGGCCGAGTTTCACGCAGCCGCGACTGAACAGCTCGCGCACGGCATTGGCCATGGCTTGCGGGTTGTTCGGTGCGCAGAGCAAGCCGCAGTCGTCGGCGACGATCTCTTCAAACGCCCCGGCCGCCACCGCGACCACCGGAATCCCGCAGGCCATGGCTTCGAGGATCACCAGACCGAAGGTTTCCTGATCGCCGGCATGGATCAGGGCATCAGCGCTGGCCATCAACCGGGCGACGGTGGGCGCCGGGCAGAAGGAGTCGATCACGCTGACATTGTCCGGAACCACGGCCGGCATCGACGAGCCAACCAGCAGCAGGTGGTAGCGTGGGCCGAGGCGCTGCATGCATTTGAGCAGCACCGGCAGGTTCTTCTCTTTGGAACCGCGCCCGGCAAAGATCAGCAGCCGGGTGTCTTCGGCAATCCCCAGTTCGGCGCGCAGGCCGTTATCGCGGGCGTCAGGGTGAAAGGTTTGCAAGTCCACCCCCAATGGCTGCACGAAGACATTGCGCACTCCCAGACCGGTGAGCTTGTCCGCCATGACTTGGCTGGGCGCCAGCACTCGATCGAAGTTGCCATAGAGCTTGGTGACGTACGCCTCGACATTCGGCGTGACCCAATGGCCCATGCGATTGCTCGCCAGCAATGGCAGGTCCGAGTGATAAAAGCCGATCACCGGCACATCCAGTTGCCGTCGAGCGTCGAGCGCCGCCCAGGCTGTCAGGTACGGATCGCCGACTTCGATCAGATCCGGCTGCAAACCCTGCAGGACATTGCGCCACGGCGCGAGGCGCAACGGAAAGCGATAGCCTTTGCCGAAGGGCAGGGCGGGGGCGGGCACGGTGTAGATACCGTCGTTTTCACCGAAATGTGCGCCGGGGATCAGCAGGCTGTGACGAATGCCCGATTTGACGCCCAACCGGCGATGCTTGGCGTCCAGATAGGTACGTACGCCGCCGCTGGCCGGGGCGTAGAACATGGTGATGTCGGCGATATGCACAGTGATCAACCCTCCGCTGCGTTGCACTCCCTTGGTTGACCTTTATCCAGAATAGATGTTCGGTCGGGATTGCGCGGTGGGAGTGTCAGGGAGGTGTTGTTTTGTTTGACAGGACGCCTTCGCGAGCAAGCCCGCTCCCACAGGGATCTGCAGATGACACAGAGCCAATGTGGGAGAACAGGGGGGATGTCGGCGATATGCGCGGTGGGAGTGTCAGGGAGGTGTTGTGGTGTTTGACAGGACGCCTTCGCGAGCAAGCCCGCTCCCACAGGGATCTGCAAACGACACAGATCCCATGTGGGAGCAGGCTTGCTCTCACAAGGATATGCAAACAACACAGATCCAATGTGGGAGCGGGCTTGCTCGCGAAGAGGCCAGTGGCTGCGCCTTAAATCCTGAAGCTGCCGACCAGTTGCTTCAGACGCGCAGCCTGCTGCTCCAGATCCGAACACGCGCGCAAGGTCGCTTGCAGGTTCTCGACGCCTTCCTGGTTCAGCGTATTGATCTCGGTGATGTCGACGTTGATCGACTCGACCACCGCCGTCTGTTCCTCGGTCGCGGTCGCCACCGACTGGTTCATCCCGTCGATCTCGCCGATGCGCTGGGTCACGCTGTTGAGGCGTTCGCCGGCGAGGTTGGCGATTTCCACGCTGTCCTGGCTGTGGCGCTGGCTGTCGCTCATGGTGCTCACCGATTCACGGGCGCCGACCTGCAGCTCCTCGATCATGGTCTGCACCTGCTGCGCCGATTCCTGGGTGCGGTGCGCCAGGTTGCGCACTTCGTCGGCGACCACGGCAAAACCGCGTCCGGCTTCACCGGCACGCGCCGCTTCGATAGCGGCATTGAGCGCCAGCAGGTTGGTCTGCTGGGAGATGCTGGTGATCACTTCGAGGATCTGCCCGATGTTCACGGTTTTGCTGTTCAGCGACTCGATGTTGGTGCTGGAGGCGCTGAGCATGCTCGACAGTTGATTCATCGCCTTGATGCTGCGATCCACCACTTGCTGGCCGTCTTCGGCGAGGCCGCGGGCGTCACTGGCCTGGTTCGAGGCTTGCGCGGCGTTGCGGGCGATTTCCTGAGCGGCGGCGCCCAGTTGATTGATCGCGGCGGCGACGCTGCTGGTGCGCGAGGCTTGCTGGTCGGAGTTGTACATCGACGAGTTGGACGCCGCGACCACGCGCAGCGCAACCTCGTTGACCTGGCCGGTGGCCGACGACACTTCGCGGATCGAGCCGTGAATACGCTCGACGAAACGGTTGAATGCGGTACCCAGCACGCCGAATTCATCGTTATTGACGATGGTCAGGCGTTTGGTCAGGTCGCCTTCGCCATCGGCGATGTCTTCCATGGCGCGAGTCATGACGTGCAGTGGCTGGATCAGCAGGCGAATCAGCATGCCCAGCAGCGCGATGATGATCACCACCGCAATCACCGTGGCAATCACCGCCGAGGTGCGGAACTCACTGAGCATCGAGAAGGCTTTGTCCTTGTCCACCGACAGCCCGATGTACCAGTTGACCGACGGCAGGCCTTTGATCGGCGCGAAGCTGACGATGCGGGTCTTGCCATCGACGGTGATTTCACTGAAGTCGCTGCTGATGCGTGGGGTGTCCTGCGGATAGGCTTCTTTCAGTGACTTCATCACCAGTGCCTTGTCCGGGTGCACGAGGATTTTTCCGTCGGCGCTGACCAGGAAGGCATAGCCCATGCCGGAGAAGTCTCGCGCAGTCAGGGTGTCGACCAGGGTTTGCAGGCTCAGGTCGCCGCCCACCACGCCGACGCTCTGACCGGCCTTTTTCGAGGCGGTGGCAATGGAAATGATCAACTGCCCGGTGGCGGCGTCGATGTACGGTTCGGTCAGGGTCGATGCGCTGCTGCTCTCGGCACCTTTGTACCAAGGGCGCACTCGTGGGTCGAAACCGTCCGGCATCTTCACGTCCGGGCGGATGGTGAAGTGGCCGGTGGCATCGCCCAGGTAAGTGGCCATGAACGTCGAGGTCAGAGACTTCTGTTCCAGCAGGCTGGCGACGTTGGCCGGTTCCGGGTTGATGGCGATGTTCTGCGCGGCGTTCTCGACCAGCAGAATGCGCCCGTTGAGCCAGGTCTGGATGTTGTCGGCGGTGACTTCGCCCATCTCGTTGAGATAGTTGTTCAGGTCATCGCGGATCGCGTTGCGTTGCAGCCAGTCGTTGTACAGCGTGAACGAGGCGAAAGCGGCGATGACGATGAGGGCGGCGGCAAGCAAAATTTTATGGCTGAAGCGCAGGTTTTTGTTCATGGCTTGGGGTTCCGCTAAGGTCTTAATGTCCTGGGCGTGCTTTTATAAAGACGCGCAATATGGGCAAGGGTGAAACAAACTGATATTTCCGACTCTCCTTAGGGAAATGTCCGACCGACTTTTCAGTCAGGTTCTCGCCCTTAGCTATCGGCCACAACGGATTAAAGATTAACCATAGGTGACAAAATGCCTGACACATCGCAACTCGTTATTGGCGCCGATCTGGCGGGGCAACCGATTGCTCAGGCCATGCGCCTGGCTAACCGCCACGGGCTGATCGCCGGTGCGACCGGGACCGGCAAGACGGTGACTTTGCAACGCCTTGCCGAAGCGTTCAGTGACGCCGGGGTCGCGGTGTTCGCCGCCGACATCAAGGGCGACCTGTGCGGCCTCGGTGCCGCCGGCAATCCGCAGGGCAAAGTCGCCGAGCGCATCGCCGGGATGTCCTGGCTCGATCACAAGCCGCAGGCTTATCCGGTGACGCTGTGGGACATTCACGGGGAATCCGGTCATCCGTTGCGCACTACCTTGAGTGAAATGGGCCCGCTGCTGATCGGCAGTCTGCTGGAACTGACCGACAGCCAGCAGTCGGCGCTGTATGCGGCGTTTAAAGTGGCGGATCGCGAAGGTCTGTTGCTGCTGGACTTGAAAGACCTCAAGGCGCTGCTCAATCACCTCAAGGACAACCCGCAACTGTTGGGCGAAGACGCGGCGCTGATGACCACCGGTTCCAGTCAGGCACTGTTGCGCCGGCTGGCGACCCTGGAACAGCAGGGCGCTGAAGCCTTGTTCGGCGAACCGGCGCTGCAACTCGAAGACATTCTGCAACCGTCCGCCGATGGCCGTGGGCGTATTCATTTGCTCGATGCCAGCCGTCTGGTACACGAGGCGCCAAAGGTCTACGCGACGTTCCTGCTGTGGCTGCTGGCCGAGTTGTTCGAGCAGTTGCCGGAGCGCGGCGATGCCGAAAAACCGCTGCTGGCGCTGTTCTTCGATGAAGCGCATTTGCTCTTCGGCGATACGCCCAAGGCGCTGCAGGAGCGTCTGGAGCAGGTGGTGCGGCTGATTCGCTCGAAAGGTGTGGGGGTGTATTTCGTCACCCAGTCGCCGGGGGATTTGCCGGATAACGTGCTGGCACAACTTGGCCTGCGCATCCAGCACGGCTTGCGTGCGTTCACCGCCAAGGAACAGAAGTCCCTGCGGGCGGTGGCCGATGGTTTCCGGCCAAATCCGGCGTTCGACACCTTATCGGTGCTGACTGAGCTGGGTATCGGCGAAGCACTGGTCGGGACGTTGCAGGAAAAAGGCACGCCGGAGACGGTCCAGCGGGTGCTGGTGGCGCCGCCACAGTCGCGGATCGGGCCGTTGAGCGAAACCGAACGCACGATGCTGATCGCCGGGTCGCCGTTCAAGGGCCGTTATGACAAACCGATCGATCGTGAGTCGGCGTATGAAATCCTGATGGGCCGCAAGGATCTGGCGCCGGAGGCGGATGCGCCAGCGGGTAAGACGGCAGCCGAAGAGCCAAGCCTGGCTGATCGTGCCGGAGAGTTCCTGGGCACGGCGGCGGGGCAGGCGCTGAAGTCGGCGATGCGCCAGGCGGCCAACAATCTGGGCAAGCAACTGGTGCGCGGTTTGATGGGCTCGTTACTCGGCGGCAGCAAACGGCGTTGATCCAAACTGTGGGAGCGGGCTTGCTCGCGAAAGCGGTCTGCCAGTTAACAATAATGTTGACTGAAAGGACGCCTTCGCGAGCAAGCCCGCTCCCACATTGGATAAGCGTCAGTTTTCTGGATTGAGATCAGGATTTGTCTTTGGCGTGCGCCGCCAGACGCTCAAGCGCCGCGCGCAGGCCTGGATCGCTGATCCCGTCTGCCGTGGACTGGATGGTTGCCGCTGCATTACTCGACAGGTCCATCGTGTGCCCGACAGCCCCAGGCTGGACGATCGGTGGTCGCACAGTGAATTTGATTCGCGTCAGGTTGGCGAACTCTTCGAACAGCTGCAGTTGCCGTTGCAGGCGTTTTTGCTGGTAGCGCAGGCGTGTGGCCCAATGGCCGTCGGTGACCACCAGTGACAGTTCGCCTTCACGCCACTTGGCGACATGGCAATGCGCGCGGGCAGCGGGTTGCAACTGGCTTTCGAGCAGGCGTTGCAGATGAGCGAGGCGTTGGGCATGACCGAGAATGGCTTTGAGCGGCTTGGCTTCGCGTAGCAGAACGGCGGGCGCTCTGGCTGTAAGGGGGCGAAATGCCATGATCGAACACCTGAAGTAACAGAAGCGCCATGGTAGCAGAAAGCAACGGAACCACTCGCCCATTGCTTTTGTCCCTGCTTTGCTCATTAAATCAACGACTAACTTCTTTCCCGTATGGGTTGAAGTTGAGCAAAACGCCCCTATTTTAAGTGAGCCCCGTCAAAGCGCAGTGCCAGCATCGTGGAATATCGCCACTTTCCTCACCACCGTTTCCGGGTAGAATGCTCGTTCGCATGCGGCCATGAGGGCTGCACGGGCGACTCACGGGGCCGCCCTCCATCCCTTTAGTGTGGAAGATCCTGCCGATATGTTTGCGCCTTTGTTAAAGAAACTTTTTGGAAGCAAGAACGAGCGTGAAGTCAAACGCATGCTCAAGACGGTGCAGCTCGTCAATGCCTTCGAAGAGCAAATGGTGGCCCTTTCGGACGATCAATTGCGTGCCAAGACCAACGAGTTCAAGGCCCGTATCGCCAAAGGGGAATCCCTCGACAAGCTGTTGCCTGAAGCCTTCGCGGTCGCCCGTGAAGCGGGCAAGCGCGTCATGGGCATGCGCCACTTCGACGTTCAGTTGATCGGCGGCATGACCTTGCATGAAGGCATGATTGCCGAAATGCGTACCGGTGAGGGTAAAACCCTCGTGGCAACCCTGGGTGTTTACCTCAACGCGCTGTCCGGCAAGGGCGTGCACGTTGTAACCGTGAACGACTACCTGGCCCGCCGTGACGCCAACTGGATGCGTCCGCTGTATGAATTCCTCGGCCTGACCGTCGGCGTCGTGACGCCGTTCCAGCCGCCGGAAGAGAAGCGCGCCGCCTATGCTGCCGACATCACCTACGGTACCAACAACGAATTCGGTTTCGACTACCTGCGCGACAACATGGCGTTCAGCATGGAAGAAAAATTCCAGCGCGAACTCAATTTTGCCGTGATCGACGAAGTCGACTCCATCCTCATCGACGAAGCCCGTACCCCGCTGATCATTTCCGGTCAGGCCGAGGACAGTTCCAAGCTGTACATGGAGATCAACAAACTGATCCCGCAGCTGGAACTGCACGTCGAAGAAGTCGAAGGCCAGGTCACCAAGGCCGGTCACTACACCATCGACGAGAAGACCCGTCAGGTCGAACTCAACGAAGCCGGTCACCAGTACATCGAAGAAATGCTCACCGGCGTCGGCCTGCTGGCCGAAGGCGAGAGCCTGTACTCGGCGCATAACCTGGGCCTGCTGACCCACGTCTATTCGGGTCTGCGTGCGCACAAACTGTTCCACCGCAACGTCGAATACATCGTGCAGGACGGTCAGGTCGTACTGGTCGACGAACACACCGGTCGTACCATGCCGGGTCGTCGTCTGTCCGAAGGCCTGCATCAGGCCATCGAAGCCAAGGAAGGTCTGAACATCCAGGCCGAGAGCCAGACTCTGGCTTCGACCACGTTCCAGAACTACTTCCGTCTGTACACCAAGCTGTCCGGCATGACCGGTACTGCTGACACCGAAGCGTTCGAATTCCACCAGATCTATGGCCTGCAGGTCATGGTCATTCCGCCGAACAAACCGTTGGCGCGCAAGGACTACAACGACCTGGTGTTCCTGACCGCCGAAGAGAAATACGCGGCGATCATCAACGACATCAAGGAAGGCATGGCCCAAGGCCGTCCGATCCTGGTGGGCACCGCGACCATCGAAACTTCCGAGCACGTGTCCAACCTGCTCAACAAGGAAGGCATCGAGCACAAGGTGCTGAACGCCAAGTTCCACGAAAAAGAAGCCGAGATCATCGCGCAAGCCGGTCGTCCGGGCGCCCTGACCATCGCTACCAACATGGCCGGTCGTGGTACCGACATCCTGTTGGGCGGTAACTGGGAAGTGGAAGTTGCGGCGCTGGAAAACCCGAGCCCCGAGCAGATCGCCCAGATCAAGGCCGACTGGCAGAAGCGTCACCAGCAAGTGCTGGAGTCCGGCGGTCTGCAGGTGATTGCCTCCGAGCGTCACGAATCCCGTCGTATCGACAACCAGTTGCGTGGCCGTGCCGGTCGTCAGGGCGATGCCGGTTCCAGCCGCTTCTACCTGTCGCTGGAAGACAGCCTGATGCGCATCTTCGCCTCTGACCGGGTGAAGAACTTCATGAAAGCCCTGGGCATGCAGCCGGGCGAAGCGATCGAGCACCGCATGGTGACCAACGCGATCGAGAAGGCGCAGCGCAAGGTGGAAGGTCGTAACTTCGACATCCGTAAACAACTGCTCGAGTTCGACGACGTCAACAACGAACAGCGTAAAGTGATCTATCACATGCGTAACACGTTGCTGGCCGCCGACAACATCGGTGAAACCATCGCCGATTTCCGTCAGGACGTGCTCAACGCCACCGTCAGCGCGCACATTCCGCCGCAATCGCTGCCAGAGCAGTGGGATGTTGCCGGTCTGGAAGCGTCCATTGCCAGCGACTTCGGGGTGAAACTGCCGATCCAGCAATGGCTCGACGAAGACGATCACCTGTACGAAGAGACCCTGCGCGAGAAGCTGATGGTCGAGCTGATGGTGGCGTACAACGAGAAAGAAGATCAGGCCGGTGCCGAAGCACTGCGCTCGTTCGAGAAGCAGATCGTTCTGCGCGTGCTGGACGACCTGTGGAAAGACCACCTGTCGACCATGGATCACCTGCGTCACGGTATCCACCTGCGTGGCTACGCCCAGAAGAACCCGAAGCAGGAATACAAGCGCGAGTCGTTCACACTGTTCTCCGAGCTGCTGGATTCGATCAAGCGCGACTCGATCCGTGTGCTGTCGCACGTTCAGGTGCGCCGCGAAGATCCGGAAGCCGAAGAGCAACGCCTGCGTGAGGAAGCCGAAGCACTGGCCGCGCGCATGCAGTTCGAACACGCCGAGGCCCCTGGTCTGGAGCAGCCGGAAGTGCTGGGTGAAGAGGTCGATGTAGCCCTCGCCACCGCGCCGGTTCGCAACGAGCAGAAGCTGGGTCGCAACGAACTGTGCTACTGCGGTTCGGGCAAGAAATTCAAGCATTGCCACGGGCAGATCCAGTAACTCCCGTTTCAATCGCTGAAATACCCGCGCCGCGACCGGCTCCTGCCGTCGCGGCGTTTTGCCATTTACACCACCGCCATCCCTGTGAGCGGTGCTGACATCATTGAGTAAGGAGCGCATTCATGGCTGTTGGTCTTGGTCCTTTGCCAACGTTGCACCCGGTTGCCGGTTTTGAACTCGGTATCGCCTCGGCCGGCATCAAGCGCCCCGGGCGCAAGGATGTGGTAGTGATGCGCTGTGCCGAAGGTTCGACCGTGGCCGGTGTGTTCACGTTGAACGCCTTTTGCGCCGCGCCGGTGATCCTGGCGAAAAAACGCGTGCACAACGACGTGCGTTACCTGCTGACCAACACCGGCAACGCCAACGCCGGTACCGGTGAGCCAGGCTTGGCGGCTGCCGAGCGCACCACCGCCAAACTGGCCGAGCTGACCGGTGTCGATGCCAGCCAGATCCTGCCGTACTCCACCGGCGTGATCGGTGAGCCGCTGCCGGTCGAGAAAATCGAAGGCGCGCTGCAAGCCGCACTGGATGATCTGTCGGAAAACAATTGGGAAGCCGCCGCCACCGGCATCATGACCACCGACACCCTGCCCAAGGGTGCCAGCCGCCAGTTCCAGCATGACGGCGTGACCATCACCGTCACCGGTATCAGCAAGGGCGCGGGCATGATCCGCCCGAACATGGCGACCATGCTCGGCTACATCGCCACCGACGCCAAAGTCTCCCGCGACGTGCTGCACAACCTGATGCTCGACGGTGCGAACAAGTCGTTCAACCGCATCACCATCGACGGCGACACCTCGACCAACGACTGCTGCATGCTGATTGCCACCGGCAAGGCTGCGCTGCCGGAAATCACCCGTGCCGAAGGCGAGCTGTTCAACAAGCTGAAACAGGCGGTGTTCGAAGTGTGCATGGACGTGGCCCAGGCCATCGTGCGTGACGGCGAAGGCGCGACCAAGTTCGTGACTGTTGAAGTCAACGGCGGCGGCAATCATCAGGAATGCCTCGACGTCGGTTACACCGTGGCCCACTCGCCGCTGATCAAGACCGCGCTGTTCGCCTCCGACCCGAACTGGGGCCGTATTCTGGCGGCTGTCGGCCGTGCCGGCGTGCCGGATCTGGATGTGAGCAAGATCGACGTGTTCCTCGGCGACGTGTGCATCGCCAGCCGTGGCGCGCGCGCAGCGACCTACACTGAGGCACAGGGTTCGGCGGTGATGCAGCAGGAAGAGATCACCATCCGCATCGAACTGGGTCGCGGCGACTGCAGCGAAACCATCTGGACCACCGACCTGTCGCATGAGTACGTGAAGATCAACGCCGAATACCGCACCTGATTTAATCTGAGACCGAGTCGCCGCCATCGCGAGCAGGCTCACTCCTACAGTAGATTAGTGAACGACACGGATCCCCTGTAGGAGTGAGCCTGCTCGCGATGGCGACTAATCAGGCACCAAGAATTCCAGCCTGATCCTCCTGACGAAAAGGCGCCACACCATGTCCCTGCACCTGATCATCGGCGACAAACTGCTTTCCTCCTGGTCCCTGCGCGCTGCCCTGGCGCTGGAGCTGACCGGCGCACCCTACAGCGAAGAACTGATCAAACTCGGCAAGCCCGACACCCGCGAGAAGCTGCTCAAGCATTCGCCGACCGCCAAGGTGCCGCTGTTGCAAACTTCTCGCGGCACCATCGCCGACTCTCTGGCGATCGCCGAATACCTGGCCGAACAGTTCCCGTCCGAACAGCTCTGGCCAGCCGACCTGTTCGCCCGTGCCCAGGCGCGATCGGCCTGCGCGCAGATGCACAGTGGCTTCTTCGCCATGCGCAATCACATGCCGTTCAACCTGAGCCACGACGCACCGCTCAGCCCGGTGCCGCCGGAAGTGAAGGTCGATATCGAACGCATGCTCGCGCTGTGGGCTGAATGCCGTGCTGCCGCCACGGAGCCTGGGCCGTATCTGTTTGGCCGGGTGAGCCTGGCCGATGCGTTCTTCGCCCCGATTGCCGTGCGCCTGCGTACCTACCAGGTGCCGCTGTCGGCGATTGATCAAGCCTATGTTGAAACCGTCTACCAATGGCCGGCCTTCAAGGCGTGGCAAAAGGCTGGACTGGAGGAGTTGAATCCGTGAAACGCGTACACGTCGCGGCTGCCGTCATTCGGGACGACAGCGGCAAAATCCTGATCGCCCGCCGTGCCGATACCCAGCATCAGGGCGGCCTGTGGGAATTTCCCGGCGGCAAGGTCGAGGCTGACGAATCGGTCGAAAGCGCCCTGGCTCGCGAGCTTCAGGAAGAGCTGGGCATTGTTGTTGGCGCCGCGCGTCCGCTGATCAAGGTTCGCCACGATTACCCGGACAAGCAGGTGTTGCTGGATGTCTGGGAAGTGTCGAGCTTCAGCGGTGAACCGCATGGCGCCGAAGGCCAGCCATTGGCCTGGGTGACCGCCAAGGATCTGCTGAGCTACGAGTTTCCGGCCGCCAATCAGCCGATCGTTGCCGCCGCGCGCCTGCCTGGCGAATACCTGATCACCCCGGAAGATCTGGAAGCCCCGGCCTTGCTGCGCGGCATTCAGAAGGCGATTGCCGGCGGGATCAAACTGATCCAGCTGCGCGCGCCGAACGGTTATGACCCCAAATACCGCGATCTGGCGGTGGATGCAGCCGGTCTGTGTGCCGGCAAGGCGCAGTTGATGATCAAGGGGCCGTTCGAATGGCTCGGCGATTTCCCGTCGGCCGGCTGGCATATCACTGCCGCACAACTGCGCAAATACGCCGAAGCAGGGCGGCCGTTGCCGGCCGAGCGCTGGTTGGCGGCTTCGTGCCACAACGCCGAAGAGCTGGAATTGGCCGAGCAGATGGGGGTGGATTTCGTCACCCTGTCGCCGGTTCAACCAACCTTGACCCACCCGGATGCGCAGCCATTGGGCTGGGAGCAGGCTTCGACGTTGATCGAGGGCTTCAGCAAGCCGGTGTTCTTGCTCGGCGGGGTCGGCCCGGCGGAGCGCGAGAAAGCGTGGGGCGTTGGGGCTCAGGGTGTGGCAGGGATTCGCGCATTCTGGCCAGAAGCTTGATTATGTTGTGAGGCTGATGGCCTCTTCGCGAGCAAGCCCGCTCCCACATTTGACTGCATTCCAACTGGATGAATGCAATCAACTGTGGGAGCGGGCTTGCTCGCGAAGGCGTCCTTACAGGCGCTATATATCTGAAGGCTTCGCCGCCGGTTGCCACAAGATCTCTGCAATTCCCTGCCGCCGCGCAATCAACCTTGCGGCCACAAACAACAGATCCGACAGCCGATTGATATACGCCAACCCAACCCCGGCCAACGGCTCGATTGCATTCAAGTGCTGACAACGGCGCTCGGCACTGCGCGCCAGACTGCGGCACACATGGGCCTGGGCAATCAGCATCGAACCGCCCGGCAGAATGAAATTCTCCAGCGGCCCCAATTCCTCGTTCCATACATCAATCGCCGCTTCCAGACGCTCGATTTCTGCCGTGTTCAGCGCCTGATACTCCGGCATCGCCAGCTCACCGCCAAGATCAAACAGACGATGCTGACAAGGCGCGAGCACGTCGATCAGTTCATTCAATCCCGGGAATGCCTCACGTTCGGCGATCAACCCGGCCAGCAGCACACCGACCTGACTGTTCAGCGTATCGACTTCGCCAATCGCTTCGATGCGCGGGTGATCCTTGGGCACGCGGCGGCCATCGCCCAGGCCGGTTTCGCCTGTGTCACCGGTGCGGGTGTAGATCTTCGACAAGCGAAAGCCCATGGGTTACCTCGGTAGTTGATTGGTTTCGGCGGCGATGGCCGCCGGTTGGGTCAGTGGCAGGCGCAAGGTGAAGCAGGTGCCCTGGCCCGGCGCGGATTGCACTTCCATCTGCCCTTTGTGGTTGTTGGTGATGATGAAGTACGACACCGACAGCCCCAGCCCTGTGCCTTGGCCGATTTCCTTGGTGGTGAAGAACGGCTCGAAAGTACGTTTGCGCACGTTCTCGCTCATGCCGATGCCGTTGTCTTCGACCTGAATCTCGGCCCATGGCGGATTGAGCTTGGTGCGCAGGATGATCCGCCCCGGCTCGCTGTCATCTTCGCGCTGATGAATGGCTTGTGCGGCGTTTTTCAGCAGGTTGAGCAGCACTTGTTCCAGTTCGTTGGCGGTGCCCGGCACCGGGCCGAGCGCCGGGTCGAACTGGCGGATGATCGCCTGGCCCTTGAAGTCGAAACCGATTGCCAGATCGAAGTCGTTACCGGCAATTTCCACCGCCTGATCAATCAGCGCCGGCAGATCGCAGGGGGCCATTTGCCTAGTGCTGCGGCGGCTGAAACTGAGCATGTGCGTGACGATTTTTGCCGCCCGCGCGCCGGCCTGCTGGATGCCGTCGAGCAGTTTCGGCACTTCGCGGCTTTGCAGGTAACGGTTGACCGTGTCCAGTTCGATGCCGAGCTGTTCAGCGGTTTCGAGGTTCTTCGGCAGATCTGCCGACAGCCGCCGCCGAATGTTCTGCACGTTGTGCAAAATCGCGCCGAGCGGGTTGTTGATCTCATGGGCCATGCCGGCGGCGAGGCCACCCACCGAGAGCATCTTCTCCGACTGCACCATCATTTCTTCCAGCGACAGGCGCTGAGTGATGTCGTCGATGCGGATCACCACACCGCGCCCGGCACCGCCCATCAGCGGGTAGAACGTCAGGGCGTAATGCTTGGGTTCGTCATCCTTGAACCAGGTCACCCGCTCGATCTTCGCCACCGTGTGCTCTTCCACGGTCTGCTTGAGTTGTGGCAGAAACGGCTTGAGCGGTTCGAAGGCGAGGAAGATCGGCTGGTTCAACGCTTCATCCAGGCGCGTTCCGGAAAGGGCGCTGGCCTCCTGGTTCCACTGGGTCACGTAGAGCTGTTCATCGAGGGCGATCAGCGCCGAGGGCATGGAGTCGATGATGCTGTTGAGGTAGTTCTGGAAGCCGGTGAGCTTCTTCTCGATCTTGCTCCGCACCTGGACTTCCAGCTCCAGCTTGCGGTTGGTGTGACGGGTTTCTTCGGCCAGCCCTTGGGCCTGATCGTAGGCGGCTTGTGAGTCATCGCGGGCACGCTTGAGCTGCTGTTCGCGGGCTTCGATGCGCGAGAGCATGGTGTTGAACGCCTCGGCGAGGCTGCCGATTTCATCGTGGTTGCCGCGTGAGGCGCGCAGGGCATAGTTCTCTTCACGGGTGACCTGACGCGACAGCTCTTCCAGTTCATGGATCGGCCGCGTGATCAGGCGTTTGATCTGTCGCGCAATCACCAGCCACAGCAGCACACTGAAAATCAGGATGCCGAGACTGGCAGTCAGGGTGCCGGTGTAGAACGCCATCGGCAGTTCGCTGCTGGCGACCAGCAGCAAGTGCCCAGGCGCGGTGCCGGGGCGGGGCAGGGTGATCAACTGGTTGCTGCGAAACTCGGTGAGTTGCCAGGCTTCGACGTGTCGATAACGTTCCGGCAGATTGAGCTTGTCGCCACGCTGCACCTGAGCGAGACGGTCACCCTTGCCGTCATACAGCGCTGCTGCGCGCAGCGGCGAATAACTGTCGAGCTCCTTGAGCAGGCGTTCGGCGCTTTGTGGCGACTCGAGGGCTTGCGCGACCAGGCTCGGGTTGGAGATCAGCCGGCCGATGGTCTGCAGGGCTTGCGGCGCCATGCTTTCCTGGGAGATGTAATAGGCGGCGCTGATAAAGGTCAGGTTGGCGACCAATAGCACAGTGGTCAATAACACCAGCAGGGCGGCCAGCAGTTTCTGGCCGACCGGCAGGTTTTCAAGGCGCTGGCGCAATGGCATCAGGTTTATCGCAGCAAAGGAACAAGTGGCCAGCGTAGCCGCTGCTCAGTCGCTGGGCAATCCAAGGCTGTGCAGATGGCCGACCAGACGCTGCTGCAATTGAGTGAGGTGCGGCAGGTTGAGTTGATGACGGGTGGCGACTTTGCAGGCGTGGCCCAGCAGGTAGCTGATTTCGGTACGGCGGCGGTTGGCCACGTCCTGATACATCGACGAGTAATTGGCTGCTGTGGCGTGGATCACCCGTTCGACTTCCTGCTGCAGATTGAGCGCGGCTGCCGGTTGACCGCAACGCTCCAGCAATTCGACAAGTTCCGCGCACAGCGTGGCGACTTCGCATTGATGCTGCTCAAGCCCGCCGTTACGGCAATCGTGGAGCACGGTCAGCGGATTGATCGCGCAATTGAGTGCCAGCTTGCGCCACAGCCGGGTGAGGATGTCGGTGCTCCATTCGTGGGGAATGTTCGCCGCTTGCAGGTCGTCCAGCCAGATCGGCGCCACCGGATGGCCGGCATCGCCCAGCCAGGTGAAACCGTGGCCGGCAAACACCACGCGCCAGTCGCCGTCGCGGAACGCGCCTTCGGTGCTGGAGGCGCTGATGCAGCGTGCCTGCGGAACGCGTGCCGCCACCGCGTCCTGACTGCCGAGGCCGTTCTGCAGGAGGATCAGCTCGGCATCTGCGCTCAGGCGCGGGGCGAGGCGGGCGACGGCGCTTTCGGCGTCATAGGCCTTGCAGGCGACCAGCAGGCGGCGGATCGGCTCCGGGTCGTCGGCCGTTTGCGCGGGGACGGCATAGGTAGTGGCTGCGCCGTGTTCGACCAGTGTCAGACCGCCGGCCGCCTGATAGCTGCGCAAGCGCTCGGCATCACGCACGATCAGCCGCACCGGCAGACCGGCCCGAGCCAGGCGCGTGGCCCACAGGGTGCCGAGGCTGCCGGCGCCGAGAATGTGCCAGGGGGTGGACATCAGTTTTTCACTCGGTAAGGTACTGGCATGCAAGGCTCGCCGTATCGGTGGGAAAAGACCCGTTATAATGAGCCGGATTTTAACCGCAAGCCAAGCGCGCTCCCTCCTGATCGAGCGCGCCTTTTTATTGGAGAGATTACATGCCGTCGTTCGACGTGGTATCCGAACTGGACAAACACGAGCTGACCAACGCGGTCGAGAACGCCGTGAAGGAGCTCGATCGTCGTTATGACCTGAAAGGCAAAGGCAGCTTCGAGTTCAAGGAAAAGGATCTGACCGTCAATCTGACCGCTGAAGCCGGGTTCCAGCTGGAAGCGATGATCGAGATCCTGAAGCTGGCCCTGACCAAGCGCAAGATCGATGTGCAGTGCCTTGAAGTCAAAGACGCTTACGCCTCGGGCAAGCTGATGAAGCAGGACGCGATCCTCAAGGAAGGCATCGACAAGGAGCTGGCGAAGAAAATCGTCGCGCACATCAAGGACGCCAAGCTCAAGGTGCAGGCCGCCATTCAGGGCGAGCAGGTACGTGTGACCGGCAAGAAGCGCGATGACCTGCAGGAAGCCATTGCGGCCCTGCGCGCCAAGGAATTCGGCATGCCACTGCAGTTCAACAACTTCCGCGACTAAGTCCGGTCAGATGGCTGTGGGAGCGGGCTTGCTCGCGAAAGCGCTGTGTCAGGCAACTCATTGTTGAATGACACAGCGCTTTCGCGAGCAAGCCCGCTCCCACTTTTTATATGTGTACAGCCCGGGTAGCCGGAAATCAGGAGATGGAAGATGGATTTGAATGCTGAGGTAGACAACCTGGTCAAGGCGTCCCAGGCGTGGATTCCGATGATCATGGAATACGGCAGCCGCGTGCTGCTGGCGGTGATTACCCTGGCGATCGGCTGGTGGTTGATCAACAAGGTCACGCAAAAACTCGGCGGTCTGCTGGCCCTGCGCAATGCCGACCTGGCGCTGCAAGGTTTTATCAGCAGCCTGGCGAACATCATCCTCAAGGTGCTGCTGATCGTCAGCGTCGCTTCGATGATCGGTGTGGAAACCACCTCGTTCGTAGCTGCGATCGGTGCGGCTGGTCTGGCGATCGGCCTGGCATTGCAGGGTAGCCTGGCGAACTTCGCCGGCGGCGTGCTGATTCTGCTGTTCCGTCCATTCCGCATCGGTGACTGGATCGAAGCGCAAGGCGTGGCGGGAACTGTCGACAGCATCCAGATTTTCCACACCGTGCTGCGTACCGGTGACAACAAGACCATCATCGTCCCGAACGGCAATCTGTCGAACGGCATCATCACCAACACCAACCGTCAGCCAACCCGCAAAGTGGTGTTTGACGTGGGTGTGGATTACGAAGCGGACCTGCAGAAAGCCCGTCAGGTGCTGCTGGATCTGGCCAAGGATGAGCGCGTGTTGCAGGACCCTGCACCACAAGCGGTCATTTCGACGTTGGGTGACAGTTCGATCACTGTTTCTCTGCGTGTCTGGGTTAAAACTGCAGACTACTGGGACGTGATGTTCATGTTTAACGAACAGTCGCGTGATCGTTTAAAGACTGCCGGTATTGATATTCCGTTTCCGCAGCGGGTGATTCGAGTGGTTCAGGAAACAGCTACACAATGATAGGTTGCTAATTAAATGCCTGACTTGTTGGTCAGGCATTTATTACAAGTGACAGGCAATAAAAAAGGCCCATCCGAAGATGGGCCTTTTTGTTGTTGGAGCAAACTAAACGTAGTCGATTACAAGATCGACAGCGGGTAGTCGACGATCAGGCGGAACTCGTTGACATCGCCTTCAGCCTGGTCGGTGTTGCCACGGTGGAATGCTTGACGAACACGGAAGGACAGGTCTTTGGCTGGGCCGGACTGAACTACGTACTTGGCTTCCAGGTTGGTTTCGTGATGCTTGCCATCTTCGCCGTAACCGTACGAACGGTAAGGGCTGTCAGCAGCCATTTTATCGCCGTCGATGTCCCAGCCTTTCACGTAACGGGCCATGAAGCTCAGGCCTGGAACGCCGTACTCGGCCATTTTCAGGTCATAACGAATCTGTGCAGATTTTTCGTTCGGACCGTTGAAGTCGGAGTACTGGATGGAGTTGGCCAGGAAGATCGAGTCGCCACCACGGTTGTTGTCACCCACGCCGACGTAGTCGAACGGCGTATCACCATTGACCTTCTGGAAGGCCAGAGTCACGGTGTGTGCTTTCAGGAACGAGAGCGCAGTCGCCAGGGAGAACGTGGTGTTGCTGATGTCGCCGGCTTTGGAATCGCCAGTGTCAGTGGTGCGATAGATGTTGAAATCGGTGTTGAGCGAAGTGTCACCACTGATCGGGGTGGTGAGGTTCACGTTGCTGTAGTACTGATTCCAGATGTCCTTGAACTTCGAACCGTACAGCGAGACGCTCAGGTTGTCGGTGATGCCGTATTTACCACCGGCGAAGTCCATGGTTTTGCCAGTGACAGGGTCATCGGAGGTACTGGAGTACTGCGAGTGCAGTTCACCGCTGCTGTTCATCTCGTCCTGGCTGGAGGCCGAGTAGAAGTGGCCTGCTTCCAGATCCAGATTCTGGATTTCGCTGCTCTGCAGTTGGAAACCGGTAGCAGTCTGAGGAATCAGACGGGAGCCGCCGACGGCGAAGACTGGAGCGGTGCTTGGCTGGAACTCACCGAATTTCAGCTCGGTCTTGGAGATGCGGGCCTTGATCGCTGCGCCTGCTTTACCAAGGGAGTCGTGTGCGTGGCCTTGGGAGTCCAGGCTGGTGTTGCCCGAACCAGTGGTGCCGTCGCCGCCATCCAGTTTGATGCCCAGGTAACCGAATGCATCAACACCCACACCCACGGTGCCTTGGGTGTAACCGGAGCTGAAGTTGCTCAGGAAACCCTGGGTCCAGTCTTTCTGGTCATTGGAGGTGGTGTTCTTCTTGTCGCGGTTGAAGTAATAGTTGCGCAGCAACACATCAAACTTCGCGTCTTCAACAAAACCTTTCGCTTCGGCTTGGTCACTAACGAAAGGTGCGGCCGTAGCCACTTGAGTACTGGCGGCTGCAGCAACTGCCAGTGCGATCATGCTCCACTTCATCACGCGCATCGTGATTTGCTCCTTTGGTTTTAGAAGAGTACTGCCGTCCCACCTGTTTTATTATCTGGGCGGCTCTTTCTTTTTGTGTCGGCGCAAACTTATATCACGCCGACAATGTTGGCGATACTTGCACATACAACCTTTCGTGTTCTTTACGACGACGTCGCAAACAGCTGGGTTGATGTCGCAAATTCACGTTACCCATGCAGCCGGGCTGACAACTTTATCGCTGTTTCTGGGCCTTTTTGCATCGGTAAAAAAGAGTCCCTGGCAAAACACTTGAATCTCCATTGGGGCAACCCTGCCACCGTGTTTGGTTGGTCTCAAGCTGCCACTTCCGGTGGTGCGCTTATAGACCATGTGTGTCTCAATGCAACAAGCGTGCACAAAGTGCAGGGTTGCTACGTTTATTTTTCTGAACACCTGTCTGTAGCCGTAAAAACCGCATAAAAGCGGGGGTTCAAGCCCTTTTGTATCAGGGGCTTGACGCACACCTTTGCATCGTGTTGTCACGTTCGCGCAGGGGCGTGACAACCAAAAACGTTACCGGTTCACCCCGCCAGTGAGTATTTGGCGGATGCCCGACGCACTGAGCGTAGACGCACTGTGTGGTTTTGGTGCAAAAAATTTACAGGCTGTACCGGATTCATACAGCTGCGGTGCTTCTGCTGTCAGGTGATTCAGGCTGTTCGGGTATTTGCTCGTGTTCGAAGCCGGCCCTGGCACCGCAATGGTGCGCAATCGTTTTAAATGTCTCTTGTCAGGGCCGTGGTGGCCTGACCCGGTACTGCATCGTGAAGCCTGATGCATTCGCAGGTATGCTGCCTGCCTGTCGCTTGGTGCGTTACCCGTCGGGGATGGGCGCTAAGCTGAATTGTGTAGATCAGCCGGGAGTGCACGCAGTGTTTGCTTTAGATTCAAGACTTCAACAGGACACCCTGCCCATCGGTGACTTCCCGCTCTGCAGGCTGCTGCTGTCCAACGATGCCAATTACCCGTGGTTCATCCTGGTACCGCGCCGCGACGATATCAGCGAGTTGTTTCAATTGGATGTCGCCGACCAGCAGCAGTTGTGGCAGGAAACCACGGCGCTGGCCGAGTTGCTCAAGGATCTGTTCGACGCTGACAAAATGAACGTCGCGACGCTGGGCAACGTTGTCAGCCAGTTGCATATGCATGTGATCGTGCGCAAGCGTGACGACGCGGCATGGCCGGCGCCGGTCTGGGGCAAACACCCGGCCAAACCCTACAGCGCCGAGCAGGTAGCGGCCATTCGTGAGCGGCTGCGTGTGGTGCTGACCGAACACTTCACGTTTCTGGAGGGTTGAACCATGAACCTTGAAGAACGCGTTACCGATCTGGAAAGCCGTCTGGCTTTTCAGGATGACACCATTCAGGCGCTGAACGACGAGTTGGTGGCGCAGCAGCGGGTGATCGAGCGCCTGCAGTTGCAAATGGCAGCGCTGCTCAAGCGTCAGGAAGAGATGGTCGGGCAGTTCGATTCGTTCGAGGAAGAGGCGCCACCACCGCATTACTGATGCCAACACGTTTATGCAGGCGTAAAAAAACCGCGAGCAGTCTGGCTGCTCGCGGTTTTTTATTGCCTTGGATCAGCGACGCGGCAGGGCGGCGATCACGTCCTCGGCTTGCAGGCCTTTGTCCCGGTTCATCACCGAGAACTCCACGCGCTGGCCTTCGACCAGTACGCGGTGGCCTTCGCCACGGATTGCACGAAAGTGCACGAAAATATCATCGCCGGAATCCCGGGAGATGAAGCCGAAGCCTTTGGACGTGTTGAACCACTTGACGGTACCGGTATCGCGGTTGCTCATGTCATAGGTAGTCGGTGCGGCGGCCGGTGAAGACTTGTAGAAGCTGATGGCCAGATGCAGGACCACAGCAACCAGGGCAATCACCAGGCTGAACAGCACAGCCGGTTGACCGGCGATGACAGGCATCGGTGCGATCAGGGTCAGGGTTTGCAGGACGACAGTCAGCACGAGAAGAGCGCTGACCAGATTTTGCAGATGCTGGCGCGGGCCTTTGTTCCAGTAAGGAATCACTGGAGCGATGACCAGGTTCAGCAGGCCGAAAAAGGCCAGGTAAAGTGCATCGGGTTGTTGCAGGTAAGGAACGGCTTCGGATTTCAAGCTAGGTATGAACGACAGCAGCAAGGCCGCTGCGCCCATTAGCAGGTGGACGATTTTCAACATTTTGATTGGCTCACGTTATGACGGCTCACAAGGAAGAGCTGAAGGCGCACGGTTCGCTTCGGAAACAATAAAGAGGCGTTGGACACGTGCCCGGCATCAGCCTATGCGCGACACCCCCGAAAAATGGGGCGTAGCGACACACTGCCTATTTAACAGCAAAGCCTGCAGCTACTCAAATTACCCCGGCCAGCGGCACGTGCCCGGTCGATTTGTCGCATGGCGAGTGAAGATTGCCGGCTGCGAGGTGGCGGCTGCCTTGCTAGAGTGGGTCTGCACCTGTTGGATGAATTCAATCGCCTTAGGGGGTAAACATGGCAATCGATATCGGTATCAGTGAAGAAGACCGCAAGTCCATCGTCGAGGGGCTGTCGCGGCTGCTGTCGGACACCTACGTGCTGTACCTGAAAACCCATAACTTCCACTGGAACGTCACCGGTCCGATGTTCAGGACCCTGCATCTGATGTTCGAAGAACAATACAACGAGCTGGCGCTGGCGGTGGATCTGATCGCCGAGCGTATCCGTGCTCTGGGTTTTCCTGCGCCGGGTGCCTATGCGACTTACGCGCGTCTCTCCTCTATTAAAGAAGAAGTCGGGGTGCCAAGTGCCGAGGACATGATCAAGCAGTTGGTCGACGGCCAGGAAGCGGTCACTCGCACCGCTCGCGGCATCTTCCCGCTGTTGGACAAGGTCAGTGACGAGCCGACGGCCGACTTGTTGACCCAGCGTATGCAAGTGCATGAGAAGACTGCGTGGATGCTGCGCGCGTTGCTCGAGGCCTGATAATGCGGTGCGCGGACTTCCGCAGGTGTGGATGTCCGCGTGCTGTTGCAAATCTTACTGAACATGTCGGCTTATCCTACGTTGCTGGGCAACTAGTCATCTGGCGCTGACTTTGCGTCTGCGTTTTTATGAAGGCACAGGATGTTGTCTTTATAAAAGCAGCGATGACAAAGGAGTGTCAGCGATATGGTAGAGGGAGACAGGCGATGCGAGCATCTCGGTTCGCAACGGGAAATGAAGGTCGATCCGTTCGTCAGCGATTTCGATTTTGAGCTGATCCGGCCGCTGGCCAGGTCAGTGCGTTTGAACGGCTTTGCCACTTGCTTGAGGCTTGAGCAGGTTTACTGGAACATTCTTGGTGACATGGCCGGGCACAACGGCTGTTCGGTCAGCACGCTGCTGTCACATGTGGACCGCGAAGTGCACCTGCGCCACGGCGGGGTGAAAAACTTCAGTGGTCTGGTAAGGGTGGTGTGCGTGATGAATGGCCTGCGCGATACCCCGGCGGTCGTCATGCCCTGAACGGGCAATACTTGAAATGACGTGGCGGGCTGTGCAGTCTTACGGCTGCACAGCCCGCATTTAATGGATATAATCCCGCTCTTTCGCCGCAAAGCCCTGCGCGCGGTGGCAATCTGATCGCCGAGACACCCCCATGCCGATGTACGATTATCAATGTGCTTCCTGTGGTCATCAGTTGGAAGCCATTCAAAAGATCAGCGAGGCACCGCTGGTCGACTGCCCTGCCTGTCAGGCGCCAGAGCTCAAGAAACAGCTGTCCATGCCGGGTTTTCGCCTCAGCGGCAGCGGTTGGTACGAAACCGATTTCAAGACCGGAGCCAAGAAGAATCTGGCCGGTGGCGACAAATCTGACTAGGGTTCAAACCCAGGTCGAACGACACGCGTGAGATTCCGCAGTGCTTGAGTGCGACGGGATCTCCACCGAATTTCGAATTACGAGAAGCGAAACCACTACCATGATGCGCAGCCATTATTGCGGCCAATTGAACGAAAGCCTGGAAGGCCAGGAAATTACCCTTTGCGGATGGGTTCACCGTCGTCGCGACCACGGCGGGGTGATTTTCCTCGATATCCGTGATCGTGATGGTCTGGCGCAGGTGGTGTTCGATCCGGATCGCGCCGAGAGCTTCGCCGCCGCCGATCGCGTGCGCAGCGAATACGTGGTGAAGATCACCGGCAAGGTGCGTCTGCGTCCGGCCGGTGCGACCAACGCCAACATGGCGTCGGGCATGATCGAAGTGCTGGGCTACGAGCTGGAAGTGCTGAACGAGTCGGAAACCCCGCCGTTCCCGCTCAACGAATACTCCGACGTCGGCGAAGAAACCCGCCTGCGCTATCGCTTCCTGGACCTGCGTCGTCCGGAAATGGCCGAGAAGCTGCGTCTGCGTTCGCGCATGACCACCAGCATCCGTCGTTTCCTCGACGAGAACGGCTTCCTCGACGTGGAAACGCCGATTCTGACCCGTGCGACCCCGGAAGGCGCCCGCGACTACCTGGTGCCGAGCCGTACTCACGCCGGTTCGTTCTTCGCGCTGCCGCAATCGCCTCAGCTGTTCAAGCAACTGCTGATGGTTGCCGGTTTCGACCGTTACTACCAGATCGCCAAATGCTTCCGCGACGAAGACCTGCGTGCCGACCGTCAGCCTGAGTTCACTCAGATCGACATCGAGACCAGCTTCCTCGACGAAAAAGACATCATGGGCCTGACCGAAGGCATGATCCGCAACCTGTTCAAGGAAGTGCTGGATCTGGAATTCGGTGAATTCCCGCACATGACTTTCGAAGAAGCCATGCGTCGTTACGGTTCCGACAAGCCGGACCTGCGTAACCCGCTGGAACTGGTCGACGTTGCCGATCAACTCAAAGAAGTCGAATTCAAGGTGTTCAGCGGCCCGGCCAACGATCCGAAATGCCGTATCGCTGCACTGCGCGTTCCAGGCGGGGCGAGCATGCCGCGCAAGCAGATCGACGACTACACCAAGTTCGTCGGCATCTACGGTGCCAAGGGCCTGGCGTACATCAAGGTCAACGAGCGCGCTGCCGGTGTTGAAGGTCTGCAATCGCCGATCGTGAAAAACATCCCTGAAGCCAACCTGAACGTGATCCTCGATCGCGTCGGCGCGGTTGACGGCGACATCGTGTTCTTCGGTGCCGACAAGGCCAAGATCGTCAGCGAAGCCCTGGGCGCGCTGCGTATCAAGCTCGGCCACGACCTCGACCTGCTGACCTGCAAGTGGGCGCCAATGTGGGTCGTCGACTTCCCGATGTTCGAAGAGAACGACGACGGCAGCTTCTCGGCGCTGCACCACCCGTTCACCGCACCGAAGTGCTCCCCAGAAGAGCTGGAAGCCAATCCGGCCGGCGCTCTGTCCCGCGCCTACGACATGGTGCTGAACGGTACCGAGCTGGGTGGCGGTTCGATCCGTATCCACCGCAAGGAAATGCAGCAAGCGGTGTTCCGCCTGCTGGGTATCAATGAAGCGGAACAGGAAGAGAAGTTCGGCTTCCTGCTCGACGCGCTGAAGTACGGTGCACCGCCGCACGGTGGCTTGGCCTTCGGTCTGGACCGTCTGGTGATGCTGATGACCGGCGCCCAGTCGATCCGTGAAGTGATTGCCTTCCCGAAAACCCAGAGTGCTGCGGACGTCATGACGCAAGCGCCGGGTGTGGTGGATGCCAAGGCACTGCGCGAGCTGCACATTCGTTTGCGCGAAACGCCAAAGGCTGAGTAAGACGGGCCTGAAGGCGCATCTTCGGATGCGCCTTTTTTCTTTCTATAGAGAGCAGGTCGAGATTTTTTTGTTTGCTGGCCACTGCGTGAGCGGGGCGGGCAACGTTTCAAAGAGAATTCGGAGCGAGTTATGGCAGGTCATTCCAAGTGGGCGAACATCAAGCACCGCAAAGAACGTCAGGATGCCAAGAGAGGCAAGATCTTCACCAAGTGGATCCGTGAACTGACCGTTGCGGCCCGTCAGGGCGGCGGTGATCCGGGTTCCAATCCGCGTCTGCGTCTGGCCCTGGACAAGGCCCTCGGCGCGAACATGAGCCGCGACATCATCGACCGCGCCGTGGCCCGTGGTGCCGGTGCGACCGAAGCGGACAACGTTGAAGAGCTGACCTATGAGGGTTACGGCCCGGGCGGCGTGGCGGTGATGGTCGAGTGCATGACCGACAATCGCAACCGTACCGCAGCGGCCGTACGCCATGCGTTCAGCAAGTGCGGCGGCAACCTTGGCACCGACGGTTCGGTCGCCTATTTGTTCGAGCGCAAAGGGCAGATCAGCTTCGCCCCGGGCGTTGACGAAGACGCCCTGACCGAAGCGGCGCTGGAAGCCGATGCCGACGACGTGGTCAGCCATGAAGACGGCTCGATCGACGTGTTCACCTCGTTCACCAGCTTCTATGCGGTGCGTAACGCGCTGGAAGCAGCGGGTTTCAAGGGCGACGATGCGGAAATCGTCATGCAGCCGACCACCAGCGCCGAGCTGGATCTGGAAGGCGCGGAGAAGGTGCTCAAGCTGATCGACATGCTCGAGGATCTGGATGACGTGCAGAACGTCTACTCCAACGCGGACATTCCGGAAGACGTGGCCGCTCAGCTCGGTTAAGAGCGACTAGGCTTCAATGTGGGAGCGGGCTTGCTCGCGAAGGCGGAGTATCAGCAAGCATCAATGCTGAATGACATACCGCTTTCGCGAGCAAGCCCGCTCCCACATTGGTTATTCGCTGTTCTGAATTTCTTGTTTTTACCGACTCCGC
This sequence comes from Pseudomonas sp. Irchel s3a10, assembly GCF_900187525.1. Taxonomy (NCBI): domain Bacteria; kingdom Pseudomonadati; phylum Pseudomonadota; class Gammaproteobacteria; order Pseudomonadales; family Pseudomonadaceae; genus Pseudomonas; species Pseudomonas sp. Irchel s3a10. The sequence continues at coordinate 433,230 of NZ_FYDR01000002.1, forward strand.
AGGCGTTATGACTTTAATTCTGGGTATCGACCCCGGCTCGCGCATCACCGGTTACGGGATTGTTCGCGATACCGGACGCGGCGGCTGCATTTATGTCGCCTCGGGCTGCATCCGTACCGGCGCCGGTGAGCTGCATGAGCGGCTGCAGATCGTTTATCGCGGCGTGCGTGAAATCATTCAGACCTATGGCCCGGTGACCATGGGCATCGAAAAAGTGTTCATGGCGAAAAACGCCGACTCGGCGCTCAAGCTCGGGCAGGCTCGCGGCGCGGCGATTGTGGCTGGTGCCGAGGAAAGCCTGGAGATTGCCGAATACACCGCCACCCAGGTCAAGCAAGCCGTGGTCGGCACCGGCGCCGCCAATAAAGAACAGGTGCAGATGATGGTCATGCACATGCTCAAGCTGACCAGCAAACCGCAGATCGATGCCTCGGATGCCCTGGCCATTGCCATTTGTCACGCGCACACCCGTTCCAGTCTGCTGCCGCATGGCTTGGGTACCGCACGCAGTCGTGGCGGGCGCCTGCGTCTCTGATAGCATCAGCAATCATTTTTGCGGAATGCGGATTTCGCGCCTGGGTCGTCGGCCCGATTCCCGCCTTCCATCTGTCGCCAGCCCACGGCTGGCCAACGCTCAAGGATCTGAAACGTGATTGGACGCTTGCGCGGCACCCTGGCTGAGAAACAGCCGCCGCACCTGATTCTGGATGTAAACGGCCTCGGGTATGAGCTGGAAGTGCCCATGACCACCCTTTATCGCTTGCCGTCGGTCGGTGAACCGCTGACGCTGCACACCCATTTGGTCGTACGCGAAGACGCGCAGTTACTCTATGGCTTCGCCGGCAAGCGTGAGCGAGACTTTTTTCGTGAGTTGATCCGTCTCAATGGTGTCGGGCCGAAACTGGCCTTGGCCTTGATGTCGAGCCTGGAAGTCGATGAACTGATTCGATGCGTGCAATCCCAGGACACCTCGGCGCTGACCAAGGTCCCGGGGGTCGGCAAGAAAACCGCTGAGCGCCTGCTGGTTGAACTGAAGGATCGCTTCAAGGCCTGGGAAACCTCGCCGGCCATGTTCGCCCTGGTGCCGAACCAGCCGGACGGCCCGGCGCCGGTCAACACCGCTGAAAACGATGCGGTCAGTGCGCTGATTTCCCTGGGCTACAAGCCGCAGGAAGCGAGCAAGGCGATTACCGCCATCAAGGACAAGAATTTGAGCAGTGAAGACCTGATCCGCCGCGCCCTGAAGGGAATGATTTAAGTGATTGAAGCTGATCGTCTGATCGCCGCCGCGCACAGCCCGCGCGAGCGCGAAGAAGTCCAGGATCGGGCCATTCGCCCGGTCAGTCTGGCCGACTATATTGGCCAGCCGACCGTGCGCGAGCAGATGGAACTGTTCATCCAGGCGGCGCGTGGCCGCAGTGAATCCCTCGACCACACGCTGATCTTCGGCCCGCCGGGTCTGGGTAAAACGACGCTGGCCAATATCATTGCCCAGGAAATGGGTGTGTCGATCAAGAGCACGTCGGGCCCGGTGCTTGAGCGTCCGGGAGATCTGGCGGCACTGCTGACCAATCTTGAGCCGCACGACGTGTTGTTCATCGACGAAATCCATCGCCTGTCGCCCATCGTTGAAGAAGTGCTGTATCCGGCGATGGAAGATTTCCAGCTCGACATCATGATCGGCGAAGGGCCGGCGGCGCGCTCGATCAAGCTTGATCTGCCACCGTTCACCCTCGTTGGCGCCACGACCCGTGCCGGCATGCTGACCAACCCGTTGCGTGACCGCTTCGGTATCGTCCAGCGTCTTGAGTTCTACAGCACGGCGGATCTGGCGACGATTGTCAGTCGATCGGCGGCGATTCTCGGTCTGCCGCTGGATCCGGAGGGCTCTTTCGAAATCGCTCGTCGCGCTCGCGGTACACCGCGGATCGCCAACCGCCTGCTGCGGCGGGTGCGCGATTTTGCCGAAGTCCGCGCCAAGGGCCATATCACCAAGTCGGTGGCCGATCTGGCGTTGAACCTGCTGGACGTCGACGAACACGGGTTCGATCATCAGGACCGGCGCTTGCTGCTGACCATGATCGAGAAGTTCGATGGCGGCCCGGTGGGTATCGACAGTCTGGCGGCGGCGATCAGTGAAGAGCGCCACACCATCGAAGATGTGCTGGAGCCGTACCTGATTCAACAGGGTTACATCATGCGTACGCCACGGGGCAGGGTGGTGACGCGGCATGCGTACCTGCATTTCGGTTTAAACATTCCGTCACGAATGGGTGAAATGCCTGTGGCAGACGAGTTTCTCGATGCCGTGGACGATTGATACACATTTTTTGGCGATTTATTCAGCGTTTGTACTGTCACAGGACGGTACTTTTGCGGTAAAGCCTTAAACACTGAAAAAACAGTTGCCTGGCCGGATTGGCAACCCGAGGAGTAAGCACTAGAGTATGCGCGCGCAAAACGGGCTTGGGCCGTTCGCACATCGTTGTCGCGTTTATTACGAGGACACCGATGCGGGCGGCATCGTGTATTACGTTAATTACCTCAAGTTTATGGAACGGGCTCGAACCGAGCGGCTCCGGACGCTGGGCTTTGCCCAGTCGGAACTGGCCGGGGAGGACCTGTTGTTTGTCGTGCATTCCAGCGAAGCGCGTTACCACGCGCCGGCGCGACTGGACGACGAACTGCTGGTAAGCGCTGATGTAATCGAATTGAACCGTGCCAGCCTGCGCTTCAAACAGCAGGTCAGGCGGGCCACGGATAATGTGCTGCTCTGTGAAGGGCAGTTTCTGGTGGCCTGCGTGCGCACCGACAGTTTGAAACCCCGGGCCATGCCCGAATCCTTGCGTGCGGCCTTTGCCGACGCGGGCGGCACGGGTACACACTCAAAGCAGGAGATAAAGCGTGGAAGCTAACGTCGTCGACCATTCCTCCATGTGGAGCCTGGTCAGCAATGCCAGCATCGTGGTGCAGTTGGTAATGTTGACCCTGGTGGCCGCATCGGTGACCTCATGGATCATGATCTTTCAGCGCAGCAATCTGCTGCGCGCCGGTCGACGCGCCCTGGAGAGCTTCGAAGAGCGCTTCTGGTCGGGTATCGATCTGTCCAAGCTGTACCGTCAGGCCGGCAGCAACCCGGATCCGGATTCGGGCGTGGAGCAGATCTTCCGTGCCGGTTTCAAGGAGTTCTCCCGTCTGCGTCAGCAGCCAGGTGTTGACCCGGAAGCGGTGATGGAAGGTGTGGCCCGCGCCATGCGCGTTGCCATCTCCCGTGAGGAAGAGAAGCTGGAGCAGAGCCTGCCGTTTCTCGCTACCGTTGGTTCGGTCAGCCCGTACATCGGTCTGTTCGGTACCGTGTGGGGCATCATGAACTCCTTCCGCGGTCTGGCCAGCGCCCAGCAGGCGACCCTGGCCACCGTGGCCCCGGGTATCGCTGAAGCCCTGATCGCCACCGCGATCGGCCTGTTCGCCGCGATCCCGGCCGTTATCGCTTACAACCGTTTCTCTGCCCGCAGCGAAACCTTGCTGAGCCGCTACTACACCTTCGCCGATGAGTTCCAGGCGATCCTGCACCGCAAAGTGCACACCAGCGAAGAATAAGCAGGTATTTCCCGATGGCTTTAATCGCTCGAGCCCGAAACAAGCGCAAGCCGGTCGCCGAGATGAACGTGGTGCCATACATCGACGTGATGCTGGTGCTGCTGGTTATCTTCATGGTGACCGCGCCGATGCTCAATCAGGGCGTGAAAGTGGATCTGCCCAAGGTTTCCAGCGAAGCCTTGCCGCAGGACAACAACACTCAGGTGCTGACCATTTCGATCAAGGCTGACAAGACCTACTACTGGAACCTTGGCAGCGAAGTCGATACTGAAAAGCAGCAGGACAGGGCAATGACGCTGCCGCAGATGACTGACGCGGTGACCAAGATCATTCGCGCCGGCACCGAAGGCGGCAAGCGTACCCAGGTCTTTATCCGTGGCGACAAGTCGGTCGACTACGGCGCCGTCATGGGTGCCATGGGCGGGTTGCAGAAAGCCGGGGTCGGTAATGTTGGTTTGATTACCGAGGCCCCCTGATGCAGCAACAGCGAGAGCCGTCCGCCTCGGAAAGCTACTTCTGGCCCAGTGTTCTGGCGATTGTCCTGCACGTGCTGGTGTTCGGCATGCTGTTCGTCAGTTTCGCCTTCACACCCGAGTTGCCGCCGGCCAAGCCGATTGTCCAGGCGACCCTGTACCAGCTGAAATCGAAAAGTCAGGCAACCACCCAGACCAATCAGAAGATTGCGGGTGAGGCGAAGAAATCCGCCGCGCGCCAGACCGAAGTCGAGCAGATGGAACAGAAAAAGGTCGAGCAGGAAGCGGTGAAGGCTGCGGAACAAAAGAAAGAAGAAGCGGCTCAAAAGGCCGAGGAAGCCAAGAAGGCCGACGAGGCGAAGAAAGCGGACGAGGCGAAAAAGGCTGATGAAGCCAAGAAAGCCGACGATGCGAAGAAAGCCGAGGCCAAGAAGGCAGAAGAGAAACAATTGGCTGATATAGCCAAGAAGAAAGCCGAAGAAGAAGCCAAGAAGGCGGCTGAAGAAGAGGCCAAGAAAGCGGCCGCTGAAGAAGCCAAGAAGAAGATCGTCGAAGACGCGAAGAAGAAAGCCGCCGAAGACGCCAAGAAAAAAGCTGAAGCTGAAGAGGCGAAGAAGAAAGTCGCCGACGAAGCGAAGAAGAAAGCTGCTGCCGATGCTGCGAAGAAAAAATCGCAGGAAGCGGCACGTAAATCCGCCGAAGAGAAAAAGGCTCAGGCCCTGGCAGATTTGCTTTCCGATACGCCGCAGCGTCAGCAGGCCTTGGCCGATGAGCAGGGTGACGAAGTCGCGGGCAGTTTCGATGACCTGATTCGTGCGCGAGCAGCGGAAGGTTGGGCACGTCCTCCTTCAGCACGCAAAGGCATGACGGTCGTGCTGCAAATCGGCATGTTGCCGGACGGTACGGTGACTTCGGTCAGCGTGGCCAAGTCCAGTGGCGATGGTCCGTTCGATGCGTCGGCAGTCGCGGCAGTGAAGAATATTGGACGTTTGACAGAAATGCAGGGAATGAAGCCGAGCGATTTCGCTCCGTATCGTTCATTCAAGATGACATTCACACCTGAGGATCTAGCCTTGTGAGAAACCTTCTTCGAGGAATGCTGGTCGTGATCTGCTGCATGGCAGGGATCGCGATGGCTGATGAAAAGAACATTCTGGTCACAAGCGGCAGCGATCGGGCCACCCCGATCGCCGTCGTACCGTTCGGCATGCAGGGCGGTGCCGTGCTGCCGGACGACATGGCTGAAATCATTGGTAACGATTTGCGGAACTCGGGCTACTACTCGCCGATTCCAAAGCAAAACATGATCAGCCAGCCAAGCCAGCCGAGCGAAATCATCTTCCGTGACTGGAAGGCGGTGGGTGCTCAATACATGATGGTCGGCAGCATTGCTCCAGCAGGCGGTCGTCTGCAGGTGCAATGGGCACTGTTCAACGTGGCCACCGAGCAGAAAGTGGCTGACGGCAGTGTTTCCGGTACTACCGAGCAGCTGCGTGACATGGCGCACTTCATCTCTGACCAGTCGTTCGAAAAACTCACCGGTATCAAAGGTGCGTTTTCGACCCGTCTGCTGTACGTGACAGCCGAGCGTTTCTCCGAGAAGAACACTCGCTACACCCTGCAGCGTTCGGACTACGACGGTGCCCGTGCCGTGACTCTGCTGCAATCGCGCGAGCCGATCCTGTCGCCGCGTTTCGCACCGGATGGCAAGCGCATCGCCTACGTGTCGTTCGAGCAGAAGCGTCCACGGATCTTCATGCAGAACATCGACACCGGTCGCCGTGAGCAGATCACCAACTTCGAAGGCCTGAACGGCGCGCCAGCCTGGTCGCCGGATGGCAATCGCCTGGCTTTCGTACTGTCGAAAGACGGCAACCCGGACATCTATGTGATGAACCTGGGTTCGCGTCAGATCACTCGTGTGACGGCAGGTCCTGGCATCAACACCGAACCGTACTGGGGCAAGGATGGCTCGACCATCTACTTCACCTCGGACCGTGGCGGCAAGCCGCAGATCTACAAAACCAGCGCCAGCGGCGGTGGTGCCGAGCGTGTGACCTTCATTGGCAACTACAACGCCAACCCGAAGCTTTCGGCTGATGAAAAGACGCTGGTGATGATCCATCGCCAGGATGGTTTCACCAATTTCAAGGTGGCGGCCCAGGATTTGCAGCGAGGTAGTGTAAAGATCCTCACTGATAGCACTCTGGACGAGTCACCTACTGTTGCGCCCAACGGCACCATGGTAATCTACGCCACCCGCCAGCAGGGCCGGGGAGTCTTGATGCTCGTGTCCATTAATGGACGCGTGAGGCTCCCGCTTCCTACCGCACAAGGCGAAGTCAGAGAACCGTCCTGGTCCCCTTACCTGAACTGACGCGGCGCTTTACGTTTTACTTAACACACTGGGGTTCATTAGGAGTTTCACGATGGAAATGCTGAAGTTTGGTAAATTTGCTGCGCTGGCTCTGGCCATGGCTGTAGCTGTAGGTTGCTCGTCCAAAGGCGGCGACAACGCCGGTGAAGGCGCTGTTGATCCAAACGCTGGTTACGGCGCAAACACTGGTGCCGTTGACGGTTCCCTGAGCGAAGAAGCTGCTCTGCGCGCAATCACCACCTTCTACTTCGAATACGACAGCTCGGACCTGAAGCCAGAAGCCATGCGCGCTCTGGACGTTCACGCCAAAGACCTGAAAGCAAACGGCGCTCGCGTTGTTCTGGAAGGCAACACCGACGAACGTGGTACTCGTGAGTACAACATGGCACTGGGCGAGCGTCGTGCGAAAGCCGTTCAGCGCTACCTGGTACTGCAAGGTGTTTCCCCAGCTCAGCTGGAACTGGTTTCCTACGGCGAAGAGCGTCCAGTTGCTACCGGCAACGACGAGCAGTCCTGGGCTCAAAACCGTCGCGTCGAACTGCGTAAGTAATTCGATATGCGAACGTGCCGTCGTGCTGTAACTGTTCTGGCTCTCAGTCTCGCGCCGCTTGCGGCGTGGGCTGCGGTTCCTGTGGTCGATGACAACTCCGGTTATAACAATAGCGGGAGCAGTTATCCGCCTGCGGGTTACGGTACGAACGGCGCCTATGCCGGGGGAGCGGCTTCGGCCCCTGCCTCGGCACAGGGCATGCTGTTCAACCAACTGCAACAGATGCAGGATCAGATTTCCCGCCAGCAAGGCGTGATCGAAGAACTGCAGAATCAGGTTGCGCGCATGAAACAGGAATCCCTGGAGCGATACCAGGATCTTGATCGGCGCATAGGATCCGGCGTTGCACCTGCCGCGACTCCTGAGAATTCTTCTGCCGGTGGCGATGCAAGTGCTGCTGCCGGTGCTGCCGCTGGCGCCGGGGCTGCTGCCCAGGCACCTGCTGCAAGTAGCGAACCGGGTGATCCGGCCAAGGAAAAGCTGTATTACGATGCGGCTTTCGACCTGATCAAAGCCAAGGATTTCGACAAGGCCAGCCAGGCTTTTGCGGCATTCCTGCGCAAATACCCGAACAGCCAGTACGCGGGCAATGCCCAATACTGGTTGGGCGAAGTGAACCTGGCCAAGGGCGATCTGCAGGGTGCAGGTCAGGCTTTTGCCAAGGTGTCGCAGCTCTATCCCAAGCACGCCAAAGTGCCGGATTCGCTGTACAAGCTGGCTGATGTAGAGCGCCGCCTCGGTCACACCGACAAGGTCAAAGGCATTCTGCAACAGGTGGTTTCCCAATACCCGGGGACCTCCGCTGCTCAGTTGGCCCAACGCGATCTGCAACGCATGTAAGTGTGTTTGACCCGTTTGGAAGAAACCCGCGCTTGTCGCGGGTTTTTTCGTTAGAATTCACGCCCTTTTTCTGAAACACGCTTCTGGTGATCTACGCGTTGGCGGGGTTGCCGGAAGTGCCTGACGGAGGCGGACAGCCTGTTTAGCTGTTACGCCCGTGGCGACTATGCAAGACACATTGAGAATTACCGAAGTTTTCTACTCGTTGCAGGGGGAAACGCGGACTGCCGGGCTGCCCACGGTTTTTGTGCGCCTGACCGGTTGCCCATTGCGTTGCCAATACTGCGACAGCGCCTACGCGTTCAGCGGCGGTACGATCCGCACCCTCGACGACATCCTTGAGCAAGTGGCCGGATATCGTCCGCGCTATGTGTGTGTCACCGGCGGTGAGCCGCTGGCACAGCCCAATGCCATCCCTTTACTCAAGCAGTTGTGTGATGCCGGTTACGAAGTGTCACTGGAGACCAGTGGAGCGCTCGATATCTCGGCGGTAGATTCGCGCGTCAGTCGCGTAGTCGACTTGAAGACGCCGGACTCCAAAGAGGCGCACCGCAACCGCTACGAAAACATCGAACTGTTGACGCCCAACGATCAGGTGAAGTTTGTCATCTGCTCGCGGGACGACTATGACTGGGCGGTCTCGAAGCTGATCCAGTACGGTCTTGATCGACGTGCGGGTGAAGTGCTGTTTTCCCCAAGTCATCATGACCTCAATGCCAGGGATCTGGCGGACTGGGTGGTGGCAGACAACCTGCCGGTGCGGTTGCAATTGCAGCTGCATAAATATCTATGGAATGACGAGCCGGGGCGCTGATATGACTGAACAACTGAACACCAACGAAAAGCGTGCAGTGATTTTGCTGTCGGGCGGTCTGGATTCGGCCACGGTCGTGGCGATGGCCCGGGCTGAAGGTTACGCCTGCTACACCATGAGTTTCGATTACGGTCAGCGCTCCCATGCAGAGCTGCATGCCGCCGCGCGCGTCGCCCGCGATCTGGGTGTGGTCGAGCACAAAGTGATCGGCCTGAACCTGAATGGCATGGGCGGTTCGGCGTTGACCGATACCAGCATCGATATCCCGGAAGAGCTGGGCGAGGGCATCCCGGTGACCTACGTGCCGGCACGCAACACCGTGTTTCTGTCGCTGGCACTGGGCTGGGCGGAAGTGCTCGGCGCCCGTGACATCTTTATCGGCGTCAACGCGGTGGACTATTCCGGTTACCCGGATTGCCGTCCGGAGTTCATCGAGTCGTTCGAACGCATGGCCAACCTGGCGACCAAGGCGGGCGTGGAAGGCACCGGTTTCCGCATCCAGGCGCCGCTGCAGAACCTGAGCAAGGCGCAGATCGTCCAGGCGGGCGTGAAGCTGGGCGTGGATTACGGCCTGACCGTTTCCTGCTATCAGGCCGACGATGAAGGCCGCGCGTGCGGCAAATGCGACAGCTGCCGCCTGCGTGCAGAAGGCTTTGCGGCCGCTGGTGTGGACGACCCAACACCTTATTTTTGATTTTTTTCAAAAAGGTGTTGAATAGTCCTTAAAAATCAGTATTATACGCGCCACCACACAGCGGGTCGTTAGCTCAGTTGGTAGAGCAGTTGGCTTTTAACCAATTGGTCGTAGGTTCGAATCCCACACGACCCACCATATTTGGCGGTTTAGAAAATCCGGAAGGCCCACGAAAGTGAGGATTTCCGGGTTTTTTTTTGCCTGCGATTCAGGCACCGCTCCTTTCATCGTTGCCTGCGCTGACGCAGGTCAGAATCATCTTTTGTATCAACGGGATATTCTGTAGCCTTGCGCAGCTTCAACGCTGTCCGTGCCTGATAATACTCACTTTCCCGGCGGTACCCTCAGTGGTCCGGAGCCGGGTGTATACTCGACTTTCGCGCGAAAGCGCCTGCAGGTCTTGCGAACATGACGCAGATTTCCGAACGCCTTCTGGTTCAAGCCCACCTCGATGCCAAACAGCCCAAACCGCTGACTGCCGAGGAAGAGGCCTACTACCGTTCCGCCATTGCCGCCGAGCTCAAGGCTCAGGACGCGGTGCTGGTTGCCCACTTCTATTGCGATCCGGTGATTCAGGCCCTGGCCGAAGAAACCGGCGGCTGTGTGTCCGACTCCCTCGAAATGGCGCGCTTCGGCAACGCTCACCCGGCCAAGACCGTGGTGGTCGCCGGCGTAAAGTTCATGGGCGAGACCGCGAAGATCCTCAACCCGGAAAAACGCGTGCTGATGCCGACCCTGGATGCGACCTGCTCGCTGGACCTCGGTTGCCCGGTGGACGAGTTCTCGGCGTTCTGCGATCAGCACCCGGAGCGCACGGTGGTGGTGTACGCCAACACCTCGGCAGCGGTCAAAGCCCGCGCTGACTGGGTGGTGACGTCGAGCTGCGCGCTGGAGATCGTCGAAAGCCTGATGGACAACGGCGAGACCATCATCTGGGGCCCGGATAAGCACCTGGGCACCTACATCCAGCGCAAGACCGGCGCCGATATGCTGCTGTGGGACGGTGCCTGCATCGTTCACGAAGAGTTCAAATCCAAGCAGCTCGAAGACATGAAAGCGCTGTACCCGGACGCCGCGATTCTGGTGCACCCGGAGTCGCCGACCTCGGTGATCGAACTGGCAGACGCCGTCGGTTCCACCAGTCAGTTGATCGCTGCTGCGCAAAGCCTGCCGAACAAGACCCTGATCGTCGCCACCGACCGTGGCATCTTCTACAAGATGCAGCAGCTGTGCCCGGACAAGGTCTTCATCGAGGCGCCAACCGCCGGTAACGGCGCGGCGTGCCGCAGTTGCGCACATTGCCCGTGGATGGCCATGAACACCCTTGAGCGCACGCTCAAGAGTCTTAAGGAAGGGACGAACGAGATCTTTGTTGATCCGGCGCTGATTCCGCAGGCGATTCGCCCATTGAAGCGCATGCTGGATTTCACCCAGGCGGCGCGGATGAAGCTGGCGGGTAACGCCTAAGTTCCAAAGGCATGACACAAAACTGTAGGAGTGAGCCTGCTCGCGATAGCGGTGTATCAGTCGACTTAAACATTGACTGACACCCAGCTATCGCGAGCAGGCTCACTCCTACAGTGGTTTTCGGTGTCTGGAAATTATTTGGTCTTCTTCGGAATCCGCACCACGCGGGTATCGGAATAGATGTCGTGCCAGGTGCGCTTCTGCTTGTCGTACAGCGACCAGAGGAATCCTAGCCCTGCGCACAGCCATGAAGCGATCGATACCATGAAGCGCAGCAGCGCCTGCCACAGGCTGATCGCGCTGCCGTCGGCGTTCTGCACGCGAATCCCCCATACCTGCATGCCCAGTGTCTGTCCGCCGTGGGTCCAGAACTTGGCGAAGAACGCGAACAGCACCAGCAGCAGCACCGTGGAGTACAGCGGATCGCCATCCATTTTCCCGGCATCGGTCAGCACGCGCAGGCGTTCTTCACCGATGATCGCTGCCTGGATCAACTTGTAGATGAACCCGGTGACGATCAGCAGGGCGGTGCACAACAGGAAGTCATAGAACATCGCCGCCAGACGCCGGCCGAGGCCAACAGCAGGAAAGTCGCCCTGGGGAGTGAGCAGGTTTTTCGACATGGCAGCCTCTGGACGCAAAATGAAATGCCATTTTACGGATTGGCGCGCACAAAAAAGCCCCTGATATCAATATCAGGGGCTTTTTCGTTACAGAAGATTAGGCTTCTGCTTGTACTTCATCAGCCTGCATGCCTTTCTGGCCTTGCACAGCAACGAAGGTCACTTTCTGGCCTTCTTTCAGGCTCTTGAAGCCGTTGCCCTGAATAGCGCGGAAATGCACGAACAGATCCGGACCGCTTTCTGGAGTGATAAAACCAAAACCTTTCTCGTCGTTAAACCACTTGACGGTACCGCTCTGACGTTGGGACATTTCTTATTTCCTTTGACGCATAAATTGATGACAGCCTCTTTCTCATGAAAGAGTACTGGGGCTGGTTGCAGGAGAGTAAGAAGACGTCGAGCGGGATGTAGCTAACTTGTAGGCTACTGCCCAGGTCACGATTCCAAGCTGACCCATGCAAACACAGTGGACAAACTCTACGCCAACTACGGGAGAAAAAACAAGCCCCGCGAAGGCCCCGGTTTTCCTGCCCCTGCTGGCAGTTAGTCAGTCTGCTAGTGCGGATTGGATGAATAGCTTGTTCAAAAGTTTTCGAACGTTATAAGCAAAGTTCATAATCGAATCAGATGTTAGAAAATGCACTTTTTTGTGGCGATTGCGTTACACATTAGTGCACGCATAACGCAATCGCGTTACTTATAGAAACAGTCAATCAACCGCGATAGTAGCGTTGTGGAACAAATGGCATTTTGCTTACAAGCATTTGCACCTTTTTCCCACGAACGATGGCCCAGACTGGCGTATCCAGGGTGACATAAGCGCTGTCGAGGTAACCCATCGCCAACGGGCCGCCCAGGGTCGGACCGAAGCCGCCGCTGCACACGCTGCCGATGATTTCGCCGGCTTCGTTGACGATTTCTGCGCCTTCACGCACTGGCGTACGTTCCTGCGGCAGCAGGCCGACGCGTTTGCGCGCGACGCCGTTCTGCTGCTGAGCGAAAACTGTCTCTGCCCCAGGGAAACCACCGGCCCGCGCGCCGCCGGCACGGCGTGGCTTGGAGATCGCCCACAACAGGCTGGCTTCGATCGGCGTGGTCTCGCTGTTCATGTCGTGGCCATACAGGCACAGGCCGGCTTCCAGGCGCAACGAGTCGCGGGCGCCGAGGCCGATGGCCTGGACTTCCGGTTCGGCCAGAAGGGCGCGGGCGAGTTTTTCCGCATCGGCGGCGGGCACCGAGATTTCGAAACCGTCTTCACCGGTGTAACCCGAACGGCTGACGAAACAATCCACGCCTAGCAGTTGTACGCGGTTGAACTGCATGAACGTCATCTTCGCCACCTCTGGGGCAAGACGCGCCAGCACGGTGACCGCAGCCGGACCCTGCAACGCCAGCAGCGCGCGCGCTTCGAACAGCTCCGTAATGGTGCATTGATCGCCGATGTGCTGTTGCAGATGCGCCAGATCCTGATCCTTGCACGCGGCGTTGACCACCAGGAGCAGTTCGTCGTCACCGAGGTTGGCGACCATCAGGTCGTCGAGGATGCCGCCGTTGTCGTTGGTGAACATCGCGTAGCGCTGCACGCCCACCGGCAGGTCGATGATGTCCACCGGCACCAGGGTTTCCAGGGCCTTGGCGGCATTGGTGCCGGTCAGGCGGATCTGGCCCATGTGCGAGACATCGAATAGCCCGGCCTGCTCACGGGTGTGCTGGTGTTCCTTCATCACGCCCAGCGGGTATTGCACCGGCATGTCGTAGCCGGCGAACGGCACCATGCGGGCGCCGAGTTCGATATGCAGAGCGTGCAGCGGGGTTTTCGACAGTTGTTCGGTGGACATGCGGAACTCCTTGATTCACACCAACCCTCTCCCGCAGGGAAAGGGGGCTAATTAGCATTCGATAATGTTGACTGCCAGACCGCCACGGGCGGTCTCTTTGTATTTGCTTTTCATGTCGGCGCCGGTCTGGCGCATGGTGCGGATGACCTTGTCGAGGGAGACGAAGTGTTGTCCGTCGCCACGCATGGCCATGCGCACCGCGTTGATCGCTTTCACCGAGCCCATGGCGTTGCGCTCGATGCACGGCACCTGCACCAGCCCGCCAATCGGGTCGCAGGTCAGGCCGAGGTTGTGTTCCATGCCGATTTCCGCCGCGTTCTCGACTTGCTGCACGCTGCCGCCTAGGACCTCACACAGCGCGCCGGCGGCCATCGAGCAAGCCACGCCGACCTCGCCCTGACAGCCGACTTCGGCGCCGGAGATCGAGGCGTTTTCCTTGTACAGAATGCCGATCGCGGCGGCGGTCAACAGAAAGCGCACCACGCCGTCATCATTCGCACCCGGGATAAACCGCATGTAGTAATGCAAAACCGCCGGGATGATGCCCGCCGCACCGTTGGTGGGGGCGGTGACCACGCGGCCGCCGTTGGCGTTTTCTTCGTTGACGGCGAGGGCGTACAGGTTGACCCAGTCGAGCACCGACAGCGGATCGCGCAGCGCTGATTCCGGGTTCTTGCACAGTTGTCGATGCAGCGCTGCCGCTCGGCGTTTGACCTTCAGCCCGCCCGGCAGAATGCCTTCGTTGCGGCATCCGGCGGCGACGCAGTCCTGCATCACTTGCCAGATTTTCAGCAGACCGGCGCGGGTTTCCGCCTCCGGGCGCCAGGCGCTTTCATTGGTCAGCATCACCTGGCTGATCGAAAGACCGTAGGTGGTGCAGTGACTGAGCAAGTCCTTGGCACTTTTGAACGGGAAGGTCAGTGGTGTGGCGTCTTCGACGATGCGGTCGGCACCGGCCGCATCTTCATCAACAACAAAACCACCACCGACCGAGTAGTACTCGCGGCTACGGATCTGAATACCGGCAGCATCAAAGGCACGAAAGATCATGCCGTTGGGGTGGTAGGCCAACGGTTTGCGGATCATCGCCAGGTGTTCTTTCTCGTTGAACGCAATGCTGTGTTCACCGAGCAGGTTCAGCCGGCCACTGCCGCGAATATCCTGCAGGCGCGCGGCGACGGTTTCGGTGTCGACGGTGTCCGGGTGTTCACCTTCAAGGCCGAGCAGCACGGCCTTGTCGCTGCCGTGACCCTTGCCGGTGGCGCCGAGCGAGCCGTACAGCTCGACTTTGATGGTGCTGGTTGCCGACAGCAGGTCGTCCCGGCGCAGGCCTTCGGCGAAGCGCGCAGCGGCACGCATCGGGCCGACGGTGTGTGAGCTGGAAGGGCCGATGCCAATCTTGAACAGGTCGAACACGCTTAACGACATGAGTGGTTCTCCGGTTTCTTGTTATAGGAATTGGCGGATTTTGCGGCTGACCGCATTCCCTTGTAGGAGTGAGCCTGCTCGCGATAGCGGTGTGTCAGATAACAATCATGTCGACTGATACACCGCTATCGCGAGCAGGCTCACTCCTACAGGGGATCTGCGGTGTGTGCGGGATCAGCAAAACTGATCCCGCACTGGTTTAAGCGTAGCTTTCGATCGACGGGCAGGCGCAGACCAGGTTGCGGTCGCCGAAGACGTTGTCGACGCGACCGACCGGTGGCCAGTATTTGCCTTCGATCAACGACGCCACCGGATACACCGCCTGCTCGCGGCTGTACGGGTGGGTCCACTCGCCGACCAGCTCCGCCGCGGTGTGCGGGGCGTTTTTCAGCGGGTTGTCGTCCTTGTCCAGCGTGCCGTTTTCCACCGCGCGGATTTCTTCGCGGATGCGGATCATGGCGTCGCAGAAGCGGTCCAGCTCTTCCTTGGATTCACTTTCGGTCGGCTCGATCATCAGCGTGCCGGCGACCGGGAACGACATGGTCGGGGCGTGGAAGCCGAAGTCGATCAGACGCTTGGCGACGTCATCGACGCTGATGCCGCTGCTGTCTTTCAGTGGACGCAGGTCGAGGATGCATTCGTGCGCCACCAGGCCGTTGCTGCCGGTGTACAACACTGGATAGTGTTCTTCCAGGCGACGGGAAATGTAGTTGGCATTGAGGATCGCCAGTTGCGAAGCGCGTTTCAGACCGGCGCCACCCATCATGCGAATGTACATCCAGGTGATCGGCAGAATGCTCGCGCTGCCGAACGGCGCTGCGCAGACCGCACCTTCCTTGCGTTGCATCTGACCGTGGCCCGGCAGGAACGGGGTCAGGTGCGACTTGACGCCGATCGGGCCGACGCCCGGGCCACCACCGCCGTGCGGGATGCAGAAGGTTTTGTGCAGGTTCAGGTGCGACACGTCGCCGCCGAATTTGCCTGGTGCGCAGAGGCCGACCATCGCGTTCATGTTGGCGCCGTCAATGTACACCTGGCCGCCGTTGTCGTGAATGATCCCGCAGATTTCGCGGATGCCTTCTTCGAACACGCCGTGGGTCGACGGGTAGGTGATCATCAGCGCCGCGAGGTGTTCGCGGTGCTCGATGGCTTTGGCGCGCAGGTCTTCGATGTCGACGTTTCCGCGGGCATCGCACGCGGTCACCACCACGCGCATGCCGGCCATGTTGGCGGTGGCCGGGTTGGTACCGTGGGCGGACGAAGGGATCAGGCAGATGTCGCGGCGCTCGTCGCCACGGCTCTGGTGGTAAGCGCGGATCGCCAAGAGGCCTGCGTATTCGCCTTGCGAACCGGCGTTCGGTTGCAGCGAAATCGAGTCGTAACCGGTGGCGGCGCAGAGCATCGCTTCCAGTTCGTCGGTCAGTTGCTGATAACCGGCGCTTTGTGCGGCCGGGGCGAATGGGTGCAGGGCGCCGAATTCGGCCCAGGTCACCGGGATCATTTCGCTGGCGGCGTTGAGTTTCATGGTGCACGAGCCCAGCGGGATCATGGTGCGATCCAGTGCCAGGTCCTTGTCCGCCAGTTTGCGCAGGTAGCGCATCAGCTCGGTTTCCGAGTGATAACGGTTGAACACCGGGTGGCTGAGAATCGGCGACTGACGGACCAGCGCCGCCGGGATGGTGCTTTGCACCGAAGCGGCCAGCGCAGCGAAGTCCGGCAGGGCCTTGCCGTCGGCGAACAGGCCCCACAGGGTTTCGATGTCAGCCTGAGTGGTGGTTTCGTCCACCGACAGGCCCAGACGCTCGGCATCGATTACGCGCAGGTTGATCTGCTGTGCATGCGCCTTGTCGTGCAGCGCGGCGGTGTGTGCGCCGGTGGCTACGGTCAGGGTGTCGAAGAAGCTGCTCTGCTCGACTTTAGCGCCCAGTGCGCTCAGGCCCTTGGCCAGAATCGCGGTCAGGTGGTGCACGCGGTTGGCGATCCTGGTCAGGCCTTTCGGGCCGTGGTACACGGCGTACATGCTGGCGATGTTGGCCAGCAGCACCTGCGCGGTGCAGATGTTCGAGGTGGCCTTCTCGCGGCGGATGTGTTGCTCGCGGGTCTGCATCGCCAGGCGCAGGGCCGGCTTGCCGAAACGGTCAACCGAAACACCGACCAGACGGCCCGGCATGTCGCGCTTGAACGCATCCTTGGTGGAGAAGTAAGCCGCGTGCGGGCCACCGAAGCCCAGCGGTACGCCGAAGCGTTGTGCGGAACCGATGGCGACGTCGGCGCCGAACTCGCCCGGGGCGGTCAGCAAAGTCAGGGCCAGCAGATCGGCAGCCACGGCCACGAGCGCGTTGGCGGCGTGGAAGCGCTCGGTCAGTTCGCGGTAGTCGAACACATCACCATTGCTCGCCGGGTATTGCAGCAGCGCGCCGAAGAACGGCGTGACGTCGCTCAGCTCACGCTCATCGCCAACCACCACTTCGATGCCCAGCGGCTCGGCACGGGTGCGCAGCACGTCGAGGGTTTGCGGATGGCTGTGGATCGAGGCGAAGAACTGGTGGCTGCCCTTGTTCTTGCTCAGGCGTTTGCAGAAGGTCATGGCTTCGGCAGCGGCGGTGGCTTCGTCGAGCAACGAGGCGTTGGCGATCGGCAGGCCGGTGAGGTCGCTGATCAGGGTCTGGAAGTTCAGCAACGCTTCGAGACGGCCCTGGGAAATTTCCGGCTGGTACGGGGTGTAAGCGGTGTACCAGGCCGGGTTTTCCAGCAGGTTGCGCAGAATCGGCGACGGCGTGTGGCAGTTGTAGTAGCCCTGGCCGATGTAAGTCTTGAACAGTTGGTTTTTGCCGGCGATCGATTTGATCATCGCCAGGGCATCGGCTTCGCTCAGGCCGTCGTCCAGGCCGAGCACGCTGGTGCCCTTGATGCTTTCCGGGATGACGCTGGCGCTCAGCGCTTCGAGCGAGTCGAAGCCGAGGCTGTTGAGCATGGCTTGCTCGTCAGCGGCGCGCGGGCCGATGTGACGGGCGATGAATTCGTTGGCAGTGCCGAGGTTTACTTGGGTCATGTCGTTACTCCTCAGGCTTCGGCTTGGGCTTTGATCAGGCGGTCGTAGGCGTCTTGATCCAGCAGTTTCGCTACAGCCGAGGCGTCGCTTGGCTGGAAGCGGAAGAACCAGCCTTCGCCCAGCGGATCTTCGTTGACCAGTTCCGGTGCGTCTTGCAGCGCCGGGTTGACTTCCAGTACATCGCCATCGAGGGGCATGTATACACCGCTGGCGGCTTTCACCGATTCCACGGTGGCGGCTTCGGCGCCTTTTTCGTAAGCCTGCAGCTCAGGCAGTTGCACGAACACCACGTCGCCCAAAGCGTTCTGCGCGAAAGCGGTGATGCCGACAGTAACGCTGCCGTCAGCTTCGGTGCGCAGCCATTCGTGATCTTCAGTAAAACGCAACTCGCTCATGGAAACTCCTAAGGGGGGCCAGACTCGTCTGGTGGACGCGGTGGAAGGCTTGGGCATGAAAGCCCTGATTTTATGAGCGGTTACTTAGCAAGAACGCGGCCAGATTGTATTTTTCTATACAAATCAGATGGTTATGTATTTATGGTTGTGGTGGGAATGAGGCCTCTGTAGCGAAATCGCTACAGCTTGGGGCGGGGAGAAAAGCTGAAGCGGATCAAAGCCTTGCACAGCGGTGATCGGAGGAGAGTGTAGCGAAATCGTTCCGCTGTAGCGCTTTCAGTACAGATGGAGGTCGGTTTTGAACGGATTTCAAATCCGTCACAGATCATTGTAGGAGTGAGCCTGCTCGCGATAGCAGTGTGTCAGACGCCGCAAATGTTGAATGTCAGACCGCATTCGCGAGCAAGCCCGCTCCCACACTTTTGACCGCGTGCGGCTTACGGTTTGTTGGGAATGCCGTATTTGCGCAGGCGATGGGCGATTGCCGTGTGCGAGGTTTGCAGGCGGCTGGCCAGTTGGCGGGTCGAGGGGTAGCTGACGTAGAGTTTTTCCAGCAGCGATTTTTCGAAGGACTCGACGGCCTGTTCGAGGCTGTCGACGTCGCTGTCGGTCTGCCGCGCCACCGAGGTGCCGGCGATGTCGAGATCACCGATATCGACCAGGCTGCTTTCGCAGATCGCCGCGGCGCGGAAGATCACGTTCTGCAGTTGCCGCACATTGCCCGGCCAGCGGTTGCCGAGCAGCGCTGGATAAGTCCCCGGTGCCAGGCGACACACCGGGCGCTGGATCTGCGCACAGGCCTGCTGCATGAAGTAGCGCGCCAGCAGCAGAATGTCCTGGCCACGCTCACGCAGCGGCGGCACTTCGACGTTGAGCACGTTGAGGCGGTAGAACAGGTCTTCGCGGAACAGGCCTTCGCTGACCATTTTTTCCAGGTCGCGGTGGGTCGCGCTGAGGATCCGCACGTTGACTTTCACCTCGCGATCACCGCCGACCCGACGGAAGCTGCCGTCATTCAGAAAGCGCAATAACTTGGCCTGCAAGTACGGCGACATCTCGCCGATCTCGTCGAGAAACACCGTGCCCTGGTTGGCCAGTTCCATCAGTCCGGGTTTGCCGCCACGCGCCGCGCCGGTGAAGGCGCCGGGGGCGTAGCCGAACAGTTCGCTCTCGGCGAGGTTTTCCGGCAGCGCCGCGCAGTTAAGCGCGAGGAACGGCGCACTGTGCCGGGCGCTGATCGCATGGCAGGCGCGGGCCACCAGTTCTTTACCGGTGCCGGTTTCGCCCTGAATCAGCAGCGGTGCGTCGAGGGCTGCGACTCGTTGTGCGCGGGCCTTCAGTGTGCGGATTGCGGGGGATTCGCCGAGCAGTGCATCGAAACCTTCGGCATGGTCATGGTGCAACGCCGAGAGCTGTTCGCCGATACGGTTTGGCTGATACAGGGTCAGCAGCGCACCGGCGTCGGTGATCGGCGTGGCGTCCAGCAGCAGGGTCTGGCCATTGACGGTGATTTCCCGCAGCGGCAGGCGGAAGCCTTGTTCGAGCAGGGTTTCCAGCAGGCCGGGATCGTTGAACAGTTCCGAGACACTTTCCCCCGCCGGTTCGCGGCCGTACAGGGCGATCAGTGCCGGGTTGGCCAGCAGCACCTTGCCGGCGCTATCGAGGGCCAGTACCGGATCGGTCATCGCCGCGAGCAGTGCATCAAGCTGCAGATGCCGCCGCTGGCCGGGGAGGATATCGACCACCACCACGGCCTCCACGCCGCGCACCCGGAACAATGCATCTTTGAGCTCTTCGAGCACTTGCGGGCTCAAGGTCGGGGCATCGATGTAGACGTTGGGAGGGATCATCTCCACCGCATCCAGATTGAGATTGCGCCCACCGAGGATAGCCAGGACTTCCTGGGTGATGCCGACGCGGTCGATGAAGCTGACGTGGATACGCATGGGGGCGGTTCAGTGTTCTGGAATGCGGAGGGGGGCAAGTATGCCTTGGGGCGGGGCAATGGTGAAACCGGACACAGGATTTCAGGCCAACACGGATCCCTTGTAGGAGTGAGCCTGCTCGCGATAGCGGTGTTTCAGAAACAACGATGTTGACTGATACACCGCTATCGCGAGCAGGCTCACTCCTACAGGGAATGTGCAAAATCCAGGTTATTCGAAGTGCTCGAGATTTACCGGGTCGCCGGACTTCATATCAAGTTGCTTGCGGATGTCTTCAAACATCATGTCGTAATGCTTGTGAACCGAGCCGATCTGGCTGTGGGTCTTGGGAATGCCGTACTTCTCGGCGATTTTCGTCACATTGTTGGCAAAGTTGTAGGCCTCCTCTTTGGGCAGGAAGAAGGTCTCTTTCATGTCCTTGCCCTGAAGGTTGCCGTGCATCGTGAACTGTATGCCTTTGCCTTTCTGCGGATCGGTGAACACTTCATAGTCGAGGTGCACGTTGTAACTGACGTCCTCCGGAGTCAGCGCGTGCCGCTCAATGTGCAAATGACCGGGTTCAAACTGGGCCATGGGTTTCTCCTTTCAAGGCATGGGAGAAGGGCAGCCCCCTGGGCCTGCCCTTGAGTTTCTAGTTATCGATAGCTGATGCCCGGTTTCGCCGTGCTGACGCGTGTACCGGCAGTGCCCTGCACGATCGCTTCGATGTCCGCCAGCGAGCCGATCACCGCGACCTTGCCAGTATGGCGCGCGAATTCGCAGGCTGCCTGCACCTTCGGTCCCATGGAGCCGGCGGCAAAACCCAGACGTTCCAGCTCATCCGGGTGCGCCTCGGCAATGGCTTTCTGCGTCGGTTTGCCGTAGTCGATGAACGCCGCATTGACGTCGGTGGCGATCACCAGCAAATCCGCCTCCAGTTGTTCAGCGAGCAGCGACGAGCACAGATCCTTGTCGATCACCGCCTCGATGCCCTTGAGGTTACGGTGCTCGTCGTACATGGTCGGAATCCCGCCGCCGCCAGCGCAAATCACGATGCTGCCCTTGTCCAGCAACCACTTGATCGGGCGGATTTCGAAGATGCGTTTTGGTCGTGGGCTGGCGACTACACGGCGGAATTTGTCGCCGTCCGGGGCAATCGCCCAGCCTTTTTCGGCGGCGAGTTTTTCCGCTTCGGCTTTCTCGTAGACCGGGCCGATCGGTTTGGTCGGGTTCTGGAAGGCCGGGTCCTTGGCGTCGACTTCGACCTGGGTCAGCAGGGTGGCGAACGGCACCTCGAAGTCCAGCAGGTTGCCCAGTTCCTGTTCGATGATGTAGCCGATCATGCCTTCGGTTTCGGCACCGAGCACGTCCAGCGGATAAGGGGTGACGGAGGTGTAGGCCGCCGCTTGCAGCGACAGCAGGCCGACTTGCGGGCCATTGCCGTGGGCGATGACCAGTTGATTGCCGGGATGGATCTTGGCGATTTGCTCGGTGGCGATGCGGATGTTGGCGCGCTGGTTGTCAGCGGTCATCGGCTCGCCACGACGGAGCAGGGCGTTACCGCCCAGAGCTACGACGATACGCATGATGCATGTCCTTCTAAAACATAGGAATGGCAAACGACTCGGTCGCACTGCCGGAACCGGGGGCCTTGGTGGGAGGGGGCTTGCTCCCGAAGGCGGCGGATCAGTCGACATCTCTGTTGAATGACACACCGCTTTCGCGAGCAAGCCCGCTCCCACATTGGGATTCGGTTCCTTCAGTGGGAGCTATTTCAGTTACAGATCAGCCAGGGTCGAAACCAGGATCGCCTTGATCGTGTGCATGCGGTTTTCCGCTTGCTCGAAGGCGATGCAGGCGGGCGACTCGAACACGTCGTCGGTCACTTCGATGCCGTTGGCCAGATGCGGATACTGTTCGGCGATCTGTTTGCCGACCTTGGTATCGCTGTTGTGGAACGCCGGCAGGCAGTGCATGAACTTGGTGCGTGGGTTGCCGGTGGCTTTCATCAGCTCGGCGTTGACTTGATACGGCAGCAGTTGCTGGATACGTTCGGCCCACGCTTCCACCGGCTCGCCCATCGACACCCAGACGTCGGTGTGGATGAAGTCGACGCCTTTGACCGCGGCTTTCGGGTCTTCGGTCAGGGTGATGCGGGCGCCGGATTCTTCCGCGTATTTCTTGCAGCGATCAACCAGATCGTCATGCGGCCACAGGGCTTTCGGCGCGCAGATGCGCACGTCCATGCCGAGCTTGGCGCCGACCAGCAGCAGCGAGTTGCCCATGTTGTTGCGCGCATCGCCGAGGTAGGCGTAGCTGATTTCGTGGATCGGCTTGTCGGCGTGTTCACGCATGGTCAGCACGTCGGCGATCATTTGCGTCGGGTGATACTCATCAGTCAGACCGTTGAACACCGGCACCCCGGCGAACTTCGCCAGCTCTTCGACGATTTCCTGTTTGAAGCCACGGTACTCGATGGCGTCGTACATGCGACCCAGCACGCGGGCCGTGTCTTTCATGCTTTCCTTGTGGCCGATCTGCGACGAGTTCGGGTCAATGTAGGTGACGTTGGCGCCTTGGTCGTAGGCCGCCACTTCGAACGCGCAGCGGGTACGGGTCGAAGTTTTTTCGAAGATCAGGGCGATGTTGTTGCCCTTCAGGTGTTGCTGCTCGGTGCCGGTGTACTTGGCGCGTTTCAGATCGCGGGACAGGTCGAGCAGGTAACGCAGCTCACGTGGGGTGTGGTGTTCCAGGCTGAGCAGGTTACGGTTGTGGATGTTGAACGCCATGATGATTCTCCTTGGATTCGGTAATCGGCCCGGCCGCTACAGGGTGAGTGCGGCCGGGGAGATGGTCGTTTAGTAATCGATTGGGTCGCGGATGATCGGGCAGGTCATGCAGTGGCCGCCGCCGCGACCACGACCGAGTTCGCCGGCGCTGATGGTGATCACCTCGACGCCTGCCTTGCGCAGCAGGGTGTTGGTGTAGGTGTTGCGGTCGTAGCCGATGACCACGCCCGGTTCCACGGCCACCACGTTGTTGCCGTCGTCCCATTGCTCGCGCTCGGCAGCGAAGCTGTTGCCGCCGGTTTCCACCACGCGCAGTTTCGGCAGGTTTAGCGCAGCGGCGACGGTGTCGAGGAAGCTGCCTTCTTCGCGGCGGATGTCAATGCCGCCCTGTTTGCTTTCGTCAGGGCGCAGGGTGAAAGCGACGATCTGGTTGACCACTTCCGGGAAGATCGTCACCAGGTCGCGATCGCAGAAACTGAACACGGTGTCCAGGTGCATCGCGGCGCGGGACTTCGGCAGGCCGGCGACGATGACTTTTTCCACGGCTTTGTTCTTGAACAGGTTCAGCGCGAGTTGGCCGATGGCCTGACGGGATGAGCGTTCGCCCATGCCGATCAACACCACGCCGTTGCCGATCGGCATCACGTCGCCGCCTTCGAGGGTCGAGCTGCCGTGATCCTTGTCCGGGTCGCCGTACCAGATTTCGAAATCGGCGTTGGTGAACTGCGGGTGGAATTTGTAGATGGCAGTGGTCAGCAGGGTTTCCTGACGTCGCGCCGGCCAGTACATCGGGTTCAGTGTCACGCCGCCATAGATCCAGCAGGTGGTGTCGCGGGTGAACTGGGTGTTCGGCAGCGGCGGCAGGATGAAGCTGGAGTGGCCGAGGAAGTCGCGGAACATCTGGATGGTCTTGCCACCGAAGCTGTCCGGCAGATCGTCGGCGGATACGCCGCCAATCAGGTATTCGGCGATGTGCCGTGGCTCAAGGCTTTTCAGCCAGGATTTGACTTCGCTGATCAGGCCCAGGCCCACCGAGTCGGCGGTGACCTTGCGATCGAGGATCCAGTCCAGCGCTTCCGGGATGGCGACGATGTCGGTCAGCAGGTTGTGCATTTCCAGCACGTCGATCCCGCGTTCACGCATTTTGGTCACGAAGTCGAAGTGGTCGCGCTTGGCCTGGGCGACCCACAGTACATCGTCGAACAGCAGTTCATCGCAGTTGTTCGGGGTCAGCCGCTGGTGGGCCAGACCTGGGGAGCAAACCATGACTTTGCGCAGTTTGCCGGCTTCGGAATGGACGCCGTACTTAACTTTTTCCGTGGTCATTGCAGTGATCCTCCAGATTACAAATCAAGGGTTACAAGGTCAGGAAGCCGTCGTAGAGGCCGTAGGCTGCCACCAGGGCACCCACGACGACTGCGGCGAAAATCAGCTTCTCGACGTTAGTGAAAATCGGTTGTTTGAGTTCCAGCTTGGCCTTGGCGAACAGGATCGCGCCGGGTGCGTAGAGCAGGGCCGAGAGCAGCAGATACTTGACCCCGCCGGCATATAGCAGCCACACCGCGTAGATCAGCGCGATGCCGCCGATAATCAGATCCTTGCGTCGTTCGGCCGCGAAGCCTTCGTAGCTTTCGCCGCGCACCGCCAGCAGCAGGGCATAGGCCGCCGACCACAGGTACGGCACCAGAATCATCGAGGTGGCAAGGTAGATCAGCGACAAGTAAGTACTCGCCGAAAACAGGGTGATGATCAGGAAAATCTGCACCATCGCGTTGGTCAGCCACAGGGCGTTGACCGGTACGTGGTTGGCGTTTTCCTTGCGCAGGAACTCCGGCATGGTGTGGTCTTTGGCGGCGGCGAACATGATCTCCGCACACAGCAGCACCCACGACAGCAGCGCGCCCAGTAGCGAGATGATCAGACCGACGCTGATCAGTACCGCGCCCCAGTGACCGACCACGTGTTCGAGCACGGCGGCCATCGACGGGTTCTGCAGTTTGGCCAGTTCCGGCTGAGTCATGATGCCCAGCGACAGCACGTTGACCAGCACCAGGAACAGCAGCACGGTGATGAAACCGATGACGGTGGCCTTGCCGACGTCCGAGCGTTTTTCCGCCCGCGCCGAGAAGATGCTCGCGCCCTCGATGCCGATGAACACCCACACGGTGACCAGCATCATGTTGCGCACCTGGTTCATTACGCTGCCCAGATCCGGGTTTTTCACACCCCAGATGTCGGCGGTGAAGATGTCCAGTTTGAAAGCGAAGATCGCGATCAGGACGAACAGCAGCAGCGGCACGACTTTGGCGACGGTGGTCACCAGGTTGATGAACGCCGCTTCCTTGATCCCGCGCAGTACCAGAAAGTGCACGGCCCACAGCAGCACCGAAGCGCCGATGACGGCGGCCACCGTGTTGCCTTCGCCGAAAATCGGAAAGAAATACCCGAGGGTGCTGAACAACAGAACAAAGTAGCCAACGTTGCCCAGCCAGGCACTGATCCAGTAACCCCAGGCGGACGAGAAACCCATGTAATCGCCGAATCCGGCCTTGGCATAGGCGTAGACACCGCCGTCCAGGTCAGGCTTGCGATTGGCGAGGGTTTGGAAGACAAAAGCGAGGGTGAGCATGCCGACAGCGGTGATGGCCCAACCAATCAATACCGCGCCGACGTCGGCGCTGGCGGCCATGTTTTGTGGCAAAGAGAATATCCCGCCACCGATCATTGAGCCGACTACCAGGGCAACCAGTGCACCTAATCGTAGTTTTCCGGGAGCTTCAGACATTGCATGACTCCATTGCAGGAGAGAAGAGTACACAGCGTAGTTCTGTTGACTGTTCAAACAACTGACTTAGATCAGTTCATAGGCACATTCCATTGTTAATGAATGACTTATGAAAGAGCTGATGGCATAAAGCTGCTGCCCGAAAAGGCCCATTCCAGAGGCTTTTGGCAGATGTGGTTGGGAATTTCTCCTATTACTTTGGAATTATCACGCTAGTTGGTTTTCAGCTTTTGGCAAATTTTTCACATCTGTTTTCAGTACAGAATCGAATAATCAGGATTCGCGCACAAAAGCGATTAGTCGTGCTATGCGTTAGCGTTGTTGGCTATATATAAGAGGGGTGTTGGCGTTATTCAAAAAACGTACTTACGCTTTATCCGTTTAGTTAATACCCAGAAATAGACACATCTTGTGGCGAGGGGATTTATCCCCGATGGGTGGCGTAGCCGCCCCAGATCCATTCAGCGCGGTGTATCAGGCAGAACGAGTTCTCAGGTTTTGGGGCGGCTATCCACCCATCGGGGATAAATCCCCTCGCCACAGGTATAAACAGGTTTCGAGAATCGTTGTCAGGAAAAGGGAGACTGGAATGTCGCAACCGACGCAAAAGCTGCGACTGGGTGCGTTGATCGCCCTGGTGGTGGGGTCGATGATTGGCGGGGGGATTTTCTCGCTGCCACAGAACATGGCCGCCCGCGCCGATGCCGGGGCGATCCTGATCGGCTGGGGGATCACCGCCATCGGCATGTTGACCCTGGCGTTCGTGTTCCAGACCCTGGCCAACCGCAAGCCCGAGCTGGACTCGGGCGTCTACGCCTACGCCAAGGCCGGGTTTGGCGACTACATGGGGTTTTCCTCGGCCTGGGGTTACTGGATCAGCGCGTGGCTGGGCAACGTCGGTTATTTCGTCCTGCTGTTCAGTACGCTCGGGTACTTCTTCCCGGTATTCGGTCAGGGCAACACGCCGATCGCCATCGGCTGCGCATCGGTGCTGCTGTGGGCCGTGCATTTTCTGGTGATGCGCGGGATCAAGGAGGCGGCGTTCATCAATCAGGTGACCACGGTCGCCAAGATCGTGCCGCTGATCATGTTCATCGTCATTGCGGCAGTGGCGTTCAAGGCCGATATCTTCACCCGCGACATCTGGGGCCGCAGCAACCCGAGCTTCGGCGGGGTGATGGATCAGGTGCGCAACATGATGCTGGTGACGGTGTTCGTGTTCATCGGCATCGAGGGCGCCAGCGTGTATTCGGCGCGGGCGGAGAAACGCAGCGACGTCGGCCGCGCCACGGTGATCGGTTTCCTCGGCGTGCTGGCGCTGTTGGTGCTGGTCAACGTGCTGTCGCTGGGGATCATGAGCCAGCCCGAACTGGCGACCCTGCAGAATCCGTCGCTGGCGGCGGTGCTGGAACACATCGTCGGGCCGTGGGGCGCATTGTTGATCAGCCTCGGTCTGGCGGTTTCCTTGCTCGGCGCGTTGTTGTCGTGGGCGCTGCTCTGCGCGGAAATCCTCTTCGCCACGGCCCGGGACAAAACCATGCCGGCGTTCCTGAAAAAGGAAAACGCCAACCATGTGCCGGTCAATGCGCTGTGGCTGACCAACGTGATGATTCAGATTTTCCTGCTGATCACCCTGTTCTCGGCGGGCACGTACACCAGTCTGATTTATCTGGCGTCGTCGATGATTCTGGTGCCGTATTTGTGGTCGGCGGCGTACGCGGTGTTGCTCAGCGGACGTGGCGAAACCTACGAACATGCCTCGGCCGAACGTACCAAGGATCTGCTGATTGGCGGGATTGCTCTGTGTTATGCGGTGTGGTTGTTGTATGCCGGCGGGGTGAAATACCTGCTGCTGTCGGCGCTGCTGTATGCGCCGGGGGTGGTCCTGTTCGCCAAGGCCAAGCATGAGCAGGGCGAGCCGCTGTTCACCCCTGTCGAGAAAGGTATTTTTGCCTGTGTGCTGATCGGCGCGGGGCTGGCGGCGTATGGTTTGTACAGTGGGGTGTTGTCGCTGTAGGTGGATTGATTGTGCATCGGTGGTGTCAGTGCGGGCCTCTTCGCGAGCAAGCCCGCTCCCACAGGGGGAACGCATTTCAAATGTGGGAGCGGGCTTGCTCGCGAAGGGGGCCGAATGGTCATCACCAATGCGGGCTGTGTGAACCCAATTCAGTAGCCGGCAACGCCCACTGCAGCGGCGTCCCGCTGATCTTCACCGGCGCCAGCAAGCGATGCGCCGGCCCCCATGGGGTCTGCTCCAACCGCGAGTCTTGATCCTGTTTATCCTCGACGCGCAACGCTTCGCTCGTTCCCGGTCCGTGTTCGATCAACAGCTTGGCGGTGCGCGCCAGTGACAAGCGTGCAGAACCGCCGCGACCGCTGCGCAAACGTTCAGTGAGCAATGTGATCGCACTCGCCGCCATCAGATACCCGGTTGCATGGTCTAGCGCCTGCACCGGCAGCGGCGTCGGTTTGTCAGCCTGTTTCCAGCGCTGTCCGGCCTCGGCGATGCCGCTGCTCATCTGTACCAGGCTGTCGAAGCCGCGCCGGTTGCGCCACGGGCCGCTCCAGCCATAAGCATTGAGGCAGACGTCGATCAGCCCCGGTCTGAGTTGCCGGCGGCGCTCGGTGCCGAAACCGAGATGTTCCAGGGCATCGGCACGGTAGCCGTGCAGGAGAATGTCGGCGTCCTTCAACAGATTTTCGAACACTGCACGATCGCCCGGCTGCTGCAAATTCAGCCGTGCGCAGCGTTTGCCCAGGGTGACTTCCGGCACCACGCCCGGCTCATTCCAGCTCGGCGGGTCGATGCGCAGCACATTGGCGCCGAGGCCGGCGAGAAAACGGCTGGCGGTGGGGCCGGCGAGCACGCGGGTCAGGTCGAGCACTTTGATCCCGGCCAGCGGTTGCGCCACCGAGCCTTGCCACGCGTTGGCCTTTTCATCCTGCGAATCGATGAAATGCACCAGCGGTTCGGCGTTCACCGCCTGGCCCTGCGGATGCTGTTGCCACTGCGCCCAACTGCGCATTTGTGCGGCGCAGCCTTTGGCCTCGACCACCGCTTGTTCGAGATCGGCACTGTTCCATTGCGCGACTTTCGCCGCCATCGCGGCGCGGTCGGCACAGGCACCGAGCACGCTTTCAGCTGCAGCGCGGTGATGCGGGGCGTTGGTGTGCAGGCGGATCCAGCCGTCCTTGGTTGCATAGTCGCCGGCAATCGGATCCCACAGCGGCGGGACTTCCCAGCCTATCGGTCGTAACGAGGTGGCGAACCAGAACGAGGCCAGACGTCGATCGACTTCCACCGCGGGCAAGTGCCCGGTCTGTTGCCGGAGCAGTTCGCTGACGGCCTGACCGGCTGCGCCGATGCTGGCGCAGGCCAGATCGGTGACGGCGAACGCCGAGGGCAGGGCGCCGCTGGCGGTGAACGGAATCGGCGTGTGGGGCAAGCCGAGCGCGGCTTGAATGGACGTGAGTAAATCAGTCATCGAAGGCCCTCCGGGAGAGAGGGCGATGATAGTGCAAAACGCGTGTGGATCAGATGAAACCCAATTGTAGGAGTGAGCCTGCTCGCGATTGCGTCGTATCAGTTATGCATCTGTTAACTGACTCACCGCTATCGCGAGCAGGCTCACTCCTACAGGGGATACGCGCTATGGCGTTAAACGCGGAACTGATCCATCAGCTTCATCTGCTGGCTCGCCAAGGCATTGAGCTGGCTGCTGATCGCCGCCGACTCGGTCGCCTGTTCAGTCAGGGTTTCAGTCACGGTGCGAATCGCCGAGACGTTGCGGTTGACCTCTTCGGCCACGGCGCTCTGCTGTTCGGCGGCGCTGGCGATCTGCAGGTTCATGTCGCTGATCACGGTCACCGCATCGCTGATCTTGCCCAGCGCATCCACCGCCTGACGGATCTGCCCGGCGTTGTTGTGCGCCTGGGTCTGGCTCGAATGCATGGTCGCGACCACGCCACGGGTGCCGGTCTGGATGCGCTCAATAACGATGCGGATTTCTTCCACCGAATCCTGAGTGCGCTTGGCGAGGTTGCGCACCTCGTCGGCCACCACCGCAAAACCACGGCCGCTTTCTCCGGCGCGGGCCGCTTCGATGGCGGCGTTGAGCGCCAGCAGGTTGGTCTGTTCGGCGATGCTGCGGATGACTTCCAGCACCGAACCGATCTGCTCGCTGTTGACCGCCAGCGCTTCGACTTCGGTCACCGCTTTGCTGACTTCATCGGCAAGTTGATTGATGTCGCGGGTGCTGCGCTCGATGATCGACAGGCCGTCCCTGGCCGACTGATCGGCGCCCTTGGCGGCGTTGGCCGCGTTCGACGCGCTGTTGGCGACGTCGTGGGCGGTGGCGCTCATTTCATTGGAGGCGGTGGCGACCTGATCGATTTCGCGGAACTGCACCTGCATGCCTTCGCTGGTCTGGCGGGCGATTTCCGATGACTGATCGGCGGTGCCACGCGCTTCAGTGATGCTCTGTTTGATCTGGGCGATGGTCGGTTGCAGCTTGTCGAGGAAGCGGTTGAACCAGTTCACCAGTTCGCCCAGTTCATCCTTCTTGCTGTAGTTCAGGCGCTGGGTCAGATCGCCTTCACCGCTGGCGATGTTCTTCAGCATCTCGGCGACGCTGTTGATCGGGCGTGTGACGCCGGAAGCCGTCAGCCAGATCAGCAACAAGCCAATCAGCCCGGCGACGACAGCCACCGCCAATGCGGTGAGTACACCGGTTTCCTGCGCGTCGTCGAGCACTGCTTGCAGCTTCACCGAGTCGGCCAGCAACACCTGTTTCGGCAGGTCGATGACCACACCCCAGGCCCGCGAGTTGCCAATCGGATCCACCGGGTACACCGCACGAATCAACTCGCCCTGTTCAAGAATCTTCGGCGTGCCGCTGCTGACCAGTTGCAGCACGTCCTTGCCGTCGGCGCCGAGGGTGTCGCTGATCTTTTTGCCGACCTTGGCGGCGTCCGAGCTGTCGGCAGCCAATACGCCGCTGCCCGAGACGATCAGCATGTGCCCGGCGTTGTTGAACAGGTTGCGCTGGGAATCCACCGCCGCTGCTTGCAGGGCATCGAGGGCGATGTCGACACCGACCACACCGATCGCCTTGCCGTCGACGATCAACGGCACGGAAATGGTGGTCATCAACATTTCCTTGCCGCCCACGGTGTCGGCATACGGATCGAGCAGGCAAGTACGCTTGTTGTCGCGAGGGCAGGTGTACCAGCTGTTGTACGGCGTGCCGCTGACGCTGAGGGTGGTCTTGGTCATGTCTTCTTCGACCATGATCGTGTTCAGCGCCGAGCCGGCAGCGCGGCTCCAGTAGCTCGCAAAACGCCCGGCTTCGTTGGACTGGCGCGTGGCGTCGTTGACGAACTCGCTGTCCTTGCCGTCGAGGCCGTTGGGTTCGAAGGCGAGCCAGATGCCGAGCACCTTGTCGTTGCGCTGGAATGCGGTTTTCAGGCTCAGGTTCAACTCTTCACGCAGGGCCCCGGCGTCCAGCGAACGCTTGGCGGCCAGCACGCGCATGTCCTTGATCTGATCGGCCAGCGCGGTGATCACCGTCAGGCTTTCGCCAAAGGTCTTCTGCACCCGCACCGCTTGCTCGGCCGCCTTGGCCTGCAACAGGTTCTGCACACTGGCGGTGAGCAACTGGTTGCTGGAGTTGCTGACCAGTTCGTCGTTCTGGTTGGTCTGGTAAATGTTCATGCCGACGATCAGCGCAACCACACCCAGCAGGCACAGGCCGGAGAGCAGGACGATTTTCAGGCGAATGGAGAGAGAGTCGAACATGGGGCGATCTCGTGAATGAATGAGCAGGTGGCCACGGGATGAACTACCCGGTTTGCCAAATCCATTCAGCGCCATGCATTGCTCATCGGCGTGCGGCGAAGCTGCATGAGGCGCTTGCCGACGAACGGTCAGCGCTAAACGTTTGCGCAGGGGATTGTGCTGAAAAGGCGCTTAATTACAGGGAAGTTTCAGCCTGGTGAACGACCGAATGCTTTTGTGGTGATGAGGCTGTTGTGGTGAGGGAGCTTGCTCCCGCTCGGCGGCGAAGCCGTCGCAAAACCGGTAAACACGGTGAATCAGAAGTAATGCAGGGGAGCGCTTCGCACTCCAGCGGGAGCAAGCTCCCTCGCCACAAGGGGAGCGTGCTAATTCAGAGAGGGATGGCTTCCGGTCTCGACCAGATCCACAGATTGCCCAGACTCATCCCGGCAATCGCCAGATACACCGGCCAGCCGTGATCGAGCATTACCAGCATCAACGTCGCGCACAGCAGCATGCTGATCGTGGCGCTGACCTTGGCCTTGCGCGCGATGATCTTGCCGTTGCGCCAGTTGCTCAGGATCGGCCCGAACAGCCGATGGTTTTCCAGCCAGGCGCTCAGGCGTGGCGAGCTGCGAGTCGCGGCCCAGGCGGCGAGCAGGATGAACTCGGTGGTCGGCAGGCCGGGCACGACGATGGCGATCAGGCCAATGCCGAGGCTGACGTAGGCCAGCAGGCCGAACAGCACACGGGCGAGTTTTGAGGTGGCGGGTTGCGGCATGGGCTCAGCGGTTGCTTCTGAAGCGGGACGGGAATCTTACAGGCTTACACCGTTCCCCTGTAGGAGTGAGCCTGCTCGCGATGGCATCCGGTCATTCAACATTAATGTCGACTGATACACCGCCATCGCGAGCAGGCTCACTCCTACAAGGGGAATTTGCTGTGTGTCAGGCCGGTTCTGCTTCGGTCGCGTAAGCCTGTTCCAGCAGCACGGTGAAGCGGTTGAACGCGTCGATCGCGCCTTGCTCGACCTCGGCTTCCTCTTCGGCCGTGAACTGCAGGGAATCGAGAGTGCGCACGAAGCTTTTCCAGCCTTCGGCACGTCCGCCTTCCGGTTCACCCAGGTGGCGGGCGCCGAAAGTTTCGCTCAGCTCCAGCGCCACGGCACGTTTGATCAGGAACGCAGCGCCGAGCTTCGAACCTTCGGAGACGAAGATCCAGCCCAGTGCTCGGGCCTTGCTTGGGTTTTTCACCGCGCCAGCCACAGGCGCCGGCACTTCAGTTTCCAGATCCGCCAAATCTGCCTTCGCGGCTTCGGCGCGGCAACGGGCCGGCAGATCCGGGACGATAGCAGTCAGTTCAGCGTTGTTATAGAGGTCGACCAGTTCCGACTGGAACAGGTACTGCGCGACCACGAAACGCGCGAAGTTGGCGCGGGTTTCGAACGGCGCGTGGGCCTTGACCAGGGCGTCGAGCTTGCTGTGCGGCTCGTGGGTGATCTGGTTCAGGCGTTGTGAACGCAGGGCTTTTTCCGAAGTGGTCATGGGATGTCCTTGATAAAAGAGGCGCTTGATAACGAGACGAACGGGCAGGTGCCAAACCGTAAAAAAAGCCCCGCGACGCGCTGATCAATGCGCGCCGCAGGGCCGTGCGGATCAGATGTCCCAGACCAGATTGATCGCGAAGTTGCGGCCCGGCTGGGTCAGACGATCGAGGTTGGCCGGTTGTGTCACCGAGGCTTCGCCGACGCTGTCGTAACCGCGTACGTCATCCCACAGCCAGTACTTCTTGTCGGTCAGGTTGTAAATGCCGCCGCTGACGGTGACGTCGTCGGTGACTTTGTAATAGCCGGCCAGATCGAGAATGCCGAAGCCCGGGGTCTTGAACTGGCTGCTGACGCCATCCGGCGACTTGAAGTTGCTGTCGTCGACGCGGTCCTTTTTCTTCACCACGGTCCAGCTCAGCAGACCGCCGTAGTTGTCCTGGTCGTAACCCAGACCGAATACGCCAGTCAGCGGATTGACGCTGTTGAGCGGCTCGCCGTTGTCGTTGTTGCGACCGTAGGCATAGGCGATCGAGCCTTGGGTATAGAGGCCCTGCGGCGCGCCGAACGCATCGAGGTTCAGACGACCTTTGACTTCGGCGCCCTTGATGGTCGCGTGCTTGATGTTGCTCGACTGGAAGGTCAGCTCGTCGTAGCCGGGAGTGACCGCGTCTTCGTTGATGAAATCGCGGTACTTGTTATAGAACACCGCCACGTCGAACGAGCCTTGCTCGAAGTTGCCGCGCAGACCGGTTTCATAGCTTTTGCTTTTCTCCGGTTCCAGGTTCGGGTTCGGCGCCACGTTGTAGCCTGTGGTGCTGTTTTCGAAACGCCCGTAAAGCGCTTTCGCGGTCGGCGTGCGGAAACCTTCGGCGTATTGGCCGTACCAGGTGTAGTTATCGGTCAGGGCATAGGTCAGGCCGAACTTGGGCGAGACTTTGTGCCAGCTCTTGTTCGCGTCGCTGACCGTGCCGTTGCCATCGGCGGCCACGGTGTTGAGGAATTCCTGAGTGATGTGCGGCTTGAGCTGGGTGTGGTCGTAGCGCAAGCCCGGCAGGAATGTCCACTTGTTCCAGCTGATCTGATCCTGGGCGAACAGGCTGTAGGTGTTGATGGTCGGATCCGGGAAGTCGCTGGATTTTTTCAGCACATCCGCCGCGCTGGTGGCGCCGATGGCGGTGCAACCACGGCCGACTGCCAGGCACTTGCCGTCGCCGCTGCGCGAGCCGGTGACTTTCTGCTGCTTGATCGTGGTGCCGTAGGTCAGCACGTGATCGGTGTCACCGATGGCGAAGGCCTTGTCCAGTTGCGCATCGAATACCCACTGTTTTTCCTCGTAGACCGTGTCGCGGGTGCGCAGCACTTTACGGGTCATCGGGTAGTAGAACTCTTCGGTGCTCTGGTCGGTCTTGGCGATCTGGTGGTTGAGGCTCCACTTCACGTTATCGGCCAGCAGGCTGTCGAGGGCGAAGCTGTGCTCGAGGCCAAAGCGCTCGCGGGTGATGGTGTCGTTGCCGGTGCGCCACTGGTACATGCCGCCGGGCAGCATGCTGTTGGGGATGGTCGGGGCGCCGTTGAAGTACGGGCCGCCGTAGGCACTTTTCTGATCGGTGTCGCGATCGTCCTTGTACTTCTCGTAGGTCAGGCCCAGACGCGAATCGTCGTTGTAGTTCCAGCCGATCTTCGCCAGGACGTTGGTGGCCTTGACGTCTTCCGGGTTGGCAGCGGTGCGCGCCAGGCCAGTGCCGTTGTTGCTGCCGTAGGAATCGGTTTCGTGACCGTCGCGCTGGCTGAAGTGCAGCAAGCCGTCGAACTGCTCGGCACGCCCGGCGACGGTGGCGGATTTCAGCCAGCTCTCATCGGCGGAGCTGTAACCGGTTTTGAGGCGAGCACCGACGTCTTTGCCGGGCTTGATGATGTCGTCCGGGTCGAGGGTGTAGTAGCTGACGGCGCCGCCGATGGCGTTGCTGCCGTACAACACCGAGGCCGGGCCACGGAGGATTTCCACGCGTTTGACGATTTCCGGGTCGACGTAATTGCGCTGGGTCTTGGCGTACGGGCCGTTGAAGAAACCGTCCGGCACTTCGACGCCGTCAACCTGAGTCAGGATGCGGTCGCCGTCGATGCCACGGATGTTGTAGCCGCTGATCCCGCCACGCTGGCCGGCGCCGCCGACGGATACGCCCGGCTCGTAACGCACCAGATCCTTGATGGTGTTGACGTTGTTGCGATCCAGATCCTCGCGGGTCTGCACAGTGACGGTGGCCGGCACGCTATTGACCGACTGTTCCTGGCGGGTGGCGCTGATGGTCACTTGATCCAGATTGAGTGCGCCGCTGGAGCTGCGCTTCTCCAGCACCACATTGTTGTTGCTCAGCTTGCGGAAGCTCAGGTTGGTCCCCACCAACAGGCGCTCCAGGGCTTTTTCCGGCGGCAGCGAACCGCGCACGCCCGGCGACGACACGCCTTGACCCAGTTCTGCCGGTAAACCGACCTGCCAGCCGGTGACGTTGGTGAAGGCATTGAGCGCCGAGACCAGCGGTTGCTGGCCGATCGAGAACGAATAATCACCCATGTTGCGCGCCGGTTGTTCGGTGGCAGCCATCAGCGGTGCAGTGCCGGCCATGAGGATGGCGGCCGTCAGCAGCGACAATACGCGGGAAGGGGAAGCAGTCTGGCGGGTAAGGCGAGAGGACATCGATAGCGCTCCGTGTCGCACGAATCTTTATAGGTGCTGATCCGCCTCCGAAGATGCGAATCAATTGCATTGGCTATAACGAGACGAACGGGGTTTGGCTATCGAGTAAAAATAATTCTCATTTAGTTCAGGATCACCAGCGCGGGGAATTCCTGCAGGCGCGCCGAGGTGATGTGGGCGAGGGAGCGAACCACGTCCAGCGGTTGGTCGAGGCGGTAGTTACCGGTGACGTTGACGTCGGCCAACTGCTCGTTGGTATTGATGATCCAGCCTGGGTAGTAGCGGCGCAGTTCGGCCAGCACCTTGTCGAGCGGACAGTTCTCGAAGATCAACCGGCCCTGAACCCAGGCCAAGTCGGTGGCAGTATCCAGTTTGGCCGGACGATCGAAACCGTTGGGGCCGATGCGAATGCTTTCGCCGGCGCTCAAACGCACCCGCGCGTCGTTGTGCGTGGCGCGCAGATCGACATCGCCGCGCTGCACATTGACCTGCGCGACGCCGTCCAGATAGCGCACGGCGAACGCGGTGTCGCGCACGCTGGCCTGCACCGGGCCGGCATCGATTTGCAGCGGCTGGCCACGGTTGGCGGCCACTTCGAAAAACGCTTCGCCCTGATACAGGCGCGCCACGCGTTGGCGCTCATTGATGGTGCTGGAGAATGCCGAGTTGGTGTTGAGCAGCACCTTGGAGCCATCCTCCAGTTGCAGGCGCTGGCGCTCGCCGACCACGGTCAGGTGATCGGCCTGCAGGCGCATCGGCAGATTGCTGAAACTGAACAGGCCCAGAATCAGCACCGCAGCGGTGGCCAACGGTTTCCAGTGCGGACGCAACCGCTGGAGGACGGTGACTTTGGCCGGTCTGGCCGCGAGGTTTTGCGCGCACTGGGCAACTTGCGGCCCGTCCCAGATCGCCTGCGCCTTGGCGAACGCCTCGGCATTCAACGGATCGGCCGCCAGCCATGCGTGAAATTGCCGGGTCTGCTCTTCGTCCGCACTGCCGAGCACGATGAGCCAGTCTAGAGCCTGGTCCATTGCACTGGCGGCGTCCTGCGCCGTTGCGGGCGAAGGCGAGCGGTGGGTGTCCGTCACGGTGTTTCCTCGGCAGTGTCTGTGCACGGCTGTTTTTTAAGTGAAGCGTAAAAGTCGGCCAAGGGTAGCAAAGCCCAATGATCAGTGCAGGCGATCCTGACACTTACAGAAAAGCCCTACGACTTCAGTCGCCATTCAGACGTTCGGCGACGCCAATACAAATGGTCATGATCAGCTTCAGCTCCTTCTGCACGGTGCTGAGGGACACGTTCAGCTCGTCGGCGATTTCCTGATAGCTGTGCCCGTGCAGGCGGCTGAGGATGAAAATCTGCTGCTGACGCGGGCTGAGTTGACTGAGGCTCACGTTCAGGCGCTCCAGCAATTGTTCGGCGTGGGCGGCGTCTTCGGCGCTGCTGGCGGGGGCGGCGACGCTGTGCACTACCTCCTGCGGCACGTCATCAACCATGGTCCGCGAATGGATCTTGCGCGCACGCAGGTAATCCAGCGCCAGATTGCGCGCGGTCTGGAACACGAAGGGTTCAAGGTGATCGATGGCGCGCTCGCTCAGCGCCCGCGTGACGCGCAGGTAGGTCTCCTGCAGCAGGTCTTCGGCGGTGCTGTGGTTGTTGACCATCCGCTCGATCGTGCGCAGCAGGGACGTGCGCTGAGAGAGGAAGACGTGATTGAAGCGCGATTGACTCACGGGGGAACCTGATCCATTTCGAGCGAATGATAATGCTTATCATCTAGTCGAGTGGTCAAGTGTTGATTTCAGATTGAAATCAAAAACCTGTGTGAGCGGGCTTGCTCGCGAATGCGGTGGGTCAGTCGATATATCAATTGCCTGACACGACGCCTTCGCGAGCAAGCCCGCTCCCACATGGGAGGAGGGAATTACTCCGCGTTGCAGAGCGCCAGGCAGTTATCCAGCATGCGATTCGAGAAGCCCCATTCGTTGTCGTACCACGCCAGCACTTTCAGCAGTTTGCCGCTGGCTTTGGTGTGGTTGGCGTCGAAGATCGACGACAGCGGGTTGTGGTTGAAGTCGCTGGAAACCAGCGGCAACGTGTTGTAACCCAAAATTTTCGAATGCTGGCTGGCGGCTTTCATCAGTGCGTTGACCTCGTCGGCCGTGGCTTCCTTCTTCAACTGCACAGTCAGATCCACCAGCGACACATTGATCACCGGCACCCGCACGGCCATGCCGGTCAGTTTGCCCGCCAGTTCCGGCAGCACCAGGCCTACCGCTTCAGCGGCGCCGGTCTTGCTCGGGATCATGTTCTGCGTGGCCGAGCGCGCGCGGTACGGGTCGGTGTGGTAGACGTCGGTGAGGTTCTGGTCGTTGGTGTAGGCATGAATCGTGGTCATCAGACCGCTTTCAATCCCCAGTTCGCGGTGCAGCACTTGCGCCACCGGCGCCAGGCAGTTGGTGGTGCACGAAGCGTTGGAGATGATCTGGTGCGACTGGCGCAGAATGTCGTGGTTCACGCCGTAAACCACCGTGGCGTCGGCGCCTTTGGCCGGGGCCGAGATGATGACTTTGCGCGCGCCGGCAGTAAGATGCGCGGCGGCTTTGGCACGGTCGGTGAACAGACCGGTGCATTCAAACACCACGTCGATTTTTTCCGCCGCCCATGGCAGCTCGGCCGGGTTGCGAATCGCGCTGACCGCAATGCGGTCGCCGTTGACCGTCAGGCTCTCATTGTCATGGGCCACTTCGGCGTCGAATGTGCCGTGAACGGTGTCGTATTTGAGCAGATGGGCGTTGATTGCGCTGTCGCCCAGATCGTTGATGGCGACGATCTGCAAATCCTGTCGATAGCCTTGGGTATACAGTGCGCGCAGGACATTACGGCCGATGCGGCCAAAACCATTGATTGCGATTCGAAGAGTCATTGAACAGCGCCGCCGTCGTTTTGTTGTTGGAATTACAAGATTATTCGCATAAAAATAGAAAACAAGCCTTTTTAGTGGCAATATTTTGTTTTATCTACAACGAGTGACCTGAATCAACTGGTCCGAATGGTCAAAAAAGCCGTCTGTCATTCCAACAACAACGGCGTTTGATCAGCATAGACAATCAGGTCGCCACATCCGTTAGCCTGGAGTTCTACACATGCATCCCCGCGTTCTTGAGGTCACCGAACGGCTTATCGCCCGCAGCCGCGCCACGCGTCAGGCTTACCTTGCACTGATTCGCGGCGCCGCCACCGACGGGCCGATGCGCGGCAAGCTGCAATGCGCCAACTTCGCCCATGGCGTGGCCGGGTGCGGCAGCGAAGACAAGCACAGCTTGCGGATGATGAACTCGGCGAACATCGCCATTGTTTCTTCGTATAACGACATGCTCTCGGCGCACCAGCCGTACGAAGTCTTTCCCCAGCAGATCAAGAACGCCCTGCGCGAAATTGGCTCGGTCGGCCAGTTCGCCGGTGGTACACCGGCAATGTGCGATGGCGTGACCCAAGGCGAGCCAGGCATGGAGCTGAGCCTGCCGAGCCGCGAAGTGATCGCCATGTCCACGGCGGTGGCGCTGTCGCACAACATGTTCGACGGCGCGCTGATGCTCGGCATCTGCGACAAGATCGTCCCGGGCCTGATGATGGGTTCGCTGCGCTTCGGCCATCTGCCGACGATCTTCGTCCCGGGCGGGCCGATGGTTTCGGGGATTTCCAACAAGGAAAAAGCCGACGTGCGGCAGAAGTACGCCGAAGGCAAGGCGACCCGCGAAGAGCTGCTGGAATCGGAGATGAAGTCCTACCACAGCCCGGGCACTTGCACCTTCTACGGCACCGCCAACACC
The DNA here is from genome assembly GCF_900187525.1 of Pseudomonas sp. Irchel s3a10. Classification (NCBI taxonomy): domain Bacteria; kingdom Pseudomonadati; phylum Pseudomonadota; class Gammaproteobacteria; order Pseudomonadales; family Pseudomonadaceae; genus Pseudomonas; species Pseudomonas sp. Irchel s3a10. The sequence goes on from NZ_FYDR01000002.1 coordinate 472,728, forward strand.
AACCAGTTGCTGATGGAAGTCATGGGCCTGCACTTGCCGGGCGCGTCTTTCGTCAACCCGAACACCCCGCTGCGTGATGCCCTGACCCGTGAAGCGGCGCATCAGGTCACGCGTCTGACCAAGCAGAACGGCAACTTCATGCCGATCGGCGAAATCGTCGACGAGAAGGCGCTGGTCAACTCGATCGTCGCGCTGCATGCCACTGGCGGCTCGACCAACCACACTCTGCACATGCCGGCGATCGCCATGGCCGCTGGCATCCAGCTGACCTGGCAGGACATGGCCGACCTCTCCGAAGTCGTGCCGACCCTGAGCCACGTCTACCCGAACGGTAAAGCCGACATCAACCACTTCCAGGCTGCTGGCGGTATGTCGTTCCTGATCCGCGAATTGCTCGAAGCCGGCCTGCTCCACGAAGACGTCAACACCGTGCTCGGCCATGGTTTGAGCCGTTACACCAAAGAGCCGTTCCTCGATAACGGTGAGCTGGTGTGGCGCGAAGGCCCGATCGAAAGCCTCGACGAAAACATCCTGCGCCCGGTTGCCCGTGCATTCTCGCCGGAGGGCGGTCTGCGGGTGATGGAAGGCAACCTTGGTCGCGGGGTGATGAAAGTCTCCGCCGTGGCGTTGGAAAACCAGATCGTCGAAGCACCGGCCATGGTGTTCCAGGATCAGCAGGACCTGGCCGATGCGTTCAAGGCCGGTTTGCTGGAGAAGGATTTTGTCGCGGTCATGCGCTTCCAGGGCCCGCGCTCCAACGGCATGCCGGAACTGCACAAGATGACGCCGTTCCTCGGCGTGCTGCAGGATCGCGGCTTCAAAGTTGCGCTGGTCACCGACGGGCGCATGTCCGGCGCATCGGGGAAAATCCCGGCGGCGATTCACGTAAGTCCCGAAGCTTATGTCGGCGGTGCTTTGGCGCGAGTGCAAGAGGGCGATATCATCCGCGTCGATGGCGTCAAAGGCACTTTGGAACTCAAGGTCGACGCCGCCGAATTTGCAGCGCGTGAACCTGCCAAAGGCCTGTTGGGCAACAACATCGGTAGCGGTCGCGAACTGTTTGGCTTCATGCGTTTGGCCTTCAGCTCGGCGGAGCAGGGCGCCAGCGCCTTCACTTCTGCCCTGGAGACGCTTAATTGAAACTGGCTTTGGTCGGTGATATCGGAGGCACCAACGCGCGGTTCGCGTTGTGGAAAAACCAGCAACTGGAATCGGTTCAGGTGCTGGCGACAGCCGACCACGCCAGCCCGGAAGAGGCGATCAGCCTGTACCTGAGCGGCCTCGGTCTGGCGCCGGGTTCGATCGGTTCGGTGTGCCTGTCGGTGGCTGGGCCGGTGAGTGGTGATGAGTTCAAGTTCACCAACAACCACTGGCGCCTGAGCCGCACGGCGTTCTGCAAGACCTTGCAGGTCGAGCAACTGCTGCTGATCAACGACTTCTCGGCGATGGCGCTGGGCATGACCCGTTTGCAGCCCGGCGAATTCCGTGTGGTCTGCGAAGGCACGCCGGAGCCGTTGCGCCCGGCGGTGGTGATCGGCCCGGGCACTGGCCTGGGCGTCGGCACCTTGCTCGATCTCGGCGAAGGGCGCTTTGCCGCGCTGCCGGGTGAGGGTGGCCACGTCGATCTGCCGCTGAGCAGTCCGCGTGAAACCCAACTGTGGCAGCACATCCACAACGAAATCGGCCACGTCAGTGCGGAAACGGCGTTGAGCGGTGGCGGCTTGCCTCGGGTGTATCGAGCGATCTGCGCGGTGGACGGACATGAACCAAAGCTTGATACGCCGGAAGCGATTACTGCAGCCGGTCTGGCCGGCGATCCGATCGCGCTGGAAGTACTGGAGCAGTTCTGCTGCTGGCTCGGCCGCGTGGCCGGCAATAACGTGCTGACCACCGGTGGTCGCGGCGGCGTGTACATCGTTGGCGGGGTGATTCCGCGCTTTGCCGATTTCTTCGTCGAAAGCGGCTTCGCCCGCAGCTTCGCCGACAAGGGCTGCATGAGCCATTACTTCAAGGGCATTCCGGTGTGGCTGGTGACGGCGCCTTACTCCGGGCTGGTGGGTGCCGGTGTGGCACTGGAGCAAGCAATCCCTGTCTGAAATGCAATCAAACTGTAGGAGTGAGCCTGCTCGCGATAGCGGTCTTGGATTCAACATATTCGTTGACTGATACACCGCTATCGCGAGCAGGCTCACTCCTACAGGTGTTTTGTGGTGTTTGTAAAATCAGTGCTTAAGGCATAATCCGCCCCAATTCCAACAACAAGGATGCCTTCGAAGTGAGCTCAGTCAACAAGTCGATATTGTTGGTCGATGACGACCAGGAAATACGCGAGTTGCTGGAAACCTACCTGACCCGCGCCGGGTTTCAGGTGCGGGCCACCGCCGATGGCGCCAGTTTCCGCCAGGCGCTCAATGAAGCGCCGAGCGATCTGGTGATCCTCGATGTGATGCTGCCCGACGAGGACGGTTTCAGCCTGTGCCGCTGGGTGCGCCAGCATCCGCGTCAGGCGCAGGTGCCGATCATCATGCTCACCGCCAGTTCCGACGAAGCCGACCGCGTGATCGGGCTGGAGCTCGGCGCTGACGACTACCTCGGCAAACCTTTCAGCCCTCGCGAACTGCAAGCTCGAATCAAGGCGTTGCTGCGTCGCGCACAGTTCGGTCAGGAACGCAGCGGCAGCGACGTGCTGGCTTTCGACGAGTGGCGGCTGGACATGGTCAGCCATCGACTGTTCCACACCGATGGCGAAGAAGTGATTCTCTCCGGTGCCGATTTCGCGTTGCTGAAGTTGTTTCTCGATCATCCGCAGGAAATCCTCGACCGCGACACCATCGGCAACGCCACCCGTGGCCGTGACCTGATGCCGCTCGACCGCATCGTCGACATGGCCGTCAGCCGTTTGCGCCAGCGCCTGCGCGACACGGAAAAACCGCCGCGTCTGATCCGCACCGTGCGCGGCAGCGGTTATCAACTGGCAGCCAATGTGGTTGCCGGCAATGCTCACTGAGTCGCTGCGCCGGCTCGCCAGCAAAGTGCCGGTGCCGCGTTCGCTGCTCGGGCGGATGCTGCTGCTGACTCTTTTGGCGGTGCTGTTCGCACAAACTTTGTCGAGCGTGATCTGGGTTTCGCAACTACGCGCCACCCAGCTTGAAGGCCTGGTCACCAGCGCCCGCAGCCTCGCTCATTCGATGACCGCCAGCGTCAGCTATTTCCGTTCGCTGCCGGTGGCTTACCGGCCGTTGGTGCTCGACCAGTTGCGCAGCATGGGCGGCACCCGATTTGTGGTGACGCTCAACGACAAGCCGCTGGGTATGGACGTGCTGCCGATCACCCCGCGCAAGGCCGCGGTGATTCAAGCGGTGGATGAAGTGCTGCGCCAGTCGCTGGGCCATGACACTGATATTTCGGTGACCTTCGTCAGCCCCGAAGATCTGCGGATCTTCAATGCCGGGCTGAAACTCGATGAGCTGCCGCGCTCGTGGGCGCATTACGCACTGACGCTGGAACCGGTGAATCCGCCGGTGCTGGTCACGCAGATTCAGATGGCGCCGGGCGAATGGCTGTATATCGCCTCGTTATTGCCCGAGCCCTACACCAGTCTTGAAGAGCAAGGCCTGCCCGCGCAGCAGGTGTGGTTCATCGTCCTCACCAGCGGTTTCTTGCTGTTGTTCATCGGCCTGCTGGTGCACTGGCAGAGCCGGCCGCTCAAGCGTCTGGCGCGAGCGGCGCGGGATCTGTCGCTGGGCGCCGATGTCGAGCCGGTGGCCGAGGGCGGCGGCAGTGAGGTGGTGGAAGTGGGCCGTGCGTTCAATACCATGCGCGAGCGTATCAGCCGCTACCTGACCGAACGCAGCCAGTTGTTCAGCGCGATTTCCCATGACCTGCGCACGCCGATCACCCGTCTGCGTTTGCGCGTCGAACTGCTGGAAGACGAGAAGCTGCAAGCCAAGTTCGGTCGCGATCTGGATGAGTTGGAGCTGCTGGTCAAAGGCGCGCTGCAATGCGTGAAAGACACCGATATCCACGAGAACATCGAGCCGGTGGATCTCAATCATGTACTCGACTGCCTCGTAGAACCGTATCTGGCGCCCAACGGCAACGGCCGCGTGACCCAGCAAGGCAAGGCGCTGGCGGCGTATCCGGGCAAGCCTTTGGCGTTGAAGCGCTGCATCGGCAACCTGATCGACAACGCGTTGAAGTACGGGCAGAACGCGCACCTGCACATCGACGACGATGAGCGCGCGTTCGTCCTGCACGTCGACGACGAAGGCCCGGGGGTTCCGGAGCAGCGGTTGGAGCAGGTGTTCGAGCCGCACTTTCGCTTGGCCGGGCAGCAGCAGGGTTATGGTCTCGGCTTGGGCATTGCGCGCAACATTGCCCACAGTCATGGCGGCGAAGTGACGCTGCAGAATTTGCGTGAGGGCGGGTTGCGGGTGACCCTGCAGTTGCCGCGCAGTGTTGACTGATACCGCCCCTGTGGCGAGGGAGCTTGCTCCCGCTGGACTGCGCAGCAGGCCGTCTTTTGGGTGCCGCTTCGCGTCACAGCGGGAGCAAGCTCCCTCGCCACAAGTAATATGTGAATGTCACGAGCCGGTGACAAAACCCGCCCCCTTCGTTACAAGCCCACCCCGGCCCGTTGTTTAGACTGCCCGCAGTCATAACAACAAAAAAGGGCCACTCATGGACACCTTTCACCCAGACTTCAGCAGTTGGCTGAATGCCCCTGCCCACCAGCAATGGCTCGCCGACGAAGGCCTGCGCCTGCTGGCATTCGCCAAGGCTTCCAGACTGCCCGAGGGTTTCGGCAACCTCGACGAGCGCGGCCGTTTGCCGGCGCACGCGCAAGCCGAAACCATGAACACCGCGCGCATGACCCACAGTTTCGCCATGGCCCATATTCAGGGCCTGCCGGGGTTTGCCGAACTGGTCGATCACGGCATCGCGGCCCTGCGCGGCGCGTTGCGTGATGCGCTGCATGGCGGCTGGTTTGCGGTCGCCGAACATCGCGATGGCAACACCGGCAAGAACGCCTATCTGCATGCTTTTGTCGCGCTCGCGGCCAGCTCGGCGGTGGTCGCGCAGCGCCCCGGCGCCCAGGCGCTGCTGGATGATGCGATCGACATCATCGACACGTATTTCTGGAGCGAAGAAGAGGGCGCCATGCGCGAATTCTTCAACCGCGACTGGCGCGAAGAAGAGGCCTATCGCGGCGCCAACAGCAACATGCACGCCACCGAAGCGTTCCTCGCGCTGGCCGATGTCACTGAAGACCCGCGTTGGCTGGTGCGTGCGCAACGCATCGTCGAGCGGGTGATTCACGGTCACGCCGCCGCCAATGGCTACATGGTCATCGAACACTTCGACCGCGACTGGCAGCCGCTGCGCGAATACAACCACGACAATCCTGCCGATGGTTTCCGCCCTTACGGCACTACGCCGGGCCACGGTTTCGAGTGGGCGCGGCTGTTGCTGCACCTCGAAGCCGCGCGGGTTCAGGCCGGGATGCTCACGCCGGGCTGGCTGGCGACCGATGCGCAAAAACTCTTCGAGCAGAACTGCCGACACGGCTGGGACGTCGATGGCGCCCCGGGGATCGTTTACACCCTCGATTGGGACAACAAAGCCGTGGTGCGTCACCGTTTGCACTGGACCCATGCCGAGGCCAGCGCGGCGGCCAGCGCTCTGCTCAAACGTACCGGCGATGCGCAATACGAAACCTGGTATCGACGGTTCTGGGAGTTCTGCGAAAACCATTTCATCGATCGCTGTGACGGCAGTTGGCATCACGAACTCGATCCGCAAAACCGCCCGAGCGCCGACATCTGGCCGGGCAAACCGGATCTCTACCACGCGTGGCAGGCGGTGCTGATTCCTCGTCTACCCTTGTCACCCAGTATGGCAACAGCTCTGGCGCAATGGTCGCGGAGCATTCCTGTGTAACCATGTGGTGACATTTGCGCATCCCTTCGTTACCTGCGAAGGGAATCGCCCTGTTTAAACTCCTGTGCAGCGCAAGCACCAGACTTGCAATGCATAACAACAAGAAAGGTACATCTCAGATGAATGCGATTTCTCGCCTCGCTACTGTCATTTCTGTCGCCTCCCTGTTCCCGCTCGCAATTCTGCCTCTCAGTGTTTCCGCTGCCGAATCCAAAGGTTCGGTCGAAGTCGTGCACTGGTGGACGTCCGGTGGCGAAAAAGCCGCTGTCGATGTGCTCAAGGCGCAAGTTGAAAAAGACGGTTTCACCTGGAAAGACGGCGCTGTCGCCGGCGGTGGCGGTGCCACGGCCATGACCGTACTGAAAAGCCGCGCCGTGGCCGGCAACCCGCCGGGCGTTGCCCAGATCAAAGGCCCGGACATTCAGGAATGGGCTTCCACCGGTCTGCTCGACACCGACGTGCTGAAAGACGTCGCCAAGTCGGAAAAGTGGGACAGCCTGCTCGACAAGAAAGTCTCCGATACCGTGAAGTACGACGGTGATTACGTGGCCGTGCCGGTGAACATTCACCGGGTTAACTGGCTGTGGATCAACCCGGAAGTCTTCAAGAAAGCCGGCATCACCAAGAACCCGACCACCCTCGAAGAATTCTACGCCGCTGGCGACAAGCTCAAGGCTGCGGGCTTCATCCCGCTGGCTCACGGCGGTCAGCCTTGGCAGGACAGCACCGTGTTCGAAGCCGTGGTGCTCTCGGTCATGGGCGTTGATGGCTACAAGAAAGCCCTGGTCGATCTGGACAACAAAGCGCTGACCGGCCCGGAAATGGTCAAGGCGCTGACCGAGCTGAAGAAAGTCGCGACCTACATGGACGCCGACGGCAAGGGCCAGGACTGGAACCTGGAAGCGGCCAAGGTCATCAACGGCAAGGCCGGCATGCAGATCATGGGTGACTGGGCCAAGTCCGAATGGACCGCGGCCAAGAAAGTCGCCGGCAAGGACTACGAGTGCGTAGCCTTCCCGGGCACCGACAAGGCATTCACCTACAACATCGACTCCCTGGCGGTGTTCAAGCAGAAGGACGCAGGCACTGCGGCCGGTCAGCAGGACATCGCCAAAGTCGTGCTGGGTGAAAACTTCCAGAAAGTCTTCAGCATCAACAAAGGCTCGATCCCGGTCCGTAACGACATGTTGAACAACATGGAGAAACTCGGTTTCGACTCCTGCGCGCAGACCGCTGCCAAGGACTTCCTGGCGGATGCCAAGTCCGGTGGCCTGCAGCCGAGCATGGCGCACAACATGGCGACCACGCTGGCGGTGCAGGGCGCGTTCTTTGATGTCGTGACCAACTACATCAATGACCCGAAAGCCGACCCGGCCGATGCGGCCAAGAAACTGGGTGCGGCGGTTCAGTCGGCCAAGTAATCCTTGGCCCCTGTAGGAGTGAGCCTGCTCGCGATAGCAGTTTGTCAGGTAACAGATTCATCAACTGACACACCGTAATCGCGAGCAGGCTCACTCCTACAAGGGGACGAGTTGCCCAAGTAGTCCTTTTCTCTCGTACTGGATTTCCCCATGAGTTCTGTTGCTGTGTTCAGCAAGGCCTCGCCGTTCGATGCACTGCAGCGCTGGCTACCGAAACTGGTGCTGGCGCCGAGCATGTTCATCGTGCTGGTGGGCTTCTATGGCTACATCCTGTGGACGTTCGTGCTGTCGTTCACCACCTCGACCTTTCTGCCCAACTACAAGTGGGCCGGCCTGGCGCAATACGCCCGGCTGTTCGACAACGATCGCTGGTGGGTCGCGAGCAAGAACCTTGCGGTGTTCGGTGGCATGTTCATCGGCATCACCCTGGTGATCGGTGTGCTGCTGGCGGTGTTCCTCGACCAGCGTATCCGTCGCGAAGGTTTTATCCGCACCATTTACCTGTACCCGATGGCGCTCTCGATGATCGTCACCGGTACCGCGTGGAAATGGCTGCTCAACCCGGGCATGGGCCTGGACAAATTGTTGCGTGACTGGGGCTGGGAAGGCTTCCGTCTGGACTGGCTGATCGACCCGGATCGCGTGGTCTACTGCCTGGTGATCGCCGCCGTGTGGCAAGCCTCGGGCTTCATCATGGCGATGTTCCTCGCCGGCCTGCGCGGGGTTGATCAGTCGATCATCCGTGCCGCACAGATCGATGGCGCGAGCATGCCGACCATCTACTGGAAAGTGGTGCTGCCAAGCCTGCGTCCGGTGTTCTTCAGTGCGGTGATGATCCTCGCTCACATCGCGATCAAGAGCTTCGACCTGGTCGCGGCGATGACGGCGGGTGGCCCGGGTTATTCCTCCGACCTGCCGGCGATGTTCATGTACTCCTTCACGTTCAGTCGCGGCCAGATGGGCATGGGCTCGGCCAGTGCGATTCTGATGCTCGGTGCGATTCTCGCGATCATCGTGCCTTACCTGTACTCCGAGCTGAGGACCAAGCGTAATGACTAGTCTCGCTGCCAAACCCGCTTTCAGCCTGAGTCGCGTCGCGATCTACGCGGTGCTGATCCTCGCGGTATTGCTGTACCTGATTCCGCTGGTGGTGATGCTGCTGACCAGTTTCAAGACCCCGGAAGACATCAGCACCGGCAACCTGCTGAGCTGGCCGACCGTGGTCAGCGGCATCGGCTGGGTCAAGGCCTGGGCCACGGTGGACGGCTACTTCTGGAACTCGATCAAGATCACTGTGCCGGCCGTGGTCATCTCCACTGCCATCGGCGCGTTGAACGGCTACGTGCTGTCGTTCTGGCGCTTCCGCGGTTCGCAGCTGTTCTTCGGTCTGCTGCTGTTCGGCTGCTTCCTGCCGTTCCAGACCGTGCTGCTGCCGGCCTCGTTCACCCTCGGCAAGATGGGCCTGGCGAGCACTACCACCGGCCTGGTCTTCGTTCACGTGGTCTATGGTCTGGCGTTTACCACGCTGTTTTTCCGTAACTACTACGTGAGCATTCCCGATGCGCTGATCAAGGCTGCACGGCTGGATGGCGCGGGTTTCTTCACGATCTTCCGGCAGATCATTCTGCCGATGTCGACCCCGATCATCATGGTCTGCCTGATCTGGCAGTTCACCCAGATCTGGAACGACTTCCTGTTCGGTGTGGTGTTCTCCAGCGGTGATTCGCAACCGATCACGGTGGCGCTGAACAACCTGGTCAACACCAGCACCGGCGCCAAGGAATACAACGTTGATATGGCAGCGGCGATGATCGCCGGCCTGCCGACCCTGCTGGTCTATGTGGTCGCAGGCAAGTATTTCGTGCGCGGGCTGACGGCCGGCGCAGTCAAGGGGTAATCATGGCTACGCTCGAACTTCGCAACGTCAACAAGACTTATGGTGCCGGCCTGCCGGACACCCTGAAGAACATCGAACTGTCGATCAAGGACGGTGAGTTCCTGATCCTGGTCGGCCCGTCGGGCTGCGGCAAGTCGACCCTGATGAACTGCATTGCCGGCCTCGAGACCATCACCGGTGGCGCGATCATGATCGGCGACCAGGACGTCAGCGGCATGAGCCCGAAGGATCGCGACATCGCCATGGTGTTCCAGTCCTACGCGCTGTATCCGACCATGAGCGTGCGCGAGAACATCGAGTTCGGTCTGAAGATCCGCAAGATGGCGCAATCGGCGATCGATGAAGAAGTCGCGCGCGTGGCCAAGCTGCTGCAGATCGAACACCTGCTCAACCGCAAGCCGGGCCAGCTCTCCGGTGGTCAGCAACAGCGTGTGGCGATGGGCCGTGCGTTGGCGCGTCGGCCGAAGATCTACCTGTTCGACGAACCGCTGTCGAACCTCGACGCCAAGCTGCGCGTCGAGATGCGTACCGAAATGAAACTGATGCACCAGCGCCTGAAAACCACCACGGTCTACGTGACCCACGACCAGATCGAAGCGATGACCCTGGGCGACAAAGTGGCGGTGATGAAGGACGGCATCATCCAGCAGTTCGGCACGCCGAAAGAGATCTACAACGATCCGGCCAACCTGTTCGTGGCGAGCTTCATCGGTTCGCCGCCGATGAACTTCATTCCGCTGCGTCTGCAACGCAAGGACGGTCGTCTGCTGGCGCTGCTCGACAGCGGCCAGGCGCGTTGCGAACTGCCGATGAGCATGCAGGATGCAGGGCTGGAAGATCGCGAAGTGATCCTCGGCCTGCGCCCGGAACAGATTGTTCTGGCGAACGGCGAGGGCAATGGCCTGCCGAGCATCAAGGCGGAAGTGCAGGTCACCGAACCGACCGGTCCGGACACCCTGGTGTTCGTCAACCTGAATGACACCAAGGTCTGCTGCCGCCTGGCGCCGGACGTGGCACCGCAGGTGGGCGAAACCCTGACCCTGCAATTCGATCCGTCGAAAGTGTTGTTGTTCGATGCCAAGACTGGCGAGCGTCTGGGCGTTGCGGGCCAGGCGCAGACCGAAGCGCGGTCGGCAAATGTCGCGCAGTTCAAAGGCCGCTGAAGATCAATTGTAGGAGTGAGCCTGCTCGCGATGACGGTGTATCAGTCGACAGAGATGTTGAATGTAAAACCGCTATCGCGAGCAGGCTCACTCCTACAAGGAGCAAGCGCTGCCCGGCCTGTCGAGCATCGCAATTTATGTAAACCGCGTTGGAAAAAAACAGTTAATAACAATAAAGACGAGGATGTAGGGATGAAAAAGAAACACGTCAATGCCCGGTTGATCTGCCAAGTGTCAGCTGCGGCGGCCTTGGTGCTGGCCGGCAATGCAATGGCTGCCGATGCATTCAGCTCCGATTCGAAATGGATGACCGGTGACTGGGGCGGCGAGCGGACCAAGCTGATCGAGCAGGGTATCGACATCAAGGCTGACTACGTTGGGGAAATGGGCGCCAACCTGCATGGCGGCTACAACGACGACAAGACCGGTCGCTATAGCGATCAGTTTGGTCTGGGCGTGGCGCTGGATCTGCAAAAACTCTGGGGCTGGGACAACACTCAGGCCAAGATCCAGTTGACCAACCGTAACGGCTACAACATCTCCAACGACCGCGTGGGCGATCCGCGTGCCGGCACCCTGTCGTCGTCGCAGGAAGTTTACGGTCGTGGCCACATGGTGCGTCTGACCCAGTTGTGGATTCAGCACCAGTTCTTCGACAACAAACTCGACGTCAAGGCCGGTTACTTCGGTGAAGGCGAAGACTTCAACACCTTCCCGTGCGACTTCCAGAACCTGGCGTTCTGCGGTTCGCAGGTCGGTAACTGGGCGACCAACATCTGGTACAACTGGCCCGTCAGCCAGGCCGCGATCCGTGTGAAATACAACATCAACGACGAGCTCTACGCGCAGATCGGTGCGTACAACCAGAACCCGTCGCAGCTGGAACACGGCAACGGCTTCAAGCTCAGCGGCAGCGGCACCAAAGGTACTGTGTTGCCGGTTGAATTGGTCTGGTCGCCGAAGGTCAACAGCCTGCCGGGCGAGTACCGCGTCGGTTACTACAAGAGCACGGCGGATGCCGACGACGTCCGCGAAGACGTCAACGGTTTCGACGCGGCGACTACCGGCGACGCGTACAAGACTCACAGCAGCAAACACGGTTACTGGTTCGTCGCACAGCAGCAACTCACCAGCCACAACGGTGATGCAACTCGCGGTCTGAACATTGCTGCCAACGCCACGTTCCACGACAAGGACACCAACTTCATCGACAACTACCAGTCGGTGATGTTTGTCTACAAGGGCCCGTTCGACGCGCGTCCTAAAGATGACGTGGGTATCGGTGCGGCGCGTATCCATGTCAACGATGACGTGAAGAAAAACGCCGAGTTCCTGAATGCTTCCAACGGTGTTTCGGACTACGACAATCCGGTGTTCTCGCCGATTCGTGAAACCGAATACAACTACGAGATCAACTACGGCTTCCACGTCACCAACTGGCTGACCGTACGTCCTAACCTGCAGTACATCACTCACCCGGGTGGTGTGGATGAAGTGGACAACGCTTTGGTCGCTGGCCTGAAAATTCAGTCTACGTTCTGACGCGTCTGCGATAAGCTCCTCTCTATGTGCGCATATTTGCGGACAGCCAAGGCTGTCCGCTTTTTTTTGCGACTCGTATACAAGGTCTGTGTCGTGCCCATTTGTGGCGAGGGAGCTCGCTCCCGCTCGGCTGCGCAGCAGTCGTAAATTCTGATGATGAGGTTTAAATGACACACCGCAGTGAATGGTTTCAGGGCCGCTTCGCAGCCCAGCGGGAGCAAGCTCCCTCGCCACAAGAGCAATGTGGATTGTTGAGTACCCCATGATTTTCAGGACCGTGGCCAATGCATGAGCATCCGCTGCAACGCTTCTTCAAATCCCTGCGCGAACGACCGGTGTTTGCCTGGGAGCGCTATCAGATGCGCGATGTGCTGGTGATCGACCATCCGCTGTGTCAGGCGGTGTTCAGTCGGCAGGGCGCGCAGTTGCTGCACTTCCAGCCTCGCGGGCAGAAACCGTGGTTGTGGTGTGCGGCAAAGTGGCCGCACGTTGGCGCCATTCGTGGCGGCGTGCCGGTGTGCTGGCCGTGGTATGGCCGCCATCCGAGCGAAAACGCCTGGCCGTCCCATGGCTGGGCGCGGCTGCTCGACTGGAAGCTGCTCGACAGCAGCAGCGCCGAGGATGGCGTACGCCTGCATTGGCAATTGCAGTTGTGCGACTGGCAGGTCGACCTGCACGCGCACCTCGGTGAACGCATGGAATTACGCCTGAGCACCGAGCATCAGGACGACATGCCGTGCCAGTTGAGCCAGGCTTTGCACGCTTACTGGCGTATTGGCGATGTCGGTGAGATAGCGCTGTCTGGCCTCGAAGGGGCGCAGGGTTATGACCAGTTGAGCCGCCAGTCGTGCCAGCAGGAAGGCGAGTTGCGTGTCGATGGCGGTTGTCAGCGGGTGTTCCAGCACGACGGCGAATTACAGCTCAAGGATCACGCCTGGCAGCGCGAGTTGTGCATCGATACCGGTGACAGTGGCGACACGGTGGTCTGGCATCCAGGCTCGCGACCCCTGTTGGGCGTGAGCTGGGATGAAGTGACGGAGTTTGTCTGTGTCGAAGCGGCGGCGGGGGGCACTGACAGCCTGCATCTGGCGCCGGGGGAGAAGGCGCATTTGAGTTTGCAGGCGTGGGCGGCGGCCTAGATTTGCGGTGAGTCGACTGACGCCTTCGCGAGCAAGCCCGCTCCCACAGTAGATGGCATTCCAATTAAAGGAACCCGATCACCTGTGGGAGCGGGCTTGCTCGCGAAGAGGCCGGATCATTCAATAAAGAATTATCAGGCCTCAGTTGAACTCATCACCCACCGGATACCGGCTCGCATTCAAACTCTCTTTGATCTTGCGCAGATGCGGCTGGAAATCCACTCCGCGACGCAGAGTCATGCCGGTTGCCAGCACATCCAGCACCGTCAACTGAATGATCCGCGAGGTCATCGGCATATAGATGTCGGTGTCTTCCGGCAGCGGAATGTTGAGGCTCAGGGTACTGGCCTTGGCCAGCGGTGAATTCTCGGCGGTCAGGCCCAGCACCGAAGCGCCGTTCTCCCGGGCGATGCGCGCCACTTCCACCAGTTCGCGGGTGCGGCCGGTGTAGGAAATGATCACGAACAGCTCGCCAGTGTGCGCCACCGAAGCAATCATTCGCTGCATCAGCACATCTGCATGCGCGGTGACGGCGAGGTTGAAACGGAAGAATTTGTGCTGCGCATCCAAAGCCACAGGCGCTGATGCACCGAGGCCGAAGAAGTGAATCTGCCGTGCCTGAATCAACAGGTCGACGGCGCGGCTGATCAGGTTCGGGTCGAGCGCCTGACAAGCACTGTCCAGCGAGGCGATGGCGCTGCCGAAGATCTTCTGCGTGTACGCCTCGGGATTGTCATCCGCCTCCACCGCGCGGCTGACATATGCCGCGCCGCTGGCCAGGCTTTGCGCCAATTGCAACTTGAGTTCGGGATAGCCGCTGACGCCGAACGAACGGCAGAAACGGTTGACCGTCGGCTCGCTCACCGATGCGGCCTGGGCGAGGGCGGCGATGCTGAAGCGAGTAGCCTGCTGCGGGTTGAGCAGGATCACCTCGGCGACTTTGCGTTCGGCCTTGTTCAGCTCTTCAAGGCGACTCTGGATCTGTTCCAGTAAATTTCGCACGCGGTCCATATGGAATTCCTAATTCACCTGCGCAAAGGTGCGCCGGGCTATGCAAATTGGGCCTTTGATGTGGCCCGTAACGGTGGCCTATCCTACTGGTGGCTCCGACCGACCACCACTCGGAATCTGTATTTTGCGAAAATGTTGTGGTTATTACTACATTTTCCCTTGAGTGATGCCTTGAAAAAAGGTATTTGTAGCTTAACTTGATAAAAGAACAAACATCATGCCTTCGATTACGGTTGAACCGTGCACCTTTGCCTTGTTCGGCGCTCTGGGCGATCTGGCCCTGCGCAAGCTGTTTCCTGCCCTTTATCACCTCGATGGCGCCGACCTGTTGCACGAGGACACGCGCATCATCGCGCTGGCCCGTGAACCCGGTTCCGAGCAGCAGCACCTGGCGTTCATCGCCGCCGAATTGCGCCGTTACGTCGGCAAAGAGCTGGACGAGGCCGTGGCCGAGCGCTTTCTGGCGCGCCTGAGCTACCTGCACGTCGACTTCCTCAAGGCTGAAGATTATGTGGCGCTGGCCGAAGCGGCCGGTAGCGCGCAACGCATGATTGCCTACTTCGCCACACCGGCAGCGGTGTATGGCGCAATTTGCGAGAACCTGGCAAAAGTCGGTCTGGCAGAAAACACCCGCGTGGTCCTGGAAAAGCCGATCGGCTCCGATCTGGAATCCTCGCGCAAAGTCAACGACGCCGTCGCGCAGTTCTTCCCGGAGAACCGCACCTACCGCATCGACCACTACCTGGGCAAAGAGACCGTCCAGAACCTGATCGCCCTGCGTTTCGCCAACAGCCTGTTCGAAACCCAGTGGAACCAGAATTACATCTCCCACGTGGAAATCACCGTGGCCGAGAAGGTCGGCATCGAGGGCCGTTGGGGCTACTTCGACAAGGCCGGCCAACTGCGCGACATGATCCAGAATCACCTGTTGCAGCTGCTGTGCCTGATCGCCATGGATCCGCCGGCCGACCTGTCCGCCGACAGCATCCGTGATGAAAAGGTAAAAGTGCTTAAGGCCCTGGCGCCGATCAGTCCGGAAGGCCTGACCACGCAAGTGGTGCGTGGTCAGTACATCGCCGGCCACAGCGAGGGCAAGTCCGTGCCGGGCTACCTTGAAGAACCGAATTCCAACACTCAGAGCGACACCGAAACCTTCGTCGCCCTGCGTGCCGACATCCGCAACTGGCGCTGGGCCGGCGTGCCGTTCTACCTGCGTACCGGCAAGCGTATGCCGCAGAAACTGTCGCAGATCGTCATCCACTTCAAGGAACCGTCGCACTACATTTTCGCGCCGGAGCAACGCCTGCAGATCAGCAACAAACTGATCATCCGTCTGCAACCGGACGAGGGCATTTCCTTGCGTGTGATGACCAAGGAGCAGGGCCTGGATAAGGGCATGCAACTGCGCAGCGGCCCGCTGCAACTGAATTTCTCCGACACCTGGCGCAGCGCACGGATACCCGATGCCTACGAGCGGTTGTTGCTGGAAGTGATGAACGGCAATCAGAACCTGTTTGTCCGTAAAGATGAAATCGAAGCCGCGTGGAAGTGGTGTGACCAGTTGATCGCCGGCTGGAAAAAATCCGGTGACGCGCCCAAGCCGTATGCGGCCGGGTCGTGGGGGCCGATGAGCTCGATTGCACTGATCACGCGGGACGGGAGGTCGTGGTATGGCGATATCTGATGTGAAACTGCCCGCGGGCGTGAATGCCCACGAATTCAAGAGCCCGGTGCTGTTGGCCGAAGGTCTGGCGCTAAACGTCGCCAAGCAGTTGAGCGATGCCATCGCTGCACGCGGCAACGCGGTGCTGGTGGTCTCAGGCGGTCGCAGCCCGGTGGCGTTTTTTCAGCACCTGGCCAAGCAGGAGCTGGACTGGTCGAAGGTCGTCGTGACCCTCGCCGATGAGCGCTGGGTACCGGTCGAACACGCCGACAGCAATGCCGGCCTGCTCAAGCAGTACCTGCTCAAAGGGCCGGCCGCCAAGGCACAGTTCCTCAGCCTTTACAGCGCGGCGGCCAACGTCGAGCAGGCTGCCGAACAAGCCGACCGCTTGCTTGCCGAATTGCCGCCGATTGACGTGCTGGTTCTGGGCATGGGCGATGACGGTCACACCGCGTCGCTGTTTCCTGACAGCCCGAACCTGACTGAAGCCTTGCAGGCTGACGGCAGCCGTCGCTGCTGGCCGATGCTGGCGCCGAGCGTGCCGCGTCAACGCCTGACCATGAGCCGTGCGCTGCTGGCTTCGGCAAAGCACAAGATTCTGTCGATTTCCGGTCAATCGAAGCTGACCACCCTGAATGCCGCACTGGCATCCGATGACGTCGCGGCCATGCCGGTGCGCGCGTTTCTGCAACCTACGTTAGAGATTTACTGGTGCCCATGAGCCAAGGAACAGCCGCTATGACAACCCCATCCCCGACCGTTTCCATGGCGGACAAAGTTGCCCTGATCGACAGCCTCTGCGCCAAGGCGCGGATCCTGCCAGTGATCACCATCGCCCGTGAACAGGACGTGCTGCCACTGGCCGACGCCCTGGCCGCCGGTGGCCTGACCGCGCTGGAAGTGACCCTGCGTTCGCAATTCGGTCTCAAGGCGATCCAGATCCTGCGTGAGCAGCGTCCGGAGCTGGTGACCGGTGCCGGCACCGTGCTTGATCGCAACATGCTTGCAGCAGCGGAAGCGGCGGGTTCGCAATTCATCGTCACCCCGGGCATCACCCGTGACCTGCTCGAAGCCAGCGTCGACAGCCCGATTCCGCTGCTGCCGGGCATCAGCAACGCCTCCGGCATCATGGAAGGCTATGGCCTGGGCTATCGCCGCTTCAAGCTGTTCCCGGCGGAAGTCAGCGGTGGCGTGGCCGCGATCAAGGCCCTCGGCGGCCCGTTCGGCGAAGTGAAATTCTGCCCGACCGGTGGCGTCGGCCCGGCCAACATCAAGAGCTACATGGCGCTGAAAAACGTCATGTGCGTGGGTGGCAGCTGGATGCTCGATCCCGAGTGGATCAAGAACGGCGACTGGGCGCGCATTCAGGAATGCACCGCCGAAGCCCTGGCGCTGCTGGACTAAACGCTTTACCTGACACTTCGTTGTGTGTTCTACGGCTTTACGGTGCGCTTGGTCGGTGCGCCGTTTTTTTTTGCCCGGCAAAAATATTCATGGAAACGGCGCGACACATAGTTACCGCACCACGGGGCTCGTGCGCCGTTAATCTGCGTTCATCTTATGGAAAAGAGAACGCGTCATGGAACGAGACACTTCAACCGCATCATCACCATCAATCTACCAGTTGGCCCCCGAGCAGATCGCCGGGCCGTACTTTCGCAATCCCAAATTGCTGCGGCGCAATATCAGCGAAGGCGCCGAAGGGCTGCCCCTGTTGCTGCGCCTGAGCATCGTCGACGCGATGACCGGCCAGCCGGTGAGCGGGGCATTGGTGGACATCTGGCACTGCAATGCACGGGGCGCCTATTCGGGATGGAGCCGGATCAACCCGGATCTGGAGGTCGACTCCGATGCCATCGGCTCGGTGCCGCGCACCGACGATGACACTTATCTGCGCGGCAGCCAGTTCTGCGATCAGCAGGGGCGGGTGCGCTTCACCACCATCTATCCGGGGTTCTATGCCGGTCGGGCGCTGCACATTCATGTGGCGGTGCGCATGGTCAGCGGCACTGAATACCTGGAGGAGCGCAACGTGGCCTGGGTCGGTCAGCTGTATTTCCCCGAAGTGGTCTCACGTGCGGTGCTCAATGCCCGGGACTACCGCGGGCGAGCCTCAACCCCCTTGAACAATGCCGACGACAGCTACTACGCCAATATGGGCGGCGAGGGTTCGACCCTGACCGTGTGGCCGATCGGCCGAGACTCTCACGAGGACGGTTTCTTCGGCCACCTGACCATCGGCATCGACACCTTTGCCGCCTCGTCGCAGATCAAGCCCGAGGACTTCGACAAGTACACCGTGTGAACCGATCAGCGCAGCTCGTTGAGTGCACGGGTCAGCAACTGCATGTCAGCCGCCGTGGTGGTCAGCCCCGGCGTGATGCGAATGCTCGGCCCGCTCGCTGCACCGTTGCGCACCACGGTGAACAGGTTGTACTCGTTGAGCAGGCGCTCGACCATCGCCTGTTGATCGGCGTGGCGAGTGAAACGCATCGAGGTGATCCCGCAATACAGGCGCGGATCGTCCGGGGTCATCACCTCGATCCCCGGCAGGTGCCGCACGGCACTCACCCACAGGTTGCGCAGGTAATTGAGCCGGGCGCTTTTGGCCGCAGCGCCGCCGAGCGAGCGGTGCTCCTCGAGTGCCAACGGCAGTGACATCAGCGCCGGAATGTTCGGCGTGCTGTACGGCGTGCGGGCGCGGATGTCGCTGGCCGGAAAGTGCATTTCGCCCATGTCCGGATCGATGTCGGCCAGACGCTGCGGGGCGATGTACAGAAAGCCCAGGGTCAGCGGTGCGCCAATCCACTTGTGCAGGTTGAAACCGGCGAAGGCGATGCCCAGTGCTTCAAGGTTGAACTCGATCTGGCCAAGGGCGTGAGCGCCGTCGAGGATGATGTCCACGCCATGCTGTTTCGCCAGCGCGGCGATGGCCTGGACCGGCATCACCAGACCGGTGCGGTGGGTGACATGGGTCAGGGCCATCAGCTTGAGTTTCGGATAGCGGATGAAGGCTTCGCGGTAACTGTCCAGCAGGCTGTCGAAACTGGCCGGGTGAGTGTGGTTGATCTCGATCACGTCGACGCCGCGATGGCGAGACAGCCAGCGCATGGCGCCTTTGACCGTGTCGTATTCCAGGTCGCTGATCAGTACCTGATCGCCCGGTAGCAGGCGATTGTAATTGCGGATCAGCGATTGCAGCGCATCGCTGGCGTTGCGGGTGAAGGCCACGCTCTGCGCGCGCACGCCGATCGTCTCGGCCAGTTGCGCACGGATCTCCAGGCTGTCGTGCTGTTCGAAACGCTGGCGCACGTACACCGAGTTGCTGGTATTGATCAGCTCGATGTTGCGCTGGTAGTCCTCGATCACTGTGCGCGACATGCGCCCGAAGTAACCGTTCTCCAGGTTCAGCGGGCCGGTTTGCGCTTCGTAGCGATCGGCGAAGGTTTGCCAGAACGCTTCGTCACGGGCGCGGCGGGTGTTGTCAGGCATGGTCGACTCGGCTCAAGGGGAGGGGCGCTTCAGTGGCGCGGGGCGGGTTTGCCGTGTTTGGCGCGTAGCGGTTCGAGCAGATCCGACAGACCGTTATGGTCGATTTCCTGCATCAGTGCCAACAGTCCGCCGAGTTCGCCGTGGGGAAAGCCTTCGCGGGCAAACCAGTTCAGGTAAGGCCCCGGCAGGTCGGCAATGATCCGGCCCTTGTACTTGCCGAAGGGCATTTCACGGGTGATCAGCAGTTCAAGTTTTTCAGGATTCATCAGTGGCGATCATCTGGATTCAATCAGTCAGGAAAATACAGGCATTCTGCATGCAGGCCAAATGACAGATCATGCAAATAACCGTGATACAGATAGTTCAAATATCTTTAACTTATTGAAAAATAACGATTTATTTTTGATTGAAAAGCTGGCACGCACACTGCAATAACCCTTGCATCTTCAACCAACCGCAAGGAATTGAAAAATGACCGACATGAATAAAGAAGCGATCTCTGTACTCAACGACCTGATCGAAACCTGCAAGGACGGCCAGGAAGGGTTCAAGACTTGCGCTGAAGACATCAAGCATCCAGAACTCAAAACCCTGTTCGTGACCCGTTCTGCCGATTGCGCGACTGCCGCCGCTGAACTGCAGGCTGAAGTGCGTAAACTGGGCGGTGATCCGGAAACCTCTACCAGCGTCAGCGGTGACCTGCACCGTCGCTGGGTCGACGTCAAAGCCATGTTCACCGGCAAGGACGAAGAGGCTGTGCTGAACGAGGCCGAGCGCGGTGAAGACCACGCCCTGAAGGCTTACCGTGAAGCCATCGAGAAAATCAACAAGCACGGCCTGGTCGGCATCCGTGACCTGGTTGAGCGTCAGTACCACGGCGTACAACGCAACCACGACCAGGTGAAAGCCCTGCGTAACCAGGCTCGCGCTCGTTCGTAAGCCACGCTGAAAAAATGTGGGAGCGGGCTTGCTCGCGAAAGCGCTGTGTCATGCAACGATGCTGTTGCTGACACGACCCCTTCGCGAGCTAGCCCGCTCCCACTTTTGTTTTGTGTACCTGATGATCAGCCGATGCTGATCGCCGGCAACGTCGGCAAGGTCACGGTTTGCTGCTTGCGCGGCGCGAGAATCTCGGCCTCGCCATCCACGACCAGCTCATCACGCTGGTTGAACACGCGAGTGGCGATGCGCACGCGAAACTTCGGCAGCTTCTCAAGAATTTCCAGGCGTACGGTCAGGGTGTCGCCAATCTTCACCGGTTTCTGAAAGCTCATCTGCTGACCGATGTAGATGGTGCCCGGTCCAGGCAGCTCGCACGCCACTGCCGCGCTGATCAGTGCACCGCTGAACATGCCGTGGGCGATGCGTTCCTTGAACATGCTGGCAGCGGCGAACTCGGCGTCCAGGTGCACCGGGTTGTGGTCGCCCGACATCGCGGCGAACAGCTGAATGTCGCGCTCTTCGACAGTCTTGCTGTAGCTGGCGGTCTGGCCGACTTCGAGGGCTTCGTAAGGGATGTTGGTAACCTGGGTCATCGGTCTTGATTCCTGTGACGGATTAAAGTGAATCCACAAAAAATTATTCGCTGCGATGCGGGCGGCGATGGCTCAGCGCCTGGTCGATCCAGGTCAGCACATCGGCAATCACTTCGTCGCGATTGGTTTCGTTGAACAATTCGTGCCGCGCCTGCGGGTAGATCTTCAGTTGCAGGTTCTGGCTGCCGGCCGTGCGCAATGCATTGGCCAGATCTGTCAGACGCTTGCCTTCGCTCACCGGATCACATTCACCGCCGATCACCAGCAGCGGCAGGCCCGGGTCGATCTGGGCGAGATTGGACGCTTTGCTGATCTGCTGCAAGCCGCCGAGCAAGTCGATCCACAATTGATTGGTGCAGCGAAAGCCGCACAGCGGGTCGGCAGCGTACTGGTCGACTTCGGCCGGATCGCGGCTGAGCCAGTCGAACGGCGTGCGCACCGGTTTGAATTTGTTGTTGAACGAGCCGAATGACAACCACTCGATCAGCGCACTGCGGCCCTTGCCACCCTGGCGCAGTTTTTCGAAACGGGCGATTTGCCGCGCCGCGCCGTAAAGCGCCACCGGCTGGAAGTTCGAACCGCTGAGAATCGCCCCGTGCAGGCTGGCGCTGTGATGCAGCAGGTAACCCTGGGCGAGGTAGCTGCCCATGCTGTGCCCGAGCAGGATGATCGGCACGGCGGGATGCTGTTGGCCGATGTGCTGATTGAGGCTGGCCAGATCGCCGATAACCTTGCACCAGCCGTCGTCATCGGCGAAATGCCCGAGCGTCCCGTGTTCGGCGGTCTTGCCATGGCCGCGCAGGTCCGGGGCGTACACACCGTAGCCTTGTTCACAGAACGCATGCGCCAGCCGCTCGTAGCGGGCGCTGTGTTCGGCCATGCCGTGGGCCAGCAGGATCACCGCCTTCAAGGGCGCGGCAGGCAACCACTGGTTGACGAACAGGCGGCTGCGGTCACTCGCGTCCAGCCAGAAGGCACGGTGGATCATGGCAATTCCTTTTTATCGAGCGGTAACGGCCCGCAGTCGTTGCATTGTATAGCGCGTCCGATCAGCCCACGCCACGGCAGGAAGATTCATACGATCAATGACGGCTTCGCCCATATTTGCCTCAATGGCCATAACTGCTAGTGTCCGTGAAGCTCCGCTTTTTGCTTTGTGCCCTCAAGGATCAGCGCGAAACCACAGAAAAGCGGCTCCCGGATCGATTCAGGTAAAGAGGACAAGAACAATGCAACCTGATTTCTGGAATGACAAACGCCCCGCCGGCGTACCACTGGACATCGACATGGGCGAGTTCAAGTCGGTGATCGAGGTGTTTGAGCGTTCCTGCAAGAAATTCGCGGACCGGCCGGCCTTCAGCAATATGGGCGTGACCCTGACCTACGCGGAACTCGAGCGCTACAGCGCGGCGTTCGCCGGTTACCTGCAAGCCCACACCGATCTGGTGCCGGGGGATCGGATCGCGGTGCAGATGCCCAACGTGCTGCAATATCCGATTGCCGTGTTCGGCGCCTTGCGCGCCGGGCTGATCGTGGTCAACACCAACCCGCTGTACACCGCGCGCGAGATGCGCCACCAGTTCAAGGACTCCGGCGCCCGCGCGCTGGTGTACCTGAACATGTTCGGGCAGAAGGTTCAGGAAGTGCTGCCGGACACCGACATCCAGTACCTGATCGAAGCGAAGATGGGCGACATGCTGCCTACCGCCAAGGGCTGGCTGGTCAACACCGTGGTCAGCAAAGTGAAGAAAATGGTCCCGGCGTATTCGCTGCCGCAGGCGATCTCGTTCAAGAGTGCGTTACGTCTGGGTCGCGGCCTGGGGATCAAGCCGCTGAGTGTCGGTCTCGACGACATCGCCGTGTTGCAATACACCGGCGGCACCACCGGCCTGGCCAAGGGCGTGATGCTGACCCACGGCAACCTCGTGGCGAACATGCAGCAGGTGCGTGCGTGTCTTGCGCAGTTGGGGCCGGACGGTCAGCCACTGCTGCGCGAGGGGCAGGAGGTGATGGTGGCGCCGCTGCCGCTGTACCACATCTATGCCTTCACCGCGAACTGCATGTGCATGATGGTTTCCGGCAACCACAACGTGCTGATCACCAATCCGCGGGACATCGCAGGCTTCATCAAAGAGCTGAAGAACTGGCGCTTCTCGGCGTTGCTCGGCCTGAATACGTTGTTCGTCGCGCTGATGGATCACCCGGACTTCAAGACCCTGGATTTCTCCAGTCTCAAGCTGACCAACTCCGGCGGTACTGCGCTGGTCAAGGCCACCGCCGAGCGCTGGGAGCAGATCACCGGTTGCCGCATCACCGAAGGTTACGGCCTCACCGAAACTTCGCCGGTGGCCTGCACCAACCCGTATGGCGACAAGTCGCGTCTGGGCACGGTCGGTCTGCCGGTGCCGGGTACGCTGCTGAAAGTCATCAATGACGAGGGTGTCGAGCAGCCGATGGGCGAGCGCGGCGAGTTGTGCATCAAGGGCCCACAAATCATGAAAGGCTACTGGCACAAACCCGAAGCCACCGCCGAAGTGCTGGATGCCGAGGGCTGGTTCAAGTCCGGTGATATCGCAGTGATCGACCCGGACGGTTTCGTGCGCATCGTCGATCGCAAGAAGGACATGATCATCGTCTCCGGCTTCAACGTGTACCCCAACGAGATCGAGGACGTGGTGATGGCTCACCCGAAAGTCGCCAACTGCGCGGTGATCGGTGTGCCGGACGAACGTTCGGGCGAGGCGGTGAAGCTGTTTGTGGTGGCGCGGGAAACCGGGGTCAGCCTCGAAGAGCTCAAGGCGTACTGCAAAGAGAATTTCACCGCTTACAAGGTGCCGAAACACATTGTGCTGCGTGAGTCGTTGCCGATGACACCGGTCGGGAAGATTCTGCGGCGGGAGTTGCGCGATATCGCGTAGAAATCCTGGAAGCGAAAAGATCGCAGCCTTCGGCAGCTCCTACATTGGAACTCATTCCCTGTAGGAGCTGCCGAAGGCTGCGATCTTTTGCTTTCAAGGCCCGGAAAACCGGGGCTTTCAGGGGTGTATAGGATTTTTGCTCTAAAATGACTTTTAGAAAGTCTTGAGTCATTAAAGTGACCATGGAGGCCGATTTTGGCTCTAGTCGGCCCTCGGCAAAGCTGCTACTCTCGGCGCGCTTTGTGACTTCTCGGCCTGTAGAAAAGCCAGATTCACCAATACAAAACACACACCAATAATAATCGCATCAAATGCGGTGAAGAATTCGCGTTGCTGAGGAGTGGGCTTCCATGATCGAAGACTTTTGGAAGGATAAATACCCGGCTGGAATTGCTGCCGACATCAATCCAGACGAGTACCCGAATATTCAGGCAGTGTTGAAGCAATCCTGCCAACGCTTCGCCAACAAGCCGGCTTTCAGCAACCTGGGCAAGACAATCACCTACGGTGAACTGTACGAATTGTCCGGTGCGTTTGCCGCGTATCTGCAACAGCATACCGACTTGCAGCCCGGTGATCGAATCGCCGTGCAACTGCCCAACGTTCTGCAGTACCCGGTAGCCGTCTTTGGTGCGATTCGCGCCGGGCTGATCGTGGTCAACACCAACCCGCTGTACACCGCGCGGGAAATGGAACACCAATTCAACGACTCCGGCGCCAAAGCGCTTGTCTGCCTGGCCAACATGGCGCACCTGGCTGAAGCCGTGGTGCCGAAAACCGGGGTCAAACACGTCATCGTCACCGAAGTCGCCGATCTGCTACCACCGGTCAAACGCCTGCTGATCAACAGCGTGATCAAGTACGTGAAGAAGATGGTGCCGGCCTATCACCTGCCTAAAGCCGTCAAGTTCAACGACGTGCTGAGCAAGGGCCAGGGCCAGCCTGTGGCCGAAGCCAATCCGCACAGCAGCGATGTCGCAGTGTTGCAATACACCGGTGGCACCACCGGCGTGGCCAAGGGCGCGATGCTCACCCATCGCAACCTCGTCGCCAACATGCTGCAGTGCAAGGCGCTGATGGGCTCCAACCTCAATGAAGGTTGCGAGATCCTGATCACGCCGCTGCCGCTGTACCACATTTATGCGTTCACCTTTCATTGCATGGCGATGATGCTGATCGGCAACCACAACATCCTGATCAGCAACCCGCGCGACCTGCCGGCGATGGTCAAGGAACTGTCGAAGTGGAAGTTCAGCGGTTTCGTCGGCCTCAACACGCTGTTCGTCGCGCTGTGCAACAACGAAGGTTTCCGCAAGCTGGACTTCTCCAACCTGAAAGTCACCCTGTCCGGCGGCATGGCCCTGCAACTGGCCGCGGCCGAGCGCTGGAAAGCGGTGACCGGTTGCTCGATCTGCGAAGGTTACGGCATGACTGAAACCAGCCCGGTGGCCACGGTCAACCCGATCCAGAACATCCAGATCGGCACCATCGGCATTCCGGTACCGTCGACCCTGTGCAAAATCATCGACGATGCCGGTGTCGAGCAGCCCATGGGCGAAATCGGCGAGCTGTGCGTCAAGGGCCCGCAAGTGATGAAGGGCTACTGGCAGCGTCAGGACGCCACCGACGAGATCCTCGACAGCGAAGGCTGGCTGAAGACCGGTGACATCGCGCTGATCCAGCCCGATGGCTACATGCGCATCGTCGATCGCAAGAAAGACATGATTCTGGTCTCCGGTTTCAACGTTTACCCGAACGAACTGGAAGACGTGCTGGCGACCCTGCCGGGCGTGTTGCAGTGCGCGGCCATCGGCGTGCCGGACGAGAAGTCGGGCGAGGCGATCAAGATTTTCATCGTCGTCAAACCGGGCGTGACCCTGACCAAGGAAACCGTGATGGACCACATGCGCGCCAACGTCACCGGTTACAAGGTGCCGCGTTCGGTGGAGTTCCGCGATGCGCTGCCGACCACCAACGTCGGCAAGATCCTGCGTCGTGAGTTGCGTGACGAAGAGCTGAAGAAGATCAAGGCCAAGTCCGCCGCCTGAAGCAAAAAGCCCCGCAGATGCGGGGCTTTTTGTTGGAGTAAGTGGTGGATTTGTAGTGACTGTGATGCCGCCTTCGCGAGCAAGCCCGCTCCCACATTCAACCGCGTTCCTCCAGTTGGAATACAGTCAAATGTGGGAGCGGGCTTGCTCGCGAAGCTTTTCGGTTACTGACGGAACGGCGCGAAATTCACGTTGGTCCCCGCCGGGCGCATGTCCTGCAGGTACGAATCCTTGTCCGCACTCAATTCCAGACTCAACGCCGCCTTACGCTTGCCTTCGTTGCGAATCACCAGACCTTCGAGCTTTTCCCGCAGGAACACCGTCGGCACTTTCAGGTGCAGCAGTTCGTCGGTGGCCGGGGTGTGCATCAGCAGGTGAATCCACTCGTATTGCCCGACAGCCAGACGCGTCACTGGCAGGTCGAACCACCAGATGTTGCGGTTGCGGTTCAGTTCGGCGAAGTGGCAGTTGTTGGTGCCGAGCACAGCGCCGCCCAGTTCCTGGTTGCGACGGGCAATGGCCTGCTTTTTATCGAGTTTCATAACATTCCTGCGGGATCTGATCGTTGGCGCACCGCGCCCATAGCTGCGCATTCTCGGGGCTTGCGGGGCAAACATAAAGCCCAACCTGCATTGCACGACGAAATGAAGGGCAAAAATAAATGAAACTCGTGGCAAACCCGGCCAGTCAATCATTACGTACTGACTTTTCCCCTTCAATGCACCAAGGAGAAACACCATGAGTAGCACTGGCGATAAAGTAAAAGGCATGGCCAACGAAGCGGTCGGCAACGTCAAGCAAGGCGTCGGTAAAGCCACCGACAACAGCAAGCTCCAGGCCGAAGGCAAGGTTCAAGAGAAAAAAGGCGAAGCTCAACAAGCAGTGGGCAAAGCCAAAGACGCCATCAAGAAAGGTGTCGACAAGGCGTAATCGGGCCTTGAACGAAATACACGAGCGGCCATCCAAGGATGGCCGTTTTTGTGTCAAAACCCGACAGCCATCCACGAAGGTCGCCAAGTAGGCTACCGTGATGTAGAAAACGGCCCCTGAGTCGCCACGACTTCAACCTGTAATGCGGCGAAAGGAGACGCGAATGATTTTTCCAGACATGAAAGGTCTGCCACTGCACCGGGTGATGGTGCGCACGGTCACTGAATTCGTCGACGACGAGATGTCGACCTATGCCTCGGCGCTGGCCTACCAGATGCTGTTCTCGCTGTTCCCGTTCATTCTGTTTTTGATCGCCCTGATCGGTTTCCTGCACCTGCCGGATTTCTTCAGCTGGCTGCGCCTGCAGTCGGAACTGGTGCTGCCACCGCAGGCGCTGGAACAGGTCAACCCGGTGATCGACCAGTTGCAACAGTCCAAGGGCGGTTTGCTTTCGGTCGGTATCGTTATCGCCCTGTACACCGCGTCTGCCGGCGTGCGGCTGATGATGAGTGCGATGAACGCCGCTTACGACGTGGTCGAGGGCCGGCCAATCTGGAAGCGTTTCCCGCTGTCGGTGTTTTACACCATCGGCATCGCCGGCATGTTGCTGGTGGCGGCCGCACTGATGGTGCTCGGGCCGCAGGTGATGGGCTGGATTGCCGCGCAAGTGGGCCTGGAAGACTTTATCGTCACCGTGTGGACGATTGCGCGCTGGCCGGTGATCGTGATCCTGATGATGGTCGCCGTGGCGCTGATCTACTACGTGATGCCCGACGTCAAACAGGAATTCCGTTTCATCACTCCCGGTTCGGTGCTGGCCGTGGTGGTGTGGATCATCGCCTCGCTGGGCTTTGCGTTCTACGTCAAAACCTTCGCCAACTACAACGCGATGTATGGCAGCATCGGGGCGATCATCGTGCTGTTGCTGTATTTCTACATTTCCTCGGCGGTGCTGCTGCTCGGCGCGGAGATGAATGCGGTGATCGAACACATGTCCAGCGAGGGCAAGGACGAGGGCGAGAAAGTCCCCGGCGAACTCGATGAACATCCCAAACAACATGTCTCGGGCCTGGGGCGCGACCACTCGCTCAAGCCGGACACTGACGAAGCCCGACCATGATTCGTGAAATCCTCAAAATGGGCGACGAACGCCTGCTGCGCATCGCCCCACCGGTGCCGCCAGAAATGTTCGACAGCCCCGAGCTGTGGCAACTGATCGATGACATGTTCCAGACCATGGAAAGTGTCGGTGGTGTCGGCCTCGCCGCGCCGCAGATCGGCGTCGACCTGCAACTGGTGATCTTCGGTTTCGAGCACAGCGAACGCTACCCGGACGCCGAAGCGGTGCCGCAGACGATCCTGATCAATCCGCTGATTACGCCGCTGAGTCCGCTGACCGAGGAGGGCTTTGAAGGCTGTCTGTCGGTGCCCGGCCTGCGCGGTGCGGTGGATCGTTATCAGCAGATTCGCTACGAAGGCTTTGATCCCAAGGGCGAGCCGATCGTGCGCGTGGCGTCAGGCTTTCATGCGCGGGTGGTGCAGCATGAGTGCGATCATCTGATCGGCCGCTTGTATCCGTCGCGCATCACTGACTTCAGCAAATTCGGCTTTACCGAAGTGATGTTCCCGGATCTCGATCCAACGGCTGACGACTGATCTCGCTAACACCCCAAAAACCCTGTGGGAGCGAGCTTGCTCGCGAATGCGTCTTGTCAGGCGGAAAATGCGTCGAATGACACGCCGCTTTCGCGAGCAAGCTCGCTCCCACATTGGGATTAGCATCAGATCGAAGGTGTCAGCCCCATCGCAATCATCGGCTTGCTCCGCGCATACCGGCTCAACCGTTCGGCCAGCGCATAGGGCAGGGCAGGGTCGAAACTGAAGCCACGCCGCTCATAAAAACCGCGCAAATCCGGATGGCAGAACAGCCACACCGGCTCCTGCAGATCCTTCACTGCCGCCGCGATCAACTGCGCGGCGATCCCTTGCTCACGGCAACCCGGATCGACAAACAGCCCGGTCAACCAATACCCGCCCGCCACCGGCCGCAGGCACAGGGCGGCGATGATGTCCTCGCGACGGGCCACCCACAACTGCGCATCGCGCACCGCCTTCATTGACGATTGGTGGCGGCGGTAAAACTTGTTCATCAACGGCCACAAAGGCTCGTCGAGCAGGCTGTACTGGGTATCTGGCATGGGATCGGACTGGCGGCGGGCAAAGCGCCGATTATAAAAGAACGGGCGACGCTGGATAGGTGTATACCTGAGCCTACATCCCTGTGAGTGGAGTACGCATCATGTCCAAAGGTATGGATTCAAAGAAAGCCGCGAAGAAGAAACCGGCCAAGACCGCGATTGAAAAACGTGCAGAGAAGAAGGCCAAGAAGGTCGATATTTTCGGTCATTGATCACGTCCTTCGGGAGCCCGTTCCCGGGCTCCCGGTTCAGCACAAAAATAATCTGCAAGATTGCTCGGCGTTGTTGCACAGAAGGGGAAGACTCCCGTTCCGAGCCACGCCATGCCGAATTACTTCGACGCCGACCATCGCCAGCAGATCGAAACCCTGCGCCAGCGCTTCACCGCCCGCACCGAATGGCCGACATGGCTGCTGCTGATCGGCGTGTATGGCGGCTGGTTCGCGATCATCATCAACAGTCAGTGGCTCGGTCGCGGCTTGAGCACATTGCTGCTGATTCCGCTGCTGGTGCTGTGGCTGTCGGTGCAGCATGAATTGCTGCATGGGCATCCGACCCGCTCGGTGCTTTTCAACAAAATCCTCGGTTATGCACCCTTTGCGGTGTGGTACCCGTATACCTTGTATCGCGATAGCCATCTGCTGCATCACCGCGATGAACACCTGACCGTGCCCGGCGTCGACCCGGAAAGCCGTTACCTGACAACGTCGCACTGGCAGAGCAGTTCGCTATTCGAACGCAGCGTTCACTGGCTTAACAAAACCGTGCTCGGGCGTTTTGCGATTGGTGCGCCGCTGGGACTACTGTCGTTGGCCGCGGAAGAACTGCAACGCCTGAAAAACCGCGAGCGTCAGGCCTGGCTGATGTGGCTGACCCACGGTGCGTTCAGCGTGTTGATGCTGTGGTTTATCGCGCGCTTCAGCGTGCTGCCGGTCTGGCATTACCTGCTGCTGATCAGTGTACCGGCACTGTCGATCGCGATGATCCGCTCCTACTATGAACACCGCCCGCACGCACAGCCGGAGCAGCGCACCGTGCTCAACGAGGCCGGTTGGCCGTGGCGCTGGCTGTTTCTGAATCTGAATTTTCATCTGGTGCATCACGACCTGCCGGGGCTGGCGTGGTACGACTTGCCGGCGGCCTACCGGATGCGCCGCGAACAATGGGTAGCGCGCAGTGGCGGGTTTCTGGTGCAGGGTTATGGGCAGTTGTGGCGGCAGCACGGTTTGAAGCCGATCGACAGTCCGCAGCATCCTTACCACTAACCTCAAAAACACCAAAAATCCCTTGTAGGAGTGAGCCTGCTCGCGATAGCGGTGTGTCAATCAACGAAAAAGGTTACTGACACACCGCTATCGCGAGCAGGCGAAGGCCTACAGTGGAAATCTGTTGTCCGGGAATAATGTGTATGACCCAACACCACCTCGAACTGCTGATGTACACCGCCCCCGAGCCCATTCGCGCGGCCAACGAACGCTGGATCGCCCGCATCCTCGAACACCTCGGCCACTCCCGCCTGAGCGCCGTCAGCCTGTCGCTCCCCGAGCTCTGGTTATCGCCAGATCTGCTGCTGACCCAGACCTGCGGCTACCCGTTGATGACTTTGCTGCGCGGTCAGGTGCGCATTGTCGGGCGTCCCCGTTACGAACTGCCCGACGCCACTGCCGGCAATCACTGCAGCCTGATCCTCAGCCGTACGGACGACAACCGCAAAACCCTGGCGGACTTTCGCGGCAGCCGTGGAGTGATCAACAGCGAAGATTCCAACAGCGGCATGAACCTGTTGCGCCAGCGCCTGGCGCCGTTGCATCGCGACGGGCAGTTCTTCGCCACGCTCGGCATCAGTGGGGCGCACCGCGAAAGCCTGCGCTGGTTGCGTGAAGAGCGCGCCGATCTGGCGGCCATTGACAGCGTGACCTATGCCTACCTCGCCCAGCATGCGCCTGAAGAAGTCAGTGGATTGCGGGTGGTGGCGCGCAGTGCGTTCAGCCCGACCTTGCCTTTTATCACCGTCGCTACTGCCACGGACGAGCAGATCGAACAGTTGCGCCGGGTGATGAATCGGGCGTTGCGTGAGCTGCCTGATGTGGCGCAGATCCTCGGCTTGGCTGAAGTTTTGCCCGCCAGCGAAAGCGATTATCAGATCGTGCTCGAATATCAGCGTGAGGCTGAAGAGTTGGGCTACGGCCGCTTGCGCTAAAAGATCGCAGCCTTCGGCAGCTCCTACATTTAAAATGCGTTCAACCTGTAGGAGCTGCCGCAGGCTGCGATCTTTTGTTCTTATATCTCCAAAAAGAATATAAAAATGAAATATAAATATTATTAATGCATAAGGCGCCTTGCTACGATCGCGCCACCGGATCACCGGACATTCAGCGACCCCTTACTCAGGAGCCCTTATGTCCGGCGCCGATACCACTCACCGCAATCATCTAGACGCACTGTTCCGCGCTCACTACCGCTGGCTGTGCACTTACCTGCGCCGGCAGCTGCACGACGCCGAAAGCGCGGAAGACATCGCTGCCGAAACCTTCGCGCAGTTGCTTCAGTCACCCAGTGTCACGGCGATCCGTGAACCGCGCGCCATGCTCACCACGATTGCCCAACGCCTGCTTTATCAGCGCTGGCGCCGGGCGGATCTGGAGCGCCGGCATGCGCAGCGGATTGACGTCGATGTCGCCACTTCGCCTGAAGACCTCGCGCAACTGAGCGAGACCCTCAAACGCCTCGACCACAGCCTGCAACGTTTGCCCGGCAAAGTCCGTTCGACCTTCCTGCTGGCACGGATCGATGGCCTGACCTATCCGCAAATCGCCGCCGAACTGGGCATCTCCCAGCGTTCGGTCAGCGTCTACATGAGCCGTTCCCAGGCCCTGTGCGACCGCCACAGCGCCAACCAAATCCTGACAGACAAGAGGTCCGCATGAGATCGATCAAAACCCTGCTCGGCCGTTCGTTGCTGGCGCTGAGCCTGAGCGTCGGCGCTGTTTCGGCGGCGGAGAAAACCGCGCCGATCCACTTCGGTGACATCACCTGGGAAAGCGGCAGTTTCATCACCGAAGTGCTGCGCCTGATCGTCGAGAAAGGTTACGGCTACCCGACCGACACGCTGCCGGGCAGCACCGTCAGCCTCGAAGCGGCGCTGGCGAAAAACGATATTCAGGTGATCGGCGAGGAATGGGCAGGGCGCAGTCCGGCGTGGGTCAAGGCTGCCAATGAAGGCAAGGTGTTCGGCTTGGGCGACACGGTCAAGGGCGCGACCGAGGGCTGGTGGGTGCCGGAATACGTGATCAAGGGTGACCCCGAACGCGGGATCAAACCGCTGGCCCCGGAGCTGAAATCGGTGGCCGACCTGCCGCGCTACAAGGACGTGTTTCGCGACCCGGAAGACCCGAGCCGTGGACGCTTCCTCAACAGCCCGACTGGCTGGACTTCGGAGATCGTCAACAGCCAGAAGCTCAAGGCCTATGCGCTGAGCGACAGCTACGTGAACTTCCGCACCGGCTCCGGCGCGGCGCTGGATGCTGAGGTGGCGTCGTCGATCAAACGCGGCAAACCGGTGCTGTTCTACTACTGGTCGCCGACACCGCTGCTCGGGCGCTTCAAACTGGTGAAGCTCGAAGAGCCACCGTTCGATGCCGAAGCCTGGAAGACTCTGGCCGATGCCAATAACCCGAATCCCAAGGGCACCCGCTCGATGCCGGCCAGCCTGGCGATAGGCGTGTCGGCGCCGTTCAAGGCGCAATACCCGGAGCTGGTGTCGTTCTTCGAGAAAGTCGATTTGCCGATTGATCTGTTGAACCAGACGCTCGCAGGAATGAGCGAAAAACGCCAGCCACCGCGACAGGTCGCCGAAGCGTTTTTGCGTGATCAGCCGCAGGTGTGGCAGGCGTGGGTACCGGGGGAGGTGGCGAGCAAGGTGACGGCGGGGCTTTGAGTTTCAACTGTTTGATCGGTGGCGTTTGAGCTACCGCCTTCGCGAGCAAGCTCGCTCCCACACTGGGTCTGTGGCTTGCCCGAATCCAGTGTGGGAGCGGGCTTGCTCGCGAATGATCTAAAGACTTACGCCGCTTCCGCGGCCAACGCCGCCATCACGGTCGGCCTCTGTTCAATCCGCGCCTGAAACCGCGCCAGCGCCGGCCACTGCGCCAGCTCGATCCCGAACAACCCGGCCCAGCGCAACACCACAAACAACAACGCATCCGCCACGCTGAAGCCGCTCGGCAACAGATAATCCTGTTGATCCAGCACCGCGACCAACACCGCAAAGCGCTTGAACAACTTCTCCTTGATCACCTCGGCCGGCAGACGCTCATCGAACAGCGCACCAAGCCCGCCGTGGATCTCGCTCGAAATGAAATTCAGCCACTCCTGCAAACGCAGCCGTTCAAAACTGCCGGGCGCTGGCGCCAGTCCCGATTGTGGTTGCAGATCCGCCAGATATTGCAGGATCACCGGGCCTTCGGTCAGCACCGCGCCGTCGTCCAGTTGCAGGGCCGCGACGTACCCCTTGGGGTTGATCGCGAGGAAGTCTTCGCCGCTGGCCGTGCGCTTGCTGCGGTTGTCGACGCGGATCAGCACGAAGGGCAGCTTCAGTTCGCGCAACACAATGTGCGGCGCCAGTGAACAGGCTTGCGGGGCGTAATACAGCTTCATCGGCAGCTCTCTGGTGAGGATTTGGCGCCAGTGTCATAGTGCGCCGCACCCTCGGTAAAATTAATCTTTCAGAAAGCAGCCATAAGGACAGCTACTGCCATGATGAACCTGATGCATTGGCGGCTGGTGGTCGCCGTGGCCGATCACGGCAATATCACTCGCGCTGCCGAAAGGGTCGGCATGACCCAGTCCGGAGCGAGCCAGGCCTTAGCGCTGATGGAAGAAACCCTTGGCGTGCAGCTGTTCAGCCGCGAAAGCCGACAGACCTTGCCCACCGCCATTGGCCTGCCGGTGATCGAACAGGCGCGGTTGATGCTCGGCGCGCTGCAAACCATTCGCCAGACGGTCGACAGCGTGCGCCCGATGCTGCGCGGGACGATCCGCCTGGCGAGTTTTCCCATGGTGCTGGCGAGTTTTCTGCCACCGCTGCTGCGCCAGTTCAATCGCTTGTACCCGGGGATCGAAGTGGTGGCGCTGGAGGTCAGCGACGATGAGGTCGAAACCCTGCTCGCGGCCGGGCTGGTGGATGTCGGCGTGGTGCTCAACCCGGCACCCGAGCGCAACGCCGGGCCATTGGGTCGCGACGCATGGGTGGCGGTCGTTCCCGCAGGGCATCCGCTGGCGCTGCGTGGAACCGAGCAAGGCGTCAGCCTGCCAGAACTGACGGCGCTGCCATTCGTGCTGGCCACCGGCGGATGCTCGACCAACGCCCGCAGCCTCGCCGCCGAGGCCGGGTTGCAGTTGCAGGATGTGCGGGTCGAAGTGCGCGAATGGAGCAGCGCCTTCACTCTGGTGCGGGAAAACCTCGGCGTGACCCTGGTGCCGGAAATGACCTTGCCGGCCGAGCGTCAGGGCTTGCGCGTGATTGCCCTGCAGCCACGTATCGAACGAGTGTTTTCGCTGGTGCTGCCTGCAGGGCAGACGCCGTCAGCGGCGGTGCAGGCGTTGCTGGATCTGGTGGCGGAGACGGCAGTCGCGACGGCTCGCTGAACCGTTTCTTGTGCAAAAAGTGCCAGATACTGGCCGACTAGTGGCCTTGCGCACGGCAGGGCGCTGGCTATGCTGTGCTGTAACTAACTATGTCGACCGTCATCTGTTAGCCGTGATTTCAACGCTGCCAGAGTGCGCAACCCAAGGCACCGGACACTGAACCAACAAGGAGCGGGGTTTTACATGGAAGTTCTTCTGCACGTTAGGGCTGGCCCGTCGCCGGGCTATCAAGAGAAGGATGTCTTGATGAGAGCGTCGCTGCATGGACCCTCGGATTAAACATCATTTATCACCTGACAACTTCCTCCTGTGGAGGAATGCGTGTGCCTGTTCTGTGGAACGTAGTGGTGGATGCTGAAAGACCTGAACTTTCATCAAATCAAAAGAACGCGCGGAAGGTGATACAACCATGTTCAACCTACATCACAAGGCTGATCTGCGGGAAATCGAGCGTTTCAGCTGCGCCTTGACCGAAGCCAACGCCAAGCTCGAAGCGATCAGCCGTTCGATGGCGATGATCGAATTTACCCCCGAAGGCATTGTTCTGGATGCCAACGAAAACTTTTGCAAGACCATGGGTTACAGCGCCGAAGAGGTGCGTGGCAAACATCACCGGGTGTTTTGCGAAGAAGCGTTTTACCGCAGCGAGGAATACGCCAGATTGTGGCGCGACCTGGCCCGGGGTGAGCCGATCAGCGGCACGTTTCTGCGCTTGAACAAGTCCGGCAAGGAGATCTGGCTGGAAGCCAGTTACATGCCGGTGTACGGCGCGGACAAACAAGTCAAAAGTGTCATCAAAGTGGCGTCGGACATCACCGCCCGGGTCAACAAAGAGCACGAAGAAGAAAGCATGCTGGCGGCGATCAGCCGTTCGATGGCGGTGATCGAGTTCACCCCGGACGGCAATGTGATTACCGCCAATGACAACTTTCTGAAAACGATGCAGTACTCGCTCAACGAAATCGTTGGCCATCACCACAGCATGTTCTGTCACCGTTCCGAATCCGAATCGGCGCAGTACAAGGCGTTCTGGGCGTCGCTCAATCGCGGCGAATATCACTCGCACCGTTTCGAGCGCAAGAACAAGTCGGGGCAGATGGTTTATCTCGAAGCCTCGTACAACCCGCTGTTCGACACCAAGGGCCGCTTGTACAAAGTGGTGAAGTTCGCCAGTGACATCACTCAACAAATGACTACGCTGCAGAACGCGGCGGAATCGGCCCACAGCACCTCGGTACAGAACGACGCCTGCGCGCAAAAAGGCTCACAAGTCGTGCAACAAACCGTACAGATCATTCAGGACATTTCCCGCGACCTCAACGAAGCGGCGCTGAGCATTGATGCGGTCAGCAAGCAGTCGGACATCATCGGCACCATCGTCCAGACCATCCGCGGCATCGCCGACCAGACCAACCTGCTGGCGCTCAACGCGGCCATCGAAGCGGCGCGAGCCGGTGAACACGGACGCGGTTTTGCGGTGGTGGCAGATGAGGTGCGCAGCCTTGCGGCGCGTACCAGTCAGGCGACCCTGGAGATTGTCGAAGTGGTACGCAAAAACCACGACCTGTCGCTGAGTGCGGTGTCGAGCATGCAGTCAAGCCTGAGCCGCACCGGGCTGGGTGTGGAACTGGCGAACGAGGCGGGGGAGGTGATCCTGGAGATTCAGCAGGGGTCACGGCATGTGGTGGATGCGATCGGGCAGTTCAATGCGACGTTGCAGCTGAACTGACACCCATCAACAACTGTAGGAGTGAGCCTGCTCGCGATTGCGGTGCGTCAGTCACTGGATAAGTAACTGATGTATCGCTATCGCGAGCAGGCTCACTCCTACATTGGTTTCCAAGCAACTTTCAGATCACAGCGCCGCGAGAAACTTGTCCGCCAGTTTGTCGCTGTTCTTGCTTTGCCAATGACCACGCTGGCCTCAGCGATGGGCAATATTTTCCAGCGCCAGGTTGCGCGTACGCGGGCCGAACCAGCCGATGGTCAGCATCACGATCAGCATGCTGCTGACGATGAATGCGAGCACCCCGGGCGTGCCGAAGTTGTCGAGAAACAGCCCGATCAGCAGGCTGCTGAACACCGTCGACAAGCGGCTGAACGAATAGCAGAAACCCACCGCCCGCGCACGGATGTTGGTCGGGAACAGTTCGCTCTGGTACGAGTGATAACTGAAGCTCAGCCACGCATTGCAGAAGGTGATCATCACCCCGCAGAAGATCAGGCCGAGGGCGCTAGTCTGCAACGCGAACAAAGTGCCGAAAGTCATGGCGCCGAGGGCCGAGCCGACGATCTGCCATTTGTTCTCGAAACGGTTGGCGAACTTCACGAACAACAACGGCCCGAGGGGGTAGGCGAGGGTGATGATGAACGCGTACATCAGGCTGTGGGTGACGCTCACACCCTGGCCGGAAAGCAACGCCGGCAGCCAGTTGCCGAAACCGAAGAAACCGATCGCCTGGAACACGTGAAACACGATCAGCATCAACGCGCGACGCCGGTACGGCGGCTGCCAGATATCGGCGAAGCGGCCCTTGCCCTCGACATCCACGGCCACCGTTTCTGGAGCGTCCAGCGGTTGGCGGTGATCCTTCTCGCAGCGGGCTTCGATGTCGTCGAGAATCCTGTTCGCTTCATCGAATCTGCCGTGTTGCGCCAGCCAGCGCGGCGACTCCGGCAGACGCTTGCGCAGCCACCAGATGAACAGTGCAAACACCGCACTCGCCAGCACCACCCAACGCCAGCCCGACACACCGAACGGCGCCTGCGGTACCAGCCACCACGACATCAACGCCACCGCTGGCACCGAGAGAAACTGCACGAAAAAGGCGAAGGCAAACGCTGAACTGCGCATGCGTTTGGGCACCAGTTCCGAGAGGTAGGCGTCGATGGTCACCAGCTCGATACCGAGGCCGATGCCCACCAGAAAGCGCATGCAGATGATGCCCAGCGCCGAGCTTTGGATGCCCATCAGCACCGTGGCCACGGTGTACCAGACCAGCGCAAAGGTGAAGATCGCGCGCCGGCCGAAACGATCGGCCAACGGACTGAGCAGGCTGGCGCCGAGGAACAGGCCAAGGAAGGTCGCCGAAGCGAACGCCGCCTGATCGGAGAAGCCGAACACGCCCTGATTGCCGGTGGCGAAGATCCCGTCATGGATCAGCCCCGGACTGATGTAGGCGGTCTGGAACAAATCGTAGAGTTCGAAGAAACCGCCAATCGACAGCAGCGCCACCAGCCGCCAGATGGTGGCGACGGCGGGCAGGCGGTCGATGCGGGCAGAAATCTCGGCGGCGCGTATCGGGTCGATGCCGTCGCTTTGCGCGGCGGCGGGGGCGTGAGCAGTCATCGGCGGATCCATTTTTTATTGATGGAAAAGCTTAGCCTGCTATCGGAGTTGATGGATTGTGAATTTCGGCGGTTAGCCCCGGAGAACCGCCGATTTCTTGCAATAACTACTTACCAATTAACGATTTATGCCGCTGCGGTCGAATCGGGCAGCGCCGACGCCGGCAAGCCGAAAATGCGATCGAACAGCCAGTTGAAGGCGAACGTGTAGCACGGGATGAAGATGATCAGCGCCAGATCCAGCAGGAATGCCTGCACCAGACTGATGTTCATCCACCAGGCGATCAGCGGGATCAGGAACACGATCAGTGTCAGCTGAAAACCGACTGCATGAGCGATGCGCCGTTTGACCGTGCGGGTGCGCGATTTCTGGCGACTTTCCCAGTGCTCGAACAGCGAGGTGTAGATGAAATTCCAGGTCACGGCGATGGTGGTGATGATCACTGCCAGCGGGCCGGTGCTGCCGGGCGAGGTGCCGGACAACAGCGCCAGGCCAAGGGCGGAGAAGGTCATGCCGATCACTTCGTAGAGCGACACGTAGACCAGTTTGCGTTTGACGCCTTGCATGGGGATTTGCCTCTTTCTTGCAACGTGTTGGCCAGCGGGACTGGCGAAGGCGGCAAAAGATAGCTTCAATAGGCGTGACAGAAAAAGTCAGTAGCTTTCAGTTTTGGTGATAGGTGGTGTTTTGAATTTCAACAGCGACAGCATCGAACTGTTTCTCGCGGTGATCGAACGTGGCTCGTTTTCCGCTGCTGCTCGCGCTTTGGGGCGGGTGCCGTCGGCGGTGAGCATGGCTATCGGCAATCTGGAGGCGGAGCTTGGCTATGCCTTGTTCGACCGCAGCCATCGTGAGCCGCAACCGACGGCGATGGCACTGTCACTGGTGCCTCACGCGCGATTGATTGCCGAGCAGCTCAAGCAACTGCAGGTGCACGCGGTGGAGTTGTCGCTGGGGCTGGAGAGCAAGTTGTCGATTGGCGTGGTCGCCGACATCGACCGCCGCCGCTTGCTCGCCGCGATCAAGGTGATTGCCGAACGCCATCCGCTGCTCGATATCGAAGTGCTGACCGCGCCGCAGGACGATGTGCTGGCGATGCTGCACAGCGGCCGCTTCAGCGTGTGCCTGGCGTTCGCCGGGTTGAGCATGAACGTGCTGGAGCGTTTTCAGTTTGTCGGCAGCGAACGGATGATCGCCACGCTGGCGGCGGACAGTCCGTTGTTGCAGGGGCAGGATCTGTTTCTCGAAGACCTGGTGCATGTGCGGCAGATCGTCGTCGCCAGTCGCGACCTGGAAATCAGCGAAACCCGGCCGCTGGTGGCCGAGTCGCACTGGCGCACCGACACCCTGGAGGCGGCGCTGGAGATGGTCGAGGCAGGTTTGGGCTGGGGCAATTTCCCGTTATCGGTGGTGCAGCCGTGGCTGGACAGCGGACGACTGAAGCGCCTGAATTTCCGCAACATCGAAAACGGCCTGGTACTGCCGGTGCATGCGGTGTGGCTCAAGAGCCAGCCGCTCCAGAAGGGCGCGTCGGCTCTCGTCGACCTGCTCAGCCACTGAACCCGACACAAAACACTGTAGGAGTGAGCCTGCTCGCGATAGCGTTGTGTCAGGCGATGCATGTGTTAAATGACACACCGCTATCGCGAGCAGGCTCACTCCTACAGGGGGTGTGTTCAACTCAGCATTTGAGAAGGATCAGGTACTCTCGCGAATCTTCAATTCAAAACCCATATCCTCAACCGGCCGCGCCACGCTGTTGCCCGCCATCAACGTCAACATCTGCTCCGCCGCGCGCCGGCCGATCGCCTCGCGCGGGGTGTTGATGCTGCTCAGGCGCGGCACCATGTGTTCGGACATCGGCAAGTCGTTGAAGCCGAGGATCGCCACCTGCTCGGGGATTTTGATCCCGTTGCGCAGCGCTTCGAGCAGCGCGCCCTGCGCCAGGTCGTCGTTACCGAAGAAGATTGCATCGACATCCGGATGCGCCGCCAGCAGTTGCAGGAACAGCTCACCGCCCAGGCCCACGGACGAGGAGCGCGGCGTCAGCACTTCCAGATCCGGGTCATAACGCCCGGCCTTCTGCAGGGCTTTTCGGAAACCCTCACCGCGCAACAAGGTGCGCTGATCGAGTTGCGCACCGATGTAGGCCAGACGCTTGCGCCCACGAGAGAGCAAATGTTCGGCCGCGGTTTCGCCAGCACTGAGCTGGGAGAACCCCACGCAGTTCACTCCGGCCGCGCTGTCGAGTTCCATCATGTACACGCAAGGAATGTTGCTGGCCTCGATCATCCGTCGCGAACTTTCCGTGCGATCAAACCCGGTCAGCAGAAAACCGCGCGGCTGATAAGCCATGTAGTTGCGCAGCAGGTTTTCTTCTTCATCGCGCGAGTAGTGGAAGTTGCCGATCAGCACTTCGAAGCCCTTGGGCGTGAGCACCCGATGAATGGCTTCCAGCGTATCGATGAACAACAGGTTGGACAGCGACGGCACCAGCACCACCACTGAATGGCTCTGCGCCGAGGCCAGAGCGCGGGCTGCCGGGTTGACCACGTAGTTGAGTTCAAGCGCGGCTTTCTGCACTTTTTCCACCAGTTCCGTGGCCACCGTGCTGACCCCGCGCAGTGCGCGGGAGGCGGTAATCGGGCTCACGCCGGCGAGGCGGGCAACTTCATTAAGGGTGGGACGGCCGGTGGTGCGAGTGTTTTTATCGTTTTTAGGGGTGGTCATCGGGCGGCTTGCCAAACAAAAATCAAGGCACTAAGGTAGCGCTGTCCTGATGCAGCTGCAAATGCGTAAGCGAGGTCCTGCCTGATCTTCGCTTTTTGGCGTTGGGAACAAACCTGCTGCAACCCAAAAAAACGACAAGAAGGCGTCGGCAACTTCTGCCTGTGCACTAGAGTCATAGCTAGCAAAGGTAGCGCTGTCTGCGCGCTGAGGTGTTATATGAGTCATCCCATCACCGCCCTGGTCATCATGGGCGTTGCCGGTTGCGGCAAGACGTGCGTCAGCGAGGCCCTGTGCCAATTGAGCGGCGCCACTGCCATTGAAGGCGATACTTTCCATCCGGCCGCGAACATCGAAAAGATGAGCGCGGGGATCCCCCTGAACGACGACGACCGTGCCGGCTGGCTCGACAGCCTGTGCGATGAACTGCGTCGCGTCGATGCATCGGGTAAACGCCCGGTGCTGACCTGCTCGGCCCTTAAACACAGTTACCGCGAAGTGTTGCGCAGTGCCTTGCCGGGCCTGGGCTTCGTGTTTCTTGAGCTGACCCCTGAAGTCGCCGCCGACCGCGTGTCCCATCGCCCGGGCCACTTCATGCCGGCGACGTTGATCGAAAGCCAGTTCGCCACCCTCGAATCGCCGGTCGGCGAGCCGTTGACCCTGGCACTGAATGCTTCGATCCACAGCGTTGAAGAACTGGCGGCCCAGGCGCACGTCTGGTGGCAGGCCCACGGTCTGAAACAGGCGGTATGAGTGTGTTGAAAGAGCTAGCGCTGTCCTCACGAATTCTGTTTAACCCGCTTTAATAACAACAACAAGCCAGGAGACACCCCCAATGTTTGGCATGTCCCACGACACGTTTCTGCTGCTTGATGCAGTGGTCACGGTAATCGGACTGATCGTCCTGATTACCAAATTCAAGATTCACCCCTTTATCTCCCTGACCATCGCGGCCGCGTTCCTCGGCCTGACGTCCGGCATGCCGATCGGCACGATCATCAAGGCGTTCCAGGACGGCTTCGGTGGCGTGCTCGGTTTCGTCGGCATCATCCTCGCGCTGGGCACCATGCTCGGCAAAATGATGGCCGAATCGGGCGGGGCGGATCAGATCGCCCAGACCCTGATCCGCGCGTTCGGCAAGGACAAAGTGCAGTGGGCGATGATGTTCGCCGCGTTCCTGGTCGGTATTCCGCTGTTCTTCGAAATCGGCTTCGTGCTGCTGATTCCGCTGGTATTCATCGTTGCCCGCCGCACCGGTGTGTCGATCATCAAGATCGGTATCCCGCTGCTCGCCGGCCTGTCCGCCGTACACG
Source organism: Pseudomonas sp. Irchel s3a10 (assembly GCF_900187525.1). Taxonomy (NCBI): domain Bacteria; kingdom Pseudomonadati; phylum Pseudomonadota; class Gammaproteobacteria; order Pseudomonadales; family Pseudomonadaceae; genus Pseudomonas; species Pseudomonas sp. Irchel s3a10. Next base: position 514,660 of record NZ_FYDR01000002.1, read on the forward strand.
GTCTGGTGCCACCGCACCCGGGCCCGCTGCTGGCCATCGGGGTGTTCGGCGCTGACATCGGCAAGACCATTCTTTACGGTCTGATCGTTGCACTGCCGACGGCCATCATTGCCGGTCCGATCTTCGGTACGTTTATCGCCAAGCACATTCCCGGTCATCCGAATCAGGAACTGGTCGATCAACTGGCCCGTGAAAGCGACGACTCAACCAAGTTGCCGAGCTTCAGCATCACCCTGATTACCGTGCTGTTGCCGGTGTTCCTGATGCTGCTGAAAACCTTCGCCGACGTGGCGCTGCCGGACGGTCACTTCTTCCGCACCTGGATGGACATGATCGGTCACCCGATCTCGGCACTGTTGCTGGCGTTGCTGCTGTCGCTGTACACCTTCGGTCACAAGCAGGGCATCGGTTCGCAGCAGATGCTCAAGTGGCTGGACGCAAGCCTGGCGCCGACCGCCGCGATCATTCTGATCATCGGTGCCGGTGGTGGCTTCAAGCAGATGCTGGTGACCAGCGGCGTGGGCGACGTGATCGGCCACATGGCGGTCAGCGCGCAGATCTCGCCGATCCTGCTGGCGTGGCTGGTGGCGGCGGTGATTCGTATCGCCACCGGTTCGGCCACCGTGGCGACCATCACGGGCGCCGGCATTGTGGTGCCGGTGGTGGGGATGATCCCGGGCGTCAACCGTGAGCTGCTGGTGCTGGCCACCGGTGCCGGGTCGTTGATCCTGTCCCACGTGAACGACGCCGGTTTCTGGCTGGTGAAGCAGTACTTCAACATGACCGTGGCCGAAACCTTCAAGACCTGGACCGCGATGGAAACCATCCTGTCGGTGGTGGGTCTGGGCTTTATCCTGCTGTTGTCGCTGTTCGTGTAAGCGATCGCACAGGCACAAAAAAACCGCAGCGATGCGGTTTTTTTGTGCCCTGATTTTAGGTTTCACCCAAAACCAATGTGGGAGCGGGCTTGCTCGCGAAAGCGGTGTATCAGTCGCTGAAAATGTTGACTGACACGACGCCTTCGCGAGCAAGCCCGCTCCCACAGGAGGATAGGTGTCAGGCAGTGGTTTTCGGGGCCAGGCCATCCGCCCGGAACATCCCGCGAATCCCGCGCACCGCCTGACGAATCCGGTCCTGGTTCTCGATCAGCGCAAAGCGCACGTGATCATCGCCATACTCACCAAAACCCACCCCCGGCGAGACGCAGACCTTGGCCTCGGCCAGCAGTTTCTTGGCGAATTCCAGCGAACCCAGATGCGCGTAAGCCTCGGGAATCTTCGCCCAGACGTACATCGACGCCTTCGGATTCTCGACCATCCAGCCCAGCTCATGCAGGCCTTTGACCAGCACGTTGCGGCGCTGGCGATACTGCTCGGCGATGTCGCGCACGCATTGCTGATCGCCTTCGAGCGCGGCAATCGCCGCCACTTGCAGCGGAGTGAAGGTGCCGTAGTCGTGGTAGCTCTTGATCCGCGCCAGGGCGTTGACCAGTTCCGGGTTGCCAACCATGAAACCGATGCGCCAGCCGGCCATGTTGTAGCTCTTGGACAGGGTGAAAAACTCCACCGCGATGTCCTTGGCGCCCGGCACCTGCATGATCGACGGGGCTTTCCAGCCGTCGTAGACGATATCGGCGTAGGCCAGGTCGTGAATTACCAGCACGTCGTACTGCTTGGCGAGGGCGATCACCCGTTCGAAGAAATCCAGCTCCACGCACTGCGCGGTGGGGTTGGACGGGAAGCCGAGGATCATCATTTTCGGCTTGGGGATCGAGCCACGGATGGCCCGCTCCAGTTCGTCGAAGAAGTCCACGCCGGGCACCAGCGGCACCGAACGCACCTGGGCGCCGGCAATCACTGCGCCGTAGATGTGAATCGGGTAGCTCGGGTTCGGCACCAGTACCGTGTCGCCCTGATCCAGGGTCGCCAGCATCAAGTGCGCCAGGCCTTCCTTGGAACCGATGGTGACAATGGCTTCGCTTTCCGGGTCGATATCGACCGCGTAGCGTTGCTTGTACCAGTTGGAAATCGCCCGGCGCAGGCGCGGAATGCCCTTGGACGTGGAGTAACCGTGGGTGTCTTCGCGTTGGGCAACTTGTACCAGTTTTTCGACAATGTGCGGCGGCGTGGCCCCGTCGGGGTTGCCCATGCTCAAGTCAATGATGTCTTCACCACGGCGCCGCGCGGCCATCTTCAGCTCGGCGGTGATGTTGAAAACGTAAGGGGGGAGTCGATCTATGCGCGCAAAGCGGCGCGGCGAACCTTGTTCAGCCATTGTTGCCTCGGATAACGTAAGCGCCCGGAACCGTCCGAGCGACGCTGGTCACTGCGGTGACCTGTGGCGGAAGATAAGGGCTGTGATGGCAGGCTGTCCAGCCTGCGTGTAAACAAATTTTTCCAAGGAAATCGGTAGATGGAATTCACCAGCGGCTTCTTGCTGAGCCTTTCGCTGTGCCTGGACATCGGCGTAGCCAACATCGCGATGATCACCTTGGCGATGCAGCGGGGATACTTTCAGGGCTTCGCGCTGGGCCTCGGCACCTGCGTCGGCGACCTGATCTATGCGGTGCTGGCGCTGGCCGGGATGACCGTGCTGCTGCAGTACGAAAGCGTGCGCTGGGTGCTGTGGATCGGCGGGTCTGCGCTGCTGATCTACTTTGCGGCGAAGATGATCTACTCGGCGATTCACCACGAAGCGCAGTTGGCGGCGACGGCGGAGGTGGGGCAGAACTCGCATCGCAAGGAGTTCTTTCGCGGGATCTTCCTCGCCATGTCCTCACCGAGCGCGATCCTCTGGTTCGCCGCAGTTGGCGGCACTCTTATCGCCCGTTCCGGTGGCGGTGGCCCGGTGAGTTCGGCGCTGTTCCTCGGTGGTTTCCTCTGCGCCGGTCTGCTGTGGTCGGCCGGTCTGTGCTTTGCCGCGAGCCACGGCGGCAAGTTGCTGGGTGACAAGCTGTTGCGCTACTCCTACATGGCATCGGCGGCGATCTTCTGCTATTTCGCGGTCTACGTGATCGTATCCGGTTATAACGAGTTCGTTGGCTCCGGGGCTGCCGACCAGTTGCACGCCTTGTGACGTTGCGAATCGGGTTTGGCTTCTATACTCAGCAGCCGAACCCCTACTTTTGTTCCAGGAGTCGAGTCATGGATGAGCAAAAACGCGTCGAAGTGGCGGAACCTCGCTTCGAACATGGACACTTCCTGCTGATCGCGGGATTTCGTGGTCGATTCACTCAGGACACTGCCAAGGACATTCCCGCGCTGTGGGAAAAGTTCTTGCCGCACCTGGGAAAGATACAGGGACAAAAAAACGAAGTGACCTACGGCGTCTGCAGCAATTTCGACGGCAAGGGTGGTTTCGATTACATCGCCGGGGTGGAAATCAGCAAGCTCGATGACCTCGACCAGAAGGTCTACCAGTGGGTCGAAGTGCTGCCCCGGCAGTACGCGGTGTTCGAGCACAAGGGCCCGCTCGACCAGTTGCCGCAAACCCTGCAATACATCTACAAGACCTGGCTGCCGACCTCTCACTACGTGGAACTGAATGCCCCGGAGCTGGAGCGCTACAGCGCCGATTTCAATCCGCGACTGCACACCGGCAAACTGGAAATCTGCGTACCGGTCGATACCAAGGCCTGAGCCCATAACGATGAGGCGGATCGCTGATCCGCCTCATGTTGTTCAACCGCGCTTGCCCTTGCCCAGCCGTCGTGCCCGCAACAGGTCGATGCCCAGGGTGATAAAGCCGAACGTACTGATGCCCAACACCATCAACAGGCCGATTTCAACGCTGCTCATAAGCGGTTACCCCCAAGGGTGATCAGAGACACACCGCAGGAATAGCCCGTCGCCGGCACGAAGAAAAGCGCTTATACGCAGGCTTTACGCCCCCCGCGCGGATCGATATGAACACCTTATTCCTTTATGCTTTGCGCACTTTTCTCCGCTGATTTTCGAGCTGCCATGAACACCGTCATCCGCAACGTCACCGCCGCCGACCTGGATCGCTGCTACGCGATCGAAACCGTTGCCTACGAAGGCGATGAAGCCGCCACTCGCGAGAAGATCGCCACGCGCATCGCCATTTGGCCAGAGGGTTTCATCGTCGCCGAAGTGGACGGCGTAGTCGCTGGTTTCGTGAACTCCGGTGCGGCATTTGACGTGCAGATGTCCGACGAGGCGTTCAAGGAGCTGATCGGTCACGACCCGCAAGGGCCGAACGTGGTGATCATGTCGGTGGTGGTGCACCCGGACTATCAGGGGCAGGGCCTGGCCAAGCGGCTGATGGCCGAGTTCATCGAGCGCATGCGCGGGATGGATAAAGCGACGATTCATCTGATGTGCAAGGAGAAGCATATTGCGCTGTACGCCGGGTTCGGCTTTGCCTACATCAAACCGTCGGAGTCGGATCACGGCGGGATGGCGTGGCACGAGATGATTCTGACCCTCTGAAAATCGCTGCAAGCCCAAATGTGGGAGCGGGCTTGCTCGCGAAGGCGGTGTGTCAGTTGCCAATGATTTATCTGAAACGACGCCTTCGCGAGCAAGCCCGCTCCCACAGGGGAGCAGTGGTGACTCGTTGATAGGTGTCAGTAGAGAGTGTCGCTTACTCTTTTCGGTGCTTCGCGGTCGTAGGTCTCGGCGTCGAACTGCCCGTCATTCAGACGCTTGTGAAAAGCGCCAGCAGAGGGCAGGGCCGAGCGCGGCAGGTGGGTTTCCGGGTTCCAGGCGTCAGAGCGCACAAAGGCTTTCGAACAGTGGAAAAACGCCGCTTCCACCGTCACCAGCAACACCGTTTTCGCCGGTTTGCCGTTCACCGCAAAGCTTTCCAGCAGCTCAGGATCGGCGCTGATGGTCGCGGTGCCATTGACCCGCAACGTCTCGCCAATCCCCGGAATGATGAATAGCAGCGACACCCGTGGATCGTGCAGCACATTGCGCAGGGTATCGATGCGGTTGTTGCCCGGGCGGTCTGGCAGGGCCAAGGTGTTCTGATCAATGATCCGCACGAACCCGGCTTTGTCACCGCGCGGCGAATTGTCGAGGCCGTCGGCGCCCACCGAGCTGACGATCACCAGCGGCGACAGGCGCACCATCGCCTGATAATCCTCGTTGAGAAAACCGATCTGCTTGCGCACCGCGCGGTCGTGGGGCAGGCCGTAAATAGCTTCCAGTGCTTCGATCGAATCGATCATCGTGCATCCCTTGATGATTTAGAAAAACAGTCCCATACGCCGCTCGTAACCGATCCGGCCCTTGTACGCCTCGCCGCTGTCGACGAAACCGTGTTTGGCGTACAGCGCGATCGCCGCCTCGTTATCGGCATCCACCGACAGCTCCAGGCCCTTGATCTCCGGCCATGCTTCACGCGCGACCTCGGGCAACGCTTGCAGGCAGGCCTTGCCGTAACCCTTGCCCTGCGCGCGGTGATCGACCTGCAAGGCGTGCAGGGTGGCGCTGTGTTCATCGGCCCAGGCCGGCAACACCGGTGGGCGCTTGAGCAGCAGGAACGCCACCGGCACCTGATCGGCCAGCAGCGCGAAACCTTTGACGCCGGGACCGGGTCTGGACAGCAGCGTATGCAGCGCGCCATGGATGTCGCCGGAGAACTTGATCTGCTCGGGATGGATTTCAATCGCCTCGACCCGCTGACGCTGCAAGGCGTTCAGGCTGTCGTATGGCACGAGTTGGGCTGACACGGGAATTTCCTTTTTCCTACAAAGATGAGCCTCGGATTCTAGCGATTTTGTGTTCGGCGGAAATTTTTTGTTTCGGCTGTCGATCTGCCTGTTTGCCGAACGACTAAGGGGTGTCTTCACAACAAAAACACGGAGAACACCATGAGCGCACAGACTGAAATCCAGGCCCTGATCAACACCTACCGCGAAGCGGTGATGACCAAGGACGTCGACAAAGTCATGGCGTTGTATGCCGATGACATTCTTTCCTTCGACGCGATCAAGGCCCTGCAATTCAAGGGCAAACCCGCTTACCGCGCGCACTGGGAAGCCTGCATGGAGATGTGCCCCGGCCCGCACGTTTTCGAGTTCCACGAGATCGCCATCGAGACCGCCGACAACATTGCCTTCGCCCATTGGGTCGCCAACTGCGGCGGCACCAACGACAAGGGCGAAACCCAGAGCTGCTGGATGCGCGCTACTGCGTGCTATCGGCAGGTGGGCGGGACGTGGAAGATTGTCCACGAGCACTGGTCGGCGCCGTTCGATCCGATGAGCGGCAGCACGCTGTTCGATGTGCAGCCCTGATCTTCAGCCATAGTTGATCCGTTCGATTCAGGAGAACGCCATGAAGTATTTATGCTTGGTCTACAGCGATGAGCGCCTGCTGCACACCTCGCCCGACAGCCCGGAAGACGTGGAGTGCTGGGCCTACGCCGAGTCGATTCAGGGCAGTGGGCGGATGGTCGCGGCCGAAGCGCTGGAGTCGGTGCAGACCGCGACCACCGTGCGTATGCGCAACGGCAAGCTGTCGATCACCGATGGCCCGTTCGCAGAAACCAAAGAGCAACTGGCCGGTTTCTACCTGATCGATGCCAAGGATCTCAACGAAGCGATTCAGGTCGCCGGCCACATTCCGGCGGCCCGGGTCGGCAGCGTTGAAGTGCGTCCGGTGCGACAGTTGAATGTCTGAAGTCCGGGCGCGGGTCGAGCAGGTCTATCGCGAAGACTCGCGGCGGATTCTTGCCACGCTGATTCGCCTGCTCGGGGATTTCGACCTCGCCGAAGAAGCCTTGCACGAGGCGTTCTTCGTCGCGGTCGAGCGCTGGCAGCGCGACGGTGTGCCGGACAATCCGCGCACCTGGCTGGTGTCCACCGGGCGCTTCAAGGCCATCGATGTGTTGCGCCGCCGCGCCCGCTTCAAGGCCTCGCAGCCGCTGTTGCTGGCGCAGCTCGAAGAACTGGAACAGGCCGACTGGAGTGGCGAAGACGTGGAAGACGACCGCCTGCGGCTGATCTTCACCTGCTGTCACCCGGCGCTGGCGGCGGATGCGCAAGTGCCGCTGACGCTGCGTGAGGTCTGCGACCTGACCACCGAGGAAATCGCCCGCGCGTTTCTCTCGGCGCCGGCGGCGATTGCCCAGCGCATCGTGCGCGCCAAGGCGAAGATTCGCGATGCAAAAATCCCTTATCAAGTACCGAGCCTGAGCGAACTGCCCGAGCGCCTCGACAGCGTGTTGCGGGTGATTTATCTGGTGTTCAACGAAGGCTATTCGGCGTCGATGGGCGCTGAGTTGACCCGTGAAGACCTGACTCGCGAAGCGATTCGGCTGGGGCGGTTGCTGATGGAATTGCTGCCGGAGCCGGAGGTCATGGGCCTGCTGGCGTTGATGCTGTTGCATGAGTCGCGACGGCCGGCGCGCACGTCACCCAGTGGAGAATTGATCCTGCTGGACGATCAGGATCGCTCGCGCTGGGATGCCGGGTTGATCGCCGAAGGTTGTGCGCTGGTGGAGCGGGCGCTGACCACGCGGCGATTTGGGCCGTATTGCCTGCAAGCGGCGATTGCCGCGGTGCATGCCGAAGCGCCGTCAGCGACAGAAACCGATTGGCAGCAGATCGTCGGGCTGTATGACGTGCTGTTGCGCGCGATGCCGTCGCCGGTGATCGAGTTGAACCGCGCGGTGGCAGTGGCCAAGCGCGATGGCGCGTTGGCCGGGCTGACGCTGATCGAGGGGATCCTGGATCGCGGTGAGTTGCAGGATTACCACCTGGCGCATTCGGCGCGGGCGGAGTTTTGTCGGCAGTTGGGTCGGGTGGAGCAGGCGCGGGCGGCGTACCGGCGAGCACTGGAACTGACCCGGCAAGAGCCGGAGCGGCGGTTTATCGAGGGGCGGCTGAGCGAGCTGGACTGATCCGAGGTATTCATTGGCAGTGCCGGCCCCTTCGCGAGCAAGCTCGCTCCCACAGGTGATTGCATTCCAACTGTGGGAGCGGGCTTGCTCGCGAAGGGGCCAGTAAAGTCAGCATGAAACTTCGGGTTTGCTCGCGATTGGGAGCTTCTATTCCAGCATCTCCCACAGATCATTGCATTCCAACTGTGGGAGCGGGCTTGCTCGCGAAGGGGCCAGTAAAGTCAGCATGAAAACATCAGGCTTGCTCGCGATTGGGAGCTTCTATTCCAGCATCTCCCACAGATGATTGCATTCCAACTGTGGGAGCGGGCTTGCTCGCGAAGGGGCCAGTAAAGTCAGCATGAAAACTTCGGGCTTGCTTGCGATTGGGAGCTTCTATTCCAGCATCTCCCACAGATGATTGCATTCCAACTGTGGGAGCGGGCTTGCTCGCGAAGGGGCCAGTAAAGTCAGCATGAAAACTTCGGGTTTGCTCGCGATTGGCAGCTTCTATTCCAGCATCTCCCACAGGTAAGCGCATTCCAACTGTGGGAGCGGGCTTGCTCGCGAAGGGGCCAGTAAAGTCAGCATGAAAACTTCGGGTTTGCTCGCGATTGGCAGCTTCTATTCCAGCATCTCCCACAGGTGAGCGCATTCCAACTGTGGGAGCGGGCTTGCTCGCGAAGGGGCCAGTAAAGTCAGCATGAAAACTTCGGATTTGCTCGAGATTGGGAGCTTTTATTCCAGCATTCCCACAGGTGAGCGCATTCCAACTGTGGGAGCGGGCTTGCTCGCGATTGGGAGCTTTTATTCCAGCATCTTGCTCAGTAACCAGCTCCCCGCCGGCCCCGGCGGATAAATGCGCGACCACAACGCATCGACATACACCGGCCGCGGCCAGCCGCGCACCGTCAGTTCCACCAGCGAGCCATTCCCGAAACGCGCCACCAGCCAGCGCGGCAGCGCCGCCCAGCCAAAGCCCATCTCCGCCATTTCCATCAGCATCAGGTAACTCGGCGCCGACCACACCCGGCCCTTCGCCCGGCTGTCGTAGGGATTGACGATGGTCGCCAGGCGCAACTCGCGATGCTGCTCCAGCACCTGCTGGTCGACCCGTTCGACACGGGTCAGCACATGATCACCTTTGACGAACAGCGCCAGGTCAGTGCGCTCGGCAACGGTCGAGGTCACCAGATCCGGTGGATAGGTGTCCTGCATTTCGGCAAACGCCAGGTGCGCGCGGCCACGCTGAACCAGTTCGATCAGGTCGTCGCACTCGGCGATCAGGCATTCCAGCTCCAGATCCGGATAGCGCTGCTCGAAGCCGACCAGCGCTGCTTCGAAACGCGCCGATTGATAGGTGTCGGAAATCGCCACGGTCAGCTTCGGCTCAACGCCTTGGGCCAGTTGTCGGGCGCTCATTTCCATGCGATTGGTGGCCGCCAGAATCGCCTCGGCCCGTTGCAGCATCACGTGCCCGGCCGGGGTCAGGGTCGGTTTGCGGCTGCTACGGTCGAACAGCACCAGATCCAGATCGATCTCCAGGCTGGCCACCGCCGCACTGATGGTTGACTGACTGCGCCCCAGCTTGCGCGCCGCCGCTGAAAACGAACCCTGAGTGGCCGCTTGGACAAACGCCAGCAGCACTTCCTGCGAAGCCATGAACTATCGCCTTGATCGATGGTTATTGGTTATGAAGTATCGGTGCGAGGCCGGATCATGGCAACCATCTTCACTCAAGGAGTCAGGCCATGACTGCCAACAAATCCATCACTGAACGTATCTTCCAGGCCATCGGTTTCGAGTGTCTGGCGATTCTGATCTGTACGCCGTTGCTGGCGTGGATCATGGACAAACCGCTGCTGGACATGGGCGCGGTGACCTTGCTGATCGCGATGTTGGCGCTGGCGTGGAACGTGCTGTTCAACGGCTTTTTCGATCGCATGCTCAAGCGCCTGAATGTCGCGCACAACGCCTGGACCCGGGTGGTCCACGCGCTGCTGTTTGAGGGCGGATTGATCGTGATGGGCGTGCCGCTGATTGCCTGGTGGTTGTCGGTCAGCCTGTGGCAAGCGTTCTTGCTCGACATCGGTGTACTGCTGTTTTTCCTGCCGTACACCTACGTGTATCACTGGGGCTATGACGTGGTGCGCGAGCGGTTATTGACGGCCCGTGCTGCTTGAGTTTGGAAGACAAACTGTGGCGAGGGAGCTTGCTCCCGCTCGGCTGCGCAGCAGTCGTAAACTCGATAAACGCGGTCTGTCTGACAGACCGCATTGGCCGGTTTTGGGGGGCGCTTCGCACCCCAGCGGGAGCAAGCTCCCTCGCCACACTGTTTGGGTTTAGAGGAACATCCCACCCGATGCCTCGACCCGCTGCCCGTTGATCCACTGCGCACCCGGCGCCAGCAGCATCGACAGCGCACCCCCAATATCATCCGGCTGCCCGGCGCGGCCCAGTGCGGTGTTGCTGGCGACCATCGCGTTCAACGCCGCGTTGTCGCGCACGGCACCGCCGCCAAAGTCGGTCTCGATCGCGCCGGGTGCCAGAATGTTCACGCCGATCTGCCGCGCGCCCAGCTCCTTGGCCTGATAGCGGGTCAGCACTTCCATCGCGCCTTTCATCGCCGCGTAGGCAGCGTAGCCCGGCAGGCTGAAGCGGGTCAGGCCGCTGGAAATGTTGATGATGCGCCCGCCGTCATTGATCAGCGGCAGCAGTTGCTGAGTCAGGAAGAACGGCCCTTTGAGCTGGATATTCATCAGCAGGTCGAACTGTTCCGGGGTGGTCTCGGCGTACGCCGCGTGCACACCGATCCCGGCGTTGTTGATCAGAAAGTCGAAGCGCGGGCGATCAAAGTGCTGCAACGCCTGCTCAACCCGCGAAGCGAAATCGGCAAAGGTTTCGCTGCGACCGACGTCCAGTTGCAGCATCACGGCTTTGGCGCCGCGTTGTTCCAGTTCAGCGACCAGCGCCTGGGCTTCATCGGCGCGGCTGTTGTAGGTGCCGATGATGTCCACGCCTTCGGCGGCGAGGTGCAGGGCGGCGTTCTTGCCCAGGCCACGGCTGGCGCCGGTGATCAATGCGATTTTGCGGCTCATGTGAAATCCTCGATTGCGGTGAGTGGTGATGAGCAAAGTTTATTTATCCGCCATGGGGTGATAAACAGACTGAAAGCGGAATCACTGATCGACTCAGCCGAACAATCAACGGGTGTCCTCATGAACAAACTGGAACTGCTGCGCACCTTCGTCCGGGTCAGCGAATTGTCGAGTTTCACCTTGGCCGGCGAGAGTCTCGGGTTGCCGCGCTCGACGGTTTCCGAACACGTCCAGGCCTTGGAAACCCTGCTCGGCACCCGCCTGCTGCAACGCACCACGCGCAAGGTGCAGGCGACTCAGGACGGCCTGGTGCTGTACGAACGCAGCAAGGATCTGCTGTCGCACATGGATGAGATCGAGGGGCTGTTTCGGCAGGATCCGGCCTCGCTGAGCGGGCGGATTCGTGTCGACATGCCGAACATCCTCGCGCGGCGCCTGATCATGCCGCTGCTGCCGGAGTTCATGGCTCGACATCCGAATCTGCAGCTGGAAATCAGCAGCACCGACCGCCGCGTCGATCTGCTCAGCGAGGGCTTTGATTGTGTGGTGCGCATTGGCGCGCAGCCGGATCAATCGGTGGTGGCGCGGCACTTGGGCGACTTCCCGATGATCAACTGCGCCAGCCCCGCGTACCTCGAACGCTATGGTGTGCCGCAGACGCTGGAGGATCTGGCGCAGCATCGGCTGGTGCATTACGTCGGCGTGCTCGGCTCGCGCTCGGAAGGGTTTGTGTATGAACAGGATGGACAGGTGCGGCGCCTGCCGATGGCTGGCAGTGTCACGGTTAATAGCACCGATGCTTACGAGTCGGCGTGCCTGGGCGGTTTCGGCCTCATCCAGGTACCGCGCACCGGCATGCAACCGCACCTCGAAACTGGCGAGTTGGTGACTGTGCTGCCGCAGTTCACGGCGCCGGCGATGGGCATTTCAATCCTGTATGCGCGGCAACGGCATTTGCCGCTGCGGGTGCGGGTCTTCATGGAGTGGTTGGGCGATGTCATCCGTTCGACGTTGTAACTTGCCGCAGATCAACTGTAGGAGTGAGCCTGCTCGCGATGGCGTGCTGTCAGTCGATGTAGATGTGACTGAAGCGCCGCTATCGCGAGCAGGCTCACTCCTACAGGGGGGCCGGGTCGTTCAGAAGATCTGGGTGAACAGCCAATAGAGGCTGCCTGAAAGCAGAATCGCCGCCGGCAAGGTCAACACCCATGCCATCAGCAGGTTGCGGATGGTCTTCATCTGCAGCCCGCCGCCATTGGCAACCATGGTCCCGGCCACGCCCGATGACAACACGTGAGTGGTCGATACCGGCAAACCGAACATGTCCGCCGCGCCGATGGTCAGCATCGCCACGGTTTCCGCCGAGGCGCCCTGGGCGTAGGTCAGGTGGGTTTTGCCGATCTTCTCGCCGACCGTCACCACAATCCGTTTCCAGCCAACCATGGTGCCCAGGCCCAGGGCGATGGCCACGGCGATCTTCACCCACAGCGGAATGAAGCGCGTGGCGTTGTCGATCTGCTGCTTGAACAGTTGCAGTTTGTCAGTGGTGTCAGCGTCGAAATTGCCGACCTTGTTCTTGTCCATCAGGCGAATGCTTTCGCTGGCCAGGTACATGTCGTTACGCACGTTGCCCATGGCTTCGGCCGGGACTTTCGACAGCGAACCATAGCCTTTCACCTCCGCGCCAATGTGTCCGGTGAGGGCGGCGAGGGCGGGGATCAGTTGCGGTGTGGCTTGCTTGCTGCGCACGTAATCGGAGAGTACCGGACGCGGATCGGCCGGGGCCGGCAGCGGGGTGTTTTTCACCAGCGCTTGCTGGGTGACCTCGGCGACAGCGGCGAACTGTAACGCCTGATCGGCGGGCATGGTGCGGTTCAACGCGTAAGCCATCGGCAGGGTGCCAACCAGAATCAGCATGATCAGGCCCATGCCTTTCTGCCCGTCGTTGGAGCCGTGGGCGAAAGACACACCGGTGCAGGTGGCGATCAGCAAACCGCGAATCCACCACGGTGGCGGGTTGTTGCCTTCCGGCGCCTTGTACAGCGCGCGATTCTTGATGAAGGCGCGCATGGCCAGCAGCAACAGCGCCGCGCAGCCGAAGCCCACCAGCGGCGACAGCAGCAGGGCGTAACCGATCTTGGTCGCCTGCGCCCAGTCCACGCCGCTGGTGCCGTCGCGCCCGTGCATCAAGGCGTTGGCCACGCCGACGCCGATGATCGAGCCGATCAGCGTGTGGGAAGAGGAGGCCGGCAGGCCCAGCCACCAGGTACCGAGGTTCCACAGGATCGCCGCGATCAACAGGGCGAAGATCATCGCGAAACCGGCGGACGAACCGACCTGCAGAATCAGCTCCACCGGCAGCAGGGCGATGATGCCGAACGCCACCGCGCCGCTGGACAGCAGCACCCCGAGGAAATTGAAGAAGCCCGACCAGACCACCGCCACATTCGGCGGCAGCGAGTGGGTGTAGATCACCGTCGCGACCGCGTTGGCGGTGTCGTGAAAACCGTTGACGAACTCGAAGCCCAGCGCAATCAGCAGCGCTACGCCGAGCAGCAGGAACGGGGTCCAGGTGGTGACGGTGGTGCCCAGCTCATGCATGTCGTGCATCAGGCTGTAAGCGGTGAATAGCATCCCCATCGCGAGCACCGCGAAGAACACCACGTAAGTGAACGGCCCGGGTTTTTTATCAAGTGCCGGCCGGCCGCCGTGGGCGGACGTGGGGCGGGCGGCGGTCAGGGAGGGAGTAGCCATGAGCGGACAATCCTGAGCGAGGGAAGGAATGTCGGTCATGATCATTGCAGAATGTTACAGAGAGACTGCGACAGGTCAGTGTTTGCGGTTTTAGTCCCTCCGCTGATCCGAATGAGATGTGGATCCAAATGTGGGAGCGGGCTTGCTCGCGAATGCGGTCTGTCATTCAGCGATGATGTTGGCTGACCTGACGCTTTCGGGAGCAAGCCCCCTCCCACAGGAGATGGGCCGTGAATGAAGTATTTTGGCTGGTCGCGATCCGGGGTGGGAGCGGGCTTGCTCGCGAATGCGATCTGTCATTCAGCGATGATGTTGGCTGACCTGACGCCTTCGGGAGCAAGCCCCCTCCCACAGAGATGGGCCGTGAATGAAGTATTTTGGCTGGTCGCGATCCGGGGTGGGAGCGGGCTTGCTCGCGAATGCGATCTGTCATTCAGCGATGATGTTGGCTGACCTGACGCCTTCGGGAGCAAGCCCCCTCCCACAGGAGATGGGCCGTGAATGAAGTATTTTGGCTGGTCGCGATCCGGGGTGGGAGCGGGCTTGCTCGCGAATGCGGTCTGTCATTCAGCAATGGTGTTGGCTGACCTGACGCCTTCGGGAGCAAGCCCCCTCCCACAGGAGGTGGCCGTGAATGAAGTATTTTGGCTGGTCGCGATCCGGGGTGGGAGCGGGCTTGCTCGCGAATGCGGTCTGTCATTCAGCGATGATGTTGGCTGACCTGACGCTTTCGGGAGCAAGCCCCCTCCCACAGGAGATGGGCCGTGAATGAAGTATTTTGGCTGGTCGCGATCCGGGGTGGGAGCGGGCTTGCTCGCGAATGCGGTCTGTCATTCAGCGATGATGTTGGCTGACCTGACGCCTTCGGGAGCAAGCCCCCTCCCACAGAGATCTGTGGTGAACACATAAATCAGGGGTCAATAATCCCCACGCTTGCGAAACGCCCAGCGCCCGGCAATCACGGTGAACGTCGCGACCAGCGCCACCAGAATCCAGAACCCCTCCGGATCCGTCGCCAGCGGTACACCCCCCACGTTCATGCCGAAGAAACCGGCGATGATGTTGATCGGCAGCGCCAGCACCGTGACCACGGTCAGAGTGAACAGTGTGCGGTTGCTCTGTTCGTTGAGGTTGGCGGCGATTTCTTCCTGGAGCAGTTTGATCCGCTCGCCGAGGGCGGTGAGGTCGTTGATGATCAGCGCGAACTCCTCGGTGGATTTGCGCAGCTCCTTGACGTCCTCCTTCTGCAGCCACGGCGGCGGACGATTGAGCAGGCGCAGCAAGGATCCCGGCTCCAGCGCCAGCAGCCGTTGCAGGCGCACCAGCACCCGGCGATTGGCGCCGAGTTCGGCGCGGTTGGTCGACAGGCGCGAGGAGAGCAATTCGTCCTCGACTTGGTCGACGCTCATGCTGGTCTTGCGCACGATCTGCGTCAGCACTTCGCCCTGATCACGCAACAAATGCACCAGCAGTTCCGACGGCGAGCGAAAGCATTCGCCGGCCTTCACCGACGAACGCAATTTGTCCACCGAGTGCAGCGGTTGCAGGCGTGCGCTGACAATCAGTTTGCTGCGCACGCAGACCCACAGCGTCGACACGTCCGAGGAAACCATGCTGCTGAGGTTGAACACCACGTCGTTGACCACCGCGAGCAACGCCGAGTCAACGTGCTCGATGCGCGTCGAACGCGAGCCTTCGTGCAGCGCCTCGAAGAATTCTTCAGGCAATTGCAGATGACTTTTCATCCAGCGCTCGCACGCGGCGTGCGCCAGGTTCAGGTGCAGCCAGAGGAATTCATCACTGTCGCTGTCGTCTTGCAGACAACGCAGGGCGGTCGCCGAATCGACTTCGCGGCCACGTTCACCGGGACGAAAACGAAAGCCGTAAAGCAAACCGAACAAATCAGGATCGCGATGACTGATGTCGAGGCTGTGGTTCATGGAGGCTCGCTGCGAGGAGGGGACGCCGGTCGCGGGATGGCAGGTTCACTGAGCCGCATCATCGCAACCGCATGTGACGTTGGCGTGACTGCAAAATGACAGCGATCCGGATCGCCCACTGGTAACTCTGTGGGAGGGGGCTTGCTCCCGAATGCGGATGATCATTGAGTGATGATGTGGATGACACGCCGCTTTCGCGAGCAAGCCCGCTCCCACCCTGGGCCAGGGTCGATCACATTCTGTTAATTCACCTGCCAATGGTCGGATTTTCTTCAAGAAGCGCTCTGGTACGCCGATCACGCTTGGGTTACGTTGCGCGCGCTTGGCCATGAGTCAAGGCTCGCCGACACGGATGTCCGGCAAAATTCCACGCCTTACCGGGCGTGCCTCATCCCTGTCCTGAGTATCTCGCGATGCTGCAAAAATCCTTGAGAGCACAAATTCTCGCCCTGCTGAGCGGTAGCCTGCTGGCGATTCTGTTGATCGCACTGGCCTGCTTTCATTACCTGTCCAACGGCGTGCAGAACTACAGCCAGTTGATCGCCGGCCCGTTGCACACTTCGCAACTGATCGACGAGGCCAACCTGCAATTCAAGGTGCAGGTGCAGGAATGGAAAAACGTCTTGCTGCGCGGCAAGCAACCGGCGGACCTGGCCAAGTACTGGAGCCAGTTCGAAGATCGTCAGCGCGATGTGCAGAACATTCTCGGTGAACTGGCCGGCCAGAAAGGCCTGGAGCCGGCGCTGAAAACCCGCATCGAACGTCTGCGTGAAGAACACCGCCAACTCGGCAGCGCCTACCAGAAGGGCCGCGATGCCTACGTTGCTGCCGGTGCCGATCCAACGGCCGGCGACAGCGCCGTCAAAGGCATGGACCGCGCCACCAGCGATCAGATGAGCGAACTGGTTGCCGAGCTGCGCAAGCAGGGCACCGAACAGTCGGCGCAAATCAGCGCCAGTGCCGACAGCACCGTACTGCTGGGGATTCTGGTGATGCTCGGCTCGGGTCTGCTGATCGGTTTGCTGAGCCTGTGGCTGGTCAACCGCAACCTGATCGAACCGATCCGCAAGCTGATCGACTACGTCACCCAGTTGAGCCGTGGGCGCCTCGCCGAACGCGTCGCCAACGACCGTCAGGACGAGTTGGGCAACCTTGCCGCCGCGGCCAATACCCTGCGTGATTTCCTCGCCGAAACCTTCACTCATCTGCAACGCAGCGCCAGTGATCTGGACAGCGCCAGCGGCGAACTGAATGCGATCGCCACGACCATGGCCGGCGGCACCAACGAGCAGTTCAACCGCACCGATCAGGTGGCCACGGCGATGAACGAAATGTCCGCCACTGCTCAGGAAGTCGCCCGTCACGCGGCGGACGCGGCGCGGGCTGCGGACGATGCCGATCAATCCGCCCAGCAGGGTGAAAAGGTCATGCAGAGCACCATTCACAGCATCACTCAGATGCGTGGCGAAATCGCCAATACCGCCACGGTGATTCGTCGCCTGGAAAGCGACAGCGGCCGCATCGGCAAGGTGCTGGAAGTGATTCGCGGCATCGCCGAACAGACCAACCTGCTGGCGCTCAACGCGGCGATTGAAGCGGCGCGGGCCGGTGAAGCCGGACGCGGTTTTGCGGTGGTCGCTGACGAGGTGCGCAATCTGGCGCAGCGTACGGCCGAGTCGATCATCGAGATCAATCAGATCATTCAGAACGTGCAGACCGGTGCCGTGGACGCTGCGCAAGCGATCGAAAGCGGTCAGGCGCGCAGCGACGAAAGCGTCGAGCAAGTGACCCAGGCCGGCGCCATGCTTGAGCGCATCACCCACGCGGTGGAGGCGATCCGCGACATGAACCGCCAGATCGCCACCGCCGCCGAAGAGCAGACCTCGGTGGCCGAAGACATCTCGCGCAACCTGACCGAAATCACCTCGATCGCCAGCACCAACCTCAACAGCGTGCAGCGCACTGAAAGCGCCAGCCAGAACCTGCATGGCCTGTCCGGGCAACTCAACGAAGTAACCGCGCGCCTGAGCGCCTGACGTCCGCCGACGTGTACCGGTTCGGTTACCGAGTCGGTACACAGTCGATCTCAAATCCGTGCGACTGCCGCCGATGGCCGGTTATCTAAAACCGGCATTGGAGCCAGCCCATGGTCAGCATCACCTCTGTTTCAATCAATCAGACCGTCAGCACCGCCACCAGCAAAACCAGGATCAGCGACGCCAGTGACGACACCTTGACCACTGCAACCAGCAGCACTGGCGTCAGCGCCGATACCAGCAAAGTGGCGGCCGGCGGGGGCGCGGCTCCGGCAGGCGACAGCAGTTCCGACAGCAGCGCTGAATCGGATTCGGTGAAAGCACTGCGCAAGCAGATCGCCGAGCTGCAAAAGCAACTGCAGGAACAGCAGCAGGCACTGCAAGCGGCTCAGGCCAAGCAGGAAGATGCTGATGCCAAAGCGGCTGACGTGGCCTCCGCCGAGTCGCAAATCTCCAGCACCTCGGCTTCGTTGCAGACGGCCACGGCGGCGTTGTTGCAGGCGTTGCAGGATTCCGGATCGAGCAGCTCGGGCTCGCTGGTCAGTACTTCGGCTTAAGCATCACGCGATTACCCTGTAGGAGTGAGCCTGCTCGCGATAGCGGTATATCTGCCATATTCATGGTGACTGACATACCGCTATCGCGAGCAGGCTCACTCCTACAGGGAACTGTGGTGTGTTTCAGAGGGTTGGCAGGCTGAAGGTGAACAGCGTGCCGCTCTGTGCGGTGGACGCCACATGCAAATGCCCGCCGTGGGACTGGGCGATCTGGCTGGCGATATACAGCCCCAGACCAAGCCCGGCCTGGGGCGCGCTGCCGGTCGGGCGCGAGTAAGGCTGGAACAGATGCGGCAGGATCGCCTCGGGAATATGCCCCAGGTTTTTCACCGCCAGCATCAACGCACCGTGCTCAACCTGGGCGATCACTTCGATATCCCCATCCGGGTCGCCATGGGCCACGGCATTGGCCAGCAGGTTCGACAGCAGTTGAGCGATCCGCGCCCGGTCGCAGGGCACGCCCCGCAAATCGCCGATGGACGCATGAATCGTGCGCTGCGGATGCACGTTGCGAATCTCCGTCACCACTTGCTGCACGGCTTCGGTCAAATCCGCGCAGGGCTGGATATCCACTGGAATGCCCTTGCCCAAGCGTCCGCGAGCGAAGTCGAGCACATCATCCACCAACCGCGTCGCCCGTTGCGCACTGCCAAGGATGTTGCGTACCCGCACTTCGATGGCCGGATCCGGATGCTTGCGCAGAAGCATTTCGGCGCCGGCGCTGATGGCGAACAACGGGTTGCGCAAATCGTGGCCGAGCACGGCAATGAATTGTTCGCGCAACTCGGCGGTTTCGCGCTCCTGCAACAACGCGGTTTCGGTGCGCTGCGCGTTTTCCTCGGCTTCGATCTGCAACGCGAGCATCCGCGCGAACGACTCCATGGTGCTCTGGATGCTGCTGGACTTTAGTTGTGCCGGGTTCGGATCGAGCGCGCAGATCGTGCCGAAAAACCGTCCGTCAGTGCGGAACACCGGCACCGAGATGTAGCTCTCGAACTTGTACAGGCGCGGGGTGTGATGGTCGCGGTAGAGCGGGTCTTCGCTGGCCTTGTCGATCACCACCGAGGTGTGCGCAGCACGGATTTCGTGGCACAGCGTGGTGACCACATCCAGCTCGCCACCAACCTGCAGGCCGAAATCCAGTTGATCGAGGACGGCGCAGGCTGTCCACGAATCCTCGGTAACCCGCGCCACGGCGGCAAAGCGCAGGCCGGTCAGTTCGCGAATCACTTGAAGAATCGCCGGAACCGCACTGATCCGTCCGATTGTCGCGATGTCTGCTGCCGCTGTCTGCCCCATGCCCATCGTTCTCGGCTGCAATCGTTATCTGATGGTCGCCATACTAGCGGTCTGATGGCGGTTTTGGCATCCCTTCAAGCTGCATCCGCGTGATTCGCCGGGCAACGGACGCAAAAAAGCCGCACGATCGCTGATCGTGCGGCTTTGCGTTGGCGGTGTATCAGGTGTCTTGCTTGTTGCTCAGCACTTTGCCGGTGGTGGCATCGAAATCGACGTCGAACTCTTTGCCATCGGCGGTTTTCAGCTCGACTTCGTACTCGTAACCGTTGAAGTGGTTATCCAGATCGGTGTCGGTGATGGTTGCACCCGGGTGCAGTTTCAGTGCCTCGGCGTTCATCGACTCCAGCGACTTGATCTTGCCGGATTTGACCAGCTCAGGGATCTGGTCGACGCGGACATCAGCCTGGGCCAGGCCAGCAGTCAGGGTCAGGGCAGCGGCGGTAAACAGGGCAGTCAAAGTTTTCATCGGCTCATTCCTTGGGTTGTTCGTTGAAGTGGGCTCAGGTTAACCACCACAACTTAACTCACCCTTAAAACCCCAGATCGCGGGCAAGACTCTTGTAGGAGTCAGCCTGCTCGCGATGCGGACAACCCGGTCTGCCGATCAGAACCCGTTGTTTTTCAACACCTGATCCACACTGGCTGGCGCCGGACGCTTGTAGAACTTCAACAGCTCACTGGCACGGTTGGTGAAGATGCCATCAACGCCAGCCGCCATGACTTTCTCGAAGTCCACCGGCTCATCGACGGTGTAGACGTGCACCAGCATGCCCTGATCGTGGGTGTACTGGTTCATCCACGGTTGCACCAGATCCGAATAGCTCTGGTCGCCGCCCTTGGTCAACTTGGCCGAAGGGCCGGTGCCGATGGCGCCGTGAGCCTTGGCGAAATCCACCCATTGCTTGAATTCGGCTTCGGATTTCGGCTCCTGCTTGCCGTAGAAAACGTTCTTGTCCTTCTCGCCGGATTCGGCAAAGGTCACTTTGGATTTCGGTTCGATGCTGCCTTCGCCGACCCACAGCAACAGGATTTTCGGCACTTGCGGCATTTCCTTCTGCAGCAGTTCGAGGCTGTTCTTCTCGAAAGTCTGCAGGATTACCTTGCCTTTGCCCTGACCGACGGCCAGCTCGCTCTTGGCCAGTTTCGAACCGGCCGGACTCAGCCAGCCGCGATCCTGCAGCTTCTCTTTCAGGTCATGCTCGATCCCTGGAAACAGCTGCGGCTCCTTGGTTTCGATGTACAGGCCCGGTTTGTGTTTCGGGTTGGCCTGGGCGATGTCGATGATTTCATCGAGGGTGAGGATTTTCAGCCCGGCATAGGTCGGACGCGCGCGATCCGGGTAAGCCTTGTTGTACCAGCTGCCGGCGTCGAGGGTTTTCAGTTCGGCCATGGTGAAGGCGGTGGCCGGGCTGTCTTTGCGCTCCGGGAACTTGGTCGCGACGTCGGTGGTGCGTTGCAGGTTGTTGTCGTGCAGGGCAAACAGCACGCCGTCCTTGCTGCGCTGCAAATCCATTTCCAGGTAGTCGGCGCCGAGGTCGCGGGCCAGTTTGTAGGAGGCAGCGGTGGACTCCGGAGCATCGAAGGACGCGCCACGGTGCGCGATCACGGCTGGATGCGGGATGCCATGGGCGGCGGCCAGTGCGTTGACGTCAGTCTGGGCGGCGTGGGCCTGGCCGAGACCGAGCAGCAGGCTCAGCATGAGGGCGCTTTTGGTGAAAGTGGCGGGCATGTTCGAGTTCCTTTCGCAGGGCATTTTCAAAGACGTACCTTTTAACAACTGAATCGATTGGGTGCTATCGCCAGACCGACATAAACGTATTAAAAGCGATTTTTCCTGCACTTTTGTGGCGCGGTTTGCAGTACGCTTGCCCTCGGCAGACGCTCCGGCAGAGGGCGCGCCGATTCTGTTGCCCTGCGTGTAAACCATCGATGATTTTTCGTGAGGTTTACCATGCGCATCACTTCCCAACTCATCTGTCAGGCCGCCGATGACCTCAAGGGTTTTGTCGGCCTCAACCGCAAGACCGGCCAGTACATCGTGCGTTTCAGCGAAGATTCATTCGGCATGGACGTGGCGGATGACGGCATTATTCCTGTGAATGAATTCGTCTGGGCGCCGGCCTCTGAGACGACCATGACCTTGAAGCGCGAGCTGATTCAGTTGTTGCTGGATCAGAACATTGACGACCGGATCAACATCAGCGAGCCGTTGCGGGTGTACATGAGCAAGGTTGAGGTACCGGAGATTGTGGCGGTGCGCAGTCTGGTGAAGGGCTGAATTTTTGTAGTGGCTGTCCCGGCCTCTTCGCGAGCAAGCCCGCTCCCACATTGGATCTGTGGCGTTCACAAATCCCTGTGGGAGCCAGCCTGCTGGCGATGAGGCCAGTGAGCACACAACCAAATTCAAAACCCAAACGCGGTACCTGTGGGAGCGAGCTTGCTCGCGAAGAGGCCAGTCAGCGCGCCGCCATCGTCACTGCCCAAACCGATACTCGCGCTCCACCCGACACACTCGCGTCTGAAACTTCGAATACCACTGCGCCCGCCCGCGCGCTTGAATCACCCGGTGTTCGGGATGTTCGCGCCAGGCCAGAATCGCCGCCTCGCTCTGCCAGTACGAAATGGTGATCCCGACCCCGTCTTCCCCGCGAATCGAATCGATGCCGAGAAACCCCGGTTGCTGGCTGACCAGCGCCATCATCCGTTCCGACGCCGCCGCATAACCGTTATCACCCTCGGTGCGGGTCGAGGTGAAAATCACCGCAAAGCAAGGCTCGTTCGGCTTCATGGCTGTTGCTCCGCACACGCTTCGACAAACGCCCGCACCAGTGGCGGGATGTTGCCCTTGAGCGCTGCGCGTTCCGGTTGAAACAGCGTGGCGACAAAAAACACATGGTCAGTCAATTCGATCGCGCGCAAGTCGCCTGCCGAATCATGCCCCACGGCGCGTAGCTGATGGGTCAGCAATTCTTGTTCGAACTGCGGATTCACTCCGAATCGGCAGCGATAGCCTTCAAGAATTTCGGACGTTTCGTACGCCTTCGCGATCAACGAATCTGCGATCAGATGAATGCTGTCCACCGCCTCCACCAACGAACAGGTCAGCGGCGTGAGCACGGCTCGCGGCGAATCCGGTGACGTTTCGCCGTGTTCGGCATCGGCCCAGCCCAGCACGTTGCGGGAAAATTCCAGCAGTGCATGCTGAAAACCACCGCAGGTGCCGAGGAAAGGGCGCTGCTGTTCGCGGGCAAAACGAATGGCCCTGAGTGCACCAGCCTCGTTTCTGTAGGGGCTGCCCGGAACGCACCAGAAACCGTCGAAGTGATCCAGCGCAGCGTCGGCGTGAATCTGCTCGGTGGGCAGCCATTCGAATTGCACATTGTGACCGGACTGCTCGGCGATCATGCCGAGGGCAACGGGGATCGCCTGGTGGGCGGTGACTTGCGGGTCGTGATCGCCGATCAGGGCGATGCGAATGGCGCGATTTTCCATGAGTGTTCTCTGCGCTTGTTGATTGATGGGGCTCACTATAGATTGGCGTTCACGCACTCAATATTGGCGTTTCCCCAAGTGATCAATGCAGCGACGCACTATCGACTCGACTACCCCGATCTGGCGCTGATCCTCGCTTTGGTGCGCGGCGGCTCTCTGGCCCGGGCGGCGCAGCTGCTCAGGGTAGACGTGTCGACGGTGTTTCGCGCGGTGCGGCGGCTGGAGTCGGCGCTCGGTCAGCAATTGTTCGAAAAGAGTCGCGCCGGTTACCTGCCCACCACCCTCGCGCAGACCCTCGCCGAGCAGGCCGAACGCGCCGAGCAGGCACTGGAAGCGGCGCGGATCGGTGTCGAGCAGGGCGGTGAAGTGGTCAGCGGCACGGTGCGCTTGACGTGTACCGACTCGGTGCTGCAAGGGCTGTTGTTGCCGGCGCTGGCGCAGTTCATGCCGAACTATCCGGCGCTGACCCTCGAACTGAGCACCTCCAACGATTTCGCCAACCTCAGCCGCCGCGATGCTGACATCGCCCTGCGCCTGACGCGTACACCGCCGGAGCATCTGGTCGGACGGCAACTGGCGAAGATTTCCTACCGGGTCTGCGCCAGTGCGCGTTATCTGCAAACCGTCGATGCGACGAATCTGGCGGCGCTGACCTGGATCGCCCCGGACGAGTTTCTGCCGGATCACCCGACCGTCGCCTGGCGCCGCCAGCAGTTGCCCGGCGTGACCCCGGCTTATCGCTGCAACAGCATGCTGTCGGTGACGGAACTGGTGCGCGGCGGACTCGGGGTGGCGGCGTTGCCGGACTTTCTGATCTGCGAAGATTTGCAGGCCCTCAGCGAACCGCTGCACGGCTACGACACCGCGCTGTGGCTGCTGACCCGCCCGGATTGTCGGGCGTTGCGCTCGGTGGTCACGCTGTTCGATGAACTGGGGCGGGCACTGCGGTTGCCGTGATCAGCGTTGCGGGTTCTGGCAGATGTGCGCATGCAGTTCGCGGGTCAGGCCTTCGATGCGTTCGGTCAGGCTCTTGGTCATTTCGGTGAGGCGGGTGTTCTGTTCCAGCAGTTCGAGCAGTTGCGCGGTGGTCTGCGCGGCTTGGGCCTGGCGCTCACTGTTGGCCACCGCCAGCGCTTCACGGTGCTGTGCGTCGGCGTCCGATTGCGCCTTGTCCCGCGCGGCTTGCCGGGTTTGTGCCAGCAGGATCAACGGTGCGGCGTAGGCCGATTGCAGGCTGAACGCGAGGTTCAGCAGAATGAACGGGTACACGTCGAAAGTGGTGATACCCGTCGCATTGAGGCACACCCACAACAGCACGATCAGGGTTTGTGCGCCAAGAAAGGTCGGCGTGCCGAAGAACCGCGCGAAGGCCTCGGCGCGCAGGGCGAACGCGTCGTTGCCGAAGGTGGTGTTGAGGTGGGCGTGGGGGCGGTGGAAGCGCAGGTGGTCGACGGGGGCGGGCGCGGGGGCGTCGGTTTTTTCTGTGGTCATGATGGGCTCGGCAGGACTTGGGACTGAGGGTCACTATAGTCCTGCATCAAGGCTTATGGCCCTTTCGCGGGCAAGCCCGCTCCTACAGGGATTGAGTCGATCACTCATCTTGTGATCAACCCAGAACCTGTGGGAGCGAGCTTGCTCGCGAAAGAGACGACGCGGTCTTTTACCCTGGCAAGTCTTTCAGCCCGGCGCCCGCTCATTGGCAAACATGCTCACTGCCTGCACCGCTTCACTGGCGCCATCGCGGATCTGCAGAATCACGCTGCCGGCCTGATCCGCCAGTTCAACGCCCTGCGCCGCCCGCCCGCGTGTGCCTTCCATGCTCTTGATCGCCTGACGGGTTTCGCTCTGGATCAGGCCGATCATGTTGGAAATCTCCGCCGTCGAACCGCTGGTGCGCGCCGCCAGTTGCCGCACCTCGTCCGCCACCACGGCAAACCCACGCCCCTGATCCCCGGCGCGCGCTGCTTCAATCGCTGCGTTGAGCGCCAGCAGATTAGTCTGGTCGGCAATCGCGCGGATGGTGTTGACGATCGCGGTGATCTGCTCCGAGCGCTCGCCGAGTTGCGCGATCAGCGTTGATGACTGCGCGATGTCGTCAGCGATTTCGCGCATCTCGCTGGCCGCCTGCTGGATCACCTGAGTGCCTTGCTCGGCGACTTTCCGGGTTTCCACGGAGATGTGATAAGCGGCGCTGGCGCTGCGCGCATCGTGCTCGTGCTGCTCGACCCGGGCGGTGACGTCCGTGGCGAATTTCACCACTTTGCACAAACGCCCGGCAGCGTCGTACACCGGGTTGTAGTTGGCCTCCAGCCACACACTCTGGCCGCGCTTGTCGACGCGTTCGAACTGGCCCTGAAACAGCTCACCCTGATTCAGCCGCCGCCAGAAATCCTCGTAAGCGCTGCTGTTGACCAGCTCCGCCCGGCAGAACAAGCGGTGATGTTTACCCTTGAGTTCAGCGAGCGTGTAACCCATGCGTGTCAGAAAATTCTGGTTGGCCGTAAGAATGCCGCCGTTGAGGTCGAATTCGATCACCGCCATCGCCCGGTCGATCGCCTGCAGCTTGGCATTGGCCTCGCTTTCCTGCTGGACCTTGGTCGTCACGTCCATGGCGAATTTGACCACTTTGACCACGCGCCCCGACGCATCCTTGATCGGGTTGTAATTGGCTTCCAGCCAGACCGGCTGGCCCTGGCTGTTGATCCGCTCGAAGGTACCGGACTGGAACTGGCCGTTTTTCAGGCGCGACCACAGTTCGGTGTATTGCGCGCTGCGGCCAAACTCCGGGGTACAGAACAAGCGATGCGGCTGGCCGATCACCTGTTCGGCGCGATAACCCATGGTTTTCAGGAAGTTGTCATTGGCTTTTAACACCACGCCTTCAAGATCGAACTCGATCACCGCCATGGAGCGATTGATCGCTTCAAGCAGGCCATTCTGTTCGGTGATGGTGTGTTGAAGGTCGTTGAGTTCGGACTGGTGGCGTTTGAAAAACATAGGGGCAGTACCTGGAAGTAGGGAAAGACGAGGTTTGTGTCCCTGTTTCCGCGCTGGCAGAGCAAATGCTGGATGAGCATTTGCAATTGACTGCAAAGTGCCAGCATCCAGGCTGACGAGGCGATCTTATACAAACTGCTTCGAGTTGTACAAGAAATTGCGAATCAGTTTTTTCAATGCTGAAAGGTTGGCGTCTTCTTAGCCCGGACTGCTCAGCGCCACGCTGATGGTGTTGCGCCCCGTGTGTTTGGCGGTGTACAGCGCTTTGTCGGCGTCATCCAGCCAGGCAACCGCGTCGCTGTACGTCGGCTGAAACCGGGCCAGACCAATACTCAGGCTGACGCGCAGCTCTGGCACATCCGGGTGCCGGTATTGGTCCAGCGCCTGACGCAATCGTTCCATTTGCGCCTCGGCTTTATTGAGTGGCTGGTCGGGCAGGATCAGGCAAAACTCGTCGCCGTCATAACGGCCGGCCCGTTCACCCTCGGCCAGCAGTCCCTTGAGTGCCTGGCTCAGCTCACGCAGCACGGCGTCGCCAACGATGTGCCCATAGTTGTCGTTGATGGTCTTGAAATGATCGATGTCGATCAGCGCCAGAATGTCCTGGGTGTGGTTTTGCTGGCACAGCATGAAATGCGTGTGCAGCAGATCCTTCCAGGCGCCGTGATTGAGCAGCCCGGTGAGGCTGTCGGTGCGGCTCAGGTCTCTGAGTGCACGTTTGTGTTGTGCAAGTTTGATCGCCAGTTGGTAACTGACCATGCCCAGGGCCAGTGGATACAAGGTGAGCATCGGCAGACAGGCCCAGACCTGGATCTGCGTCATCGTCGGACTGAACTTGAAGCCGAACAGTAACCAGCCCAGCAGCACGCCGGCGACTTGGGCCAGGGCACCGAGCAGGAACAGACCTCGTCCACCGGCGGCGACATTGTTCATGGTCATCATCGACAGAATGGTCACGGTGGTCAGCGGATTGAACTGAAAGCACGCGGTCCAGAAACCCCCGCACAACGAGTCGTACAACAGGTTGCGGCGTTCGGCGTGGTAGGGGAAGGTCGAGCGGGTCGAAACCTGATAGGCCAGATGCGGCCAGATAAAACCGTTGAACACCAGCAGCGCCCAGAGCCAGTTCGGCATGTGCAACGGATACAGCGCGGCCGCGACGCTGAAAAAGCCGACGCCCAGACCGATGATCCTGGGCAGATAAATGCGTCTGGCGAATGACAAGCCTTTGCCGCGTTGATTTTCCATGATGTCCTGCGCCAGATTCATCCTGAAATACTTTGAAGTGTTTTTTCAGGTTGACCGTTCGTCGGTCAATTGTCGGACATTGTCATTTATTCCACCGGGAATAATCAGTGTCCTTCCGAGCCATTTAATCGTGGCGGGGCGCAGGAGAGGGCCGGTTTAGAGCTGGTATCTAGCCAGAAACATCTCCATTGCCGACTCGGCCACGGCTTTCTGCGTGTCTGCGTCCAGCGGCGGCAGGCCCATGGAAATCTGCGGCCAGAAACCGAACGATTTCAACAGACCTTGCACCTGCTGTGCAGCGAATTCTGCGTTCACGGTTTTCAGCCGACCATCCGCCAGCGCAGCGCGAATCCACACCGTCAGGCCTTCTTCGCGCTCGCCCATGCGCGCCACCATGTCCTGCGCGCGCTCCGGGGAATGGATGGTGGCGGCAATCGCCACCCGCGCCAGTCCGAGGAAGTTGTCATCGGCCATCATCTGCAGTTTAGCCAGCAACATGGGCAGCAGTTGCTCGCGCAGCGGCTGATCCGGGCGATAGGAAACGGTTTGCTCGTCGGTAATCCGTGCCCAGAGTTGGTTGAGAATTTCAGCGAACAGCTCTTCTTTGCTGGGAAAGTGGTTGTACACCGTGCGCTTCGACACCCCGGCGGTGGCCGCGATCTTGTCCATGCTGGTGACCTCGAACCCGTTGGCACGGAATTCGGCAATCGCCGCCTGAATAATGGCTTCGCGTTTGCGGTCAGTAAGGCGCTGTGGAGCTGTCATAAGTACGCTTCGGCAGAGGAGAGGTGGAATTACACTTGGCAGTTTACTTGTCATCGCGTTTCATGCAACCTAGAAACTACACCGCCCAGTGTAATGTTGCGTTAATCCGCGCAACCTAAAAACCAGAAAGTTCGGCTGATGCGTGCGTGCCTTGGCCATTTATCGTCCCACCGTGAAAAACTGCGAATCGCGCGGTTTTTCTGGAGTCTCTCAGTCATGGCCAATCCAGATTTGTCTGCGGATCAAACTACCACGCCTGAAGCCTCGCGCCAGGATCAAGGGCTGTTTCGTAACCATGCGCCGGTACAGCGCGAAGGTGGGCGCAAGATGCTGCGGATCATGTGGAACATGATTTTCAACAAGCCGCGCAATACCCGACCGGCCGCCGCGATCCCGGTGCAACCGCTGACCCGTGAAGACCTGCTGGCGGCACCGAATCACAGTGTTTACCGCCTCGGTCACTCGACCCTGCTGCTGAAGTTGCGCGACAAATTCTGGATCACCGATCCGGTCTTCGCCGAGCGTGCGTCGCCGGTGCAATGGGCCGGCCCGAAACGCTTTCACCAGCCGCCGATCAGCATCGACCAGTTGCCACCGATCGAAGCGGTGATCCTGTCGCACAACCACTACGACCACCTCGATTACCAGGCAGTGCTGAAACTGGCGGCCAAGACCACCTACTTCCTGACCCCGCTGGGCGTCGGCGACACCCTGATCAAATGGGGCATCGATGCCAGTAAAGTTCGCCAGTACGACTGGTGGCAGGGCACCGAAATCGCTGGCATCCGCTTCGTCGCCACCCCGTCGCAGCACTTCTCCGGCCGCGGCCTGTTCGACAGCAACAACACCCTGTGGGCCTCGTGGGTGATGATCGATGGCGATACGCGAATCTTCTTCAGCGGCGACAGCGGCTATTTCGACGGCTTCAAACGCATCGGCGAACAATACGGCCCGTTCGATCTGACCCTGATGGAAACCGGCGCCTACAACGTCGAATGGCCACACGTGCACATGCAACCCGAAGAAACCCTGCAGGCGCACCTCGACCTCAAGGGCCGCTGGCTGTTTCCGATCCACAACGGCACCTTCGACCTGGCAATGCACGCCTGGCATGAACCGTTTGACCGGATTCTGGCGCTGGCCTGGGAGCGTAGTGTTTCGATCACCACGCCGCAAATGGGCGAGGCGTTCAACCTAGCGCAGCCGCAGCGCGGGAGTGCATGGTGGTTGGCGGTTGAAGGCGAGACTGAAGCGGTGGTGCAGGGCGCCTGACGACCTGGCGCCTGCCGAGTCAGGAAAACACCACTCAATACGCCCTTCTTTCCGTGATCGAGGGGCTGGCTCCACCACATTTCACTGGCGGGTTCAGAGTAAGTTCAGTGGTAGTTGAATCTGGAAGAAGATGTGTAAGAAAAAGCCTCCGCCCCGTGTGGCGACTACAAGTCAGGCTGACTTTTCCTACTGATGATTGTCCTTGTGCTGACAGCTCTTTCTGACGGTGTCGGTAGGCTGTGTCGCGAGTGAATGACTCACTCGCTTTTTTTCATACAAGGACGATCCCGATGAAACACCCCTTCAAACGCCGTATGAACACGCTGGCGCAAGCCATCCTGATTTCGCTGACAGCCACAACTATCGCCAACGCCACTACGGCAAATGCCGCGCTCGAATACGCCAGCGTCACTGAACTCGGCGGCCTGATGGCGAACAATGAGCTGACCTCTGTCGCGCTGGTTGAGCATCTCACCCAGCGAATTGCTGACCTGGACAAACAAGGCCCGGCCCTTCACGCCGTCATCGAGCTCAACCCGCAAGCCCTCGACATTGCCAGGGCGCTGGACGAAGAACGTGCAGAAGGTCGGACGCGGGGGGCACTGCATGGGATTCCCGTACTGCTAAAAGACAACTTCGATACCGCCGACGGCCTGCAAACCAGTGCGGGTTCTTTAGCGATGGTCGGTCAGCCGCCTGCCAATGATGCTTTTGTGGTTAAACAATTGAGGGATGCCGGCGCGATTGTGTTGGGCAAAACCAACATGAGTGAGTGGGCTTACGTGCGAGACATGGATCTGCCGCATGGTTGGAGTGGCCGCGGTGGCCAAGGAAAAAATCCACACCTGTCGAGTCAAAGCACCTGCGGCTCCAGCTCCGGTTCCGCCTCTGCTGTGGCAGCGGGTTTTGCGCCGCTGTCCCTGGGCACCGAAACCAATGGTTCGATCACTTGCCCGGCATCGGCCAACGGTGTGGTTGGCGTGAAACCAACACTGGGTTTGTTAAGCCGATCCGGGATCGTGCCGATCACTCGTCTGCAAGACACTCCGGGTACCCTCAGCCGCACCGTTCGCGATGCGGCGCTGACGTTCAATGTCATGCAAGGTGTCGATGCTGCAGACTCCGCCACTTCGGGCGCACCCACAGGTATCGATTACACGGCGTTGCTGTCCAACGATGCCCTGCAAGGCAAACGCATCGGTTATCCCGTTGCCTACGTCGGCACCAACGGTATGCCTCTGACACCTGGCGTTGAGTTTCTGGCGGCCATGGACACACTGCAGAAACAAGGCGCCACGATCGTGCCAGTGACTGTTCGCTTGCCGGACATCGATGGCTACATCCCAGGGTTGATGGGTGGGATGAAACACGAATTGCCCGAATACTTTGCCAGCCGTCCCGACCTGCCAATCCAGTCACTGCAAGCGTTGATCGACTTCAACAAAACCGATCCCGGCAAAGAGGATCACGGACAGGCCATGCTCGAAGCGATCAACGATCTGGACATGACGCATGATCAGGCAAGCGCTTCGCTCGCAGCCATCAGCGAAAAATTCCAAGACGCCATTGACGAGAAACTGCAGGAGCACAACCTCGACGCGATGGTTGCTGACGCCGATGGTTACTCGCAGTTCGCCGCCGCCGTCGCCGGCTACCCCGCGATTACCTTGCCGTCGGGCATGGACGATGACGGGCTACCGACCTCCGTGTTCTTTTTCGGCAAACCATGGAGCGAGCCGCAATTGTTCGCCATGGCCTACAGCTATGAACAAGCCTCGGCCGAGCTGCGGCACCCTGCGTTCAAGTAATCATTCCACCTAAGCGAAATCCCCACGCTCTACAACGTTCTGCTGCATGGCCTGGGGATTCAATTTGCGACCCGGCGCAAACCCGGGAAAGAACACCAACCCCTGTGCCTCAAACCGATAAGCCAACGCCAGCCGCGTCGCATCCGCGACGTCCTGCTGCGCTTCAAACCGCTGAATGTCGTCCACCGCAACCTCCGCCTCGCGCGACAGCTGTTCCACGCTCCAGCCCAGCATCGCTCGGGCCTGGAGGCAGTGCGTCGGGGTGAACTGGAAAAGGGCAATGCGTTCGAGGATGTGGTTCATCGCAAGAGAGGCCATGGTGTGCTCCGGGCTCAAGAGTGCTGATTGAAAATGTACTGTGTTTTTGTACAGTTGTTTTCGGTCCGGATCAAACGCATTTTTTGATTTGCCCTAGTTAGCCGCCTCCAACCAGACGGACGGTGCCTGTCCGAGGATGCGCCGGAACATCGTCGAGAACGCCGCCGGGCTCTCATAACCGAAGTCCAGGGCGATCCGCGTCACCGCTTCACCGGCCGCCAGCCGCGCCAGCGCCAGTACCACGCAAGCCTGTTGCCGCCATTGGCTGAAGCTCAACCCGGTCTGCTGCCGAAACAGTCTGTTAAAGGTGCGCAAGCTTATGTGCAACTGCTCGGCCCAGTGTTGTGGCGACTGATGGGCGTTGGGTTGATGCAGAAAGGTCTGACACAAAGCCAGGAGCTTTCCGTCAGTCGGCAACGGAATGTGCAAGGGCAGGGGCGCACTCCGCGCCAGTTCATGCAGCAGCAGATCAATCAGTACGCCGTCGCGACCGTCGAGGTCATAGACCAGCGGCACTTTCACCGCTTCCAGCAACAAGTGCCGCATCAACGGCGAAACGCTGATCACCTGGCATCGCTCGCCCAAATCCACCGCCCCCGGCTCGATGTACAAACTGCGCGTACTCACGCCGAGCATCAGCACCTCATGTGCCACTCCCGGCGGAATCCATACCGCCCGTTGCGGCGGCACAACCCAATTGCCGTCATGAGTACGAACCTGCATCACCCCAGTCGCGCCGTACAACAACTGCGCCCGCCGGTGTGTATGAAATGGCAACAGGTGGCCGTGGGAATAATCCGTACCGATCGCCACCACCGGGCGCGGCGTGTCATCCAGCTGATTGATCAAAACATTGCGCATCGAGCGTTTCCCGGCAGTTGGCGTAAACGCAAACATTATTGGCTGAGATGCTGAAGCAGGCCAAGCCGCATCACTCTATCGTCGACCGCTCCCCATCACCGGAAGACGCGCCGTGTTCTACCTTCTGCTAACGCTGTTCGGCTGTATGACCGGCATCACCGCTGTGCTCTTCGGCTTCGGCGGCGGCTTCGTCGTCGTGCCGTTGCTGTACCGCATGCTCAGCGCCAGCCACGGCGCCGACGACCCCATCGGCCACTCAGCCATGCACATCGCCGTCGCCACCTCGACCTGCGTGATGATCGTCAACGCCCTGATCGCCACCGACAAACACCGCCGCGCCGGCAACCTGATCCGCCATTACCTGTGGCCGCTCGGCGGCTTCATCGCCTTCGGCGCAATCATCGGCGCAATAGCCGCGGTGTGGGTCAGCGGCGAGGTCATCCGCTACGCCTTCATCGCCTACCTCGGCGTGACCATCATCGACTGCCTGCTCAGGCGCGGCTTTCTCGCCCGTAACGAAGGCGTCATTCCACGCCGATTGGATCGCAAGGAAATATCCGCCGGCGGTGTAGGCATCGGCGCCATCGCCACGTTCCTCGGTGTAGGAGGAAGCGTCATGACCGTGCCGCTCCTGCGCCGCTGCGGGTTGAGCATGTCCCAGGCCACGTCCATGGCCAATCCACTGAGCGTGCCGGTGGCAGTGGCCGGGACATTGACATATATGGCGCTGGCCGGTTACAGCGAGACGGATCTGGGCGTGTGGTTTGTCGGGTATGTGGATTTGCTGGCGTTTGCGGTGCTGACGCTGGGGTCATTGGTCGGGATTCGGCTAGCCACGCCGTGGATCGGGCGGATACCGGATCGGGTGCATGCTTGGGTGTACATCGCACTGCTGATCATCGTGATGCTGGGCATGCTGCTCAAGTAGAGCCTCGATTCCTGCGCGCATCCTCTGCATACTCCGCAGCCTCATTCATTCAGGGATCGATCCATGCTCAAGGGACTGCCGCGCCTGGCGCCATACGCTGCGGCGCTGTTCACACTGATTTCCACCGCCCATGCCGAAGATGGCCGACACGTGTTCACCGGTACGCTGGGCAAGATGCCGATTGTGGTGGAGCTCAACACCACGCAGCAGGACGAAGTTACCGGCCGCTACTTCTATGAGAAGTATCACCGCGACCTGGAGCTCAGCGGCTCGCTGCAGGACAGCACGTTAAACCTTGTTGAAGGCAACAACCGCTATGGCGACGACAAACCGTTGCCAACCCTGAAGTTGAAATCCACCGCCAATGGCTGGCAGGGCGAATGGCAAAATCCCAAGGGCAAGAAGCTGCCGGTGCAACTGACCGAAGCCAAACTTCCTGCGCCGAGCGCAACTACGCCGCCCTTTATTGCCACTTTGCCGAAGAGCGATCCCTACGAGTATTTGCGCTTACAGGGACTCAAACTCAAACCGGAGAAGAAAGAAAACTTCATGGGCTACGACCTGCAATGGTGGACGGAGCCTGAGTCAAAGATATCGTTGTTCAGTGTCGAATCCGGCTATACGAAAGAAGTGCAGCAGCGGATTAATAACCACCTGCTCGGACGGCTCTGGACTGAAGTCATCGACTATCACCGCTGCATGATGGATGGCGGGGAATATGCCGAGTTCGATCAAGGGGCTGCCCCGGAGTTTCTCTCGCCGGATGTGGTCAGCCTGGACATTTCCACCGGTTACAGCTGCGGCGGTGCCCACCCTGATTTCGGCAGTTCGCCAATCAACCTCGACGTCCACACCGGCGAATTGTTGAAACTCAAAGATGTACTGTGGATTGGTGAACCGAATAGCGCGGCCACCGAATACGATCAGCTGAAAGTCATGGCGCCGTGGCTGGTCAAACAGTTCACCACGCTCTATCCCGAAGAGATGAGGAAGCCCGCCGAAGACGATGGCAACTGCGATTACACCGATGAAAGTGTCTGGGGCTATTCCAACTGGCACTTCACACCGAAGGGGATTTACCTGGGCGCTTACTTCGCCCGTTACCAACGTAACTGCGACAACCCCGATTGGTCAGTGCTGCCGTACTCGCTGGTCAACCAGCACCGTGGCGCAGCCAAACTGCAGTTGCCCAAAGGCTAACCATCACGCCAACCCCGGCGCCTCCCGCACAATAAAGTGATCCAGGTTCTCGATGTTGGCACTGAACACCCCGAACGTCTGTTCGGGGTTCTTCTTGCTCGGCACCTGCTTCAACTCCGGCGTCACGCCATAGAAGAAACAGAACAACTGCTTGTCGCTGTCGATCGCATGCTTGATCTCCTCCAGAAACGCCTTGCGCTTGCGGTAGTTGTCGATCAACTTCTTGCTCAAGTACACGTTCACCGAATACGGCTTCTTCTTCGCCTCATCCGTCTGCTTGAACCAGACTTTCTGCTCGAAATCGATACGAAAACTCTGGGTGTAATCCTTGATCTCCTTGATCTTGCCCCAGTAAATCAGCCCCTTGTTATCCGTCAGATACTCAATCTTCTTGAAGAACGAGCCATAAGGCGCCGTGTGCTCGCCAACCTTCAACGGCATGCGCTTGAGCAACTCCTTATCGGCGAAGTTCGACACAAAACACTCCACCGGATGCGCAAACACACTGGTCTTGTCCGGCGCCGTCTCACGCCCCGGCGACTCCCTGGAACTCACCTGCGCCACCCGCACCGGATCATCCCGCAACACATCCGCCGCCCCCGCCGGCGCAGCTGGCTTGCGCACATACTCACGCCGCGTCAGCAACAACTCCGACGGAAAATGCTCCTCCCGCCCGTCATCCACCTCACCCTCCGCCGCCTCAACCCCGGACGCCGACGCCTTCAAACTCACATACGGACAACCCGCCACGTGCTGCGTAGTGGGTAGATTCTTGAAGTGCGGCGTGCGCACGT
This sequence comes from Pseudomonas sp. Irchel s3a10, assembly GCF_900187525.1. Taxonomy (NCBI): domain Bacteria; kingdom Pseudomonadati; phylum Pseudomonadota; class Gammaproteobacteria; order Pseudomonadales; family Pseudomonadaceae; genus Pseudomonas; species Pseudomonas sp. Irchel s3a10. Next base: position 549,878 of record NZ_FYDR01000002.1, read on the forward strand.
AATTCACATTTTTCGCGTTGAACGTGCCCAACTCGTTGGCTGCATCGAATGCGGCGCGACAGGCATCGTTGGGGCACAGGAAATGCTCCTTTGCCGAATCGAACGCCACCGTCTCATCGAAATTGAGATCGCGAACGTCATAGATCGACAACTTGTCGTCGAGGCTGAGGCAGTAGGCGAGATCGAATTTCATGGTGGGGCTCGGATCCTTGAGTGGGGGAGGGGTATTAATAGCGGGAGGCGGCGCGGCTTGCACTGATTGTTTTCAGGATGATGCAAAACCTGTAGGAGCCAGCTGGCGATTCCAGGCATCAATCCAGATTTCAATCCTCACCCCGCCACTGCAGGCAGCACATCCCCCCTGTGGCGAGGGAGCTTGCTCCCGCTGGGCTGCGAAGCAGCCCCAAGATCAGCCAATACGGTTAGTCAGATAAACCGCGATTATTCCTTTTCAAGCCTTCCAACGTTCTCATACAGCCAAGCAGTGAAAGCCTCTCTGTCATCCGAATGGTGGCAACGTTGGTGACAGTTGGGACACAACGCCACAACATTAGTCTCAAGGTCCGAACCCTTTTGCGACATGTGCTTGACGTGATGTACTTCTAAAAACGGTTTCCCATCCTTTTCAAATGGCGCCGCTTTGCCACAACCTTCGCACTTTCCATTGGCTTGCTGACGAACCCAGCCCCTCAATTCAGGATCGCGAAAGTAAACCTTTCTGGTGGACGTCGTTTGGAGAGGTGTCTTTATACCTTTGGGGACGTAGTCAAATTGCTTCCGCTCGAATTTGGCCGCGCGTTGGTCCAGCAATGCTTCGTCCGCAGCTGGCTCAGAATCTTCAAGCGTCAGAACAGTGGAAGCATCAAGTGCCTTACGGATGCTGCGCGCTATATTCGCCCCAACATTCTTGGCAGGTTTGTAGCCTTCAATACGCTTCCGGCCCATTTCTACCAACACGGTAGAAATGTTCTGCATCCGAAACTCGACGGAGCCTTTAGTCCGACCGGCTAACGGGCCTTCACGCAGGATTCGATTTTCCTCAGTCTTGACGAATTTCTGGCCGCTCTGCTCGCGTGCCAGCATCTTGAGATAGGCATCGACTGCCGCCTGGATCTCGACCTCACTCCAGTCGCTATTACTTTTTTCTGTGTCCATACAATCGCCAAAGGTTGAAACCCTCGGACGATACTGAGTGGCCATCACAGCTGTCTACGAAAATTCCTACACAAAATAGCGACGAATCTCGCGTGAACCTACAAAAATATCTCTAACCCACGGAGTGCTTCGGTTGAAACATCCTTTGCAACCCTCATCTACCATAACTTCGCAATGCAGTCCGTCTTTCAATCGGATCGCTAAGCATGAGGTATATTCGGCAGTGGACTCCAGCCGTTAGCCTACGCCTCAGACGACCCTGTCGTTCTTGACCAATTCTTAGCAAAATCAAATTGCCTCAATCAAAGCTGTTCCGAATGCTAAGTTTGCGCAGCCCGGGCTAGGCGGACACATGAACCATTTGAGCCTGTTGGTTCTAGCTCTAACATCGATCGGACTCAAAAGTCGCTTGTAGCGAAGGCCGCAGGCCCGCAGAGGTAATGTAAATTATTATTGTACATCTAAATTATTGAATGTTTTTAGGTTGGCTGGCGCGGGGCCGCGGAGAGATTACATGCTGTTATCTTGTAGAGGGGGATAAGTCTTGCGGTCGGGTGAAACTGTATCTATATAGGGGAGGCGCATTTTTATGTGCTGGGATTTTGTTGGGCAATACTAAAATTTCCTTGTTGATCATTTCTTTGAGATGGCAATCTTAGGGTAAAGATTGCCGGTGATAATATTTTGCTTGAGAAGGCGGAGTGAAGAGGTGGTTACGATTTTTAGAGTTGCTCGGGTGTGTTTACTTCTAATCGAAAATATTGCCTGTCAAGCTCAAGGTCGAGTTCAAATATTTCCAGCACGGTTGCTTTTAGAGGGGTGCCGCCAAATACTTTAGGAAGAAACTCTTTTTCATAAAACATTTCGAAAACGCTAACGAAAGAATCGTAGTCTACATTAATGTCCGCACATGGGTTAGTAATCACGCCGAACCACTTGTCCTGATCGTTGTATGCAAGCAGCACGCCGTTTCTGCTGGTAGTCATACCCCTGGCGACTGTTACAGCGTCCCCACGTTTTAAGTCTGCCGGTGACGCAGTGAATGAATCCGATTTGTCCCAAAAGCCAGTTAGTTCGAGTGTTTTTTTCTCTTCGCAGATATCTGCCAGATACTCATACCCGGCCTCAAATGGGTTCTTATCTTCTTCCGCTAATGAAACTCGGATTTCTGCGGGTAGCGAGTTTTGCAGTTTTTCTATTTTCTCTTCTCGAATATTTTCTGAAGAGTCATTTATAGGAAGGTTGATCTCGCTATCGATTTCGGTTTGATAGTTTCTTGTCTTTTTAAGCCTTCGAACTTCGTTGGTGACTTCGATTTCATCGCCGATAATGTCAGTCCAGTCTGCAATTGAGGATTTTACGGTGTCCTGTGCGTTAACAATGCTTATATCTATGGCTTCCAGTTTTGCGCTGAAATCGCTTGGTTTGCTCAATTTTGCATTGGTTACGTATTTTTGTGTTCTGCTCAACGATCGCTCAATTTCCATGATCCTTCGAAATGCACCGATGGCGAATTTTTTTTGTGATTCCAGAAATTGTTGCTCGGTGATTAATTTGGAAAGTATCCAAGAGAAAGCAATCGATAAGGAAAATTGAATGATGTTGAATAGTGTGGATTCGAGTTTAGTAGCTGTATTGGCGGTTAAGACTTGCGTTACGATTAGAGCTAGGCAGGAAACGAGAAGTAAGGTTAGTGTCGCGTACACTGACCAGTGTGTTTTTTTTTCTGACATTTAAGCTTCCATTTACGGCAGCCCCGATTTCGGGGCTGCGTCCTTATATGGCGGTTTAGTGTTTTTGTATCAATCCCAGCTCAACGCACCACCAGTTTGGTATTCGATCACGCGCGTCTCAAAGAAATTCTTCTCTTTCTTCAAGTCCATAATCTCGCTCATCCAAGGGAACGGGTTAGTAGTCCCTGGATATTCCTCTTTCAAACCAATCTGGCTCAAACGACGGTTAGCGATGAACTTCAGGTAGTCCTCCATCATCGCCGCGTTCATGCCCAGTACGCCGCGAGGCATGGTGTCGCGGGCGTATTCGATCTCCAGCTGCGTACCCTGCAGGATCATCTGGGTCGCTTCTTCCTTCATTTCGGCATCCCACAGGTGTGGGTTTTCGATTTTGATCTGGTTGATCACGTCGATGCCGAAGTTCAGGTGCATGGATTCGTCGCGCAGGATGTACTGGAACTGCTCGGCGACACCGGTCATTTTGTTGCGGCGGCCCATGGAGAGGATTTGGGTGAAGCCGCAGTAGAAGAAGATGCCTTCCAGCACGCAGTAGTAGGCGATCAGGTTGCGCAGCAGTTCTTTGTCGGTGTCCGGGGTGCCGGTTTCGAACTTCGGATCGGAGATCGAGCGGGTGTACTTCAGGCCCCAGGCTGCCTTTTTCGCGACCGACGGGATCTCGTGGTACATGTTGAAGATCTCGCCTTCATCCATGGCCAGAGATTCGATGCAGTACTGGTAGGCGTGGGTGTGGATCGCCTCTTCGAAGGCCTGGCGCAGGATGTACTGGCGGCATTCCGGGTTGGTGATCAGGCGGTACACAGCCAGCACCAGGTTGTTGGCAACCAGGGAGTCGGCGGTGGAGAAGAAGCCGAGGTTGCGCATCACGATGCGGCGCTCGTCGTCGGTCAGGCCTTCCGGGTTTTTCCAGAGGGCGATGTCGGCGGTCATGTTGACTTCTTGCGGCATCCAGTGGTTTGCGCAGCCGTCCAGGTATTTCTGCCAGGCCCAGTCGTACTTGAATGGTACGAGTTGGTTGAGGTCGGCGCGGCAGTTGATCATGCGCTTTTCGTCAACGGCGACACGGGCGGAGGCGCCTTCGAGTTCGGCGAGGCCTTCGGCGACGTCGAGGGAATCCAGTGCGGCCTTGGCGCGGGCCACGGCGGCCGAGTCGTCGGCGGTCACGGCGCGGGCTTCCAGCGCTGCGGCACCGCCGGCGCTGTCGAGGCGGTCCATGTTGGCTTCAGTAGCGTGGCCGGCGTTGGCGCCTTTCACGGTTGCTACTTCACTGTCTTCTTTGTCGAATTCGTCCCAGCTCAGCATGACGTGTCGTCTCCTGCGTGAGGGCCTGTCGCCCCGTGTGAAACCTGATTGGTTGGTTTTTCACACGGTCGTACAGACCGCGTTGGATCTTAAGGAATCGTTTTTTGCGGCAGCCAAGGCAGGCAATAAAACAGAATTTTGTACGGGTTTCCGAGAGCCTCTGACGGGCGCAGATCAGCGTTGACGCTGCTGCGGGGCTTCAGAATGGCTTTTGCTCCCTGTAAGGGAATATTGCTGACCCGATTAGGGCGGCATTATAGGGAAAAAAACACGGCTGTGCTGAGGCGAATCCGCGCATGGAGCGGTCGAGGAGGGTGGTTTTTCGATGAGAGTGCGGGTTTACAGGGCTTTGCCGGGGATAGATTTTTTTTCGTAAAAATCTCGCGATTGTGGAATTGCTCAAAAAACGAACAAAAAAACCGGATTTTCACTACATCTAGTGTTTTGCAAGCATTTTTGACGACTCCAGACACAACTGAGCCCGACCGAAGCCGGGCTGGAATCGACCCTCAAATGAGGCGCTGAGCGGTCCGATTCGGTGCAGTCTCAATCATCAATTGGTGCAGCCGTTGCCCATGACGCTGTAACGCAAGATGTGGCGCTGACCCTTGGAGTCGTCGTACTCCATTTTTGCCGGTACCACTTCGCAGACATTCGGCACTTCGCTCATCGATACAACTTTGGCGATGTCCAGGTGAGTGGAGTAAGTGTATTCCTCGATCACCGGTTGTTGCTGTGCGACATCAGTCGGGACCTCGTCTGCCATGGCGGTTGCGCACAGACTGCTGAGGGCCAGAACCAATAAAGCTTTCATTTCAGATTTACCTTTTTGAGGTCGAGTGGGGTCACGCAACCTTTTTAGGGTTGCGTGTGGAACTTCATCGTTTGCAGTTATTACTTGAGAGCTGGATTAACGGCCTTCGTGGGGGCTGTAACGTTGTTAATCGCGTTTGCCTTGTTGGCGAGGTGGATTTTAGGCAGGTGGGGTGGGGGTAAACAGGTGGGGTTTTGATAAACACTTTTGGCGGTTTTGGTAACAATCGCCGCAAAACACCGCCCAACCCTTGTAGGAGCTGCCGAAGGCTGCGATCTTTCGCCTTTGATTTTGCAAGGCAAGATCAAAAGATCGCAGCCTGCGGCAGCTCCTACAACCATCGTCGAATGGTTCTATGGGCCCGGCCCGGCTACAACGGGGTCATACAAAAACAACTATTCCACCGAGGTAAGAAAGATGAGTGCGGCTTCTCTGTATCCCGTTCGTCCCGAGGTTCTGGCCAATACGCTGACTGACGAGGCGACCTACAAAGCCATGTACCAGCAGTCGGTCGTCAACCCTGACGGTTTCTGGCGCGAGCAAGCCAAGCGCCTCGACTGGATCAAGCCTTTCACCACGGTGAAGCAGACTTCCTTCGACGATCACCATGTCGACATCAAATGGTTCGCCGACGGTACCCTGAACGTTTCCTACAACTGCCTCGACCGTCATCTGGCCGAGCGCGGCGACCAAGTCGCAATCATCTGGGAAGGCGACGATCCTTCCGAAAGCCGTAACATCACCTACCGCGAACTGCACGAGCAAGTGTGCAAACTGGCCAACGCCCTGCGTGGTCAGGACGTGCACCGCGGCGACGTGGTGACTATCTATATGCCGATGATCCCCGAAGCCGTGGTCGCCATGCTGGCCTGCACCCGGATCGGCGCGATTCATTCGGTGGTGTTCGGTGGTTTCTCGCCGGAAGCGCTGGCGGGGCGGATCATCGATTGCAAGTCGAAAGTGGTAATCACCGCTGACGAAGGCATCCGTGCCGGCAAGAAGATCTCGCTGAAGGCCAACGTCGACGATGCGCTGACCAACCCGGAAACCAGCAGCATCCAGAAAGTCATCGTGTGCAAGCGCACCGGTGGCGACATCAAGTGGAACCAGCATCGCGACATCTGGTACGAAGACCTGATGAAAGTGGCGGGTACCGTCTGCGCGCCGAAAGAGATGGGCGCTGAAGAAGCGCTGTTCATCCTTTATACCTCTGGCTCGACCGGCAAGCCGAAGGGCGTGCAGCACACCACCGGCGGTTATCTGCTGTACGCGGCGATGACCCATGAGCGCGTGTTCGACTACCGTCCGGGCGAAATCTACTGGTGCACCGCCGACGTTGGCTGGGTCACCGGCCACAGCTACATCGTCTACGGCCCGCTGGCCAATGGCGCGACCACGCTGCTGTTCGAAGGCGTGCCGAACTACCCGGACATCACCCGGGTGGCGAAGATCGTCGACAAGCACAAGGTCAACATCCTCTACACCGCGCCGACCGCGATCCGCGCGATGATGGCCTCCGGCACCGCCGCCGTTGAAGGCGCGGATGGCAGCAGCCTGCGTCTGCTCGGTTCGGTGGGCGAGCCGATCAACCCGGAAGCCTGGGACTGGTACTACAAGAATGTCGGCAAGTCCCGTTGCCCGATCGTTGATACCTGGTGGCAGACCGAAACCGGCGGCAACATGATGAGCCCGCTGCCTGGGGCGCATGCACTGAAGCCGGGGTCGGCAGCACGTCCGTTCTTCGGTGTGGTACCGGCGCTGGTCGACAACCTCGGCAACATCATCGAGGGCGAGGCCGAGGGCAATCTGGTGATTCTCGATTCGTGGCCGGGTCAGGCGCGCACGCTGTATGGCGACCATGACCGCTTCGTCGACACCTACTTCAAGACCTTCCGTGGCATGTACTTCACCGGTGACGGTGCGCGGCGTGACGCCGATGGTTACTACTGGATCACCGGGCGCGTGGACGACGTGCTCAACGTTTCCGGTCACCGCATGGGTACCGCCGAGATCGAAAGCGCGATGGTCGCTCACCCGAAAGTCGCCGAAGCGGCGGTGGTCGGTGTGCCGCACGACATCAAGGGGCAGGGCATTTATGTCTACGTCACCCTGAAGAATGGCGAAGAGCCGAGCGAGCAACTGCGTCTGGAGCTGAAGAACTGGGTGCGCAAAGAGATCGGGCCGATTGCTTCGCCGGATGTGATCCAGTGGGCACCGGGGTTGCCGAAGACCCGTTCGGGCAAGATCATGCGGCGGATTCTGCGCAAGATTGCTACGGCGGAATACGATGGGTTGGGCGATATCTCGACCCTGGCGGATCCGGGGGTGGTGCAGCATTTGATTGATACGCACAAGACGATGAATGTGGCTTAAGCCTGTCTGATGCATTGAAAAGCCCTGTCCGGTGATGCCGGATGGGGCTTTTTTGTGTCTGGAGGTTTTGAGGTGGCAGGGCTGGCCCCTTCTCGAGCAAGCCCGCTCCCACAGGTCGATGTGTGTTCTGTCTGGAAGAACGCAGTCCAGCCGGGGCTATTTTGTCTGGTGGGGTTGTGGTGGTTTTGCTGGCCTCTTCGCGAGCAAGCCCGCTCCCACGGTGGGCCTGCATTCTTTCAGGCAGAATGCGATCAACCTGTGGGAGCGGGCTTGCTCGCGAAGACAATCTGTCAGACGCCGCAGTAATCCCCTGTCAGAAACCCAACCAATAATTATCGATTTCCTGTGCAAGCCATTTCCCGCTGTTACCCATGCCTACCCGAGTAACCAAATGTGTAACCGGCCGCCCCGCCGCGGGGCGAAGGGAAACGCAATGCCCCGTTTTAGAGCCTCAAACCCCTTGGTGAAAAATAAGACACAACGCTGCGCTTGCCGGATTAGAAGGGTTTGCGAATAATAGGCCCGCAATTTGCAGCATAGATCGGTTCACTGTCTTTCGCTCTTGCATGAATTTGCAAGGCTGTCAATGCGCTCAAGCGGGTTTCTCTGTGCATCTGTAATTAGTTGTCGCATTGAAGAAATATCGGCTTCGGGCCTGTCGTTAGAATGCCGATCACTCGCTCATCGTGGCTGACGTTGAAACCTCCGAGGGTTTCAATGGGAAATTTCCCACCGATGCTGCACCGCTTTCCCGATTCACCCATTCGCATATTGGGCTGTCGCTCACTCTGCCGTTTTTGCCCTTTACCGATGGAGTCCCAAGATGAAGAAACTTGTGCTGCTTGGCGCCCTGGCACTGTCCGTGCTGTCGCTGAATTCCTTCGCTGATGAAAAACCTCTGAAGATCGGTATCGAAGCGGCTTACCCTCCGTTCGCTTCCAAAGCGCCGGATGGCAGCATCGTTGGTTTCGACTACGACATCGGCAATGCCCTGTGTGAAGAAATGAAGGTCAAGTGCCAGTGGGTCGAGCAAGAGTTCGACGGTCTGATCCCGGCACTCAAAGTGCGCAAGATCGACGCGATCCTGTCGTCCATGTCGATCACCGAAGACCGCAAGAAGTCCGTGGACTTCACCAACAAGTACTACAACACCCCGGCCCGTCTGGTCATGAAGCAAGGCACCGTTGTCAGCGACAACCTGTCTGAGCTCAAGGGCAAGAACATCGGCGTGCAACGTGGTTCGATCCACGAGCGTTTCGCCCGCGAAGTCCTGGCCCCGCTGGGTGCCGAGATCAAGCCATACGGCTCGCAGAACGAAATCTACCTCGACGTGGCCGCCGGTCGCCTCGACGGTACCGTGGCTGACGCCACCCTGCTGCAGGACGGCTTCCTGAACACTGATTCCGGCAAAGGCTTCGCCTTCGTCGGCCCGCAGTTCACCGACGTCAAATACTTCGGCGACGGCGTAGGCATCGCGGTGCGCAAGGGCGACGCGCTGAAAGACAAGATCAACGCTGCGATCGCGGCCATCCGTGAAAACGGTAAATACAAAGCCATCCAGGACAAGTACTTCGTCTTCGATATCTACGGCAAGTAACACGTCTCTGCGACAAGTCAGAAATGGCGCAAGCAACAGGATCTCTGCGGTTTGCGCCATTTTTTCATCCCAACTTTCGAGGACCTGAATCATGTTGAAAGGCTACGGGGCTGTCATCCTCGATGGCGCATGGCTGACGCTTCAGCTCGCCTTGTCGTCCATGGCCCTGGCCATCGTTCTCGGGCTGATCGGGGTCGCGTTGCGCCTGTCGCCGATTCGCTGGCTGGCGTGGCTGGGCGATCTGTATTCCACGGTGATCCGCGGGATTCCCGACCTGGTGCTGATCCTGCTGATTTTCTACGGTGGTCAGGACCTGCTCAACCGCGTCGCGCCGATGCTCGGCTATGACGACTACATCGACCTGAACCCGCTGGCTGCCGGTATCGGCACCCTCGGTTTCATCTTTGGTGCGTACCTGTCCGAGACCTTCCGTGGCGCGTTCATGGCGATCCCCAAGGGCCAGGCCGAAGCGGGCATGGCGTACGGCATGAGCAGTTTTCAGGTGTTCTTCCGGGTGATGGTGCCGCAGATGATTCGCCTGGCGATTCCTGGCTTCACCAACAACTGGCTGGTTCTGACCAAGGCGACCGCGCTGATTTCGGTGGTCGGTCTGCAAGACATGATGTTCAAGGCCAAGCAGGCGGCAGATGCCACCCGCGAGCCTTTCACCTTCTTCCTCGCAGTGGCGGCGATGTACCTGGTGATCACCAGTGTCTCGTTGCTGGCGCTGCGTCACCTTGAGAAGCGCTACTCGGTAGGCGTAAGGGCGGCTGATCTATGATCTTCGACTACAACGTCATTTGGGAGGCCATGCCGCTGTACCTCGGCGGCCTGCTGACCACCCTCAAATTGCTCGCACTGTCGCTGTTTTTCGGTCTGCTGGCGGCACTGCCGCTGGGCCTGATGCGCGTCTCCAAGAACCCGATCGTCAACGGCGCCGCGTGGCTGTACACCTACGTGATTCGCGGCACGCCGATGCTGGTTCAACTGTTCCTGATCTACTACGGTCTGGCGCAGTTCGAAGCGGTACGTGAGAGCTTCTTGTGGCCGTGGCTGTCCAGCGCGACGTTCTGTGCGTGCCTGGCCTTCGCGATCAATACCAGCGCCTACACCGCCGAAATCATCGCCGGCAGCCTCAAGGCTACGCCGAATGGCGAGATTGAAGCCGCCAAGGCCATGGGCATGTCGCGCTTCAAACTGTACAAGCGCATTCTGTTGCCATCGGCCCTGCGCCGGGCACTGCCGCAGTACAGCAACGAAGTGATCATGATGCTGCAGACCACCAGTCTGGCGTCCATCGTGACCCTGATCGACATCACCGGCGCGGCCCGTACCGTTAACGCGCAGTACTACCTGCCGTTCGAGGCGTACATCACCGCCGGCGTGTTCTACCTGTGCCTGACCTTCATTCTGGTGCGCCTGTTCAAGCTGGCCGAGCGTCGCTGGCTGAGCTATCTGGCCCCACGGAAGCACTGATATGGAACGCATCGACCACGTATTGCCGTGGAGCCATCTGGGCAGCGAGCGCAAGATTTCGGTCTTCCGCTTCGGCAGCGGCGAGCGCAAGGCTTACATCCAGGCCAGCCTGCACGCTGACGAACTGCCGGGCATGCGCACCGCCTGGGAGCTGAAAAAGCGCCTCGGCGAACTCGAAACCCAAGGTCTGCTCAACGGTGTGATCGAGCTGGTACCGGTCGCCAACCCGCTGGGCCTCGGGCAATTGCTGCAAGGCAATCATCAGGGGCGTTTCGAGGCGGGCAGCGGCAAGAATTTCAACCGCGATTTCGTCGAGCTGAGCGCACCGGTGGCGGCGGCTTTGGCCGAGAGCCTAGGTGATGATCCGCACGCCAATATTCGTTTGATCCGTCAGGCGATGGCTGATCATCTGGCGGCGTTGCCCGAGGCGAGCAGCCAGTTGCAAGGCATGCAGCGCGTTTTGCTCAGCCACGCCTGCACCGCCGACGTGGTGCTTGATCTGCATTGCGACGCTGAAGCCGCGCTGCACATGTATGCGCTGCCACAGCACTGGCCGCAGTGGCGTTCGCTGGCCGCGCACCTGAATGTGAAGGTCGGTTTGCTCGCGGAAGATTCCGGCGGCAGCTCCTTCGATGAAGCGTGCTCGTTGCCGTGGTTGCGACTGTCGCGGCAGTTCCCGGACGCGCAGATCCCGCTGGCGTGCCTGGCGACCACTGTCGAGCTGGGCGGTCAGGCCAATACCGACCGCGCGGATGCGGTGGCGTGGGCCGAAGGCATTCTGGCGTTCCTCGCCGAGCAGGGCCTGATCACTGGCGAGTGGCCGAAGCCGGCCAGCGAACCGTGCGAAGGCATGCCGTTCGAAGGCACTGAATTACTGTTGGCGCCGCACCCCGGTGTGGTGAGTTTTCTGCGTAAACCCGGCGAGTGGGTTGAAGCCGGGGATGAGATTTTCGAAGTGATCGACCCTGTGTCCGATCGGGTCAGCACGGTGTGTGCTGGTACGTCCGGGGTGCTGTTTGCCATTGAACGGCTGCGCTATGCCCAACCCGGTTTCTGGCTGGCCAAGGTGGCGGGGCGCGAAGCGCTGCGTCACGGGCGCTTGCTCAACGACTGACTGACTGTTTTTGTGAGAACCGACCGCATGTACAAACTTGAAGTCCAAGACCTGCATAAACGCTATGGCAGTCACGAAGTGCTCAAGGGCGTGTCCCTGAAAGCGGCAGCCGGCGATGTGATCAGCATCATCGGCTCCAGTGGCTCCGGCAAAAGTACTTTCCTGCGCTGCATCAACCTGCTTGAACAGCCGCACGCGGGCAAGATCCTGCTCAACAACGAAGAGCTGAAACTGGTAGCAAACAAGGACGGCGCGCTGAAAGCCGCTGATCCGAAACAGCTGCAGCGCATGCGCTCGCGCCTGTCGATGGTGTTCCAGCATTTCAACCTGTGGTCGCACATGACCGCGCTGGAAAACATCATGGAAGCGCCGGTCCACGTACTGGGCGTGTCCAAGGCCGAAGCCCGCGAGAAAGCCGAGCACTACCTGAACAAGGTTGGCGTGGCCCATCGTAAAGACGCGTTCCCGGGGCACATGTCCGGTGGCGAGCAGCAGCGTGTGGCGATTGCCCGGGCGCTGGCAATGGAGCCGGAAGTGATGCTGTTCGACGAACCGACTTCGGCCCTCGATCCGGAACTGGTCGGCGATGTGCTGAAGGTGATGCAGGCTCTGGCCCAGGAAGGCCGCACCATGGTCGTGGTCACGCACGAAATGGGCTTCGCCCGTGAAGTGTCGAACCAGTTGGTGTTCCTGCACAAAGGTGTCGTGGAAGAGAGTGGCAACCCGCGCGAAGTGCTGGTCAATCCGCAATCCGAGCGTTTGCAACAATTCCTGTCGGGCAGCCTCAAGTAATCGCTGCCGTTATGCACCAGATTAGGTCATGCTTCGCGACCTGAAGGCTGGCTCGGTCCCCCTGTGGGAGCGGGCTTGCTCGCGAAAGCGGTCGATCAGTCAACATCATTGCTGCCTGAACCACCGCCTCCGCGAGCAAGCCCGCTCCCACAACGGACCTGCGACAGCTTCGATTACGGGCTAGCATTGGCCCATGCCTTCATCACCGTTCTTCGTTTCGGATTGCCCGCCCATGACTGCCCATCGAATTGGTTTCCTGATTTGGCCCAGCACTAAAGCTCTGACGCTGGCGCTGGCGGAGGAGGCCTTGCGTGTTGCTCAGCGGGTGCATCCGGAGGTGGTTTACGAACTGTCGTTCCTCCAGGCCGAAACCGTGACAGACGTTGCGGCCGAAGGGGCGTGGCAACTGCCGGGCGAGGCGTGGACCGGCAAGCTGGAAAACTTCCAGAAACTGTTCCTGCTCGCCGACGAGCCGCCGACCACTCTGGCCCCGGCCCTCAGCAGCGCGCTCAAGCAACTGGTGCGTGCCGGTTGCGTGATCGGCGGTCTGTCGGCCGGTGTCTATCCGTTGGCGCAGCTCGGTCTGCTCGACGGTTATCGCGCGGCCGTGCACTGGCGCTGGCAGGACGATTTCGCTGAACGTTTCCCGAAAGTCATCGCCACCAGTCACCTGTTCGACTGGGATCGCGATCGCCTGACCGCGTGTGGCGGCATGTCGGTGCTCGACCTGCTGCTGGCGGTGCTGGCCCGTGATCATGGGGCCGAGCTGGCCGGTGCGGTGTCCGAAGAACTGGTGGTCGAGCGCATCCGCGAGGGCGGTGAACGCCAGCGCATTCCGCTGCAGAACCGCCTCGGTTCCAGCCATCCGAAGCTCACCCAGGCGGTGTTGCTGATGGAAGCCAACATCGAAGAGCCGCTGACCACCGACGAAATCGCCCAGCACGTGTGCGTGTCCCGTCGGCAACTGGAGCGGATCTTCAAGCAATACCTCAACCGCGTGCCGAGCCAGTACTACCTGGAACTGCGCCTGAACAAGGCTCGGCAGATGTTGATGCAAACCAGCAAGTCGATCATCCAGATCGGCCTGTCCTGCGGTTTCTCCTCGGGGCCGCATTTCTCCAGCGCCTACCGCAATTTCTTCGGCGCCACGCCGCGCGAAGACCGCAACCAGCGGCGCAGCAGCAGTCCGTTCGAGCTGTCGTCAGTGCCGCCGGAGCGCGGTTGACGCACCCCGGCAGATCCCGCTGACCGTCACTCATCGACCCCGGAATCTTCGGACGTGGACACCTCCATTTCTGCCCGCTCGATGACGGCTTCCACGCCAAAATCGATGCGGTGCTTTCTGAAGTAGGCGATCAGTCGTTGCAGGCTGAACTCGGAGAGCGGATTACTCCGCAGGCTGAATTTTTCCGCACGCTCTTCTGGCAACTCCAGAATATCGCTGGGAACCTGGGTGATCGCGTTGTCGCTCAAGTCGGCGATTTCCAGGTGTTCGAGTTGCAGCAAGCCCGGCGGCAGGCTGGTGATGCCGGTGTTGTCCAGCATCAGCGTTTGCAGATTGGTCATCTGGCTGACATCAGGCGTCTCGCCTAACGGGTTATCACTCAAGTCCAGGTGATCCAGGCGCTCCATTTGCGCAAGCTCAAGGGCGGCTTGAGGCGTGAGCGTCAAATCGCAGTGTGAAAGCGACAAATAGGTCAGCTCAGCCATGCGAAACACCGCTGGTGGAATGTGTTCCAGTCGATATTGATAAATCGTCAGTCCTCTGAGGCTGGCGAACGTCTCGACAAACCTGTCGATTCCAAACGTCTGACCCGGAAGGCTTCTGAGGTACAGATGGGTGACATGGCTGAAATCGGCATTGAGTACGGGCAAGTCGCCGCGGATGATCGTCGCCAGGTTCAAGTCATGCAGTGGCTGGAGGTTCTCATCCGGTTCGTCCTGCTCGGTTTCCCGGCGCCAGCACTGCTCAATGAGCGATTTGAATTCGTGACGTGCGGCGTGCTCGTTCAGCACTTGCTCAATCGTGAAGGGCTCGCCACTGATCGGGTGCAGGGCAGGATGGTCGTTCGCCCAGTTGGCGAGGTTGCTACTCAAGTCGCTGTATTCACGCTCAAGCCGTGCAAGTTCGATTCGACCCTCGGCCAGGGTGCCGGGTAGCAGATAGAAAAACTCACTGGCCTGTTCCAGATCCATGTGCGTGTACAGCGCCTGTACGCGCAGCAGATCAGCCTGTTCGGCCATTACGCCGAAGTCCTGGCGGGTGTCGTTGAAGTGGAGTTTGATGCGCTCCCGGTCTGCGCTGGCAATCGGATTGCCGCTCAGGTCGAAGCCTTCCGGAACGTTGTTGGGCAGCTCGAAAAGGGCGGGAGGCAGCGATCGGATCTGGTTGTCGTTGAGCAGCGCGGTGCGCAATAACGGACGCGTGAGCAGGCCGGGTGGCAGTTCGGAAATGCCGGTCTCCGACACATCGATGTAATTGAGTCGGGGCATTTTTTCGACGTTGGGGGTGAGTCCGAGCGGGTTCCTGAACAGGTCCAGGGTTCTCAGGTGAGTCAAGGCCGCCAGTTTTGTGTGGCTCTCGGCTGTCAGGGTGATGCTGCAGTCGCTGAGAATCAGCTCGCGCAGTTGTGGCGACTGGCTGATCGACTCCGGCAGGCTGCCCAGCTGGAAATTGCGCAGCGCGAGACGACGCAAGCCGGAGAAGCAGTTCAGAAACCCGTGTATACCCTGAGTGCTGCCGACCCCCTCAATGGTCAGGTAGTCCACGTGACTGAAGTTCACCTCCAGCTGTGGCAGCTCTCCCATGATCGACTGTGACAGACGCAGATCGATGGTTTGCTCGGTGTTCTCCGGCAAGGAAACCTGCTGCTTCCAGCAGTCCAGAATGTCGACCCGCATCTGCCGTCGGCGATGATGCTGGATCGCGTATTGCTCGGTGGTGAGGCGGGCGCCGGTCTCCGGATGAACGAGGGGAATCCCCTCAGTCCACGGATTCAGTACCGCGTCGAGGCGGTTGCGTTCAGTGATCAAGCGGCTCAGCTCCGCACGCGGGCCGCCCGGATGGCGTTGCAGGCGCCCGACAAACGCGTTGAGTTCCTCGGGCAGCAAGTGCGGCAGCAGCCAGTGGGCGTGGGCGTGCAGCGTCGGCGTATTGGTCGGCATACGTCGATAGCCACTGGTACCTCCACGCAGGCGCATCACGGCCGGTTCATAAGCAGGTTTGCGAAGCGGGTTTTGCGACAACAGCTCCAGCAACGCTTGACGGTCGAGCGCGTGGTCACGAATCAACTGCTTGAGCTGCAGGTCTTGTGTGATGTGGATGTTCAGCGCCGAACGTTCTGCGTCGGGCAGGGCATGCAGCAGGCTTGAATACAGTGAGCCCGGCGCGCTGAGCGACTCACCGGTAGCGTCGAACGGCTGATAGTCGCCCTGTTCGGTCAGTACCAGCACTTTGCGAATGAGCGCGTCCTGTGCGCCGAGGCTGTCGATCAGTTGCCCGCTATGGCTGTAGTGCCTGAGCTCCAGTCGTATCGACGGCGACCAGCCCGGCAGCCGAGGCAAGGAATGTAGGGCCAGCCGATCGGTATCCAGATTATTGACTGTCGCTTGCAACTCCAGTCCTTCGAGGGCTCGAGTTGCGCGCACTTGCAGGCCTGTCTCCTGGGTCAGAGCGGCCAGTCTTTCGGAGAGTGTTCCGCGCTGTAATTGCAGGCATTCGGCATCACTTGCCGTTTCCAGTATCGATTGCGCCAACGCCTTCGGCAGGCCGGGTTCGGCATCCATCAGTACCTGTACCAGCGGGCTGGCGCCGCGCTGCAACTGACGATATCGATCCTCGAACAGGCTTTGGCGCTTGCGCTGTGCCAGCTCGGCGACGGTGCGCCGCAGGCGGGTCGCGCGGGCTTCGGCCGAGGGGGCGGGCGTATGTGATGCTTCGCTCAATAGCCGCCTTCTTTGCGATTCTGTCAGACGTTGCAGGCAGGTCTTGAGCAGGTCGCCATCATCCAGTCGTGAGCCCTCGATTTGTATGAAGGGCACATCGGCAACGGGGCTGCGCCACAGGGTTCTGCCCTGGCGATCAACCAGTTGCAGGCCTCGGTCAACAGGCCAGTCGCCGTTGTCGAAAAGCAGTTGCAGTTGGGTGGCCGGGTCGGCCTTGAGGTAATCCTCGGCATGCGGGCTGCCAATCTGCTCGATGAACAATTGAATGTCCTGATCGATCTGCCAGCGCAACAGCGTGTCACTGAGTAAAGGTGGCAACTGATCGCGCTCGACGTGCATCTGGCGCAGGGTGTTTTCCTCGCAGCCACTGATGTTCAGCAGGCGCTCCCGCAGAGCGACGGGAAGGCGCTGCATCTGCGCACTGCTGCGGCTCAGCACGGTGGCGCGATCCCAACCCAGTGGCTGGTCAATTTCGGTTTGCCAGGCGCCTGCCGCGTTGTGCCTGAGTGCGGGTTTATAAGCCTCGGGACGCGTCGGATGGTCGATGCGATAGGCGCCCGTTTCGGCATCAAGGCTGACGGCATACAACTTGTCTTCGAGGGCCAGCAGACTCTTGCCCAGGTGGGTTTGCAGGCCCAGTGCATCGGTTCGGATGTCTTTGGGCAGCGTGCCGGACCACTCGTAAGGGCGCAGGTCGGGTTTCCAGTAGCGGGTCTTGCCATTGGCCGTCTTCACCGGAATGAAGCGGTCGATGAACTGGACGACATCGGCAGGCAATAGCGCGCGAAACTCGCTGACGGCGATAGCGCCGCCAGCGGCGAAAGTGCCGACCTGCACCATGGACTCCACGACACCGATCAAATGCGCGAACGCTTCGCGGGGTTGTCCTTCGGCCCAGTCGACGATGCTTTCGAACGTCTCGTCGAGCAGTTGGTAGGCCGTGTAGGCAAGCATCAGCTCGCCGAGAAATGGCACGAATGGCAAGGCGACAAACGCGACGAGGCTGAGCAGCGACTGTGCGATGTCCGTGAAGGAATCCCAGAGTGCCCAGCGCGCCTTGCGATCGACCATGGCCGTCGAGACGGCGATGACGCGGGCATCGTTGAGCATCTTGTCGAGCTTGCGCTGGTACAGATACACCCACAGCTCACCCTGGATCGGGGTCGCGACGATCTGCAGAAAGGGTCGCGCGGCCGGATGCTCGCGCCAGGTGGGGCGTGGATCGCCGACCGGTACGGGTTGCCAGGTGACGGGGCTGAGCATGGCCCGCAACTGGCCGAAGAAAGCGCCGCGATCGGCATGGTTGATGAAACGGCTGAAGAACACCTGATAGTCCGGATCGCGCAAGCGTTGCGCCAGCTCCTGAGCGAAGGCAGCGCTGCTGGCGTATTCCTTGACCGGGTGTTGCGGGTCATCAGGAATATAAACCACGACTCGCGCTGCTGCGTGTGCAGCCTCAAGATTCGGCGCGAACAACACGATGCCGGTCAGGTTGACTTTCATCATCGTCAACGCATGGCAATGCCACGCCTGACGATTGAGGCGCAAATGTTGCAAGCCATCGAGCAGCCCGAGGATCAGGCGATGGACATCGGCCCCCAGCAGCTTTTGCATGTAGGCCATTTGCAGGGCGGCGACCAGTGCGGCTTTGTCACTCGTGCAAACCTGCGGTTGCAGCACGGCTGCGACCAACGGATTGCTGATGCCCAGATTGTCTTGCAGATAAGTGTTGTAGCGGCGGCCGATATCCAGTTCACGACACAGGCGGGTGAAGGCAGCTATCGGCATCGCTTTGAGGATGTTCGGCAGTACGCTGAACTGACCGTCAGGCGAGGGTTCGCTGACGTAGCCCGAGGCGGATTCGAAGGCGTCGGCGGCGGTTTCGCTGCTTTCAAAATTGTGCAGCGCGGCGTCCAGCAGCGAGACGGTCCAGGTGCGTGCGGCGCCGGATTTGAGGCGTAACCACGGAACATGGTCGGGCAGATACAGGCGCAGGAAGGTCTGCCGGACATCCAGATTCAAGCCAAAGCGCTTTGCCAGTTCGGCGCGTAGCAGCGGTTCGGCGAACGCTTTGGCGTCCTGCAACCGGGCAAGGCTTCGTTCGACGCGGTTGTGTGCGGTCCAGTGTGCGGCATGCAGCGCACGCAGTTTTGCATGCTCGTTGCGTGAAGCCTGTTTGAGGTTGGCGGGCAGTAGCGGACTGGCTCGTTTCAAGGCCGCGCGATTGCGTGCCGAAGCCTGGCTCAGCCATGTCGGGATGGCCTGGAGCAGCGGTTGATAGTGTGCGTCCTGCCTGGGTAGCAGCAGTGGGTCGGGCAGTGTCGCGAGGGCGGGTGTGGTTTCTTGAATCATGGGGTGAGGCCGTTTGCCTGGAGAAAGGTCCCTAGCAAACACCGGCCATTGATTCGATGTGCGGTACATATATACCGCACACCACAAAACTCTCTTGATTAAGATCTCCGGTACGTCTGCGCAAACGGCGGCGTGCAGTTTAAACTGCGCCTTTGCGACGCTATATGTCGCATTGCCGTAAACCCGGGAAAAACCGGGGTTTGCGCTATAAGAAGTTGTCGCTTGGCGGCAAGGCCGGGCTGAAAACTGTCCTTACAATCCCCCCATCGCTCGCCAGTTTCAGGCGGGTGGCCCTCATCAGGAGACTCCGATGTCCGTTGAGCACGCTGCGGTAGAACGCGCCGATTTCGACCAGGTTATGGTTCCCAACTACGCGCCTGCCGCTTTTATTCCGGTGCGTGGCGCCGGTTCCCGCGTCTGGGACCAGAGCGGTCGCGAGCTGATCGACTTCGCCGGCGGGATTGCCGTAAACGTATTGGGCCACGCGCATCCGGCGCTGGTCGGTGCACTGACCGAGCAAGCGAACAAGCTGTGGCACGTGTCCAACGTGTTCACCAACGAGCCGGCCCTGCGCCTGGCGCACAAGCTGATCGACGCCACGTTCGCCGAGCGCGTGTTCTTCTGCAACTCGGGCGCCGAAGCCAACGAGGCCGCGTTCAAGCTGGCCCGTCGCGTGGCGTTCGACCGTTTCGGCAGCGAAAAATACGAGATCATCGCTGCGCTCAACAGCTTCCACGGTCGTACCCTGTTCACCGTTAACGTCGGTGGCCAGTCGAAGTACTCCGACGGTTTCGGCCCGAAAATCACCGGCATCACCCACGTCCCTTACAACGATCTGGCCGCGCTGAAAGCGGCGGTTTCCGACAAGACCTGCGCGGTCGTGCTCGAACCGATCCAGGGCGAGGGCGGCGTACTGCCGGCCGAACTGGCTTACCTGCAAGGTGCCCGTGAACTGTGCGACGCGAACAACGCGCTGCTGGTGTTCGACGAAGTGCAGACCGGCATGGGCCGTACCGGCCACCTGTTCGCCTACCAACATTACGGCGTGACCCCGGACATCCTGACCAGCGCCAAGAGCCTGGGCGGTGGTTTCCCGATCGCCGCGATGCTGACCACTGAAGCGCTGGCCAAACATCTGGTCGTCGGCACCCACGGCACCACTTACGGCGGTAACCCGCTGGCGTGCGCCGTCGCCGAAGCGGTGATCGACGTGATCAACACCCCTGAGGTGCTGAGCGGTGTCAACGCCAAGCACGACAAATTCAAGACCCGCCTGCAGCAGATCGGCGAGAAATACGGCCTGTTCACTCAGGTACGTGGCCTCGGCCTGTTGATCGGTTGCGTGCTGAGCGAAGCCTGGAAAGGCAAGGCCAAGGACATCTTCAACGCTGCTGAAAAAGAAGGCCTGATGATTCTGCAGGCCGGCCCGGACGTGATCCGTTTCGCCCCGAGCCTGGTGGTGGAAGACGCCGATATCGATGCCGGTCTCGACCGCTTCGAACGCGCGGCAGCAGCACTGACGCAAGCCTGATAGACCCTTCGACGCCTGAGGATTCGGGCGTCGATCAAAATTTTATGCCGGACCCCGATCCACTGTAGGAGTGAGCCTGCTCGCGATTGCGGTATGTCAGTCGACTCATTGGTTTCTGACAGACCGCAATCGCGAGCAGGCTCACTCCTACAAGGTCCGGTGTTTTTTCTTCTGTAAATTTATAAGAGAAAGGAGTGACACCATGCTGGTGATGCGCCCTGCGCAAATGGCTGATCTGGGCGAGGTACAGCGTCTGGCTGCGGACAGTCCGATTGGTGTCACTTCCTTGCCGGATGACGTGGAACGTCTGAGCGACAAGATCGCGGCGAGCGAAGCCTCGTTCGCTGCCGAAGTGAGCTTCAACGGCGAAGAGAGCTATTTCTTCGTCCTCGAAGACACCGCCACCGGCAAACTGGTCGGCTGCTCGGCCATCGTTGCCTCGGCCGGTTACTCCGAGCCGTTCTACAGCTTCCGTAACGAGACCTTCGTCCACGCCTCCCGCGAGCTGAAGATCCACAACAAGATCCACGTGCTCTCGCAATGCCACGACCTGACCGGCAACAGCTTGCTGACCAGTTTCTACGTGCAGCGCGAACTGGTGGGGTCGCCGTGGGCCGAGCTCAACTCCCGTGGTCGCCTGCTGTTCGTCGCCAGCCACCCGGAGCGTTTCGCTGATTCGGTGGTGACCGAGATCGTCGGTTACAGCGACGAAAACGGCGATTCGCCATTCTGGGACGCGATCGGGCGCAACTTCTTCGACCTCAACTACGCCGAAGCCGAGCGCCTGTGTGGCCTGAAGAGCCGCACGTTCCTCGCCGAACTGATGCCGCATTACCCGATCTACGTGCCGCTGCTGCCGGATTCCGCTCAAGAAGCGATGGGCCAGGTGCACCCGCGTGCGCAGATCACCTTCGACATCCTGATGCGCGAAGGCTTCGAGACCGATCACTACATCGACATTTTCGACGGTGGCCCGACCCTGCATGCGCGTGTTTCGGGGATCCGTTCGATCGCCCAGAGCCGTGTAGTGCCGGTGAAGATCGGCGAGCCGGTCAAAGGTGCCGGGCGCCAGTATCTGGTGGCCAACGCGCAGTTGCAGGATTACCGCGCGGTGTTGCTGGAACTGGACTACGCGCCGGGCAAACCGGTGACCCTGGATCTGGAAGCAGCCGAAGCCCTGGGCGTCGGTGAAGGTGCCAGCGTGCGCCTGGTGGCGGTTTAACGCCTTAGCGAGTTTCACGGGTGGCGAAGGCGGCCCGTTTGAGGAGATAGCATGATTGTTCGTCCCGTACGCAGCAGCGATTTATCCGCGCTGATCGACCTGGCCCGCAGCACCGGCACCGGCCTGACCACCTTGCCGGCCAACGAAGAGCGCCTGACCCATCGGGTTGGCTGGGCCGAGAAGACCTTTCGCGGCGAAGCCGGCCGTGGCGATGCGGACTACCTGTTCGTGCTCGAAGACGACAACGGTCGCGTGGTGGGGATTTCCGCCATCGCCGGCGCGGTCGGTCTGCGCGAGCCGTGGTACAACTTCCGCGTCGGCCTGACCGTCAGCGCCTCGCAAGAGCTGAACATCTATCGCGAGATCCCGACGCTGTTCCTCGCCAACGACCTGACCGGCAATTCCGAGCTGTGCTCGCTGTTCCTGCACGCCGATTACCGCACCGGTCTGAACGGCCGCATGCTGTCCAAGGCGCGCATGCTGTTCATCGCCGAGTTTCCGGAGTTGTTCGGCAACAAGATCATTGCCGAGATGCGCGGCGTCTCCGATGAGGCCGGTCGTTCGCCGTTCTGGGAAAGTCTGGGCCGGCACTTCTTCAAGATGGAATTCAGCCAGGCCGACTACCTGACCGGTGTTGGCAACAAGGCGTTCATCGCCGAACTGATGCCGAAATTCCCGCTGTACACCTGCTTCCTGTCGCCGGATGCGCGTAACGTTATCGGTCAGGTGCACCCGGACACCGAACCGGCGCTGGCGATGCTCAAGAGCGAAGGTTTCAGCTATCAGGGCTACGTCGATATCTTCGACGCCGGTCCGGCCATCGAGTGCGAAACCAGTAAGATCCGCGCAGTCCGCGACAGCGAGGCGCTGGTGCTGGCGATTGGTACGCCGGGCGATGACGCCACGCCGTTCATCATCCATAACCGCAAGCGCGAAGACTGCCGCATCACCGCTGCGCCGGCCCGCCTGGCTGCCGGCACGCTGGTGGTCGATCCGCTGACCGCCAAACGTCTTCAACTCAACGCCGGCGATCAAGTGCGCGCCGTGGCGTTGTCTGCTGCTCGGGAGTCGAAATAATGAATTCGCTATACATCGCAGGTGAATGGCTGGCCGGTCAGGGCGAAGCATTCCAGTCGCTGAATCCGGTGACCCAGCAAGTGCTGTGGTCGGGGGAGGGCGCGACTGCCGCTCAGGTCGAGTCGGCCGTGCAGGCTGCGCGTCAGGCCTTTCCGGGCTGGGCGCGGCGTTCGCTGGACGAGCGCATCAGCGTGCTCGAAGCTTTCGCCGCCGCCCTGAAAAACCACAGTGACGAACTGGCCCGCACCATCGGTGAGGAAACCGGCAAGCCGTTGTGGGAAGCCGCGACCGAAGTTACCAGCATGGTCAACAAGATCGCGATCTCGGTGCAGAGCTACCGCGAACGTACCGGCGAGAAGAGCGGCCCGCTGGGCGACGCCACCGCCGTGCTGCGCCACAAGCCACACGGTGTGGTG
Source organism: Pseudomonas sp. Irchel s3a10 (assembly GCF_900187525.1). Taxonomy (NCBI): domain Bacteria; kingdom Pseudomonadati; phylum Pseudomonadota; class Gammaproteobacteria; order Pseudomonadales; family Pseudomonadaceae; genus Pseudomonas; species Pseudomonas sp. Irchel s3a10. The sequence continues at coordinate 572,795 of NZ_FYDR01000002.1, forward strand.
GCGGTGTTCGGCCCTTACAACTTCCCGGGTCACTTGCCGAACGGGCACATCGTGCCGGCACTGCTGGCGGGTAACAGCGTGCTGTTCAAGCCGAGCGAACTGACGCCGAAAGTCGCCGAGCTGACGGTCAAGTGCTGGATCGAAGCCGGTCTGCCGGCCGGCGTGTTGAACCTGCTGCAAGGCGCTCGCGAAACCGGTATCGCGCTGGCGGCGAACCCGGGCATCGACGGTCTGTTCTTCACCGGCTCCAGCCGTACTGGCAATCACCTGCACCAGCAGTTCGCCGGGCGGCCGGACAAGATTCTGGCTTTGGAAATGGGCGGCAACAACCCGCTGGTGGTCGATCAGGTCGCTGATCTGGACGCGGCGGTGTACACCATCATTCAGTCGGCGTTCATCTCCGCCGGTCAGCGCTGCACGTGTGCGCGTCGTCTGCTGGTGCCGCAAGGCGCGTGGGGCGACAGCCTGCTCAAGCGTCTGGTGGAAGTCAGCGCGACCATCGAAGTCGGTGCGTTCGATCAGCAGCCTGCGCCGTTCATGGGCTCGGTGATTTCCCTCGGCGCGGCGAAAGCGCTGATGGATGCCCAGCAACACCTGCTGGCCAATGGCGCGGTGTCGCTGCTGGCGATGACTCAGCCGCAAGCGCAGTCGGCCTTGCTGACCCCGGGCATTCTGGATGTGACCGCCGTGGCCGAGCGTCCGGACGAAGAACTGTTCGGCCCGTTGCTGCAGGTGATTCGCTACGCCGATTTCGCTGCGGCGATCAGCGAGGCCAATGACACCGCTTATGGCCTGGCGGCTGGTTTGCTGTCGGATTCCGAAGATCGTTATCAGCAGTTCTGGCTGGAAAGCCGCGCCGGTATCGTCAACTGGAACAAACAGCTGACCGGTGCGGCGAGCAGCGCGCCGTTCGGCGGCGTCGGGGCTTCGGGCAACCATCGCGCCAGCGCCTACTACGCGGCAGACTACTGCGCGTACCCGGTGGCCTCGCTGGAAACCCCAAATCTGGTGTTGCCTGCGGCCCTGACGCCTGGCGTGAAAATGGCGTAACGGCCATCGCGAGCAGGCTCACTCCTACAGGATTTGTGTCGTACACAACATGTGTGTTCCCCGCCAAACCTGTAGGAGTGAGCCTGCTCGCGATAGCCGCGACGCGGTCTGACTGAATTGTTACTTGAAGCCTATAACAACAGATTCTCGTGGAGCCTCGCTGATGAAATCCTATGAAGTCAATTTTGACGGTCTAGTGGGGCCGACCCATAACTACGGCGGTCTGTCCTACGGCAACGTTGCGTCCCAGAGCAACAGCCAGCAGTCTTCGAATCCGAAGGAAGCGGCGCTGCAAGGTCTGGCGAAAATGAAAGCGCTGATGGAAATGGGCTTTCAGCAAGGCGTGCTGGCGCCGCAGGAGCGTCCGGACGTGGCCGCGTTGCGCCGTCTGGGTTTCAGCGGCACCGACGCGCAATTGATCGAGCGCGCCGCGAAGGAAGCCATGCCGCTGCTGGTCGCCAGTTGCTCGGCATCGAGCATGTGGGTGGCCAACGCTGCCACGGTCAGCCCGAGTGCCGACACCGCTGACGGTCGCGTGCATTTCACCGCCGCCAACCTCAATTGCAAATACCACCGCAGCATCGAACACCCGACCACCAGCCGCGTGCTCGGCGCGATGTTCGCCGATCAGCAGCACTTCGCCCACCACGCCGCGTTGCCGGCAGTGGCGCAGTTCGGTGACGAAGGCGCAGCCAACCACACGCGTTTCTGCCGTGAGTACGGCGAGGCCGGTGTCGAGTTCTTCGTGTTCGGTCGCAGTGCCTTCGACACCCGTTACCCGGCACCACAGAAGTACCCGGCGCGCCAGACCCTGGAAGCGTCGCAAGCGGTGGCGCGTCTGCACGGTCTGCGTGATGAAGGCGTGGTTTATGCGCAGCAGAACCCGGCGGTGATCGATCAGGGCGTATTCCACAACGACGTGATCGCGGTGGGTAACGGCGAGGTGCTGTTCTATCACGAGGACGCGTTCCTCGACACCGAGCAGATGCTGGCCGAGTTGCAGGGCAAACTGGCCAAGGTCGGCGGCAAGTTCCAGTCGGTCTGCGTGCCGCGTTCGGCGGTCACCGTGGATGACGCCGTGCGTTCCTATCTGTTCAACAGCCAGTTGCTGTCGCGTCCGGACGGCTCGATGCTGCTGATCGTGCCGGAAGAATGCCGTGGCAACGAGCGCGTGTGGAACTACCTGCAAGGTCTGACCAGCTCCGGCGGGCTGATCCGCGAAGTCAAAGTCTTCGACCTCAAGCAAAGCATGCAGAACGGCGGTGGCCCGGCGTGCCTGCGACTGCGCGTCGCTCTCAACGAAACCGAGCTGGCGGCCGTCAACCCAGGGGTTATCATGACGGCCCCGTTGTACGGTTCGTTGACCGCATGGGTTGAAAAGCACTACCGCGACCGCCTGAGCGAAACCGATCTGGCGGACCCGCAGTTGCTGCTTGAATGCCGGACGGCACTGGATGAACTGACGCAAATCCTTAAACTGGGCGCGGTTTATCCATTCCAGATCAATTGATGGCCGGCGCGTTGCCTGAACGCGGCGCGCGGCTTGTCTCCCCCAAGAGAGTAAAAATATGAGCGATTCCCTGCAGCTGATCCTTGAAGACACCGACGGCACGCAACTGCAAACCTCGTGCACCCGCGTCGCGGTCATGTGGCAAGGCAAAGAGCTGTGGATCCAGCAGGACGGCCGTGGCCAACTGCTGATCGGCGTGGACGTTGAAGAAGGTGACGCCGAGTACGCCAACCTGCTGCTGCGCCCATTGGCGACTAATCTGGTAAGTCTGCAACTGGAAATGGAACCGGCTGAAGTCGGCGACGACGAAGACCACGTGCACGGCCCGGATTGCAACCACGATCACTAAGGAAACCGCTCTATGCTCGCCCTCGGCAAACTGCTTGAACTGACCCTCGCCGGCCGCGAACCGGCGGAGAAGACTCAACTGACTGTCGAAGGCGTGCGCATGCGCTGGTTGAGCGAGGGTGCGCTGGAAGTCCGGCCGCCCGAAGCGCGCGACAATGGCCTGGACCTGCTGCTGTCGGCAGGTATCCACGGCAATGAAACAGCGCCGATCGAGTTGCTTGATCGGCTGCTGCATGACATCGCTCGCGGCGATCTGAAACCGCGTGCACGCATTCTGTTCCTGTTCGGCAACCCGGAAGCGATTCGCAAAGGCGAGCGTTTCGTCGAGCAGGACGTCAACCGGCTGTTCAACGGCCGTCATGAACAAACCAGCGGTTCCGAAGCCATTCGCGCCTGTGAGCTGGAACGGCTGGCGGCGAGCTTCTTCAGCCTGCCGGATCGTCAGCGTCTGCACTACGATCTGCACACCGCGATTCGTGGTTCGAAGATCGAGCAGTTCGCCCTGTATCCGTGGAAAGAAGGGCGCCAGCACTCGCGCCGCGAACTGGCGCGTCTGCGTGCCGCCGGGATGGAAGCGGTGCTGCTGCAGAACAAGCCGTCGATCGTTTTCAGCTCGTACACCTACGACAAACTCGATGCCGAGGCTTTCACCCTGGAGCTGGGCAAGGCGCGGCCGTTCGGGCAGAACGACGGCGTCAATGTCTCGCTATTGGAAACTCGTCTGAAGCAGATCATCGAAGGCACTGAGCCGGATCTGGCTGCAGAAGGACTGGATGGTTTGCAGCTGTTCAGCGTGGCGCGGGAAATCATCAAGCACAGCGATGCGTTCCGCCTGAACCTGCCGGCGGACATCGAGAACTTTTCTGAATTGGATGTGGGCTATGTGCTGGCCGAAGATCTGGCCAATACCCGCTGGGTCATCGAGGAAGAGGGCGCGCGGATCATCTTCCCAAATCCCAAGGTCAAGAACGGCTTGCGCGCGGGTATCCTGATCGTGCCGACCACCGACGAACACTTATCCTGAGAACACCTCAGACCCCATGTGGGAGCGGGCTTGCTCGCGAAAGCGGTGTGTCAGTACACAGACTCGTCACTGACACACCGCTTTCGCGAGCAAGCCCGCTCCCACATTTAGATTTGAGTGAGTTTTGGGGCCGCGCTCGACCCAGACAGGCTCAGACCGCTACCGCACGCGGCTCACTGCGACGCAGCGCACGAACCTTCTGCAGCGTATCCGCGCAAGTCCGCGCCGCTTCCTGACCCTTGTGTACAAAGTGCTCGAAGAAGAATTTCTGATGCTCTTCACCGGCATGGAAGTGGTGCGGGGTCAGGGACACCGAGAACACCGGTACTTCGGTTTCCAGTTGCACCTGCATCAGGCCGCTGACCACTGACTGGGCGACGAACTCGTGACGATAGATGCCGCCGTCCACCACCAGAGCGGCCGCGACGATGCCGGCATAACGCCCGGTCTTGGCCAGTAGCTTGGCGTGCAGAGGCATTTCAAAGGCGCCGCCGACTTCGAAGAAATCGATGTCCGATTCCTGATAACCCTGAGCGAGCATTTCGGCGACGAAGCCCTTACGGCTCTGGTCGACGATTTCCTTGTGCCAGCAGGCCTGGATGAACGCGACGCGCTCGCCGTGAGGGTGTTTGGTTTTGCTGTCGATAGCGGTGGGTTGCATGTTCTGACTCCTGTTTGTGTGAAAAACAGGGCGTTATGAATCGAAAGGGATTCAAGGGTACGCACGAGCACACAAGCGCGCGGGCGGCCCTTTGGCGTCAATCCCGTTCTCTCTTCATCCGGACTATGACCGTCGGCCCCGGAATCACACCGGGTCTGCTGACCTTGCCGCCGATCACAGCCTTTGCCGTGTTCGTCGCCAAGCGCTCGCGGGCTATGCGCATTGCGCGCAATTACCGCCGGTGGGGAATTGCACCCCGCCCTGAGAACGTTTTCGCCGCCCTTTCTCGGGCGGCGCAGCGTTTTTATCACATATTTTCCGGCCCTGCACAGAACCTGTGGGAGCGAGCTTGCTCCGGGCGGCGTTCCGACGAAGGCGGTGTGTCAGCCAATTAGTTTGCCGGCTGACACACCGCCTTCGCGAGCAAGCCCGCTCCCACATTGGGTTGCGTCCTTTCAAGGAGTAATGTGCTTTTTCTCATTCAAGGGTTGATTAATCGGCGCCATGACCGCAGTAATTCACCTTCGAAAAGGGATTTCCCCTGCTGACCAGAGGCCAGGTTCATGAGCGTTATCGATCTTCGCAGCGACACCGTCACCCAACCGACTCCTGCCATGCTCGACGCGATGACTGCGGCGGCTACCGGTGACGATGTGTACGGCGAAGATCCGACGGTCAGTCGTCTGGAAGCCGAATTGGCGAAAAGGCTGGGTTTCGCCGCTGCGCTGTTCGTGCCGACCGGCACCATGAGCAACTTGCTCGGGCTGATGGCGCATTGCGAGCGTGGCGACGAATACATCGTCGGCCAGCAGGCGCACACCTATAAGTACGAAGGGGGTGGCGCGGCGGTGCTCGGTTCGATCCAGCCACAGCCGCTGGAGGTGCAGGCCGATGGTTCGCTGGATCTGGATCAGGTCGCGGCAGCAATCAAGCCGGATGACTTCCATTTCGCTCGAACTCGTTTGCTGGCGCTGGAAAACACCATGCAGGGCAAAGTGCTTCCGCTGGAGTATCTGGCCCGCGCCCGCCGCTTCACTCAGGATAAAGGCTTGCAACTGCATCTGGACGGCGCGCGGCTGTATAACGCGGCGGTCAAGCTTGGGGTGGATGCCCGCGAGATCACGCAACATTTCGATTCGGTATCGGTGTGTCTGTCCAAAGGCCTCGGGGCGCCGGTCGGTTCGGTGCTATGCGGCTCTGAGCAACTGATCGGCAAGGCCCGCCGCCTGCGCAAAATGGTCGGCGGCGGCATGCGTCAGGCCGGATTGCTGGCAGCGGCGGGGCTGTATGCACTGGATCACAACATCGAACGTCTGGCGGATGACCATGCCAACGCCCGGTTTTTGGCCGAAGGCTTGCGCGAGGCCGGGTTCAGCGTCGAGCCTGTGCAGACCAACATGGTCTACGTGCAAATGGGCGACCAGGCCGAAGCGCTCAAGGCGTTTGCCGCCGAACGCGGGATCAAGCTGAGCGCCGCGGCGCGCTTGCGCATGGTCACGCACATGGACGTCAGTCGCTCGCAAATCGAGCAAGTGATCGCGACATTCGTCGAGTTTTCGCGCAAGTGACAGGGTTAGCCGTCCAATTGACCGTTACTATCGTATAAACACGCTGTACCCCGCGCGAAGGGCCGATATAATGCGGCCCTTTGCCGTCGTTTCGTCTGTTGACGTTTCGTACAGGCCTTTGGCCGCAGCCTCCGTGGAAGAACCTAATGAAAAGCGCAGAAATCCGTGAAGCCTTCCTTCGCTTCTTCGAAGAGCAAGGCCACACCCGTGTAGCCTCCAGCTCTTTGATTCCGGGCAACGACCCAACCCTGCTGTTCACCAACGCGGGGATGAACCAGTTCAAGGACTGCTTCCTGGGCCAGGAAAAGCGCGCGTACACCCGCGCAACCAGCAGCCAGAAGTGCGTGCGTGCCGGTGGCAAGAACAGCGACCTGGAAAACGTCGGTTATACCGCTCGTCACCACACCTTCTTCGAAATGCTCGGTAACTTCAGCTTCGGTGACTATTTCAAGCACGACGCGATTACCTTCGCCTGGACCTTCCTGACCGGCGTTCTGAAACTGCCGAAGGAAAAACTCTGGGTCACCGTCTACGCCTCCGATGACGAAGCGTATGACATCTGGACCAAAGAGATCGGTGTGCCGGTCGAGCGCATGATCCGCATCGGCGACAACAAAGGTGCGCCGTACGCCTCCGACAACTTCTGGACCATGGGCGATACCGGCCCGTGCGGCCCATGCACCGAGATTTTCTACGATCACGGCGACCACATCTGGGGTGGCCCACCGGGTTCGCCGGAAGAAGACGGCGACCGTTACATCGAGATCTGGAACAACGTGTTCATGCAGTTCAACCGCACCGCCGATGGCGTGTTGCATCCGTTGCCAGCGCCGTCGGTCGACACCGGCATGGGCCTGGAGCGGATCAGTGCGGTGATGCAGCACGTCAATTCCAACTACGACATTGACCTGTTCAAGAACCTGCTGAAGGCCTCGGCCGAAGCGATCGGCTGCGAAAATGGCGATCAGTCCTCGCTGAAAGTGGTGTCCGATCACATCCGTTCGTGCGGTTTCCTGATCGCCGACGGCGTGCTGCCGTCCAATGAAGGCCGCGGTTATGTACTGCGCCGGATCATTCGTCGCGCCTGCCGTCACGGCAACAAGCTGGGCGCTACCGGCAGCTTCTTCTACAAGATCGTCGCTGCGCTGGTCGCCGAGATGGGCGAAGCCTTCCCGGAACTGAAGAAGCAGCAGAGCAACATCGAGCGCGTACTGAAGGCCGAAGAAGAGCAGTTCTCCAAGACCCTGGAGCACGGCCTGAAGATCCTCGAGCAGGATCTGCTGGAACTCAAAGGCACCGTAGTGCCGGGCGACGTGGTGTTCAAACTCTACGACACCTACGGTTTCCCGATGGACCTGACGGCTGACATCGCTCGCGAGCGCGGCCTGACTGTGGACGAAGTCGGCTTCGAGCGTGAAATGGAAGCCCAGCGTGTTCGTGCGCGTTCGGCCAGCTCGTTCGGTCTGGACTACAACACCCTGGTCAAGGTTGACGTGGCCACCGAGTTCACCGGTTACAAAGACACCAGCGGTTCGGCAAAAATCGTCGCTATCTATAAAGACGGTCAGTCGGTCGACGTCTTGAGTGAAGGCGAAGAGGCGGTGATCGTGCTCAATCAGACCCCGTTCTACGCTGAATCCGGCGGCCAGATCGGTGATTGCGGTTTCCTCCAGGCGGGCAACGCGCGTTTCGACGTCCGTGACACCACCAAGACCGGCGGCGCCTTCCTGCACCACGGTGTGCTGGATTCCGGCAGTCTGACCATCGGCGCGCCAGTGGAAACCCACGTCGATGCCGAAGTGCGTCACGCGACTTCGTTGAACCACTCGGCCACCCACTTGCTGCACGCTGCGCTGCGTCAGGTACTGGGCGAGCACGTTCAGCAGAAGGGTTCGTTGGTGGATAGCCAGCGTCTGCGCTTCGACTTCAGCCACTTTGAAGCGATCAAGCCTGAGCAGATCAAAGCGCTGGAAGACATCGTCAACGCCGAGATCCGCAAGAACTCCGCGGTTGAAACCGAAGAAACCGACATCGAAACCGCCAAGCAGAAAGGCGCGATGGCGCTGTTCGGCGAGAAGTACGGCGACAACGTGCGCGTGCTGAGCATGGGCGGCGATTTCTCCGTTGAGCTGTGTGGCGGTATCCATGCCAACCGTACCGGCGACATCGGCCTGCTGAAAATCATCAGCGAAGGCGGTGTGGCATCGGGCGTGCGTCGTATCGAGGCAGTCACCGGTGCCGCGGCACTGGCCTACTTGAACGCTGCTGAAGAACAACTCAAGGAAGCGGCCAACCTGGTCAAGGGCAGCCGCGACAATCTGATCGACAAGCTGTCGGCCGTGCTGGAGCGCAACCGCGCGCTGGAAAAGCAACTCGAGCAGTTGCAGGCCAAGGCCGCCAGCGCCGCGGGCGACGATCTGTCGAACTCGGCAGTCGACGTCAAAGGCGTGAAGGTTCTGGCTGCACGTCTGGATGGTCAGGACGGCAAGGCGCTGCTGGCGCTGGTCGATCAGCTGAAAAACAAACTCGGTCGCGCAGTGATCCTGCTCGGCAGTGTCCATGAGGAAAAGGTCGTACTGGTTGCAGGCGTAACCAAGGACCTGACTGGCCAACTCAAAGCCGGTGATTTGATGAAACAGGCTGCTGCGGCAGTGGGCGGGAAGGGCGGTGGTCGTCCGGACATGGCGCAGGGCGGCGGTGTCGACGCCGGCGCACTGGATGGCGCATTGGCGCTGACCGTTCCATTCGTCGAGCAGGGTTTATAAGACGGCCCGCCGGGCCCGCAGTCTAGTGGCGGGCCCGGCGGCTGTTCGAGTGATTATTGGGCGCCCTTCATGGGCAGAGGCGGCTTTGAAATGGCTTTGATCGTACAGAAATTTGGAGGCACCTCGGTCGGTACTGTCGAGAGAATCGAGCAGGTCGCCGACAAGGTTAAGAAATTCCGCGATGCCGGCGATGACCTGGTGGTTGTGCTGTCTGCAATGAGCGGCGAAACCAACCGTCTGATCGATCTGGCCAAGCAAATCAGTGGCGACGTGCAACCGGTTCCGCGTGAACTGGACGTGATTGTTTCCACCGGTGAGCAGGTGACGATTGCCCTGTTGGCCATGGCGCTGATCAAGCGTGGTGTGCCGGCGGTGTCGTACACCGGTAATCAGGTGCGGATCCTGACGGACAGTGCGCACAATAAAGCGCGTATCTTGCAGATTGATGACCAGAAGATTCGCGGTGATCTGAAAGCAGGTCGCGTGGTGGTTGTCGCCGGTTTCCAGGGCGTCGACGAGCACGGCAACATCACCACCCTCGGCCGTGGCGGTTCCGACACCACGGGCGTGGCACTGGCGGCTGCATTGAAGGCTGACGAGTGCCAGATCTACACCGACGTCGATGGTGTCTACACCACTGACCCGCGTGTGGTGCCGGTCGCTCAGCGTCTGGACAAGATCACCTTCGAAGAGATGCTGGAAATGGCCAGCCTCGGTTCCAAGGTGCTGCAGATCCGTGCGGTGGAATTCGCCGGCAAGTACAACGTTCCGCTGCGCGTACTGCACAGCTTCAAGGAGGGTCCGGGCACCCTCATTACTATTGATGAAGAGGAAACCATGGAACAGCCGATCATTTCCGGCATCGCTTTCAACCGCGATGAAGCCAAGCTGACCATCCGTGGCGTGCCAGACACCCCGGGCGTGGCGTTCAAGATTCTCGGCCCGATCAGTGCCGCGAACATCGAAGTCGACATGATCGTGCAGAACGTCGCGCACGATAACACCACCGATTTCACCTTCACCGTGCACCGCAACGACTACCCGGCCGCACAGACCGTGCTGGAAAACACCGCTCGCGAGATCGGTGCCCGGGAAGTGGTGGGTGACACCAAGATTGCCAAGGTCTCGATCGTCGGCGTCGGCATGCGTTCCCACGCAGGTGTGGCCAGCCGCATGTTCGAATCCCTAGCCAAGGAAAGCATCAACATCCAGATGATCTCGACGTCGGAAATCAAGGTTTCCGTGGTGATTGAAGAGAAGTACCTGGAACTGGCCGTGCGCGCCCTGCACACGGCTTTCGAACTGGACGCTCCGGCCCGTCAGGGCGAGTGATCCAGTCACCTGAAGGGCGCGGTCTGACCGCGCCCTTTATTTTTTGAATGGCGCGAGCCCTGAACTGTTCTTTTGCTCGCGCTGGTCAATACTCAGGCATGTAGGGCTACGATCGCTCCGGTTGTAGGTCGGGTGCCTTTTTTTTGCAGACTGTTGTCCCTGAAATGAAATGCGTGAGGAGAAAGGTATGCTGATTCTGACTCGTCGGTGCGCAGAAAGCCTGATTATCGGTGATGGCGAAATCACCGTGACCGTGCTCGGCGTCAAAGGAAATCAAGTGCGCATCGGCGTCAACGCCCCGAAAGAGGTTGCCGTGCACCGTGAGGAAATTTACCTGCGTATAAAGAAAGAGAAGGACGAAGAACCAAGCCATTAATTTTTATCGATTTTTATGTTTGCAAACGGGGAAGAAGGTGGTTAATATACGCCCCGTGTTGCGGAGAGCTGGCCGAGTGGCCGAAGGCGCTCCCCTGCTAAGGGAGTACACCTCAAAAGGGTGTCGGGGGTTCGAATCCCCCGTTCTCCGCCATTATTTGCTTAGTGCGTTGTAATCTGGCTTTTTCTGTAAGTTCTTGAATTTATTAGAAAAAGTGGTTGGAATAGAGATTAGACGGGCTATAATGCGGCGCAACAAATGCACTCGTAGCTCAGCTGGATAGAGTACTCGGCTACGAACCGAGCGGTCACAGGTTCGAATCCTGTCGAGTGCACCATTTAAGAGTTGTTTATAGCGATATAAAGAACTCGGCTTCAGCCAGTTGTGGTCTGGTTTAAAAACACACATGCACTCGTAGCTCAGCTGGATAGAGTACTCGGCTACGAACCGAGCGGTCACAGGTTCGAATCCTGTCGAGTGCACCATTTAAGAGTCGTTTGTAGCAATACAGGCAACTCGGCTTCAACCAGTTGTGATCTGGTCTAAAAACACAAAATGCACTCGTAGCTCAGCTGGATAGAGTACTCGGCTACGAACCGAGCGGTCACAGGTTCGAATCCTGTCGAGTGCACCATATTCAAGAAGCCCGCGTTTAACGCGGGCTTTTTGTTGTCTGCGATTTGGCTTTTCCTTTCACGCATCCCCTCTCATCAAAATCGACTTGAGCACTGCGGCCTCGTTTCAGCTCATAGCGATAGCTCGTCGTCGACGTTCGAATGTTCACTTTGTCCGGTTTGCCGAGCGCGCTTTCGACGTCCTGTTGGCTCATGCCGGCAATCACTCGTTGATTGATGATCGCTGCGCGGCGCTGCCTGGCATCGATCAGGTTTCCACATTTATCCTCCAGGCGGCCAACGATGCCCGGTTCACGTCCCCTGATTGTCATACCGGATATTTCCTCGTGGTTGTGTTCCGGCATGATCGGTACGACGGATCCGGGCGAGTAGGGGTGAACGTGCTGTACCGAGCGCTGCTCGTCGTTCGCGCAACTCAGACTGGTGAAGGTGATGCCGCCGTCGGCTGCCTCGCAGCGGTGAAGGCTGGTGGTGGCCCCGGCGGGCGGCAGGCAGAGCAGGGTGATGAGTAAAAAACTGGATGTTGCAGAGCGCATTCGACGTCCTCCTTGACGGTCTACGCTCAAGGGTAGCCGCTACATTTTTGAGCGCCGGTGTGTTTTCTTTTCAGAATGAGTCGTCGCATTTGCATGGATCAGGACAGCGCTCAGGTTTGTTTCGCAAGCGCTTGTTTCGGCCGAGATTTTTTAACGTTTAAAACCGTCAGGCGGTGTATCATTGCGCCCGTCAGCCCCGCCGGGGCTTATGGAAAACCTCCATGGACTTACCCAGTAGTTATTCAGTAGCCCGTTTCACCAATCATGAATTGACTGATTGATCCTTCCGGCGTGCCCCGCTGCTGGGAGTGGAGTTCGCCTATGTCCGAAATCGAAGTAAAGAAAACACAGGAAAGCCTGCAGGATCGCCTGGCTCAGGTCGTTGAGCTGCTGCAGCGCCAGAAGGTCGTCGAAGACCTGACTCATCGCCAGGAAGGCGCGCATCACGACCGGGTCGAGAACTTGGTTCACCGGCAGAATCTCGTCGAGCTGCAACGCAAACTCGATGATCTGCACTCCGCCGACGTTGCCTACATCCTTGAAGCCTTGCCGCTGGACGACCGTCTGACGCTCTGGCAACTGGTCAAGGCTGATCGCGACGGCGACATTCTTCTCGAAGTATCCGATTCCGTTCGGGAAACGCTGATCGCCGACATGGACGATCACGAGCTCCTGGCTGCGGCCAAGGACATGGATGCCGACGAACTCGCTGACCTGGCCTCCGAGCTGCCGCGAGACGTCGTCCATGAGCTGATGGAGACGCTTGACCAGCAGCAACGCGAGCGCGTGCGTTCGGCCTTGTCCTATGACGAGGAGCAGGTCGGTGCGCTGATGGACTTCGAGATGGTGACCATCCGTGAGGATGTCAGCCTCGAAGTGGTTCTGCGTTACCTGCGTCGTCTCAAAGAGCTGCCGGGCCACACCGACAAACTGTTCGTGGTCGATTACGACGGCGTACTCAAGGGCGTGCTGCCAATCAAGCGTCTGTTGGTGAACGACCCGGAGAAACAGGTTTCTGAGGTCATGGCCAGCGATCCGGTGAGTTTTCACCCGGACGAAGACGCCTATGACGCGGCTCAGGCGTTCGAGCGTTACGACTTGATCTCGGCCCCGGTGGTCGACAAGAACGGCAAGCTGATCGGCCGTTTGACCATCGATGAAATGGTCGACCTGATTCGTGAGGAGAGCGAAAGCGAAGTCCTCAACATGGCCGGTCTGCGCGAAGAGGAAGACATCTTCGCCTCCGTCTGGAAATCCCTGCGCAACCGTTGGGCATGGCTGGCGATCAACCTGATCACGGCATTTGTCGCGTCGCGGGTGATCGGTCTGTTCGAAGGCTCGATCGAGAAACTGGTGGCGCTGGCGGCGCTGATGCCGATTGTGGCGGGTATCGGCGGCAATTCCGGTAACCAGACGATCACCATGATCGTGCGTGCCATGGCGCTCGACCAGGTCAGCACCGGCAACACCTCGCGCCTGATGCGCAAGGAGCTGGCGGTGGGGTTGATCAACGGTCTGGTCTGGGGTGGGGTGATCGGTGTGGTCGCCTACCTGCTTTACGGCAGTTGGTCGCTGGGGGTGGTGATGACCGCGGCGATGACCCTCAATCTGCTGCTCGCGGCGCTGATGGGGGTGTTGATCCCGATGACGCTGGCCAAGATGGGCCGCGACCCGGCGATGGGCGCCAGCGTGATGATCACGGCCATGACCGACAGCGGCGGCTTCTTCATCTTCCTGGGGCTGGCGACGATCTTCCTGCTCTGATTCGCTGCCATGCAAAAGCCCGCCGAAATGGCGGGCTTTTTTGTGCCTGTGTTTTTATTTGTGGGGAGGGTCAGATTTGAGGCAAAAAAAAGCCAGCACTTAAGCTGGCTTTAGATATTCGGTGTAACTCAGGACGCGTCTGCGGCCATCTCGGCATCGTGAGCGATCAGCGACACCAGAGCGTTCTGTTGTCGATGAGACAGCTGGCGGAAGCGTTGCAGCAGCTCACGCTCGTGCAATGAAAGCTCCGGGCTGTCCAGGCGCATGCTCAACTCTTCGCCCAGTGCACCTTCCTGAATAAGACTCTGCTCAAGGCGCGCAATGATCTCGGAGTTCATGCTGCGATGATGATTGCGAGCCACCTCGGCAATGCGTTCACGCATTCCGTCTGGCAGACGTACGACGAACTTGTCAGCCGTACGGCTGGAATAAATTGCCTGTTTCAATGGGCGCATATATTTAACCGGTTAGTTCAGGGGAGCGGTTCTCGGGATTGGCCGCAGGATGTGTGGTAGGACAAGCATCCGCGCCAAATGGTTCAACCTGAATTGTTAAGAGGCCCGCATCATGCCTCAAAATTGCCAGATCATTGGCGTCAATTCTGTGACAAATATTGAGCTGGGTAAAGGCGTAATGCCAGCACCAATTATCAGAAATGCGGACTGGTTGGAAAACTTTGCCTCGACCCGCATCACTGGCCGCGTCCTGATGCACATCCATTGATGTCCGAAGACCTCAGAACGTGCATGCTATGCGGCTTTCGATCCTTGTTCCTTATGTGTACAGGATAGTGGCAATTTGCCGATTTACTAGGGCAAACACCCGTTGGAGGGCGTTTTCAGGATGGATGGCAGGCTTATTTATCTGATGGGACCCTCTGGCTCAGGCAAGGACAGCCTGATCGAGGCTGCGCGTGAGCCACTGCGGGCGATGAACTGCGAAATCATCCGCCGAGTGATCACCCGCTCGGCGGAATCGGTCGGTGAGGATGCCATCGGCGTTTCGCCTGAAGAGTTCGAGCGACGCCAGCAAGCCGGGGATTTCGCGCTGGCATGGCACGCCAATGGGCTGGCTTACGGCATCCCGTCAGAAATCGACGAGTGGTTAAGTGCGGGACGGCATGTGCTGGTGAACGGTTCGCGCGCCAACCTGCGTCAGGCGCTGGAGCGCTATCCGACGCTGCTGCCAGTGCTGCTGACGGTCAAGGACGAGGTCTTGCGTGAACGCCTGCTCAGGCGTGGTCGGGAGACGCCTGAGCAGATCGATGCAAGGCTGGCACGTAATACGTTGTTCAAGGACAGAAGGGCAACTGACTTGCCTGTGCATCTGATCGACAATTCCGGCGACCTGGCGGATGCCGTCAAGCAACTGCTGGACTTGATCCGGCTTAACGCAGCACCGGATCAAACTTGATCTTGCGCCCGGCCACCAGGGCCAGCACAAACAACACCGCAAACACGCCGCAGCCAATCAGGGGCAGGGTGACTGAGGTTTCCTCGAACAGTGAAAAATGCACAACGCCACTCAATAAGGCGAGGATCAGAAATCCTGCGGCTGATCTGGACATGCTGTACTCCTGAAGATATTTCAAAAAACCAGACGTTCGGTGTCGCGCGTCGGCAGTGCTTGCTCAGGCTCATTGACCGCCTGTGCCGCGAAGTCGCTCTGGTCACTCAGCACCGCCCACTGTGGTGCTTTCTGCACCTGCAAGTAATGCGGCATGCGCTGGGCCACCGGTTCAGCACCCTCGGGAACAAAATGAAAGCCCACCAAAATCGCCAGGGCGATTGCGTTTGCGAGCAGGAGAGTGCTGTTCATGGGGCGGACTCCGGTTGAGCTGTTATGAGAACAGACAAAGCAGCCGGCGTGCCAACAGTCTAACCGCTGTGAAGTCCTTTAAAAACAAGGATTTGGAATGGTTTTTTACCGGGCGCGGGTTGCAATCTGCAATGATGGCTTTTTGCGGTAGTGCAAATTGCACGGTAAATGTTCCCGCAGCATTGCAAGGCGCCTGCCTACACTTAAAAAGCCCACGGACGACATGACAAATCAGGGGCTGGCCGTTAACATGCACGCCGTCCGTCGCGCCGTGTCCGGCCGCGACAACTCAGTGTCTCAGTAGCTCAATTGGATAGAGCATCCCCCTCCTAAGGGGAAGGTTGGCAGTTCGAACCTGCCCTGGGACACCATATAACTCAATGCTTCTAGCTTTTTCCTCTCGTCTCTGATTTCACTCGTGACAGCAGCGTGGCAGCAAACGGCTAAAATGGGCGGCGCCGCAGTCGAAGTTATCATCATCGGAAGAAGTGAATCTTCACCGGTCTCGCACCTTCGACATTCCGAGTTGCATCCAATAGCAACAATCAATCGGACGTCGGCTTGCTGGGTGTACGGACCGACCCTACACTCGAATCATGATAACGACCTTCCAACACAAAGGCCTTCGGGACTTCTTCGAAACACAGACGACCCGAGGAATTCAGGCGGATCACGCTGCTCGCCTGACACGCATCCTTGGTGCCCTGGACGTTGCTATCAAGCCAAGTGATATGGACATTCCAGGCTATCGCTTGCACCAACTCAAGGGGAACCTGGCGGGTTTCTGGTCGGTCACAGTTTCAGGCAACTGGCGTGTGATCTTCCGATTCAATGGCTCTGACGTTGAGCTGTTGGATTATTGCGATTACCACTGACAGGAGGGTAATGACTATGCCTATGCACAATCCGCCCCACCCTGGGGAAATATTGCGGGAAGACGTTCTTCCAGCTTTGAAAATGAGCGTTGGCGACCTGGCCGAACACCTAGGGTATTCACGCACGCACTTTTCTACTGTTCTTCATGGACATACCGGGATCAGCGCCGAAATGGCCTTCCGCTTGGAAATGGCCGGTTTGAGCAACGGTCGCCAGTGGCTGGCTATGCAGTCTGCCTACGATCTTTGGCAGGCGAAGAGCCGCGAGCACCCGAATATCACTCGACTCGAAGTCGTGTGACCGGTACAAAATTAAAAGCCTCGCAATTGCGGGGCTTTTTTCATTCACTCAGGCCGTGGCCAAGTCCCTGATCCGGAGCACCGTTGTAGTCGAGCAGTTTGCGTGCCTTGCTGTTGCTCGGATGCCAAGGCCCGCAGCGAGCAACTCAGTCACCCGCTTGTGCAAATCAGCGTCCACCGGCCGGCCCTGGTATTTACCGGCCGCTTTCGCTTTCTCAATTCCCTAGGCTTGGCGCTCCCGTCGCTGCTCGTAATCCTTGCGCGCGATTGCCGCCATCATTTCCACCAGCATCGAGTTGATTGCGCCCAACATCCGGCCGGTGAACTCGTCGCCTTTGGTGCCCTGCATTCCTTGGTGACTGGTCGGCAGATCGAGCGCGACGATGCGCAAGCCTTTAGAGTTGATCGCAGCCTTGAGCTTCTGCCAATCCTCCATCGGAAGGCGTGAGAGGCGGTCTATCTACTCCACCAGCAGGACGTCACCCTTGCGCGCATCTTTGAGCAGGCGCAGCAGCTCAGGGCGGTCTGCCGAGGCGCCGCTAGCGTTCTCCAGGTACACGCTCGCAATCACCTTGTTGTGGTCAGTGGCGAATTGCTCGAGCGAAGCCCGGGCGCGACCGGCGTCCTGCTCTCCGGTCGATGCTCGAAGGTATGCGCGGATGAACATGATGTGCTGTCCGTATCAGTTAAGGTGTTCTACTAATACTGTTGCACTATGAGTGTCACTTATCAGGCTGAAAGCGCAAATAAACGTGAATTTGCGCGGATCAGCTCGGGCATACCCTTTCAGATGGCTCGAACCGAGCTTATTATCTGCGGCCCATTTTGGTGATGGCTTTTTGAGATGAAGAACCCGAACCCGTACGCGGCTGGATTCTATGCGTTGCTTTTGGCGTTGATAATTATTTGTATCAGCATCTTTTGGTCTATCTGGACTAATGGCAAGGCAGGTAGCACGCAGGATGCTTTCACTTTTGTTAGCTCGTTTTCATCTCTGGCCCAAGCTCTCACAGCGTGTGTTTTAGCAATACTCGCTTATCAGGGCTTAACCAGTTGGAAGCAGCAGCTCATTCACGGCAAGGCTATCGTGGTTGTTTGGGACGCCAATCTAGCCTTCAGTACTGTTGAAGCCAGCATTCTCAGACTCTGTAATAAGTGGAGCTTGGGCGCGCCTGAGGCTAGATCAGAAGAGGTCATGAAGGTGTTGAAAAATGACCCACTAGCAAAGCAGCTGGAAGCGTTTGGAGAGCAGTGTCTAATTCTTGATAGGGTGGTAATTAAGGGCAATGAGTGGGTAGCTCGCTCCGAGAAACTCATGTCTTTAATTGGTCAGCTTGCGGTCGAGGTCCACAAGTCACCGTATCACCCTAAGAAAGGTCTGTTGGGCTTTCTCACCAGCAGAGTGGATAAGACCGTAGATGAGGTCGCTCATCAGCTAGAGTCGTTGATGGAGCTCATAAAGTCAGATCTTCAGGTTCTTGACAGAAAGTATTCGTAGCGACCTTAGCCCTTGTCCTCTGCAAGAGGGCGTAGTGAAGATTCAGGACCTGCGCGACTTGAATCAATACATGAGTGCAGGAATTACCAGCACTCAATGAGATTGAGATCTTTCGGCTAGTTGTCGCCGTTTTCCTCGAACTTGCCAATTGAGGTGCTGACCCCGCTCAGTTGGCGACGTCCCTTGACCTCGTAGGTACGTCCGCCGTCTTCCGGGTCTGGCTTGCGCACGGTCATTTGCGCAAATAACCCATCCTTCTCGCTGTAGGCGCCGAACCAATTGTTCATCCGGCCGATAAAACACTCCTTGCCAATGATCACCGGGAAGTCGGCGACTGACTCGATGGCGTAATAGCCGGCTCCGTAGCTGTAATATCCCTCGGTGTCAGTGGCCGTTGGTGGAATCGGGCAGATCGGTGTTCTCTGCTCGCTGGCCTGGGTCTGATTTTCAGTCACATGAGTCAATGCTTGGTTGAGTGACTGGTGCAGTGCTGGCTCCAGTTTGAACGTCACGCTGTTGTCTTCATTGTGTTGAGTCCGAGGAACGCTAAGTTGGTAGCCGTAGCGAACCTCGACGATGGGTACGTCGTGGTTGATTTGCAGGGGACTGAGTAAATACACCCGATCAACTCCGTAGGCACCGGCGCGATAGGCCGCGTAGATCTTGCCGCGAAGGTTGATCCAGTTGACCGACTGGTTGGCGCCACGGTCATTGGTGGAGTAGAGCGAGCCGCCAATGGATTCGCCGTCGGACGACGGGGTCCTGCGGTTGAACTTGTCGCCGTCACGGCGAAAGGTCTCGACGAACGTGTACAGGCCGGTGCCGCCGGTGTAGGTCTCGACAATCAGGTCACGTTGCCGGTCACCGTCCAGGTCAATCAAGGTAAACATAGTCCGGCCCAGGGCCGTATCAGCGTCGAACTCGGTGGCGCTCAAGGCCTTCCATTCGTCTTGGGAAACACCTTTGGGCCGCGTCTTGGGGAAGTGCGTTTTGTCTGAGAATTGATCGGCGTCCGGGTCAGCGGAAAACGTGGTTCCAGGGCTTTTCAACGACAGTGAGGCGAGTGTCCGTTCCAGGGCAAATTGCGGATCAGTTTTGCTCGCAGCCCGAATACTGTTTTGCAGGTCATCCAGCACTTGTTAATCAACGCCATCCGGTTGATGGGCGGCGGACTGTGTCCACTGCGCTTGCAAAAGTTGCAGGCGCTCGCGATAGCGCAAATCCAGGCAGGTAACATCCTCGACGCATTCATTGCGTGTTTTCAACCAGCTACGTTGCGTTTGCTTCAGGTCCGGTTGGGCTTGCGCGGAGGTGTTCATCAGTTGCCGATAGAGCATCCCCAACTGCGCATCCAGGTCATGCAACCCTCTATTTGCGCAAATCGTCTTTTCGACGGTATTCGAAGCTTTTGCACAATCCATTCCAGCCGCCATCGCCTGCTGGAAAAACAGCAGCGCACAGGCGGACACGATGCAACGTCCTTTGATGTACACGAGATAAACCTTGTAGGGGGAAAGGTGAGTCGGTGCGCAGGTTAATCGCTGCGCGAGGAATCTTGAAGTGTCCGCTTCAGAGAACGTCACTTGTGGCCGATAACCCACTCGGTGACTTAAAAGTCGCGTGAAATCGCTTGATAGCATTTGGCCGGCAGCTATCATCTGCGCGCCTGAAATTGCCCTCACTTCAATTGCCTGGAAATCCTCGATGCTGTCGTATCACCAAAAGAGTTTTCTGATCGTCGATGATTTCTCGGATTTCCGCAGTTCCGTCCGCTCGATGCTGCGCGAACTGGGGGTCAAGGATGTGGATACCGCCGATACCGGCGAGCAAGCGCTGAAGATGTGTGCGCAGAAGTCCTACGATTTCATCCTGCAGGATTTCCATCTCGGCGACGGCAAGAAGAACGGCCAGCAGGTGCTGGAAGATCTGATGTCGGAAAAGCTCATCAGCCATGAAGCGGTGTTTGTCATGGTCACGGCCGAGACCAGTCAGGCGATGGTGCTCAGTGCGCTGGAGCACGAGCCGGATGCGTACCTGACCAAGCCGTTCAACCGCTCCGGCCTGGCGCAGCGCCTGGAGCGTCTGGAGCAGCGCAAGACGTTGCTCAAACCGATTCTGCAAGCCCTTGATCGCGGTAAACCGGTCGAGGTGCTCAATGCCTGTATTGCGCTGTGCAAGCAGGACATCCGTTATTCGCCGCTGTGCCTGCGTTATCGCGCCGATGCGCTGCGCGATATGAATCAGAACGAAGCCCTTGAACGCCTCTACGACAGCATCATTGCTGATCGGCCGTTGCCGTGGGCGTTTGCCGGGCTGGGCAAGTTGCTGTTCAAGCGTGGGCAAGTGGCGCAGGCCAAAGATGTCTACGAAAAAGCGCTGAAAGTGTTCCCGATGATGCCGGCGTTGTACGACGGCATGGCCGATGTGCTGGTCGCCGAGGGCGACACCAAAGGCGCGCAGCGGGTGCTGGAGGAGGCGATTCGTTTGTCGCCGCTGGCGGTGCGCCGGCAGGCGTTGCTCGGCAAACTGGCGATGACCAACGAGGATTTCGACACCGCGTCCCGGGCCTATCGTCAGGCGGTGGCGCAGGGCGCGCAGTCGCGTTTCAAGGACCCGGAAAGCAACCTCGGTCTGGCCCATGCCTTGATCAGCAAGGGCAGTGAGCGCGGGCTCGATACGCGCACCCGGCTGGAGATCAACACCACGCTCAGCGCCGTCGCCAAAGAGAATCCGTCTGACCCCGGCCTGCAGATTCGTGCGCGCCTGATGAAGGCCACCAGTCTGCTGCTCAACGATGCCGAGACCGCCGACAAGCTCACCGAACAAGCGCTGATGCGCCTCGACGGCATGGAGCAGTTCATGAGTCCCGAGGCGGCGCTGCTGGTCGCCAAGCAATTGCAGATGCTCGGTCAGGCCGAGGCGGGCACTTCGATGCTCAAGAGCTGTGCGGAGATCTACGGCGACGACCCGGCGGTGATGAAAGACATCGCCAAGCTCACCGACGACCCGACTATCCTCAGTTCGAGCAACGCCGCCGCCGACCTCAACCGTCAGGGCGTACGCGTGTACAAGACCGGCAACCTGGTGGAGGCCCGCGAGGTGTTCCGCAAGGCGCTGAAGATGCAACCGAAAAACATCAGTATCGCGCTGAACATGGCCCAGTCGCTGCTGCACGGCACCGACACCAGTGTGCCGTCGGCGGAGCTGGAAGAATGTCGGGCCTGCCTGAAAATGGTCGGCCTGATGCCCGACACCGACGCGCGTTTTGCGCGTTATCAGAAGCTGAAAAGCAAGGCGTTTGGCGAATGAACCAAGACGAGCAGGCTCTGGATTTCTCCACGGTGATCGCCTCCACCGTTCACGACATGAAGAACTCGCTGGCGATGCTGATGCAGGCCCACAGCCAGTGGCTGGCGCGCTTGCCCGAGGGGCAGCGCGCAGGAGCGGAGCAGGGCGTGATCGACTTCGAGTTCGCCCACCTCAACGGCATGCTGGTGCAGTTGCTCGGGCTGTACAAACTCGGCGTCAACCAGTTGCCGCTGCAACCGGCGTATCACGAGCTGGATGATTTCATCGAGGCGCAACTGGCCGCGCATCAAGAGGTGTTCGCCAGTCGCGGGATCATTGCTACCTACGAAGTCGATCCGCTGAGCCCGCTGGGTTTCTTCGATCGCGAATTGGTTGCCTCGGTATTGGGCAACTGCATCAACAACGCCATTCGTTATGCCCGCGAGTCGCTGCTGATTACCGTCAGCGACGAGGCCGGGCAACTGGTACTGAGCATCAACGATGACGGCGACGGTTACCCGGCCGAGATGCTCGAGCGTCAAGCCGATTACGTGCAGGGCATCAATCACGGCAGCGGCAGCACCGGCCTGGGCCTGTATTTCGCCAATCGCATTGCTGCTTTGCATCAGCGCAATGGCGTGGTCGGGCACACCGAAATTCGCAATGGCGGGCCGTTGGGTGGCGGGGTGTTCAGCCTTTATCTGCCGTGACTCGACACTGCCCCCTGTAGGAGCTGCCGCAGGCTGCGATCTTTTGATCTTGTCTTTCAAAAGCAACATCAAAAGATCGCAGCCTGCGGCAGCTCCTACAGGGGGAATGTAAGGCGGTTTATTTTGTTTGACGCTGCTTGATATTCCGAACAGCCGGAGCCTATTTTGTACGGGTCGCCGTTCGCGGCTCGCACAATAACAAGGATTGCGTCATGACAACCGATGGCCAGCGTTCACTCGCGCAGCGACTGACCGGCATTGATGAGATTGAATGTGTCACGCCGGATTTGAACGGCGTGCCGCGCGGCAAGGTGATGACCGCCGAGGGTTTTCTCGAAGGGCGGCGTTTGCAGATGGCGCGGGGTGTGCTGCTGCAATGCATCATGGGCGGTTATCCGCCGGCGCGGTTTTACGGTAGTGATGACGGCGATCTGGCGCTGGTGGCCGAGCCGAGCATGATCCATCCTCTGCCATGGAGCGACGAGCCACGTGCCCTGGCCATCTGCGATGCCGACGAACTGAGCGGCGAAAGCTCCAACCTGTCGACCCGCGGTCAATTGAAGAAAGTCATTGCCCGGTACGCCGCACGCGGTCTGGCGCCGGTAGTGGCGACCGAGCTGGAATTCTTCGTCTTCGCGCCGAACACTGATCCGACCCAGCCGTTCCGTCCGCCAGTCGGCCTCGACGGACGTCGCGAGGATGGGCAGTCGGCCTTCAGCGTCAGTTCCAATAACGGTCTGCGGCCGTTCTTCAGTGAAGTCTATAAATGCATGGCCGCCCTCGGCCTGCCGCGCGATACCTTCATGCATGAAATGGGCGTCAGCCAGTTCGAGATCAATCTGCTGCACGGTGATCCGCTGTTGCTGGCCGACCAGACCTTCCTGTTCAAACACCTGCTCAAGGAAGTCGCGCTCAAGCATGGTCTGAGCGTGGTGTGCATGGCCAAGCCGCTAGCGCACACGCCGGGCAGTTCGATGCACATTCACCAGAGCCTGGTCGAGATCGCCACCGGCAAGAATGTGTTCAGCGACGAGGACGGCCAGCCGACCGCGATGTTCCGCCATTTCATCGGCGGGCAGCAAGCGGGCATGGCCGATTTCACTGCGCTGTTTGCGCCGAACGTGAACTCCTATCAGCGTCTGTGCCACCCGTATGCGTCGCCGAACAATGCCTGCTGGTCGCACGACAACCGCGCCGCAGGGCTGCGGATTCCGGCCAGTTCGCCGGTGGCTCGTCGCGTGGAAAACCGCTTGCCGGGCGCCGACGCCAACCCGTATCTGGCGATTGCCGCGAGTCTGGCCGCCGGCTTGCATGGAATCGAGCATGAGCTGGAACCGACTGCGGCGATTCAGGGCGAATTCGAAGTGCCGGACAATCTTTCGCTGCCGTGTACCTTGCATGCCGCACTCGAACGTCTGAAACGTAGCCAATTGGCCAGGGAACTGTTCGGACAGGAGTTCATCGAAGGCTACATCGCTTCGAAGACCATGGAGTTGACCAGCTTCTTTGATGAAATCACTCCCTGGGAACGGCGTGTTCTAGCAGCCCAGGCCTGACTAACTGTCGCCGTCGGGCTATCGTCTGGATAGCCCGATACTCACTGCAAGGAGCCGCTCGGAACGCCGATGCGCCAAATCTGGAAATCCTTTCGAGCGCTGTATTTCGCCTCGCTGATGATGTTGATCGGCTCGGGCCTTCTATCTACTTACCTGGCGTTGCGCCTGGCCGCTGACAATGTCGACGGGCTGTGGGTCGGTGCGCTGATGGCGGCCAACTATTTCGGCCTGGTGCTGGGCGGCAAGATCGGTCACCGCTTGATCGCCCGGGTCGGACACATTCGGGCGTATTCGGCGTGTGCCGGGATCGTCGGCGCGGCGGTGCTCGGGCATGGCCTGGTCGATTGGCTGCCGGCGTGGCTGGTGCTGCGGACCATCGTCGGTCTGGGCATGATGTGCCAATACATGGTGATCGAGAGCTGGCTCAACGAGCAGGCCGACGCCAACCAGCGCGGTCTGGTGTTCAGCGGCTACATGATCGCTTCGTATCTGGGGCTGGTGCTCGGTCAGTTGATTCTGGTCATGCATCCGGGCCTCGGTCTGGAGCTGCTGATGCTGGTCGCGCTGTGTTTTGCCCTGTGTCTGGTGCCGGTGGCGCTGACCCGCCGGATTCACCCGGCGCCACTGCATCCGGCACCGATGGAACCGCGCTTCTTTATCAAGCGGGTGCCGCAGTCGTTGAGCACGGTGCTGGGCGCCGGCTTGATCATCGGCTCGTTCTACGGTCTGGCGCCGCTGTATGCGTCGCAGCAGGGGCTGTCGACCGAGCAGGTCGGTCTGTTCATGGGTAGCTGCATTTTTGCCGGACTGCTGGTGCAGTGGCCGTTGGGCTGGCTGTCCGATCGTTATGACCGGGCGCTGCTGATTCGCTGCTTTGCCGGGTTCCTCGCGGTGGCGGCGTTGCCGTTGGCGATCCTGCCGCAGGTGCCGCTGGAAGTTCTGTTTGTCGTCGGGTTCATGTGTTCGCTGGTGCAGTTCTGCCTGTACCCGCTGGCGGTGGCGTTCTCCAATGACCACGTCGAGGGTGATCGCCGGGTGTCGCTGACGGCGATGCTGCTGGTGACCTACGGGGTTGGCGCGAGCATCGGCCCGTTGCTGGCCGGGGTGCTGATGAAGCTGTTCGGCAGCCAGAGCCTGTATGCGTTTTTCAGTTTCTTCGCGCTGGTGCTGGTGTGGCGCATCCGCCCGAAAGCGGTGACCAATCTGCATCAGGTCGACGACGCGCCGCTGCACCACGTGGCGATGCCGGACAGCATGTCCAGCTCGCCGCTGGTGGCCGCCCTCGACCCGCGGGTGGATGAGCAGGTGGTGCAGGAGCAGATGCAGACCACGGTTACGCCGGAACCGGAACCGGAGCCAGAACCCGAAGTGCAGCCTGAAGCGGCGGTGGAAACTGATCCGGCTGATGAGGGTGATAAACCAGCACCGGATATCAGTGGGGCCAGACCCTGAAATGTGGGAGCGGGCTTGCTCGCGAAGGCGGCGTGTCAGCCAGCATCAATTTTTAATGTCAGGCCGTATTCGCGAGCAAGCCCGCTCCCACAATGGATCTCCAGTCGCCGCGAGATTCAATCGCGCATAAAAAAGGGCAGTCCCGCCAGGGACTGCCCTTTCTATTTGCTCGTACGAATCACATATCGTCTTTATCGAACCGGCGTGCTTCACGCTGCAACTGATAGACGAAGCGCTCGACATTGCGCGCCGCCTGGCCACTGATGTTGTGAAAGCGCAGGCCGGCGAAGGTGATGTTGAGCTTTTCTTCGAAGTGCAGATAACGCAGTTCGACCGAGATAGGTTGATTGCCGAACAGCGGGGTGGCGATCATGCGGTCGTAGACCTGACCCAGTTGCAGGCGGTCGGTGATGTCGCCTTCAAAGCGCAGCTTGCAGCCGGTGGCGGAAATATCCAGCAGTTTGCCGTTGATTGGCGCCTTGAGCTTTTCGCCGCCGAGTTCGACGCTGACCAGATCGGTCAGCTTCAGGGCTGCGCGAAAGGCGTTGCGGCGCTGGTGGTAAACCACTTCGGTCGGCAGCTCGCCGGTGTAGAAGCGATCGCCCTCGGACTCTTCAATGTTCAGCGTACCGGTGCATTCCCAGGCGATGCGCACGCCATCGTGGAAACCTTCGACCTTGAACGGTTCGCCCGCCAGCAGAAAACGCTCGCCATCGCGCGGGATCATTTCATCCAGGGCAATCGTTGCCGTTTCCCGGTCAACCTTGATCAGGTAACTCTGGAAGCGCTGACTGCGCTCGTGGAACGTGATGATCAGCGGGTCGTGGCTTTCTTGCAGCTGGCGCAGGTTGCTGGAGATTTCCAGGGGCGTGGTCAGCACCTTTGGGGGCTGCGGACTGTCATCCGCGCTTAGGGCGTTTGGCACGTTTTCTCAATCTCCAGACAAAATTTGACTACGGCTAGCCAGCATTTTGCCAGCATGTTTCGCGGGTTGATAGTGCAGGCACATCGAATGGCTCACGCCTGGCTGAGGGTGCGCGGCTTGGTCGGTTTGGCAAATGTGCCAGAAGCGTCATACAGCGCTGGCGGCTCGCCCCCGGTGAGGATTTTCAGTTGATTGGCCGTGGCGGCCTGTTGAATCTGGATCGACTGGCCGTTTTTCACATTGGCGGCCTGGCACTGGGCAATCAGGTCGGTCAGTACATCGCTCTGGGACAGCAACTGATCGCCAATGCTCGACTGGCTGGCCAGTTGCTCCAGGCCCTGACGGTCGAGCGGCAGGTTGAGGCTGGCAAGGATTTCGCTGCGCTTGCGGCCATGCTGTTCAAGCAGAATGATCAATGCCTGTTTGCGCGCCAGAATGTCTTCGAGCAAAGGCATGTCACGACCGTGCAAAGCGAGGGACTCGGTTTGCAGCAACTCCAGCAATTGTTGAGCTGGAGCAAAGTCGTCGGTGATCAGTTGCAATAAATTAGTGTCGTGCATGGCTGGCCTTGGGTTCTAAGCGTCCAAAAGCCTGGCGCCGGCAAAAGCCTAGCGCTGGGCTTCGAAGTTGAGCAGTTTGCTGGCTACACGGTTGCTGTCGACTTTATAGCTGCCATCGGCAATCGCTGCTTTCAACTCGGCCACGCGGGCTTTGTCGACGGCAGGCTGATCGCGCAGCTTGTCAGTGACCTTCTGCAACTGTTGAGCCTCATTGCTGAGGTGTACCGATTCCCCGCTTTTTGCGGTACTGGCCGTTTCGGCCTGGGTATTCAGCGGCGCGGAGGTGCCGGATTCGGCGGTTTCCTTGGCGTTGCTGGTACGTGTACTGCCCGTAAGTGACGAGGAGCTGTTCAGACGGCTGAAATCGATGACCATGTTAAAAACCTCTGGGAATTTGGACGCTTGCCATGTTTTCGGCCATTCCCTGGAAAACTTTAGGCTCACTTTGCAATGAGCTGCATGTGCCGAAGCGTGTCCTGCTGCGGCACAGTTTAGGGAAGCGTCGGGGCTGGCGCCAGTTTTCTGCGAGAGCGTTTTACATGGCCACTTCCACCTGGCCCGGCGCAACGACTTGCGCCTTGATCACACGGTTGGAATTGAGGTTTTTCACCCGAATCTGTTCTTTCAGACCGCCGTTGGCCAGGGCTTCACCGGGCATGCGCACGGCGAGCGTGCCGCTGCGGGCGGTGATGACCACTTGATCACCTTTGCGCACCACTTCTGCCTGTTCCAGATGCACCAGAGTAATGACCTGATCGGCGACCGTTGGTCGGGTTAATTTCTGCCCGATCGCCTCGTCTACCGAGGTCAGGAAACCTTGATTGATCACACTGACGTCGCGCTCGCGCAAGGTCACGTCCTGCGGCCCGATAATCCCGGCGCGCTTGAGCGGACGGGTGGTGGTGACAATCTCGCGAAACAGGCGGACTTGAGCGGGCACGAACACCGTCCACGGCGAACTTCCTTCGCACCGGACCTTGACCGTAACCCGGCCCAGCGGCCGCGCCGGGCTCTCCAGCGAGGCTGTCAATTCCTTGTCGCACATAGGCATGCGCATGCGCGGGTCGAGCTGGTTGACCTCGATTTCGTAGCGGCCTTCCGTTTGACTGGTAGCCAGATAGTCTTCTACGGTGAACTCAAGAAAGCCCTGAGTGACGCCGATAAGCATGTCAGGCAAGGTAACCGTATCAGCACCGGCAGGGCTGCCAGCGAAGAAAAAGCAGACGGCAGACACCGCGCACAGCGCTTTGCGGGTGCGGTAGGTCAGGCGTCGAAAAAATGTCGTTTGAGCGTTCATACGAGTTAAAAAGCAAGCGCCGTGCCGTTTAGCAATGAATGTGCGTCGCAACAACACTTGGCGTTGGTGTAGGAGTCTGGGCATGGCTGGTGTAATGGATTCGGTGAACCAGCGCACGCAACTGGTGGGGCAGAATCGCCTGGAGCTGTTGTTGTTCCGTCTCGACGGCCAACAGCTCTACGGAATCAACGTGTTCAAGGTGCGGGAAGTGCTGCAATGCCCGTCGTTGACGTTGATGCCCAAGTCCAGTCCTGTCGTGTGCGGGGTGGCGAATATCCGGGGGGCGACCATTCCGATCCTTGATCTGGCAATGGCGACTGGTTCCGGGGCGTTGAAAGACAAGAACAGTCCGTTCGTGATCATCACGGAGTACAACACCAAGACCCAGGGTTTCCTGGTCCGCTCGGTGGAGCGCATCGTCAACATGAACTGGGAGGAGATCCATCCACCGCCCAAAGGCACCGGGCGCGATCACTACCTGACGGCTGTGACTCGGGTCGACAATCAGTTAGTCGAAATCATCGATGTCGAGAAGGTGCTGGCGGAAGTGGCGCCGACGCCTGAGGCGATTTCGGTCGGTGTGGTCGATGTCGAAACCCAGAGCAAGGCGTTGTCGCTGCGGGTGCTGACGGTCGATGACTCGTCGGTGGCGCGCAAGCAGGTCACGCGTTGCCTGCAGACGATCGGGGTCGAAGTGGTGGCGCTGAACGACGGCAAGCAGGCGCTGGATTACCTGCGCAAGCTGGTCGAAGAGGGCAAGAAGCCGGAAGAAGAGTTCCTGATGATGATTTCCGACATCGAGATGCCGGAGATGGACGGGTACACCCTGACGGCGGAGATCCGCAGCGACCCGCGCATGCAAAAGCTTCATATCATCCTGCATACTTCGTTGTCGGGGGTATTCAATCAGGCGATGGTCAAGAAAGTCGGTGCCGATGACTTCCTGGCCAAATTCCGTCCTGATGACCTGGCATCCCGGGTAGTCGACCGGATCAAAGCAGCAGATATCAGCTAGGGGCCTTTTGTCCCTGGCGGTCAACACGATTTAAGAGGCGGCATCATTGTCTACGGGTAATTTGGATTTCGAACAATTCCGGGTCTTCCTGGAAAAAGCCTGTGGCATTTTGCTCGGTGAAAACAAGCAGTACCTGGTCTCGAGCCGTCTCAACAAACTGATGGAGCAGCAAGGCATCAAGTCCCTGGGTGAGCTGGTACAGCGCATCCAGACCCAGCCGCGCAGCGGTTTGCGCGAGCAGGTGGTCGATGCCATGACGACCAACGAAACCCTGTGGTTTCGGGACACCTATCCGTTTGAAGTCTTGAAGAACAAGGTGCTGCCCGAGGCGATCAAGGCCAGTCCCAACCAGCGTCTGCGGATCTGGTCGGCGGCGTGCTCGTCGGGTCAGGAACCGTATTCGCTGTCGATGTCGATCGATGAGTTCGAGCGCAGCAACCTCGGTCAGTTGAAGATGGGCGTGCAGATCGTTGCCACGGACTTGTCCGGCAGCATGCTGACCAACTGCAAGACCGGCGAGTACGACAGCCTGGCGATCGGCCGCGGTTTGTCCGCCGATCGTCTGCAGCGCTACTTCGATCCGAAAGGGCCGGGGCGCTGGGTGATCAAGGCGCCGATCAAGAACCGGGTGGAATTCCGTTCGTTCAACCTGCTCGACAGCTACGCGAGTCTGGGCAAGTTCGACATCGTGTTCTGCCGCAACGTGCTGATCTACTTCTCCGCCGAGGTGAAGAAAGACATCCTGTTGCGCATTCACAGCACGCTGAAGCCGGGCGGCTATCTGTTCCTTGGCGCTTCCGAAGCGCTGAACGGTTTGCCGGATCATTACCAGATGGTCCAGTGCAGCCCGGGGATCATTTACCAGGCGAAGTGATTGCATCGGCAATACGAAAAAACGGCGGGCCCGCAAAGGCCTGCCGTTTTTTTGTGCCTGAATTATCTCCCTCACACACCACAAATCCCCTGTGGGAGCGGGCTTGCTCGCGAAGGCGGTGTGTCAGGAAAACAAATATTGACTGAGATGACGCCTTCGCGAGCAAGCCCGCTCCCACAGTCGTACGGTGTCGGTGGGAGGGGGCAGGCGGCAGAAAAGCGGCATCTGGCGGAAACCGTTTGCCGCTTTTCTGGCATTGCCGCTTTGCCGATTCCTCGCAAAGCCCCGGTTTACGGGGGGTCTTCTGATTGGCACGGCGCTTGCTAAAGCTCAGTTACGAAAAACCGGTCACCCGAAGGTTCCCGACATGAGCATCAGCTTCGATAAAGCGCTCGGCATTCACGAAAAGGCATTGGGCTTCCGCGCCCAGCGTGCCGAAGTGTTGGCCAACAACATCGCCAACGCCGATACCCCGAACTACAAGGCTCGGGATCTGGACTTCTCCAAAGTGCTTGAAGCACAGACCCAGAAGAACGCCAACGGCACCATCGCCCTGAACATGACCAACAGCCGTCACATCGAAGCTGAAGGCCTGGGCAATGGCGACGAGTCGCTGATGTATCGCACGCCGATGCAGCCTTCGATCGACCAGAACACCGTGGACGCCCAGCTTGAGCAGTCGAATTACGCGGAAAACGCGGTCGGCTTCCAGGCCAGCTTCACCCTGCTCAACAGCAAATTCAAAGGGCTGGTGTCAGCCCTGCGCGGAGAGTAATCCATGTCCCTGTCCAGCGTTTTCAACATTGCCGGCAGCGGCATGAGCGCACAAACCACGCGTCTGAACACCGTGGCTTCGAACATCGCCAACGCCGAAACAGTCTCGTCGAGCATCGACCAGACCTACCGCGCCCGTCACCCGGTGTTCGCCACCATGTTCCAGGGCGGCCAGAACACTGGCAGCAACTCGCTGTTCCAGAGCCAGGACGCCGCAGGGCAGGGCGTGCAGGTACTTGGCGTGGTCGAAGACCAGAGCAACCTCGAAGCGCGCTACGAGCCGAACCATCCGGCCGCTGACGCCAAGGGCTACGTCTACTACCCGAACGTCAACGTGGTGGAAGAAATGGCTGACATGATTTCCGCGAGCCGTTCGTTCCAGACCAACGCCGAAATGATGAACACCGCCAAAACCATGATGCAGAAGGTACTGACCCTCGGTCAGTAATAAGGGGCGACTGCCATGAGCGTTACCGATACCACCAGCAGCCTGAGCATGAATGACATCCTGGCGAACTCGTCGAAAAAGACCAGTTCGACCACCGGTGGCATTGCTTCGGCCACCAACAGCGCCACCGGCGGCCAAGCGCTGGGCAAGGACGCGTTCCTGCAACTGCTGGTCACCCAGCTGAAAAACCAGAACCCGCTCGATCCGCAGGACAACAGTGCCTTCGTAGCACAGTTGGCGCAGTTCAGCAGCCTTGAGGGCATCACCACCCTCAACAGCACCGTCAGTTCGCTGGCCGGCAACTACAGCTCCTCGCAAGCCCTGCAGGCATCGTCGCTGGTTGGCCGTAACGTGATCGTGCAGACCAACACCGTTCAATTGGACGACCCGAGCAAAGGCATGACCGGTTCGGTCACCGTGCCGTCGTCGATTGCCGGTGGCACCGTCAGCATTACCGACAGCAGCGGCACGGTGGTTCGCACCATCGATCTGGGCAGTCGCGCCGCAGGCAGCGCAAGCTTCACCTGGGACGGCAAGGACAAGGACGGCAATCTGGTGAAGACCGGTACCTATACCGTCAAAGCCAACGCATCGATCAATGGCACCGCGACCGACCTGGCAACCTACCTGCCAGCCACGGTCAACAGCGTGACCATCAGCCAGACCGGTGGCGAGCTGATGCTCAACCTGTCCGGCAAGGGCACCGTCGCCCTGTCCAAAGTACAAACCATTGGTATATAGAGCCGACTAACCGGCACAAAGGAGTGGAATATGTCTTTCAATATCGGCCTTAGCGGTCTCTATGCAGCCAACAAACAACTGGACGTGACCGGCAACAACATCGCCAACGTCGCGACCGCCGGTTTCAAATCGTCCCGTGCAGAGTTCGCAGACGTTTACTCGGCCACTCGCCTGGGTACCGGCAGCAAGGTCATCGGTAACGGCGTGCGCCTGGCCAACGTTTCCCAGCAGTTCACCCAAGGTGACATCAACAACACCGGTAACGTGCTGGACATGGGCATCAACGGTTCGGGCTTCTTCACCATGAGCAACAACGGCTCGATCTCCTACACCCGCGCCGGTACGTTCAAGGTCGACGATAAAGGCTACATCACCAACACCGACTACACCTCGCGTCTGCAGGGCTACGGCGTGGATGCCAACGGCAAGGTCATCAACGGCGTACTGACCGACCTGAAAATCGACACCTCGAACCTGGCGCCAAAGTCCACCTCGCTGGTGACGTCGACCATCAACCTGGACTCGACCGCTCCGGTGATCGACGACACCGTGGCCGCCGGCAAATTCGACCCGACCAACCTCGCGACCTACACCAAATCGTTCAGCACGCCGATCTATGACAGTCAGGGCAACATGCACCCGATGGATCAGTACGTGGTCAAGACCGGTGCCAACACCTGGAAGGTCTACACCTTGGTAGACGGGCGTAACCCGGACGCTACCGGTAGCGATCCGAAGGTCACCGCGCCGACACCTTCGACCATGACGTTTGACTCCGCTGGCAAACTGACTCAGGTCAGCACCCTGCCTGGTCCAGTGATCAGCAGCGACTTGAAGCTCACCGGCTGGGTACCGGGTAACGTGGTCAACGGTACCTTCAAACCTAACGGTGCCGCTGCGAACACGGCCGGCATTACCATTTCGATGGCGCAGACTACCCAGTACAACGCCGACACCGCCCGTTCGATCCCGACCCAGGACGGCTATGCTACTGGCCAGATCACTAACCTGACCATCGACGGTACCGGTACCCTGTTCGCCAACTTCAGCAACAACCAGAACAAGGCCATCGGCCAGGTTGCGCTGGCCAGCTTCACTAACGAGCAGGGCCTGCAAGCGATCGGTGGAACGAGCTGGAAGGA
The DNA here is from genome assembly GCF_900187525.1 of Pseudomonas sp. Irchel s3a10. NCBI lineage: Bacteria > Pseudomonadati > Pseudomonadota > Gammaproteobacteria > Pseudomonadales > Pseudomonadaceae > Pseudomonas > Pseudomonas sp. Irchel s3a10. The sequence goes on from NZ_FYDR01000002.1 coordinate 605,637, forward strand.
AACGTTCGCCTCGGGTATCCCGGGTTATGACGCTCCGCAAACCGGTACCCTGGGTTCCATCCAATCCAACTCGCTGGAAGAGTCGAACGTTAACCTGACCAACGAGCTGGTAGACCTGATCAAGGGCCAGAGCAACTATCAGGCGAACGCGAAGACCATTTCGACCCAGAGCACCATCATGCAAACCATCATTCAGATGACCTGATATCGATGTTTTGTAAAAAGCTGTAACGGAAAGCCCCTCTTTGAGGGGCTTTCTTGTTTAATGCGCGCGCCGGGGCCACTCGTCTGCGGCAATCGTATTTGTGCGGGCGTATTCATGCGCTTGCTCAGGCAACACCCGGGCGCCAATGAACGGTTCGCCCAACCACAGACAGGGATGTAACGATCACTCCATGGTTTTTTTCTCTCGCTCCCGAATCGTCCTCGGGACGTTGTTCGTCAGTGCATTGCTGGTCTGGTTTATAGGGGGGCAGGGCTGGGGCGCCACGCCAAGGAAATATCTGACCACGACCGTCACCGTCGAGGATCTTGAAGAAACCGTATTGGCCAGTGGTACGGTCAAGCCTTTCCAGCAAGTCAGTGTTGGCGCACAGGTCAACGGGCAACTCCAGAGCCTGAAGGCCGGGTTGGGCGATACGGTGCGCCAAGGTCAGCTGCTAGCCGAGATTGACCCGTTGTTGCCACAGAACGAATTGCTCAAGTCACGGGCAGCATTGCTCAGTGTCCGGGCACAATATAAGGCTCGACAGGCGCTGATTCGCCAGTACGAACTTGATTTCCGTCGCAAGCAAAGTCTGGTTGCCAGTGAGGCCGGATCGCGGGCCGATCTGGAAATAGCCGAAGCGCAATTGCAAAGCTCACGTGCCGAACTGGCATCCCTGGCTGCGCAGATTTCCCAGGCGGAGATAGAAATCCGCATCGCCGAAGTCAACCTTGGCTATACGCGTATCAATGCGCCGATGGACGGAGAAGTCATTGCCGTGGTGACGAGGCAGGGGCAGACCGTCGTTTCCGCGCAAAGTGTCCCGACTTTGCTGATCCTGGCCCGACTGGACCGGATGACGGTCGAGGCGCGGATATCTGAAGCTGACGTGGTTCGAGTCAAGCCAGGCCAGGCGGTGTCCTTCAGTATCCTGGGCGATCCGGATCGGCGCTTTGAAAGTCATATTCGGGCGGTAGAACCGGCGCCAGAGTCCATTGCCCGGCAGGACACAATGCTGGGTAGCGGTGGCTCGACTGCTGGCGGTGCCGATGCAGCGGTGTATTACAACGCGCTGTTTGACGTGCCCAATGACGATCGTTCGTTGCGCACATCAATGACGGCGCAGGTCAGTGTGCTGCTCGCTTCTGCGCCAAAAGCCACAACGGTGTCGGTGGCTGCGTTGGGCAAGCGTGCCGCGGATGGCCGCTATGAAGTGCGTCGACTGGTTGATGGTCAGTTGCAGACGGTGCTGGTCAAGACCGGCTTGCGCAATGACCTTAATGTTCAGGTGTTGGACGGTCTCAAGGAGCATGACGAAGTTGTCCTCGGCGAGGAGCCGGAGCCTCAATGAGCAGCGCGAACGATCTTCGCGGCTTGACGCCGGATGCGATGAACGACGTGTTGCCGGACAAGCCGCTATTGTCCCTTGAAGGTGTGCAGCGTTGGTTCGCTGATGGCGAGGCCAGAACGCAAGTGTTGCGGGACGTGAGTCTGACCATTGGCGCCGGAGAAATGGTGGCGATTATCGGTCCGTCTGGCTCCGGAAAATCCAGCCTGATGAATATCCTCGGCTGTCTGGATCGTCCCTCCGCCGGTCGCTACTGCATCAACGGTCTCGACATGGCCGGTATGAGCAGCGATGAGCTGGCGACATTGCGTCGTGAGCATTTCGGGTTCATTTTCCAGCGCTTTCATTTGCTGTCGCATTTGAGCGCTGAGGCCAACGTCCAGGTGCCGGCCATTTACGCCGACCAGTCGTTTATCGAATGTCAGCAACAGGCCAGGGCATTGTTGCAACGCCTGGGGCTGGGGCAGCGCCTGCAGCATCGGCCGGGGCAGCTTTCCGGTGGTCAGCAGCAGCGGGTCAGTATTGCCCGTGCGCTGATCAATGGTGGCGCGGTGATCCTGGCTGACGAACCTACCGGCTCGCTGGACTCACGCAGTGGTGAGGAGGTAATGGCCATCCTGCGTGAACTGCACCGTAGCGGCCACACCATTATTATCGTGACCCATGACGTGCAGGTGGCGCAGCACGCTGACCGAATTATCGAGATTCATGACGGAGAGATCGTCGCGGATCAATCGAATGCCAGCCGAAAAGTGCCTGCGGCGCAGGTCGCCGAGGCTGGTGAAAGTACGCAAGATCAGGGGCGCGAAGTAGCGGCGGTGCAGTGGCGTCGCTTCAGCGAGGCTTTCAAGATGGCCTGGGTTTCCCTCTGCAGCCATCGTATGCGTACATTGCTGACCATGCTGGGGATCATCATCGGCATCGCCTCAGTGGTGTCGGTGGTCGCTTTGGGGCAGGGCGCGCAGACTCGGGTACTGCGCGATATCAGCGCCATGGGCACCAATACCATCGATGTTTATCCTGGCAAGGACTGGGGGGATGAGCAGGCTGCCTCGATCCGGACCCTGCAACCTGTGGATCTGCGGATCATCCAAGGGCAGTCCTGGGTCGACAGTGTCTCGGCGATGGTCAATGGCAGCCGAACGATTCGCTATCGCAATCTGCATGTCAGTGCCACCGTCAATGGTGTCGGCCACGATTATTTCCAGGTGATGGGCATCCGCATGAGCAAGGGGGCGGTGTTCAGTGCCAGCGATGTAATGCGCCGCGGCCAGACCCTGATCATTGATCACAATACTCGACAACGGCTGTTCAAGGAGTGGGAGCAGCCACTGGGCAAAGTCATCCTGGTGGGCGGCCTGCCTTGCACGGTCGTAGGGGTCATGGAAAGTCGCGATGACGGTTTTTCAGGGCCAAGCCTGCAGGTCTATCTGCCTTATACGACGGTGATGGGGCGCTTGTTGGGGCAGAGCCATTTCAATTCGATCAAGGTTCGGCTCAGGGAGCAGGTTGCCAGTCCAGCAGCAGAGCAAGCACTGCAAACATTGTTGGTGGCACGTCATGGGCGCGCGGATTTTTTCCTCAGTTCCAGCGACAGCATCCTTAAAATCGTACAGAAAACCACAGACACACTGACCCTGCTGATTTCTGCGGTGGCGCTCATTTCACTGTTGGTTGGTGGTATCGGCGTGATGAATATCATGCTGGTGTCGGTCACCGAGCGCACCCGGGAGATTGGCATCCGCATGGCGGTCGGCGCGCGGCGCACGGACATCCTGCAGCAGTTTTTGATCGAGGCGGTGCTGGTCTGTCTGCTGGGGGGCTTGTTGGGTGTCCTGCTTTCGTTGTTGATCAGCCAGGTGTTCGGCTATTTCGTGCAGACAATCGTTATGGAATTCACGGCTTTGGCCATGATTTCAGCGTGTTTATGTTCGCTGCTGGTCGGCGTGTTGTTCGGTTATATCCCGGCGCGCAATGCCGCCCGGCTTGATCCCATTCAGGCGTTGTCCAGAGAATGAAGTACACGAAGCGCAAGTGGATCTGGGCATTGCCGTTGCCTTTGTTGTTGGGCGGCTGCAGCGCTCTGCTGCACAGCGAATATCGTCAACCGCAAGTGAAGATGCCGGCCTTCTGGTTTGGCGACGCATCCCGTGAGCGCTCATTGAGCGTGCAAGAGCGATGGTGGGAAACGTTTGATGATCCACGTCTGAACGCCTTGGTCGACGACGCCCTGGCGCGCAATAACGATCTTGCAGTTGCTGCGCTCAGAGTGCGTCGGGCAGCGCTTCAGGCAGGGCTCACCGGCACCAATATCACGCCCGATCTGGACGTGGGGGCGGGGGCGGACTGGAGCAGGAATCTGCATCGAGACAATTCAAGCCAGCGTCGATTTTCCACGAGCGCGACGGTGCGTTACGAAGTCGATTTGTGGGGGAAACTGGCGAGTACGCGCGATGCCGGGCAATGGGCGCTGTTGGCGACCGACTTTGACCGGCGTGCCAGCGCGCTGAGCCTGGTGGGTACGACGGCGCGCCTGTATTGGCAGATCGGCCTGTTCAACGAACTGGTCCGGTCTGCGCGGGAAAGTATCGGGTACGCCGAGCAGACGTTGCAACTGGTGCAGTCTCAACATCTGGCGGGTGCGGCGACGGGTCTTGAAGAGGCACAAGCCGAGCAGGTGTTGGCCACGCAGCGTGCTGTATTGAGTGACTATCTGCAGCAACTTGAAGTGGCGCGCAACGCACTGGCCATTGTCTTTGATCAGGCACCCGAGCATCGGTTTGCAGAACTTGTGCAATTACCTTCGACGGCATTGGCGAGTGTGCCGGCAGGCTTGCCGGCTGATCTGGTTGATCGACGTCCGGATTTGCAGGCGGCTGAATGGCGATTGCGCCAGGCGCTGTCGAACTATGACGCAACGCGTGCCAGTTTCTATCCCTCGTTCACACTGACGGGCGGTCTGGCTACTGGCGGTAGTCGAGAGTTAAGCCAAGTGCTCAATAACCCTGTCGGTCTATTGGGTGTTGGTATCAGTCTGCCGTTTGTGCAATTGAATGTTCGCAAGTACACAGTGGGTATATCGGCGGTGGACTATGAGGCGGCGATAATCGACTTTCGTCAGAGCCTTTATATCGCGCTGGCGGAAGTTGAAGACGCCCTGTCGGCGCAAGTGCAGTTGGCTGATCAGGGGGGACGGCGAGAGCAGGCTCTGGTCGCCGCAATGAAAGCCGAAGGGTTGGCCGAAATTCGTTATCGCAGCGGGCAAACGGGTATCAAGGAGTGGCTGGATCTGCAAGAGAGCCGGCGTGCCGCGCAAATTTCACTGGCGCAGAATCGCTTCGAGCGACTGCAGGCGCAAATGGGACTGTACCTGGCGCTGGGCGGAGGCTTCGCGCGTTAATTTATTGCGCAGACAAACGTTAACTTATTGGGATGTTGTTTTTAATTAAGGAAGATTGTGCCGCGTGTCTGGTTTTAGTTAGCGTATTTTTTTTGATTTGGGTCAGTGGTTTGTATGCAATTAATGTTGTAGGTCTTTGCCTGGTTGTTGATTTTTTGAGTTGATTTAATTAATAAATAGTTTTGGTTGTGGGGGTTTTATTTGTTGTTTTTAGTTGTTTCGCAATGTAAGGTGCGCGCTCTTTCGTCAGGGCCTTGATGAATGATGGGTGTTCGGTTTGCAACACTCTTACTGCTGTCTCTGGTTGTGTCGGCAAGATGATGATCTATGAAGTTATTGCGCTGACGACCGTTTGAGACGTTTATTTGAAATGGAGATCGTTATGTCGCTGCGTATGGGTTTTGGTCTGACTTTGGCCGCAAGTTTGCTGTTGGGTGCAGTCGTTGTTCAAGCTGCACCGGCTTCCTGGTGGCTTTATCAGTCGGCTTCGACCGGCCGTACTATGTGCAGCAACGTTCCACAAGCCAGTGGCTGGGTTCGTGTTGCCGGTCCTTACAATAACGGCGGCTGCCGATAGTAAGCACCAATAAGGAGGCTCCTTCTGTGAAGGGGCCTTTTTTGTATCGGCTGAACCCTGTTCATTAGAGCCTTGGTGTTTGGCAGACAAAAGAAAACCCCCGACAAACCAGAAGTCTGTCGGGGGGTTTCTTTTGCCTGGAGGAGTCAGGCGTCTCGCGACGCCTGACCCGGCTCAGCTTATTGGCAAGCTTCGCAATCCGGCTCGTCGATCGCGCAAGCCTTTGGCACTGGAGCTGGACCGGCCGGAGCTGCCAGAACCGAATCGTCGCCGTGGTTGCCGCCGCTGGAAACAGCGTTCAGCTTGCCGGTGTTGATGGTCGACTTCTCGGTGCTGGTCGCGGCCAGGGCACGGAGGTAGTAGGTGGTTTTCAGACCACGGTACCAGGCCATGCGGTAGGTCACGTCGAGCTTCTTGCCCGAGGCGCCGGCGATGTACAGGTTCAGCGACTGGGCCTGGTCGATCCACTTCTGACGACGGCTGGCGGCGTCAACGATCCACTTGGTATCCACTTCGAACGCGGTCGCGTAGAGCTCTTTGAGTTCTTGCGGGATGCGCTCGATCTGCTGAACCGAACCGTCGTAGTACTTCAGGTCGTTGATCATGACCGAGTCCCACAGACCACGAGCCTTGAGGTCGCGAACCAGGTACGGGTTGATCACGGTGAATTCGCCCGACAGGTTCGATTTCACATACAGGTTCTGGTAGGTCGGTTCGATCGACTGCGATACGCCGGTGATGTTGGCGATGGTCGCGGTCGGTGCGATGGCCATGATGTTGGAGTTACGAATGCCTTTCTGTACACGGGCGCGAACCGGTGCCCAGTCCAGGGTTTCGTTCAGGTCAACATCGATGTACTTCTGGCCGCGTTGTTCGATCAGGATCTGTTGCGAATCCAGTGGCAGGATGCCTTTGGACCACAGCGAACCGTTGAAGGTCTCGTACGCGCCACGCTCATCGGCCAGGTCGCAGGACGCCTGGATCGCGTAGTAGCTGACCGCTTCCATCGACTTGTCGGCGAACTCGACGGCAGCGTCGGAACCGTAAGGGATGTGCTGCAGGTACAGCGCGTCCTGGAAGCCCATGATGCCCAGACCGACCGGACGGTGACGGAAGTTGGAGTTCTTCGCTTGCGGCACCGAGTAGTAATTGATGTCGATCACGTTGTCGAGCATGCGCACGGCGGTGTTCACGGTGCGTTGCAGCTTGGCGGTGTCCAGCTTGCCATCCACGATGTGGTTCGGCAGGTTGATCGAGCCCAGGTTGCAAACGGCGATCTCGTCCTTGTTGGTGTTCAAGGTGATCTCGGTGCACAGGTTCGAGCTGTGAACCACGCCGACGTGCTGCTGCGGGCTACGCAGGTTGCACGGGTCTTTGAAAGTCAGCCATGGGTGGCCGGTTTCGAACAGCATGGAAAGCATTTTGCGCCACAGGTCTTTGGCCTGGATGGTCTTGAACAGCTTGACCTTGCCCGGGTACTCGGTCAGGGCTTCGTAGTACTCGTAACGCTCTTCGAAGGCTTTACCGGTCAGGTCGTGCAGGTCAGGAACTTCGGATGGCGAGAACAGGGTCCACTTGCCGTCATCGAAGACACGCTTCATGAACAGGTCAGGGATCCAGTTGGCGGTGTTCATGTCGTGGGTACGACGACGATCATCACCAGTGTTCTTGCGCAGTTCGATGAACTCTTCGATGTCCATGTGCCAGGTTTCCAGGTAGGCACACACAGCGCCTTTGCGCTTGCCACCCTGGTTAACGGCTACGGCGGTGTCGTTCACCACTTTCAGGAACGGAACTACGCCTTGCGACTTGCCGTTGGTGCCTTTGATGTACGAACCCAGGGCACGCACAGGGGTCCAGTCGTTGCCCAGGCCGCCAGCGAATTTCGACAACATGGCGTTGTCGTGGATCGCGTGGTAGATGCCCGACAGGTCGTCCGGAACGGTGGTCAGGTAGCAGCTCGACAGCTGTGGACGCAGGGTACCGGCGTTGAACAGAGTCGGGGTCGAAGCCATGTAGTCGAACGAGGACAGCAGGTTGTAGAACTCGATCGCACGGTCTTCTTTCTGCTTCTCTTCGATCGCCAGGCCCATGGCCACGCGCATGAAGAAGATCTGCGGCAGTTCGAAACGCACGCCATCCTTGTGGATGAAGTAACGGTCGTACAGGGTCTGCAGGCCCAGGTAGGTGAATTGCTGATCGCGCTCGTGGTTGATCGCCTTGCCCAGTTTTTCCAGGTCGAAGGTCGCCAGCACAGGGTTCAGCAGTTCGAACTCGATACCTTTGGCGATGTAAGCCGGCAGCGCCTTGGCGTACAGGTCGGCCATTTCGTGGTGAGTGGCGCTTTCGGCCACACCCAGGAAGCCCAGACCTTCGGCACGCAGGGTGTCCATCAGCAGGCGAGCGGTGACGAACGAGTAGTTCGGCTCACGTTCAACCAGGGTACGCGCGGTCATCACCAGTGCGGTGTTGACGTCGTTCAGGGCCACGCCGTCGTACAGGTTTTTCAGGGTTTCGCGCTGGATCAGATCGCCATCGACTTCAGCCAGGCCTTCGCAGGCTTCGGTGACGATGGTGTTCAGGCGGCCCATGTCCAGCGGCGCGAGGCTGCCGTCGGCGCGGGTGATGCGGATCGACGGGTGCGCGTCGACCGCAGCTTCTACCGGCGCATGGGCTGCGCGTTCTTTCGAGCGGCCGTCACGGTAGATCACGTAGTCGCGAGCGACTTTCTGCTCGCCGGCACGCATCAGGGCCAGTTCGACCTGGTCCTGGATTTCTTCGATGTGGATGGTGCCGCCCGACGGCATGCGACGCTTGAAGGTCGCGGTGACCTGTTCGGTCAGGCGCGCAACGGTGTCGTGGATTCGCGACGAAGCGGCAGCGGTGCCGCCCTCAACTGCGAGAAACGCTTTGGTGATAGCGACGGTGATCTTGTCATCGGTGTAAGGAACGACAGTGCCATTACGCTTGATCACGCGCAGTTGACCAGGCGCGGTGGCGGCCAGATCCGAATTCGAATCGGCGGCCTGCGGCAAGGTGCCCTGCGGGTTCTCGCGAGTTGTGTCGGTTTGCATGGGGGGTGATCTCCACATTCTCTATGTTTGTTTGGGCACCATCATGGTGCTCACCGTTCTGGTCCGAAGCACTACAACCGACGGGCGTCGGGCATAACAACTTCGGACCAGTAGGAAAAAGGCTAATGACGCCGCATCCTTGCCGAAGTTTTTGGCTGCGAGCCAGGGCTCGAGCCGGATTCCTTCCCGGGTGACAGTAATGACTGCAACACCCGTACCGTTCCGGTCGTTTCCGACCTGAAAAACGGCGCCATCCGCAAGTGCGGTTTGGGCTTTGAAAAACTTGCTTGGTTCAACCGGAAACTGGCAATAAAGCGCTTGAGTTTCAGGTCCGAAATGTGGTTGGTCGTCTGAGCGGAAAACCCTATATGTAGGGTCTCTCCTCGCGCCGTGCTACAAGATAATGCGTTTCGAGAGGGCTTGCAACGTACTAGCTGTGGATAAACCTGTGCGTAAATTGTGTAAGAAACCAGGAATTCCCGTGTAGGCCGCGAACCTGCTGAGCTAGACCGTTTGTCACTGTTTTTCACCCGGGAAAAACGCTTCAGCGGAATTTTAAGGGCGCGAACCCTACCACAAAAAACCGCCGTGTCCGAACGCATTTGGCGACTTGTGTTCTGGCTGTACGCCGTTTATACAATCGAGCGGTGCTTACCCGTTCTTATCCTCCTGAAAGATGACAAAAAGACCGGAGAAATGTGGGAGCGGGCTTGCTCGCGAAAGCGGTGGGTCAGGCAATGTTCATGTTGACCATGCCGCCGTCTTCGCGAGCAAGCCCGCTCCCACAGGGGAATCGAGTCAGGCCGAGCATTCTTCCTTATTAATAAAAACAGCAAGCAGAGGTCACCGGTGGAGCAAGAAGCCTGGCAGGTATTGATAGTCGAGGACGACCAGCGTCTGGCCGAACTCACCCGCGAATACCTGCAAGCCAATGGATTGCGCGTGGAGATCGAAGGCAACGGCGCGCTGGCGGCGGCGCGGATCATCAAGGAGCAGCCGGACCTGGTGATCCTCGACCTGATGCTGCCCGGTGAAGACGGCCTGAGCATTTGCCGCAAGGTGCGCGACCGTTACGACGGGCCGATCCTGATGCTCACCGCGCGCACTGACGACGCTGACCAGATTCAAGGCCTCGACCTCGGTGCCGACGATTACGTGTGCAAACCGGTGCGTCCAAGGCTGTTGCTCGCGCGGATCCAGGCCTTGCTGCGCCGCAGCGACACAGCCGAGCCGATCGCGGAAAAAAGCCGTCGCCTGCAATTCGGCCCACTGGTGGTGGACAACGCCTTGCGCGAAGCCTGGCTCGGCGACAGCGGTATCGAACTGACCAGCGCCGAATTCGATTTGCTCTGGCTGCTGGTGTCGAATGCCGGGCGGATCCTCTCCCGCGAAGAGATCTTCACCGCGCTGCGCGGCATCGGCTACGACGGCCAGGACCGCTCGATCGATGTACGCATCTCGCGCATCCGCCCGAAAATCGGCGACGACCCCGACCATCCGCGCCTGATCAAGACCATCCGCAGCAAAGGCTATCTGTTCGTCCCTGAAGCCTGCGTGGATCTGGCCCTGTGAATTCGATCTTCCTGCGCATCTATGGCGGCATGTGCGCGGCGCTGATTCTGGTGGCGGTGCTCGGGGTGCTGGCGCTGCACCTGCTCAATCAGGTGCGCAGCGAGCAATACCGCGAGCGTCTGGCCCACGGCACGTTCTCGCTGATGGCCGACAACCTGCAACCGATGAACCAAACCGAGCGCCATCGCGCGTTATTGGTCTGGGAGCGTCTGCTGGGAATTCCGTTGGCACTGAAGACGTTCTCCGAGACCGGTCTGGACTTGTCCCAGCGCACTCGGGTGCAGCGCGGCCAGGCGTTGGTGGAGCAGACCGGCCCGCATGCGGCGCGGGTCTACAAAATGGTCAGCGATAAAGAGCAACTGGTGCTTACCGGCGACGTGCAGCAGATCAGCGAGCAACTGGCGCGTGCGACTATTTACCTGCTGGCCGATGAACTGGTGCGGGTGCCGGTCGGCGAACAGCCCAGGCGACTGGCGCAGTTAAAGGAAGAGAAGGGCTTCGGTTTCGATCTGCGGCTGGTCACGGTCAACGAAGCCGACATGGATGAAGACCAGAGCCGTCGCGTGTCCGAGGGCGATACGGTAATGGCGCTGGGCAAGGGCGGGGATTCGATCCGGGTGTTTGCCGGCATGGTCGGCACGCCGTGGGTGCTGGAGATCGGCCCGCTGTATCAGATGAATCCGTACCCGCCGCAATGGCTGGTGCTGATTGCGGCCCTCGGCCTGAGCCTGATCGGGCTGATCGTCTACCTGTTGGTGCGTCAGCTCGAGCGGCGTCTGCGTGGTCTCGAAGCCGCAGCCACACGCATCGCCAAGGGCAGCCTGGAAACCCGCGTACCGGCCCGCGGTGCTGACTCGGTGGGGCGGCTGGCGGCGGCGTTCAACGGCATGGCCGAGCACTTGCAGCAGTTGCTGGCGATCCAGCGCGAGCTGGTGCGTGCGGTGTCCCACGAACTGCGCACGCCGGTGGCGCGCCTGCGTTTCGGTTTGGAGATGATCGGCTCGGCCACCACCCCGCAGGCGTTGGAAAAGTACCGTGAGGGCATGGACCACGACATCGAGGATCTCGATAAGCTGGTCGACGAAATGCTCACTTACGCGCGTCTGGAGCAAGGCTCGCCGGCACTGACCTTTCAACGCATCGACCTTGATGCGCTGGTCAATCAGGTGATCGAAGAACTGGCGCCGTTGCGTGCCGAGGTCACGGTGCAGCGCGGGTTGTGTCTGTCCGCTGCGGATAACGACGGCGCCTGGGTCGAGGCCGAGCCGCGCTTCCTGCATCGGGCGTTGCAGAATCTGGTGAGCAACGCGATGCGCCATGCGCGCTCGAAAGTCACGGTGAGTTATCAGGTCGGGCAGTTGCGCTGCCGGGTGGACGTCGAGGATGACGGGCCGGGTGTGCCGGAGTCGGCGTGGGAGCGCATTTTCACGCCGTTCCTGCGTCTGGATGACAGCCGCACCCGGGCGTCGGGCGGGCATGGCTTGGGGTTGTCGATTGTGCGGCGGATCATTCACTGGCATGACGGTCGGGCGCTGATCAACAAGAGCAAGAGCCTGGGTGGGGCTTGCTTCAGTCTGAGCTGGCCGAGGAATCAGGAGCGCCGTTGAGTTTTGTGTCAGCAGAGAGGGCGCCTTCGCGAGCAAGCCCGCTCCCACCCTTGAAATGCAATCCCCTGTGGGAGCGGGCTTGCTCGCGAAAGCGGCGCAACAGTCGCCAAAAAATCCTCAGGCCGGAATGCTGACCAGACTCAACAACTGCCCATCCTGCACCCCAAATTGCGCCTCCAGCTCGGTGCCATGACGCCATTCATCAGACAGGTCAGTCAGCAGACGCAACCGGACCTGCCCCTGCTCCGTCCACTCCAGCACCTCGGCGTGCTCGAAATAAAAGCGCTTCTGCACAATCGGGTACAGGGCCTTGAACAGGCTCTCTTTCACCGAAAACGTCAGGGTCACGCACAACCCCAGTTGCTCCTGCGAGCCGGCGGCCATGCGCTGCAGTTCCGCCGGCGTCAGGATCTCCCCGGCCAGGCGTTCGGCGCGGTCGCTGTCGAGCAGGTTTTCCAGATCCATGCCCAAGCCGCGCCAGTGCTGTTTATTGGCGACAATCGCCGCTGCACGCCCGGTGCTGTGGGTGATCGAGCCGCAAATGTGCGCCGGCCACACCGGCGCACGGTCTTCGCCAATCGGCGGAATCACGCTTGAGCCTTCCAGTTGCTGCAGCGCAGCCCGGGCGCAAATCCGCCCGGCGAGAAACTCGGCCTGACGCTTGGCCACCGAGCGCTGAATGCTCGGCGGCGCTTCGATGGCGCTGCGCTGGAAGTCATCGCCCAGCAGTTGCTTCGGGTCGAAACGGGTGCTGAGCAGCACGGTCTCGGGCAACACGTTGGGCAACGGCCAGTGGGCGTCGAGCGGGGTGCAGCAGGCGGGGAGGGGCGGGCTGGAATTCATGGCGGGCATTTTGCCGGTTGGCGCGGATGCTGGGTAGAGCCAAATCCTGTATCTGGCGGCGCTGACCCTGTAGGAGCTGCCGAAGGCTGCGATCTTTTGATCTTGATCTTAAAAAGCAAAGATCGCAGCCTGCGGCAGCTCCTACAGGGTGGATGTGGATCAGCCAAAGATTTTCTGGAAGAACGCCTTCATGTCCGCCCAGGATTTTTCATCGGCCGCCTTGTTGTAACCGATATCCGGGCCACCGTGTTCACCGTGGCTCAAACGATCGGCATCCGGATTGGTGAAACCATGCTTGGCGCCGTCGAGGCTGACGAATGTGTAGTCGGCGCCGGCCTTGTCCATCTCGGATTTGAATGCGGTGACGTTGTCTGGAGTGACCATGCTGTCCAGCGCACCGTGCTCGACCAGAATTTTCGCCTTCACACTGCCGGGCGTCGCCGGGGTGGTGGTCGCCAGCGCACCGTGGAAACTCACCACGCCCGCCAGTGGCTCGCCCTGACGCGCGGCGTTGAGCACCACGCCACCGCCGAAGCAGTAACCGATGGCGGCGATTTTATTGACGTCGGTCTGCGGCTGCTTTTTCAGCAGGTTCAGCCCGGCCTCGAAGCGCTTGCTGGAGGCCGCGGCATCCTGGGTCGCGGCTTGCATGAACGCCATTGCATCCTTGGGATGTTCGGTGTTCTTGCCTTCGCCATACATGTCGATCGCCAGCGCGCTGTAGCCCAGTTCGGCGAGATCGCGGGCGCGACGCTTGGCGTAATCGTTCAGCCCCCACCATTCGTGCACCACCACCACGCCCGGGCGTTTGCCCTTGATCGCGTCGTCGTAGGCGTAGTAGCCGATCAGCCTGGTGCCGTCGGCGCTCTGGTAGGGAATCTCCTGAGTCTTGATCGCGGCGTTGGCCAGGCTGCTGGCAGCGAGCAAGGCGAGGGCGAGGAACAGGCGCATGGTCGGTCTCCTTATCGAAAGTGGTCAGGACAGCCTAGTCGATTTGATTCAGCGCAGGTTCAGAGAGTGTTCAGGGGCGGTACAGGGGCCGGTCAGTAACCTTGCGCCATACCCAAACAGCAATGTGAAAGAGGAAACGCGATGAATCATCTAAACAAACTGCTGCTGGCTTTTACCTTGTTGGGCTCAAGCATTGCGGCACACGCCGATGACACCAGCAACTTTGCCGGCCTGACGTTCGGCCAGAGCAGTGACAAGGTCAAAAAGTCCCACGCGCTAAACGACAACCTTGGCCACCCGGACGCCAGCGGCGCAATTGACGGCAACAACACTTACGGCGTGCGCCTCGGCCAGCAAAACTCGCAAGGTCGTTACTACGCGACTTACGACAACGTGTCCGGTTCGCACAATGGCATTAAACTGCGCCAGGAAAACCTGCTGGGCAGCTACGATCTGTTCTATCCAGTGGGCGGCAGCACCAAACTGTTCGGCGGTGCAACGGCCGGTTTGACCAAGCTGACTCAGGACTCGCCAGGCTACAGCCGTGACAGCGACATCGGTTACGCCGTCGGTGGCCAGTTCGGTGTACTGCAACAGGTGGCGCAGAATGTTTCGGTCGAACTCGGTTACCGTTACTTGATGAGCAACGCCAGCACTGAAATGAAAGAGAGCGGTGGCAGCAAACAAGGCTCGCTGGACTTGACCAGCAGCGCCCAGACTTATCTGTCGGCGAACTACGCTTTCTAAGGCGTTGCCGCCAGATCCAGTGTGGGAGCGGGCTTGCTCGCGAAGGCGATGTGTCAGTTGACATCCGGGTTGACTGATCCACTGCTTTCGCGAGCAAGCCCGCTCCCACAGCTGCGTTGTTGGAGTTTTTGATTTACCCGGGAGAGCGTTATGAAACTGTTGGTCGTCGAAGATGAAGCGCTGTTGCGCCATCACCTGCAAACCCGCCTGACGGAGAGCGGTCACGTGGTCGAGTCCGTGGCCAATGCCGAAGAGGCGCTGTACCAGACCGGACAGTTCAACTTCGATCTGGCGGTGATCGACCTCGGCCTGCCAGGTATGGGCGGTCTGGACCTGATCCGGCAGTTGCGCTCAAGCGGCAAGACCTTTCCGATCCTGATCCTCACCGCGCGCGGCAACTGGCAGGACAAGGTCGAAGGCCTGGCCGCAGGGGCCGACGACTACGTGGTCAAGCCGTTCCAGTTCGAGGAACTCGACGCGCGCCTGAATGCCTTGCTGCGCCGCTCCAGTGGCTTCACCCAGTCGACCATCGTCGCCGGGCCGCTGTTGCTGGACCTCAATCGCAAGCAGGCGTCGCTGGATGAACAGCCGCTGGCGCTGACCGCCTACGAATACCGCATCCTCGAATACCTGATGCGCCACCACCAGCAAGTGGTGCCCAAGGATCGCCTGATGGAACAACTCTACCCGGATGACGACGAGCGTGATCCGAACGTCATCGAAGTGCTGGTCGGCCGCCTGCGCCGCAAGCTCGAAGGCCCGGGCGGGTTCAAACCGATCGACACCGTGCGCGGTCTCGGTTATCTGTTCAATGAGCGCTGCACTTGATCCGTTCCCTTCGCGTTCGTTTGATGCTTGCCGCCACCACGTTGGCGGTGTTGTTCATGCTCGCCTTGCTGCCGGCGATGCAGGGTGCGTTCAGCCTCGCGTTGCAGGATTCGATCGAGCAACGCCTGGCCTCGGACGTCACCACACTGATCTCCGCCGCACGGGTGGAGAATGGTCATTTGGTGATGCCCTCGCAGTTGCCGGATGAGCGCTTCAACCTCACCGACTTCCGCTTGCTCGGCTATATCTACGACCGCGACGGCAAGTTGGTCTGGCGATCGAAAGCCACTCAGGAAGAGCAGATCAACTACAAACCGCGTTACGACGGCCTCGGCAACGAGTTCGCGCGGATCCGTGAAGCCAGCGGCCAGGAGTTCTTCGTCTACGACGTCGAAGTCAAACTGCTCGGCGGTAAAAGTGCCGCGTTCAGTATCGTCGCCCTGCAACCGGTGCGCGAATACGAAAACACCCTCGAAGGCCTGCGCGAAAATCTTTATCTGGGCTTCGGCGCCGCATTGCTGGTGCTGCTGGCGCTGTTGTGGATCGGCCTGACCTGGGGCCTCAAGGCGCTGCGCCGGCTCAGTCAGGAGCTCGACGAAATCGAAAGCGGCACCCGCGAAAGTCTCACCGAACAGCACCCGCGCGAACTGCTGCGCCTGACCGGCTCGCTCAACCGTTTGCTGCACAGCGAACGCCAGCAGCGCAGCCGTTACCGGGATTCTCTCGATGATCTGGCGCACAGCCTGAAAACCCCGTTGGCGGTACTGCAAGGGGTCAGTGAGGACATGGCGCAACGCCCGGAAGATCGCGATCAGGCCTGGGTGCTGCAAACCCAGATCGAACGCATGAGTCAGCAGATCAGCTATCAACTGCAACGGGCCAGCCTGCGCAAAAGCGGTCTGGTGCGCCATCAGGTGCGGCTGCAACCGGTGCTCCAGAGCCTGTGCGACACGCTGGACAAGGTTTACCGCGACAAACACGTTCGAGTGGCCTTCGATCTGCCGGAACAATGCTATGTGCCGATCGAGCAGGGCGCGCTGCTCGAGATGATGGGCAACCTGCTGGAAAACGCCTATCGCCTGTGCCTGGGCGAAGTGCGCATCAGCGTGCGCGAGACCCTCGCGGGTATCGAGCTGTGCATCGAAGACGACGGTCCGGGCGTGCCACCGAATCAGCGCGCGCGGATTCTCGAGCGTGGCGAACGTCTGGATCGTCAGCATCCGGGGCAGGGTATCGGCCTGGCGGTGGTCAAGGACATCATCGAGAGCTACAACGCCAAGCTGATGCTCGGGGATTCGCCGATGGGCGGGGCGGCGTTCAGGATTCAGTTTCCTGCGGTTTAGGTGTTGGCTGTTCTGACGTCATCGCGAGCAGGCTCACTCCTACAAGGGGAATGCATTTCAAATGTAGGAGTGAGCCTGCTCGCGATGGCGCCAGTCAGTTCACCGCAGGTCTTACTGCTCCTGCGCCCGATACGCCCCCGGTGTCAGCCCCGTCCATTTCTTGAACGCCCGGTGAAACGCCGACGGTTCGGAAAACCCCAGTTGCTCGGCAATCTGCTGCAACGACAGATTCGCCCGCCCCAGGTGATAAATCGCGATGTCGCGGCGCAACTGATCCTTCAATTCCTGAAAACTGGTGCCTTCTTCGCGCAAATGCCGACGCAGGGTTTGTGGGCTGATGTGCAGGTGCGCGGCCACCGCTTCCAGGTCCGGCCAGTGCGCGCTGTCGCGGCTGAGCAAGCGGCGCAGGCGGCTGCTGAGGCTGTCGCCGTCGTCCGGCCGTGACAGCAGGTCGGCGGGCGAGCGTTCGAGAAAGTGCTTGAGGGTGCGTTCGTCCTGCAACAGCGGCATCGACAGATAGCGGCTGTGAAACAGCAGGCTGCTCTGCTCGGCGCAAAACACCAGCGGGCAGGGGAACAGCAGGTCGTATTCGGCACCGTGCGCCGGTTTCGAGTAACTGAAGGTGGCCTGCTCCAGACGAATCCGCTGGCCGATCAGCCAACTGCCGAGACGATGCCAGATCACCAGCAGGCTCTCGCTGAGGAAGTGATCCGGGTCCCATAACTGCGAGTCATCGAGGCTCAGGCGCACCCATTCGTCTTCGCGACTCAGGCTCAGGCGCGGGGCTTCGGGGAATAGGCTATAAAACATTAAACCGCGCTGCAGTGCCTTCTCCAGATTCCGGCAGTGGATCAGAGCGTGGCACATCATCGCGAAACTGCCGGGTTTGCTCGGCGCGTTGCCAAAGCCCAGGTATTCGTCATCCAGCGCCAGCCACAGACTCTGGATCAGTTGGGTGAATTGCTCCGGGGCGATGCGCGCCCGTGGCTCATCGAGCAACTCCGGGCTGATGCCCAGTTGCTGCAGCAGCGGCGCATAGTCGAACCCCGAACGGCGTGCGCCGCCGAGGGCGGCACGGGCGAAATGACTGGCGATGGTACGTTCGCGCATAAGCGGCAGATCCTTCCTCAGGCGCCGGATGGTAGCCGGGGCATGCGCAAGGCAACAAGGCGGATTTCCGCCAAATTGTAGGACGAGATCCGCCGAGTTGGCGGAAATCCGCCACACTCGCGTCACCGGGCAGTGACAAAAAAAACTGCGCATCCCCTGATATCAAAAGGCTTGCAGCCATTTGCACCAAAGTGGCACGGCGTTTGCGATAAGAGCGATAGAAGCGTGCGTTTATCCACCAGGAAAAGCGCCGTTCCAACAACAAATCCCTCCAGTGCAGGAGGGTTCGCAATTTAAGGTTTTGCGGACAACAGATGGATGTTGCCCCGTGGGACTCTTGAGGAAATTTGCAATGACGACTCGTCAGCCACTCTACAAATCCCTGTACTTCCAGGTGATCGTTGCCATCGCCATCGGCATCCTGCTCGGTCACTTCTACCCACAGACCGGTGTGGCCCTCAAGCCACTGGGTGACGGGTTCATCAAACTGATCAAAATGGTCATCGCCCCGATCATTTTCTGTACCGTTGTCAGCGGTATCGCCGGCATGCAGAACATGAAATCGGTGGGCAAGACTGGCGGCTACGCGCTGCTGTACTTCGAAATCGTTTCCACCATTGCCCTGCTGATCGGTCTGATCGTGGTCAACGTTGTGCAACCGGGCGCCGGCATGCACATCGACGTCACCACCCTGGACGCCTCGAAAATCGCCACTTATGTGACGGCCAGTAAAGACCAGAGCATCGTCGGCTTCCTGCTTAACGTGATCCCGAACACCATCGTCGGCGCATTCGCCACCGGTGACATCCTGCAAGTGCTGATGTTCTCGGTGATCTTCGGCTACGCCCTGCATCGCCTGGGTTCGTACGGTCGTCCGCTGCTGGACATGATCGATCGCTTCGCCCACGTGATGTTCAACATCATCAACATGATCATGAAACTGGCGCCGCTGGGTGCTTTCGGCGCGATGGCCTTCACCATCGGTGCCTACGGCGTTGGCTCGCTGGTGCAACTGGGCCAGTTGATGATCTGCTTCTACATCACCTGCGTGCTGTTCGTGGTGGTGGTGCTGGGTGCGATCTGCCGTGCTCACGGTTTCAGCGTGTTTAAACTGGTGCGTTACATCCGTGAAGAGCTGTTGATCGTACTGGGCACGTCCTCGTCGGAATCGGCACTGCCACGCATGCTGATCAAGATGGAGCGTCTGGGCGCGAAGAAATCCGTGGTGGGTCTGGTGATCCCGACCGGTTACTCGTTCAACCTCGACGGTACTTCGATCTACCTGACCATGGCGGCTGTGTTTATCGCTCAGGCGACCGACACCCACATGGACATCACTCACCAGATCACCCTGCTGCTGGTATTGCTGCTGTCCTCCAAAGGCGCCGCCGGTGTGACCGGTTCGGGCTTCATCGTGCTGGCCGCCACCCTGTCGGCCGTAGGTCACCTGCCGGTGGCCGGTCTGGCGCTGATCCTGGGTATCGATCGCTTCATGTCCGAAGCCCGCGCCCTGACCAACCTGGTCGGTAACGCCGTAGCGACCATCGTTGTCGCCAAGTGGGTGAAAGAGCTGGACACCGACGTGCTGCAAGCCGAGCTGGCTTCTGGCGGTCGCGGTATCTCCGATGAGCGTGAAGAAGATGACCTGGGTGTGGCTGAAGGCCCAACCCCGAGCAATGTGAAGTAACTGCAATTTGGTAATACCTTGTGGCGAGGGAGCTTGCTCCCGCTGGACTGCGCAGCAGGCCCTTCTTTGAAGAGGGGGCCGCTTCGCGACCCAGCGGGAGCAAGCTCCCTCGCCACAGGTGTTCTGAAAAACCTGCTTCGGCAGGTTTTTTATTGCCTGCGATTTGAGCTTTACGGTCACTGCCGCTGATGCATCCGGTGATTGCCGTGCGCGGCATCGCTGCCTAGGCTGAGTACATCGCCCAAGGAGATCGCCCATGTCCGCACCGCTGGCCTCACTGAAGATTCTCGATTTCTCTACCTTGTTGCCAGGGCCGTTCGCCTCGCTGCTGCTGGCGGACATGGGCGCCGAAGTGCTGCGCATCGAATCGCCGACGCGCCTGGATCTGCTGCGGGTGTTGCCGCCGCACGATCAAGGTGTGTCGGCCAGCCACGCTTACCTCAATCGCAACAAGCGCAGCCTGGCGCTGGATCTCAAACAGCCGGAAGCGCTGGAGGTGGTCAGGCAGTTGCTGGGCGACTACGACATCGTTCTGGAACAGTTTCGCCCCGGTGTGATGGAGCGTCTGGGCCTGGGGTACGAGGCGCTGAAGGCGATCAATCCGAAGCTGATTTACGTGTCGATCACCGGCTACGGCCAGACCGGGCCTTACAAGGATCGCGCCGGGCATGACATCAACTATCTGGCACTGGCCGGGCTCTCCAGCTACACCGGTCGCGCCGACAGCGGGCCGTTGCCGCTGGGCATGCAGGTGGCGGATGTGGCGGGCGGATCGTTGCACGGGGTGATCGGCCTGCTGGCGGCGGTCATCGCCCGGCAGCGGACCGGGCAGGGCACGCACTTGGACGTGAGCATGACCGATTGCGCCTTCAGCCTGAACGCCATGGCTGGCGCCGGGTATCTGGCCTGTGGCGAGGAGCCGCATTGGGAAGAGCAGATGCTCAATGGCGGTAGCTTCTACGACTACTACCGTTCGCGCGACGGGCGTTGGTTGTCGGTGGGCAGTCTGGAGCCGGGGTTCATGCAGCAACTGTGTCAGGCGTTGGGCCGGCCGGAGTTGGCGGCGCAGGGCTTGTCACCCAGGCCTGAACAGCAGCGCGCCTTGAAGGAAGCGCTGAAAATCGAGTTCGAGAAGCATGATTTCACCGAGCTGTGCGAGCTGTTCGCCGGGGTCGATGCCTGTGTCGAACCGGTCTTGAACCTGAGCGAGGCGGTGCAGCATCCGCAGTTGCAGGCGCGCGGGCTGGTGACCCAGGTGCCGCGCGGCGACGGTTCCAGTCAGGCGCAGATTGCCTGTCCGCTGAAGTTTTCCGAGGCGCTGCCGGCGCCGCGACATGTAGGGGCGGGGTTGGGGCAGCATACGGAGCAGGTGTTGGGGGAGTTGGGGTTTAGCCCTGAGCGGATTGCTCAACTGCGTGCGACCAGGGTGATTCTTTAGCGGCTGTGCCGGACTCTTCGCGAGCAAGCCCGCTCCCACAGGGGAATGCATTTCAAAATGTGGGAGCGGGCTTGCTCGCGAAGGCGTCGGCGGCGACAACACCAAACCGACTATTCCACCCGCATCTCACCACTGAACACCAAGGTATTGCGGCAGCGCCGGCACAAGTAACGTCGCCCTTGGCGCACCAGGCTATGACGCTGCGCCGAAAACGGAAAATCACTGTCGGCGCACGGGCATTTGTAGATATAGCGGGTCACGCTGCGGCGTTTGACGGCATAGGTGTGGCAACGATCCGGCGGCAGCTCGTAAACCCCGCGCATGATCAGTTGCCACTCCTCGCCATGCGGCTGGATGCGGTCGCCGAACAGTTGATGGGCGATCAGGTGCGCGACTTCGTGGGCCACCGTCTGCTTGAGGAAGTGTTCGGTGTTTTCCCGGTACAGCTGCGGGTTGAAGCGCAGCAGGTTCTCGTGCAGATGCGCGACACCGGCTTTTTGCCCGCGCAGCTTGAGGCTGACGACGGGGCGTTGGAAATGACGTTTGAAAAAGGCTTCAGCGAGTTGGTAACAGTCTTCGACGCGGGTATTGAGTTGCTCGGGCATGCTTGATGGATCTCCAGAGGCGTCGAGTATGCCGCAACCTCTGGGACTTGCGAATCGCTGACCTGCCGAATGGTCATCCGCCAAACGAGAAGGCCGCCTTGCGGCGGCCTGTATTGGCAGATCTTGTTTTTCTCGGGGGTGAAACATGTCAGTTGGTATACACCGGCCCCACGCCGAGGCCCCAGACAATCACGGTGAACGCCATGATGGCCACCAGCACCACCAGACCCACCGCCAGCACCGAGCTAGAAAACAGGAAGCCTTCGTCCGACGGAATGTTCATGAACGTCGGCAGCCCGACATACAGCAGGTACACCGTGTAACAGATGGCCGCCGTGCCGACGATCATCCCCAGCCACATGTGCGGATACAGCGCCGCCAGCCCGCCGACGAACAACGGCGTCGCGGTGTAGGTGGCGAATGCCACGCAACGGGCCAGACTCGGGTTGGCGTCATAAGTGCGGGCCATCCAGTGCACGAAGGCGCCCATCACCGCAACCCCGCCGAGCATCGCCAGGTACGACATGATGGTCATCCACAGTGCGCTTTCAAAGGTCAGCATCACCGGTGCGCGGTTGCCGATCACCCAGCCGACTTGCGTGGTGCCGATAAACGCCGAAACCGCCGGAATCGCCGCCAGAATCAGCGTGTGCGTCAGGTACATGTGGCTGATGCTTTCCTCTTGGTCGCCACGGATTTCCTTCCATTCCTGATCAGGGTGGGTAAAAAGTCCCACTACGTGATGGATCATGCCAGTCACTCCTCTTGTTATTGCCATCGCCCCCCAGCGGAGCGCCTACGGGCCAAGGTGGCCGAGCAAATTCAGGTCTTCAGATGTGTGCGACCTTATGTCGCAGTATAGAAAGGACTTAACCGCACAGGGACTAGGGGCTTAGAGCAAATTGCGCTTTAAATGCGGAGCGTAATCGCAGTTGCATCTGTAGGAGCTGCCGAAGGCTGCGATCTTTTGATCCTGGTTTTTTACAATCAAAAGATCGCAGCCTTCGGCAGCTCCTACAGGGTGCGTCCGTCAGGATGCTGCGCCGCCGGTGGGTTTTTGCGTAAAATGCCCGCCTTTCGTCACACCTCACGGATTTCGCGTCATGGGCACTCTTACGGTCAACCAGAACAAACTGCAAAAGCGCCTGCGCCGCCTGGCCGGCGAAGCGGTCGCCGATTTCAACATGATCGAAGACGGCGACAAGGTCATGGTCTGCCTGTCCGGGGGCAAGGACAGCTACACCATGCTCGACGTGCTGCTGCACCTGCAGAAGGTTGCACCGATCAAGTTCGAGATCGTCGCGGTGAACATGGATCAGAAGCAGCCGGGCTTCCCCGAGCACGTGCTGCCGGCCTACCTGAAAGAACTGGGCGTCGAGTACCACATCGTCGAGAAGGACACCTATTCGGTGGTCAAGGAGCTGGTGCCGGAAGGCAAGACCACTTGCTCGCTGTGCTCGCGCCTGCGTCGCGGCACGCTGTACACCTTTGCCGACGAAATCGGCGCGACCAAAATGGCCCTCGGTCACCACCGTGACGACATCGTCGAGACGTTCTTCCTCAACATGTTCTTCAACGGCACCCTCAAGGCGATGCCGCCGAAGTTGCGCGCCGACGACGGGCGCAACGTGGTGATCCGTCCGCTGGCCTACTGCAACGAGAAAGACATCCAGGCCTACTCGGACTTCAAGGAATTCCCGATCATCCCGTGCAACCTTTGCGGTTCGCAGGAAAACCTGCAGCGTCAGGTGGTCAAGGAAATGCTTCAGGACTGGGAGCGCAAGACTCCGGGCCGAACTGAAAGCATCTTCCGCAGTCTGCAGAACGTGGTGCCGTCGCAACTGGCCGACCGCAATCTGTTCGACTTCACCAGCCTGAAGATCGACGAGACCGCGGCTTCGCGCTTCGTTAACGTCGTCAATCTGTAAACACTGTCCCTGTGGGAGCGGGCTTGCTCGCGAAGGCGGTGTATCAGTCGCTATATGCGCCGACTGACACTCAGTCTTCGCGAGCAAGCCCGCTCCCACATTGGTTTTTCGTTTCATTCAATAGGAGAGGGCATGCGCGATTACAAGTGGCTGCACGAATACTGTCTGAACCGCTTCGGTTCGGCGGCTGAACTGGAAGCCCATCTGCCCGTTCCCAAGACCCCCGCGCAATTGCGCAAGATCAGCGACGATCGTTACCTCTCGACCATGGCCCTGCGCGTGTTTCGCGCTGGTCTCAAGCACAGCCTGGTGGACGCCAAGTGGCCGGCCTTTGAAGAAGTGTTCTTCAAGTTCGCCCCCGAAAAAGTCGTGCTGATGAGCGCCGAGCATCTCGAACGCCTGATGCAGGACGCGCGGATCATCCGCCACCTGGGCAAGCTCAAGAGCGTGCCGCGCAATGCACAGTTCATCCTCGATGTGGAAAAGGACAAGGGCAGTTTCGGCGCGCTGATCGCTGACTGGCCGGTGACCGATATCGTCGGTCTGTGGACCTACCTGAAAAAGCACGGGAGTCAGTTGGGCGGACTGTCGGCGCCGCGCTTCTTGCGCATGGTCGGCAAGGACACATTTGTGCCGAGCTATGACGTGGTCGCCGCGCTGAATGCGCAGAAGATCGTCGACAAAGTGCCGACCAGTTTGCGCGATCTGGCGATTGTGCAGAATGCGTTCAACCAGTGGCATGAGCAAAGTGGCGGGCGGCCGATGAGCCAGATTT
Organism: Pseudomonas sp. Irchel s3a10; assembly: GCF_900187525.1. Lineage (NCBI taxonomy): Bacteria > Pseudomonadati > Pseudomonadota > Gammaproteobacteria > Pseudomonadales > Pseudomonadaceae > Pseudomonas > Pseudomonas sp. Irchel s3a10. The sequence continues at coordinate 629,675 of NZ_FYDR01000002.1, forward strand.
CGATGATGCTCGCGTACACCGTCAATCATTAAGACCGCAGCGCTCCATTCGCGAGCAAGCCCGCTCCCACAGGATTCTTGTTGAAACACAAAATTCTGTGATCGACACAAAAACTGTGGGAGCGGGCTTGCTCGCGAAGGCGTCAGCTCAGGCGACGGAAATCTCGCCTTCGCCCGCCAGCTTGCGATTCAACTGATACCGCCACCGCACATACAGTAGCGCTGAGCAGAACAGCGCCAGGCTCGCGGCCATCTCCAGCACGCCAAACAGTTGCCGGTTCGGGTCATACGCTGCCAGTGCGCCCTTGATGAAATACAGATTCACCACAAAACACATCCACGAGTGCGCACGCGCGTTGCCCATCAGCATCCCCGGCGCGAGGATCAGCCACGGGATCAGCTCGACCAGCAGGATCACCCACGGTCGGGCGCCGTGCAGGTCGGCGAACAGCAGGTAGTAAGCGGCGAGCAGCCCGGCGAGGCCGAAGAAGCACAACAGGCTGATGACCCGCATCGCCTTGACGCGGGGTTCGAGCCACTCGACGGAGGGCAGGACTTTCGGCTTCTTCGCCACCCTCAGCCCTCCAGTTTTTGCGCGGTCTTGGCCAGGCGTGCGCCGAGTGCGCGACACAGCGCCATCTCGTGCTGATCGAGACCTTTCTTGCCATCGGCCCCGGCATGATGACTGGCGCCATACGGCGTACCGCCGCCCTGGGTTTCCAGCAGTGCCGACTCGCTGTACGGCAGGCCAGTGATCAGCATGCCGTGGTGCAACAGCGGCAGCATCATCGACAGCAGGGTGGTTTCCTGACCGCCGTGCAGGCTGGCGGTGGAGGTGAACACGCCAGCCGGTTTGCCGACCAGCGCGCCGGTCAGCCACAGGTTGCTGGTGCCGTCGAGGAAGTACTTCAGCGGCGCGGCCATGTTGCCGAAACGCGTCGGGCTGCCAAGGGCGAGGCCGGCGCAGTTCTTCAGGTCATCGAGGGTAGCGTAGAGCGCGCCTTCTTCCGGGATGTCCGGAGCCACTGCTTCACACTCGGTGGAGATTGCCGGCACGGTACGCAGGCGCGCTTCGAGGCCGGCCTGTTCGACGCCGCGGGCAATCTGCCGGGCCATCTCGTTGGTCGAACCATTGCGGCTGTAATACAGAACCAGAATGTACGGCGCGCTCACGGCAGCAACTCCAGAATCTGCTCCGGTGGGCGACCGATAACGGCTTTGTCGCCGACTTCAAGAATCGGCCGTTCCATCAGTTTTGGATGCTGGGCGATGGCGTCGATCAATTGCGCGTCGCTGAGGCTTTCGTCAGCCAGCTGAAGCATTTTGTATTCATCTTCTCCGCTGCGCAGCAGTTGCCGTGCACTGATGCCCAGCTTGCCGAGCAAGGCCTTGATCTGCGCGGCGTTCAGCGGCGTTTCCAGGTAACGCACCACGTTCGGGGTCAGGCCGCGGGCCTCAAGTAGTTCCAGCGCGCCGCGGGATTTCGAGCAGCGCGGATTGTGATAAAGCGTCAGATCGGTCATGGCGGGTCGCTTCTGGCGTAAAGTGGCGGCTATTCTAACTGTGCAGCGCGCAATCCAGAACCTTCAGAGGCGATGGGTCGCAGGCGCCTTCAATTTTTGACCAGGGAACATGACATGACACGGCGATTGGCAGCGGCATTGACGATAATCGGGGCGTTGATGCTGGGGGGCTGCGGCAATGACTACGGCATTGACCAGAATGGTCAGAAGGTCGCGTCCGAGCGTCTGGACAAGCAATGGGTAGTCATCAATTACTGGGCCGAATGGTGTGGCCCGTGCCGCACGGAAATTCCGGAGCTCAATCATTTGGCTGACGAACTCAAGAGCAAGAACGTGGGTGTGTTCGGGGTCAACTTCGACAACGTCCAGGGTGAAGACCTGAAGAGCGCCAGCGAGAAACTGGGCATCAAATTCACCGTGCTGGCGCAGGATCCGGCGGACCTGTTCGACCTGCCGCGCAGTGAGGCCTTGCCGGTGACTTACATCATCGACAACAAGGGCAAGGTGCGTGAGCAGTTGATGGGCGAGCAGACGGCGGCGGGGGTGATGGCCAAGCTGGAGGCGTTGCAGGCGACAAAGTGAGTTGAATGGGCTTTTGTGGCGAGGGAGCTTGCTCCCGCTGGGGCGCGAAGCGGCCCCAAACCCTGCTGACTCGTGTCTGCGGCAATGCGCGGTTAACGGTTGTGCGACTGCTGCGCAGCCGAGCGGGAGCAAGCTCCCTCGCCACAGTAACTGGCGTTCAGAAAAAAGATCAGCCCTCTTCCAGCCACCAGCGCAACGGCTTGCCTTGCGCCGGCCAGAAGCGCATCTGCTCGATTGGCGAGATGTCCCAGCGCTCAACGCCTTGCAGCGCCTGCAGGAAGCGTTGTTCCTGCTCCATCAGTGCCGGGGCGCAGAGTTTGCGGGTCTTGCCGATCGGGCCGAAGCTCAGCTTGTCACCGTCGAGGGTGTACGGCGCGAACCAGTGGTTGCAGCCGCCATTGCCGTACGCGCGGCCATCGTCACCGAGGGTCACGGTCAGATGGCTGTAATCCATCAATGGCCGCTCGCCGATCCACTCCAGGATGTAGCTGCGGTTCTGCTGCAATTGCACAGGCTCTGCGGCGCAGCCCACCAGAGCGGCACCGACCAGCAGCGGCAGGGCAAGGCGTTTCATCACGCGGGCTCCTGGCATTTCGGGCACAGGTGCTTGTCGCCGACGGCTTTCCAGCCCAGTTCGGCGATGCGCGCCGTGGCGGCCGGCTGCTCGGCAGTCTTGCCCAGCTTGGCGTCCACGGCGAACTCGAAGTTCAGCTCTTTGGCGCAGCTGTCGCAGTTGACCTGCCAGGTGTGGATCGCCAGTTCGCCGAATACCGGGCCGGTGGTCATCGCGGTCCATTGGCCCGGCGGATTGATCAGGTGGCGCACGGTGTCGACGGTCAGGCGCATGGACAAGTCCTTGCTGCCTTTGAGGGTGACCAACAGGACGTCACCGTTGCGGATCGAGCCACCGTTGCCGGTGACCTGATAGCGGCCCGGTACGAGGGCGCGGCATTCGGTGAGGGTGTGTTGCGGGTTCATCAGGGTGTAGCGGAAATCGTGTTCGACCATGGGTCCTCCAAATCTGCGCGACATGCTAGCACGGGCTGGATTGCAGGATGGCGTACGCGTGCGACCTTCGATCCGGTTCAAATCCTCCGGCGCTCATGGCAAACTGCCGCCCTTCACTCTGAGGGAACGGAACATGGCGCTGATCGAATGTTATGAATGCAAGCGGAGCATCAGCTCGGAAGCCAAGGCGTGCATTCATTGTGGTGCTCCGATGGCGCAGCAGCACGAGCACACACCGGCGCAAGCCGCCGCCGCGACGATTTCATTTGGCAGCCTGCCGCGCAACAAATCCGTGCCCGAGGCGTTTATCCCGCCAGCAGCCCCTGAGCCTGCGCCGCGCGTTTCACCGGCGGCGGTCGGTCGCCGCCGTCGGCAACCGGAACCCGCACCTCAACTTCAGCCCAACGCCGACGGTTCGCGGCCGGTGGAAGGCTGGTTGAAGATCATGGTGTTCTTGCTACCGATGGTCTTCGTCTGGTTCCTGCTGCGTAACGGTCATTCGATGAAGCAGCGCTTTTTCGGTTTTGGCTGGCTGGCGTTGCTGATCCTGGCCTCGTCGCTGTCGCCGAAGTAAACCGGCAAGCCTTCAACCTTCGACCTGGTTCTGCGGCGCGCCTGCGGCCCAGGTCGCGATGTTGTGCAGGGTGGTCGCGGCAATCGCGCCCAGCGCTTCATGGGTCAGAAACGCCTGATGCGCGGTGATGATCACGTTCGGGAAGGTCAGCAGCCGCGCCAATACGTCGTCCTGCAACGGCAAGTCGCTGCGATCCTCGAAAAACAGCTGCGCCTCTTCTTCATACACATCCAGTCCCAGATAGCCCAATTGACCGTCCTTCAGGGCATCGATCAGTGCCGGTGTGTCGACCAGCCCGCCGCGTCCGGTGTTGATCAGCATCGCCCCCGGCTGCAGGTGCGCCAGTGATTCGCGGTTGATCAAGTGTTTGCTCTGGGCGTTGAGCGGGCAGTGCAGGCTGATGATCCGCGACTGCGCGAGCAGCTCCGGCAGACTCAGGTAACGTGCGCCCAACGCCACGACCTCAGGGTTTGGGTACGGGTCGTAGGCCAGCAATTCGCAACCGAAACCGTGCATGATTTTCGCGAACGTCACGCCGATCTGCCCGGTGCCGACAATCCCCACGGTTTTGCCCACCAGATCGAACCCGGTCAGACCGTGCAGGGTGAAATCGCCTTCGCGGGTGCGGTTGTAGGCGCGGTGCAGACGCCGGTTAAGCGCCAGAATCAGCGCCACCGCGTGTTCGGCCACCGCATGCGGCGAGTAGGCCGGCACCCGCACCACGGCCAGCCCGAGGCGTTTTGCCGCGGGCAGATCGACATGGTTGTAGCCCGCCGAGCGCAGGGCGATCAGTCGCGTACCGCCGGCGGCGAGGCGTTCCAGCACCGGCGCGCTGAGGTCGTCATTGATGAAGGCGCAAACCACCTCATGCTGTTCGGCCAGGGCGGCGGTGTCGAGACTGAGCCGGGCCGGCTGAAAATACAGTTCCAGCCCGGCCGGGCAGGCGGCAGCGAGGAAACTGTCGCGGTCGTAGGTCTGGCTGCTGAAAACGAGCGTGCGCATGTATTGCTCCTTGGCGCGGGGTGGCGAGTCAGGGTTGACCCGAACTCACTTTAGCGTGGGCCAGCGAACGCGACATTGCTGTGGATCAGGCACTGATTCGGGCTTGGGTTGCGAGGCGATTGATCGCCCGATCCAGCTCCTCCAACGCCACCACTGCTTTCGGATCGCCCTGTTTGAGCAGGGTTTCACTGCGCTGGCAGGCCGCGCGTAACTGCGGCACGCCACAATATCGGGTCGCACCGTGCAAACGATGCACGCGCTCGATCAGCGCGTTCTGATCGCGAGCTTCACTGGCGGCACGAATGGCTTCGCGGTCGGCCTCCAGCGAGGCGAGCAGCATCGCCAACATGTCCGCCGCCAGATCGGCCTTGCCGGCGGCCAGGCGCAGGCCTTCTTCGTGGTCGAGCACCGGCAACTCATTGGCGCCCGCCGCGCTGTCGCTGGCACGCTCCGTTCCTTGATTGCGCAAGGCCAGACCGGTCCACTTCAGCACCACTTGCGCCAGCTGCCGCTCGCTGATCGGTTTGGTCAGGTAGTCATCCATGCCGCTTTGCAGCAAGGCGCGTTTTTCGTTGGCCATGGCGTGGGCGGTGAGGGCGACGATCGGCAGCGGCGTGCAATGCCGTTCGCTCTCCCACTGGCGGATGGTTTCGGTGGTCTGGCGTCCGTCCATCCCCGGCATCTGCACGTCCATCAGCACCAGGTCGAAGGATTCGCTCTGCACCGCTTTGACTGCTGCGTAGCCGCTCTCGACTGCGAGCACCTTGGCGCCCATGTCTTCGAGCAGGGTCTGCACCAGCAACAGGTTGGCCGGGTTGTCGTCGACGCACAGCACTTTCGGTGCACGGCTCGACAACGGTTCGCCCGGCTCGTTGCGCGGCTGGCGTGGATTGGCCAGATCGGCCAGCGCCCGACGCAGTTTACGCGTGCAGGCTGGTTTGGCTTGCAGCTGGCTGTGCGGGTTGGGCACCGAGAGATGGAACAGCGTCTGTTCGGTGGTCGGGCACAGCACCAGCACTTTGCAACCCAGGTGTTCCAGATCCCAGATGTGCTGGTTCAGGCGCTCCGGAAGCATGTCGTTGCTGGTGATGCCGAGCACCGCAAGGTCGATCGCCTGATCGGTCTGGTGCGCGCCAGTGACGCCGTTGGTCAGGCTCTCCAGCGTATTGAACGGCGTGACGTCGAGGCCGCAGTCTTCCAGTTGATGCTGCAGCGCCTGACGCGCCAGTTCGTGATTTTCCAGCACCGCCACGCGACGCCCGAGCAGTGGCGGGCCCGGCAGGTCTTCGCTGTCGTCGCGGGTTTTCGGCAGGCTCAGGCTGATCCAGAATTCCGAGCCTTCGCCCGGGGTGCTGTCGACGCCGATTTCGCCACCCATCTGTTCGATCAGACGCTTGGAGATCACCAGACCCAGACCAGTACCGCCGGGCTGGCGCGACAGCGAGTTGTCGGCCTGACTGAACGCCTGGAACAACGCGCGCACGTCCTGACTCGACAGGCCGATGCCGGTGTCCTGAATGCTGATGCGCAGTTGCACGCTGTCTTCGTGTTCTTCTTCAAGCATGGCGCGGGCGACGATGGTGCCTTCGCGGGTGAACTTGATCGCGTTGCTGACCAGGTTGGTGAGGATCTGCTTCAGGCGCAGCGGGTCACCGACCAGAGACAGCGGCGTGTCGCGATAGACCAGACTCACCAGCTCCAATTGTTTGGCGTGGGCTGCCGGTGCCAGGATGGTCAGGGTGTCCTGCAACAGGTCGCGCAGGTTGAACGGGATGTGGTCGAGCACCAGTTTGCCGGCCTCGATCTTCGAGAAGTCGAGGATCTCGTTGATGATCCCCAGCAGGCTGTCGGCGGACTTTTCGATGGTGCCCAGATAGTCGAGCTGGCGCGGCGTCAGTTCGCTTTTCTGCAACAGATGCGTGAAACCGAGAATGCCGTTGAGCGGCGTGCGGATCTCGTGGCTCATGTTGGCGAGGAACTCGGATTTGATCCGGCTCGCCTCCAGCGCCTCTTTGCGTGCCAGATCCAGTTCGATGTTCTGGATCTCGATGGTTTCCAGATTCTGCCGCACGTCTTCGGTGGCCTGATCGACGCTGTGCTGCAGTTCTTCGCGGGCGTTCTGCAGGGTCCCGGCCATGCGGTTGATGCCCGAGGCGAGTTCGTCCAGTTCCTGGCTGCCGAGCGGTGGCAGGCGGGTTTCCAGATGACCGTCCTTGAGCTGGGCAACCGCCTGTTTGATCTGGCTCAGCGGGCGGTTGATGGTGCGGCCCATGCGCAACGCGAGCAGGGCCGCTCCCGCCAGCCCGGCGGCAATCAACAGCAGGCTGGCAAACAGGCTGCGATAACCGCGCAGCAGCATGCCGTTGTGCGACAGCTCCAGTTCAACCCAGCCAAGCAGACGGTCGGATTCTGCGGGGATCAGCTCACCGGCGAGATTGCGGTGCTTGCCGAACACCGGCATCAGGTAACGCGTGGCGTCATTGCCGCTGCGCCGTAGCAGTTGCGCACTGTCGCCACTGGGTGCCTGATTGAGCATGGTCGGGCCGGCGTGCGCCAGCGGGGTACGGTCGGGGGCGAGGAAAGTAACGGCGCGCACGTCAGGCTGTTCGAGGGACTGGGTGGCGATGCGTTCCAGCAGATCGGTATTGCCATGGCCCATGGCGGGTGCCACCAGCGGCGCCAGTTGCTCGGCGATCATTTCACCGCGCTGCATCAACTGGGTCTGCAAATCGGACTGTTGCATCCAGGTGAAATAGCCCCCGAGCACCAACGCCATCAGGCTGGTGGGCAACAGGGTCAGCAACAACACGCGACCTTTGATTCCCAGTTTCTTGAGCACACCCATCTCCTGCATCCCGCTGAACTGTTGACTCGCACGTGCGTCCGGCACGCGACATTGGCGCAGTGTAGCGATTTGCAGGCAGGCAATCTTCGGAAAAATCATGTCGCCATCGGTCGGCGCGGCCTGGTGCGTGTGTCCGGCCGGTCAAGCTTGGGTTGCCCGATGGCGGGCAATCTTGAATAATCGGCCAACTGAGAATTATTTGCAGATACTCATGACTCCTGTCTCCGCCGACCTGCCACGCATTCTTGCCATCGAGGACGACCCGGTGCTGGGCGCCTATGTTCACGAGCATCTGGGCCGCAGCGGCTTTGCGGTGACCTGGTGCCAGAACGGTCAGGAAGGGCTGAACATTGCGCGTCACCAGCCGTTCGACGTGGTGCTGATGGACATTCTGCTGCCGGGGCTCGACGGCCTGAAGGTGCTGACACAATTGCGTCAGAGCCATTCGACGCCGGTGCTGCTGATGTCGGCGCTCGGCGCCGAGGCCGACCGCATCAGCGGCTTTCGTCTGGGTGCCGATGATTACCTGCCCAAGCCGTTCAGCATCGCCGAGTTGCATGTGCGGATCGAGGCGATCCTGCGCCGGGTGGCGCTGGATCGGCGCCCGGCAGCGATTGCACCGGCTACGATTCACGGCGCGCTGCGTTTCGACGAAGAACAGTGCGACGTCTTCTATAACCTACTGGCCGCCGGTCTGACCCGCAGCGAATACCGTCTGCTGGAAACTCTCCATCGCAACGACGAAGAAGTGCTGAGCAAGGCCTTCCTTTATCAGCATGTGCTGCAACGCGGCTACGCGGCCCACGACCGCAGCCTCGACATGCACATCAGCCAGATCCGCCGCAAACTCAAGGCCATCGGTTACACCGAGCGCGAGGTGCGCACAGTGTGGGGCAAAGGCTATGTGCTGAGTGCCACCGATGAAAATCTCTGAGTTGCCGGGGCGGCATTCGCTGTTCTGGAAACTGGCGTGTCTGCTGGTAGCGTTTTGTCTGCTGATGATCTGGCTCAGTTGGTCATGGGGCCGCTACATGGAGGAGCGCAACCAGTATCTCTCTGACGAGGCGCGCGGCACGCTGAGCCGTTATGCCAGCGAAGCCGAGCGGGCGTGGCAGCGTGGTGAGCGCGACGGGGTCGATAACTGGTTGCAGAGCATGGAGCTGCGTGAGGCCGCCTGGGTCGGGGTGATCGACCGCAATCTGCAGTCGTTGAGCAGCGAGCCGCTGAATGAACAGGAAATCCAGCACCTGACCTTTTTGCGTGGGCTCGACTGGCCGATCCACAAGAAGGGCCGGCCGTGGCTGCGGGTGCCGTTTGCGCAGAACCCATCAGCCGGCAGTCTGGTGATCGAGTTGCCCGAGCGATTCCTGCCGGGGAAGTACCGGGTGTTCTGGCGGGTGATCACCAATGGCGTGATTCCGGGGCTGTTCACCTTGCTGCTGTGTGTCGGCCTGTATCGCTTGCTGGTGGTGCCGCTGAACAATTTGCGCGCGCAGGCCAACGCCTGGCGCGCCGATCAACTGAATGTGCGCCTGTCGAGCGGCATTACCCAGCGCCCGGACGAACTCGGCGAACTGGCGCGGGCCTTCGACTCGATGTCCGAACGCCTGCAATCCACCGTCGCCCTGCAACAGCAATTGCTGCGCGACCTGTCCCATGAACTGCGCACGCCGCTGAGTCGCCTGCGGGTGGCCAGTGAAAGCGAGCAGGATCTACGGCAACTGCGCGAGCGCATTGGCCGTGAAGTCGACGGCATGCAACGACTGGTCGAAGACACCCTGCAACTGGCCTGGTTCGACACCGAACGTGCGCCGCTGCCGGACGAGGCGATCCAGATTCAGGCGCTGTGGGAAATGCTCACCGACAACGCCTGTTATGAAAGCGGCTGGCCGAGCCTGCAATTGCAATGCGCGGTGCCGGCGTCATGCTGGGTGCGCGGCAATCTCAACACCCTGGCACAAGCGCTGGAAAACATTCTGCGCAACGCCATTCGGCATTCGCCCGAGGGCGGCATCGTACGCCTCGATGGTCGGCGTGATGGTGATCACTGGCATTTGTGGCTGGAGGATCAGGGCGGCGGGGTGGCGCAGAGCGATCTGCAACGGATCTTCTCGCCCTTCATCCGCCTCGACGGCTCACGCCCGGGGGATGGCGGGTTTGGCCTGGGACTGAGCATTGCGAGGAATGCGGTGCAGCGCCAGGGCGGGATGTTGTGGGCGGAGAATGGTGGGGCAGGGTTGCGCCTGAATTTGCGGCTGATTGCCGATGACGGCGGCGCGGCGGCTGACGCCTTCGCGAGCAAGCCCGCTCCCACTTTGGATGTGTGTCGTCCGCAGATTGTATAACCAACACCGCCACCCTCCTGTGGGAGCGGGCTTGCTCGCGAAGGGGCCCTTCGATTCACCGCGGAACTCAAAAGTCGCACCACCGGTGCGACATTCATCTGCTTATTCCCATAAACCATAAGCACCGCACTTTGCGTGATATGGCCTGCGAACGTTTGCCGGTATGATAGGCGCCCCCGCACGTCTGGATTGCGAATACGCCATGACCCTGCAGTACCCAACCATCGCCGATTGCGTCGGCAACACTCCGCTGGTGCGTTTGCAGCGCCTGCCCGGTGCCACCAGCAACACCCTATTGCTCAAGCTCGAAGGGAACAACCCGGCGGGTTCGGTCAAGGATCGTCCGGCGCTGTCGATGATCACCCGTGCCGAACTGCGCGGGCAGATCCACGCTGGCGACACGCTGATCGAAGCGACCTCGGGCAACACCGGGATCGCCCTGGCCATGGCCGCCGCGATAAAGGGTTACAAGATGATCCTGATCATGCCGGACAACTCCAGCGCCGAACGTAAAGCGGCGATGACCGCTTACGGTGCCGAGCTGATTCTGGTCAGTCAGGAAGAGGGCATGGAAGGCGCTCGTGATCTCGCTCAGCGGATGGAAGCCGAAGGCCGTGGCAAGGTGCTCGATCAGTTCGCCAACGGCGACAATCCGGAAGCGCACTACACCACCACCGGCCCGGAAATCTGGCGTCAGACCCAGGGCACCATCACCCATTTCGTCAGTTCGATGGGCACTACCGGCACCATCATGGGCGTCTCGCGCTACTTGAAAGAGCAGAGCGACAGCGTGCAGATCGTCGGTCTGCAGCCGATGGAAGGCTCAGCCATTCCCGGCATCCGCCGCTGGCCGCAGGAATACCTGCCGAAGATCTATCAGGCCGACCGCGTCGACCGTATTGTCGACATGGCGCAAAGCGAAGCCGAGGACGTCACCCGGCGACTGGCCCGCGAAGAAGGCATCTTTTGTGGCGTGTCTTCGGGCGGTGCGGTGGCAGCGATGCTGCGCCTGTCCAAAGAAGTTGAAAACGCGGTGATCGTCGCGATCATCTGCGACCGTGGCGACCGTTATCTGTCGACCGGCATTTTCGACGCGCCCAACTGATGGCCAAGCACGAGAGAGGCCTGCGCTTCCAGCCCACTGGCGGCAGCAAGGCCGCGCAAATCCCGACCGGCAAAAAACAGCGCTTGAACATCGAGCGCCTGGCCAATGACGGTCGCGGCATCGCGTTTTTCGAAGGCAAAACCTGGTTCGTTCTCGGTGCCCTCGCCGGTGAAGAGGTCGAGGCGCGGGTGCTTGGCGCCCGCGGCAAAGTGGTCGAGGCGCGCACCGAGCGCGTGTTCAAGGCCAGCGAATTGCGTCGCCCTGCAGCCTGTCAGCACGCCGGCCGCTGTGGCGGGTGCAGCGTGCAGCATTTGCCCCACGCCGAACAGCTTGCCCTGAAACAGCGCATGCTCGCCGAGCAATTGTCGAAGGTTGCCGGGGTCGCGCCTGACGAATGGGCTGCGCCGTTGACCGGCCCGGAATTCGGCTATCGCCGCCGCGCGCGGATCGCCGTGCGTTGGGACATGAAGGCGAAGCAGCTTGAAGTCGGTTTTCGCGCCGCCGGCAGCCAGGACATCGTCGCCATCAACGAATGCCCGGTGCTGGTACAGCCCTTGCAACCGATCATGACCCGTTTGCCGCAGATGCTCCGTCGTTTGAGCAAACCGCAGGCGCTGGGGCACGTCGAGTTGTTCAGTGGTTCGTCGTTGGCGGTGTTGTTGCGACACATGGCGCCGCTGTCCGAAGCCGACCTGACGATCCTCAAGGAATTCTGTCAGTTCCATGACGCGCAACTGTGGCTGCATGGCGAAGGCGACCCGCAACCGGTGGATGCCACGCAGTCGCTGGGCTATCGCCTGGAGCAGTGGGATCTGGAACTGGCCTGGCGGCCGGGGGATTTCATTCAGGTCAACGCCGGGGTCAATGAGGCGATGGTCGCGCAGGCGCTGGATTGGCTGAAACCGCGCCCCGATGAACGCGTGCTGGACCTGTTCTGCGGTCTGGGCAACTTCGCCTTGCCGCTGGCCAAAAGCGTGCGTGAAGTGGTGGCGGTGGAGGGCGTGCAGACCATGGTCGACCGCGCTGCCGCCAACGCTGCCAGCAACAATTTGCATAACACAAAGTTTTTTCAAGCCGATTTATCCCAGCCTTTGACCGATGCTCAGTGGATCGGAAACGGCTTTTCTGCGGTACTCTTGGACCCACCGCGTGACGGTGCTTTCGAGGTGGTGCGCAAGCTCGCGACCCTGGGTGCCAAACGGTTGGTGTATGTATCGTGCAACCCTGCAACTCTGGCGCGCGATACGGTCGAATTGATCAAGCAGGGCTACCGGTTAAAACGTGCCGGGATTCTCGATATGTTTCCTCAGACGGCACATGTCGAGGCCATGGCGTTATTTGAAGCGAGCCAGGATGGCTCGTCTGAATCCGTCTGACCTGTCCGGGCGGCGCTCGCTTTAGCCCCGCGAGCGCATACGGGCGTTGAGGGTCAGCGATTTGACGCATTGAATCTGCGTCGTAGGGAAGGTAAAGCAGCATGGTACAGGTGAGAGCACACCAGCCGATCAACACTGACGGCAGTATCAATCTCGAGGCTTGGCTCGATCACGCGGTCAGTGTCGACATGGCACTGGATCGCGAAGCCTTGAAAGAAGCCTGCGAGTTCGCTCGCGAGGCCGAACAGCAGTCCAATGCCAAGAAGAATCTGTGGGCCGAAGGCTCCGGCAGTTTCAGCACGGGACTGGAGATCGCCGAGATCCTCGCCGACCTCAAACTGGATCAGGATTCGCTGGTTGCGGCAGTGCTGTATCGCGGCGTGCGCGAAGGCCAGATCGAGCTCGCGGCGGTCGGCCAGCGCTTCGGCCCGGTGGTGGCCAAGCTGATCGACGGCGTGCAGCGCATGGCGGCGATCAGTGCCAGCCTCAGCCCGCGCCAGTCGATGGTGATGGGCACCCAGGGCCAGGTGGAAAACCTGCGCAAGATGCTGGTGGCGATGGTCGACGACGTTCGCGTCGCGCTGATCAAACTGGCCGAACGTACCTGCGCCATTCGCGCGGTGAAAACCGCTGACGACGAGAAGCGCAACCGCGTCGCCCGGGAAGTCTTCGATATCTATGCGCCGCTCGCGCACCGGCTCGGCATCGGTCATATCAAGTGGGAGCTGGAGGACTTGTCCTTCCGTTACCTGGAGCCTGATCAATACAAACAGATCGCCAAGCTGCTCCATGAGCGGCGGCTGGACCGTGAGCGTTTCATCAGCGATGTGATGACCCAGCTCAAGGACGAATTGCAGGCCACCGGCGTCGACGCCGACATCAGCGGCCGGGCCAAACACATCTATTCGATCTGGCGCAAAATGCAGCGCAAGGGTCTGGAATTCAGCCAGATCTACGACGTGCGCGCGGTGCGTGTGCTGGTGCCGGAAATGCGCGACTGCTACACCGCGCTCGGCATCGTCCACACCCTGTGGCGGCACATCCCGAAAGAATTCGACGACTACATCGCCAACCCGAAAGAGAACGGCTACCGCTCGCTGCACACCGCGGTAATCGGTCCGGAAGGCAAGGTGCTGGAAGTGCAGATTCGTACGCACTCGATGCACGAAGAGGCCGAGCTCGGCGTCTGCGCGCACTGGCGCTACAAAGGCACCGACGTCAAATCCGGCTCAAACCACTACGAAGAGAAAATCTCCTGGCTGCGGCAGGTGCTCGAGTGGCACGAAGAACTGGGCGATATCGGTGGTCTGGCCGAACAGCTGCGAGTCGATATCGAACCGGATCGGGTCTACATCTTCACCCCCGACGGTCATGCCATCGACTTGCCGAAAGGCGCGACGCCGCTGGACTTCGCCTACCGTGTGCACACCGAAATCGGTCACAACTGCCGGGGCGCGAAGATCAACGGGCGGATCGTGCCGCTCAACTACAGTCTGCAGACCGGTGAGCAGGTCGAAATCATCACCAGCAAGCACGGTACGCCGAGCCGCGACTGGCTGAACCCGAACCTGGGCTACGTCACCACCTCGCGGGCGCGGGCGAAGATCGTTCACTGGTTCAAGTTGCAGGCCCGTGACCAGAACGTCGCGGCCGGTAAAACCCTGATCGAACGCGAACTCAATCGCCTCGGTCTGCCGGCGGTGGATTTCGACAAGCTGGCCGAAAAGGCCAACATGAAAACCGCCGAAGACATGTTCGCCGCCCTCGGTGCCGGCGATTTGCGTCTGGCGCAACTGGTCAACCTCGCACAGCAACTGGTCGAGCCGGAACGCGGCAACGAACAGCTGGAGCTGATCCCGCGCAAGGCCACCGGTTACAAGCCGGGCAAGCGCGGCGACATTCAGATCCAGGGTGTCGGCAACCTGATGACGCAGATGGCCGGCTGCTGCCAGCCGCTGCCGGGCGACGCGATTGTCGGCTACATCACCCAGGGCCGCGGCGTGAGCATTCACCGGCAGGACTGCGCCTCGGTGCTGCAACTGGGCGGGCGCGAGCCGGAGCGGATCATCCAGGTCAGTTGGGGCCCGGTGCCGGTGCTCACCTATCCGGTGGACATCGTCATCCGCGCCTACGACCGTTCCGGTCTGCTGCGTGACGTCTCGCAGGTGCTGCTCAACGAGCGGATCAACGTGCTGGCGGTCAATACCCGCTCGAACAAGGAAGACAACACTGCGCTGATGTCGCTGACCATCGAGATCCCCGGGCTGGATGCGCTGGGGCGCTTGCTGGGACGGATTTCGCAGTTGCCGAACATCATCGAGACGCGGCGTAACCGTACCCCGTGAAGATGGCTTCGTTCGAAGGTGGGAGCGGGCTTGCTCGCGAAGAGGGCGTGTCAGTCGATATTTACGCTGAATGACACACCGCATTCGCGAGCAAGCCCGCTCCCACGTTGGTTTTGTGTAGAGGCATGACAGATGTATTCACTTGAAGACCTGCTCCACCTGATGAACCGCCTGCGCGATCCGCAGTACGGTTGCCCGTGGGACATCAAGCAAACCTACGCGACCATCGTCCCGCACACCCTCGAAGAAGCCTACGAAGTGGCCGACGCCATCGAGCGGGGCGACTTCGATCACTTGCAGGGCGAGCTGGGCGATCTGCTGTTTCAGGTGGTTTATTACAGCCAGTTGGCCAAGGAAGAAGGGCGCTTCGAATTCGCCGGGGTGATCGACAGTATTACCCGCAAACTGATCCGCCGCCATCCGCACGTGTTCCCCACCGGCGATCTGTATGCGCCGCTGGACGTACCACGCTTGAGCGAAGAGCAGGTCAAGCAGCGCTGGGAAGAGATCAAGGCCGAAGAACGCGCCGAGAAATCCGCCGCGCCCGAGCAGCTGTCACTGCTCGATGACGTGCCTGCCGCGTTGCCGGCGCTGTCGCGTTCGGCCAAATTGCAGAAGCGCGCTGCGCAGGTCGGCTTCGACTGGCCGGATGCGTTGCCGGTACTGGACAAGGTGCGCGAAGAGCTCGATGAGGTGCTCGAAGCCATGTCCGAAAACGATCCGCAAGCAGTGGCCGACGAGATCGGCGATCTGCTGTTTTCCGTGGTCAATCTGGCCCGGCACCTGAAGGTCGATCCGGAAACCACCCTGCGTGGCGCCAACGCCAAGTTTGAAAGACGTTTCCGTTTTATCGAACAGGCATTGCGCGACACCCATCGTCCCATGGAAGATTGCACCCTCGAAGAGTTGGACGCCCTGTGGGGTGAAGCCAAACGTCAGGAAAAGAATTTGCCCAGCTGCGGCTGAGCCGTTGCCCAAGTGAGTAAGCATTAATGAGCCTTTCCCTTCGCGACCAGTTGCTCAAAGCAGGCCTGGTCAACCAAAAGCAGGCCAAACAGGTCAGCAAAGACAAGCAGAAGCAACAGCGTCTGGCCCACAAAGGGCAGGCCGAGCTGGATGATTCGCAGCAGCGCGCCGCCCAGGAAGCCATGGCCGAGAAGGTCAAGCGCGACCAGGAGCTGAACCGTCAGCAGCAGGAGAAGGCCGAGGCCAAGGCCCGCGCCGCGCAGGTCAAGCAGTTGATCGAAGTCTCGCGTCTGCCGAAGCTGACCACCGAGGACTACTACAACTTCGTCGACGACAAGAAGGTCAAGCGCATCTCGGTCAACACGCTGATGCGCAACAAGCTCAGCAGCGGCTCGCTGGCGATCGTGCACCATGCCGGCGGCTACGAAGTGATCCCCCGTGAAGCGGCGCTGAAGATCCAGGAGCGCGACCCGCAGCGTATCGTGCAGCTCAACGTGCAGACCGAAGAGGTCAATGCCGAAGACGATCCGTACGCGGCCTATCAGATCCCTGATGACCTGATGTGGTAAACCGATAAAGCTGTAACAACACAACTGTGGCGAGGGAGCTTGCTCCCGCTGGGGCGCGAAGCGGCCGTTGTTTTAAAACAGGGCCTGCCGCGCAGTCCAGCGGGAGCAAGCTCCCTCGCCACAGGTTCAATATTTGCCTAAGCGGATTTCAGATCCCGCTGCTGTTCCTGCAGTTCCAGTTCGGCCTTGTAGTTGTGGGCGTCGATCTCGTTGTGGAACATGCCGACCAGCAAGTCTTGTTGATGCACATCCCAGATGCGGATACCGGCGGCTACGCCTTCGTGGGACATGTGTGAATCGTCGCGTTCAGTTACTTTTACAGTCATCTGCTAGCTCCAAATCTCAAGTTATCTGCAGCAAGGCGTGTGCAGGACTCTTTTATATGATTTGTTAGCTTGCTAAGTAAACGCTTGATTTGCGCAAGGTGTTGTTGCGGTTTTTGCAACAGTGCTGCAGCCCGCGTAATCCGCGACATTCGGTCGCAGGGCGGTAAGTTTCATGACAGAAGTTTCATTTTCAGGCGCACTGATATCCCCTATGGGAGCGGGCTTGCTCGCGAATGCGGAGTATCAGTCGCCGTCTTCATACCTGACTCACCGCTTTCGCGAGCAAGCCCGCTCCCACAAGGGATAGTGGTGTGCCTGGCGACTTTCTTCAGATGAAAAAAAACGCCCCGAACCAGTCGGGGCGTTTTCATGTGTGGCTCAGCAGCGGAGAATTACTTGCCTTCCCAGCGCTTCAGCACCAGCGTGGCGTTGGTGCCGCCGAAGCCGAAGCTGTTGCTCATCACGGTGTTGATGGTGGCGTTCTCGCGGGTCTTGGTCAGCACCGGCAGATCGGCCACTTCAGGGTCCAGTTCGTCGATGTTGGCGGAACCGGCGATGAAGTTGCCTTCCATCATCAGCATGCAGTAGATCGCTTCGTGAACACCGGCGGCGCCCAGCGAGTGACCGGACAGGCTCTTGGTCGAGCTGATCGCAGGAGCCTTGTCGCCGAACACTTCACGCACACCTTTCATTTCCGCGACGTCGCCGACCGGAGTCGAGGTACCGTGGGTGTTCAGGTAGTCGATCGGGGTGTCGACGGTGGACAACGCCTGCTGCATGCAGCGGATTGCGCCTTCGCCGCTCGGCGCAACCATGTCATAGCCGTCGGACGTCGCGCCGTAGCCAACGATTTCGGCGTAGATCTTCGCACCACGGGCCAGAGCGTGTTCCAGCTCTTCAACCACGACCATGCCGCCACCGCCAGCGATGACGAAACCGTCACGGTCGGCGTCGTAGGCGCGGGAGGCTTGTTCCGGGGTGTCGTTACGCTTGCTGGACAGGGCGCCCATCGCGTCGAACAGGAACGACTGGCTCCAGTGCTCTTCTTCACCGCCACCGGCGAAGACGATGTCCTGCTTGCCCATCTGGATCTGTTCCATGGCGGTACCGATGCAGTGAGCACTGGTGGCGCAGGCAGAAGCGATGGAGTAGTTCAGGCCCTTGATCTTGAACGGCGTGGCCAGGCACGCGGAAACGGTGCTGCTCATGGTCCGCGTTACACGGTATGGGCCAACGCGCTTCACGCCTTTCTCGCGCAGGATGTCCAGCGCTTCCATCTGGTTCAGGGTCGACGCGCCGCCCGAGCCGGCGATCAGGCCGGTACGCGGGTTGGACACTTGCTCTTCGGTCAGGCCGGAGTCAGCAATGGCGTCTTTCATGGCCAGGTAGGCGTAAGCCGCTGCGTGGCCGACGAAACGATAGATCTTGCGATCGATCAGTTCTTCAAGGTTGAGGTCGATGGAGCCGGAAACCTGGCTACGCAGACCCATTTCAGCATATTCCGGGTTGAACCGGATGCCAGGGCGGCTTGCACGCAGGTTAGCGGAGACGGTCTCTTTGTCATTGCCCAGGCACGAAACAATGCCCAGACCAGTGATAACGACGCGGCGCATGCGAATAACCCTTAGAAGTTGTCAGTGGAGGTGAACACGCCGACGCGAAGGCCTTCGGCGGTGTAGATTTCGCGACCGTCGACAGTTACCGAACCATCGGCGATGGCCAGGTTCAGCTTGCCTTTGAGGACGCGTTTGATATGAATGTTATAGGTGACTTTCTTGGCGGTCGGCAGGACCTGGCCGAAGAATTTCACTTCGCCCGAACCCAGCGCACGGCCACGGCCCGGCAGGCCTTGCCAGCCCAGGAAGAAGCCGACCAGTTGCCACATGGCGTCCAGACCCAGGCAGCCCGGCATTACCGGATCGCCCTCGAAGTGGCACGCGAAGAACCACAGGTCAGGGTTGATATCCAGCTCGGCGACCAATTCACCTTTGCCGTACTTGCCGCCTTCTTCGCTGATCAGGGTGATGCGATCCACCATCAGCATGTTCGGGGCGGGCAGTTGCGCGTTACCTGGGCCGAACAGCTCACCACGACTGCAGCGCAGCAGGTCTTCCCGAGTAAAGGCGTTTTGTTTGGTCATGCGAGCTCCTCAATAATCCCATGCGGCAGGTGGGGCAAATCTTCCCGGCCGATCGACGCGTTCATGCCTCGTACCGGCAGCCTACTCATAGACTATTGCGTTGTGGTGAAAGTCACAGCACCAAGGACATGAATGTACACTTGTGCACTGAAATTTTTATTCAAGCCTCTTTTGAGGCTTGTTCGGGTGCCTAAGACTGCCGCACTTTCGCTTTTCACGCCAGTCGCAGATGGTCGAAAAACCGTCACTACTGCACCCAGCGCTGCAGAATCTGTTGTAGGTCATTGCGTTTGAACGGCTTCGCCAGGTAATCGTTCATGCCCGCCGACAGGCAGGTTTCACGGTCGCCCTGCAAGGCGTTGGCGGTCAGCGCGATGATCGGCACCTCGCCGCGTCCGGGCAGTTGGCGGATCTGCCGGGTCGCCTCGTAACCGTCGATGATCGGCAACCGGCAGTCCATCAGAATCACTTCGAAATCATTGCCTTCGGCGCTGCGCACTGCTTGCGCGCCATCGTTGGCGACGCTGACGGTAAACCCAAGGCTGCGCAGCATGGCTTCGATGACTGTCTGGTTGACCGGATTGTCCTCCACCAGCAGCACATTGCGCCCTTCACCATGCCCGTTGCCATTGGCCGCGCGCGGTGCAGCCAGTTGCGGCAACGTCTGCTTATATAAGGCCAGCGGGATTTCCAGAGTGAACACCGATCCCAGGCCTTCTTCACTTTGCGCGCGCAACGTCCCGCCCATGCGTTCGGCCAGGGTGCGGGCGATCGGCAGGCCGAGGCCGGTGCCGCCATAGCGCCGGGAAATTGAACTGTCGGCCTGCTGGAAGGCGTTGAACATCAACTCCAGACTTTCCGAGGAGATGCCGATGCCGCTGTCGCGCACGGAACAGGTGAACCACAGCAGTTCGTGATCCAGCGACTGCCACTGCGCCTCGATGCTGACCCGGCCGCGCTCGGTGAACTTCAACGCGTTGCCCACCAGGTTGACCAGAATCTGCCGGATCCGCGTCGGGTCGCCCTGCACCTGCAAGTCGCGCATGTCCTCGGGGATTCGCAGATTCAGGTCCAGGCCACGCTGCACCGCGCTGTGCTGGAACGACTGGGCGCAAGCGCCGATCAGGTCGGCGAGGTTGAACGGGATGTGCTCCAGTTCCAGCTCCGAGCGTTCGATCCGCGAGAAGTCGAGGATGTCATTGATGACTTTCAGCAGATGTTCGGTGGACTCCGAAGCAAGCGCCGCGTACTCGATCTGCTCCTCAGTCATGTCCGTGGTTTCCAGCAACTGCAACATGCCCAGCACACCGTTCATGGGGGTGCGCAGTTCGTGGCTCATCATCGCCAGAAAATCGGATTTGGCGTTGTTGGCCTTTTCCGCTTCCTCGCGGGTCTGGATCAGTTGCGCCATCGCCTGATGTTGTTCGCGACTGGCCTGTTCCAGTGCCTGGGCGAGGTTGTTGATGTGCTGCGACAGCGCGCCCAATTCAGTGTCGTCGACGATTGGCAGCGGGGTCTTGTAGTCGCCTTGCTGTATCGCCTTGACCGCGTTGCCGATATCGCGAATCGGCGCCGACAGGCTGCCGGCCAGACGCCGCGCCAGAACAAAAGTGAAGAGCAGGGCAAACAACGCCAGAATCCCGGCCTTGAGCAGAATTTCCTGCTGGCGCTGACTGAAGGCATCGTTGGACAGGCCGACGATCACCCGGCCCAGATAGTCCTCGCTGGTGACGTTATTGCTGGCTTTGGCGTCGTGGAAAAAATCGCTGTTGAGGGCGATCCGTTGCAGGCGCACCGGGGCCTGGAACACCTCGACCTGATGCGGGCGGTTGTGCGCGTCGGCGGCTTGCTCAACATAGGCGAGAATCCGGTTGGCGCTGTCCTGCACTTCCAGAAAGCGCACGTTCGGAGTCGCCAGGGTCGCTTTGAGCAGACTTTCCAGCACTTCGTTGTTGCCGGAAATCACCCCGTATTCGGTGGCGGGTGCCAGTTGGTTGGCGATCAATTGCCCGGTGTGATTGAGCTCCTGACGTAGATCCTGAATCCGCACGAAGGTAAAGAAGCTGATCAGCAGCAGCGTGAGCAGCAGGGCCGGGCCGAGGCTGATCAATTGCGTGCGGGTGTTGATGTCCCAGCGGCGACGCAGATTCATGGGGGGCTTTCTCCTTCAGCCAACTGACGGGCTACAGACGCTTCATCGATTGGCTCGATACCCAGGGAACGAGCGACCTGCACATTACTTGAGACCTTGAAACGATCAGGGTAGAGCGTGCGCGGCCACGTTGCCGGCGGGCGATCCAGCAACTGATCGAGGATCGCCAGCCAGTCGGTCTGATCGCTGTAAGTGCTGGCGAGGCTGCCGGCACGCACGAACGCCGCGTTCGGCCCGACCAGCGCCACTTGCCGGGAGTAACTGCTGAGCAGCAGGTTTTTCGCGGTTTTCGGGTTGTACAGATCGGGATCGTCGAGGCCCAGCAACACGTCACTGTTTCTCAGCACGCTTTGCAACGGGCGACTGTCCTGGGTGTTGTCCCAACGCTGGCTGACGATTTGCAGATTCAGCGGCGCTGCGGCCTGATGCAGCTCCTTGAGCAGGAATTCGCTGTGTTGGTCGAACAGCACGCCGACCCGCCGCACCTGCGGCAGAATCCGCCGAATCAGTTGCAGTTGCCGCCCCAGCGGCGGGTCGCTCCACAGCAGACTCAAGTGCGGCGGTTGTGCGCCACCCAGGCGTTGCCGCGCTTGCAGTCGGCTGATGCGCAACACCAGCGTCGCCGGGCCTTGGGGCTCCTGCAGGCGCCAGTCGAGGCTGGGCAGATCGAGCAGAATCATCCGCAAATTGCTCGGCAACTTGCCCGGTGCCGGCAGGCTGGCCAGCGGCTGGAACCGCACGTTGTCGGTGGGACGCAGCTCGCTCAGGGCCTGGACGAAGGCCTGCACCCCGGGGCTTTCTTCGGCGCCGGTCAACAGAATGTCTGCGGCTTGCACCGCCACGCCGTGCAGCCACGCGGTCAAAAACAGACAGACACCCGCCAGCCAGTGGCCGAGGGTTGGCGTCTTGTTTGGCGTGGCGTAGCGCACCCTAGAACTCCAGCTCGGCGCTGAAGTACAGCACCCGGCGTTCGTCGTAATTGTTGTCGACGAAAGTGGTCGGTTCATTGTCGAGCCGCTGCTGCAGCACGCCGGCCAGTTGCAGTTGGGCTTTGCCCAGCGGGATGCGTTTGGCGATGCGCGTGTCGACCCGTTCGAAGCGGTAGCCGTTGAGCGCGTTGTCGCCGTAATAGAACAGGGCGCTGTTCCAGCCGTGGCCCCAGTCGCGCAGCCAACCGGCAGAACCGCTGTTGCGCGCAGTGAATTGCTGATCCAGCGGGTTGCTCGCCTCGGCGTCGACGAAGGCGTAGGTGAAGCGCAGGCGATCGATCATGCTCAGGCGCCAGTCGAGCTGGGTTTCGGTGCCGCGAAAGCGCGAGCTGTTGGCGTTGCTGGCGATGTACTGGTTGTTACGCAGCGGCTCGCTGATCATCCCGGTGATTTCGTCGTAGAACAGCTTCACGTCCACGGCCAGGCCCAGCTCGGCGAAATAGCCGTTGTAGCCCAACTCGCGCGAGCGCATGTGTTCCTGATCGAGATTGCCCGGGCCACGGGTCTTGACGAAGTAGCGCGCCGAAGACTGGCCATAGGCGGACGGCCGCAGGTTGCTTACCTGATAGCTCCAGTTGACGTTGTTCTCGAACATGTCCGGCGAACGGATCGCCTCCGAGTACACCGCGCGCAGGCCATGGCGTGGGTTGATCAGATAGTTGACGGCGAAGCGGGGCGTCAGCGAATTGCCGATCAGTTGGGTGTCTTCGAACATGGCGCCGCCCTGCAGCAGCCAGTGTTCACTGGCGCGCCACTCCAGTTGGCCGAACGCGCGCCAGGTGGTGTCGTCCAGCGTGCCGTTGAAGTAGGTCTCGGAGTCGGCCCGGTCGTAACGATAGTTCAGGCCACTGACCAGCCGCAGACTGTCGGACAGGCTGAGGGTGTCCTGCAATTCGAGGTCGTAGCGCGACTCGCGGGCGCTTTGGTCGATGTCGCCGCACAGGGTCTGGCTGGCACCGTTGCGCCATTGATCCAGCACTTGATTGGCGAGGGCCATCTCCTGCGGGGTGCCGGCTTCCGGACCGGGGCCGGTGAAGCGGGTGATGTTGCGTGCCAGCCGTTCGGTGTAGTTCGGGTTGAGCTGCCACAGTTGGGTCAGTTGCGGGCTGAACGACACTTCGGCATCACAGGCGCGCCACACCTGCTGGCGATCCCAGTGTTGGGCCGAGCCCTGTATATAAAGGCTGTGTTCGGGATTGATGTCGAGATTCCAGCGCACCGAGCCGGCGTAATCCTTGGCGACCACGTCGGAATTGTTCCCGGCAGCGGTAATCCCCGAGAACACCGGGCGGTAGGTGTAGGGCCGCTGGTTGCTGCCGTCCTTCGCGTTGATCTGCCAATCGAGGCTCTGGTTGTCGCTCAGTGTCTGGCTGACCGCGAGGCTGAAGCGGTTCAAGCGGCGGCTGTCGCGATAATCGGCGCCCGTGCGGTCGCTGTCGAAGCCATCGTCTTCCTGGCCGGACAGCGACAGGCGCAGGTCGCCACCAATCCACCCCGTGCCCTGGCTGGCATAGAAATCGTTGATGCCGCGCTGGCCACGGGTGTACTTCAGGCGCGTGCCGTGGCTGTCCGCCGGGTTGCGGGTGATGATGTTGACCACTGCCATCAGCGCGTTGGCGCCGTAGCTGACGGTGTTCGGCCCACGGAAAACCTCGATCCGTTCGATGTCCTCCATTGCTACCGGAATATCGCTCCAGTCCACCGTGGCCAGTCCCGCGCGGTACACCGAGCGGCCATCGATCAGCACCTGCATGCGCCGCGCTTCGCTGGCGTTGGTTCCGTGATAATTGACCGCAGCCTGATTGCCGTTGATGTTGCCGACCATCATCCCCGGCACCAGCCGCAGTAACTCGCTGATGTCCCGCGCACCGCTGGCGTTGATCAGCTCACTGTCGAGCACGGTCATGCTCCCCGGCACTTCCGCCGGTGTCTGTTTCAGGCGCGTAGCCGTCAGCACCTGCGGCAGCGTTTCGCTGTCGACAAACAGATCGTCCGCCTGCAACACCGGGCTGAACAGTAGCGCCAGCAGCAGTGACGAACGCGAGGGGGGAGAGCCAAAAGACACGGCACGGCCTTGATCGCAAAGAATTGGCGCGCATGTTAACCGAGGACAGTGACTTTTCCAGTCACGATGCGGGCATTTTCCTCGGCTTTATTGGTCTTCTTCCTACAAGTGTCGGTAATTGACGCAGGGGCTGGCCGCGCTCCGGTCGCCCCGTATAATGCCGGCATCGCCACTGGTATGGATTAACGGATTGCATATGACTGAACAGCGCCCGATTGCGGTCCTGGGAGGCGGAAGTTTTGGTACCGCCGTGGCCAACCTTTTGGCCGAGAACGGCCATCAAGTCCGGCAGTGGATGCGTGACCCCGAGCAGGCCGAGGCCATCCGGGTCAACCGCGAGAACCCGCGTTACCTCAAAGGCATCAAGATTCTGCCGGGAGTGACTGCGGTCACTGACCTGCAGGCAACCCTCGACGCCTGCGAGCTGTGCTTCGTCGCACTGCCGTCGAGCGCATTGCGCACGGTGCTGGCTGCCCACGCCGAGCGCCTGAGCGGCAAAATGCTGGTCAGCCTGACCAAGGGCATCGAAGCCCACACCTTCAAACTGATGAGCCAGATCCTCGAAGAGATCGCCCCGCAGGCGCGCATCGGCGTGCTGTCCGGGCCGAATCTGGCGCGGGAGATCGCCGAGCATGCGTTGACCGCCACCGTGGTCGCCAGCGAAGACGAAGAGTTGTGCAAACAGGTGCAGGCTGCGCTGCATGGTCGCACCTTCCGCGTTTACGCCAGTGCTGACCGTTTCGGCGTCGAGCTGGGCGGGGCGTTGAAAAACGTTTACGCGATCATCGCCGGCATGGCGGTGGCGCTGGAGATGGGCGAGAACACCAAAAGCATGCTGATCACCCGTGCGTTGGCCGAGATGACGCGTTTTGCGGTGAATCAGGGCGCCAACCCGATGACCTTCCTCGGTCTGGCCGGGGTCGGTGATCTGATCGTCACCTGCTCGTCGCCGAAGAGCCGCAACTACCAGGTCGGCTTTGCTCTCGGTCAGGGCTTGAGCCTTGATGAAGCGGTGTCGCGTCTGGGCGAAGTCGCCGAAGGCGTGAACACCCTGAAGGTGCTCAAGGCCAAGTCCCAGGAGGTTGGCGTGTACATGCCGCTGGTCGCCGGGTTGCACGCGATTCTGTTTGAAGGACGCACGCTGGAGCAGGTGATCGGTCTACTGATGCGTGCCGAGCCGAAAACCGACGTCGACTTTATTTCTACCAGCGGTTTCAACTGATTCAACAGGAAGCGAGCCATGAACGATCCGAAAACCGAAGCCAAGTACGAATCCATTCTCCTGCGGGTGTTGTGGATGATCGTCTACGTGCTGGTCTGGCAAGTGGCGCAGTTCATCCTCGGCGCCGTCGTGCTGGTGCAACTGATCTATCGTTTGATTTACGGCGCCCCGAGCGCCAGCCTGATGAATTTCGGCGACAGCCTGAGCCAGTTCCTCGCGCAGATTGGCCGTTTCGGCAGCTTTCACAGCGATCAGAAACCCTGGCCGTTCGCCGACTGGCCGACCCCGCGTACCCCGGAAGGCGAAGCGCCGCACGCCGTGCCGCCAGCCCCGCACCCGGCCCGCGATGAGGAACCCAAGCTATGAAACTCTGGGTATTGCGTCACGGCGAGGCGGTGCCTTATGGCTCGTGCCCCGATTCCGAGCGGGAACTGACCGAGCACGGTCGCCAAGAGGCGTTGAGCAGTGCGGCCCGGTTGATCGGTCAGCCGCTGACGGCGATCTATGCCAGCCCTTATCTGCGTGCGCAACAGACCGCACAGATTGTCCGCGAAGCGCTCGGGTTCGAGCCGGAGATTCGTACCGTCGAATGGCTGACCCCGGAGACCGATCCGGACAAGGTCACCGATCAACTGGTGTCGGTGAGCAATGTGCTGCTGGTCAGCCATAACCCGCTGGTGGGCAATCTGCTGAGCTATCTGCAGCATGGCGCCGGGTATCCGCCGGAGAAGGTCGGTACGGCGGGGTTGGCCGAGCTGGAAAGTCCTGAACTGCTGATCGGCTCGATGACCCTCAACAGCCTCAAGCATCCTTAACAGCAAAAGATCGCAGCCTGCGGCAGCTCCTACAGAGACCTGTGTAGGAGCTGCCGCAGGCTGCGATCTTTTGATCTTGTTTCTTTTGGTAAAAAATCCAACCAAGCACTTGCTTGGTTGACTACGCTTGCTCCAGACCCAAAAAACAGGAGCGAGTCGCATGTCTGCCGCCTTCCGTTTGCCGCTGGACGTGTTCTACGAGCGTGAGGCCCGGCACCCGCGCCAGCGTTTTCTGGTGCAGCCCATCGGTGGCGGGCAGGTCGAGACCCTGACCTGGGCCGACGTCGGTCATCAAGCGCGTTGCGCCGCGCACTGGCTGCGCGCGCGGGAATTACCGCAGGGCAGCCATATCGCGCTGATCTCGAAAAACTGCGCGCACTGGATCATTGCCGATCTGGCGATCTGGATGGCCGGGCACGTCTCGGTGCCGCTGTATCCCAACCTCACCGCCGATTCGGTGAATCAGGTGCTGACGCATTCGGAAAGTGTGCTGGCGTTCATCGGTAAGCTTGATGACTGGCCGGGCATGTCCGTCGGTGTGCCGGCGGATTTGCCGACCATCAGCCTGCCGCTGCACCCGCTCGGCGAGTTCGATTTCAGTTGGGATGACCTGCAAAAAAGCTCGCCGATCCAGGACGATCCGCGTCCTGCGGCCGAGCAACTGGCAACCATCATCTACACCTCCGGCACCACCGGGCTGCCTAAAGGTGTGATGCACAGCTTTGCCAATCTGGGGTTTGCCACGACTCGCGGCACGCAACTGTTCGGGCTTAACGAGCAAGACCGGTTGCTGTCGTACCTGCCGCTGTGCCATGTCGCCGAACGCATGTTCGTTGAGCTGGCCTCGATCTACACCGGGCAAACGGTGTTCTTTGCCGAAAGCCTCGACACCTTCATTACCGATCTGCGCCGGGCGCGGCCCACGGCGATGTTCGGCGTGCCGCGGATCTGGACCAAATTCCAGATGGGCGTGTACGGCAAGATCCCGGCCAAGCGCCTGGATTTCCTGCTCGGCCTGCCATTCATTGGCAAGCGGGTCGGGCACAAGGTGCTGGCCGGGCTGGGGCTTGATGCCTTGCGCGTCGCCCTGTCCGGCGCGGCGCCGGTGCCACAGACCTTGCTCAGTTGGTATCAGAAACTCGGCCTCGATGTGCTGGAGGTCTATGGCATGACCGAGAGTTGCGGCTACTCGCACATCTGCCTGCCGGGCCAGTACAAACAGGGCTGGATCGGCAAACCGTGCCCGGAGGTCGAGGTGCGAATCGACGAGTCCGGCGAGGTGCAGGTGCGCAGTCAGGCGAACATGCTCGGCTATTTCAAGGAGCCGCAGAAAACTGCGGAGACCCTCACCGAGGACGGTTTTCTGCGTACCGGCGACAAGGGCGAGCAGGATGCCGAGGGCCGCTTGCGCCTGACCGGCCGGCTCAAGGAAATCTTCAAGACCAGCAAAGGCAAATACGTCGCCCCGGCGCCGATTGAAAACCGGCTGGCGGTGCACTCGCGCATTGAGCAGGTCTGCGTGGTCGGCGATGGCCTGAGTGCGCCGCTGGGCTTGTGCGTACTGTCGACGGTCAATCAGGAGGAGGGGCGGGCCAGCCTGCATTCGAGCCTGGAAAAACTGCTCGAAGAGGTCAACGCCGTGCTCGACAAGCACGAGCGTCTGCGGCGGCTGGTGGTGGTCAAGGACAGCTGGGCGGTGGAAAACGGCTTTCTCACGCCGACCTTGAAGATCAAGCGCAATGTCATCGAAGACACCTACGGCGCGCGGTTTGAAGAATGGAGCGCGCGCAGCGAGGCGGTGCTGTGGCAGGATTGAGCGACGATCACAACAACAAAGGAAGCCTGCGATGAGCTTGTGGCGCACCACTCCGAACATCGAGCAGTTGAACGCAATCCAGAAAAACACCATCGGCGAAGTGCTGGATATCCGCTTCGAATCCTTCGACGAAGAATCGCTGACGGCGAGCATGGTCATCGACCACCGCACCCACCAGCCTTACGGTCTGCTGCACGGCGGCGCCTCGGTGGTGCTGGCGGAAACCGTCGGTTCGATGGCCAGCTACCTGTGCATCGATGCCAGCAAGTTTTACTGCGTGGGGCTGGAGATCAACGCCAACCATTTGCGCGGTTTGCGCAGCGGGCGGGTGACCGCGGTGGCCAAACCGATTCACATTGGTCGCACCACGCATGTCTGGGACATCCGTTTGACCAGCGATGAAGGCAAGGCCAGTTGTGTGTCGCGGTTGACCATGGCGGTGGTGCCATTGGGTGAGCAGCCACCGGCCCGGTGATCTGCTGAAGATCACAAGATCGTCCGATCGCGGCCCGAGCCTGCGACAGCTCCTACATTGGGATGTGTACCCTGTAGGAGCTGGCGCAGCCTGCGATCTTTTGCTTTTAACGACATCTCCATCACCATTTCTGGCAGTTATGGTCATTGCTGCGGATCCTGCTCTTACGGACAATCAACATCACGTTTCCCGTTCATGGATAAACCTGCATGTCGCAACCGATCTTTTTCACCCACGCCAACGGTTTTCCTTCGGGCACCTATGGCAAGTTGTTCGCGGCGCTGGCGCCCGAGTACCGGGTTGCGCATCTGGACGTGCATGCCCATGACCCACGTTTCCCGGCGGACGACAACTGGTACAACCTGGTCGACGAACTGATCCACCATTTGCAGCAACAGGATCAACCGGTGTGGGGTGTCGGCCATTCGTTTGGCGGCGTGTTGCACTTGCACGCAGCATTGCGCTGCCCTGAGCTGTATCGCGGCGTGGTCATGCTCGATTCGCCGGTGCTGACCCGCACCGACCAGTGGGTGATCCGCGCGGCCAAGCGCTTCGGCTTCATCGACAAACTGACCCCGGCCGGACGTACGTTGGGGCGGCGCGAAGAATTCGCCGATCTCGACACGGCGCGCAGCTACTTTGCCGGCAAGACCCTGTTTCGCGGTTTCGATCCGGAATGCTTCGATGCCTACCTGCAGCACGGATTGCATACGGTCGGCGACAAGTTGCGTCTGCGCTTCGACCCGGCTACCGAAATCAGCATCTATCGCGGCGTGCCGCACACCAGTCCCGGTCGCACGCGCCAATTGCAGGTGCCGCTGGCCGTGGTGCGCGGGCACAAGAGTCGCGTGGTCATGCGCCATCACACCCGATTTGTCGGGCGCCTGCCGCAGGGTGAAGCACTGAGCATGCCGGGCGGGCACATGTTTCCGCTCGAACGTCCGCAAGACACGGCGCGCCTGCTCAAAGAGCTGTTTACGCGCTGGGAGCGCCGCCAACACAAGGACTGCGCATGAGCCCGACCTTCGAAGAAGTGCGCCTGAGCCTGCCGCATATCGAACTGGCGGCGCACTTGTTCGGCCCCGAGGACGGTCTGCCGGTGATCGCCCTGCATGGCTGGCTCGACAACGCCAACAGCTTTGCGCGCCTGGCACCCAAGCTCAAAGGCCTGCGCATTATTGCCCTGGACATGGCCGGGCACGGGCATTCCGGGCATCGACCCAACGGCGCCGGTTATGCGCTGTGGGACTACGCCCACGATGTGCTGCAGGTTGCCGAGCAACTGGGCTGGAAGCGCTTCGGCCTGCTCGGGCATTCGATGGGCGCCATCGTTTCGCTGGTGCTGGCCGGTTCGTTGCCGGAGCGCGTCAGCCACCTGGCGTTGATCGACGGGGTGATTCCTCCTACGGACAAAGGCGAAAATGCCGCCGAGCGCATGGGCATGGCCCTGCAGGCGCAGCTGGATCTGCGTGAGAAGCGCAAACCGGTCTACAACACCCTCGACCGCGCCATCGAAGCGCGGATGAAGGGTTTGGTAGCGGTCAGTCGTGAAGCCGCCGAACTGCTGGCGCAACGCGGTTTGATGCCGGTGCCCGGCGGTTATACCTGGCGCACTGATAATCGGCTGACTCTGCCATCGCCGTTGCGCCTGACGCAGGAGCAGGCGATGGCTTTCGTCCAGCGCATCACCTGTCCGGCGCAACTGGTGGTCGCCGCCGACGGCATGCTGGCCAAACATCCTGAGTTGCTGGAGCGTCTACCCTTTAGCCAGGAACAGCTGGCGGGCGGGCATCATTTGCACCTGAACGATGAGTCCGGTGCCGACCTTGTCGCAGACTGTTTCAATCGGTTCTTCGCCATTCCTTGACTTGCACCGGGCAACTGTCGAGGCTGGGCGGGTTGAAATGGGAGACAAACACGATGGATTTCTATACTGCTGCGACCCCGACCCGCCAAGCCATGCCGATCCGATGAGCCTGACTATGCGGTCACTCAGTCTGTTGGCGCTGTGCTGTTTCAGTCCCGTTCTATTCGCTGCCGATGTGCCAGGTAGTCAGGATCTGCAGATCGTGCCACGTCTGGCCGATGCGCAGATTGTTGACTATCGCCCTCCTGTGGAGCTTGAGCGAATCTATCCGCTGGGCTCGATCCGCAAGATCAGCGGCCAGTTGCGCTTTGACGGCCAGGTCACGGCGCGCGGCCAGACCACTTCGGTCACTTACGAGTTGCCGCCGGAGCATTCCGCCACCGAGGCCTTCACCGCCGCCCGCCAAGCTCTGCAAAAGCAGGACGCCGAGTTGCTGTTCTGGTGTCAGGCCCGCGATTGCGGCGAAAGCAGCCTGTGGGCCAATGAAGTGTTCGGCAACGCCAAGCTGTACGGTGCCGATGAGCAACAGGCCTATCTGCTGTTGCGTCTGGCCGCACCGAAGGACAACACCCTGGTGGCGCTCTACAGCATCACCCGCGGCAATCGCAAAGCCTACCTGCATGTCGAGCAGTTCGAAGCGGGCGCGCCGCTGGGCGAGTTGCTGCCGACCTCGGCGACGCTGTTGCGACAGCTCAAAAGTACCGGCGAACTGGACTTTCCCAAGCTGACCGGCGATCCGGATGACACTTGGTTACGGCTGATTTCCCGTGGCTTGAACCTCGACACCACCCAACGCGTGACGATTGCCGGACCCAAGGCCGAGGCCTGGCGTCAGGCACTGATCGGTCAGGGTGTGCGGGCGGCGCGGATGGAGGCGGGGAGCGCCGACGGCTCTGGCCTGCGCATCGATCTGTTGCGATAAGCTGCATCGGGCGTGCATGCGTGGCGTGTTCGCCTACTCTTTGACCGACTGACTTCTTCGAGACTTTACATGCTCAATAACGATCGGCTGTTGGTGCAAATCCTCCTGCTGGTGCTGTTCGGTGCCAGCCTGTGGGTGATGGCGCCGTTCTGGTCGGCGCTGTTCTGGGGCGCGGTGCTGGCGTTCGCCAGTTGGCCGCTGATGCGTCTGCTGACCCGCTGGCTCAATGGCCGCGAATCACTTGCCGCAGCTATTTTGACCCTGGGCTGGATGTTGCTGGTGGCTGCGCCGCTGGTGTGGCTGGGGTTCAACCTGGCCGATCATGTGCGCGATGCCACGGCGTTCATCAAGGATGTGCAGGTCGATGGTCTGCCGGAAGCGCCGGCCTGGCTCGGCAGCGTGCCATTGGTGGGCGAGCGGCTGGTGGGGATCTGGAACAGCATCGATCAGCAGGGCGCGGCGTTGATGGTGTCGATCAAACCGTATCTGGGGCAGGTGGGTAACTGGTTGCTGGCGCGCAGTGCGCAGATCGGCGGCGGGATTCTCGAGCTGACCCTGAGCATTGTCTTCGTGTTCTTTTTCTATCGCGACGGGCCGCGCTTGGCGGCGTTTGTGCACGGTCTGCTGCAGCGCCTGATCGGCGAGCGAGCCGGGTATTACATCGAGCTGGTGGCCGGCACCGTACAGCGGGTGGTCAACGGGGTGATCGGTACGGCGGCGGCGCAGGCGGTTCTGGCGTTGGTCGGGTTCCTGATTGCCGGGGTCCCGGGGGCGCTGGTGCTGGGGATCGTGACCTTTCTGTTGAGTCTGATTCCGATGGGGCCGCCGCTGGTGTGGATTCCGGCGACGGCCTGGCTGGCGTGGAAGGGCGAGTACGGGATGGCGGTGTTTCTTGGGATCTGGGGGACGTTCATCATCAGTGGCGTGGATAACGTGTTGAAGCCTTATCTGATCAGCCGCGGTGGGAATCTGCCGTTGGTGATTGTGTTGCTCGGGGTGTTTGGCGGGTTGATTGCGTTTGGGTTTATCGGGTTGTTTATCGGGCCTACGTTGTTGGCGGTGGCTTATAGTTTGTTGACGGATTGGAGTAAGAGTCAGGCTCGGGTTTAGGCGTCGCGGCAGGCTTTTTTGGGATTGCGGGCATATCCGTTGCTTCGGGTGTTGCGGCTGGCGGTTTCGCCCTTACGGCGAGTCACTTTTGACAAACGCCTCAAAAGTAACCAAAAAGTCTTGCCCCAACGTTCGGCCCTCGCCGGGGCTCGGGTTCCTTCGCTCCGTGATTCATCCGGGGGCATCGCCTCCGGTTTGCTTCGCTGCACCTCCTCTCGATGCGTTCGACTTCGTCGAACGGTCGCTGCGCTCCCACCCCCGGATAAATCCCTCCACTCAGCCTGCCGACGGGGCCGGCACGGCAAGATCAAGAGCTTTCGGCGAGCTGACACTCGGCCATTGAGTGGGGCGGCTTCGCCGCGTGCGGTGCATACAGTTAAAAATTGTGGGAGCCAGCCTGTTGGCGATGGCGGCCTGACAGCCGACCAGTTTCCAACTGACCACCCCCAATCTAACTGTGGGAGCGGGCTTGCTCGCGAAGGCGGCCTTATAGCCGAACAATCTCCAACTGAATGCACTCCATCCAATTGTAGGAGCCAGCCTGCTGGCGATGGCGGCCTTATAGCCGAACAATCTCCAACAGAATGCACTCCATCCAACAGTAGGAGCCAGCCTGCTGGCGAAGGCGGCCTTTATAGCCGACCAATTTCCAACTGAATAAACCCATTCCCACTGTGGGAGCGAGCTTGCTCGCGAAGGCGGCCTTATAGCCGACCAATTTCCAACTGAATGCACTCCATCCAACAGTAGGAGCCAGCCTGCTGGCGATGGCGGCCTTATAGCCGACCAATTTCCAACTGAATAAACCCATTCCCACTGTGGGAGCGGGCTTGCTCGCGAAGGCGGCCTTATAGCCGAGCAATCTCCAACTGAATGCACTCCATCCAATTGTAGGAGTGAGCCTGCTCGCGAAGAGGCATATCATGCAACCAGCCTCTCACGGCCACACTCAAATGACCGTTCCCACACCGCTGCATGGAAACGATCACCCCATCACGACATAAGGTCAGGTCGCCACATTCAGGTACTTGCCCACCGACGCAGCATTGTCCAGCGAGTACTGTTTGCTCAAGTTGGCAATCATCCGGTTCAGCGCTTCGCTGGTGGTCTGGGTACTGGTGGTCTGTTCTTCGGGCGGGTGATCCCGACCTGCCTGTAGCGCCGCTTTCAGTTCGTCGCTGCTCACGCCGCCACTGCTGTCGCTGTCCAGTACCTTGAGCAGTGCAGCGCTTGTGTCGGTGCTGGTTGTCGAGGTGCTGTCGCTGGTCTGCAGGGCGCTGCTCAGTTCAGTCGTGCTGATGCTGCCGTCGCCATCGGCATCCAGTTGGCTGAACAGTTCGTCGCTGGAGGCTTGTTGCGGCGGTGGTGGCGGTGGTGGGGTGAGGCTGGCGGTGAGTTCGTCCTGGCTGACGGTGCCATCCTTGTTCTTGTCCAGGGCCGAGAAGATTTGGTTGCCGTCGGCACTGCTGCCGGCGCTGGTCAGGCCGTTGCTCAATTCGTCGCTGCTGATGGCGCCGTCGCCATCGGCGTCGAGGGCGCTGATCAGGGCGTCGGCGAGGTCGGTGTTCGGTGCTTGATCCTGAGGTGGCGGAGGAGGGGCCATCGCGGTCATTTCTTCGGCGCTGAGGCTGCCGCTGGCGTCGCTGTCCAAATCGCCGAATTGCTTGCTCAGGTTGACCAGCAGGCCGTCGTCGGACTTCTGCGACAGAGCGCTTTTCAGTTCGTCCTGGTCCACCGCGCCGTCGCCGTTGCTGTCGAGTTTGGCGAACAGCTGCTTTTGCAATTGCTGGCTGCGGGCGTTCTGGGTGGAGGTGCTGCTGGTGCTGTTATAGCTCGTGTAATTGCTGACGCTACCGATCATGGGCTCACTCCTTGGACTGTAGAACCGGTGGGTGTACCGGCTTGTGCAGACTCAAGGGGCAAGTTGTCCTGGGTGTTTTGGCTTTGTACCGGTGGGTATACACGATGGAGTGAACACCACTGAAACCTGTGAGAGCGGGCTTGCTCGCGAAGGCGGCCGATCATTCAACACAGAAGTCGACTGACACACCGCTTTCGCGAGCAAGCCCGCTCCCACGGGGGATAGGTGTGTTTCTTAAGTGCGCGGCAGGCGGATGATTGCGGTCAGGCCGCCGCCCGGGGTTTCTTCCAGATTCAATTGTCCACCCAAACGCTGCGCTGCCTCGCGGGCGATGGTCATGCCCAGGCCGACGCCGCCGGAGTTGCGGTTGCGTGAGCCTTCCAGGCGATAGAACGGTTCGAACACCGCCTCGCGTTTGTCTTCGGCAATGCCCGGGCCGTGATCGATTACGCGGATCAGCAATTGCTCGCGCTGATCCTGCAGTTCGATGCGTGCCTGTCCGGCGTAGCGCAGGGCGTTGTCCATCAGGTTGTTGATGCACGAGCGCAGTGCCATCGGCTGCACCTGCAGCGGCGCACAATGGCCGCTGACTTCAACGTCCGCACCTTGATCCTGAGCGTTCTCGCACAGCGATTCGACCAGCGCCTGCACATCCATCAACTGCAAGGCCTCGCTGGTGCGCTGTTCGTGCAGGTAGGTGAGGGTGGCGTCGAGCATGCCGATCATGTCGTTGAGGTCTTGGCGCATCTGGCCTTGCAGTTTGTCGTCGTCGATTTTTTCCAGACGCAGCTTCAATCGCGACAGCGGCGTGCGCAGGTCGTGGGAGACGGCGCCGAGCATGCGTGCCCGTTGCTGCACCTGTTCGCGGATGCGTTGTTGCATCAGGTTGAAGGTGTGCGCCGCTTGTCGGGCTTCACGCGGGCCGGACTCGTCCAGCGGCGGGCTGTCGAGGTTCTCGCTGAGGCGTTCGGCGGCGTCGCTCAGGCGCTGGATAGGCCGGGTGAGCAGTTTGGCGCCGTACCACGCAGCGATCATCAGCGAGATGAACTGGAAGGTCAGCGGCACCAGCGGTCCGCCGAACCACGGACGCGGCGGGCGATGGGCGAAACGCGGATCCGGCGGCGGCCGCTGGCCGTCGACACTCTCGGCGAACTCCGGCGGGGGCGGCGGCGGGCCGTAGTGGTGAAACCAGGCAAAGGCCAGCAGGTGCGCGAGGACGATCGCCACGAACAGCATGCCAAACAGGCGGCCGAACAGCGTGTCGAAGCGCGCTCGCATCAGCCGATGTCTCGCGCATCGAACAGGTAACCTTCACCGCGCACGGTTTTGATCAACTGTGGTGCTTTTGGATCGTCGCCGAGTTTTTGCCGCAGGCGCGACACCAGCAAATCGATGCTGCGGTCGAACGCTTCAATCGAACGGCCACGGGCGGCGTCCAGCAGTTGTTCGCGGCTGAGTACCCGGCGCGGGCGCTCGATGAACACCCAGAGCAGGCGGAATTCGGCGTTGGACAGCGGCACCACCAGGCCATCGTCGGCGATCAACTGCCGCAGCACACTGTTCAGGCGCCAGTTGTCGAAGCGAATGTTGGCGCGCTGTTCGGTGCGGTCATCGCGAACCCGACGCAGGATGGTCTGGATC
Source organism: Pseudomonas sp. Irchel s3a10 (assembly GCF_900187525.1). Classification (NCBI taxonomy): domain Bacteria; kingdom Pseudomonadati; phylum Pseudomonadota; class Gammaproteobacteria; order Pseudomonadales; family Pseudomonadaceae; genus Pseudomonas; species Pseudomonas sp. Irchel s3a10. The sequence continues at coordinate 665,315 of NZ_FYDR01000002.1, forward strand.
CGCGCCACCAGTTCCCGTGGCTCGAACGGTTTGGCCATGTAGTCGTCGGCGCCCAGTTCCAGGCCGATGATGCGATCGGTGGGTTCGCAGCGGGCGGTGAGCATCAGGATCGGGATGTCCGATTCGGCGCGCAGCCAGCGGCACAGCGACAGGCCGTCTTCGCCGGGCAGCATCAGGTCGAGCACCACCACGTCGAAATGCTCGGCCTGCATCGCCTGACGCATGGCCGCGCCGTCGGTGACGCCGCTGGCGTGGATGTTGAAACGGGCCAGGTAGTCGATCATCAATTCGCGGATCGGCACATCGTCATCGACGATCAGCGCGCGGATGCTCCAGCGTTTGTCGTCTTTCTGCTCATCAGTCACGGTGGTCTGGGTGTTGTGCATGGGGCTGTTCATCTGCCAGTAGGCCGCCAACCACAAAGATGGGCTGCGAGGTGGTGGTTTCAGCATAGGCGTCCTGCCGTGAGGCGGGAAGTGCTGATGTAAGGACGTGTTGCGGCTGGCGAGGCTAGCGCGGGCGCTTGTTGGCGGCGTGTCGGTTGTGTATCGGGTTCGACACAATAGCCGCGAGCGTTATGCTGATCACGGTTGCGGCGACGATTTACCGATCATCGGGTGCCGCGCCGTCGCCGCTTCCGCTACAATGCGCGCCGATTTCGACTTGCCTGAGAGCCCATCCATGTCCGCCTGCCAGACTCCTATCATCGTCGCCCTGGATTTCCCCACCCGTGACGCCGCACTGAAGCTGGCCGACCAGTTGGACCCGAAACTGTGCCGGGTCAAAGTGGGCAAGGAACTGTTCACCAGTTGCGCCGCGGAAATCGTCGGCACCCTGCGTGATAAAGGCTTCGAGGTGTTCCTCGACCTGAAATTCCACGACATTCCCAACACCACCGCGATGGCGGTGAAAGCCGCTGCCGAGATGGGTGTGTGGATGGTCAACGTGCATTGCTCCGGTGGCTTGCGCATGATGGCGGCCTGCCGTGAAGAGCTTTCCAAGCGCAGCGGCCCGCAACCGTTGCTGATCGGTGTGACCGTGCTGACCAGCATGGAGCGCGAGGATCTGGCCGGTATCGGTCTGGACATCGAGCCGCAGGAGCAGGTGCTGCGCCTGGCCGCGCTGGCCGAGAAGGCCGGGATGGATGGTCTGGTGTGCTCGGCGCTGGAAGCCACCGCGCTGAAGTCGGCGCACCCGTCGCTGCAACTGGTGACCCCGGGGATTCGTCCGGCGGGCAGCGCGCAGGACGATCAGCGCCGCATTCTGACTCCGCGTCAGGCGCTGGATGCCGGTTCCGATTATCTGGTGATCGGCCGTCCGATCAGCCAGGCGGCAGATCCGGCCAAGGCACTGGCTTCGGTCGTGGCCGAACTGGCCTGATCAAACACCGCCGAACCCTGTAGGAGTGAGCCTGCTCGCGATAGCGGTATATCAGTGACATTGATTGTGACTGATACACCGCTATCGCGAGCAGGCTCACTCCTACAATTGTTTCGGTGGCTTACACCTTCAGCACCAACTTGCCGAAGTTCTCCCCCCTGAACAGTTTCATCAGCGTCTCCGGGAACGTTTCCAATCCTTCGACAATATCTTCCTTGCTCTTGAGCTGCCCCTTGGCCATCCAGCCGGCCATTTCCTGCGCGGCACTGGCGTACTGCGCGGCGTAGTCCATCACCACAAAGCCTTCCATGCGTGCACGGTTGACCAGCAGCGACAGATAGTTGGCCGGGCCCTTGACCGCTTCCTTGTTGTTGTACTGGCTGATGGCGCCGCAGATCACCACCCGGGCTTTCGGCGCCAGACGGCTGAGCACGGCGTCGAGGATCTCGCCGCCGACGTTATCGAAATACACGTCAACGCCTTTCGGGCACTCACGCTTGAGCCCGGCCAGTACGTCTTCGTGCTTGTAATCGATGGCGCCGTCGAAGCCCAGTTCGTCGATCAGGTATTTGCACTTGTCGGCGCCCCCGGCGATGCCCACCACCCGGCAGCCTTTGATCTTGGCGATCTGCCCGGCAATGCTGCCCACCGCCCCGGCAGCCCCGGACAGCACCACGGTGTCACCGGCCTTCGGTGCGCCCACATCGAGCAAAGCGAAGTAGGCGGTCATGCCGGTCATGCCCAGCGCGGACAGATACACCGGCAGCGGTGCCAGTTTCGGATCGACCTTGTAGAAACCTCTGGGCTCGCCAAGGAAATAATCCTGCACACCGAGGGCGCCGTTGACGTAGTCGCCGACGGCAAAGCCCGGGTTGTTCGAAGCGATGACTTTGCCGACGCCCAAGGCGCGCATGACTTCACCGATTTCTACTGGTGGGATGTAGGACTTGCCCTCGTTCATCCAGCCGCGCATGGCCGGATCGAGGGACAGGTATTCGTTCTTGACCAGAATCTGCCCTGTCGCCGGTTCGCCGACCGGTACTTCCTGGTAGGTAAAGGTCTCACGGGTGGCGGCGCCCACCGGGCGTTTGGCGAGCAGAAACTGGCGATTGGTCTGGCTGGTCATGGCAGGCACTCGAACTGAATGAAGCCTTGTTGATAGACCCTCGAGGCCAATGCTGCAAGGTCGGCTGATGCGGCGAATGCGCAATGATCCAGTGCAGTGATAGTCGCCCACAGGCTTTTATCACTGCGACGCATGAAGGCATAAACAGCCTTCTGATAGTGCTGACGCGGCACGGCCCTCGGTGACTATGCTGCGATTCTGCAAATCCCTCCTGCATCTCTCCTCCGAGGACATAACAATGAGCATGACGTTTTCCGGTCAGGTGGTCGTAGTCACTGGAGCGGCCAACGGTATTGGCCGGGCGACCGCCCAGGCATTCGCTGCCGAAGGTTTGAAAGTGGTGGTGGCCGATCTGGACGCGGCAGGGGGCGAAGGCACGGTGGCGCTGATTCGTACAGCCGGTGGCGAAGCGACCTTCGTGCGCTGCAACGTTACCGTCGAAAGCGAAGTGAAAAATCTGATGGACGAGGTGATCAATACCTACGGTCGCCTGGACTACGCCTTCAACAATGCCGGGATCGAAATCGAGCAGGGCAAGTTGGCCGACGGCTCGATGGACGAGTTCGACGCGATCATGGGCGTCAACGTCAAAGGCGTGTGGTTGTGCATGAAATATCAGTTGCCGCTGTTGCTCGCTCAGGGCGGCGGAGCGATCGTCAACACCGCCTCGGTGGCGGGGCTTGGCGCGGCACCGAAGATGAGCATCTATGCAGCGTCCAAGCATGCGGTGATCGGCCTGACCAAGTCGGCGGCGATCGAATACGCGAAGAAAAAAATCCGCGTCAACGCCGTGTGCCCGGCGGTGATCGACACCGACATGTTCCGCCGCGCCTACGAGGCTGACCCGAAGAAAGGCGAGTTCGCCAACGCGATGCACCCGGTGGGACGCATTGGCAAGGTCGAGGAAATCGCCAGCGCCGTGCTGTATCTGTGCAGCGATGGTGCGGCGTTTACCACCGGTCATTCCCTGGCGGTGGATGGCGGCGTCACGGCTTTCTGAATCCTGGTGGCAAGACTCGAAAAAACCCGCCTCAGTGCGGGTTTTCTTATTGCAGGGCGCCCGTTCCGTTAAACCACTAAACAATTTGTATCAAACGGTTAGAACAGCTGCTTTTGACGGCGTTGTCGCACAGCCTGAGCGACGCGGCTGTGATTTACTGCCGCCAGCAAAATGGACAGGAGTTTGCGTGCTCATGGAATTGAGAATTGACCGACAGGCAATGGTGCCGGTCGTACAGCAGATTGTTGATGGCATGACTGAGTGGATCTCGCGAAGCGGTGTGGCACCGAGCACGCGTTTGCCCTCCGTCAGGCAAATTGCGCGCTCCAATCTGCTGAGTCAGTCGTGTGTGGCCGAGGCCTGTGAACGGCTGGTGGCGCAAGGCGTTCTGGCCCCGCGTCAGGGCGCCGGATTCATGGTGGCCGCGCAGGGCGGTGGGGTGATCGGGATTGACTGCGGGCAGGCACATAGCGGGTTGAAACTCGGCGAGGGAGGCTTGCCGCAGAGCTGGCGTGAATCCGATGACCTGAGTTACGCGATCCGTCAGGTGGCCCGTACCGACATGGCGAGTCTGTTCAATTACAGCAGCCCTCTGGGGCTGCCGGCGTTACGCGAGCAGATTGTCAAACGCCTCAGGCTGATTGGCGTCGAGGCCCTGGATGAACAGGTGCTGACGACCTCCGGTGCCAGCCAGGCGCTTGATTTGCTCGCGCGCACGTTGTTAAAGGCCGGTGACTGCGTTGTCGTCGAAACCCCGGGCTACGCGCCGCTGTTCGAGCTGTTGCGCCTGTACGGCGTGCAGTTGCTGGAAGTGCGCCGCACGCCGAGCGGGCCGGATCCCCAGGCGCTGGAAGCGCTGTTGCGGCAGTTCCGGCCGGTCGCGATGTTCATCAACAGTCACCACCACAATCCCACCGGCTCTTGCCTGACTCTTGGCGTGGCACAACAGATCCTGCGCTTGTGCAACGCTCACGATGTGCGAGTGATTGAGGATGATGTCTACGCCGACCTGCACAATGGCAACGGCACTCGCCTGGCGGCACTCGATGAACGGGTGATCTATGTCGGCAGTTTTTCCAAGACACTGAGCAGCTCGCTGCGCGTCGGGTTTGTCTACGCCGAGCCAGCGCTGATTGCGCGGCTGGGGCGGGTCAAGATGATCAGTAGCATGGGCGCCTCGGGTTTCAATGAGGCGGTGCTGACCAGTCTTCTGGCCAATGGCGCCTATCGCAAAATGGTCCAGCGTCAGCGTCAACGGCTGAATACCGATCGGGTCGCCGCGTTGCAGGCGCTGGAAGATGCCGACTGGGAGGTCTTCGGTAAGCCATGTGGCGGCCTGTTCATCTGGGCCCGTGCCCCGCTGGGCGATACTGCGCGCTTGCACAGTCAGGCGCAGTGCAATGGTGTCAGCCTTTGCGACCCGGGGGCCTTCAGTCCGAGTGGCGAACCCAGTGAGTGGCAGCGGATCAATGTGGCCTATGCCTGTGATCCGAGGGCCCGGCAGTTTTTTCGCAGTACCGGTGCGAATCGACCTCAAGCGTTCTGAAAACGACGCGTGCGTAGCTTTTTGCCATTATTCCGCCGCCAGAGACTTGTGCTGCTCCATGGCCGTTGCGAATCTTCGGCAACAGACTTTGGCAGGGGACTACGCGCAATGATTTCCGCCGTGCAAGGACGTTTTGCCAACCTCGGTATGGCGAAGAAACTGGGTATCGGGTTCGTGCTGGTGCTGCTGTTGACCGCGCTGGTGGCCGCCATCGGGGTCTGGTCTCTGCAGAGCATCAGTCAGCGCTTCGATGGGCTGAAGCAGATGTCGTCGCTCAACAGTGCACTGCTCAAGGTGCGGCTGCTGGAGCAGGACTATGCCTTGCACAACAACCCGAAAACCGTCGATGCCTTGCGCGAAGGCATCGACGACTTGTTGGCCCGGGCCGCGCAACTCAAGGCTCGATCCCCGGCGAACGCGGCGGTGATGAGTGATGTGGAGCAGGCCCTGAGTGCCTATCGCAAGGCCTTCGATGAGTTCGTCTCTCTGACCCAGGCCAAGGATCTGGCGCTGGAAATGGCCAGCTGGTCGGTATCCAGTGTGGCCAACAACCTGGACGTGCTGCAGGCCGGGCTGGCTGATGACGGCGCGTATACCTTGAAGGACACCGAAGGCAAGGACGGCGCGCAGTTCATCGAACAGGCCAGCCAGGTCAGCCAGGTGTCGCGGCTGATGCTGCAGGCGATGAACGAGGCGCGGATTCGTCTGGATCAGAGCCGCAAGGGCGATGCCGACAGTGCCGGCAAGGGCAACATCGAGCAGGCTGCTCAGGCACAGGCTCAGGCCGAGCAGTTGAAGACCACGGTCAAGGATGAGGGCTATCTGACGGTACTCAATGAAGTGTCCGGGCACATCGCCGGTTTCAACGACAAACTGGCCGAATACACCGGCCTGCTGGCCCAGGAGAAAACCGTCTACGAACAGTTGCACGAGCGTGCGGCGCAGGTGATGGAGCGCGTGGATCAGGCGTATGGCGCCGAGGACGGCGCAATGCAGGCGGAATTGAAGAAGAACTCGGTGCTGATCATCGGTTCTTCGGCGCTGGCGTTGCTGGTGGGGCTGATTGCCGCGTGGGTCATCACCCGGTTGATCGTCGCGCCGTTGCGCAGTGTGATGCGGGTTGCGCAGCAGATTGCGGCCGGGGATTTGAGCGCGAGGGTGGAGGTCACCCGGCGTGATGAAATCGGTCAACTGATGCTGGCGATGCAGCAGATGGGCACCGGGCTGAGCACGATCGTCAGCGGTTTGCAGGCGGGCATCGAGCAGTTGGCCAGTTCCGCGCAATCGCTGTCGGCGGTAACCGAGCAGACCAACCTTGAGGTCAACAGCCAGAAGGAAGAGACCGAGCAAGTGGCCACGGCCATGAACCAGATGACCGCCACCGTGCATGATGTGGCGCGCAATGCCGAGGAGGCCGCGCTGGCCGCGCAAACGGCGGATGCCAAGGTCGAGAGCGGGCAACAGGTGGTGCGCCAGAGCATGGTGCGGATCGAGCAACTGGCGGATTCGGCGACATCGGCCAGTTCAAGCATCGAAAGCCTCAGTGCGCAGATTCAGAATATCGGTACGGTGCTGGATGTGATCAAGAGCGTGGCCGAGCAGACCAATCTGCTGGCGCTCAACGCCGCAATCGAGGCGGCGCGGGCCGGGGAGCAGGGCAGGGGCTTTGCGGTGGTGGCTGATGAGGTTCGCGCGTTGGCGCGGCGTACGCAGCAATCGACCGAGGAGATCGAGCGGCTGGTCAGTGCCTTGCGTTCGGCGGCACATTCGTCGGTGCAGCAGATTCAGAGCAGTGGTGAGTTGGTCAAGCTGGCGGTCAGTGATGCGCTGCAGACCGAGAGTGCGCTGGGCAGTATCGCGGCGGCGGTTTCGTTGATTCAGCAGATGAATCAGCAGATTGCGGCGGCCGCTGAAGAGCAGAGTTCGGTGGCTGAGGAGATCAATCGCAGTGTGACGAGTATTCGCGCGAGTGCGGATCAGTCTTCGATGGCGATGCGGGGGAATGCGGTTTCGAGTGTTGAGCTGGCGCGGTTGGGGGGGGAGCTCAAGGGGATGGTTGGGCATTTTCGGCTTTGACTTGGCGGCCTCTGGGCCGACCAGGTTCTTGGGGTTTTGGGTGAATATCCGTTGCTTCGGGGGCTGCGGCTGGCGGTTTCGCCCTTACGGCGAGTCACTTTTGCAGACGCCCAAAAGTAACCAAAACGCTGGGCCCCTGCGTTCGGCCCTCGCCTAGGCTCGGGTTCCTTCGTTGCGGGATTCATCCGGGCGCATCGCCTCCGGTTTGCTTCGCTGCACCTCCTCTCGATGTGTTTGGCTGCGCCAAACGGTCGCTGCGCTCCCACCCCCGGATGAACCCCTCCACTCAGCCTGCCGACGGGGCCGGCACGGCAAGATCAAGAGCTTTCGGCGAGCTGACACTCGGCCATTTGAGTGGTGAAGAGCATGGGGGCTGTCTGGACTGCTTTGCTTTTCTGTAGGAGTGAGCCTGCTCGCGAAGGCGGCCTGACAGCCGACCAGTCTCTAACTGACTCACCCAATCCCACTGTGGGAGCGAGCTTGCTCGCGAAGGCGGCCTGACAGTCAACCAATCTCTAACTGAATACCCTCAATGGCAACCAGCCCACCCCCCACAAAAAAGCCACCTCTCGGTGGCTTCTCTTAACCTTCGACCATCAGTCGTAAATCACTTTCTTCTTCCAGTCCGCATCGGCTTCGGCTTCCTTGAGGCCTTCGGTCAACTGGTTCACTTCGCCTTCAACAGGAGCAATCTTGTCCATGACCTGGGCATTGGCGCGGGCCAGGAGTTTTTCCAGGTATTGCAGTTGTTCCGAGTACACCTGTGGTTCCTGCTGTTTGCGCAGGTATTGCACGCCGCGTTCGAAGGCGAGGCGGGCTTGGCCGGGTTGGTTTTGTTGCAGGGATTGTTGGCCGAGGTTGTTGAAGAATTCGATGTGCAGCAGGACCAGGATGTGGCGGACTTCCTTGATCCAGTGTTTGGCTTCGTTCGGTGGCAGGAAGCCGTCATGGGCGGCGCGGGTGATCTGGCCGTGCAGGGCTTCGAGCAGGAAGCGGACGTCCTTGGCTTTGGCTTCGGTCAGGATCGGTGCCGGCGGGTTGTTGACCGGGATCGATTCGCCTTGGGCCACCAGTGCGCTGAGTTCGGTGATCCGTGACTTGGTCGTGGCGCTGGTTTTTTCCAGGTTCAGCAGACGCTGGCAGACGTTCAGCTCCAGACGGGTCAGCAGCAGCTTGAGTGCCGGGGTCATGAACTGGCCGGGGAAGGTTTCGGTCAGTTCGCCGCAGCGGCGCAGGCGGTCGTTGAGTTCGACTTTGGTGCGGGCCTTCTCCAGTTTGTTGTTTTCCACCACATGGTTCATGTAGCCAATGGCGATCAGAATTGCGATCCCGGCTATGACTAGCAGGGTGATCATGAGTGGTGTCACCGGTAAGACCTCTTTATAGGGTTCGCATGCGAGTGTAGTGGCTGGACATTCAGGCGCCCAGCGCCGCTCGACGAGTTGATTCAGCAACTTCTGTTTATATCGGCTGCGTACTGCTTATATGAATGCTGGCGCAAGGTGCGCAGATTGCCATCATTGTGTTGCGGACTATAACGCCTTGGCGAGTGGCGGAATATAGGCGTCAATCGTCGGGCGACGGAAAAGCCCGAATGCTCCGGTAAAGCAGGTCGAAGTCATTGATTTAAATAAATTTATATTCGGGGGTTGACGACCCCTCAAACCATCCATAGAATGCGCGCCACTTGCAGCGTAAAGCACACAGCGAAACGCGGCAGGGAGTGAATGTTGTAGCGTGTCCCCTTCGTCTAGTGGCCTAGGACACCGCCCTTTCACGGCGGTAACAGGGGTTCGAGTCCCCTAGGGGACGCCAATGCGGGAATAGCTCAGTTGGTAGAGCACGACCTTGCCAAGGTCGGGGTCGCGAGTTCGAGTCTCGTTTCCCGCTCCAATTTTAAACAGCACTGCTTTCGGGCGGGGCTGAGTGAAACCAGAACCATGTCTTCGGATGCGGGTCTGGACACCGAAACACACACCATGTGTTCCGGGTAGCGTGTCCCCTTCGTCTAGTGGCCTAGGACACCGCCCTTTCACGGCGGTAACAGGGGTTCGAGTCCCCTAGGGGACGCCATTTGCGGGAATAGCTCAGTTGGTAGAGCACGACCTTGCCAAGGTCGGGGTCGCGAGTTCGAGTCTCGTTTCCCGCTCCAAATTCTAAAAGCGCCGCTCAGTGAGCGGCGTTTTTATTAGTGAAAGTTGTAGCCTGTCCCCTTCGTCTAGTGGCCTAGGACACCGCCCTTTCACGGCGGTAACAGGGGTTCGAGTCCCCTAGGGGACGCCATTGCGGGAATAGCTCAGTTGGTAGAGCACGACCTTGCCAAGGTCGGGGTCGCGAGTTCGAGTCTCGTTTCCCGCTCCAATTTCACAAAAACGCCGATCAGTGATGATCGGCGTTTTTGTTTGTGCAGCGTTTTGCACGCAACAAAAAAGGACCTTCGGGTCCTTTTTTGTTTTCACGTCAGGCCCGCTGAATCACGGGCCCATGCCTTATCAGAGCTTCGGTAGCTGGCCGACACGGCCCATCATCTCAGTGACGATCTGCAGATCCAGCAGGAACTGGTCAACCGTCTTGAACTCACCGTCTGTGTGACCGGTGTATTTGACTTCAGGCCGGGCCAGGCCGAATTGCACACCGTTCGGCAGTTCATGCACTGATGTCGCGCCGGCAGACGTACCGAACTCATGCTTCATGCCGAGGTTTTCAGTGGCCACCGCCAGCAGTGCCTTGACCCATTCGCCTTCCGGATTGCGGTACATCGGTTCGGCGATCGAGTAAGTGAAGTCCACGGCAACATGGTTTTTCTTGCTCCAGGCCGCGAGCTTGTCAGCGATTTCTTTCTTCAACACTTCTGGCGATTTGCCCTTGGGCACGCGCAGGTTGACTGCCAGTTTGAAGGCTTTGTCGTCCACGCCGACGTAGGTCAGCGAAGTGGTCAGCGGACCCATGAACGAATCGGAGAAGCCGACGCCGAGTTTTTTGCCCAGGTAATCCAGACCCCAGTTGGTCGACGCATAGCGCGCCGCGTCGGTGATCTGGTTGTGCTTGAGCGCTACCTTGCCGTCGAGGCTGTTGATGAAGTCGAGCATCCGCGCGACCGGGTTGACGCCGGACTCGGGTTCGGAGGAGTGCGCTGACACGCCGGTGACGCTCAGCTTGACGTCTTTGCCGTCAACCTTGGCCGCGACTTCGAAGTCACCACCGTGTTTTTTCGCGTATTCGCTGCCGGCTTTCTGCAGACTCGCGGCCAATTGCTCAGGCTTGTCGGTGACGAGTGTCGCAACCGAAACCGATGGAATCTGGTTGGTTGCCAGGCCGCCGGTCATCGAGATGATTTCTGCGCCGTTGCCTTCAGCCTTGCGCAGCGGGAAACTGGCCATGACCGTGCCGTAGCCTTTCTCGGCGATGACCACCGGGTAGCCACCGTCCAGCGCCATGTTGTAGTTCGGCGTCGGGTTGTGTTCGAAGTAGTACGGGATCGCGTCGCCGGTGGTTTCTTCGGTGGTGTCCACCAGCAGTTTGAAATTGCGTGCCAGCGGCAGCTTTTCTTCCTTGATCACTTTCATCGCGTACATCGCGACGACGATGCCGTTCTTGTCGTCTTCGGTGCCGCGACCGTACATGCGATCGCCGATCAGCGTGACTTTGAACGGATCGAGTTTGGTGCCGTCTTTCAGCACCCAGTTTTCCGGGGTGACAGGAACCACGTCGGCATGCGCGTGGATGCCCACGACTTCGTCGCCGCTGCCTTCGAGGGAGATTTCATAAACGCGGTTGTCGACGTTGCGGAACTTCAGGTTGAACGATTCGGCGAGGTTCTTGATCTTTTCGGCGATCTTGATGAACTCCGGATTGTCGTGCTGGGCCACGCCTTCTTTCTGGAAGGTCGGGATTTCCACCAGTTCGCGCAGGGTTTCCAGCGCGGCCTTGCCGTACTTCACGCGGGTGTAGATGCCCAGCAGGCGGTAGATCTCGTTCTGCTGTTCAGCGCTCGGGGTCTTGTTGTCGAGAAAGGCGTTGATCGCCGGGCCGAGCTTATCGGTTTTACCCAGGTCGCTCTTGCCTACGGCACCCAAAAACTGGCGGAAGTCGGTGACGCTCGCCTCATCGAAGCTCTTGAGAATGGCCGCGCTTTGCTGTGGAGTGATGTTGGCCTGCGCGGGCAGGGTGAACGCAGAAAAGCTGGCCAGGATCAGGCTGGTAGCGGCCAGGCGCTTGAGAGAAAAATTCATTGCGGTGGGCATTCCTTTGCAGGCAGTTGAGTGGAAGTGTTTGAAAGTTGAAACAAATCTTTTCCAAACTAACACCGCGAAGGTGTTGAAGGGGAGTCCCTGAAGTGGGATCCGTCGCACAGAAATGCAAAAGCGGCGCAGAAACGAAAAAGGCCCGAGCAGTGTGCAACTGACCGGGCCTTGTCTTTGGGTGTCGTTTTTACATCGACAGCACCAGCCTGCCGGCGAACAAAATCAGGATCACGCCCATGCTGCGCTCGAACCAATGGCCCATGCGCATGAACAGGTTGCGTACCCGGCTGCTGGAGAAAAACAGCGCGACGATCACGAACCACAGCGCATTGACGAAGCACATCCACACCCCATACAGCGCCTGGATATTCAGCGGCGTGCTGGCGCTGATGATCGTGGTGAAGATTGCCAGGAAGAACAGCGTGGCCTTGGGATTGGTGGCATTGGTCAGAAAACCGGTGCTGAACGCCTTGAACAGCGACTGCTCGACCAGCGGCTCGTCGAGGTTTTTTTCGCCCTCAAGCGTGGTCTTCGGTTTACTGCGGATCAGGCTGATGCCGAGGTAAAAGATGTACGCGCCACCGATCACCTTGGCCACCGTCAGCAACCACGGCGTGGTGTGCATCAGGGCGCCAACGCCGAGCAAGGTGTAGAGAACGTGCACGGAAATGCCGGCGCCGATGCCCAGCGCGGTGCAGATGCCCACCAGTCGGCCGAAGCGCACGCTTTGGCGGATGGTCACGGCGAAATCCGGGCCGGGAGCGACCACGGCCAGAAAGTGAATGGTGGCCAGCGCCAGAAACTCGCCCAGGTAGTTCGATAACATTTCAGCTCCAGAAGGTCAGGGGTGAAGCATTGCCGCGATAGCCGACAAAGAACGAAAGGCTCAGTCGCGGATCCGCCACGCCCGGGGTCACCGAGTGCATGCAGCGCGAATTGAACATGATGAAATCGCCCGGCTCCGGCCGCACTTCCAGGGCCGGTGGGCCGAGCAGCGCGGGGTCGATGCCGTAACTGTCGCCACGCATCTGGTCGAACTGATCCGGGGTGATGTCGTCGTCCCACATCTGCAGAGCGCCGCCCTCGGTCGGCATGTTCAGGTACACGTTGCAGGCGAACTGCGCCTCCAGGCTGCGGGCCTGAAAGCTGTCCGGGGCGTCCTTGGCGAAAATATCGTGGTGGGCAAGGAAGCACACGCCGGGTTTGACCACCCGCGACAGGCCGACATACATCTTGCGCCCGTAGAGGTTTTCCAGATGCGCGCCGGCCGGCCATGACTCGTCGAGCATGCAGCGCAGGGTGTCGACCGGCGAGGAGTAGGGCGCACAGCGCTCGCGCAATTCGGCGATGTTGCGGGTGGCGCGTTCGAAATAGTCCTCGATCAGCAGCGGCTGGTTTTCCGCCTCGTAAAACGCCATGCCGATGCGGCCGATGCTCGGCGCGTTGATGTAACCCTCGAAGCCCGGAGCAAGAATCTTGTCGCCAATCTCGATCGCCAGCGGCTCGGGCAAGAAGCCTCTGACGCGGATGGCGAGGACTTCTTCGTTGGCCAGTTTTTTTATGCACGTCTCATCGAGACGCTCGACGTCTAGCATCATTGTTTTTTAGGTCCATCTATCGATAGTCAACGGAACCTGCGAATGCGGTTCCCCCCGGCGTCAGGCGCTGCGCGGAGCAGCGCCCGAGATGCTTAATCCACGCTGTAGTGGACGGATAACGTGCCTTTCTTCTGCGAAAGCGAGGCGATCGTGACTGTGCCCAAATCCTTCAGGCTGCGTACATGGGTGCCACCGCAGCCGTAGGCCGGCAGCTCGCCGAAGCCGATTTCCCGCGCGCCTTCGCGCAGCGAGGTCAGGCGCGGCAGATCGTGTTCGATCCACTGACTGATACCGTGTTGAACGGTTCGCGCATCGACTTCCTGGGCGGCATCGCCCGGCTTGAATTGCACCCGGCCCTCGTCCGGCCAGTGGTGCGCCTTGATCGGCGTCCAGCCCATGGCCTGCACGAAATGTCCGATCAAGTGCCCGGCCGAATGCATGCGGGTGTTGTAGCGGCGACGTTGTTCATCCACCTGAATACAGGTCATGCCGGGTTTTACCGGACGATCGACGTAATGCACGATCCGGTCAGGTTCCTGCACCACGCGTAGCACCTGGCTTTCGCCGATCATGCCGGTGTCACAAGGCTGACCACCGCCTTGCGGATGAAACAGCGTGGCGCGCAGCACCACGGCAAATTCGTTCTCGTGGGGCGTGCAGTCGAGGACTTCCACATTAGCCTTGAGGTCATCACTATGGAAAAAGAGGCGAAGCGTCATATTCCATGCCCTTATTAAAGTGTCTTTTTTTATTATATGAATCGTGCAATAACGTGATAATCCGTTCAAACATCAAAGGACTTGTGCGCTGTGAGCATCAATCTTCCGCTGCCACTGCTCGGTGAAATGGCGATCTTCGTCAAGGTCGTGGAAACCGGCAGTTTTTCCGAGGCAGCCCGCCAGCTAGGCTCGTCGCCGTCGGCGATCAGTCGCAGCATTTCCCGGCTGGAAAAGGCCCTGGCTACGCGTTTGCTGCAGCGCACTACGCGCAAACTGCGTCTGAGTGACGGGGGCGAGGAAGTGTTCAAGCGCTGCCAGGAGATGGTCAGCGCCGCCAAATCGGTGATGGAAATCAGCGGGCAGTTCACCCATGAGGCGGAAGGGCTGGTGCGGGTCAGCGTGCCAAAAGCGGTCGGGCGTTTCGTGATTCATCCGCACATGCCCGAGTTTTTGCGGCGTTATCCGAAAGTCGATGTCGAGTTGCTGCTGGAGGATCGTCAGGTTGACCTGATCGACGATCATGTCGACCTGGCGATTCGCATCACTGATCGACCGCCGGCCGGGCTGGTCGGACGGCAGTTGCTGACCATCGACCATTTGCTCTGCGCCACCCCGCAATACCTGGCCGAACACGGCACGCCGACTCACCCGCACGATCTGCTCAATCACAGTTGCATCTATCTGGGGGAAACCCCGAGCGATGCGCGCTGGAAATTCAAGAAGGGCAGCAAAGCGGTGACCGTCGGCGTGCGTGGCCGTTATGCCGCCAACCATACCGGGGTGCGGCTCGGGGCAGTGTTGCAGCACATTGGTATTGGCAGCTTGCCGTATTTCACCGCGCGTTATGCGCTGGAGCAGAAGCTGATTGTGCAGGTGTTGCCGGAGTGGACGTTCCTCGCTTCTTACCACGGTGGTCTGTGGTTGCTGCATTCGCCCACGCGCTACCTGCCGCCGAAGCTGCGGGTATTCATCGATTATCTGGTGGAGTGTCTGGAGAAGGAGCCGACGTTGAGCAAGCCGGGGAAGGCGGGGGCGCCGAATAATCTGGCGCTGGCGTATGAATTGCCGGAGAGCGAGGGGCTGCTTTAAAAGCAAAAGATCGCAGCCTGCGGCAGCTCCTACAGGGAATACATGTGATTCCTGTAGGAGCTGCCGAAGGCTGCGATCTTTTGATCTTCAAACCATTAAATCAGTGCTTGCTGTCCTGGGCCGACATCGCCAGCAGCTGCTTTTCCTGATTCCAGTCGAACGGTTCGTCGTTTTGTTCGGCTTCGTAGCGACGTTCTTCCAGTGCCTGATACAGATCGATTTCTTCATCGGACAGGTAGTGCAGGCAGTCACCGGCGAAGAACCACAGCAGATCCCGTGGAATCAGGTGGGCTATTTGCGGGTAACGGGTAATCACTTGGGTCAGGATGTCCTGGCCCAGGTACTGGCTTTCGATCGGATCGATCGGCAGGGACGCCAGCAGTTCGTCAAAGCGCTCCAGGAACAAGGCATGGCTTTCTTCGGGAACCTGTTCGGCCTCACCTACGGCGACCAGGATACTGCGCAGGTGGTCGAGCAAAACCAGATGATCGGCAACGACGTTGGACACGAGATAAGTCCTCAAGAGCAAAACGGGCGCAGGAGTATAAAGCTCTCGCACCCGTTTTTCACAAATAAACAGCTACACGGTCGTCAGCATCAGCGGACTTTGCCCTCAGCCTGCTTCAGCTCTTCCTTGTCGAAATCATCGACGTCGATCACCTTGCGCCGTGCCGCTTCGGCATCGCGCAGGGTCTGTGCTTCCTGCGGTTGCAACACCCCAGCCTCCAGTGCAGCGTCGATGGCGTGTTCGCCAGCGACCGGTTTGACCTGACCGCTCTTGAGCGAGGTGTGCAGTTTCTTGTGCAGCGGTTGGGCGGCATTCAGCAGATCGCTGGCGTGTTGCAGGGCACCGACGGCATCGTCGGCGGACTGCGGGCGATAGCAACCGGCGAGCAGTTCTTCAAGCGTCGGATCGCCTTTGGCACGACCGATCACCGCTGCCACTTCGGCGCCGAGCTTGTCCGACGGGCCTTTGTGGCGACGGCCGAACGGGAACACGATCACTCGCAGCATGCAGCCAAACACTTTGTTCGGGAAGTTGCTCAGCAGCTCATCCAGCGCCCGTTCCGACTGGCCGAGGCTCTCTTCCATGGCCCAGCGGAACAACGGCTCCATATGTGCCGGCGAATCCAGGTCGTGATAACGCTTGAGCGCGGCGGAGGCCAGATACAGGTTGCTCAGCACATCGCCGAGACGCGCCGACAGGCGTTCGCGGCGTTTCAGTTCACCGCCCAGCAGCATCATGCTGAAGTCCGCCAGCATGGCGAAAGCCGCTGCCTGACGGTTGAGTGCGCGGAAGTAGCCCTGACTGATCCTGTCCCCGGGAGCATGTTCGAAGTGGCCGAAGCCCAGGTTCAGCACCAGCGTACTGGCGGCGTTGCCGACGGCAAAACCGATGTGCTTGAGCAGCAGACCATCGAATTCTTTCAGTGCCTGGTCCTTGTCCTCGCGGCCGGCGAGGGCCATTTCCTTGAGGACGAACGGATGGCAACGAATGGCGCCCTGACCGAAGATCATCAGGTTGCGCGAGAGAATGTTCGCGCCTTCCACGGTGATGAAGATCGGCGCGCCGTTCCAGCTGCGTCCGAGGTAGTTGTTCGGACCCATGATGATCGCCTTGCCGCCGTGCACATCCATCGCGTGGGTGATGCATTCGCGGCCGCGTTCGGTCAGGTGATACTTGAGGATCGCCGACAGCACCGACGGTTTCTCGCCCAGATCCACCGCGTTCGCGGTGAGCATGCGCGCCGCGTCCATCATCCAGGCGTTGCCGCCGATGCGCGCCATGGCTTCCTGAATGCCTTCGAAGGCCGACAGCGGGACGTTGAACTGTTCACGAATCTGCGCGTATTGCCCGGTCACCAGACTGGTGAACTTGGCCGCGCCGGTGCCGACTGCCGGCAGCGAAATCGAACGCCCGACCGACAGGCAGTTCATCAGCATCATCCAGCCCTTGCCGAGCATTTCCTGGCCGCCGATGAGGTAGTCCAGCGGGATGAACACGTCTTTGCCCGAGTTCGGGCCGTTCATGAATGCGGCACCCAGTGGCAGGTGACGACGGCCGATCTCCACACCCGGTGTATCGGTGGGAATCAGCGCCAGACTGATACCGAGATCTTCCTTGTCGCCCAGCAGATGCTCCGGGTCATAGGCTTTGAAGGCCAGACCGAGCAAGGTCGCGACCGGGCCGAGGGTGATGTAGCGTTTTTCCCAGTTCAGGCGCAGGCCGATGACTTCCTGGCCTTCCCATTCACCTTTGCAGATGACCCCGGTGTCCGGCATGGCGCCAGCATCGGAGCCGGCCAGCGGACCGGTGAGGGCGAAGCACGGAATGTCGTCGCCACGGGCCAGCCGCGGCAGGTAGTGATTGCGTTGTTCGTCGGTGCCGTAATGCAGCAGCAGTTCGGCCGGGCCGAGGGAGTTGGGCACCATCACGGTGGAGGCGAGGTCGCCGCTGCGGGTCGCGAGTTTCATCGCCACTTGCGAGTGGGCGTAGGCGGAAAAACCCTTGCCGCCGAATTCCTTGGGAATGATCAGGGCGAAGAAGCCGTGTTCCTTGATGTGCCTCCAGGCTTCTGGCGGCAGGTCCATCGACTGGCCGATCTGCCAGTCAGTGACCATTGCGCAGAGTTCTTCAGTGGGGCCGTCGATAAAGGCCTGTTCCTCTTCGGTCAGTTGCACTTTCGGGTAGGACAACAACTTGTCCCAGTCCGGACGACCGCTGAACAGCTCACCATCCCACCACACGGTGCCGGCATCGATCGCATCGCGTTCGGTCTGCGACATCGGCGGCAGGGTTTTCTGGAACCAGTTGAACAGCGGCGCGGTGAAATGTTTGCGGCGCAGGTCAGGCAGCAGCAACGGCGCGGCAACCACCGCGAGCACCACCCACAAAACCAGCAAAAACCAGCCCGGGGCATGGCTGAAAATGCCCATCGCCAGCAGGTATACGGCGACGATACCCAACGCGGGCAGGGGGGCGATGCGGCGGTGGGCGAGGTACGCCACACCGACGATCAGAACCAGTATCCACAACAACAGCATATGTAATCCTCCGTGAACCAAGGCCAACCGACCCTCCAGAGCTTAGACGGCATCTGTAAAACGGGGTGGTCAGAACATGGTGATTGAACTCGTGGGAAACCCCGGATGGTTTTCGTAGGTTCGGTGGGCAACACCCGTGGGAAATCGTTCGCCGTTCCCGCGTCTTCGCGTGCATGTTTGGCCGAAACGTCGTTATCTCTGTGCTTGAGCTGTCGCTAGACTCGGGGTTCACCCAGGAGAACATCGTCATGCGCGAGTATCTGAGTCCCGGCCGCTTCATCGATAGTGACCACCCGGCGGTGGTGGAGTTCGCCGAACAACAGCGTGGTGCCAGCCGCGACCCGCTCGCGCAGGTGATCAGTCTCTATTACGCGGTGCGTGAGGCGGTGCGCTACAACCCGTATACCTTCAGCCGTGACCCGCAAACCCTGCGTGGCAGCTTTGCCTTGGCGAGGGCGGAAAGCTATTGCGTGCCCAAGGCCACGCTGCTGGCCGGGTGCGCGCGGCATTGCGGCATTCCAGCGCGCATCGGTCTGGCCGACGTGAGGAATCACCTGTCGACGCCGCGTCTGCTGGAATTGCTGCGCAGTGATGTGTTCGCCATGCACGGCTACACCGAACTGTTCCTCAACGAGCGCTGGGTCAAGGCCACGCCGGCCTTCAACCAGCAACTCTGCGAGCTGTTCAACGTCGCACCGTTGGAGTTTGACGGGATCAATGACAGCGTTTTCCATCCGTACAACCGTGACGGCGCGCTGTTGATGGAGTATCTGGTCGATCACGGCCAGTTCGCCGATGTGCCGGAAAAGTTCTTCTTCAAGCACCTGGAAAAGTGCTACCCGCATCTGTTCGGCGAACATCAGGCGAAGGTCTTGGGTGATATGCAGAGTGATTTGAGCCGGGTCTGATCCGGCGTATGCTGCCTGCCCACGCATTGGAAAAGAGGCGGTCATGCTGAAGATCTGGGGACGGAAAAACTCATCGAATGTCAGGAAGCCATTGTGGGCCGCCGAGGAGCTGGGCCTGGCCTACGAGGCGATTGACGCCGGTGGCGCTTTCGGTGTGGTCGACACGCCTGAATACCGGGCGATGAACCCGAACGGCCGGGTACCGGTGATCGAAGATGACGGCTTCGTGCTGTGGGAATCGAATGCCATCGTGCGTTACTTGCTGGCCAAGCATGCACCGAACAGCGCCTGGTACCCGGCAGACCCGCAAGCCCGGGCCATTGCTGACAAGTGGATGGACTGGACCACCTCAAGTTTTGCCGGACCGTTCCGCACGGTGTTCTGGGGCGTGCTGCGTACTCCGGCGGACAAGCAGGACTGGCCTGCAATCAACGCCGCGATCAAGGAGTGCACGGCGCTGCTGGCCATGGCCGATCAGGCCCTCGCCAGCCAGCCATACCTGTCCGGCAGCGAAATCGGCATGGGCGATATTCCGCTGGGCAGTTTCATTTATGCCTGGTTCGAGATGCCCATCGAGCGTGCCGCGCAGCCGCATCTGGAAGCGTGGTATGCACGGTTGAAGCAGCGTCCGGCTTATCAGAAAGCGGTCATGACCGCGTTGACTTGATAATAACTATCGACACTCTTGACTGTACTTGTGTGGCGGCGGCAAGCACCATTGCGCTCATGCGCCGTGGTTGTTTTGTTCGCCGCCCGGCCCAATCTTTCCTTTTCTTCCCTTCTTGGTGCGTAAATCCGATATGAGTTCCGCTCTGTCCATCCGGCAGCTAACCAAAACCTACGGCAACGGGTTCCAGGCCTTGAGTGGTATCGATCTGGACGTCGCCGAAGGTGACTTTTTCGCCTTGCTCGGCCCCAACGGCGCCGGCAAATCCACGACCATCGGCATTCTCTCGACCCTGGTCAACAAGACCAGCGGCACGGTGAATATCTTCGGTCATGACCTGGACAAAAATCCCGCCGCGCTCAAGCGCTCGATCGGTGTGGTGCCCCAGGAATTCAATTTCAACCAATTCGAAAAGACCTTCGACATCGTCGTGACTCAGGCCGGTTACTACGGCATCCCGGCGAAGATCGCCAAGGAACGCGCCGAGCAGTACCTGACCCAGCTCGGCCTGTGGGACAAGCGCGATGTGCCGTCGCGTTCGCTGTCCGGCGGCATGAAACGGCGTCTGATGATTGCCCGCGCACTGGTGCATGAGCCGCGCCTGCTGATCCTCGATGAGCCGACCGCTGGCGTCGACATCGAACTGCGTCGCTCGATGTGGACGTTCCTCACCGAACTGAACCAGAAAGGCATCACCATCATCCTCACCACGCACTATCTGGAAGAGGCTGAGCAGCTGTGCCGCAACATCGGCATCATCGACCACGGCACCATCGTCGAGAACACCAGCATGAAACAGCTGCTGGGCCAATTGCACGTCGAGACCTTCCTGCTCGACCTGAAAAACGACTTGCACGCCGCGCCGCAATTGATTGGCTATCCCGCCCGGTTGCTCGACGGCCATACCCTGGAGGTCCAGGTCGATAAATCCATGGGCATCACCGCGCTGTTTACTCAATTGGCGCAGCAGAACATCGAAGTGCTGAGCCTGCGTAACAAAACCAATCGCCTTGAGGAGCTGTTCGTGTCCCTGGTGGAGAAAAATCTATCGAAGGTGGCGGTATGAGTTCCGAGTTCCGCCCCAACCTTGTCGCCCTCCAGACCATCGTTTATCGCGAGGTCAAACGCTTCACGCGGATCTGGCCGCAGACCCTGCTGCCACCGGCGATCACCATGGTTCTGTATTTCGTGATCTTCGGTAATCTGATCGGGCGGCAGATCGGCGACATGGGTGGCTTCACCTACATGGAGTACATCGTGCCGGGGCTGATCATGATGTCGGTGATCACCAACTCCTACGGCAACGTGGTCTCGAGTTTCTTCGGCAGCAAGTTCCAGCGCTCCATCGAGGAACTGATGGTCTCGCCGGTGTCGCCGCACACGATTCTGATCGGCTTTACCATCGGCGGCGTGTTGCGTGGCCTGATGGTTGGGGTCATCGTGACCATTCTGTCGCTGTTCTTCACCCATCTGCAGGTGCATCACCTCGGCGTGACCATCCTGGTGGTGGTGCTGACCGCGACAATCTTCTCGCTGCTCGGCTTCATCAACGCGGTGTTTGCCCGCAACTTCGATGATATTTCGATCATCCCGACGTTTGTGCTGACGCCGCTGACCTACCTCGGTGGCGTGTTCTACTCGATCACCTTGCTGCCGCCGTTCTGGCAGACCGTGTCGCTGGCCAACCCGGTGCTGCACATGGTCAACGCCTTCCGTTACGGCATTCTCGGGGTGTCGGATATCCGCATCGGTATCGCGATCACCTTCATGCTGGTGGCGACGGTGGTGTTGTACCTCGGTTGTGCGCGGTTGCTGGTGAGTGGGCGCGGGATGCGCACCTGATCCAATGTGGGAGCGAGCTTGCTCGCGAATGCAGACAACACAAAACTAAACGGCCTCCCACTGCGGAGGCCGTTTTGCATTCAGCGCATGCGGCTTTTCTTGCGCCGCGCCCATTGCCGCGCCACCCACCAGCGCCAATACAGCATCACCGTGAAGTAGGCGATGATGCCGAGTAGCAGCCCGCATACCACCGATCCCAGCAGAAACGGCTGCCACATGGTCGACAACTCTCCGCTGATCCATTCCCAGGTCAACGAGTCGGGCAGGGTGCGGGCGGGCACATTCATCAGCCAGGCCCCGGTCTGGTACGTGCAGAAAAACACCGCCGGCATGGTGATCGGGTTGGTCAGCCACACCAGGCTCACGGCAATCGGCATGTTGCCGCGCACGCTAACTGCCAGTGCCGCCGCCACCAGCATCTGCGCCGGAATCGGCAGGAATGCGGCGAACAGCCCGACGGCCATCGCCCGGGCCACCGAGTGACGATTGAGGTGCCAGAGGTTCGGGTCATGCAGCAACTTGCCGAGAAAGCGTAAGGATTTGTGTTCCCTGATGCTCGTCGGGTCGGGCATGTAACGTTTGAATAAGCGCCGGGGCATAGGGCTTCTCGGTCGGTTAAGGCGGCAAGTATGTCTGGATTCTACGAAGCGCCCATTCAGACTTTGTGACAATTGTTGACGACGAGCAGGCTTCCTACCAGCTACGCCTAATGCAGGAACTCTCAAGGACGGGCTTATGCGCACAGGGATGATGGCGCTGGCAGTCGGTCTGCTGGTTCCGGTTTTTTTGCCGGTGTTACCGCCGGTCGGGTTGATGATGTTGTTGCCGCTGGTGGGGCTGATGTTGCTGCCGTTTCGCAGCTATCCCCTGGCGTTTCTGCTGTTCGGTTTCACTTGGGCGTGCGTCAGTGCGCAGTGGGCATTGAATGATCGCCTGCCCGCAGCGCTTGATGGCGAAACCCGTTGGGTTGAGGGGCGGGTGGTCGGTTTGCCGCAAACCAGCGAGGGAGTGGTGCGGTTCGAATTGGCCGATGCCCGCTCGCGACACGAAAAATTGCCGTCATTGATGCGTCTGGCATGGTACGCCGGGCCGCCGCTCAACAGCGGCGAACGCTGGCGCCTGGCGGTAAAGCTCAGGCGCCCCGGTGGTTTGCTCAATCCCGAGGCCTTCGATTACGAAGCCTGGCTGCTGGCGCAACGCATCGGTGCGACCGGCACGATCAAGGATGGTCAGCGCCTGGCCGAGGCAAATTGGGCATGGCGCGACAGCATTCGGCAGCGCTTGCTTGAAGTGGACGCGCAAGGCCGGGGCGGTGCATTGGCGGCGCTAGTGCTCGGCGACGGCTCCGGTCTCAGCCGCGAGGATTGGCAGATCCTGCAGGACACCGGCACCGTGCATCTGCTGGTGATTTCCGGCCAACACATCGGGATGTTGGCGGCGGTCATCTATCTACTGGTCGCCGGACTGGCACGTTTTGGGCTGTGGCCGCTGCGTTGGCCCTGGCTGCCATGGGCCTGCGGGCTGGCGTTCGCCGCGGCGCTCGGTTACGGCTTGCTCGCCGGGTTTGATGTGCCAGTGCAACGGGCCTGCGTGATGGTCGGGCTGGTGTTGCTGTGGCGCCTGCGCTTTCGCCATCTCGGCGCGTGGTGGCCGCTGTTGCTGGCATTCGATGCGTTGCTGTTGCTCGACCCGTTAGCCAGTTTGCGTCCGGGTTTGTGGCTGTCGTTCGCCGCGGTGGGGATTTTGATTTTCACCTTCGGCGGGCGACTCGGTGCGTGGAAATGGTGGCAGACCTGGACCCGGGCGCAATGGCTGATTGCGCTGGGCCTGTGCCCGGTGTTGCTGGCGCTGAACCTGCCGATCAGCCTCAGCGGGCCATTGGCGAATCTGCTGGCGGTGCCGTGGGTCAGTCTGCTGGTGCTGCCACCGGCACTGCTCGGCACGCTGTTGTTGCCGGTGCCTTACGTGGGTGCAGGCTTGTTGTGGCTGGCCGGTGGTTTGATCGACTGGCTGTTTCGCGGCTTGTCGCTGATCGCCGGGGTGTGGCCGGCGTGGATCTCGCCCTCGCTGCCGTGGTGGGCCTTGTTGATTGGCAGTCTCGGCGCCTTGTTGTTGCTGTTGCCGCGCGGCGTGCCATTACGACCGTTGGGCTGGCCGTTGCTGTTGATTCTGTTGGCGCCGCCTCGCGAACGGGTGGCAGAGGGTCTGGCGGATATCTGGCAGCTCGATGTCGGTCAGGGCCTGGCGGTTTTGATCCGCACGCGTCATCACACATTGCTCTACGACGCCGGTCCACGCTTCGGCGATTTCGATCTGGGGGAGCGGGTGGTGCTGCCGGCACTGCACAAACTTGGGGTCAACCGCATCGATCTGATGCTGCTCAGTCATGCCGACGCCGACCATGCCGGTGGTGCGCTGGCAGTATCGCGGGGCCTGAGAGTGACGCGAGTGATCAGCGGCGATCCGCCAGGGTTGCCCGCCATACTGCGCGCCGAAGCCTGTGAAAGCGGGCGCCAATGGCAGTGGGACGGCGTCAGTTTTCAGCTTTGGCAATGGGCGGCGGCCCATGACAGCAATCAGCGCTCTTGTGTGTTGCAGATCGAGGCCAATGGCGAGCGTCTGTTGCTGACCGGCGATATCGACACGGCTGCCGAACGGGTGTTGCTGGAGAGTCCGTTGGCAGTGCCGACGCACTGGCTACAAGCGCCGCACCACGGCAGCCGCAGTTCCTCTTCGATGGCTTTGCTTCGGGCATTACGCCCGCATTCGGTGCTGATCTCCCGGGGGCAGGGCAATTCCTTTGGTCATCCGCACCCGCTGGTGCTCGCGCGTTACCGCCAGCAAGGGCTGCGCATCTACGACAGCGCGCAGCACGGCGCCATTCAGCTGCGTCTGGGCAGCTTTCAGGCGCCGTTGCTGATGCGTCAACAGCGGCGCTTCTGGCGTTGAAACACCATTGATCGCAGGATCGCCGAATGCGGCATCAGGTCGTCGGGGCAGCGGGTCTTAATCGCGAACCGGTATGGTAAAGTGGCGCACTTTTTCGAGGGGACTGTCACTGTGTGGGAATTGGTCAAATCCGGCGGCTGGATGATGTTGCCGATCATTCTGAGTTCCATCGCGGCCATGGCGATTGTCGCCGAGCGCCTGTGGACCCTGCGCGCCAGCCGCGTCACCCCCGAGCATCTGCTGGGCCAGGTCTGGGTCTGGATCAAGGACAAGCAGCTCAATAAAGAAAAGCTCAAGGAATTGCGCGCCAACTCGCCGCTGGGTGAAATTCTCGCCGCGGGCCTGGCCAACTCCAAGCATGGTCGCGAGATCATGAAGGAATGCATCGAAGAAGCCGCGGCGCGGGTGATTCACGAGCTCGAACGCTACGTCAACGCGCTGGGCACGATTGCTGCCATGTCGCCGTTGCTGGGCCTGCTGGGCACGGTACTGGGCATGATCGACATTTTCAGCGCCTTCACCGGTTCCGGCATGACCACCAACGCCTCGGTCCTGGCCGGCGGTATTTCCAAGGCGTTGATCACCACCGCGGCGGGCCTGATGGTCGGTATTCCGGCGGTGTTCTTCCACCGCTTCCTGCAGCGCCGCATCGATGAGCTGGTGGTGGGCATGGAGCAGGAGGCGATCAAACTGGTCGAAGTAGTGCAGGGCGACCGTGACGTCGATCTGGCCGGGGACAAAGCGTGAAATTCCGTCGCAAGCCCCGGGAAACGATCGACATCAACCTCGCGTCGCTGATCGACGTGGTGTTCATCCTGTTGCTGTTTTTTGTGGTGACCACCACCTTCACCCGCGAGACTCAGCTGCGCGTCGATCTGCCGGAATCGGTCAGCGGATCGCCGGCCGAAGATCAACAACTCAAGCAACTGGATGTCGCGATCAGCGCCGAGGGCGTGTTTTCGGTGAACAACAAGATTCTGCCGAAAAACGACCTGGCGACGCTGATGGAAGCCATGCAGAAAGAAGCCAACGGTGACACCAACATGCCGTTGTCGATCAGCGCTGATGGCAAGACCCAACACCAATCGGTGATCACCGCCATGGACGCGGCCGGCAAGCTCGGTTTCAGCCATCTGCGCATGACCACGGTCGAGGCGGCGCCCAAATCCTGATGAGCCTGTCCGATCGTTTGCTCGCCGCGTGGTATCAGGGGCATCCGGCCCTGACGCTGCTGCGGCCGCTGGAAATGCTCTATCGCCGCGTGGTGGTCAACAAGCGTCAGCGTTTTCTTGACGGCGAAGGCCAGATCTATAAACCGCCGGTGCCGTTGATCGTGGTCGGCAACATTACCGTTGGCGGCACTGGCAAGACGCCAATGATTTTGTGGCTGATCGAGCATTGCCGATGCGCAGGCCTGCGGGTTGGTGTAGTCAGCCGTGGTTACGGCGCCAAACCGCCGCAACTGCCGTGGCGGGTCACCGCCGAGCAGAGCGCCGACTTCGCCGGCGACGAGCCGCTATTGATCGTGCAGCGCACCGGCGTGCCGCTGATGATCGACCCTGATCGCAGCGCAGCGGTCAAAGCCTTGCTCGCCAGTGAACCGCTGGACCTGATCCTCTCCGATGACGGCATGCAGCATTACCGTCTGGCGCGGGATCTGGAGCTGGTGCTGATCGACGCCGCCCGGGGCCTGGGCAACAAACGCTGCCTGCCCGCCGGTCCGTTGCGCGAGCCGATCGAGCGCCTGCAAAGCGTCGATGGCGTGCTGTTCAACGGTGCCACGGCAGACCGCGACGATGGCTTCGCGTTTCGCCTGCAACCGACCGCACTGGTCAATCTGCGCAGCGGCGAGCGCAAGCCGCTCGATCATTTTGCGCCCGGTCAATCGGTGCACGCGGTGGCCGGGATCGGCAATCCGCAACGTTTCTTCAATACCCTCGAAGCGCTAGACTGGCGCGCAGTCCCCCATGCGTTTGCCGACCACGCCGAATACAGCGTGCAGGCCTTGAATTTCACACCGTCATTGCCGTTGGTGATGACCGAAAAAGACGCGGTGAAGTGCCGTGCCTTCGCAGCAGACGACTGGTGGTATCTGGCGGTCGATGCCGTGCCGTCACCGGCCTTCGTGGCCTGGTTCGACACCCAATTGATGCGCCTGTTGCCCGATCGTCTTTTGCCTTAACTCTTTATCCAGGGAATGTTCATGGACACCAAATTGCTCGATATCCTCGCGTGCCCGATCTGCAAAGGCCCGCTCAAGCTCAGCGCCGACAAGACCGAACTGATCAGCAAGGGTGCCGGTCTGGCCTATCCGATTCGCGACGGTATCCCGGTGATGCTCGAAAGCGAAGCGCGCACCCTGACCACTGACGAGCGTCTGGATAAATGACCACTGCTTTCACCGTTGTCATTCCGTCGCGTTACGCCTCGACCCGCCTGCCGGGCAAACCGCTGCTGGATATCGCCGGCAAGCCGATGATCCAGCATGTCTGGGAACAGGCGAGCAAAAGCAGCGCCAGCCGTGTGGTGGTGGCAACTGACGATGCGCGCATCGTCGAGGCCTGCAAGGCGTTCGGCGCGGAAGTGGTGCTGACCCGTGAAGACCACAATTCCGGCACCGATCGTCTGGCTGAGGTCGCCGCCAAACTGGGCCTTGCGCCGGACGCGATCGTGGTCAATGTGCAGGGTGACGAGCCGTTGATCCCGCCGAGCGTAATCGATCAGGTCGCGGCCAATCTCGCGGCCCACACCGAAGCGCGTATGGCCACCCTGGCCGAGCCGATCGAAGATGTGGAGACCCTGTTCAACCCGAACGTGGTCAAGGTCGTCAGCGACCTCAACGGTTTGGCGCTGACCTTCAGCCGCGCAACCCTGCCATGGGCGCGTGACGCCTTCGCCAAGAGCCGCGAGCAGTTGCCGGAGGGCGTGCCGTATCGTCGCCACATCGGCATTTATGCCTACCGCGCCGGGTTCCTCCAGGACTTCGTGAGCTGGGGCCCGTGCTGGCTGGAAAACACTGAATCCCTCGAACAACTGCGTGCCTTGTGGCATGGCGTGCGGATTCATGTCGCCGATGCGTTGATCGCGCCGCCGACCGGGGTCGACACCGTTGAAGACCTCGAGCGCGTTCGTCGCCTGCTGGGGGCCTGATGCGCGTTCTGTTCGTGTGCCTGGGCAACATCTGCCGTTCGCCGACCGCTGAAGGTGTGTTGCGCCACAAATTGCGCGAAGCGGGGCTGGCGGATCAGGTCGAAGTGGCCTCCGCCGGCACTGGTGACTGGCATGTCGGCAATCCGCCGGACAAGCGCAGCCAGGCTGCAGCCAAAGTGCGTGGTTATGACCTGTCGGCGCAACGCGCGCAGCAGGTCAGCCGCGCCGATTTCGCCAGTTACGACCTGATTCTGGCCATGGACAACAGCAACCTGCGCAACCTCAAGGCCTTGCAACCGTCCACCGGCAAGGCCGAGCTGGACCTGTTCCTGCGCCGTTATGCCGGGGTTGTCGATGAAGTGCCGGATCCGTACTACGACGGCGATCAGGGCTTCGAACAGGTGCTGGACCTGATCGAGGCGGCGTGTGACCAACTGTTGATCGAAGTGAAGGGCCGGTTATGAGTTTGCAGCTTCAATCACAGGTTTCGCTGAAACCGTTCAACAGTTTCGGCGTCGACGTTCGCGCGCAGTTGTTCGCCGAGGCCCACAGCGACGCCGACGTGCGCGAAGCGCTGGCCTATGCGACTGCCCATGACCTGCCGTTGCTGGTGATCGGCGGCGGCAGCAACCTGCTGCTGACCGCAGACATCCCGGCACTGGTGCTGCGCATGGCGACCCGAGGCATTCGGTTGATCAGCGACGACGGCAACCGCGTGGTGATCGAGGCTGAAGCCGGCGAGCCGTGGCACCCGTTCGTGCTGCACACGCTGGCGCAGGGTTTTTCCGGTCTGGAAAACCTCAGCCTGATTCCCGGCACCGTGGGTGCAGCGCCGATGCAGAACATCGGCGCCTACGGGGTCGAGATCAAGGATGTGTTCGCCGGGCTGACCGCGCTGGATCGCCAGACCGGCGAGCTGCGCGACTTCAGCCTGGAAGAATGCAACTTCGCCTACCGCGACAGCCTGTTCAAGCAGCAGTCGGGGCGTTGGCTGATCCTGCGGGTGCGCTTCAAGCTTGATCGGGTCGCCCATCTGCATCTGGAGTACGGCCCGGTGCGTCAGCGCCTGACCGAGCAAGGCATTGACCACCCGACGCCTAGCGACGTCAGCCGCGCGATCTGCAGTATTCGCAGCGAAAAACTGCCGGATCCGGCGGTGCTCGGCAATGCCGGCAGTTTCTTCAAGAATCCGCTGGTGTCGGCCGCGCTGGTCGAGCAGATCAAGGCGCAACACCCGGATCTGGTGGCGTATGCGCAAGCGGACGGGCAGATGAAACTGGCCGCCGGCTGGCTGATCGAGCGCGCTGGCTGGAAAGGTTTCCGCGAGGCCGATGCCGGCGTGCATAAATTGCAGGCGCTGGTGCTGGTCAACTACGGCACCGCGACCGGTCTGCAGTTACTCGATCTGGCGCAACGCATCCAGAAAGATATTGCCGAACGTTTCAATGTCGAGCTGGAAATGGAGCCGAACCGCTATTGAGGCTACGCTTCAGGTCGGTATCCAAAGCCCTGCACTGATAAAAAGTGCAGGGCTTTTTTGTTAACGGTGGGTTAACTTAGCCAGCTAACGATAACCGTCATTTGCTCCACCAAAGGCCCGGTGCAGACGTTCGCGTCGGCACAAGAGAGCCTGTGCCAACCACATATCAGTCAGCGATGACCCTGTGGCGAGGGAGCTTGCTCCCGCTGGGGCGCGTAGCGGCCCCGCTTTCAAGAAGGGCCTGCTCCGCAGTCCAGCGGGAGCAAGCTCCCTCGCCACAGGTTCAGTGTTCGGCTTCACTGATGTGTATTGGCCCATTAGCCTGAGTCGATCTGCGTGAACCACCGCCAGTTCTGCTCGACCCCATAACCACTAAAAATATGCGGGCGTGCCCATGATTACCCTGAAACTAAACGGTCAAGACCATTCCCTCGATGTCACGGAAGACATGCCGCTGTTGTGGGCTATTCGTGATGTCGCCGGTTATAACGGCACCAAATTCGGCTGCGGCATGGGCCTGTGCGGTGCCTGCACCATTCATATCGACGGCCTGCCGGCGCGCAGTTGCATCACGCCGATCGGCTCGGTGGTCGGGCAAAACGTCAGCACCATCGACAATCTGCACGCCGATCCGGTCGGGCAAGTGGTGCAGCAAGCCTGGCTCGACAGCGCTGTGGCGCAGTGCGGTTTCTGTCAGGGCGGGCAGATCATGTCTGCCACGGCGTTGCTAAAAACCAATCCGAACCCGAGCGACGAACAGATTGAAGAGGCCATGGTCGGCAACATTTGCCGTTGCGGCACCTACAACCGGATCAAGACTGCGATCCGTCAGGCCTCCACTCACCTGAAGGAGGCCAAGGCATGAGCCGCTTGCCGAATGATTTCGCCCTGAGCAATCTCAGCCGTCGCGGTTTTCTCAAAGGTGTTGGCGCGACTGGCGCGTTGGTACTGGCCGCGAGTTGGGGCTGGCAGGATGCACTGGCTGAAGATGCGCCAAAGAAGTTCGGCGCTGATGGCATGCCCAACGGATGGATTGACGATCCCAAGGTTTACGTCAGCATTGCCGCAGACGGCACCGTCACCGTTGTCTGCAACCGCTCGGAAATGGGCCAGGGTGTGCGCACCAGCCTGACCATGGTGGTTGCCGATGAACTGGACGCCGATTGGGCCAAGGTCAAAGTCGTGCAGGCGCCGGGTGACGAGGTACGTTTCGGCAACCAGGACACTGACGGTTCGCGCAGCATGCGTCACTGGTATGAACCGATGCGCCGTTGCGGCGCGGCGGCCCGGACCATGCTGGAGCAAGCCGCCGCCGCGCAGTGGCAGGTGCCGGTGGGCGAGTGCCATGCGCAGTTGCACAAAGTCATTCACAAACCATCCGGTCGCGAGCTGGGTTACGGTGAACTTGCCGCTGCCGCCAGTGCGCTGACAGTGCCGGCGCGTGACAGCCTGCGCCTCAAGCAACCGTCGGAGTTTCGCTACATCGGCAAGGAAGGCACCAAAGCCATCGACGGTGCCGACATCGTCAACGGGCGCGCGGTGTACGGCGCCGACGTGCATTTCGACGGCATGCTCTACGCCACCATCGCCCGTCCGGCGGTGTACGGCGGCAAGGTCAAGTCGCTGGATAACAGCGCCGCGCTGAAGGTTCCGGGTGTGCTGAAGGTCATGCAGATCGAGAGCCGTCCGCTGCCTTCGGAATTCCAGCCACTGGGCGGCGTGGCGGTGATTGCCAGCAATACCTGGGCGGCGATCAAGGGCCGCGAGGCGTTGAAGATCGAGTGGGACGACGGCCCCAACGCCAGTTATGACTCGATCGCTTACCGCAAGGAACTGGAAGCAGCGGCGCGCAAACCCGGCAAAGTGGTGCGCAACACTGGCGATATCGACAAAGCCCTGAGCGGCGCAGCGAGCAGTCTCGAAGCCTCTTATTATTTGCCGCATCTGGCGCAGGCACCGATGGAGCCGATGGTCGCCATCGCTCGCTACGACAAAGGTGTGTGTGAAGCGTGGGCGCCGAGTCAGGCGCCGCAGGTAACTCGCGAACGCATCGCCGAGCGCCTCGGGCTGCCGTTCGACAATGTCACCTTCAACGTCACGCTGCTCGGTGGCGGTTTCGGCCGCAAGTCGAAGCCGGATTTCGTTGTCGAAGCGGCGATCCTTGCCAAGGAGTTCCCCGGTAAAGCCGTGCGGGTGCAATGGACCCGCGAAGATGACATCCACAACTCGTATTTCCATACGGTGTCCGCCGAGTATTTGAAAGCTGCTGTCGGCAAGGACGGTATGCCGTCCGGCTGGCTGCATCGCACGGTGGCGCCGAGCATCACTGCGCTGTTCGCTCCGGGCATGAATCATGAAGCGGCGTTCGAACTGGGCATGGGCTTTACCAACATGGCTTACGCGATTCCCAACGTGCGCCTGGAAAACCCCGAAGCCACGGTGCACACCCGGGTCGGCTGGTATCGCTCGGTGTCGAACATTCCTCACGGTTTTGCGATTCAGAGTTTCGTCGATGAATTGGCGCACAAGGCCGGCGTCGATCCGCTCCAATATCAGATCAAGTTGCTCGGCGCGGATCGCCAGATCGACCCGCGCACCTTGAGTGAGGAGTGGAACTATGGCGAATCCCCCGAGCGCTACCCGATCGACACCGGACGCATGCGCACCGTGCTGGAAACCGCGGCCAAGGCTGCCGGTTGGGGACGCCAATTGCCGAAAGGGCGCGGCCTCGGCCTGGCGGTGCATTACAGCTTCGTCACCTATGTGGCGGCGGTGATCGAAGTCGAGGTCAAGGACGACGGCACGCTGATCGTGCACAAGGCTGACATCGCCGTCGATTGCGGGCCGCAGATCAACCCTGAGCGCATCCGCTCGCAGTTCGAAGGCGCCTGTGTCATGGGCCTGGGCAACGCGGTGCTGGGTGAAATCAGCTTCAAGGACGGTAAGGTCCAGCAGGACAACTTCCATATGTACGAAGTGGCGCGCATGTCGCTGGCGCCGAAGGAAGTTGCCGTGCATCTGGTGACGCCGCCGGGTGACGTGCCGTTGGGCGGAGTCGGTGAGCCGGGCGTGCCGCCAATTGCGCCGGCACTGTGCAATGCGATCTTCGCCGCCACCGGCCAGCGCATCCGTAACTTGCCGGTGCGTTATCAGTTGCAGGGCTGGCAGAAGGCGCAGGCGTAATGGACAGCGCCGATCTCAACGTCCTGCGCAGCGTGCTCGAATGGCGCCGCGCCGGGCAGCGGGTGGTGCTGTTCAGTGTGGTGCAGACCTGGGGCACCGCGCCCCGGGCACCCGGCGCGATGTTGGCGTTACGTGAGGACGGCGTGGTGATCGGTTCGGTGTCGGGCGGCTGTGTCGAGGATGACTTGATCGCCCGTTTGCACGACGGGCGCATCGCCAGCGACGGCCCGCCGGTGCAACTGATTACCTACGGCGTGACCCGGGAAGAAGCCGCACGGTTCGGCTTGCCGTGCGGTGGCACGTTACGCCTGACCGAAGAACGAGTCGCTGATCCGGCGTGGGTCGCCGAATTGCTCGCGCGATGTGAAGCGCACGAGATTGTTGCCCGCGAGTTGAACATCGAAACCGGTGAAGTTTTGTTATCGGCGGCGAGCAAATCCGATGTGCTGGCATTCGATGGCAAGACCTTGCGCGCCATTTATGGCCCACGCTGGCGGCTGCTGTTGATCGGCGCCGGACAACTGTCACGCTACGTGGCGGACATGGCCCGGTTGCTGGATTTCGAAGTGCTGATCTGCGATCCGCGCACCGAGTTCGTCTACGGTTGGGAAGAGCATCACGGTCGCTTTGTCCCGGGCATGCCGGATGACGCAGTGCTGAGCATTCAAACGGATGAGCGCACGGCTATCGTCGCGCTGACCCACGATCCCCGCCTGGATGATATGGCGTTGCTCACTGCGCTCGATTCGCCGGCCTTTTATGTCGGTGCACTCGGTTCGCGGGTCAACAGCCAGAAGCGCCGGGACAATCTGGCTCAGCTAGGCTTGTCAGAGGCAGCCATTGCGCGATTGCACGGGCCGATCGGTCTGCACATTGGCAGTCATTCGCCAGCGGAGATTGCTCTGTCGTTGTTGGCGGAAATCGTCGCGATCAAGAACGGCGTCGAGTTGAAACAGAAGAAAGTTGTGGAGGCGCCATGAGTCGATCCATCGCAGTGATTGTGCTGGCAGCGGGTGAGGGCAGCCGCTTTCGTCAGGTTGCCGGTGCCGACAAGGACAAGCTGCTGGCCGATTGCACCGGGCGTGATGGCGCGGTGCGCTCGGTGATCGAGCAGGTGTTGCTGAATCTGCCGGCCGACTTGGACAAGCGGGTGCTGGTCACCACAGAAGCGCGGCCGCAGGCGATGCGCATGGCGCAGGCTTATGGCTGTGACGTGGTCTCGATTGAATCGACCGGGATGGGTGACAGCATTGCGGCGGGCGTTGCGGCTTGTCCGGATGCAGACGGCTGGTTGATTGTGCTGGGGGATATGCCGTTTATTTTGCCGTCGAGTATTGAGCGGGTGGTGGCGGCGATGGCCGACGACGCTGTGAGCGTACCGGTGCAGGACGGCGAATTTGGGCATCCGGTGGGGTTCGGGCGTTCGTTCGGGCCGGGGTTGCAGGCGTTGAGTGGTGATCGCGGCGCCAGGCCTTTGTTCAAGCAGGGGCGGGTGGTGGAAGTGGTGGTGAATGATCCCGGGGTATTGTGGGATATCGATGTGCCCGATTCTCTTGTATTCCCCCAATCCTGAGCCCTGCATAAATCCTCTGTAGGAGTGAGCCTGCTCGCGATAGCGGTGGGTCAGTGTCATTTGTGGTAGCTGATACCCCGCTATCGCGAGCAGGCTCACTCCTACAAGGGATCGGGGTGGTGCTTGAACTGGAGGCATGAAAAAGCCCCGCCTGATTGCTCAGGCGGGGCTTTTTATTGGCTTTCGGAATCAGACGAGCGGTTTAGGCTCGTGCTGTTTTTCCTCGGCCGCCTGGTGATGCTCGACCGCGTCCTGAACGGAGCGTGGTGCTTCGGCGATCACCGATTCAACCACGGCCTCTTCAGTCACGGCAGCAACTTCGACCACTTCAGCCGTCGGAGCAGCAGCGGCAGCCAGTTCGGCTTCCTTCTGCAGGCGCTCGGCTTCACGCTTGCGGCGACGCACTTCACGTGGGTCGTTTGGCGCACGGCCGTTTGGCGTCAGGGCGCTGACCGGAGCGGCTTCAACCACTGGAGCAGGGGCTTCAGCAACGACTGGCGCTTCGACCACCGGTGCTTCAACGACAGGCGCTGGAGCAGGTTCGCTCACTTCAACCACTGGCTCGGCAGTCTTGGCTTCTTCAACCACTGGGGCCGCAACGACTGGCGCTGGCGTTTCAGCGACGGCAGGCTCGGCAACCCAGTTGAACGCGGTCTGTTCTTCGCGAACTTCACGCACGGTTTCGGTCACGGTTTCAGCGACGGTTTCAGCAGCCGGCTCTGCGGCCACAACTGGCGCTTCAATGGCAGGTTCTGCAGCGGCTTCAACCTGAGGCAGAGTTTCTTGAACCGGTGCCACTTCGACTTCCGGAGCAGCAACCACTTCCACTGGGGTAGTGGCCTCAACAACCGGCGCTTCCACTGGAGCGGTTTCCTGAACAGCGGCGGTGGCGCGTTCGGCTTGCTCGTGAGCCTGTGCTTCGGCCGGAGCGCTGATCACGCTGCTGGCAACAGCGGCAGTGACGGCCAGGCCGGCAGCCAGATCGGCAGCGCTTGGTGCTGGTTCAGCGTTTTCGCCGGACTCGGACTCTTCCGAACCTTCGATCACGTTGCCGTTGGCATCACGCTGACGCTCGCGACGGTTGCTGCGACGACGCTGACCACGGGAGCGACGACGTGGACGATCGCCTTCGGCGTTGTCCTGACCGTCTTCCGGCAGTTGCTCTTCGTTGCTGTTCACTTCTTCTTCGGCGACGGCAGCAGCGGCCTGCTCGGCACGCGGTTGACGCTCTTCACGCGGCGGACGCGGTGCGCGCTCTTCGCGTGGCTGACGGGCTGGACGCTCTTCTGCGACCACAGCGGCAGCGGCAGCTGCTACGGGTGCAGTGGGAGCGGCGTCCAGTGGCTCGCGCAGTTCACGAACACGCTCTTCGCGCTCGCCACGTGGCTTGCGGTCTTCACGTGGCGCACGTGGTGCACGTTCTTCACGCGGAGCGCGTGGTGCGCGTTCTTCGCGGGCGGCTGGCGCTTCGCTGCGGGCTTCACGCGGCTCGCGAACTTCACGGGCTTCACGTGGCTGACGCTCTTCACGCGGTTCGCGTGGGGCGCGTTCTTCACGCGGTGCACGTTCTTCGCGCGGCTTGCGCTCTTCATCGCGGCGACCGTTACGGTTGCGGCTCTGCTGACGACCGTTGCGACGCTCTTCGTTGCGGGCCGGACGCTCGGTAGCCGGTTTTTCAACGACGACCGGAGCGGCTGGCTCTTCTTTGGTGGCGAACAGGCTGACCAGCGACTTCACCAGGCCCTTGAACAGGCTTGGCTCTGGCGCGGCAACCGGAGCCGGTGCAGCAGCGGCAGGCGCGGCGACTTCGGTCGGCACCGGCGCATTGGCACGGGCCGGCGCAGTCTTGACCGCAGCTTCCTGGCGAACCAGGGTGCGGGTCGCAGCGGCTGGCTGGACTTCTTCGACTTCGGCAGCGGCAGCAGCGATTTCGTAGCTGGACTGGTTGGTCGCAGCTTCCGGGCTGTCATCACGCAGGCGCTGAACTTCGAAGTGCGGGGTTTCCAGGTGATCGTTCGGCAGAATGACGATACGGGCACGGGTGCGCAGTTCGATCTTGGTGATCGAGTTGCGTTTTTCGTTGAGCAGGAACGCGGCGACCGGGATCGGCACCTGAGCGCGCACTTCGGCAGTGCGGTCTTTCAGGGCTTCTTCTTCGATCAGGCGCAGGATTGCCAGCGACAGCGATTCGACGTCGCGGATGATGCCGGTGCCGTTGCAGCGTGGGCAGACGATGCCGCTGCTTTCGCCCAGCGACGGACGCAGGCGCTGCCGGGACATTTCCAGCAGGCCGAAGCGCGAAATGCGGCCGATCTGCACGCGAGCGCGGTCGGCTTCCAGGCATTCGCGGACTTTCTCTTCCACGGCGCGCTGGTTCTTGGCAGGGGTCATGTCGATGAAGTCGATGACGATCAGGCCGCCGATGTCGCGCAGGCGCAACTGACGGGCGATTTCTTCGGCGGCTTCAAGGTTGGTCTGCAGCGCGGTTTCTTCGATATCGCTGCCTTTGGTGGCGCGCGCCGAGTTGATGTCGATGGACACCAGGGCTTCGGTCGGATCGATGACGATGGAGCCGCCGGAAGGCAGTTCGACGACGCGCTGGAAAGCGGTCTCGATCTGGCTTTCGATCTGGAAACGGTTGAACAGCGGCACGCTGTCTTCGTACAACTTGATCTTGCTGGCGTACTGCGGCATCACCTGGCGGATGAAGGTCAGGGCTTCGTCCTGGGCTTCAACGCTGTCGATCAGCACTTCGCCGATGTCCTGGCGCAGGTAATCGCGGATGGCGCGGATGATCACGTTGCTTTCCTGATAGATCAGGAATGGCGCGGAGCGATCCAGCGAGGCTTCTTTGATGGCGGTCCACAGTTGCAGCAGGTAGTCGAGGTCCCACTGCATTTCTTCGCTGCTGCGGCCCAGGCCGGCAGTGCGCACGATCAGACCCATGTCGGCGGGTGCAACCAGGCCGTTCAGCGCTTCACGCAGTTCGTTGCGCTCTTCGCCTTCGATGCGACGGGAGATACCGCCGGCACGCGGGTTGTTCGGCATCAGTACGAGGTAACGACCGGCCAGGCTGATGAAGGTGGTCAGGGCAGCGCCCTTGTTGCCACGTTCTTCTTTTTCGACCTGAACGATGACTTCCTGGCCTTCGCTCAGGACGTCCTTGATGTTGACGCGGCCTTCAGGGGCTTTCTTGAAGTATTCGCGGGAGATTTCTTTGAGGGGCAGGAAGCCGTGGCGCTCAGAGCCGAAATCGACAAAGGCAGCCTCAAGGCTTGGTTCGATGCGAGTGATACGGCCTTTGTAGATGTTGGCCTTCTTCTGCTCGCGTGCACCGGATTCGATGTCCAGGTCGTAGAGGCGTTGGCCATCTACCAGTGCAACACGCAACTCTTCGGGTTGAGTTGCGTTAATCAGCATTCTTTTCATGTAGTACCGTCGGTTTCCGGGCTGCCGGAAACGGCGTTCGGCACACACGACTTCTCACGGTCGGTGTCAGGTGCGTCGGGATTGGTTGGCCATTCCCGTGTCCAGCGATGTCAGGCCAATTGGGCCGATATCGCGACGTACGCGTCCTGCTTGCTGTGGCTACTTAAGCACTCAGTCAGGAGGAGGAATCAACCAGCGGCTGTGGACGAGATGAAGCGTCTTGATAAAGCCTATTGCTACACAGTCCGGCGGTTGTGCATCTCCACCCTACACGTATCCCTGATAATTCGGGTGCTGCCGCGCGCAGAATCCGCAGCGGGTTGGCATTTACCGTGAGCTCCGAAAGGGGAGGTCACGCATCATGGCTAATTCAGGCGATGTTTCCGAAGCCTTCGCTCGGGGTCATCTGCAGCTGACTGCACTTTGTGAACTGGCCTCGAATATTTGCCTGTCAGGCGAGTGAAAACTCTGCTCGACGGTGTAATTCAGGCCTCATGTCACCTGCGCTTGTTACAACTGCAAACTCCACCGTTACGTAGCGAAAGCCCCGTAGGACGGCCTCGCGTCCTGGTGAATTGCGTTGGTCAGGGCCGGTTTTTGACCGTGGTTCCGCTGTCCAGGCCGCTTTTGGCGGCGTTCGCGACTATAGCAGCAATGATTAAGTGCTTCAATTCCATAAAAATTGTTATCATCCGCGGCATGACAACTACTGCCCCTTCGACTCCAGGCGTTCAACTGCTTGAAGTCTCGCCGGAGTATGCCGGCCAACGAATCGACAATTTCCTGCTAGCCCGGCTCAAAGGCGTGCCCAAGACCTTGATTTACCGCATTTTGCGTAAGGGCGAAGTGCGCGTGAACAAGGGTCGGATCAAGCCCGAATACAAGCTGCAGGCCGGCGATATCGTGCGCGTGCCGCCGGTTCGTGTGCCTGAGCGCGACGAACCGGTGCCTCTGGCCCAGGGCCTGTTGCAGCGTCTGGAAGCCTCGATCGTCTACGAAGACAAAGCCCTGATCGTGATCAACAAGCCCGCCGGCATTGCGGTTCACGGTGGCAGTGGCTTGAATTACGGCGTGATCGAAGCCTTTCGTCAGTTGCGTCCCGACGCCAAGGAGCTGGAGCTGGTTCACCGTCTCGACCGTGACACCTCCGGCCTGCTGATGATCGCCAAGAAGCGCAGCATGTTGCGGCACTTGCACGCCGCCTTGCGCGGTGACGGTGTCGACAAGCGTTACATGGCTCTGGTGCGCGGCAATTGGGCGACCTCGATCAAGCAAGTCCGTGCGGCGCTGGGCAAGAGCAATCTGCGCTCCGGCGAGCGCATGGTCGAGGTCGACGAGGAGGAGGGCAAGGAGTCGGTGACCGTGTTCAAGGTCCTGCGCCGCTTTGGCGACTTTGCCACCCTGATCGAAGCCAAGCCGATCACCGGCCGTACGCACCAGATCCGCGTCCACACGTTGCACGCCGGGCACTGCATTGCCGGTGACACCAAGTACGGCGATGACGGTTTCAGCAAGGAAATCCGTGATCTGGGCGGCAAGCGCCTGTTCCTGCACGCCTACATGCTGACCGTGCCGCTGCCCGATGGCGGTGAGCTCAAGTTGCAAGCGCCAGTGGATGAAATGTGGGCCAAGACCGTGGAGCGATTGAGTGCGCCCATCTGATTACAAACTGCTGATTTTCGATTGGGACGGCACCCTCGCCGATTCCATTGGTCGGATTGTCGAGGCGATGCATTCTGCGTCCGCGCGTTCCGGTTTCGAGTTGCGCGATGATTTTGCCGTCAAGGGCATCATCGGCTTGGGCTTGCCCGAGGCGATCCGCACCTTGTACCCGGACATCAGCGATGCCGAGATGACCTTGTTTCGCGAGTATTACGCCGATCACTACATTGCGGCAGAAGCCGTGCCTTCGCCGTTGTTCGAAGGCGTAGTCGAGTCGATGGCGTCGTTTCGCGAGCAGGGCTACCACCTGGCGGTCGCGACCGGCAAGAATCGTCGTGGACTGGATCGGGTGCTCAAGGCCAATGGCTGGGAAGATTATTTCGATATCACCCGTGCCGCCGACGAGACCGCGAGCAAGCCGCATCCGCTGATGCTCGAGCAGATTCTCGACCATTGCGGCGTGCGGCCCGAGCAGGCGCTGATGGTCGGTGATTCGTCCTTCGATCTGCTGATGGCGCGTAATGCGGGCATGGCGTCGGTGGCAGTCAGTTATGGCGCGCAGTCGATCGAGTCGCTGCAGCAGTTCGAGCCGCGTCTGTCGATTGATCGTTTTAGTGAATTGCACGCCTGGCTTGGGCAGCAGGCTTAATACGTTTTTGCTGGGGTATCGCGCATGACCGACGAATGGAAAGCACCGGCCAAGGCAAGTGCCGACGACGGTGACGAGAAAAGCTGGAAGCTGCTGGAAAAGACGTTGCTGGCCAGTGTGCAGGAGCAGCGTCGCTCACGGCGCTGGGGGATTTTCTTCAAGCTGCTGACGTTTGTTTATCTGTTTGTTGCGCTGATCCTGTTCACGCCGCTGATGGACATGGAAAAGAGCGCCACCCGTGGGCCGAACTACACCGCGCTGATCGACGTCACCGGCATGATTGCCGACAAGGAGCCTGCGAGTGCTGACAACATTGTCGGCAGCCTGCGTGCGGCCTTCGAGGACAAAAAGGTCAAGGGCGTGATCCTGCGGATCAACAGTCCTGGCGGCAGTCCGGTGCAGTCGGGTTATGTGTATGACGAGATCAAGCGTCTGCGCGGCCTGCACCCGGATATCAAGGTGTACGCGGTGATTTCCGATCTCGGTGCGTCCGGTGCCTATTACATCGCCAGTGCGGCGGATCAGATCTATGCCGACAAGGCCAGTCTGGTCGGCTCCATCGGTGTAACGGCCGCCGGTTACGGTTTTGTCGGCACCATGGACAAGCTGGGCGTCGAGCGTCGCACTTATACCTCGGGCGAGCACAAGTCGTTTCTGGATCCGTTCCAGCCGCAGAAACCTGACGAGACTGCGTTCTGGCAGACCGTGCTGGATACCACGCACAAGCAGTTCATCAATAGCGTCAAGCAGGGTCGTGGCGATCGCCTGAAGGACAAGGAACATCCGGAGTTGTTTTCCGGACTGGTCTGGTCGGGCGAGCAGGCGCTGCCGTTGGGCTTGATCGATGGTCTGGGTAATGCCAGTTCGGTGGCGCGGGATGTGATCGGCGAGAAAGAGCTGGTGGATTTCACCGTGCAGGAATCGCCGTTCGATCGCTTCTCGAAAAAGCTCGGTGCCAGCGTGGCTGAGCAGTTGGCGATGTGGATGGGTTTCCACGGGCCATCGTTGCGCTGATTCGTTGTAAAGATCAAAAGATCGCAGCCTGCGGCAGCTCCTACAGAGATCGATGTAGGAGCTGCCGCAGGCTGCGATCTTTTGCGTTAAGGGATTTGCACGTCCTCAAGCAGCAGCATGTCGATCAGGCGAATCAGTGGCAGGCCGATCAGGCTGGTGGCGTCAGGTCCTTCGGTGGACTGGAACAGACTCACGCCCAAGCCTTCGGCCTTGAAGCTGCCAGCGCAATCGTAGGGCTGCTCCAGGCGCAGGTAGCGCTCGATGCGCGCTTCGTCGAGCTGGCGCATGTGCACGGTAAACGGCACGCAGTCGACCTGGCAGTGGCCGGTCTGGCTGTTGAGCAGGGCCAGGCCGGTGAGGAAGGTCACGCTGGCGCCGCTGGCGGCCAGTAGCTGTTCGCGAGCCTTGTCAAAGGTGTGTGGCTTGCCGATGATCCGTTCGCCGAGTACCGCGACCTGGTCTGAGCCGATAATCAGATGAGCAGGGTGGCTGGCCGCCAGTGCGCGAGCTTTCTGTTCGGCGAGGCGCTTGACCAGTTCGATGGCGGATTCGCCCGGTTGGTGGCTTTCGTCGATATCCGGCGAGCTGCAGACGAACGGCAGGTGCAGGCGGGCGAGCAATTCCCGGCGATAGGTCGAGCTGGAAGCAAGTAATA
The DNA here is from genome assembly GCF_900187525.1 of Pseudomonas sp. Irchel s3a10. Taxonomy (NCBI): domain Bacteria; kingdom Pseudomonadati; phylum Pseudomonadota; class Gammaproteobacteria; order Pseudomonadales; family Pseudomonadaceae; genus Pseudomonas; species Pseudomonas sp. Irchel s3a10. The sequence continues at coordinate 706,299 of NZ_FYDR01000002.1, forward strand.
AAGGCAGCATTGGCGTCTCCTGAGGCAGGTGCGAATTCTAGCGGAGGCACGCAAGTGACGGACAGGGCACAATTTCCTTTGACATGGGTGGGTGCATCCCTATAATGCTGCGCCTATGTTGAATGACCCGATTCCACCTCACGTTGACCCGCGCAAATTGGCTGACCGTGGCACCACCCTTCAAGGTGAACTGCTGCTGGCCGATTTGAAGAGACTCTGCGACCCGCTTTCCGACGATGTCGGTACGGTGCAGGCCAAATTCGTTTTTGAACGAGATGAACGTAAATCTGTGGTGATCCACAGCTTTATCGACACCGAAGTCAAAATGGTTTGCCAGCGTTGTCTTGAGCTGGTCACCCTGCCGATCCACAGCGAATGCAGTTACGCTGTAGTGAAGGAGGGTGCGAATACCCAGTCGTTACCGAAAGGTTATGACGTGCTGGAACTGGGCGAAGATCCATTGGATCTGCAGTCACTGATCGAGGAGGAGCTTTTGCTCGCCTTGCCCATTGTGCCTGCTCATCATCCGGAAGAATGCCAGCAGCCGGCGGGAGCAGATGAACCCGAACCGAGCGAGGACGAGGTAACGCGGTCCAACCCGTTCAGTGTATTGGCGCAGTTAAAGCGTGACCCAAACGTTTAGGAGTTAATCAATTATGGCTGTTCAGCAGAACAAAAAATCCCGCTCTGCCCGTGACATGCGCCGTTCGCACGACGCTCTCGAGGCTAGCACCCTGTCTGTAGAAAAAACCACTGGTGAAGTTCACCTGCGTCACCACGTATCGCCAGAAGGCGTATACCGTGGCCGTAAAGTGATCGACAAGGGCGCTGACGAGTAATCACTTGTCCGCTCAAGTCATCGCGATTGACGCAATGGGCGGGGACTTCGGTCCCCGCAGCATTGTTCAGGCCAGCCTTGCTTGCCTTTCTGCTACGCCCTCGCTGCACCTGACCCTCGTCGGTCAACCCTCCCTACTTGAAGAACTGATCAACGGCCAATCGGCTGCCGATCGCGCGCGCCTGACGATTGTTCCGGCGTCTGAAGTCATCACCATGGACGAAAAGCCGACCCAGGCCTTGCGTGGCAAGCCGGACTCGTCGATGCGTATCGCCCTGGAACTGGTGCGTGACGGCAAGGCTCAGGCCTGTGTCAGCGCCGGCAATACCGGGGCGTTGATGGCGCTGTCGCGTTTCGTGCTCAAGACCTTGCCGGGGATTGATCGGCCGGCGATGGTGGCGGCGATTCCGACGCAGAAGGGTTATTGCCAATTACTCGATCTCGGCGCCAACGTCGATTGCAGCGCCGAGCATCTGTTGCAGTTCGCGGTGATGGGCTCGGTGGCGGCGCAGACGCTGGGCATCGCCCGGCCGCGTGTCGCCTTGCTGAATATCGGCACCGAAGACATCAAGGGCAATCAGCAGGTCAAGCTGGCGGCGACCTTGCTGCAGGCCGCGCGTGGCATCAACTACATCGGTTTTGTCGAGGGCGATGGCCTGTATCGTGGCGAGGCGGATGTGGTGGTCTGTGACGGTTTTGTCGGCAATATTCTGCTCAAGTCCAGCGAAGGCCTGGCGACGATGATCGCCGCGCGTATAGAAGCCTTGTTCAAGAAAAACTTTGCTTCCCGCGTGGTGGGTGCTTTGGCCTTGCCATTGATGAGGCGCCTGCAGGCGGATCTGGCGCCGGCGCGACATAACGGCGCAAGCTTCCTCGGCTTGCAGGGCATCGTGGTGAAAAGTCACGGTTCGGCCGGGGTTCAGGGCTTTCAGAGCGCGATTCAGCGCGCGCTGATCGAGATTCAGGAGAACCTGCCCGAGCGCCTCCACGGTCGTCTGGAGGATTTGTTGTCTTAGGCGTTTTCGTCGGACAATGCTTAAATGTGACCGCCCGGTTCAAAGGGCCATCCAACTGTCAGTTTCTTGCGTCCCCCAGCGGGGCGTCATTTTTCGACGACAAGATCATTAGGGGCTTGTTACATGTCTGCTTCCCTCGCATTCGTCTTTCCAGGACAGGGTTCGCAGTCCCTCGGCATGCTCGCCGAGCTGGGCGCGAAACATCCGCTGATCCTCGAAACATTCAAAGAAGCCTCTGAGGCTCTGGGCTATGACCTGTGGGCACTGACCCAGCAGGGCCCGGAAGAACTGCTCAATCAAACCGACAAAACCCAGCCGGCCATTCTGACCGCCTCGATCGCCCTGTGGCGCCTGTGGCTGGCTGAAGGCGGCGCGCATCCGGCATTTGTTGCTGGTCACAGCCTGGGTGAATACAGCGCCCTGGTTGCTGCCGGCAGTCTGAGCCTGGCTGACGCGGTGAAGCTCGTTGAGCGCCGTGGCCAGCTGATGCAGGAAGCCGTTCCGGCCGGTCAGGGTGGCATGGCTGCGATCCTCGGTCTGGAAGACGCTGATGTACTGGCTGCCTGTGCCGAAGCGGCGCAAGGCGAAGTGGTCAGCGCGGTGAACTTCAACTCGCCGGGCCAGGTAGTGATTGCCGGTGCCAAGGCTGCGGTTGAGCGTGCCATCGAAGGCTGCAAGGCCCGTGGCGCCAAGCGTGCCATGCCGTTGCCGGTGAGCGTGCCGTCGCACTGCGAGCTGATGCGTCCGGCTGCCGAGCGCTTTGCCGAATCCATCGCCGCCATCAACTGGCAGGCGCCGCAGATCCCGGTAGTACAGAACGTCAGCGCGCAAGTGCCGGCCGATCTGGAAACCCTCAAGCGTGATTTGCTCGAGCAACTGTACAAGCCCGTTCGCTGGGTTGAATCGGTTCAGACGCTGGCTGCCAAAGGCGCGACCAATCTGATCGAATGCGGCCCGGGCAAAGTCCTGGCCGGTCTGAACAAGCGTTGCGCCGAAGGCGTTTCGACTTCCAACCTCAACACCCCAGACGCTTTCGCTGCCGCCCGCGCAGCGTTGGCCTGAATCAGGAGAAACTTGCATGAGTCTGCAAGGTAAAGTTGCACTGGTCACCGGTGCAAGCCGCGGTATCGGCCAGGCTATCGCACTGGAGCTGGGTCGTCAGGGCGCCATCGTTGTTGGCACCGCGACCTCCGCCAAGGGTGCCGAGGCGATTGCTGCGACACTGAAAGAGCACGGTATTCAGGGCACTGGTCTGGAACTGAACGTGACCAGCGACGAATCCGTTGCCGCCGTGATCGCAAGCATTCAGGAGCAGTTCGGCGCGCCGGCGATTCTGGTCAATAATGCCGGCATCACCCGCGATAACCTGATGATGCGCATGAAAGACGATGAATGGTATGACGTGATCGATACCAACCTGAACAGTCTGTATCGCCTGTCCAAGGGCGTTTTGCGTGGCATGACCAAGGCGCGCTGGGGTCGAATTATCAGTATTGGCTCGGTGGTGGGTGCCATGGGCAACGCAGGCCAAGTAAACTATGCAGCCGCCAAGGCCGGTCTGGAAGGTTTCAGCCGTGCGATGGCGCGTGAAGTCGGTTCGCGTTCGATTACGGTCAACTCGGTAACCCCAGGGTTCATCGACACCGATATGACCCGCGAACTGCCGGAAGCACAGCGTGAAGCCTTGCAGACGCAGATTCCGCTGGGTCGTCTGGGACAAGCTCAAGAGATCGCCTCGGTGGTCGCTTTTCTTGCATCCGACGGTGCGGCATACGTTACTGGGGCTACAATCCCGGTGAACGGTGGGATGTACATGTAAGTAAAATGTGACGGATTGCTTCAAAAAAATGTCATACGAGCTGTCTAAAATCCGTTATAAAGCTGCAATCTATTTATAGGCAGAGGGCCGCAGGGTTTGAGGAGTGAAGCTTTCAGTTGAAAAGCTGAAAAGCCTTTCTATACACTTACCCACTGGCCAGCTGCCTGAATTTGTCCATTAGGAGTGAAAACAAGGTATGAGCACCATCGAAGAGCGCGTCAAGAAAATCGTTGCCGAGCAACTGGGCGTTAAAGAAGAAGAAGTGATCAACACTGCTTCCTTCGTTGAAGACCTGGGTGCCGACTCCCTTGACACCGTTGAGCTGGTGATGGCTCTGGAAGAGGAATTCGAGACCGAAATCCCTGACGAAGAAGCTGAGAAGATCACTACTGTACAAGCTGCAATCGACTACGTTACTAGCCACCAGGCGTAATAGTTTGTAATCGTTGTCTGCTGTCATGGAAAAACCGCACTGCCATCATGGCGTGCGGTTTTTTCTTTAGGCCTGATGCAAAGTCGTCATTTGAAAAAGGAGAGTGCTGTGTCGCGTAGACGCGTCGTAGTCACCGGTATGGGTATGTTGTCGCCACTGGGCACGGATGTGCCGAGCAGTTGGCAGGGCATTCTGGCTGGCCGCAGTGGCATTGGTCTGATCGAACACACCGACCTTTCTGCCTATTCCACCCGTTTTGGCGGCTCGGTAAAGGGCTTCAATGTCGAGGAATACCTGTCGGTCAAGGAAGCACGCAAGCTCGACCTGTTCATTCAGTACGGTCTGGCCGCGGGTTTTCAGGCTGTTCGCAACGCCGGTCTGGAAGTCACCGACGCCAACCGTGAGCGCATTGGCGTGGCCATGGGCTCGGGCATCGGCGGTCTGACCAACATCGAAGAAACCAGCCGGACCCTGCATGAGACGGGCCCGCGTCGAATCTCGCCATTCTTCGTGCCAGGCTCGATCATCAATATGATTTCCGGTTTTCTGTCCATCCATCTGGGTGCACAGGGGCCGAATTACGCCATTTCCACTGCCTGTACCACCGGTACGCACTGCATTGGCATGGCCGCGCGCAACATCATGTACGACGAGGCCGACGTGATGATCGCCGGTGGTGCCGAGATGGCCGCGTGCGGTCTGGGCATGGGCGGCTTCGGCGCGTCCCGTGCGCTGTCGACCCGCAACGACGAGCCGACCCGCGCCAGTCGTCCATGGGACAAGGGCCGTGATGGCTTCGTGCTGTCTGACGGTGCCGGTGCATTGGTACTCGAAGAGCTCGAGCACGCCAAGGCCCGTGGCGCCACCATCTACGCCGAGCTGATTGGCTTTGGCACCAGTGGCGATGCGTTCCACATGACTTCGCCGCCTGCTGATGGCGCTGGTGCAGCCCGTTGCATCACCAATGCGCTGCGCGATGCGAAGATCAACATCGACCAGGTGCAGTACATCAACGCCCACGGTACTTCGACCCCGGCCGGCGACCTTGCCGAAGCCAACGCGATCAAGACCGTGTTCGGTGATCACGCCTACAACCTGGCGGTCAGCTCCACCAAGTCCATGACCGGTCACCTGCTGGGTGCGGCGGGCGCGGTCGAGGCGATCTTCAGTGTGCTGGCGATCAACAGCCAAGTGGCCCCGCCAACCATCAACCTCGACGAGCCGGATGAAGGCTGCGATCTCGATTTCGTGCCGCACACTGCGCGCAACATGGATATCGATGTCGTATTGTCCAACTCCTTCGGGTTTGGCGGCACCAACGGTACGTTGGCGTTCCGCCGGTTCGCCGGTTGATGGACAGCTGGGTCGACGGTCAACCGGCTGACGCTCTGTCGCTGAAAGATCGCGGCCTGGCTTACGGCGATGGTCTGTTCGAGACCATTGCCGTGTACGGCGGCCAGCCGGTCTTGCTGGACCGTCACCTGACGCGTTTGGCCGAGGGTTGCTCGCGGCTGGCTATCTCGGCGGATATCGAGCTGGTTCGTTCCGAGCTGCTGAGCTATGCGGCAGCGATGGGCGAGGGTGTGCTCAAGCTCATTCTGACCCGAGGCGACGGCTTGCGTGGCTACGCACCCGATCCTGCGGCGCAGGGCCGACGCATTCTGCAGGGCAATCCACCTGCTGTTTATCCTGCCGTGCATGGCGAGCAGGGCGTGCGTCTGTTTCCCTGCGTCACACGGTTGTCGAATCAGCCGTTGCTGGCCGGGCTCAAGCATCTGAATCGTCTGGAACAAGTGCTCGCCCGGGCCGAGTGGCGCGACAGCGAACATGCCGAAGGTTTGATGCTGGATCAGGCCGGGCGCGTCATCGAAGGCGTGTTCAGCAACCTGTTTCTGGTGCGCGACGGCGTACTGATCACTCCGGAGCTGAAGCGCTGTGGCGTGGCCGGTGTGATGCGTGCTGAAATATTGTTTCAAGCCGAGTCATTGGCCATCCCCACCCAAATCACCGACATCAGCCTCGAACAGCTGCAATGGGCTGATGAAGTCTTTGTTTGCAACAGCGTGTATGGCGTCTGGCCGGTACGTGCCTACGCTGCACTGAGCTGGCCGGTTGGCCCGCTCACCCGTAAACTGCAAACCATTGCCCGCGCGCTACTGGATGCTTGATTCGTGAGACGTAAACTCTTGCTGCTGCTGGAAACCGGACTGGTTCTGGCAGGGCTGCTGATGGGCGCCAGCGCCTGGAAAATTCATTCGGCGCTGGAACAGCCCCTGAACATCACGCAGGAAGAACTGCTGGATGTGCCGAAAGGCTCGACGCCGACCCGTACCTTTCTTGAACTCGAAACCGATGGTGTCATCAAGGACGCCTTCTGGTTGCGCATCTACTGGCGCTTCAATCTGGCCGGCACACCGATCCATACCGGCGAATACCGCATGCAGCCGGGGATGACCGTCAACGGTCTGATCGACCTGTGGAAGCGTGGCGAAGTGGTGCAGTACAGCCTGACGCTGGTCGAGGGCTGGAATTTCCACCAGGTCCGTGCCGCGTTGGCCAAAGATGAAAAGATCGAGCAGACCCTCAAGGGCTTGAACGATAGCGAAGTGATGGAGAAAATCGGCCATCGCGGGCTGTTCCCGGAAGGGCGTTTCTTCCCGGATACCTACCGCTTTGTGCGGGGCGTCTCCGACGTCGAATTGCTGAAGAAAGCTTTTGATCGTCTCGATGAAGTGTTGGCCAAGGAGTGGGAAAACCGCTCGGCCGATGCCCCGTACAGTGAGCCGTATCAGGCGCTGATCATGGCCTCGCTGGTAGAGAAGGAAACCGGTGTGCCGCAGGAGCGTGGGCAAATTGCCGGCGTGTTTGTGCGCCGTATGGCGCTGGGGATGCAGTTGCAGACCGACCCGACCGTGATCTACGGCCTGGGTGATCGCTACACCGGCAAGTTGACCCGTGCTCATCTCAAGGAGCCGACGCCCTACAATACCTATGTGATTCCCGGATTGCCGCCGACGCCGATTGCCATGGTCGGCCGCGAGGCGATTCACGCCGCACTTAATCCGGTGGAAGGCAACAGCCTGTATTTTGTCGCCCGCGGCGATGGCAGCCATGTGTTCTCCGATGACCTGGATGCGCACAACAGTGCAGTGCGCGAGTTCCAGCTCAAGCGCCGCGCCGATTACCGCTCCAGCCCGGCCCCGGCGAATGCGCCTGCCTCGGCGACGGAGGAGGCGACTCCCGCGGCGTCCCCGGATACCGCTCCTGAGGTGCTGCCGCAGGTTCCACCTCAGGATCCTGCGCCAGCCCCGGCCCCTGCTGCCGAGCCTGAGACAGCGGCACCGCAAAACGCGCAATGACTTTGATTAAGGACTGCCTGTGACTGGCTTGTTTATTACCCTGGAAGGCCCGGAAGGCGCCGGCAAGAGCACCAACCGCGAATACCTCGCCGAGCGTCTGCGCGCTGAAGGTATCGAAGTGGTGCTGACCCGCGAGCCCGGCGGTACGCCACTGGCCGAGCGCATTCGCGATGTGCTGCTGGCCCCGGCCGATGAAGTCATGAACCCCGACACCGAGCTGTTGCTGGTGTTCGCCGCGCGCGCCCAGCATCTGGCCGAAGTGATCCGCCCGGCGCTGGCTCGTGGCGCTGTGGTGCTGTGTGATCGTTTCACCGACTCGACTTACGCCTATCAGGGCGGCGGTCGCGGTTTGTCGCTGGAACGCATTGCTGCGCTGGAGACGTTCGTTCAGGGCGACCTGCGGCCGGATCTGACGCTGATTTTCGATCTGCCGGTGGAAATCGGCCTGGCCCGCGCTACTGCCCGTGGTCGGCTGGATCGCTTTGAACTGGAAGGCCGGGCGTTTTTCGAAGCGGTACGCAATGCGTTCCTCAAGCGCGCCGAAGCCGATCCTGCGCGCTATGTGCGCATCGATGCCGGGCAGCCACTGGTCAAGGTTCAGCAAGCGCTGGATACCTTGATTCCGAACTTGCGGGAGCTGATTCGTGGCTGAGGCCTACCCATGGCAGGACAGCCTCTGGCAGCAATTGGCCGGACGTAGCCAGCACGCCCACGCGTACTTGCTGCACGGCCCGGCCGGGATCGGCAAGCGCGCGTTGGCCGAGCGCCTGATGGCCAGCCTGCTGTGTCAGCGTCCGACGCCCGAGGCGTGCGGCGAGTGCAAATCCTGCCTGCTGCTCAAGGCCGGCAGCCACCCGGACAATTACATCCTTGAGCCGGAAGAAGCCGATAAGGCGATCAAGGTCGATCAGGTGCGTGATCTGGTCAGTTTCGTGGTGCAGACCGCGCAGTTGGGCGGGCGCAAGGTGGTGCTGATCGAGCCGGTGGAGTCGATGAACATCAACGCCGCCAATGCCTTGCTAAAGAGCCTGGAGGAGCCTTCCGGCGATACCGTGCTGTTGCTGGTCAGCCACCAGCCGAGCCGTTTGCTGCCAACGATCAAGAGCCGCTGCGTGCAGCAGGCGTGTCCGCTGCCGGGTGAGGCCATGAGCCTGCAATGGCTGGCGCAGGCGCTGCCGGAGTGCTCCGAAGAGGAGCGCATCGAATTGCTGACGCTGGCGGCAGGCTCGCCGTTGGCGGCAGTCAGCCTGCAGTCCCAAGGCGTACGCGAACAGCGAGCGCAGGTGGTCGAAGGGGTGAAGAAACTGCTCAAGCAGCAGCAATCGCCGACGCAACTGGCCGAAGAGTGGAAAAGCATTCCGATGCTGCGCCTGTTCGACTGGTTCTGCGACTGGTCGAGCCTGATCCTGCGCTACCAACTGACCCAGGATGAAGCCGGCCTCGGTTTGACCGATATGCGCAAAGTTGTGCAGTACCTGGCGCAGAAAAGCGCCCAGGGCAAAGTCCTTGATATTCAGGACTGGATTCTCGCCCAGCGGCAGAAAGTCCTGAGCAAAGCCAACCTCAACCCGGCACTGCTGCTGGAAGCGTTGTTGGTGCAATGGGCGGGATTGCCTGGCCAAAGATAAGAATGTGTACCTAGACTCTGAACATCAGTAGTGGAGGTCAACATGAATGAAGCCATTAGCCCGGGGCCGCGCAACGGCATCCTGTCCCTGACGATCAAGGACAAATCGGTGCTTTACGCCGCCTACATGCCGTTCATCAAGAACGGTGGCCTGTTCATCCCGACCAACAAGAGCTACAAGTTGGGCGACGAGGTGTTCATGCTGCTGAACCTGATGGACGAGGCGGAGAAGATTCCGGTGGCCGGCAAGGTCGCCTGGATTACCCCCAAAGGCGCGCAAGGCAATCGTGCCGCCGGCGTCGGCGTGCAATTCAATGAAGGCGACAACACCGCCCGCAGTCGCATTGAAACTCATCTGGCCGGAGCCCTGAAGTCCGACCGTCCCACTCATACGATGTAAGTTGCAGTCCTTTTATGCTCGTAGATTCCCATTGTCACCTTGATCGCCTCGACCTCGCCGCCCATGATGGTTCGCTGGATGCTGCACTCGATGCGGCTCGCCAGCGCGGAGTAGGGCACTTTCTGTGCATCGGCGTGAGTGCCGACAACGCCGCCGACGTCAAAACCCTCGCCGAGCGCTATGACGACGTCGATTGTTCGGTCGGCGTGCATCCGCTGGATGTGCAACCGGGCGCGGCGCCTGCACTTGACTGGCTGCTGCACGAACTCAATCACCCGAAGGTGGTGGCGATCGGCGAAACCGGTCTGGATTATCACTACGAGCCGGAAGCCGCCGAGCTGCAGCAGGCATCCTTCCGCCTGCACCTGCAAGCCGCACAGCAGACCGGTAAACCGGTGATCATCCACACCCGTGGCGCCCGTGCCGATACCCTCGAACTGCTGCGCGAAGCGGCATTGCCCCAGGCCGGTGTGCTGCATTGCTTCACCGAAGACTGGGACATGGCCAAAGCCGCGCTGGACATGGGCTATTACATATCCCTGTCGGGCATCGTCACCTTCCGCAATGCCGACGCCCTGCGTGATGTGGCGAGCAAAGTGCCGGCCGATCGCCTGCTGGTGGAGACCGACTCGCCGTATCTGGCGCCGATCCCGTATCGCGGCAAACCGAACCTGCCGCAGTACGTGCGTGAAGTAGCGGAGTTTCTGGCGATGCTGCGTGGGGAGAGCTACGAGCGGTTTGCCGAGCAGACCACCGAGAACTTCAAGCGGCTGTTTCCCTTGGCGAGTGTTAAATCCGCCCTGTAGGAGCTGCCGAAGGCTGCGATCTTTTGATGTTGTTTTTTAAGATTCAAAATCAAAAGATCGCAGCCTACGGCAGCTCCTACAGGTGCGATGTACGTAATGACAGGGGTTTTTCACCAAATTCCAGGCAAAAAAAACCCGGGTTCTGGGGGGTGAATCCGGGTTAAGACCATTAGGAGTAAAACAAAGGCACACGGTCCCTTGGTACCTTTACCGGCACGGCACTTGGGGGAGATGCCGCCCGACAGTTCAAGTATTGATCAGTCTGGCGTTCAGTCCAGTTAGCCGGTCGGGGTTTTTAAACAAATTTGGAATACGTGCGCTTCAGTTGAGTTCTCATTGTGCCCCCCGCGTTCGCAAAATGAACAAGAAACACAGATATGGTCGGATGATCCGTGCATTTTTGTGCAAGTTAGGCATAATACGCGGCTTCGAATTTTGACCCCTACAGACCTTTTCTTATGCACAAAGAACCTCGTAAGGTCCGTGAGTTTCGTCGCCGCGAGCAAGAAATTCTCGATACCGCGCTCAAGCTGTTCCTCGAACAAGGTGAAGACAGTGTCACCGTCGAGATGATTGCTGATGCCGTGGGTATCGGCAAAGGCACGATCTACAAGCATTTCAAATCCAAGGCCGAGATCTATCTGCGCCTGATGCTCGATTACGAGCGCGATTTGAATGAGCTGCTGCATTCGGCCGATGTCGACAAGGACAAGGAAGCGCTGTCCCGTGCCTACTTCGAATTCCGCATGCGCGACCCGCAGCGCTACCGCCTGTTCGACCGTCTCGAAGAGAAGGTGGTAAAAGGCAATCAGGTGCCGGAAATGGTCGAGGAGCTGCACAAGATCCGTGCCTCGAACTTCGAACGCCTGACCCTACTCATCAAGGGCCGGATCAGCGAAGGCAAGCTCGAAGACGTGCCGCCGTACTTCCACTACTGCGCGTCCTGGGCGTTGGTGCACGGCGCGGTGGCGCTGTATCACTCGCCGTTCTGGAGCAATGTGCTGGAAGATCAGGAAGGTTTCTTCCAGTTCCTGATGGACATCGGCGTGCGCATGGGCAACAAGCGCAAGCGTGATCCGGAAACGCCGAGCAGCTGAATCATTCAGCGGCCTTATTGCGCCATGATTTCGCTACATGACGCAGTACCGCAGGAATATACTCAGGCATAGGGCTTGCTAAAACTTGATTTGTGAGTCAAGTTTTAGCGGCTCGAAAATCTATCGCCGGAGTGATCATGATCGTTGACCGTCAAGGCAGGCGTTTTCGCAATTTGCGCATCAGCCTGACCTCAGCCTGCAATTACGCCTGTACCTACTGCGTGCCCAACGGCAAGCGGCTGGTGGCTGCGCAGGATGAGCTGTCGGCCGAGGCCATGGCGCGCGGCGTTGCCTATTTGATCGAAGCCGCTGGCATCGAGCGCTTGCGTATCACCGGTGGCGAGCCACTGGTCAGCCCCAAACTCGAATCGTTCATGAGCGCCGTCGGCAAGATGGGCCTGGAAGACATCAGCCTGACCACCAACGGTCAACTCCTGGCGAAAAAACTTCCGCTGCTGGTGGATGCCGGTCTGCGCCGGATCAACGTATCCCTCGATACCCTGGACGCCGGTGCGTTCCGCAGTATCGCCCGTGGCGGCGATCTGGCGACCGTGCTCGATGGCATGGATCAGGCAAAAGCCGCCGGGCTGAAGATCAAGGTCAACATGGTGCCGTTGCGCGGGCAGAACCTTGATCAGGTGATGCCGCTGCTCGATTACTGCCTGGAGCGTGGCTACGAGCTGCGCTTCATCGAGTTGATGCGCATGGGCCACCTCGCCACCGACTCCAACGCCTTCCTGCAACAGTTCGTCAGCCTGCAGCAACTGCTGAGCCTGATCGGCGAGCGCTACGAGTACGCCCAGGCCGATGCGCCGGTGGATGCCACCGCCGTGCGCTATGCGATCCCGGGCGTAGGCCATTTCGGCGTGATCGCCAACGAAAGCGTGCCGTTCTGTCGAACCTGTTCGCGTCTGCGCCTGTCATCGACGGGATGGCTGCATGGCTGCCTGTCGTCGAGCAATCGCCACTACGTCGGTGATCTGCTCGACAAGCCGCGTCATCAGGCGTTGCCGGCTCTGCAGCGTCTGCTGGTCAAGGCGTTGGGCGACAAGCAGGAAGTGGCGTTCTCCGGTGGCGCTACAGTCATGAAGATTATCGGCGGCTGAACCCTCTTTTTCGCGAGCAGGCTCGCTCCCACAGGATTGCGAAAAACCCTGTGGGAGCGAGCTTGCTCGCGAATACGATCTTACAATCAACGAATTTCCTGAGCTGGCGCAAAAGCTGCATCCAACGGCCATTCGCCGGTTTTCCGTCACCGGCTTCTGGAGGATGAGGATGCGTAGCCTGGTTTTGCTGCTGGCCGTTTTGGCGCTTGGCGGCTGTATGACTGTCAGCGATATGGCCGAAGGCACTCGCTATCAGATGAGCGACGCGGGGCTGCTGGATCACAGCGACAGCCGTCGGGTGAACAATTTCCGCATTCAGCCGGATTCGTTCATCTACATTGCTCAGGGCTCATTCGCACCGCCGGGTGGCTCCTACCCACGGCCGAACGTGGTGGCCGAAGAAGCCTTCAAGGGCTTTGTCGAATACTTCCCGATGGTCCGCCGCGCGCGTGCACCGGAAGGTCTTGATCAGGCGATGGGCGAGGCCCGCGATGCCGGCGCCCATTACCTGCTGTACACCCGTTTCGCCAAGGCTGACGACCGCATCGGCAACTCCGATGAGTGGCTCGATCAGGAAGCCGTGGATCGCCTCGGCATCGACGGCGGGGTGATTCAGATCATGTTGATCGAGACCAGCACCCAGTATTTGATTGATACTGCACGGATCAAGAGTCGTGGCGGTTTACTGACGTTCCACGACAACAAGCCTGAAGACCTGATCGGCCCGCCACTGGCGCAGTACGCGCGCAGCCTGCTGGGAGTCAGCGACCAATAAATCAAGGAGTACGCCATGAGTGGCCCGCAAAAAGCCAATGACCTGTTGGGACAGATCCCCAAAACCAAAGGCCTGCCGCCGGTGCACTTGTGGAATCCGGACTTCTGCGGCGACATCGACATGCGTATTGCCCGGGACGGCACCTGGTATTACCTGGGCACGCCGATCGGGCGCAAGCCGATGGTCAAGTTGTTCTCCACGATCATTCGCCGCGACGGCGATGATTATTTCCTGATTACCCCGGTCGAGAAGGTCGGGATCAAAGTCGACGACGCGCCGTTTGTAGCAATTGCCGTGGAGGTTGAAGGCGAGGGTGAGGCGCAGGTGCTGCGTTTTACCACCAACGTCGAAGAAACCGCCGAGGCCGGGCCTGAGCATCCGATCCGCGTCGAGATTGATCCCGCCACGCAAGAGCCTGCGCCGTACGTGCATGTGCGCACCAACCTTGAAGCGCTGATCCACCGCAACGTGTTCTATCAACTGGTGGAGTTGGCGGTCAGTCGCGAAATCGACGGGCAGCGTTGGTTGGGCGTGTGGAGCGGCGGCGAGTTCTTCCGCATCGGCCTCGAGCCCTGACAATGAATCAAATGTGGGAGGGGGCTTGCTCCCGAAGGCGGTGTGACAGTCACCCTGTGTATTGACTGCTGCACTGCCTTCGGGAGCAAGCCCCCTCCCACATTGATTGATGGACAACCTGAAAAATCTGATTTGACACCCAATCATATGATCATTAGCGTGGACACCCATCGCCAAGCGCTTTGAGGTCTTCATGTCCAGCAGCTTTCATGCATCAACGGTCGACTGGCTGGGCAGTTGGATTGCCGCTGGCCAGGTGAAACCGGGGCAGGCGATCAAGGTCGAGGCGGATCTGGGTCAGCAGCTCGGTGTCAGCCGCACGGTGATTCGCGAAGCGATCAAGACCCTGGTCGCCAAAGGGATGCTCGAAGTCGGGCCCAAGGTCGGTACCCGGGTGTTGCCGGTGCGGCGCTGGAACCTGTTCGATCCGCAAGTGGTTGGCTGGCTTTCGCGCAATGGTTTGCCGGAAAATTTCGTCGATGACCTGCTCGACCTGCGCCGCACCATTGAACCGATGGCTGTGCGCTGGGCCTGCGAGCGCGCCAGCCTGGAGCAGATTCACGCGGTGCAACTGGCCTACAACGCGCTGGAACGGGCGGTCGACAGCAGCATCGATTACAACCGTGCCGACCAGGCCTTCCACGAATGCATTCTGGCGGCCAGCCACAATCAGTTCATCGAGCAAATGGTTCCGGCCCTCGGCGCCTTGCTTGCCGTGTCGTTTGAAGTCTCCGCTGCCGACCCCGATGAACTGCGTCGCACATTGCCGATCCACAAAGATATGGCCGACGCCATCGCCGCCCGCGATGCGGCGCGCGGCGTATGGGCCTGCATGACACTGATCGACAACGCCGACCTGGCGATCAAACGCTTTTACCCGCAGGTGATGGCCGACAAAAAAGCCAGTTGAAAACACTAATCCCCCTGTAGGAGTGAGCCTGCTCGCGATGGCGGTGGGTCAGTCACAATCGTCGTCACTGACCCACCGCTATCGCGAGCAGGCTTACTCCTACAGTTAAAACAACAACATGAAGGATTCGATATGCCGTTGACCGCCGTAACCCAACACCGCGCCAAGCTCGGCGAAGGGCCATTCTGGGACGCCCCGACCCAGGCGCTGTACTGGGTCGATATCGCCGGCAAGCAGGCGTTGCGGCTGATCGGCAACAACGTGCAGATCTGGCAGATGCCCGAGCACGTTTCCGCGTTTATTCCCTGTGCCAGTGGCGACGCGTTGGTGACCTTGAGCAGCGGCGTGTACCGCCTGGATCTTGATTCCCCCGGTCTCGAACCACGCCTGACGCTGTTGTGCATCGCCGACCCGCAACCGGGCAATCGGCCCAACGAAGCGCGCTGCGACGCCCAGGGCCGACTGTGGCTCGGCACTATGCAGAACAACATCGGCGACAACGGCGAAGACCTGCCGATCGAGCGTCGTTCCGGTGGCTTGTTCCGCATTGACCCCGACCGGCGTGTCACGCCATTGCTGCTCGGTCTCGGCATTCCCAACACGTTGTTGTGGAGCGACGACGGCACCACGCTGCTGTTCGGCGACAGCCTCGACGGGGCGCTCAATCGCTATTTCATTCAGACCGACGGCAAGCTCGACAGCCCTGAGGTCTGGTACGCAGCAGACGGGCAGGGCGGCCCGGACGGTTCGGCGATGGACGCCGAAGGGTATGTGTGGAACGCCCGTTGGGACGGCAGCTGCCTGCTGCGCCTGACGCCGGACGGCAAGGTCGACCGCAAAATCGATCTGCCTGTCAGCCGGCCAACCAGTTGCGTATTCGGCGGTGAAGACCTGAAAACCCTGTACGTCACCAGTGCTGAGAGTCCGCACAACCACCCACTCGATGGCGCGGTGCTGTCGATGCGGGTCGATGTGCCGGGCAAACTCTGCACGCGGTTTGCAGGCTGAATCCCAAAATATGGGATGCAAAATTATATATTGAGATTATTCGGCAGTCGGGTTTATAGTCGGCTCCAGCAGTAACACGCACTCACACTTAAAAAGAACAAAACAGGTGAAGTGATGCAGCGAATCTCTATCGCACTCCTCAGCGGAGCCAGCGTCTCGCAACGGCCCGGCGTCGCTCGCCGCGCCTGCCTGTTTCGTTTTCACAGTCTTCCAGACCGGACATCGGCAGATGCCCGGTTTTTTTGTGCTGACGAACAGGAGTCCTGATCCATGGCTGAACCTCTTTCCTTGCCGCCGGTGCCCGCGCCGCCGAAGGGTGAGCGTTTGAAAAACAAAGTCGTGCTGCTGACCGGTGCCGCTCAAGGCATCGGCGAGGCGATCGTTGCCACGTTCGCCTCGCAGCAGGCCAGACTGGTGATCAGCGATATTCAGGCAGAGAAGGTCGAGAAGGTTGCCGCCCAGTGGCGCGACAATGGCTACGACGTGCAGGCGATCAAGGCTGACGTCTCGCGCCAGCAAGACCTGCACGCCATGGCCAGACGGGCGATCGAGCTGCACGGGCGCATCGACGTGCTGGTCAATTGCGCCGGGGTCAACGTGTTCCGCGACCCGCTGCAAATGACCGAAGAAGACTGGCGTCGTTGCTTCGCCATCGACCTTGACGGCGCCTGGTACGGCTGCAAAGCCGTGCTGCCACAGATGATCGAGCAGGGCGTCGGCAGCATCATCAATATCGCCTCGACCCATTCCAGCCACATCATTCCCGGCTGCTTCCCGTATCCGGTGGCCAAGCACGGCCTGCTTGGGCTGACCCGGGCGCTGGGTATCGAATACGCGGCAAAGGGTGTTCGGGTCAACGCCATCGCCCCGGGGTACATCGAGACGCAACTCAACGTCGATTACTGGAACGGTTTTGCCGATCCGCACGCCGAGCGTCAGCGCGCATTCGATCTGCACCCGCCGAAACGCATCGGCCAGCCGATCGAGGTGGCGATGACCGCAGTGTTTCTGGCCAGTGATGAAGCGCCGTTCATCAACGCCTCGTGCATCACCATCGATGGTGGGCGCTCGGTGATGTACCACGACTGAATGAATCGGGTTTCAGTCGGTGAACTCCGCCTGAAATCCAATCATCATACGATATGACTATTTTCAACAGGCTTTGCAGCAGTACGTGTCACGCCACCACAAACTGTTTAATTTGCTCAAAAAAAATAACAAGGAGTCAGCTATGAAACGTCGTTTCGGGATTCGTACCCTGTGCAGTACCGCCCTGGCGGTCACCGCTTTCAGTCTGAGCAGTACGCTGCTCGCTGCCGATGCCGTGAAAATCGGTTTCCTGGTCAAACAGGCTGAAGAGCCGTGGTTCCAGACCGAGTGGGCCTTTGCCGAGAAAGCCGCCAAGGACAAAGGCTTCGAACTGATCAAGATTGCCGTGCCAGACGGCGAGAAAACCCTCTCGGCCATCGACAGCCTCGCGGCCAACGGCGCCAAAGGCTTCGTGATCTGCCCGCCGGATGTATCCCTCGGCCCGGCGATCATGGCCAAAGCCAAACTCAATGACCTCAAAGTAATTGCCGTGGACGACCGTTTCGTCGACGCCAACGGCAAGTTCATGGAAGACGTGCCGTACCTCGGCATGGCCGCGTTTGAGGTCGGCCAGAAGCAGGGCAACGCGATGGTTGCCGAAGCGAAGAAACGCAACTGGGACTGGAAAGACACTTATGCGGTGGTCAACACCTACAACGAACTCGACACCGGCAAGAAGCGCACCGACGGTTCGATGAAGGCGCTCGAAGACGCCGGCCTGCCGAAAGACCACATCCTGACCGCGGCGCTGAAAACCCTCGATGTGCCGGGCAGCATGGACGCCACCAACTCGGCGCTGGTCAAGCTGCCCAGCGCGGCGAAGAACCTGATCATCGGCGGCATGAACGACAACACCGTGCTCGGCGGCGTACGCGCCACCGAAGCCGCCGGGTTCGCTGCGGCCAACGTGATTGGCATCGGCATCAACGGCACTGACGCCATCGGCGAGCTGAAAAAGCCCAACAGTGGTTTCTTCGGCTCGATGCTGCCGAGCCCGCACATCGAAGGCTACAAGACCGCCGAGATGATGTACGAGTGGGTCACCACCGGCAAAGAACCGCCGAAGTACACGGCGATGGACGACGTCACCCTGATCACCCGCGAGAACTTCAAGCAAGAGCTGGAAAAAATCGGCCTGTGGAATTGATGGCTGCTCGATCGGTGTGAAGAGGTGACTCAGATGCACGCGCAAGTACAGACACATGAAAACAGCGCCGGCGGCAGCCTGCGCTTCAACGGGATCGGCAAGACCTTCCCCGGGGTCAAGGCGCTGGACGCCATCAGCTTCGTCGCCCATCCGGGGCAGGTGCACGCCTTGATGGGCGAGAACGGCGCCGGCAAATCGACCCTGCTGAAAATCCTCGGCGGGGCCTACATTCCGAGCAGCGGCGAGTTGCAGATCGGCGAGCAGACCATGGCGTTCAAGTCCACCGCCGACAGCATCGGCAGCGGCGTCGCGGTGATTCACCAGGAACTGCATCTGGTGCCGGAAATGACCGTCGCCGAGAACCTGTTTCTCGGCCATCTGCCGTCCAGTTTCGGCCTGATCAACCGTGGCGTCCTGCGCCAGAATGCCTTGGCCTGCCTCAAAGGCCTGGCCGACGAAATCGATCCGCAGACCAAGGTCGGGCGCCTGTCGCTCGGTCAGCGGCAACTGGTGGAAATCGCCAAGGCGCTGTCCCGTGGCGCGCATGTGATCGCCTTCGATGAGCCGACCAGCAGCCTCTCGGCGCGCGAAATCGACCGTTTGATGGCGATCATCAGTCGCCTGCGGGGCGAAGGCAAAGTGGTGCTCTACGTCTCGCATCGCATGGAAGAAGTGTTCCGCATTTGCGACGCGGTGACGGTGTTCAAGGACGGCCGATACGTGCGCACCTTCGATGACATGAGCCAGTTGACCCACGATCAACTGGTGACCTGCATGGTCGGCCGCGACATTCAGGACATCTACGATTACCGCAGTCGCCCGCGCGGCGCGGTGGCGTTGAAGGTCGACGGTTTGCTCGGCCCGGGCCTGCGTGAGCCGGTGAGTTTCGAGGCGCACAAGGGCGAGATTCTCGGGCTGTTCGGCCTGGTCGGGGCCGGGCGCACCGAGCTGTTCCGGCTGCTCAGCGGGCTTGAACGCACCACCGCCGGTCGCCTCGAATTGCGCGGTCATGAATTGAAATTGCGCTCACCGCGCGATGCGATTGCCGCCGGGATCCTGCTGTGTCCCGAGGACCGGAAAAAAGAGGGGATCATCCCGCTGGCCAGCGTTGCCGAGAACATCAACATCAGCGCGCGCCGCGCCAATGCCAGCCTCGGCTGCCTGCTGCGCGGGCTGTGGGAGAAGGGCAACGCCGACAAGCAGATCAAGGCGCTGAAAGTCAAAACCCCGCACGCCGGTCAGCAGATCAAATTCCTGTCCGGCGGCAATCAGCAGAAGGCGATTCTCGGTCGCTGGCTGTCGATGCCGATGAAGGTCCTGCTGCTCGACGAGCCCACTCGCGGCATCGACATCGGCGCCAAGGCCGAGATCTACCAGATCATCCATAACCTGGCCGCCGACGGCATTTCGGTGATCGTGGTGTCCAGCGACCTCATGGAGGTGATGGGCATTTCCGACCGCATTCTGGTGCTCTGCGAAGGCGCGCTGCGCGGCGAAGTCAGCCGCGACCAGGCCAATGAATCCAACCTGCTGCAACTGGCTTTGCCGCGCCATCGCGCTGACGGCGTGGCGAACTGAGAGGTGAACATGATGACCATCCAAAACAAGGCGCTGCCGACTCCCCGCAAACCGCTGGACCTGCGGCGCTTCCTCGACGACTGGGTCATGCTGCTGGCGGCCATCGGCATCTTCGTCGCCTGTACCTTGCTGATCGACAACTTCCTCTCGCCGCTGAACATGCGCGGGCTGGGCCTGGCGATTTCCACCACCGGCATTGCCGCGTGCACCATGCTCTACTGCCTGGCGTCGGGGCACTTCGACTTGTCGGTGGGCTCGGTAATCGCCTGCGCCGGGGTGGTTGCGGCAGTGGTGATGCGCGACACCAACAGCGTGTTCCTCGGCGTCAGCGCGGCGCTGGTGATGGGCCTGATTGTCGGGCTGATCAACGGCATCGTGATCGCCAAGTTGCGGGTCAACGCGCTGATCACCACGCTGGCGACCATGCAGATCGTTCGCGGTCTGGCCTACATTTTTGCCAACGGCAAAGCGGTGGGCGTGTCGCAGGAATCGTTCTTCGTCTTCGGCAACGGCCAGTTGTTCGGCGTGCCGGTGCCGATCCTGATCACCATCGTCTGCTTCCTGTTCTTCGGCTGGCTGCTGAACTACACCACCTACGGGCGCAACACCATGGCCATCGGCGGCAACCAGGAAGCGGCGTTGCTCGCCGGGGTTAACGTTGACCGGACAAAGATCATTATCTTTGCCGTGCACGGCGTGATCGGTGCGCTGGCCGGGGTGATTCTGGCGTCGCGGATGACCTCTGGGCAGCCAATGATTGGCCAGGGTTTCGAGCTGACCGTGATCTCTGCGTGTGTGCTTGGCGGGGTGTCGCTCAGTGGCGGGATCGGCATGATCCGCCACGTGATTGCCGGGGTGCTGATTCTGGCGATCATCGAGAACGCGATGAACCTGAAGAACATTGATACGTTTTATCAGTATGTGATTCGCGGTTCGATCCTGCTGTTGGCCGTCGTCATCGACCGCCTGAAACAACGGTAACCCCTAATCCCCCTGTGGGAGCGGGCTTGCTCGCGAATGCGGTGTGTCAGGCAATATTTTCGGCGTCTGACACAGCGCTTTCGCGAGCAAGCCCGCTCCCACAGTTGGCCGCGCCGCGCCTGACCTTCCGTCATCTCTCCCAAAAATTCCTTGCCCGCCCGCGCCCGTTTCGGTTATCACTTTGTACATGATTAGACAGGTACGATTTGACAAGAAACAACGGGTGGTCGACGAACTCGTCCGACGCATCGAAAGTGGCCTCATGGAGGACGGCTTTCTGTTGCCCGGCGAGCATCAGTTGGCTCAGGAATTCAACGTCAGCCGTGGCACGTTGCGCGAAGCGCTGGCCGAACTGAAACGGCGCAATTACATCGCCACACAAAGCGGGGTCGGCTCGATCGTCACCTTCGACGGTGTGGTGCTCGATCAGCGCAGCGGCTGGGCGCAGGCCTTGGCCGACAGCGGGGCGCTGATCAACACCGAAGTGCTTCGTCTGGAAGCGGTGACGCGGCCTGACCTGCTCTCGCGCTTCGGCACCGACCAATTCATCACCCTCGACCGCCGTCGCCGCGCCAACGATGGCACGCTGGTCTCCCTTGAACGCTCTTTGATGCCGGCCACCGGCGGCCTGGAAAGCCTGCCGCGCGTCGGTCTGATCGACAACTCCCTGACCATCACCCTCGCTGCCTACGGCTACATCGGCGAGCGCGGCGATCAGTGGATCGGCGCCGAACCGCTGAGTGCCGAAGACGCCGAGCTGCTCGGGCGCCCGGTGGGGACCGTGTTCCTCAAGGCCCTGCGCACCACCTACGATCGACAGAACCGTTTCATGGAGCAGGTCGAAAGCCTGCTCGACCCGGTGCATTTCCGCCTGCACCTGCAATTTGGAGAATCGAAATGACCGCGCTCAACCGTGCCCTCGGTGCGTTTTATGGCCTGGCTCTCGGTGACGCGCTGGGCATGCCGACGCAGTCGCTGAACCGCGAAACGATCAAGACCCGCTTTGGCACAATCACTGATCTGCAGGACGCCGGTCCTCTGCAACCGATTGCCGCCAACATGCCCAAAGGCTCGATCACCGACGACACCGAACAGGCGATTCTGGTCGGCGAGTTGCTGGTCGAAGGCAAGGGCCGCATCGAACCTGCAGTGCTCGCCCAACGGCTGATCGAATGGGAAGCCGAGATGCAGGCCAAGGGTTCGCAGGATCTGCTCGGCCCGTCGACCAAACGCGCCATTGAAATGATCCTCGCCGGCCACTCGCCGGAGGAGGCCGGGCGTTACGGCACCACCAACGGCGCGGCGATGCGCATCACTCCGGTGGGCATCGCCGCAAACGTCGCTGATCCCGAGCGTTTCATCGCAGCCGTGGTCCAGGCCTGTCAGGTCACCCACAACACCACGCTGGGGATTTCCAGCGCGGCGGCGGTCGCGGCAGTGGTCTCGGCCGGGATCAACGGCATGGACCTGGGCGAAGCGCTGAACCTCGGTCAGCAGATCGCGCAACAGGCCGAGGCACATGGTCACTGGGTCGCCGGCGGGCGCATCGCTTCGCGCATCAGTTGGGCGCGAACCATCAGCGTCGACAGCGACAAGGCACTGCTGGCGGATCTGCTGTACGACGTGATCGGTACTTCGGTGGCGTCGCAGGAATCGGTGGTGGTGTCGTTCGCCCTGGCGCAGCAAGTGGCGGTTGGCGAGATGAGTGCGTTCGACGCGTTGTGCATGGCCGCCAGCCTTGGCGGCGACACTGACACCATCGCGGCGATACTCGGGGCAATGCTTGGGGCCTGCCTGGGTCTTGAGAGTTGGCCTGCCGAGATGATCGAGACGGTGAAGGCTGTCAATCATCTGGAGCTTGAACCGTTGGTGCAGGGGCTGTTGGCCTTGCGTTGACCACATAACTGTGGCGAGGGAGCTTGCTCCCGCTGGGCTGCGAAGCGGCCCCAAACCCTGCCGACACACTGTGTCAGACATACCCCATTGTTTGGATTTACGACTGCTTCGCAGCCGAGCGGGAGCAAGCTCCCTCGCCACAAAAGCAAGTTTTATTGAGTCATTGCCACAACCACAATAAAGGCAAACAGGAGCACTGTTCATGAGTTCATCAAACGCCGGGCCAAGCGCCGGGCAACTGGAAACCCGCGGCATCGAGCCGGTGCCGGAAGCCGAGTGCAATGGCCATCCGCTGCAACTGTTCTGGGTCTGGTTCGCCGCCAACATTTCCATTCTCGGCCTGCCGCTGGGCGCCACGCTGGTGGCGTTTCGCGGGCTGGCGATCTGGCAGGCGATCATCGTTGCCATCGTCGGCGCCGCCGGTTCGTTCGCGGTGGTGGGGATCATCTCGATTGCCGGCCGCCGTGGCCGCGCGCCGAGCCTGACCCTGTCGCGGGCGATCTTCGGCGTACGCGGCAACATCGGCCCGACGCTGGTCTCGCTGATGTCGCGTCTGGGTTGGGAAACGGTCAACACCACCACCGCCGCGTTCGTGCTGCTATCGCTGTGTTCGATCCTGTTCGGCTCGCCGGTTGAAGCGAAAAGCGCACCCGTGCTGACGTTGATCTTCATCGCGATTTTCGTCCTGCTGACCCTGGCGGTTTCCGGCCTCGGCCACGCCACGCTCCTGGTAATCCAGAAGTGGGCGACTTACGTGTTCGGCGCGCTGAACATTCTGGTCGGCGGCTTCCTCTGCGCGACCATCGACTGGAGCGCGGTGTTCAACGCCACGCCTGCGCCGCTGAGCGCAATGATCATCGGCATCGGCACCATGGCTGCCGGTACCGGGATCGGCTGGGCCAACGCCGGCGCCGACATGTCGCGCTATCAGCACCGCAGCGTCAAGGCTGTACGGCTGGTCGCTTCGGCGGCGTTCGGTGCGGGGATTCCGCTGGTGCTGCTGATCACCCTCGGCGGCCTGCTGTCGGTAGGGAACAACGATCTCGCCTCGGCGACAGATCCGATCGTGGCGATCCGCGACATGCTGCCGACCTGGATGGCCGTGCCGTACCTGATCACCGCGTTCGGCGGTCTGCTGCTGTCGAACAACCTCTCGGTGTACTCCGCCGGTTTGACCACGCTGACCCTCGGTCTGAAGGTCAAACGCGTCTACGCAGTGGTGGTCGACATCGTGGCGATCTTCGCCGGCTCGATCTACTTCATGCTGATCGCCGACAGCTTTTACGGCCCGTTCATTACCTTTATTTCGCTGCTGGCGGTGCCGATCACTGCGTGGGTCGGGATCTTCGTTGTCGACCTGATTCACCGTCACTACTACAGCCCCAAAGATCTGCTCGATGTCAGCCCGAGCAGCGCCTATTGGTATCGCGGCGGCATCGAGTGGCGCGCGTTCGGCGCGTGGGCGATTGCCATCGTGCTCGGCTTCAGTTTCACCACCATCGGCACCACCGCCGAGAACGTCTGGTTCAAGGGCTTCCTGTCTGACTCGTGGCTGGGCCACAACGGGCTTGGCTGGATCGTGACCTTCGTGGTGGCCGGTGGCATTTACCTGGTTCTCGGCGGGGCGAAAGATCGTCGCGCCGCGCAAGTCGAGAATGCTCATGCCTAAGATGTTGCACACCGGCCAGGTCATCATCGACCTGGTCATGGCCGTGGATCAGCTGCCGCAAGTCGGCGGCGATGTGCTGGCGCAGTCTGCCGCTTTCGAGGCGGGCGGCGGCTTCAACGTGATGGCGGCTGCCGTGCGCAACGGGTTGCCGGTGGTCTATCTCGGTCGCCACGGCACCGGGCGTTTCGGTGATCTGGCGCGTCAGGCGATGAAGGATGAAGGCATTCACATAGGCATCCAGACGCCTGCGCAACGCGATACCGGGATTTGCGTGGCGCTGACCGACTCATCGGCCGAGCGCAGTTTCATTTCCTACATCGGCGCTGAAGGTGAGGTCACCGAAGAGGACTTGAACAGCGTGGCGGCCGAGGCGGGCGACTACGTTTATGTGAGCGGTTACAGCCTGCTGCACGCAGGCAAGGCGCAGGCGCTGCTGGACTGGACGCTGGCGCTGCCGGAGGTGATCAACGTGGTGTTCGATCCGGGGCCGCTGGTGGAGTCGCCGGACTCGGCGTTGATGCAGGCGCTGCTGCCGCGCATCGATGTGTGGACCAGCAACAGCGTCGAGGCGTTACGCTTTACCGAGGCAGCAGACATTGCTCAAGCGCTGGATCGGCTGGCGGATCATCTGCCCAAGGATGTGCTGATGGTAGTGCGCGATGGGCCGCAGGGTTGCTGGATTCAGCAGCGTGGCGAGCGTCGGCATGTGCCGGGATTTGCGGTAAAAGCCGTGGACAGCAACGGTGCCGGGGATGCGCATGCCGGGGTATTCGTCGCCGGATTGGCGCAGGGTTTGACCGCGCATGAGGCGGCACGGCGGGCGAATGCGGCGGCGGCTTTGGCGGTGACGCGGTGGGGGCCGGCAACTGCGCCGGGGGCTGCTGAAGTGGATATTTTTATCCGCGAATCCTGCGGCGATTGATCAACCGCCTTCGCGAGCAAGCCCGCTCCCACAGGGGGATTTGCGTCGTTCGCAACTCCAATGTGGGAGCAGGCTTGCTCGCGAAGGGGCCACACGGCTCAGCACAAAAAATGGATCAACTCGCTTTGCGCAATGCCGCAATCAACTCATCCTTGCGCATCGAAGAACGCCCGGCAATGTTCTTCGCCCGCGCCTCCTTGCGCAGACTGTCTACGGTCTGAGTATCCCGCGAAACCTTGCTGTCACGCGCATGTCCCTCGCGACTGGCCACTGCGCGTCGTGACGACTCCTTGCGATCTTCGGACTTGGCACTCGCCGGTTTCTTGCGTCCGGAACCACCAGCCTTTTCGCCGCCGCCCGACTGTTTGTTGACCGTCGCCCAGGCCCGCGCTTCGGCTGCATCCTTCGACAAGCCTTTTTTCTCATAGCTGTCTTCGATGTGTTCGGCCTTGCGCTTCTGTTCGGCGGTGTATTTGTCTTTGCTTCCACGAGGCATGGGATTTCTCCTTGCATCAGTAGACGGGTTTCATGTGTAGGAGCTGCCGAAGGCTGCGATCTTTTGATCTTGAAGTCGAAAGATCGCCGCCTGCGGCAGCTCCTGCATGATCATGCGTTCACACAACCACAGCTTCTAGACATCAAGCTTGCGCGCCGCTTCGACGCCCGCCGCACTGAGCTTGATCGGCAAATTCAACGAGTGTTCGCCGGCCTCGTTGCAGGTCACATGACCGTGGTGGATCAGTCCGCGATCCTGCAGAGAGGCGAGGGCGCTGGCCACCACTTTCTCGCCGCGATAATTGTCCAGCACCTCTTTGCCCAGTCCGCTTGGATGGGCGTGCAGCAGGCGGGTGAGGACTTCTTTTTCCAGGTTTTTATCGACGTTCATGGTTACCTCTTCATGGATGTGAATAGGACGCTCGCGTCGGCGAACTACTGGCCGCCGCCCTCGGAGCCCGAGCCACCGGTGGTGGTTTTCGAGCCGATGCCGGGGCCGGCGTTATCGGGTGTAGCGGGGGAGTCAGGGGTGTTCATGCCACCCTGGCGGCCCGGGTCACTGCCTTGAGTGCGCGGGTCGGTGCCAGTGGCGGGTGGCTGGTTGATCAACGGAACCCCGGAGCCATCGGTGTTCATGCCGGGGGCACTGTTAATGGCAGGGGCGCGCGGTGATGGAACCGGATCGGTGGGGCCTGTGCCCGCTGCAGTGGTAGAAGCGGCGAAAACCGCAGGGCTCAGCAGGGCGGCGAAAACGAGGGCAGTCAACCTTGACGGGATCATAGGGCTTCTCCAGTGATTGGAATCCTTACCTGTCTTTGGTCTGCCCTTGAATCGGATTGGTGCCTGATGAACGACGAACGGTCGAGACACATCGCTAACAGTCGAGGCCGATTTCTTCCTTGAACTGCTCCATGAAACCCTTCAGGCGCTGATGGCGGATCTGCGCCAGACGCTGACCGGCGCCAGTCTGGAAACCATCGGCGAGGTGCAGCAGCTTGGTCTGGAAGTGGTCGAGGCAGAAGCGTGTGTCGTCGTAGTCGCGCTCCTTGGCTTCAGGGTCCAGCGGGTCATACAACGCACTGCCCATGCGCCCGGCGACGTAGAAGGTGCGGGCAACGCCGAGCATGCCCAGCGAGTCGAGCCGGTCGGCGTCCTGGACCAGTTTCGCTTCGAGGGTCAGCGGGGTGATGTTGGCGGAAAAACTGTGGGATTCGATGGCGTGGGTGACGACGCTGATTTTGCTTTCGGGCCAATCCAGATCGGCCAGCACGTTGGCGGCTTTTTCTGCGGCGAGACGCGAAGCTTGCGAGCGCAGCGGCGAGTTCTTCTCGACGGATACGCAATCGTGCAGCAGCACGGCGGCGAGCAACACTTCCAGGTCGCCACCTTCCTCGGCCTGCAAGGTGCGCACGTTGTGCCAGACCCGCTGCAGGTGGGCGAGGTCATGAGCACCGTCGTCGCCGGGCTCGAGGGCGTGGGGCAGCAGTGCTGCTGCGAGCGCCTCCACGGGCATAAAAATCTCAGTGTTCATGAGCATCCTTTCAGACTGTCGAAGTTCCTGTGGGAGCGGGCTTGCTCGCGAAGGCATCAATCCAGTCGCCATCATTGTCGTCTGTCAGAGCGCTTTCGCGAGCAAGCCCGCTCCCACATTGCAATATCGGAGCAGGATATTCTCTGTGTTGCCATGTGACGAGCGCCGCATCCGGCCTTAGTATGGCGCTTTCCATTTTCCGACAAGGCCCGTCCATGACGATCGAAATCCGCCCGGCGACCCCCAGCGATGCACCGCAAATCCTCGCCTTCATCACCGAACTGGCAGATTTCGAAAAGGCCCGTCACGAAGTCATTGCCAGCGTCACCGACATCGAGCGCAGCCTGTTCAGCGAAGGCGCTACCGCCCACGGCCTGATCTGCCTGCGTGACGGCGTGCCGATCGGTTTTGCAGTGTTCTTCTTCAGCTATTCGACGTGGCTCGGCAGCAACTGCCTGTACCTCGAAGACCTCTACATCACTCCCGAACAACGCGGCGGCGGTGCCGGCAAAACCCTGTTGCGGCATCTGGCGAAAATCGCCTGCGACAACGACTGCGGACGCTTCGAATGGAGCGTGCTGGACTGGAACACTCCAGCCATCGAATTCTACAAATCCCTCGGCGCGCAACCGCAGGAAGAGTGGGTGCGCTATCGCATGGATGGCAAGGTGTTGCGCGAATTTGCCGAAGGCTGAGGAGATGATGGCAATCCGATGTTGTAGTGATTGCCGCCACCGCTCTAGTCCGGCATTCTACGCGCCATTTTTGCGCGCTCACGGACGACACCTGCAATGCTTCTGGCAAAATTTCTCCACGCCCGTGGAGCCTTCGCTGCGTCACTGAGTGACCGGCGATGAGCGGACTGCGGGCGTCAATGCGTCTGTATGGCTTGGTGAAAAACTCAGGCTGCTCTGACAACCCTCAGCGTCAACCGGTAGACATCCTGTGCATCGTCAATCGCACGGGCGGCAAAGCCATTCGTGCGTTTGTGTCGCGGCTCGACGCTGAACTCATGACACGCAGCGCCGGCCTGGGTGACTACCGTGTGATCGCGTTACGCCACTTCGAGCCGAATGCGTTTATCGACGCGCATCAGGGCTGGCTGACGCTGCACATCTGTTGCGGTTTCGTCGCCCCCGCCAGCCATTCGTTGCTCAAGGACGGCGCGTTGATGCCGATGGGCTGGTACGTCTATTCCGAGATCGGCCAGTGGACTGCCGAACATCATCTGGACCTCGGTGTGCAAATGGCCGATCTGCTGCAAACGGCTTACGAGCGTAATCACCTGCGCAATTACAACGCCTGGCTCAACGAGCTCGACGACGCCGCGCCGGCCGAACTGATCTGGCAAACCGACCAGGCCTGGCGGCATCTGCAAACTGCCACATCCCCCGACAGCCGTGAGCACTGCCACGCACTGTTCGACCCTGTCGACAACCGCTGGCGCTTCGCCGCGACCGACATCGACATCCATCAGCCGCACCCGGAACCTCTGAAGCAAGGAGCTTTGAATTGAGTGGTAAACCCGCCGCCCGCATCACCGACCCGACCGCCTGCCCATTGCCAGGCCATGGCACCAACCCGATCGTTTCCGGCTCGCCCGACGTCTTCTTCGACGGCCTCGCCGCCGCGCGCATGACCGACAAATCAGCCTGTGGCAGCCCGATCACCGGCGCTGTTTCCGGCACCGTATTCATCAACGGCCTGAACGCCGCGACCCTCGACAGCACCGGTGGCCACGGCAATGTCGTGGTCGGTGGTTCGGGCACGGTGATTATTGGACAAAGTGGCGGAGGGGCAGCGTTCAGTGGGTTGTTGCCGATGCCGGTGCATTTCAATGATCGGATGCAAGTGATTAACGAGATAACGGGGGAGCCTATGGCTAATCATCCTTACGCGATTCAACGCGGCGATGGGCGTGTAGAGCATGGCATTACCAATGACGCGGGATTCACTCATACGGTGAGCTCGCACATTCCCGAATCCATCAAGTTGTTCGTGGAGTAGTTTGGATGACTGCTGAAAATCCTGATTTGAAGGGATGTCAAAGGCTAGTAGTAACGCACGATTTGACCTGTAAAACCGATGGTACTGTTAAGCAGGCTACAGTTGCTCCGAAGAAGATCGTCCTGTTTTTTGTGGGTGGGGCGGGGGATAAAGAAAGTTATTACGGAACCGGACCTAATAATAACGTTGCGGAGGCCCTCAAGATTTTTGTGAAGAATATGGATGCAGAGGGGCTTTGCGCGGATACGTACGACGCACACCATATTGGCTACAACTCTTTCGTCAGTGAGGAAGGGCTAAAGGCAAACGTACTGGATAAAATTTCAGACCTTACGACACCGGTCTACATTATCGGACACAGCCTGGGAGGGTGGAACGGAGCTCACTTATCAAAAGTCCTCGCCGACAAGGGGTATCGAATTCCGGTACTGGTTACTCTTGATCCGGTCGGGGAAGGGCAGATCGTATGGGGTATTTCCAATATCTATCAGAAAGAGCCCGCGCCTAAGGCTGAATATTGGGTGAATGTGAGAGCCGATGCCAAGGACTGGAATTTTTCCGACCTGGTGGCTGATTTCGGAGAACAGTGGGATATGAAGCACGGTCCGAACATGAATGGCAGGGTTGACGTGAACCACGCTGATGCATGGGCCATTTATATTGCCGATCTTGGCGCCGGGATGTCAGCCAGAGATGTTCTGATGGAATCGGTGGTGTTGCATTTTAAAGGAAGGAAATGTGCGTAAGTTAATTCTGATTTTGATGTTTTCGATGTGTGCTTCATGTGCGATCAGCCACGGAAAACCTACTGCCAAAATCGAGTATTTGGGGGTGGAGCGCTACTTGGATCGAAACATTTACCAAGTCAGTTTCTCGTCCGACGTCGATGTCGACAAACTCTTCAAGTCCAAGATAAGTCAGTCGCTGCTTTGTGCTTTGGGGGAGAGTAGAGATTTTTCGCAGTCGCGCAATCTGAATGAATATGGTGAAGGATGGATTGAGCCTCTGAAGCCTGCAGACGGATCCACTTTCAAAGCGGATCTCATGTTTTATCGTGTGAAAGACTCAACGAGTGAAACGCTGATGAGCAGCAAGGACTTAAGCACTGTATTAGCGGGGCGAAAAACAATCGCATGCAAAGTCAGAATCAACTCCTACTCCTACAAAATCTACTATTCAGAAGTGATGAATATTCCTGTTGCTGAGCTGCTAAAGGAAATTGACAAGTATTGAGATCGGGCTTCTTGCCTGATCACAGGAAGCCTTGTTCTGATGCTCACTTCTCTGCGGATTCCCAATGACCGCTGAGCAATCCATCAAGTGTCTTTCGCACGGAAATCTTGAAAGCCCCGGCCTTCTCTTCATCGAAGGCCGCTTTCCAGTAGGTGTAGCCCTCACTGAAATCCGGAATCTGCGCCGTTTCTCCCACGCGGTGAGTCAGACTGCGCTGCAAAGCCTCGCTTTGAAAAGGCAGGTGGGGCATTGCGGTGAACTCGCCTCCGGTGACCGGATTGGTCATCCGAATGCCATCAACGCGGATATGCACGACGGTGCCGTAGTGCGGATAGCTTTCGATTTTGAGGATGGTCAAGGTCGAGGCTTCTTCACCCGGCCGGGTGTTGTAGGCCCAGATGTCGCCCTCCTTGATAGCGGGCAAGGCGCTGGCAATCGCCGCGAAGCAGAGTGGGCTGCAGAGCAATAACGCCTTTAAAGCGGTTTTCATTTTTTCTTCCTTGAACCTGTCGAGAGCGGTCGTCGCGTGAATGGGATCGGCATTTTAAAGATTTGGCAGAGAAACGGCTGTTACACTTGTAAATCCCATAATATGGGAATGATATTTATATATTGAGATTTTCCTGCGCCAAGGTTTATAGTCCGTAGCACTCACTGCCAAAAACAAAACAGGTGAAGCGATGCAGGCGCAATTGATCGCGCTCGACTGGGGGACGACCTCATTACGTGCTTACAAACTCGCGGCGGGCGGGGTGGTGCTGGAGCAGCGTGTGCTGTCGTCCGGGATCATGCAGTTACCGAAGACGCCGCGAGTCATCCACGGTGGTGAATGCGCCGACGGCTTTGAACTGGCCTTCGAAGAGGCGTGCGGCGACTGGCTCGATGCGCAGCCGGATCTGCCAGTGATCGCCTGCGGTATGGTCGGCAGCGCCCAGGGCTGGCGCGAAGCGGCCTACTGCGAGACGCCGGCGAACGTCGCCAATCTCGGAAACTCCCTACAAACACTGGTCAGTCTGCGCGGCACGCGGGTGCACATCGTGCCGGGTGTGATTCAACGCTCACGCCTGCCCAACGTGATGCGCGGTGAAGAAACCCAGGTCCTCGGCGTGCTGCAGAACTTGTCGGCCGAGGCGGGCGGCGATCTGTTGATCGGTCTGCCGGGCAGCCATTCCAAGTGGGTCGAAGTGGTCGAGGGCTGCATCACGCATTTCGATACTTTCATGACCGGCGAAGTGTTCGCCGTGCTCAGTGAACACAGCATTCTCGGGCGTACCCAGCAACAGGGTGCGGCGTTCGACGGGCTGGCGTTCGACCGTGGCGTGCAAGTGGCGCTGTCGGCGGACGGCGAACTGGGCGTTCTCTCCACATTATTCAGTGCCCGCACTCTGGGCCTGACCGGCGAACTGGCGCCGACGGCGCAAGCGGATTACCTGTCCGGGCTGATGATCGGCCATGAGCTGGCGGCACTCGCCACCGTTCAGCGCCGCCGCCGCAACAGCGTGCATCTGCCCGCGATCATCCTCATCGGCAACGCGCAACTCTGCGCCCGTTACGGCCGTGCCCTCGATGCCTGCGGTTTCGCTCGCATCACGCTGGCCGAGCAGGCCACCGAGCGGGGCCTGTGGCAACTGGCGCTGGCCGCCGGGCTGCTCGATTCCTCATCACGTTAACCCTGACTGGAGGCCTGACATGCTCAAGCAAGCATTGGCACAAAACGGTCTGATCGCAATCCTGCGTGGCCTGCATCCGCAGGAAGCCGCTGCTGTCGGAGAAGTCCTGTATGCCGCCGGATTTCGCGTCATCGAAGTACCGCTCAATTCTCCGTCGCCGTACGACAGTATCCGCATCCTGCGTCAGACCTTGCCTGCCGATTGCCTGATCGGTGCCGGCACGGTGTTGACCCCGGAGCAGGTCGAGCGGGTGAAAGAGGCGGGTGGCCAAGTGATTGTCATGCCGCACAGCGACGCCAAAGTGCTGCGCGCAGCGAAAGCGGCGGAGTTGTTCCTGTCGCCGGGTGTCGCCACGCCGACCGAAGCGTTCGCGGCGCTGGAGGAGGGCGCGGACATTCTCAAGCTGTTCCCGGCCGAGCAGATGGGTCCGGCGGTGGTCAAGGCGTGGCTCGCGGTGTTGCCCTCCGGGACGGTGCTGGCGCCAGTCGGCGGGATCACCCCGGACAACATGCAAACGTTCATCGACGCTGGCGTGAAAGGTTTCGGCCTCGGTTCCGGCCTGTTCAAACCGGGCATGACGACTGAGCAAGTGGCGGCCAATGCCAAGGCCTACGTGGCTGCCTGGAAAGCCCTTCGCTGAGATTTATCCGGCGCTGCGTGCGCTGCATCTAACAAGAGAGACAAGCAGATGAAAATCACCAAACTCACCACCTTCATCGTCCCGCCGCGCTGGTGCTTCCTCAAGGTCGAAACCGATGAGGGCGTGACCGGTTGGGGCGAGCCTGTGGTCGAAGGCCGCGCGCACACCGTTGCTGCTGCCGTTGAGGAATTGTCCGACTACTTGATCGGCAAAGACCCACGCAACATCGAGGACATCTGGACGGTGTTGTATCGCGGCGGCTTCTACCGTGGTGGCGCCATCCACATGAGCGCGCTGGCCGGTATCGATCAGGCGCTGTGGGACATCAAGGGCAAAGCTCTCGGTGTGTCGGTCAACGATCTGCTTGGCGGTCAGGTGCGCGACAAGATTCGCGTGTATTCGTGGATCGGCGGCGACCGTCCGGCCGACACCGCGCGTGCCGCGAAAGAGGCGGTAAGCCGTGGTTTTACCGCGGTGAAAATGAACGGCACCGAAGAGCTGCAGTTCCTCGACTCCTTCGAGAAAGTCGATCTGGCCCTGGCTAACGTGGCAGCAGTGCGTGACGCGGTCGGGCCGAACGTCGGTATCGGCGTGGACTTCCATGGCCGGGTGCACAAACCCATGGCCAAGGTGCTGATGAAAGAACTCGACCCGTACAAACTGATGTTCATCGAAGAACCGGTGCTCAGCGAAAACTATGAAGCGCTGAAAGAGCTGGCGCCATTGACCAGTACACCGATTGCCCTCGGTGAGCGGCTGTTCTCGCGCTGGGATTTCAAGCGGGTGTTGAGCGAAGGCTACGTCGACATCATCCAGCCGGATGCCTCGCATGCCGGCGGTATCACCGAAACCCGCAAGATCGCCAACATGGCCGAAGCCTACGACGTGGCGCTGGCGCTGCATTGTCCGCTGGGGCCGATTGCGCTGGCGGCGTGTCTGCAACTGGATGCGGCTTGCTACAACGCGTTCATTCAGGAGCAGAGCCTGGGTATTCATTACAACGAAAGCAACGATCTGCTCGACTACGTGAAGGATCCGCGGGTATTCGACTACGACCAAGGCTTCGTGAAGATACCGAACGGGCCGGGGTTGGGCATCGAGATCAACGAGGAATACGTGATCGAACGCGCGGCGGTCGGCCACCGCTGGCGCAATCCGATCTGGCGTCATGCCGATGGCAGTTTTGCCGAGTGGTGAGTCTCTTCTGACCCACCACAAATCCTTGTGTGAGGGGGCTTGCTCCCGAATGCGGCATGTCAGCTAAAGAGATGTCGACTGACACTCCGCATTCGGGAGCAAGCCCCCCTCCCACAATTGATCTCCATGGATGGGAGATGGCGTCAATGAGCTCAAATAATCATAAGAAGAGGCCCCCATGCCAACGCAAACCCTCACCGGGCAGGCGTCTTTAGTCACGCCCAGCCGCAAGCGTTTTTTCATCATGGTGCTGCTGTTCATCACCGTGGTCATCAACTACCTCGACCGCAGCAACCTGTCGATTGCCGCGCCCGCGCTGACCAGCGAGCTGGGCATCGACCCGGTTCACGTCGGGCTGATTTTCTCCGCATTCGGCTGGACCTACGCCGCGATGCAGATCCCCGGCGGCTGGCTGGTGGATCGGGTGCCGCCGCGCATCCTCTATAGCGTCGCGCTGCTGCTGTGGTCGCTGGCCACGGTGCTGCTTGGCTTCGCCGCGAGTTTCATTGCGCTGTTCGTGCTGCGCATGGCGGTCGGCGCGCTGGAAGCACCGGCCTATCCGATCAACAGCCGCGTGGTCACCACCTGGTTTCCCGAGCGCGAGCGGGCCACGGCGATTGGTTTCTACACCTCCGGGCAGTTTGTCGGCCTGGCCTTTCTGACCCCGGTGCTGGCCTGGCTGCAACATGAATTCGGCTGGCACATGGTGTTTGTCGCGACCGGTGCGGCGGGCATCATCTGGGCGGCAATCTGGTACGCGGTGTATCGCGAACCGCGGGATTTCAAGGGCGCCAACGACGCGGAGATCGACCTGATCCGCGAGGGGGGCGGACTGGTGGATATTCAAGCGCAAACGGCCAAAGCCTCGTTCAGTTGGACCGACCTCGGCATCGTCCTGAGCAAACGCAAATTGTGGGGCATCTACCTCGGCCAGTTCTGCCTGAACTCGACGCTGTGGTTCTTCCTGACGTGGTTCCCGACCTACCTGGTGAAATATCGCGGCATGGACTTCATCAAGTCCGGCCTGTTGGCGTCGCTGCCGTTTCTCGCGGCGTTTGTCGGCGTGCTGTGCTCGGGATTCTTTTCTGACTTGCTGATCCGCCGTGGCTGCAGCGTGGGCTTCGCGCGCAAGTTGCCGATCATTGGCGGGCTGCTGATTTCCACCTCGATCATCGGCGCCAATTTCGTTGAATCGACACCGCTGGTGATTGCCTTCCTGGCGTTGGCGTTTTTCGGCAACGGGCTGGCCTCGATCACCTGGTCGCTGGTCTCGACCCTCGCTCCGGCGCGGTTGCTGGGGCTGACCGGCGGGGTGTTCAACTTCATCGGCAACCTGTCGGCGATTGCCACGCCGATTGTCATCGGTTTCCTCGCCAGTGGTGATTCGTTCGCCTCGGCGATCACCTACATCGCGGTGCTGGCGCTGATCGGTGCATTGTCCTACGTGCTGCTGGTGGGCAAGGTCGAACGTATCGAGTTGTAGTGGTCTGCGTCGGGCGACCATAATGCCGCCCGTTCCCTCGCTCAACGGTAAAGGCTGGATATGCAGGAAGACGCCCCGGAAAAAACCAAGGACGCCGCACCCACCGGCACCCAGACGCTGCTTCGCGGCCTGGGTGTGGTGCAGGCGGTGGCCAGTGGCGCCCGCGATCTGAAAGAGATCGCCCGCCTGATCGGCACCACGCGCAGCACCACCCATCGTCTGGCCAGTTGCCTGGTGGACGAGCGCTACCTGCGCGTGGTGCCACAAATCGGCTATCTGCTGGGGCCGAAGTTGATCGAACTGGGGTTTCAGGCGCGCGAAGAGTTGCCGCTGGTGAGTCTGGCCGGGCCGTATCTGGACGAGTTGTCGGCGCTGACCGGCGACACCGTGCACCTGGGCATTCGTGAAGGCGACGAGGTCTTGTATCTGCTGAAGAATCCGGGGCGCAACGGCCCGGAAATGCGTTCGCGGGTCGGCCACCGGATGCCTTTGGCACGCACCGGGATCGGCAAGGCGTTGATGCTCGATGATTCACCGCAGGATTGGCAGCGCCTGTACGACATCAGCCTGCCGGCGGGTGGGAAAAGTCAGTTCTGGCCGCAGCATCCGCAGCAGTCGTGGGAACAGCTCGAACAGCGCATGGCCGAGTACGTGGCCGGTGGCTACGCCTTCGATCTGGAAGACAACGAACCGTCGATCCGCTGCGTGGCGGCGCCGATTCGTGATGCGAGCAAGCGCATTGTGGCGGCGATCAGTATCGCCAGCACCGTGCCGTACATGCCGCTGGAAAAAATGGCCGAGCTGATCCCCCTGATCAAAGGGGTCACAGCCCGGCTGTCGGCGGAGCTTGGCTTGAAGGTCTGAGGCCTTAAACCTTGAGCGTCGCCATGTCGATCACGAAGCGATACTTCACGTCACCGGCAATCATCCGCGCGTAAGCCTCGTTGATCTGGCGGATGTCGAGCATTTCGATGTCGCAGGTGATGTTGTGCTCGGCGCAGAAATCCAGCACTTCCTGGGTTTCGGCGATGCCGCCGATCAACGAGCCGGCCAGTACGCGGCGGCTCATCACCAGTTTGCCGGCGTGTACCGGCGGATCAACCGGTTCGATCAGACCGACGATGATGTGCACGCCGTCGAAGCGCAGGGTGTCGAGGTACGGGTTGAGATCATGCTGCACCGGAATGGTGTCGAGCAGGAAATCGAAACGACCTGCGGCGGCGGCCATCTGCTCGGCATCGGTGGAGACGATCACATGATCGGCGCCCTGACGACGACCTTCTTCGGCCTTGCTCGCCGAGCGGGTGAACAGCGTGACTTCCGCGCCCATCGCCTTGGCGAACTTGATGCCCATGTGGCCGAGGCCGCCCATGCCGAGAATCCCGACCTTGTCGCCGGCCTTGACCCCATAGTGCTTAAGCGGCGAATAGGTGGTGATGCCGGCACAGAGGATCGGCGCGGCGCTGGCCAGGTCGAGTTTCTCCGGGATGCGCACCACGAAGTGTTCGCTGACCACGATGCTGTCCGAATAGCCGCCCATGGTGTTGCTGCCATCGACCCGGTCCGGGGTGGCGTAGGTCATGGTCGGGCCTTCGAGGCAGTATTGCTCGAGGTTCTGCTGGCAGGCAGCGCAGGTGCGGCAGGAGTCGACCATGCAGCCGACACCGACCAGATCGCCGACTTTGTGTTGAGTGACGTTCGCACCGACGGCGGTGACTTTGCCGACGATCTCGTGGCCGGGCATCAACGGATAAACCGCGATGCCCCATTCGTTGCGTGCCTGGTGGATGTCGGAGTGGCAAACGCCGCAATACAGGATCTCGATCGCCACGTCGTCAGCGCGTGGACTGCGGCGTTCGAATTTCATCGGGGCGAGGGGAGTGGTGGCCGATTGAGCGGCATAACCGATAGCGGTGTACATAAGAAACCTCGCAGAAGCAGTGACAGGTGAGGTGGCGCATTTTGGGCGCCGTCTGCCGCTGCGGCCATGACGATTCCTCCGGGTCTCATGCCTAATCCTCCGGCATGCAGGTCTGGGCAAGCGCATTGGCAAAAGGATCTGCGATGATGCTTGCATGCCTTTTTCCGTGACTTTTTTGAAGACCCCTCCGATGCAGTTGACCCGTCACCTTGATGCCAATGCCACGCTGGTTTCGCTGATCGAGCCGCTGGCGCTCTGCGATGGTTACAGCCAGACCGGGTTGCCCGGCGTGCAGGTCTTGCGCGCCAGTTGCGACGTGGCGCGTGGCCCGCACATTTATGAGCCGAGCCTGATGATTATCGCCCAGGGCAGCAAACTGGCGTTCCTCGGCCCGCGCACCATGGAGTACGGCGCCGGGCACTACCTGATTCAGGCGCTGCCGGTGCCGTTCGAGTGCGAAACCTTTGCCTTGCCGGATGCGCCGTTGCTGGGGGTGTCGGTGGCCATCGACCGGGTGCTGCTCGGCGAGCTGGTACTGGCCATGGGACTGGCGCCTGGGCGGCATATTCCGGCGCAAACGCCGGAGTCGATGACCTCGGTGGTGCTCGACGATGACATGCGTGGCTGCGTCGAACGCTTGCTGCGTTGTCTGCACGATCCGCTGGAGCGGCAGATTCTCGGGCCTGCGCGGGTGCGTGAATTGTTGTTCACTGCGTTGCGCGGGCCGCAGGCCGATGTGTTGCGCGCGCTGGTCGAGCAGCAGGGACAGTTCGCCCGGGTCGCGGCGTCGATCAGTCATCTGCATGCGCACTATACCGAGCCGCTGAACGTCGAGACTTTGGCCAGTTGCGCGAACATGAGCGTGTCGTCCTTTCACGAACACTTCAAGCGCAGCACGCTGTTGTCGCCGGTGCAGTATCTGAAGCGCTTGCGCCTGCTCAAGGCGCAGACCTTGCTGGTCGCCGAAGGGCTGGGCGTGGCGCAGGTGGCGCATCGGGTGGGGTATCAGAGTACGTCGCAGTTCAGTCGCGAGTACAAGCGCTACTTCGAGCGCAGTCCTGGCGACGAACGCGTTGCCTGAGTCTGCGCAAATCCCTTGTAGGAGTGAGCCTGCTCGCGATAGCGGTGAGTCAGTCAACGATGATGCTGACTGATACACCGCTATCGCGAGCAGGCTCACTCCTACAGTGATTTTGTGGTGCAACAAGGAATGGTGGGCAACAAAAAGGCCCCCATTTCGGGAGCCTCGTTGTTCAGCGATACGGCTTACATGTTCGGGTAAGTCGGGCCGCCAGCGCCTTCCGGCGTGACCCAGGTGATGTTCTGCGAAGGGTCCTTGATGTCACAGGTCTTGCAGTGCACGCAGTTCTGGGCGTTGATCTGGAAGCGTTTTTCGCCGTCTTCCTTGGTGATCACTTCATACACGCCGGCCGGGCAGTAGCGCTGCGCCGGTTCGTCGTACAGCGGCAGGTTCTTGCTGATCGGGATGCTCGGGTCGGTCAGCTTCAAGTGGCACGGCTGTTCTTCTTCGTGGTTGGTACCGGAGATGAACACCGAGCTCAGTTTGTCGAAGCTGAGTTTGCCGTCCGGCTTCGGATAGTCGATCTTCTTGCAGTCGGCCGCGAGCTTGAGGCAAGCGTAATCCGGCTTGGTGTCGTGCAGGGTAAACGGCAGTTTGCCGCCGAAGATGTTCTGGTCCAGCCAGTTGAAACCACCACCGACGATCGCGCCGAACTTGTGGATCGCCGGGCCGAAGTTACGGCTGGCGAACAGTTCGTCGTAGAGCCAGCTCTTCTTGAACGCGTCGACGTAAGTGGTTAGCTCTTCGGTGCCATCCTTCTCGGCGAACAGTGCGTCGGCCACCGATTCAGCGGCGAGCATGCCGGACTTCATCGCGGTGTGGCTGCCCTTGATCTTGGCGAAGTTCAGGGTGCCGAGGTCGCAACCGATCAGCGCGCCGCCCTTGAAGACCATTTTCGGCAGCGAGTTCAGGCCACCTTTGCAAATCGCGCGGGCGCCGTAGCTGACACGCTTGCCGCCTTCGAGGTACTGAGCCAGCACCGGGTGGTGCTTGAGGCGCTGGAACTCGTCGAACGGCGACAGGTAAGTGTTGCTGTAGGACAGGTCAACGATCAGACCGACCACTACCTGGTTGTTTTCCAGGTGATAGAGGAACGAGCCACCGGTATTTTCGGTGCCCATGATGTCCAGCGGCCAACCGGCGGTGTGCACCACCAGGCCTGGCTGGTGTTTGGCCGGGTCGATTTCCCAGATTTCCTTCAGGCCGATGCCGTAGTGCTGGGCGTCGGCATCGCTGTCGAGGTTGTAACGCTTGATCAACTGCTTGCCGATGTGACCACGGCAGCCCTCGGCGAACAGCGTGTACTTGCCACGCAGTTCCATGCCCGGGGTGTACAGGCCTTCTTTCGGGTTGCCTTCGCGGTCGACGCCCAGATCACCGGTGATGATCCCGCGCACGATGCCGTTTTCGTCGATCAGCGCTTCCTGAGCGGCGAAGCCCGGGTAGATTTCCACGCCGAGGTTCTCGGCCTGCTGCGCAAGCCAGCGGCACAGGTTGCCGAGGGAAATGATGTAGTTGCCTTCGTTGTGCATGGTCTTGGGCACAAAGAAGTCAGGAATTTTCTGCGCACTGTCGGCGTTTTTCAGCACGAAAATGTCATCGCGGGTGACCGGGGTGTTCAGCGGGGCGCCGAGTTCTTTCCAGTCCGGGAACAGTTCGTTCAGAGCGCGTGGTTCGAACACGGCACCGGAAAGGATGTGCGCGCCGACTTCGGAGCCTTTTTCGACCACGCAGACGCTGATTTCCTTACCGGCTTCGGCGGCCTTCTGCTTCAGACGGCAGGCGGCGGACAGGCCAGCGGGGCCGGCACCGACGATGACCACGTCGAATTCCATGTATTCGCGTTCCACAGGCTATCTCCTACTCAAGGCTCAACAGTTTTTTTTCTAATTTGGAGGTTCGGTGTCGTATCCGTTATTGCCTTTACGTTAACGTCAAGGGTAATAATGGGCAAACCACCTTTCTCTCTAGGCGGCGCATTATATCTACACCACTCCGAGCGTCCAATACAAACGTTTGTTTGAATCGGCTCCAGCCCAGAGAAATCAAAGAAGCGCGGCTTATGAACGGCCATTTTGCCGTATTGACCGGAATAGGCGTTCCGGTCAAGATACGGGCGGTTTTGCGCTCGCCGTAGGCAGACTGGCGGTTTCAAGAGCACCTCTAAAGACAGGGCACAGGCAGTACAGGGTGATGCGCAGCGCAAGTCCGGCGCGCAGTTTACACACCGTGCGATTCAATGACTTGTTGGTCACCACTGACGAACGGTCATCGCCCCCAGCCGGCGTTTTTAGAGGTGCCCTTGTGCCCGATGAGCATCAACCGCCAGGTTCGCCTAGGCGACTTTCTTTTCACCGGAGAGTAACGAGGAATCCATGAAGGTTCTTGTAGCTGTCAAACGCGTTGTGGATTACAACGTCAAGGTCCGCGTCAAGGCGGACAATTCCGGCGTAGACCTCGCCAACGTCAAGATGTCGATGAACCCGTTCTGCGAAATCGCAGTGGAAGAAGCCGTACGCCTGAAAGAGAAAGGTGTTGCGACTGAAATCGTCGTCGTCTCCATCGGCCCGTCCACCGCTCAGGAACAGCTGCGTACCGCACTGGCTCTGGGTGCCGACCGCGCCATCCTCGTCGAATCCGCTGAAGACCTGACTTCGCTGGCCGTGGCCAAGCTGCTCAAGGCTGTGGTCGACAAGGAACAGCCTCAGTTGGTGATCCTGGGCAAACAGGCCATCGACAGCGACAACAACCAGACCGGCCAGATGCTCGCTGCACTGAGCGGCTACGGTCAGGGCACTTTCGCCTCGAAAGTCGAAGTTTCCGGCGACAGCGTTGCCGTGACTCGCGAAATCGACGGCGGCGCGCAGACCGTTTCCCTGAAACTGCCGGCCATCGTCACCACCGACTTGCGTTTGAACGAGCCGCGCTACGCGTCCCTGCCAAACATCATGAAAGCCAAGAAGAAGCCTCTCGAAGTGCTGACTCCGGACGCTTTGGGCGTTTCCACCGCCTCCACCAACAAGACCCTGAAAGTCGAAGCGCCGGCTGCACGCAGCGCAGGCATCAAGGTCAAGTCGGTGGCTGAACTGGTCGAGAAACTGAAAAACGAAGCGAAGGTAATCTAATCATGACTATCTTGGTAATCGCCGAACACGACAACAAGGTGCTGGCCCCGGCCACACTGAACACCGTGGCTGCTGCTGCCAAAATCGGTGGCGACATTCACGTGCTGGTTGCAGGTCAGGGCGCTGGCGCCGTGGCCGAAGCCGCTGCGAAAATCGCTGGCGTGAGCAAAGTCCTCAACGCTGACAACGCCGCTTACGCGCATCAGTTGCCGGAAAACGTTGCGCCGCTGGTTGCAGAGCTGGGCGCCGGCTACAGCCACATCCTGGCTGCCGCCACATCCAACGGCAAAAACATCCTGCCGCGCGTTGCTGCTGCGCTGGACGTTGACCAGATCTCCGAGATCATCTCGGTCGAAAGCGCCGACACCTTCAAGCGTCCGATCTACGCCGGTAACGCCATCGCTACCGTGCAATCGACCGCCGCGATCAAAGTGATCACCGTGCGTGCCACCGGTTTCGACCCGGTTGCCGCTGAAGGTGGTTCGGCAGCTGTTGAAGCCGTAGCGGCTGCGCACGACGCCGGCACTTCC
This sequence comes from Pseudomonas sp. Irchel s3a10, assembly GCF_900187525.1. Lineage (NCBI taxonomy): Bacteria > Pseudomonadati > Pseudomonadota > Gammaproteobacteria > Pseudomonadales > Pseudomonadaceae > Pseudomonas > Pseudomonas sp. Irchel s3a10. Next base: position 748,264 of record NZ_FYDR01000002.1, read on the forward strand.
AGCTTCGTCAGCGAAGAACTGGCCAAGTCCGATCGTCCGGAACTGACCGCTGCCAAGATCGTCGTTTCCGGCGGCCGCGGCATGCAGAACGGTGACAACTTCAAACACCTGTACGCCCTGGCCGACAAGCTGGGCGCCGCCGTCGGTGCTTCGCGCGCCGCGGTCGACGCAGGTTTCGTACCGAACGACATGCAGGTCGGTCAGACCGGCAAGATCGTTGCGCCACAGCTGTACATCGCCGTCGGTATCTCCGGCGCGATCCAGCACCTGGCCGGCATGAAAGACTCCAAAGTGATCGTTGCGATCAACAAGGATGAAGAAGCGCCGATCTTCCAGGTGGCCGATTACGGCCTGGTGGCGGATCTGTTCGAAGCGGTACCTGAGCTGGAGAAGCTGGTCTAATCCGGCGGCTTCACTTATAAAGAGCCCGGCCTTCTGGTCGGGCTTTTTTTTGTCTCGAATTTGAGTGGGAGTGTTTTGCCATGGAGCTGCGCCGCGGGTTGTTACTGGGATTGATCCTGTTGCCGGGGATGGCTGCGGCCGCCGGCAAATGCGAGCGTCTCGTCGTCACCGGCAGCCCGGATGCGCCGCCGTACCTGTGGCAGGATCCACAGAATCCCAAGCACTTGATCGGCGCCAGTGCCGACCTGTTGCAGCAAGTGGCCAAGGATCTGGGGATCAAGGTCGAGCTGCTTTACGCCGGCAAACGCGCGCAGGCCCTCGATGAAGTGCGCAGTGGACGCATGGACATGCTGGCCGACACGCCGCTGATGTTCAACGAGCTGGAAAACCTCGACTACATCTATCCGCCGTTGCTGGAAAACGACTATCTGGTGTGGACGCGCAAAGGCTCGACGCTGGCCTACAGCGAAGCCAAAGACCTGCACGGGCACACCGGCGGGCTGTCGGAAAAGTCTCGAATGACCCAGGCATTCGGCACTTTCGCCGAGCAGAATCTGACCCTGACGCGGACGGCAAACCTCACTCAGGCCTTTCAGAAACTTCTGCTGGGCGAAGTCGAATATGTACTCGCCGGGCGCTACTCGGGCATGGCCGCCGCGCAGGCGTTGGGCATGGCCAATGATCTGCTGGCGTTCGAGCAACCGATCGACCGACCGGGACTGTTCCTCGCGGTTTCGCACAACTCGGCCTGCAACGATCCGTGGTTGCGCGGACAGCTCGCTAAAAAGATGACAGAATTGCCCGCGTCCGGACTGACCGAAGCCGCGCTGCAAAGCAACATCGAGCGCTGGAAGGCGCAGCAGCAACAGCCGCAGCCACCTGTCAGTGCCCCAAAACAGTAGGGATTCTTAGTGAGTATTCGACCTCTTTTCGCGGCCATGGCCGTTCTGGCCCTGGCCGGCTGCGCCAACGACCCGGCACCCAATGAGCAAATGCGTCTGACCGAGCAGGCCATCACCCAGGCCAGGGCTGTCGGTGCGACCGCCGATGAAGTGCCGGAAATGAAACTGGCCGAAGACAAGTTCAACCGAGCCAAAGGCAACATGAACGACGAGTCTTTCAAGAACGCCCGCATGCGCGCCGAACAGGCTGAGCTGGATGCTCGTCTGGCCGAAGCCAGGGTGCTGACGCAAAAGAGCGAAGAGCAACTCAACGTGCTCAACACCCGCATCATCCGACTGCGCAAGCAACTGGGAGATGCCCAATGAGCCTCAAGTCCAAAGCCCTCGGCGGGTTGATTCTGGCCGGTTGCGCGAGCCTCTATGGTTGCGCCGGTCAACACGGTGAGGCCGCATTGCAACAGGCCGGCAGTGATTTCCAGAAGGTCAAGGAAGATTCCAACGTGCTGCGTATCGCGCCGAAGGATGTGATCCGCGCCGGTGAGTCGCTGGCCCGTGCCGATCGCCTGTCCACCTATTGGGGCAGTGGCTCGGACGTGGTGCATTACGCCTACCTGAGTCAGCGCTACAGCGAAATCGCCCGCGAACACACCAATCTGGTGCTCAACGAAGAGCGCGCGGCGAAGCTTGAGCTGGAGCGTCAACGCCTGCAACTGGCCCTGCGCGAGTCCAAACTGCTGAGTGTGCAGCAGCAGGGCAAGTGGCTTGAGGAGCAGATCGTTGCGCTGGCCACCACGCAAACCGATCGCGGTCTGGTCATGACCTTGGGCGACGTGCTGTTCGACACCGGCGAAGCGGAGCTGAAAAACTCGGCCAACCGCGTGGTGCTGAAGATCGTGCAGTTCCTGCAGCTCAACCCGAAACGCGTGGTGCGCATCGAGGGCTACACTGACAGCACCGGCGGCAAACAGGAAAACCTCAAGCTGTCGCGTGATCGCGCGCAGGCGGTGGCCGATGTGCTGATGGACCTGGGGATCGAGGACAAGCGCATTCAGGTCGAAGGTTACGGCGACGAATACCCGGTGGACGTCAACGCTTCCGAGCGCGGGCGGGCACAGAACCGTCGGGTGGAAATTGTGTTCTCCGACGAAAAAGGCCAGCTCGGCGCCGCCCGCTGAGGGCTGCGTCTCTGGAAAGCCCGGCCTGTCATGCAGCGCCGGGCTTTTTTACGTCTGTCGAATAGCGCGCAAATCCGTACAGTTGTAGCTGACACTGCACTGTACGGTCGACTATGGTGGCAACTGTCCCAGTACACTTCTAAACTGTTCCGGTATTGTTTCACACAAGAATAAAATGCCCGTGAAATCGAGTGCTGCGTCATGACCAACCTCTTGCTCTACCAACGTATTGCTCAACAACTGGCGGAAGACATCCGGCGCGGTGTCTATCAGCCCGGAGAACGCGTGCCGTCGGTGCGCAAGATGAGTTCGCAGCTCAATGTCAGCCATGCAACGGTGTTGCAGGCTTACGCCAATCTCGAAGATCAGGGCCTGATCCGCGCACGGCCGCAGTCCGGTTACTACGTGCACCAGACCCCGGCACTGACAGCGCCGACCCCGGACATCGCCCGGGTCGAACGGCCAGGGCTGGTCACCCGCGCCAGCATCATTCAGCAAGTGCTGGTCGAATCCCGTCGCGAAGGGGTGTTCCCGTTGGGCGCTGCGGTGCCGAGTGTCGAATACCTCCCGGTGCGTGCGCTGCATCAGCAACTGGCCAAGGTCACCCGATTCCATAGCCCGCGCGCGTTCAGTTACATGTTCAGCCCCGGTTTCGAACCGCTGCGTCGGCAAGTGGCGATCCGCATGCGCGACGCGGGTGTGGTGGTCGATCCGTCGGAAGTGGTGATCACCCACGGGTGTGTCGATGCGTTGCAGATGTCGCTGCGGGTGCTGACCCGTCCGGGCGACCTGATCGCCGCCGAATCGCCAACCTATTACGGTCTGCTGCAACTGGCCGACCTTCTGGGCCTGAAAGTGATTGAGATCCCCAGCGATCCGGCCACCGGCATGAGCCTCGAAGCCCTGCAACTGGCGGCGAACCAATGGTCGATCAAAGCCCTGGTTCTGACCACTCGCCTGAGCAATCCACTGGGCGGCACCATGCCGGAAGAGCGGCAGAAACAATTGCTGCGCCTGGCTTCTGACTTCGATATCCAGATCGTCGAAGACGACATCTATGGCGAGTTGATGTTCGAACAGGGCCGCACCAAAGCCCTCAAGGCCTACGATCGGCTGGATCGGGTGATCTACTGCTCGAGTTTCTCCAAGACGTTGTCGCCGGGTGTGCGTGTCGGCTGGATGATCGCCGGCAAGTATCAGCAGGAAATCCAGCGTCTGCAGACCTTCACCACGCATTCGGCGTGCAGCGTGACGCAAATGGCGATTGCCGCTTATCTGGAAAATGGCGGTTATGACCGGCATTTACGGTACATCCGCCAGGAATACCGAAAAAACCTCAGCGCGTTCCAGCTGGCGGTGCAGCAGTACTTCCCTGAAGGCACGCAAATGACCCGGCCCACGGGCGGTTTCATCCTCTGGGTGAGTCTGCCTGGCAGGGTCAATACCCAGGAATTGCATGTCCGCGCATTGCAGCAGGGGATCAGCATTGCACCGGGGCTGATCTTCAGTAATACCGAGCAGTTCAACCACTGTATCCGCCTGAACTGCGGCACGCCGTGGAATCGCGAGGCGGAAAGGGCGCTGATGACCCTCGGTTTGCTGGCGACGCAGTTGTGTCAGGAAACCGCAGGCGGTTTCTGAACGAGTGGCGCACCGTGCTTGTCTTGTGACGCTCAACAGGCGAGCATATGGCCCTCTGCCGTTAGTGTTGTAGGGCTCATGAAAGCGATTTTGCCTACTGCCTGGATTTTGTTTGGTGTATTGACGATGGGCCTTGCGCCCGGTGTCATGGCAGCCGCCGTTCAGGAAAAGCCTGCGGCGTCAGCTCCGGCGAGCAAAACGGCCAGCAACAAAGCCGCTGCGGATAAAAAAGCTCAGACTAAAAAAGCACCGCAGAAGAAGGCCGCCCCGTTGAAGAAACGCCCCCCGGTCGCGTCCAAGTCGAAATCGGCCAGTGAGGTGGCGAAAACCCGACTGCCGCCGGCCAAGCTCGATCTGAGTCTGCCCAAGGACATGGTTCAGCAACTCAAACCTGCCGGCACCGTGCCGATGCCGAAAAACGACGCGATCCTGCCGCAGATGTTTGGCGAGAAGAACAGCGGCTTCCAGCTCAACGGCCGCCTGCTCAGCAACGAAATGCAGTTGCAGCTGCGCAACGAAGAGCGCCGCGATGTCGAAGGCGCCGCGCTGGATTTCGAATTCAAACAGTAAATTCAATCGACCCGTGACCCGCAGACCAGACGCTTTGTCGCAGACTGGTCAGTCACATTCAGTTATCGCTAAAAACCCCGGTTCAGGGAATTTGAAACAACCGTTTTAGCGGTTACTCTGTCCGTGTCTCTTTAACACATTGCCCGTCGCGAGGACTTGCTCGTCATGAAATGCCGTGAAGGCTGTGGCGCATGCTGCATTGCCCCGTCCATCAGCTCTGCCATTCCGGGCATGCCCAACGGCAAACCTGCCGGCGAACGTTGCGTGCAACTCTCGGTCGAAAACCTGTGCAGCATTTTCGGCCAGCAGGAGCGTCCGGCGGTCTGTTCAGGATTCGCCGCCGATGTCGAAGTCTGCGGCAGCAGCTCGGAAGAAGCGATCAGGTTGATCGGCTGGTGGGAGCAGATGACGGCGGCGTGATGTGTCAAACGAACGGAACTTCAACAATAAGGAATAAGACTATGGGTTCGCTGCATCGTATCGCTGTGTTGTGTGGTTTGACCGCTGTGCTGGCCACTTCGGTTGCTCAGGCTGAGGACTGGAAGGTCGCCAAGAACGAAGACGGAATCAAGGTCTCGCTGGCTGAAGTGCCGGGTTCTGATTACAAGTCCTATCAGGGTGTTGCCCTGATGAAGACCACCATTGCCAAACTGCGTGCCTTGCAGGAAGACGTGGCCGGAGCCTGCGCCTGGATTCACGAATGCAAAACCCAGAAGCTGCTCAAGCACGAGGGCGATCAGAGCTGGACCTACACCCAGTTCAATACGCCGTGGCCAGTGACCCCACGTGATTCGGTGTTGCATATCACCACGGTGGAGGGCGCCGATGGCAGCCTGACCCGCAACCTCGAAGGCGTACCGAAGTACATTCCCGAAGAGAAGGGCTTTGTCCGTGTCGCCCAGGTCAAGGGTTTCTGGAAGTTCGTACCCAAAGGTGATCAGGTCGAAGTGATCTACCAGGTGCACACCGAGCCCGGCGGCAGCGTGCCGAGCATGATCGCCAACAAGTTCGTGGTCGATGCGCCATTCAATACGCTTAAAGCCTTGAAGGAACGCGCCGAGAAGTAATTTTCGCGCTCACAGCAAAACGCCCCGACCGAATCGGGGCGTTTTGTTTTGTCGTTATATTGTGTTTCCAGATATGCGTTGGACGAAATTTTCACAACGTGTTCCCGACAATTCGCCCGCGTAATTCAGTTTGTCCCCCGCCCGAATGCTTGTATGAAAGAGTCGGGCAATGGGGCAGTAATCAATGGCAATGCTGCCGTTGATCGTGCAACATTTGCGCACCGCGCACGCCCCGGGGCCTGGAATGGCCAATAGAGGGCATGGCGCCGCTGTATTTTGCAACTTCAACTTCCAATGGGTCCTAAAACGACATGGCAAACCCGGACGCCCTGAATCAGCAGCGATCTTCCGCTCGCCTGCTGCAACCGACCGTCAAATCGCATCTGGCCTACACGCTGCTGTGTGCCCTGGTCATGATGGTGATGTTTTCCGTGCTGCGCCTCGCGCTGCTGGTCTACAACCGCGAGATGATCCTCGACACTCCCGCTTCGACCTTCCTCGAAGCCTTCGCCAATGGCTTGCGTTTCGACTTGCGCCTGGTGGTCTACATCTGCGTTCCGCTGGTGCTGGCGCTGTTCAGCGCTCGTGCAATGGCTGCGCGCGGTTTCTTCCGCTTTTGGCTGACCGTGACGTCGAGCATCGCGCTGTTCCTCGGCCTGATGGAAATGGACTTCTACCGCGAGTTCCACCAGCGCCTCAACGGCCTGGTCTTCCAGTATGTGAAGGAAGACCCGAAAACCGTGATGAGCATGCTCTGGTACGGTTTCCCGGTAGTGCGTTACCTGCTGGCGTGGGTCATCGGCACCGTGATCCTGACTCTGGCCTTCAAGGGCGCCGACCGTGCGACCCGTCCACGCGGCCCGTTCAGCGGCGGCAACGTCGGCACCCGTCAGGTGGCACCGTGGTACACCCGCCTGGCGGTGTTCGTGGTCTGCCTGCTGATCTGCGTGGTGGCGGCCCGTGGCACGCTGCGCCAAGGTCCACCGATGCGCTGGGGTGATGTCTACACCACCGATTCCAACTTCGCCAACCAGCTCGGCCTCAACGGCACGCTGTCGCTGATCGAGGCCGCCAAGTCCCGCATGGGCGAGGATCGCGATAACATCTGGAAAGCCACGCTGCCGCAGGAGCAAGCGCAGAAAGTCGTGCGTGACATGCTGCTGATGCCTGACGACAAACTGGTCGATGCCGATATTGCCGCCGTGCGCCGTGATTACATGCCACCGGCCGACAAGACCCTGCCGATCAAGAACGTCGTAGTGATCCTCATGGAAAGCATGGCCGGTCACTCGGTGGGCGCCTTGGGCGCGCCGGGCAATATCACGCCTTACCTGGACAAGCTGTCCAAGGAAGGCCTGCTGTTCGACCGTTTCTTCTCCAACGGTACGCACACCCATCAGGGCATGTTCGCGACCATGGCCTGCTTCCCGAACCTGCCTGGCTTCGAATACCTGATGCAGACTCCGGAAGGTAGCCACAAGCTGTCCGGCCTGCCGCAGGTGCTCAGCGCCCGTGACTATGACGACGTGTACGTCTACAACGGCGACTTCGCCTGGGACAACCAGTCGGGGTTCTTCAGCAACCAGGGTATGACCAACTTTGTGGGTCGTAACGACTTCGTCAACCCGGTGTTCTCCGATCCGACTTGGGGCGTGTCCGACCAGGACATGTTCAACCGTGGTCTGGAGGAGCTGAAGGCGCGGGAAAACGGCAAGCCGTTCTACGCGCTGCTGCAAACCCTGTCCAACCACACGCCGTATGCCTTGCCGACGCCATTGCCGGTCGAGCGCGTGACCGACCGCGGTTCGTTGAACGAGCATTTGACCGCCATGCGTTACTCCGACTGGGCTCTGGGCCAGTTCTTCGAGAAGGCGCGCAAAGAGCCGTACTTCAAGGAAACCCTGTTCGTGATCGTCGGTGACCACGGTTTCGGCAACGAGCGCCAGATCACCGAAATGGACCTGGGCCGCTTCAACGTGCCAATGCTGATGATCGCCCCGGGCATCCAGGAGAAGTTCGGTACCCGTGACCACACCGTGGGCACGCAGATCGACATCGTGCCGACCATCATGGGTCGTCTGGGTGGCGAAGTGCGTCACCAGTGCTGGGGTCGCGACCTGCTCAACCTGCCGGCCGGCGACACCGGTTTCGGTGTGATCAAGCCATCGGGCAGCGAGCAGACCACCGCCATCGTCACCGCCGACCAGATTCTGGTGCTGCCGAGAGAGAAGGAAATGGCGCCGAAGGTCTACCAGTACCAACTGGGCGCGAACCCTTCTGCCGAAGTCATTGCGGACGCACCGCGTACCGCGGAACTGAAACTCAAGCTTGAAGCGTTCCTGCAAACGGCGACCAAGAGCCTGATGGACAACACTGCCGGTGTCGTCAACGGCAAGCCGGACTGATAAAACCGCTGCATAAAAAAGAGGCCCCTGAGGGCCTCTTTTTTTTGTCTTGGGGTTTTATATCCTGCCGAGTAACAGCAAGACCAGCAGCACCACCAACACCACGCCAATAATGCCCGAAGGACCGTAACCCCAACTTCTGGAGTGCGGGAAGACCGGCAGACCACCGATCAGCAACAGGATCAGGATAATGATAAGAATTGTGCCCATGTCGATTTCCTTGTTTATAGCGTTCGAGAAGACTTGGTGTTCAAGGGCGACTGGAGGCTAACTAATTCCAGACGGCTTACAAATTCCGACCGGTGCGAATGAAAGAAAATTCAATGTTTTTTTAATGTATTTGGATTACTCGCTTATTTCCTTTAAAGCGCAAGATCAGAAGATCGCAGCCTTCGGCAGCTACTACAGAGAACTGATGTAGGAGCTGCCGAAGGCTGCGATCTTTTGATCCTGTATTCAGCAATCTGATGGAGCGTGGGTGGCCAGTATTCCTTCGCTACACTCCGCTCATCTCCTACAGAACAACAAGGCTGTCTGCTATGCAAAATCGCATGATGATCACGGGTGCGGGCTCAGGTTTAGGTCGCGAAATCGCGTTGCGCTGGGCGCGTGAAGGCTGGCAACTGGCCTTGTCCGACGTCAGCGAGCCGGGCCTGCAGGAAACCCTGAAACTGGTACGCGAAGCCGGCGGCGACGGTTTTATCCAGCGTTGCGATGTGCGTGATTACAGCCAGCTCACGGCGTTTGCCCAGGCCTGCGAGGAGAAGCTCGGCGGCATTGATGTCATCGTCAACAACGCTGGCGTGGCGTCGGGTGGCTTCTTCAGTGAGTTGTCGCTGGAGGACTGGGACTGGCAGATCGCGATCAATCTGATGGGTGTGGTCAAAGGCTGCAAGGCGTTCCTGCCGCTGCTGGAACAGAGTAAAGGCAAGATCATTAACATCGCCTCGATGGCCGCATTGATGCAGGGCCCGGCGATGAGCAACTACAACGTGGCCAAGGCCGGTGTGGTGGCGCTATCGGAAAGTTTGCTGATCGAACTGGCGCAGCAGGAAGTCAGCGTGCATGTGGTTTGTCCGTCGTTCTTCCAGACCAACTTGCTCGACTCGTTCCGCGGCCCGACCCCGGCGATGAAGGCGCAGGTCGGCAAGTTGCTGGAAAGTTCGCCGATCACAGCTGCCGACATTGCTGACTATATCTACCAGCAAGTGGCCGCCGGCGAGTTCATGATCCTGCCGCACGAGCAGGGGCGCATGGCCTGGGCGATCAAGCAGAAGAACCCCCAACTGCTCTACAACGAGATGACCACCATGGCCGATAAAATGCGCGCCAAGGCCAGACAAACCAACGGCTGAACTTGCCCCGAGGATGACGCGTGGTTAGGGTGGCCGCAATGGTCACCCTGTCGAGACGCATCAATGCTCAACTATCTGTGGTTCTTCCTCGCGGCGCTGTTTGAAATCGCCGGTTGTTTTGCCTTTTTCATGTGGTTGCGCCAGGGCAAAAGTGCCTTATGGGTGATCCCGGCGCTGCTCAGCCTGACCCTGTTCGCCCTGTTGCTGACCCGCGTCGAAGCGGCTTACGCCGGTCGTGCGTATGCCGCGTATGGCGGGATCTACATCGTCGCGTCGATCGGCTGGCTGGCGGTGGTCGAGCGGGTTCGCCCTTTGGGTTCGGACTGGATCGGCGTGGCGCTGTGCGTGATCGGTGCCAGCGTGATTCTGTTCGGTCCGCGCTTTTCGGCTGCGTGAGGCGAGGCTGTTCAGCGATTTGCAGGAAACGTCTGACGGGCGCAGCGCTTGCGGGTGTAGGGCAAGACTGAATTGCTCACCACGCATTGTCGAGCGGGCGTCCACCGCGCATCTTCAGGGCTGGCTAACCCTGAAGGATAAATTCCATGCTTGTACTCAGCCGTGTAGTGGGCGAGTTGATTTCCATCGGTGACGACATTTCCGTGCGCGTGTTATCAGTCAACGGCTCCAGTGTGCGCTTTGGTGTCGAGGCGCCGCAGCAGGTCAATGTGCACCGTTCTGAAGTCTACAAACGGATCCAGCGCAAACAGGTCACCGAGAAGGTTCGCTAGTCGAACAGGTGCTTGGGCACGTCGTGCTTGAGCATCAGTTGGCATTGTTCGCTTTCCGGATCGAAGACGATCAACGCCTGGCCTTTGGTCAGCGCCTGGCGTACGCGCAGCACGCGGGTTTCCAGCGGTGTGTCATCACCGTTATCGGTGCCGTCGCGGGTGACGAAGTCTTCGATCAGGCGGGTGAGAGTGTCGACTTCAAGAGCGTCGTAGGGAATCAGCATGGGCACCTCGGCTAAATCAATGGCGGGATGCTACGGCGATTGGTGGCTGGCTGCCAGTTTTGTGTGGGCAGTATCGGCCTCATCGCGAGCAGGCGCACTCCTACAGGGAAATGCATTTCAACTGTAGAAGTGAGCCTGCGATAGCCATAGTTCAGACAACAAGGATCAACTGTCGGAACGCTGCCCCACCAGACTGTCCACCGATGGCACCCGGGTATCGCTTTCCATCTGCGTCTCATGCTCGATCTGATGACTGAAGCGATCCAGCGAAGCATTGGCCGGCGCCGCATCACTGGCGAATACCGGCGGACTCAGAATGTACGCCCCGAGCAAACGACTGAGCGCCGCCAGGCTGTCGATGTGCGTACGTTCATAACCATGAGTGGCATCGCAGCCGAAGGCCAGCAGGGCCGTGCGGATGTCGTGCCCGGCGGTGACTGCCGAATGCGCGTCGCTGAAGTAATAGCGGAACAGGTCGCGACGCACCGGCAGTTCGTTTTCCCCGGCCAGGCGCAGCAAATGCCGCGACAGGTGATAGTCGTAAGGCCCGCCGGAATCCTGCATTGCCACACTCACCGCGTGTTCGCTGGAGTGCTGGCCCGGCGCGACCGGCGCGATGTCGATGCCGACAAACTCGCTGACATCCCACGGCAAGGCTGCCGCCGCGCCGCTGCCGGTTTCCTCGGTGATGGTGAACAGCGGGTGACAGTCGATCATCAATTCCTGACCGCTCTCGACGATGGCTTTGAGCGCAGCGAGCAACGCCGCAACCCCGGCCTTGTCATCGAGGTGACGGGCGCTGATGTGACCGCTGTCGGTGAACTCCGGCAGCGGATCAAATGCCACTACGTCGCCGACGCTGATGCCCAGCGAGTCGCAATCGGCCTTGGTCGCACAGTAGGCATCCAGACGCAGTTCGACGTGATCCCAACTGATCGGCATTTCGTCCACCGCGGTGTTGAACGCGTGTCCGGAGGCCATCAGCGGTAGCACACTGCCACGGATCACACCGTTGTCGGTGAACAGGCTGACCCGGCTGCCCTCGGCAAACCGGCTCGACCAGCAACCGACCGGGGCCAGGGTCAGACGGCCGTTGTCTTTCACCGCACGCACGGCGGCGCCGATGGTGTCGAGGTGCGCGGAGACAGCGCGGTCAGGGCTGTTTTTCTTGCCCTTGAGGGTGGCGCGAATGGTGCCGCGACGGGTCATCTCGAAAGGGATGCCGAGTTCTTCCAGACGCTCGGCGACGTAGCGCACGATGGTGTCGGTGAACCCGGTGGGGCTGGGAATGGCGAGCATTTCCAGCAGGACTTTTTGCAGGTAGTTCAGATCCGGTTCGGGGATTTGAGTGGTCATGGAAACTCCTGATGAGTTGAGGCGCATCGATGGTTTCGATGAGGGGAAGGATTTGTAGTGCCTGATCCGGCCCCTTCGCGAGCAAGCCCGCTCCCACATTTGGAATGCGTTGAACCTGTGGGAGCGGGCTTGCTCGCGAAGGCGTCAGTCCAGACGCCTCGGAGTCAAGAAACAGCCGGCTGACTGTGCGGAAACAACAAATCGACAAACCGCTCCGCCGTCGGCTGCGGCTCATGGTTGGCCAGACCGGCACGTTCATTGGCCTCGATAAACACGTACTCCGGCTGATCCGCCGCCGGCACCATCAGGTCGAGGCCGACCATCGGAATGTCCAGCGCCCGCGCCGCCCGTACCGCTGCATCGACCAGCGTCGGGTGCAGGATTGCGGTGACATCTTCCAGCGTGCCGCCGGTGTGCAGATTGGCCGTGCGGCGCACGAACAGATGTTCACCCGCCGGCAGGATGCTGCTGTAGTCATAACCGGCCGCGTGCAGGGTGCGTTGGGTTTCGTGATCCAGCGGGATCTTGCTCTCGCCACCGGTGGCGGCTTGCCGACGGCGACTCTGGGCCTCGATCAGCGCACCGATCGAATGATGCCCGTCACCGACCACTTCGGCAGGACGACGAATCGCTGCGGCCACTACTTCAAAACCGATCACCAGAATCCGCAGGTCAAGACCTTCGTGGAAGCTTTCCAGCAGCACGCGGCTGTCAAAACGCTTGGCAGCTTCGATGGCCTGCTGCACCTCTTCAATGCTCTGCAGATCCACCGCCACGCCTTGGCCTTGTTCACCGTCGAGCGGCTTGACCACCACACGCTGATGCTCGTCAAGAAACGCCAGGTTGTCGTCGGCATTGCCTGCCAGTTGCTGTGAAGGCAGCTTCAGGCCGGCGCCTTTCAACACTTTGTGAGTCAGGCTTTTGTCCTGACACAGACTCATGCTGATCGCGCTGGTCAGGTCGCTCAGCGATTCGCGGCAACGTACCCGACGCCCGCCATGGCTAAGGGTGAACAGCCCGGCTTCGGCATCATCCACTTGCACGTCGATGCCGCGCCGATGCGCTTCCTCGACGATGATCCGCGCGTAAGGGTTGAAGTTGGCCTCCGGCCCGGGCCCGAGGAACAGCGTCTGATTGATGCCGTTCTTGCGCTTGATGGCGAAGGTCGAGAGGTTGCGAAAACCGAGCTTGGCGTAAAGATTCTTGGCCTGACGGTTATCGTGCAGCACCGACAGATCCAGATAACTCAGGCCGCGACTCATGAAGTGCTCTATCAAATGCCGCACCAGCACTTCACCGACACCGGGCCGCGAGCACTGCGGATCCACCGCCAGGCACCACAGGCTGCTGCCGTGCTCCGGATCGTTGAAGGCTTTCTGGTGATTGAGGCCCATGACGCTACCGATCACCGCGCCGCTGTCTTCATCTTCGGCGAGCCAGTACACCGGCCCGCCCTGATGATGCGGGGTCAGTCGCGTGGCATCGATCGGCAACATGCCGCGCGCCTGATACAGCAGATTGATTGCCTGCCAGTCCGCTTCGCTCTGCGCGCGGCGAATACGGAAACCACGAAACACGCGGGTGGCCTGGCGGTAATCGCTGAACCACAGGCGCAGAGTATCGGATGGATCGAGAAACAGTTGCGTCGGTTCCAGACCGAGAATCTGCTGCGGCGCGGCGACGTACAGTGCGATATCGCGCTCGCCGGGCTGCTCGTTGAGCAGTTCCTGGGCCAGCGTCGCCGGGTCAGGGAAGGTGTGGCCGATCAGCAGCCGCCCCCAACCGCAATGCACGGCGATGGGGTCGGCGCCGAGTTCGCTGCCGTCTTCGGCCAGACGCGCCTGCAAGCGTTCATACGACGGTGTCTGACCGCGTAACAGGCGCTGATTGATCGCTGTGGCGTGAGGTTTCATCAATCAGATTCCTTGTTCACTGAGCCACAGGTTCAAGGCCGCCAGTTGCCACAGTTTCGAGCCGCGCAATGGCGTCAGTTGGCCTTGCGGATCAGTCAGCAATTTGTCGAGCATGGCCGGGTTGAACAGGCCACGATCCTGGCTCGGATCCAGCAGCAGTTCACGCACCCAGTTCAGGGTGTCGCCTTGCAAGTGCTTGAGGCCCGGCACCGGGAAATAGCCTTTCTTGCGGTCGATCACTTCGCTTGGAATCACCAGACGTGCAGCTTCTTTGAGTACCTGTTTGCCGCCGTCCGGCAGCTTGAACTGGCCGGGAATCCGCGCCGACAATTCAACCAGTCGATAATCGAGAAACGGTGTGCGCGCCTCCAGGCCCCAGGCCATGGTCATGTTGTCGACGCGTTTGACCGGGTCGTCCACCAGCATCACCGTGCTGTCCAGACGCAGGGCCTTATCGACTGCGGCATCGGCACCAGGCTGGGCAAAATGCTCTTTCACGAAGTCGCCAGCGGCGTCATTCGCGGTCAACCATTTCGGTTGCACGGTGGCCGCGTAGTCCTCGTAGCTGCGGTCGAAGAACGCCGCGCGATAGGCTGCGTATGGATCGGCCGCGCCATCGACTTGCGGGTACCAGTGATAACCGGCGAACAGCTCGTCGGCACCCTGGCCGCTTTGCACCACTTTGCAATGCTTGGCCACTTCGCGCGACAACAGGTAGAAGGCGATGCAGTCGTGGCTGACCATCGGCTCGCTCATCGCACGGAACGCAGCGGGCAGTTGCTCGATGATCTCTTTTTCGTCGATGCGCAATTGATGATGCTGCGTGCCGTAGTGTTTGGCGATCAGATCGGAATACTGGAATTCATCGCCGCGTTCGCCACCGGCATCCTGGAAACCGATGGAAAAGGTCGACAGGTTCTCAACGCCGACTTCACGCAGCAAGCCAACCAACATGCTCGAATCGACACCGCCGGAAAGCAGCACGCCGACATCCACCGCTGCGCGTTGACGGATTGCCACGGCCTCGCGGGTGCTGTCGAGCACGCGGTCGCGCCAGTCTTCGAGGGTCAGGTTTTTCTCGTCATCGTGTGGGCCGTAGGGCAGGGTCCACCAGGTTTTCTGCTCGGTGCGGCCATCGGCTTCGACGCGCATCCAGGTCGCTGGCGGCAGCTTTTCAATGCCCGCGAGCAAAGTGCGCGGAGCAGGTACCACCGCATGGAAATTCAGATAGTGATTGAGCGCCACCGGATCGAGGATCGGGTTGATGTCGCCGCCCTTGAGCAGCGCCGGCAGGGCCGAAGCAAAGCGCAAACGCTGACCGGTACGCGACAGGTACAAAGGCTTCACGCCGAGACGGTCGCGGGCAATGAACAGGCGCTGGGCATCGCGCTCCCAGATGGCAAACGCGAACATGCCGTTGAGTTTCGGCAGCAGCGCTTCGCCCCAGGCGTGGTAGCCCTTGAGCAGCACTTCGGTGTCGCCACCGGAATAGAAGGCGTAGCCGAGTGCTTCGAGTTCGGCGCGCAGTTCCGGGAAGTTGTAGATCGCGCCGTTGAAGGCCAGGGACAAGCCGAGTTGGCTGTCGATCATCGGCTGCGCCGAGCCATCCGACAGGTCCATGATTTTCAGGCGGCGATGGCCCAGGGCAATCGGCCCTTGGGCATGGAAGCCCCACGCGTCGGGGCCGCGAGGGGCCAGGTGATGGGTGATTCGCTCTACCGCTGCAAGGTCTGCAGGTTGATGATCAAAACGTAACTCGCCAGCTAATCCGCACATAAAGTCCTTACCGGTTTTTCCGTTGGGGAGGGGTGATTCCGAGGTCGGCCAAAATGGCCGGTACTCAGAAACTGACCCGCTGCAGATGTGGGAGTTTTAGAACGATGAGTTATAAGAGGGTGCGACTGACCAGCGGCCAGTCGCGATTTTTCATTTGCCGCGAATCAACGTGCGTAAGGCGAAACGGTTGGGATGGCAGGCCTCGGCGACGCTTCGGGGCAGCGGCAGCGGCTCGTTGTCCAGCCATGCCGCGAGCAGTTCGCCCGACAGCGGCGCGGTGATCAGCCCGCGTGAACCGTGGCCGCTGTTGACGTACAGGCCATCGAGCCAAGGGCAGGCGATGTCCGGCACTTGTCGTGCATCCTTGCTCAACGCCGCATAGGCCTGAGCGAAGGCTTCGCGGTGAGCGAGGGGGCCGACGATCGGCAGATAGTCGGGACTGGTGCAGCGGAATGCGGCGCGTCCTTCCAGGGTTTCCGGCGGCAGCTCATTGATGTGCAGACGCGCCACCAGATCGCTGGAGATTTCTTCGAGCATCGCCAGATTGCCCAGATGTTCGGCGGTGGTCGGCGTCAGGTCATCGCTGTTGAAGTCGAAACTCGCGCCCAGCGTGTGTTCGCCCAGACGTGCCGGGGCGACATAACCTTCGGCGCAGACCACGGTGCGCAGCGCCTGGCTCTCGGCGGTTTGTGGCAGGCGCGTGATCTGCCCGCGAATGCGCTTGAGCGGCAGCTCGGCACTTTGCGCAAAACGTTTGATCTCCGCCGCGCCGGCCAATATCACCACCGGCGCGCTGGCGAGCACGCGCTCGCCGTCGAGGGCTTGCCACTGAGCCTCGACCTTGCGCAGTTCCAGCACTTCGTGATGCTTGAGCAGTTCGATGTTCGCTTGCGCGGCTTGCGCCTGGCACAGCGCCGGCGGATGCACCCAGCCCCCTTCGGGGTAGAACAAGCCGCCGTGCGCCACAGCAATCCCGGCTTGAATTTCGGCTTGCGGCTGATCAAGCCAGTGCACCAGATCTTCCGGGAATGCCGCGGCCAGTTGCGCCTGACGCTCGGCTTCCTTGGCGTTGAACGCCAGTTGCAGCACACCGCAATCATCCCAGTCGGTGCCGCGTTGCAGGGTTTCCAGCAGGCGGCGGGTGTAGCCGAAGCCGCTGACGATCAGTTGCGACAACGCGGTGCCGTGGGCCGACAACTTCAGGTACAGCACGCCCTGCGGATTGCCCGACGCCTCCTGCGCCACCGCCTCGTGACGCTCCAGCAGACTGACTTGCCAACCGCGCGCGGCGAGGCTGGCAGCGGTCGCACAGCCGGCCAGCCCGGCGCCGATCACCAGCGCGCGCCGCTTACCAGTCAGCGGGGCAGGGCGGGCGAACCACGGTTTGTCCGGCAGCGGTGGCGCAACGTCCTGCGGCCAGCCGAGAAACTCGCCGCGCAGGATCTCCCATTTGTGACCGATGCCCGGCGTGCGCTTCATCTTGAACCCGGCGGCGTTGAGCAGACGCCGCACCCAACCGGTACTGGTGAAGGTGCTGATGGTCGAGCCGGGCGCGGCCAGTCGAGCCAGTTCGACGAACAGTTCAGCGGTCCACATGTCGGGGTTTTTCGCCGGGGCGAAACCGTCGAGAAACCATGCATCAATCTGCGCATCGAGTTGCGGCAGTTGCTCCAGCGCATCGCCGATCAACAGCGTCAGCGTCACCCGGCCATTGCCGAGAACGATCCGCTGAAAGCCCTGATGGATCGCCACGTAATGGGTCAGCAACTGATCGGCCAGCGGCTTGAGCTGCGGCCACAAGGCCAGTGCCCGTTGCAGATCCGCCGGGCTCAGCGGGTATTTTTCGACGCTGACGAAATGCAGCCGCGCCCCGGCCACCGCATGCTGTTCGAACAGCTGCCAGGCGCTGAGAAAATTCAGCCCGGTGCCGAAGCCGGTTTCGCCGATCACCAGCCGCCCGTGCGCCGGCAGCGCGGCAAAACGCTCGGCCAGACGGTTCTGTTCGAGGAACACGTAACGGGTTTCATCCAGCCCCGACTGGTCGGAAAAATACACATCATCGAACACCCGCGAGCGCGGGCGTCCCTGGTCATCCCAGTCGAGTTGGGCGTGGGGCAATACAGGTTTCATGGCAGGCTCGGCAGCGACAAGGCGGCCATTCTAGCTGATCGGCAGGAGGGTGCTTGATCCATGGCAAGGCCTGGCTGTGCAGCCTCGAAGACAATCAATGATTTGGGCGCGGATCAGAGCAACCTGTGGCGAGGGGATTTATCCCCGATCGGCTGCGTAGCAGTCGCAATCCCGCTACCAGCGTGCATCTGGCGTTGAATGGCTTTGGGGCCGCTGCGCTGCCCATCGGGGATAAATCCCCTCACCACAGAGTTTTTCTTGAAGCCAAAAGGAGCGGAATTTCTCCGCCGCGCCCATGCCCAATCCGCTAGTCTTGCTGAATCCTGGAAGGAGCCGTCCCCATGTTTGAATCCGCCGAAATCGGCCATGCCATCGACAAAGAGACTTACGACGCGGCTGTGCCTTCATTGCGTGAAGCACTGCTGGAAGCGCAGTTCGAGTTGCAGCAGCAGAAGCGTTTTCCGGTGATCATTCTGATCAATGGCATCGAAGGCGCGGGCAAGGGCGAGACCGTCAAGTTGCTCAACGAGTGGATGGACCCGCGCCTGATCGAGGTGCGCACCTTCGATCAGCAGACCGATGAAGAGCTGGCGCATCCACCGGCCTGGCGTTACTGGCGGATGCTCCCGGCCAAGGGACGGATGGGAGTTTTCTTTGGCAACTGGTACAGCCAGATGCTTCAAGGGCGGGTCCACGGTCTGTTCAAGGATCCACGCCTGGATCAGGCGATCAACGGCGCCGAGCGTCTGGAAAAGATGCTCTGCGATGAAGGCGCGCTGATCTTCAAGTTCTGGTTTCACCTGTCCAAGAAGCAGATGAAGGCCCGCCTCAAGGCGCTGGCCGATGACCCTTTGCACAGCTGGCGCATCAGCCCGCTGGACTGGCAGCAATCGCAGACCTACGACAAGTTCGTCAAATACGGCGAGCGCGTGTTGCGCCGCACCAGCCGCGACTACGCGCCGTGGCATGTCATCGAAGGCATGGACGCCAATTACCGCAGTCTGGCGGTCGGCAAGATCCTGCTCGAAGGCCTGCAGAATGCGCTCAAGCGCCCCGAGGTGCATGCCGAAGAGGTCAACGCGGCGCCGTTGGGCACGGCGGTCGATCAACTCAACCTGCTCGACAGTCTCGACCTGAACCAGCGGCTGGAAAAGAAAGACTACGAAGAACAACTGATCACCGAGCAGGCACGGTTGTCCGGGCTGATGCGCGATAAACGCATGCGCCGCCACGCCTTGGTGGCGGTGTTCGAAGGCAACGATGCGGCGGGCAAGGGCGGGGCGATCCGCCGGGTGGCGGCGGCGCTCGATCCGCGTCAGTACAGCATCGTGCCGATTGCCGCGCCGACCGAAGAGGAGCGCGCGCAGCCGTATCTGTGGCGCTTCTGGCGGCACCTGCCGGCGCGGGGCAAGTTCACCGTGTTTGATCGCTCCTGGTATGGCCGGGTGCTGGTGGAGCGGGTCGAAGGCTTTTGCAGCCCGGCCGACTGGTTGCGCGCCTACAGCGAGATCAATGATTTCGAAGAGCAGATCGCCGACGCCGGAGTCATCGTCGTCAAGTTCTGGCTGGCGATCGACAAGGACACGCAGATGGAGCGCTTCCAGGCCCGCGAGCAGATTCCGTTCAAGCGCTTCAAGATCACCGAGGACGACTGGCGCAACCGCGACAAGTGGGACGCCTACCGCGCTGCCGTGGGCGATATGGTTGACCGCACCAGCACCGAGATTTCGCCGTGGACGCTGGTCGAGGCCAATGACAAGCGCTGGGCGCGGGTCAAGGTGCTGCGCACGATCAATCGAGCCCTCGAAGAGGCGTTCGCGAAGTCCGACAAGCGCGCGAAAAAACACAAGGACTGAGCCGATGGACCCGCATACGCGGGGTGAATGATTGTCGCGGTCGGCGGCAGGGTGGACTTATGCTCGGTCCACTCTCCTCCGACAACAACAATTGAGGTATGCCATGCGTGAAGTGGTGATCGTCGACAGCGTGCGGACCGGCCTGGCCAAGTCCTTTCGCGGCAAGTTCAATCAGACCCGTCCCGACGACATGGCGGCCCATTGCGTCAACGCGCTGCTGTCGCGCAACGACATCGACCCGGCCAGCGTCGAGGACTGCATTGTCGGCGCCGGCTCCAACGAGGGCGCGCAGGGTTACAACATCGGCCGCAACGTGGCGGTGCTCTCGCACCTGGGCACGAATGTGGCCGGCATGACCCTCAACCGTTTCTGCTCGTCGGGGTTGCAGGCGATTGCGATTGCCGCCAACCAGATCGCCTCCGGTTGCAGCGACATCATTGTTGCCGGTGGCGTCGAGTCGATCAGCCTGACCCTGAAAAGCGTCAACACCGATCACCTGATCAACCCGCTGCTCAAGCAGCAGGTGCCGGGCATCTACTACACCATGGGCCAGACCGCCGAAGTGGTTGCGCGGCGGTATGCCGTCAGCCGCGAGGCGCAGGATCGTTACGCGCTGCAAAGCCAGTTGCGCACTGCTCAGGCGCAGGCGGCCGGTCTGTTCAATGACGAAATCGTGCCGATGGCGGTCAAGTACCGGGTCGAGGACAAAAACAGCGGTGAGGTGCAGATCCTCGACGGCATCGTTGATCACGACGACTGCAATCGCCCTGATACCACTTACGAAAGCCTCGCCGGACTGAAACCGGTATTTGCCGAGGACGGTTCGGTGACGGCCGGCAACTCGTCGCAGCTGTCCGACGGCGCGTCGATGACCCTGGTGATGAGCCTGGAAAAAGCCCTGCAACTTGGGCTCAAGCCGAAGGCGTTTTTCCGTGGTTTCACCGTCGCCGGTTGCGAGCCGGACGAGATGGGCATCGGCCCGGTGTTCTCGGTGCCGAAACTGCTCAAGGCCAAAGGCTTGCAGGTGGCGGACATTGATCTGTGGGAGCTCAACGAGGCGTTTGCTTCGCAATGCCTGTATGCCCGGGATCGATTGGAGATCGACAACGAAAAATACAACGTCAACGGCGGCTCGATTTCCATCGGCCACCCGTTCGGCATGACCGGGTCGCGGCAGGTCGGGCATCTGGTGCGTGAGTTGCAGCGACGTAACCTGCGTTACGGCATTGTGACCATGTGCGTGGGGGGCGGGATGGGGGCGACGGGGTTGTTTGAGGCGGTGCGCTGACCCTGCAAGGTGGGGTGGTTGATCTACCGCTTTCGCGAGCAAGCTCGCTCCCACAGGTGACCGCGTTCTCCTGTGGGAGCGAGCTTGCTCGCGAAGGGATCGACCGGATTTACCGTTTGGAATCCAGAAGCTGCATCCGCGCGATATACGCCTGAATCTCCCGCTCTGCCTTCTCGGCGCTGTCGAACGGCCCCTCAAGGGTGTTCTCCCGCGTGCTGAAAAACAGTTCGCCATTGACCCGACACACTCGGTCACTGCGAAAGTGCGTGGCGGGGGCGCTGTCATCGGCGCGCATTCCGTACATGATCGGGCTCCTTGATTAATCCGTTGCAGGGATCCAATCAGCTTATGCCTTAAGCACTTGGCGCGCCTCGTCAGCCGATCAACGGCAAAGCGTCAATTTAATGCTGCGACCTGCACAGTTTCATTCGCGGCCTGGCCGTAACTGTCCCTGTGTTGCGTCTGACGGCGGGCCTAGAATGACCGCTCTTGTCAGCAGGCATTGGGGTTCGCATGCACATTTCATCCGGTCGCTGGGTTTACGGTCTGTTCCTGGCGCTGCTGACGGCGTTTTTGTGGGGCATTTTGCCGATCAAGCTGAAACAGGTATTGCAGGTGATGGATCCGATCACTGTGACCTGGTTTCGCCTGTTGGTGTCCGGCGGCTGTCTGTTCATCTACCTGGCGGCCACCCGACGCCTGCCGAGCCGCAAGGTGCTCGGCCCCCGGGGCGGCTGGCTGGTGCTGATGGCGGTGCTCGGGCTGGTGGGCAACTACGTGTTGTACCTGATGGGCCTCAATCTGCTCAGCCCCGGCACCGCGCAACTGGTGGTGCAAATGGGGCCGATCATGCTGCTGATTGCCAGCCTGTTTGTGTTCAAGGAGCGCTTCAGCATCGGTCAGGGCATTGGCCTGGCGGTGCTGCTGATCGGCTTTGTGCTGTTCTTCAATCAGCGTCTGGCTGAACTGCTCACCTCATTGTCGGATTACACCGCCGGGGTGTTGCTGGTGCTGTTGGCCTCGACGGTCTGGACCTTCTACGCATTGGGGCAGAAGCAATTGCTCACGGTGTGGAATTCGTTGCAGGTGATGATGGTGATCTACCTGTTCTGCGCGCTGTTGCTGACGCCGTGGGTGCATCCGCTTGAGGCACTGGAACTGAGCCCATTGCAGGGCTGGTTGTTGCTGGCGTGCTGCATGAACACGCTGATTGCCTACGGTGCATTTGCCGAAGCGCTGGCGCATTGGGAAGCGTCACGGGTCAGTGCGACGCTGGCGATCACGCCGTTGGTGACCTTCGGCGCGGTGGCGATTGCCGCCGGGGTGTGGCCAGAATATGTGCATGCCGAGCAGATCAACGGGCTGGGTTATGGCGGGGCGGTGCTGGTGGTGCTGGGGTCGGCTCTGGTGGCGTTGGGGCCGTCGTTGATTGCCGGGCTGAAGGCGCGGCGGATGCGGATTGCAGCCAGTTAGACCGCGTTATCGTTCTTCGCGAGCAAGCCCGCTCCCACATTGGTACGGCGTACACCGATCCAAATGTGGGAGCGAGCTTGCTCGCGAAGGCGGCCTGTCAGGTGCTACAAATCTCAACCCTTGGCGCCAGCCTCGATCATGTTTTCCGGCCGCACCCACGCATCGAACTCTTCACTGGTCAGATACCCCAGCTGCAGCGCCGCCTCGCGCAAGGTCAGACCCTCGCCGTAAGCCTTCTTGGCGATTTCCGCCGACTTGTCGTAACCGATGTGCGGGTTCAGCGCTGTCACCAGCATCAGCCCACGTTCCAGGTGCTGGGCCATGACCTGCGCGTCCGGCTCAAGACCGGCGATGCAGTGCTGCTGGAAGTTGCTGCAACCATCGGTAAGCAAGCGGATCGATTGCAGCAGGTTGTGGATGATCACCGGTTTGTACACGTTCAGTTGCAGGTGTCCCTGACTCGCCGCGATGCCGATGGTGACGTCGTTGCCCAGCACCTGGCACGCCAGCATCGACAGCGCTTCGCACTGAGTCGGGTTGACCTTGCCGGGCATGATCGAACTGCCGGGTTCATTGGCCGGCAATTTGACTTCGGCAAAGCCTGCGCGAGGGCCGGAGCCGAGCAGGCGCAGGTCGTTGGCGATTTTCATCAGCGCCACGGCGAGGGTCTTCAGGGCGCCGGACAGGCTGGCTAGCGGCTCGTGCCCGGCCAGTGCGGCAAACTTGTTCGGCGCGGTGACGAAGGGCAGGCCGGACAGGGCGGCGAGTTCAGCAGCAATCGCTTCGCCAAAGCCGTGCGGCGAATTCAGGCCGGTGCCGACCGCGGTGCCGCCCTGCGCCAGCTCACACACCGCCGGCAGCGCGGCGCGGATCGCTCGCTCGGCGTAATCCAGCTGCGCTATGAAGCCCGATAGCTCCTGACCGAAGGTGATCGGCGTCGCGTCCATCATGTGCGTGCGACCGGTCTTCACCAGTTTCATGTGGCGCGCGGCCAATTCGGCCAGGCCACCGGACAGCTCGGCGATCGCCGGCAGCAATTGCTCCTGCACGGCTTTGGCAGTGGCGATGCTCATGGCGGTAGGGAAGCAGTCGTTGGAGCTTTGCGAGCGGTTGACGTGATCGTTGGGGTGCACCGGCGTCTTGCCGCCGCGCGGGTTGCCGGCCAGTTCGTTGGCGCGACCGGCGATCACTTCGTTGACGTTCATGTTGCTCTGGGTACCGCTGCCGGTCTGCCAGACCACCAGCGGAAACTGGTCGTCGTGCTGGCCGTCGAGGACTTCGTCGGCGGCCTGTTCGATCAGGCGGGCGATGTCGGCGGGCAGGTCGCCGTTGCGGTCGTTGACCCGGGCGGCGGCTTTCTTGATCAGGGCCAGGGCGTGCAGTACCGGCAGCGGCATGCGTTCCTGACCAATGGCGAAGTTGATCAGCGAGCGTTGCGTCTGAGCACCCCAGTAGGCGTCGTCCGGGACTTCGATCTGGCCCAGGCTGTCGGTTTCGATACGGCTCATCGTGCACACTCCTGTTGGTTCGTTTGCGCAGTTTAGGCCCGGTCAGGCCCAGGTGGTTCCCTCGAACCGATTGTTGACCGGTAAAACCCGGCCAATCAAGCACGGCAAGGGCCGGGGGTTGAGCCATAAGGTTTTTTAGGCGCAGAATGGTCGCCCTTGGGGTTTGACCTCGCCTAGCTGAAAAGGAAACTCGATGACTCGTCTTCGTGCCATCTGCACCGCGGTTGCACTGGTTTGCGCCAGCGGCCAGGTGCTTGCCGATACCGCCAGCCACAACGCCAGTGCTGAAGCTTTCCTGACCCTGGCGCACGCTGACAAGCTGGGCACTCCGGTGTACATGCAAGTGCAGCAAATGTTCGCTCAGCGCTTTGAACAGACCAAAGCCCCGGAATCCAAGAAAGCCGTACTGGAAACCTACCAGGCCAAGGCCAACGCCGCCCTGGACCAGGCCATCGGCTGGAACAAGCTCAAGCCTGACATGGTCAAGCTCTACACCAGCAACTTCAGCGAATCGGAGCTGAAAGATCTGGTCGCGTTCTACCAGTCGCCACTGGGCAAGAAAGTCCTGGAAAAAATGCCGCAGCTGACCCAGCAATCGGCCCAGATGACCCAAGGCAAGCTGGAAAGCGCCGTGCCTGTCGTCAACAAGCTGCTCGACGACATGACCAAAGAGCTGACCCCGGCAGCCCCTGCGGCCAAGAAGAAGTAAGCGGAGTTCGTGATGACCATGCAACAACGCATCGAATCGACGCTGGGCCTGCTGCAGCCTGAGCATCTGCAAGTGCTGGACGAAAGCCACATGCACAGTCGCGGGTTACAGACCCACTTCAAGGCAGTGGTGGTCAGCGCGCAGTTCGATGGCCTGAACCGGGTCAAGCGCCACCAGAAAGTCTACGGCACGCTCGGCGAGCTGATGGGCGAGTTCCATGCGTTGGCGCTGCACACCTACACCCCGCAGGAATGGGCAGAAGTCGGCGCCGCCCCGGCGTCGCCGACCTGTGCCGGCGGTAGCAAACACTGAGGATTGCGAGGGCTGTTGTGGCGAGGGAGCTTGCTCCCGCTGGAGTGCGCAGCACTCCCAAAATGCGAGTTTTGCGACTGCTTCGCAGCCGAGCGGGAGCAAGCTCCCTCGCCACAGAGCTTTGACAGATCCTAAATCCACCGTGTTTTTGCTAGAATCCGCAACGCGCCGCTTACCCGGCGCGTTTTTTTTGAATCCGGTTCACCCTTTGCGAGGGTAGCCACCTGGAGAAATACCCATGACACAACCGATTGTCGTGGCGGCACTGTATAAGTTCGTCACCCTCGAAGATTACGTCAACCTGCGCGAGCCCCTGCTGCAAGCGATGGTCGACAACGGCATCAAAGGCACCTTGCTGATCGCCGAAGAAGGCATCAATGGCACCGTGTCCGGCAGCCGCGAAGGCATCGATGGCCTGCTCGCCTGGCTGAAGAACGACCCGCGCATGATCGACATCGACCACAAAGAGTCGTACTGCGACGAGCAGCCGTTCTACCGCACCAAGGTCAAGCTGAAGAAAGAGATCGTCACCCTCGGCGTAGAAGGCGTGGACCCGAACAAAAAGGTCGGCACCTATGTCGAACCGCAGGACTGGAACGCGCTGATCAGCGATCCGGAAGTGCTGCTGATCGACACCCGCAACGACTACGAAGTGGCGATCGGCACCTTCGAAGGCGCCATCGATCCGAAAACCACCAGTTTTCGCGAATTCCCCGACTACATCAAAGAACACTTCGACCCGGCCGTACACAAGAAGGTCGCGATGTTCTGCACCGGCGGTATTCGCTGCGAGAAAGCCTCCAGCTACATGCTGGGTGAGGGTTTCGAAGAGGTTTACCACCTCAAGGGCGGCATCCTGAAGTACCTCGAAGAAGTGCCGCAGGAAGAAACCAAGTGGCAGGGCGACTGCTTCGTGTTCGACAACCGCGTGACCGTGCGTCACGACCTCAGCGAAGGCGACTACGATCAATGTCATGCCTGCCGCACACCGGTCAGCGTTGAAGATCGCGCCTCCGAGCACTACGTGGCCGGCATCAGCTGCCCGCATTGCTGGGACAAGCTGAGCGAGAAAACCCGCCGCAGCGCCATCGATCGGCAGAAGCAGATCGAACTGGCCAAGGCGCGCAACATGCCGCACCCGATCGGCTACAACTATAAACAAGCGTCCACCGAGGCCTGATCATGACTGCGCGCCTGCTCTATGTGATGGATCCGATGTGTTCCTGGTGCTGGGGGTTCGCTCCCGTCGCCAAGGCATTGGTCGAGCAGGCGCATGCAGCCGGAGTGGAGTTGCATCTGGTGGTCGGCGGGTTGCGTACCGGCAGCGGTGCGGCGCTGGAGCCGACCACGCGGCGTTACATTCTTGAGCATTGGCAGGCGGTCACCGAGGCCACCGGTCAGCCATTCAAGTTCGAAGGTGCGTTGCCCGATGGTTTCGTCTACGACACCGAGCCGGCCTGCCGGGCAATTGTCACCGCGCGCAGTCTGGCGCCGGATTGCGCGTGGACACTGGTCGGCCTGATCCAGCAGGCGTTTTACGCGCAAGGCCGCGATGTCACCCAGGCCAGCGTGTTGGTCGAGCTGGCCGAGCAGGCCGGTGTGCCGCGTATCGAGTTTGCCGCGCTGTTCGATCATGCCGATCAGCACAAGGCGACTCAAGCTGATTTCAGCTGGGTGCAGGATCTGGGCATCGCCGGGTTCCCGACTCTGCTCGCCGAGCGCAACGGCCAACTGGCGCTGTTGACCAACGGCTATCAACCACTCAGTGAACTCTCACCATTGCTCGGCCGTTGGCTGGAGCGCGCAGCCTGTGCCTGACCGGGCCGATGACACGCCAGCCGTAAAGCGTGTCGACCGGCTGAGCTGGGCAGAAGTCCGGCGCCTGGCACTGCATCACAAAAAATCCCTGTGGATCGCCAACGGCGTGGCCGTGCTGGCGACGCTGTGCAGTGTGCCCATTCCGTTGCTGTTGCCCTTGCTGGTGGACGAGGTCCTGCTCGGCCATGGCGATGCCGCGCTGAAAGTCATGAACCACGTGTTGCCGTCGATGTGGCAACAAGCGGCGGGTTACATCGGCCTGATGCTGCTGGTCACCCTGACCCTGCGTTGCAGCGCCCTGTGTTTTGGCGTGTTGCAGGCGCGGCTGTTTGCCCGGCTGGCGAAAGACATCGTCTACCGCATTCGCGTGCGCCTGATCGAACGCCTCAAACGCATCTCCCTCGGCGAATACGAAAGCCTCGGCAGCGGCACCGTGACCACCCATCTGGTCACCGATCTGGACACCCTCGACAAGTTTGTCGGCGAAACCCTCAGCCGGTTTCTGGTGGCGATGCTGACCTTGGTCGGCACCGCGAGCATCCTGATGTGGATGCACTGGAAACTGGCGCTGCTGATCCTGCTGTTCAACCCGCTGGTGATCTACGCCACGGTGCAATTGGGCAAACGGGTCAAGCACCTGAAGAAGCTGGAGAACGACAGCACCTCGCGTTTCACTCAGGCCTTGAGCGAAACCCTCGATGCGATCCAGGAAGTGCGCGCCGGCAACCGTCAGGGTTTCTTCCTCGGGCGTCTCGGCTTGCGCGCGCAGGAGGTACGCAACTACGCGGTCAACTCGCAGTGGAAAACCGATGCCTCGAACCGTGCCAGCGGTCTGCTGTTCCAGTTCGGCATCGACATCTTCCGCGCCGCGGCGATGCTCACGGTACTGTTCTCCGACCTGTCGATCGGCCAGATGCTCGCGGTGTTCAGCTACCTGTGGTTCATGATCGGCCCGGTCGAACAACTGCTCAATCTGCAATATGCCTACTACGCGGCGGGCGGTGCGCTGGCGCGGATCAACGAATTGCTGGCGCGGGCCGACGAACCGCAGTACCCCGGTGGCGTCGATCCGTTCAAGGGCCGGGATACCGTGGGCATCGAGGTGCAGGGGCTGAGCTTCGGTTACGGCGATGAGCTGGTGGTGGATCAGATGAACCTGTCGATTGCCCCCGGAGAGAAAGTCGCGATTGTCGGTGCCAGTGGCGGCGGCAAAAGTACTTTGGTGCAGTTGCTGCTGGGGCTGTACACACCGTTGGCGGGGACCATTCGTTTCGGCGGTTCGACCCAACAGGAAATCGGCCTGGAGCTGATTCGTGAAAACGTCGCGGTGGTGCTGCAGCATCCGGCGTTGTTCAACGATACGGTACGGGCCAACCTGACCATGGGCCGCACCCGCAGCGACGAAGCTTGCTGGCAGGCGCTGGAAATCGCCCAGTTGGAAGCGACCATCCGCGCGCTGCCGGACGGACTCGACAGCATCGTCGGACGTTCCGGCGTGCGCCTGTCCGGTGGTCAGCGTCAGCGTCTGGCAATTGCGCGGATGATCCTCGCCGAGCCGAAAGTGGTGATTCTCGACGAGGCCACCTCGGCCCTCGATGCCGCCACCGAATACAACCTGCATCAGGCCATGGCGCGCTTTCTCAATGGCCGCACCACGCTGATCATTGCCCATCGCCTGTCGGCGGTGAAGCAGGCGGATCGGGTGCTGGTGTTCGATGGCGGGCAAGTGGCCGAGGATGGCGACCACCAGCAACTGATCGCCGATGGCGGCCTTTACGCCAAGCTCTACGGCCACCTGCAGCGCCTGTAATCAGCCCCACAGCACCTGCAACGCCGCCTCGCCGCCGTCATGGCCGAACTGCTTCATCACCACCGAACAGGATTCGCACGGGCGCATGGTCGTCGCGATGTCGACCGCGCGGATCTCTGTCGGGTCGGGGTATTTCTCGCGCAGCACGCTGATCAGTTTGCTTTCGCTGTCCAGCGAGGTCGGCCGGCTGGTCTGCGTCGGCTGATAGGTTTTCAGCTCCTTGATGGTTAGCGGCACGGCCAGCAGTTGCCCATGCTCGGTGACCTCCAGCGAGGTTCGCGGGAAGCTTGGGTTGTAGTCGATGTTGATGTAAGTGGTGTCGCCGATCCGCACGTGATTGGCACCCATGTGGCGAAACAACGGCAGGCGCTGGGTGCTGCCTTGCGCGCCGGACACGCTGACGTAGATCTCCCGTTTGCCGCTGGCCGTAGTGACTTCGGCATAGGCGATGTTACGTGCGTTGAGCGGCCGCTCACGCACGGGCAGCAGGTTGTGCAGTTTCTGCATGGCACTGTCGATGCGCAGGGCCGCGTTAGTGTTGGCCGGGGTGATTGTCGGTGACAGAAACAACGTGTCGAAAATCTCTGCGGTTTTCTGCCGAAAGGCTTCCGGCGCTTCCTTGCTGCGCGCCCAGGTGGCGGCGCCTTCGGGCAGGCGGGTGACGATCATCCGTGTCGAGTGATCGAACATCAGCGCCTCGCCCGGGCTGGTGTCGACCTTCAGCCATTTCATGTTGTTTGCAGGAATGGCCGTGGTGCCGATGGGGATCGCGATCTGCTCCATGGTCTGCATCGCGCGCTGCACCGATTCGAGGCCATGGATGCGCACGATGTTGTTGGCGTGCAGCGAGCCGGTGTAGACGGTCAGCAGTTCTGCGCCGAGGGTGCCGTCAGCCAGTTCGGCGGGGGTCAGGCGCTGGAATGTCAGTTGCCTACCGGGGAGTTCGCCTTTGGCGAAGCTGGCCAGGTAGTAGTCATGGATGTTGATTCGGAAGAACACATAGGTGGCCGAGTCATCGACGGCCGGCACCAGTACGGCACCGACCTGATGTGAGTCGTTGATCCCATCGTAGGTGCCGCCGGTTTTTACCCGGGCAAAAATACCTTTGCGAAACTGCAGCGTGGCTTGAATCTGCTGTCTTGGCACCAGCCTGCCTTGATGGAATCCAAGGCGTCGCAGGTCGCCGGTGAACAGCCTCGGGCGGTTATCGATGATTTGATAAAGCCTGGCATCGACCGCCAGGAACGTTCCGTCCTGCCGGAGCAGTGTGGCCGGCTCCGAAACCCGCTCGCCGAACCATGGCGCGTAACCCTTTTCCTTGTCGATGGTGCCGACGGCGGGCGTCGGGGCGGGTTCTGCGGTGATGTAGCTGACGCGGCAGTCGCCCGCGCCCGGTGCGCGGCGTATCCGGCACGGCAGCAGCGTCCAGTGCTGACTGTCATCGAGCAGATCGGCCCGGCGCAGTTCATCGCCGTCGAGTCGATAGGGCACATCATCGATCAATACCGTGGTGCGTCCGCCAGCCTCGGGGACAAGCTCGACGCGGGTGTTCGGCGCCAGTTCGATATCGATCTGATCTTCGGTTTTTTTCACGGTGCGGTAGTGCGAACGCCCCAGCGAAAACTCATGCTCGTGTGCGAGCAACTGCGGCCCATAAGGGCGCTCCGACAGCGGATCGAGCAAGTGATACCGCGAGCCGCCGACATTGCGCACCGGCACATCGTCAATGCCTCTGACCACGGCCAGATGATCGGCAGGGTTCAGCGCTTTCCAGCGCCCGGCATCCAGTGCCTGGGGCAGACTGTGCAGCAGGTCATAGTCAGCGCTTCTGCCGGCCAGCCTTTTCAGACGTGCAACCGCGCGGTGTTCCAGATGCGCCACGGCCCGCACTGCGCCGATCGCACCTCGGCCGCCGAACTTGAGCAGGGCAGGCGCAGCGTCCAGCGGATTGAAGTTTCTCAAGCTCGAAACCAGCAGGTTTTTCGACAATTGCGCCATGCGTGGCAGGGCGACGCGAATCGCCATTTTCCCGGCCACGGCAGCGAGGCGAATGCTGCCGGCGACGAACTTGCCCAAAGGAATCGCGAACGAGACGATATCGAGGAGCAGGCCGAGTACGCCCAGTGCGTGTATGCCCGGACTGTCCGACTGCAGGTCTTCGAGACTGCCCCAGAACGGGATGAAGCCCTTCAGAGCATGAGTCCAGTGCTTTTTGCGGCTGTCGCGCTCGAAACGGGTATCACCCCAGGCCTCATTGCGCAGCGCCTGCTCATCGACATAGAACAATCGGGTCGCGATAAACGAGGCGATTTGCACCGTGCGCGGCGAGGTGAAGGTCAGGTTCGGTGAGCTGTCGTGATGGGCCGCAGGGATGAGCGAAGCGGGCAGGGAGTCGCCCAGCGGTTCGAGGATCGCGACGCATTTGGCGTCGGGGGCGGGTGTCGAACCGTCCCAGTGTGCTTTTCGATCGAATGGCAGGCGGCGGGCGACGATGCGGCTGATGCTCTGGCCCTTGGTGCGTCCACGTTTGGGCGGCAGGGGTGGCAATAACAGACCGCCAACATGTGTGCCATCCAGATCCGGGCGTTTGCGAAGGATGCCGGCGCGAGGCAGGCATTCGTAGAATTGTGCCGGGCCCTGATACGTCGCCTGCAACACGAAGCCCATGCGAGCCCGGTACGGCAGGATGTTTTTCAGTGTTTCCAGATGAGATTCGATGTGCCGTGTCGGATCCCTGAGGCTGTGAATCCGCACGTCGCCGTGCTCCAGTGCCCGGCGGTCGGGCCACGGCAGTGTGACCAGCAGCGACTTGATCAGGTATTCATAGGCTTTGCGGGTTGCGCTCAGATAGTCGTCGAACTGCTGGTCGAACAAGGCCTTGATATCGGGCAAGGTGCGGTTGCGCGGAAACCGGGAGAGGCGGCGACCGGGTTGGTGGGTGTTGACGAAGCCGCTTTGCAGTTGGCCGTCTGCGTTGAGGCTGATCCATTCGCTGGCGTTGCGGCCATCGTCGCTGACGTACCAGCGTGTGTCGCTGCTCAGCCCGCCGGCGGCATAGACCTCCAGCAACGGCCAGGTCGGCAATGGCACATCCGGGGTGTCGATAATGCTGCGTCGGCTACGGTTGGGCGCTGAAGGATGGTGGCGTTTGAGGCGAATCGTCGAGTGATCGTACAGCTCGTTGGCCAGCGCCTTGTCCAGTTGCTGTTTTGCCAGGGCAAGTCGCCGGGGCGGCTCGATGTCCAGCTGCAGGATCGCTGCGTTCATTTGCTTCTTGTGGTCTTCCAGCGCTTGCAGTGCCGCGTCATCGTCGGATGTCTCGTTCGCTGCGGCCGGCGCTCCGGTGGCCAGTGTCCAGGTCTGTGCGGCAGCCACTCGGGTCATGGCGATCAGGGTTTGCAGGTCGGTGCTGGCGTTTTCGCTTTTGTGTAGCGGCAGATCGACCAGTTGCTGAAAGCTCAGATGTTCCAGCAACTGTGGATCAAGGGCATGTGCTAGGTGCACGCCATGCACGAAATTGACCCAGACCACCGAGCTGGCGTACGGCAGCTCGACAGGAATATCGCGCACTTGAAAATCCAGTCCGAACTGCGCAAGGCATACCCATCCCAGCACATGTTTTTCGGTGGTGGTCGAGGTTCGGTGTGAATCCTCAAGATGCTGTAAAAAGTCCCGGCGAATCGCGGCGTAGCAGTCGCCGTAGTGAGCGCGTTGTTCCAGCGCAAAACCGGCCACTTCGGTCGAGTTGCCGTCGCCGGGCAGTTCGTACCACAGGCACAACGCTTCGAGCAGTAAACGCAGGCCGATATCGGCGACTGTCGGCTCATCGGGCCGCGCGCCATACCATTGCAGTTTCTGCAGCAAGCGCTGGCCCAGGTCACGCGCCTTGGGCGTGTCGAGCAGGCGCTCCAGGCAGGCGGCGGGCTGCTGCTCCAGCTGCTGGCGGGTGAATGGAGGCGTTACTTCGCTGGCCAGGCTGTCGATGGCCGACAGGGTTTTGCCGGTGAGCCAGTCGCCAATCAGGTCGTGAATCGCGGCTTTGTCATCGTCGCTCATCAGTACCGTCAGCGCCGGCTGGTTTCGCAGATTCAGTCGGTGGCTGGCGCGTTGTTCTTCGACCTTGCCGATCAGCCGGGTCAGTGTCGTGGTGTCCTGTACGTCGGCAAATGTGAACCCGGACTCACGCAGCAGTTGTGACAACGGCAGCAGCCTGTCGGAACGCAGGTGTGCGCCTATACTCAGCAACGCTCGCTGAAATTCTTCAATTGTGCTGGAGGCCCGGGTGACATCCTCGATGGCGTAGCGAGCGCAGCTGCCATCGGGACGGTTGAAGGAAAAGCTGCATTGACCGGCTGCGGCGTCGACTTGCAGCAGTGATCCTCTGGACGTTTGCAGGTACGCCGCCAATTGTGGTTCGGCGCTGTCTTCGAACAGGGCTTGCAGAAGTTTTTGCGCCAGGGCGTGTGCTGCACCCAGTCGCGAATGTGCCTGGGGCGCCAGGTAGTAGGTCTGCAGTGAGGTCGATGCGCTGAGCACCGCGCGCAGGGCAGAGATCATTGCGCGGTATTCGCTCTGTTGGGCAGTATGGCGTTGCAGCGTGGCGGAAGGTGACTGCATGGAGAACGGCTCTGGAATGATTGAAAGCCGTCAGTGTCGAAGCATGGCGAACAGCGGGTGCGGTACATACGTATCGCCGGTTGAAAATGTCCTGGCTTGCTGGAAGGGGTCGCCCCCTGGTCTGGCTCTGGCGGTCTCCCCTTGAAGATGACAGTGCGTGCGCAAAGGACCTCATGAAGCAAAAAAGGACTCTCGGAACGCCACGGTTGTTGGGCATCGTCTGGCCATTTATTGCCGTCGTGTTGTTTCAGGCTTTACTGGGGGGCGTGAGTCTTTACGTCCTGTCGGCCGTTCGCGGCTATGTCGCCGGCGAGAGTCTCTGGTCCAAGGGCCAGAAGGACGCCATCTATTACCTGAACCTGTATGCCGACAGCCGCGACGAGGCGACCTTCCTCAAATACAAGGAAGCGATTGCCGTGCCTCAGGGCGGTCACCAGTTGCGTCTGGCGCTGGATCGTCAGCCGCCGGATCTGCAGGCGGCACGGGAGGGGATCCTCAAGGGTGGCAACCATCCCGATGATGTGTCGAGCCTGATCTGGCTGTACCTCAATTTCCGTCATTTCAGCTATCTGGAAACCGCGATCGAGCGCTGGACCATCGGCGACGCCTATCTGGTGCAACTGGACAACGTAGCGCGCGAGATGCATCAGGCCATCAGCGAAAACGTCGCGACGCCGGCTGATATCCAGCACTGGAAAGCGCAGATCTTTGCCATCAACGACGGTGTGACGCCGGCGGCCAAGGCGTTCAGCGATGCCTTGGGCGAAGGTTCGCGGATGATCCTGCGCCTGCTGCTGTTCACCAACCTGGCCACGGCGCTGGGGTTGATCGTGCTGGCCCTGTTGCGCACCCATAAACTGCTCAAGCAGCGGCATGCCTTTGCCCAGGCGCTGCAGCTGGAGAAGGATCGGGCGCACATCACCCTGCAATCGATTGGCGACGGGGTGATCACCACCGACGTCAACGGCGCGATCGATTACATGAACCCTGCGGCGGAGGCCATGACGCACTGGAAGTCCGAGCACGCGGCGGGGTTGCCATTGGCAGCGCTGTTCAATCTGCTCGATGACAATGCGCAGACCGAAGGGCTGACGCTGATCGAGCATATTCTCAGCGGGCAACTGATTGGCGGCAGCGAGCACTCCAAACTGATTCAGCGTCTGGATGGCAGTACGGTTTCGGTGACGCTGGTGGGCGCGCCGATCCGCAATGCCGAGAAGGTTATCGGTACGGTGCTGGTGCTGCATGACATGACTCAGGAGCGGCAATACATCGCCAACCTGTCGTGGCAGGCGACCCACGATGCCCTGACCGGTCTGGCCAACCGCCGCGAGTTTGAGTATCGCCTGGAGCAGGCCCTGCACAATCTGACGCGCCAGCCCGGTCGGCATGCGCTGATGTTCCTCGATCTGGACCAGTTCAAACTGGTCAACGACACTTGCGGTCACGCCGCCGGCGATGAGTTGCTGCGGCACATTTGTACGCTGTTGCAATCGGGCTTGCGCGAGAGCGACACCTTGGCCCGGCTGGGCGGCGACGAGTTCGGCATTCTGCTGGAGAACTGCGCCCCGGATGCCGCCGAGAAAATCGCCGAGAGCCTGCGCCAGACCGTGCAGAACCTGCACTTCGTGTGGAAGGGTCGGCCGTTTTTGACCACTGTGAGCATCGGCCTGGTGCACATCGCCCAGACCCCGACCACCCTCGAAGCCTCATTACGCGCCGCCGACATGGCTTGCTACATGGCCAAGGAAAAGGGCCGCAACCGGGTCCAGGTCTATCATGCCGACGATTCCGAACTGTCGCTGCGCTTCGGCGAAATGGCCTGGGTGCAGCGCCTGCATATGGCGCTGGAGGAAAACCGCTTCTGCCTCTATGCCCAGGAAATTGCTCCGCTGGGCGCTACAGCCCATGGCGGGGGGCACATCGAAATACTCTTGCGTCTGCATGACGAAGCCGGACGGATGATCCTGCCGGACAGTTTCATTCCGGCGGCCGAACGTTATGGTCTGATGAGTCAACTGGATCGTTGGGTCGTCGAGAATGTTTTTAAAGTCATTGCCCAATGTATTACCGAACAACATGAAGGTCCGTTGGCAATGTGTGCGATTAATCTTTCAGGCATTACTATCGGAGATGACGCGTTCTTGCACTTTCTGCGTGAACAGTTTGTTAATTACGCTATACCCCCTGAAATGATTTGTTTTGAAATTACTGAAACCAGCGCCATTGCCAATCTTGGCAGTGCAATTCGATTTATTAATGAACTCAAAGGCTTAGGTTGTTACTTCTCACTTGATGACTTTTGTGCCGGAATGTCTTCATTCGCTTACCTGAAACATTTGCCTGTAGACTTCCTGAAGATCGACGGGAGTTTCGTAAAGGATATGCTGGACGACCCGATTAACCGCGCTATGGTCGAGGTGATCAATCACATCGGGCATGTCATGGGTAAGCAGACAATTGCCGAGTTTGTTGAAACAACCCAGATCGAGCAGGCATTGCTTGAAATCGGGGTGGATTACGCTCAGGGTTATGTCATCGAACGCCCGCAGTTGTTTACCTGCGACAGTTTGCAAAGTCGGCCCGCCAGACCGCAGCCGCTGTTGTTCAAGGCGCCTGGCACGTTCCGTTGAAATCTCTTGCCGATCCTTACAATCACAAATCAAAAGGAGCCGAACAGTGATCGACACATTCAACCGAACCGGACCACTCATGGAAGCTGCAAGTTATCCTGCCTGGGCACAACAGCTCATTGCAGATTGCAGCGAGAGCAAGCGCCGGGTTGTCGAACATGAACTGTACCTGCGCATGCGCGATAACAAGCTCAGCGCCAAAACCATGCGCCAGTACTTGATCGGGGGCTGGCCGGTAGTTGAACAGTTTGCGTTGTACATGGCGCAGAACCTGACCAAAACCAAGTTTGCTCGCCATCCTGGGGAGGACATGGCGCGCCGCTGGCTGATGCGCAACATCCGCGTTGAACTCAATCATGCCGACTACTGGCTGAACTGGAGTCGCGCGCATGGCGTCAGCCTGGAGGATCTGCAGGCCCAGCAAGTACCGCCGGAACTGCATGCGCTGAGTCACTGGTGCTGGCATACGAGTTCGGCGGATTCGCTGATCGTCGCCATCGCTGCGACCAACTACGCCATCGAGGGTGCGACCGGGGAGTGGTCAGCGCTGGTCTGCTCCACTGGCGTGTACGCAGCGGCGTTCCCGGAAGAGGAACGCAAGCGCGCGATGAAGTGGCTGAAGATGCATGCCCAGTATGACGATGCCCACCCCTGGGAAGCGCTGGAAATCATCTGCACGCTGGCGGGTATGAATCCGAGCAAGGCACTGCAGACCGAACTGCGTCAGGCGGTGTGCAAGAGCTACGACTACATGTACCTGTTTCTGGAGCGCTGCATGCAACTGGAAACCGCCGAGCGTGCGTTGCACGGGCGTGAACGCCGGGCACTCGTAGAGAGCTGATAGCCAATAACCCCGCAAAAAAGTGTAGGAGTGAGCCTGCTCGCGATCCGGTGTGTCAGTCAACAAAGAGGGTGACTGACACACCGGATCGCGAGCAGGCTCACTCCTACAGTGGTTTGTGGTTGTCTGGAAGGACTCAGCCAGCCATCGCCAACCGATTACGTCCTTCGCGCTTGGCCACATACAGCGCACTGTCGGCCCGACGCAGCAGACTGTCGGCCGACTCCCCCGGCAACAGCGTCGAACAGCCAAGGCTGACAGTCAGGTCGATCAATTGACCGTCCGCAAAGTATTCCGCAGTCTGCGCGGCATGGCGCAGACGCTCGCCGACCATCGCCGCCGCTTCCCGGCCGGTGTTGCACAGCAAGATCAGAAACTCTTCCCCGCCATAGCGAAACACCATGTCGACGTTGCGCAGCTGGCCCTTGATCGACGCTGCCACCGCTTTGAGTACGTCATCCCCGGCGCTGTGGCCGTGGCTGTCGTTGACTCGTTTGAAGTGGTCGATGTCGAGCATCAGCACCGACAACGGTTGCAAGTGCCGGCGGGACATGTCGATCTCGCGTTGCAGGGTCTGCTCCATGGCGATCCGGTTGCCGGTTCCGGTCAACGGGTCGCGCAATGCACTTTGCGTTGCGGCGCGGTAGAGCAGGGCGTTGCGCATCGGGAACAACAGCGACGACAGCAGCGATTCGAGGTTGCCCTGATCCTGCTCGCTGAAGCGCTGGTTGCGGCGAAAGACCAGTTCGCCCAAGTGCTCGCCTTCGTGGCTGAGGCTGTAGCTGACCGAATGGTGACCGCGGGCGCCGAATTCCAAGCGCAGGTCGCTGGCCGAATGCACGTAGCTCAAGGCATCCAGCGGCACCAGACGCTGAACTTCGCGGAAAAACAGACCGAGGATTCGTTGCGGCTCAAGACTGGTTTGCAGTTGCAGGCTCATTTGCTGACGCAATTGCGCCAGGCTGGCCGGGCGTTCCAGAAGCGGAGGCAGCTGACCAAAGCCCAGGCGTTGCAATTTGGCACTGTCAAAGTCAATTGCATTGGTCTGGGAGGGTGATTTCATATGGCGTGAGCCCCTAAGCAGTAAGTCTGTCTTACAGGCTGGGTGAGAGCGGCTATGGGCTGCGCGTCATACTGATCCATCAGTCCCGTAGGACATTTGGCGTAAGTTTAGTCTGCCTGATGACGATTAGTCAGCTATCGAAATCGGCCTGGCCCCAGTGCCTTCACACGGCATGCTTTGAGGAAAATTAGAGCGAAAGTCGTGCCATTCGGTTCAGGTTTATTAAAACCTTTATGAATCAACGGGATGGCTTTTTGCTTTGAGGGCGGGTGGCGGATATTTGACTGAAGTTTGACGGCGGGAAGCGGCAATTGTGTGCCGCGACGGTAATCCGCCACGGCAACAAAAGCGACGTATGGCAGTTATTGCGCGTTGAATGCCTGGCCATTGATGCCGGTGCTGTCCGGCCCCATCAGGTACAGGTACACCGGCATGATCTCCTCCGGGGTCGGATTGTTCAGCGGGTTTTCCCCTGGATAGGCCTGTGCACGCATGCTGGTACGCGTGCCGCCCGGGTTGATGCTGTTGGAGCGCACGGGTGCTACGCCATCGACTTCATCGGCCAGGGTTTGCATCAGGCCTTCGGTGGCGAACTTCGATACGCCATAGGCGCCCCAGTAGGCCCGGCCCTTGCGTCCGACGCTGCTGGAAGTGAACACCACCGAGGCATCCTGCGACAGCTTGAGCAGCGGCAGCAAAGTGCTGGTCAGCATGAACATGGCATTGACGTTGACTTGCATGACACGCATGAAGTTTTCGCCCGACAGCTGTTCGATCGGCGTACGCGGCCCGATGATCGAGGCGTTGTGCAGCAGGCCGTCGAGGTGGCCGAACTCGGTTTCGATCATCGCCGCCAGCTCATCGTATTGATGGGGCAGGGCGGTCTCGAGGTTGAACGGGATCACTGCCGGTTGTGGATGCCCCGCCGCTTCAATCTCGTCGTAGACCTGAGTCAGATTGGCTTCGGTCTTGCCCAGCAGCAGCACAGTGGCGCCGTGGGCGGCGTAGGTTTTTGCGGCAGCTGCACCGATGCCACGGCCGGCACCGGTGACCAGAATGACCCGATCCTTGAGCAATTCGGGACGGGCGGTGTAATCGAACATAAGAACCTCACAATCCATTCATGAAGACCTGCTTCCCTGTGGTGAGGGGATTTATCCCCGACCGGCTGCGAAGCAGTCGTAAACCTGCATATCGAATCGACCTGAAAGATTGCGGGGGCTGCTTCGCAACCCATCGGGGATAAATCCCCTCGCCACAAAGGCCGTTTTCAGCAGCTGCACAGCGCGCTGTCGAGCACTTTGCGCAACTCCAGCGGATGATCCACCACCACGTCCGCGCCCCAGTGCCGCGGGTTATCGTCCGGGTGGATGTAGCCGTAGGTCACGGCGCAGGTTTTGGTGCCGGCATCGCGGCCCGACTCGATATCGCGCAGATCATCGCCCACAAACAAAACCGTCGACGGATCCAGATCAAGCATCTTGCACGCGAGGATCAGCGGCTCCGGGTCGGGCTTGCTGTTTTTCACGTGATCCGGGCAGATCAGCAGCGCCGAACGCTCGGCCAGCCCCAGTTGCTGCATGATCGGCTCGGCAAACCGAACCGGTTTGTTGGTGACCACGCCCCAGATCAGGTTGGCCCGCTCGATGTCGGCCAGCAGCTCGCCCATGCCGTCGAACAGCTTGCTGTGTACCGCGCACCCGGCCAGATAGCGCTCGAGAAATTCCTGACGCAGCTCCTCGAAGCCCGGCGATTCCGGGTCCATCGAGAACGTCACGGCGACCATGGCTTTCGCGCCGCCGGAGATTTCGTCGCGGATGTGCTTGTCGTTCATCGGCGGCAAGCCGCGATCCGCGCGCATCGCCTGACAGATGGCGATGAAGTCCGGCGCGGTGTCGAGCAGGGTACCGTCCATGTCGAAAAGGACTGCTCTGATGGCCATCGGCTTACTCCTCGCGCAGGGTCTGGATCATGTAGTTGACGTCAACGTCGTTGGCCAGCTTGTAGTGCTTGGTCAGCGGGTTGTAGGTCAGGCCGATGATGTCCTTGACGGTCAGGCCGGCGATGCGGCTCCAGGCGCCCAGCTCGGACGGGCGGATGAATTTCTTGAAGTCGTGGGTGCCACGCGGCAGCAGCTTCATGATGTATTCGGCGCCGATGATGGCGAACAGGTACGCCTTCGGGTTGCGGTTGATGGTCGAGAAGAACACCTGGCCGCCGGGCTTGACCATGCGGTAGCAGGCGCGGATCACCGATGACGGATCCGGTACGTGCTCAAGCATTTCCAGGCAGGTCACGACGTCGAACTGCTCGGGCATTTCTTCAGCCAGGGCTTCGGCGGTGATCTGCCGGTATTCGACGCTGACCCCGGATTCCAGCTGATGCAGTTGCGCGACCGCCAGTGGCGCTTCGCCCATGTCGATGCCCATGACAGTGGCGCCGCGCTGGGCCATGGCTTCGCTGAGGATGCCGCCGCCGCAGCCGACGTCGAGGACTTTCTTGCCGGCCAGATTGACTCGCTCGTCAATCCAGTTGACGCGCAGCGGGTTGATGTCGTGCAGCGGTTTGAATTCGCTTTCACGGTCCCACCAGCGATGGGCCAGGGCTTCGAATTTGGCGATTTCGGCGTGGTCGACGTTGCTCATATCTATTCCTCGAAAAACTTGAAAAGGGCTGTAGCCGCGGAGTCTGCTCCGCAGTGTTTACGATTCGGTGTGGCCGCTGATGCGCTGGCCCCAGGCCCGGGCGGTGGCGCCCAGCTGTTTTTCGTCCAGACGGGTCAGGCGCCGGTCGTCGAGTAACTGTTTACCGGCGACCCACAGGTGTTTCACGCAGTCGCGGCCGGTGGCATAAATAAGCTGCGACACCGGGTCATAGACCGGTTGCTGGGCCAGGCCGGACAGGTCGAACGCGACGATGTCCGCAGCCTTGCCAATCTCCAGCGAGCCGACCTGCGCCTCGATGCCCAAGGCTCGGGCGCCGTTGAGCGTGGCCATGCGCAGCGCACGATGGGCGTCCAGCGCGGTGGCCGAGCCGGCGACGGCTTTGGCCAGCAGCGCGGCGGTGCGGGTTTCGCCGAGCAGGTCGAGGTCGTTGTTGCTGGCGGCGCCATCGGTGCCGACGGCGACGTTCACGCCAGCCTGCCACAGGCGCTCCACCGGGCAGAAACCGCTGGCCAGCTTCAGGTTCGATTCCGGGCAGTGGATCACGCTGGTGTTGCTTTCTACCAGCAATGCCAGATCGTCATCGCTGATCTGGGTCATGTGCACCGCCTGGAAGCGCGGGCCGAGCAGGCCGAGGCGACCGAGGCGGGCCAAGGGGCGTTCGCCGCGATGCTCCAGCGATTGCTGGACTTCGAAGGCGGTCTCGTGGACATGCATATGGATCGACGCGTCCAGCTCTTCGGCGATCACGCGGATTTTTTCCAGGTTCTCGTCGCCCACGGTGTAGGGTGCATGCGGGCCGAAGGTGATCTTGATCCGTTCGTGATGCTTCAGATCGCCGAACAGCTCGACGCCCTGACGAATGGCCTCATCGGCACTGGCGGCGCCAGGAATCGGGAAATCGAGGATCGGAATCGCGATCTGGGCGCGAATGCCGCTGTTGTGCACGCGCTCGCTGGCGACTTTGGGGAAAAAGTACATGTCCGAGAAACAGCTGATGCCGCCCTTGATCTGCTCGGCAATCGCCAGATCAGTGCCATCCCGGACGAACTCTTCATCGACCCATTTGGCTTCGGCCGGCCAGATGTGGTTTTCCAGCCAAGTCATCAGCGGCAGATCGTCGGCCAGGCCACGGAACAGGGTCATCGCCGCATGCCCGTGAGCGTTGATCAGGCCCGGGGCGAGCAGTACGTCCGGCAATTCGCGGACTTCAGTGGCGTTACACTTCAATGCTTCGTCGCGCGGGCCGATAAACACGATGCGGCCGTCGCGAATGCCCAGGCCATGCTCTTTGAGCACAACGCCTGCGGGTTCGACGGGTACCAGCCAGGTCGGCAGCAATAATAAGTCGAGCGCAATGGCAGGTTTCGGCATCGAGGGTCGGTTCCAGTGCTTTTGTAAAGGATGGCGAAGTATACCCGAGCGTCTTCGCGGGGGGATCGCTATAATCGGCGGCTTTTGTTCATGAGTGCGAGGTGAGGGATGCGCGATCGACTGTTGGCTGCGGAGAAAGTAAAGGCCATCGATTGGCGAGATGGCGCGCTCCACCTGCTGGATCAGCGTGTTTTGCCGTTCGAGGAAACCTGGATTGCCTACACCAGCGCCGCCGGCGTGGCTGAGGCGATTCGTTCGATGGTGGTGCGTGGCGCACCGGCGATCGGCATCAGCGCGGCCTATGGCATTGTGCTGGCGGCCCGCGCCCGCGTGGCCGAAGGCGGCGACTGGTACGCGGCGCTGGAAGAGGATTTCGCTCTGCTGGCGGATTCCCGTCCGACGGCGGTCAACCTGTTCTGGGCCCTGAATCGCATGCACGATCGGCTCGATCGCCTGAAGGACAATGCCGATCCGCTGGTGGCGCTGGAAGCCGAAGCTATTGCCATTCACGAGAGCGATCGCGAAGCCAACCTGACCATGGCCCAGCTCGGCGTCGATCTGATCCGCAAGCATCAGGGCAATGCCCAGGCAATCCTGACCCACTGCAACACCGGCGCTCTGGCTACCGGTGGTTTCGGTACCGCGCTGGGGGTGATTCGTGCGGCGTACCTGGAAGGCATGGTCGAGCGGGTTTATGCCGATGAAACCCGACCATGGCTGCAGGGCTCGCGCCTGACCGCTTGGGAGCTGGCGAACGAAGGCATCCCGGTGACGCTCAATGCCGACTCGGCTGCTGCGCACATCATGAAGACCAAAGGCGTGACCTGGGTGATCGTCGGCGCTGACCGCATCACCGCCAATGGCGACGTGGCGAACAAGATCGGCACCTATCAACTGGCGGTCAATGCCATGCACCACGGCGTGCGTTTCATGGTGGTGGCGCCGAGTTCGACCATCGACATGCATCTGGCCAGCGGCGACGACATTCCGATCGAGGAACGTGACGGTGCCGAACTGCTGGAAGTCGGTGGCAAGCGCGTGGGC
Source organism: Pseudomonas sp. Irchel s3a10 (assembly GCF_900187525.1). Classification (NCBI taxonomy): domain Bacteria; kingdom Pseudomonadati; phylum Pseudomonadota; class Gammaproteobacteria; order Pseudomonadales; family Pseudomonadaceae; genus Pseudomonas; species Pseudomonas sp. Irchel s3a10. The sequence goes on from NZ_FYDR01000002.1 coordinate 790,917, forward strand.
GCGGACGTCGAGGCGTTCAATCCGGTGTTCGACGTGACGCCGGCGGATCTGATCGATGCGATCGTTACCGAGAAGGGCATCGTCGAGCGCCCGGATACGGCGAAAATGGCCCAGTTGATGTGCCGCAAGCGTCTGCATTGATTGGCTTGATGTCTGCGTTGTCCTCTTCGCGCTCCCACAGGTTTTGTGCATGCCACAGAACATTGTGGGAGCGAGCTTGCTCGCGAAGGGGCCCTAAAAGTCAATAAACATCCACAAATCAGCCTCAAAATCTGCATTCAAAGAAGCTCTGAGCCTCTCTCGTCCCCTTTACGCCTGTCATCGGTCAACTAACTATGCTCCATGCGCAGCTGGGGGATAGGTGCGTGGCGGCTCTTGTGATAACATCCGGCGTTTTCCGAGGCAGCTTCACGGAGCTGTCTTTACTGCGCAAATCCACGGTTCGATTTGTTGATTTGTCGTAAGTCGGCGCATGGCACTCAGCCTGCCCCGACGAGCTTCGTTCATCCCATATGGACATGACGAAGTTTCACCAGAAAAAGGAATCAGGCTTCTCATGGGCGAACTGGCCAAAGAAATCCTCCCGGTCAATATCGAAGACGAGCTGAAACAGTCCTACCTCGACTACGCGATGAGCGTAATCGTCGGCCGTGCACTGCCGGATGCGCGCGATGGCCTCAAGCCCGTGCACCGTCGCGTACTGTTCGCGATGAGCGAGCTGGGCAACGACTTCAACAAGCCGTACAAGAAATCTGCCCGTGTTGTCGGTGACGTGATCGGTAAGTATCACCCGCACGGTGATACCGCGGTGTACGACACCATCGTCCGCATGGCTCAGCCTTTCTCCCTGCGCTACCTGCTGGTTGACGGTCAGGGCAACTTCGGTTCGGTGGACGGCGACAACGCCGCGGCCATGCGATACACCGAAGTGCGCATGACCAAGCTGGCGCACGAGCTGCTGGCTGACCTGCATAAAGAAACCGTGGACTGGGTGCCGAACTACGACGGCACCGAAATGATCCCGGCGGTGATGCCGACGCGCATCCCCAACCTGCTGGTCAACGGTTCCAGCGGTATCGCCGTGGGCATGGCGACCAACATTCCGCCGCACAACCTCGGTGAAGTCATCGACGGTTGCCTGGCCCTCATCGACAATCCCGAGCTGACCGTCGATGAGCTGATGCAATACATCCCCGGTCCGGACTTCCCGACGGCCGCGATCATCAACGGTCGTGCCGGCATCATCGAAGCCTACCGCACCGGTCGCGGCCGCATTTACATGCGTGCCCGTTCGATCATCGAGGACATCGACAAGGTCGGTGGCCGTCAGCAGATCGTCATTACCGAACTCCCTTACCAGCTGAACAAGGCGCGTCTGATTGAGAAGATCGCCGAGCTGGTAAAAGAGAAGAAACTCGAAGGCATCACCGAGCTGCGCGACGAGTCCGACAAGGACGGTATGCGCGTCGTGATCGAACTGCGTCGCGGCGAAGTGCCTGAGGTGATCCTCAACAACCTCTACGCCCAGACCCAGCTGCAATCGGTATTCGGCATCAACATCGTTGCGCTGATCGATGGCCGTCCGCGGATTCTGAACCTCAAGGATCTGCTGGAAGCCTTCGTCCGTCACCGTCGCGAAGTGGTTACCCGCCGTACCGTGTTCGAACTGCGCAAGGCCCGCGAGCGTGGTCACATCCTCGAAGGTCAGGCCGTCGCCCTGTCGAACATCGACCCGGTGATCGCTCTGATCAAGGCGTCGCCGACTCCGTCGGAAGCCAAGGAAGCACTGGTCAGCACCCCTTGGGAATCCAGCGCCGTAGTCGCGATGGTTGAACGTGCCGGCGCTGATTCGTGCCGTCCGGAAAATCTCGATCCGCAATACGGTCTGCGCGAAGGCAAGTACTTCCTGTCGCCAGAACAGGCGCAAGCCATTCTGGAACTGCGTCTGCACCGTCTGACCGGTCTGGAGCACGAGAAGCTGCTGGCCGAGTATCAAGAGATCCTCAACCAGATCGGCGAGCTGATCCGCATCCTCAACAGCGCCGTGCGCCTGATGGAAGTGATCCGCGAAGAGCTGGAAGTGATCCGCGCCGAATACGGCGACGTGCGTCGCACCGAGATTCTCGATGCGCGTCTCGACCTGACCCTGGGCGACATGATCCCGGAAGAAGAGCGCGTCGTGACCATCTCCCACGGTGGCTACGCCAAGACTCAGCCGCTGGCTGCGTACCAGGCACAGCGTCGTGGCGGCAAAGGTAAATCGGCGACCGGCGTCAAGGATGAGGACTATATCGCTCACCTGCTGGTGGCCAACAGTCACACCACGCTGCTGCTGTTCTCCAGCAAGGGCAAGGTGTACTGGCTGAAGACTTACGAAATTCCGGAAGCGTCCCGCGCCGCCCGTGGTCGTCCGCTGGTCAACCTGCTGCCGCTGGATGACGGTGAATACATCACCACCATGCTGCCGGTCGAGGAATACACCGAAGGTCACTACATCTTCATGGCGACCGCCAACGGCACCGTGAAGAAGACTCCGCTGGAATCCTTCAGCCGTCAGCGCAGCGTCGGTCTGATCGCGCTGGAGCTGGACGAAGGCGACGTGCTGATCTCCGCGGCCATCACCGATGGCGAGCGCGAAGTGATGCTGTTCTCCGACGGCGGCAAGGTCACGCGCTTCAAGGAATCCGACGTGCGTGCCATGGGCCGTACCGCCCGCGGTGTGCGCGGCATGCGTCTGCCGGAAGGGCAGAAGCTGATTTCGATGCTGATCCCGGAAGAAGGCAGCCAGATCCTCACCGCTTCCGAGCGTGGTTATGGCAAGCGCACCGCGATCACCGAGTTCCCTGAGTACAAGCGTGGCGGCCAGGGCGTGATCGCCATGGTCAGCAACGAGCGTAACGGCCGTCTGGTCGGTGCGGTTCAGGTGCTCGACGGCGAAGAAATCATGCTGATCTCCGATCAGGGCACCTTGGTACGTACCCGTGTCGACGAAGTGTCGAGCCTGGGCCGTAACACCCAGGGCGTGACCCTGATCAAACTGGCCAAGGACGAAACCCTGGTCGGTCTGGAGCGGGTTCAGGAGCCATCGGAAGTCGAAGGCGACGAGCTTGAAGGTGAAGAGGGTGCCGGGTTCGAGGGGGATGTCGTGATCGACGACGTTGCCGAGGACCAGCAACTCGACGCCGCAGCTGACGAAGAGCCGCAGGAATAAGCGGACAAGCGAGGGGGCGGATGAAAATTCGCCCCCTTGTTATTTGTCCGGTATGAAATATCGGCGCCCATGACGAACCCTGTGGGAGCGAGCTTGCTCGCGAAAGCGGAGCAACAGGCGACATCGTTGTTGAATGTCAGTCCGCCTTCGCGAGCAAGCTCGCTCCCACAGGATCGGCGCCGACTGATATGTGATACCACCAAATCAGAGCGAGATTGGATGTGAGCAAGCGAGCCTATAACTTCTGTGCCGGTCCTGCGGCGCTTCCTGAAGCTGTCCTGCAGCGTGCCCAGGGTGAACTCCTTGATTGGCACGGCAAGGGTCTGTCGGTCATGGAAATGAGCCATCGCAGTGATGAGTTCGTGTCCATCGCCACCCAGGCCGAGCAGGACCTGCGTGACCTGCTGAATATCCCGTCGAACTATAAAGTGCTGTTCCTGCAGGGTGGCGCCAGCCAGCAGTTTGCGCAGATCCCGCTGAACCTGATGCCTGAAGGCGGCAGCGCCGACTACATCGACACCGGTATCTGGTCGCAGAAAGCTATCGAAGAAGCTTCGCGCTACGGCCACGTCAATGTTGCTGCCACCGCCAAGCCTTACGACTATTTCGCCATTCCGGGCCAGAACGAGTGGAACCTGTCGAAAGACGCCGCTTACGTTCACTACGCGCCGAACGAAACCATCGGCGGCCTGGAATTCCAGTGGATCCCGGAAACCGGTGATGTGCCGCTGGTGGCCGACATGTCTTCGGACATCCTCTCGCGTCCGGTCGATATCTCGCGTTTCGGCATGATCTACGCCGGCGCACAGAAGAACATCGGCCCGAGCGGCATCGTCGTCAATATCATTCGCGAAGACTTGCTGGGCAAGGCTCGCGCGCTGTGCCCGACCATGCTCGACTACAAGGTCGCGGCCGATAACGGTTCTATGTACAACACCCCGCCGACCCTGGCCTGGTACCTCTCCGGTCTGGTGTTCCAGTGGCTGAAAGAGCAGGGCGGCGTCGAAGCGATCGCCAAACTGAATGACGTCAAGCAGCGCACGCTGTACGACTTCATCGACGCCAGCGGCCTCTACAGCAACCCGATCAACAAGTCGGACCGCTCGTGGATGAACGTGCCATTCCGTCTGGCTGACGATCGCCTGGACAAGCCGTTCCTCGCCGGTGCCGACGAACGCGGCCTGCTCAACCTCAAGGGCCACCGCTCCGTGGGCGGGATGCGCGCCTCCATCTACAACGCCGTCGACATCAACGCCGTTAATGCGCTGGTGGCGTACATGGCTGAATTCGAGAAGGAACACGGCTGATGTCCGAGCAAGAACTCAAGGCACTGCGCGTTCGCATCGACGCTCTGGACAGCAAGGTCCTGGAGCTGATCAGCGAGCGTGCCCGCTGCGCCCAGGAAGTTGCGCGAGTAAAGATGGCCTCGCTGGCCGAAGGCGAAGTGCCGGTGTTCTATCGTCCCGAGCGTGAAGCTCAGGTGCTCAAGCGGGTGATGGAGCGCAATCAGGGGCCGTTGGGCAACGAAGAGATGGCGCGGTTGTTCCGCGAAATCATGTCCTCTTGCCTGGCACTCGAGCAGCCGCTGAAAGTGGCTTACCTCGGCCCTGAGGGCACTTTCACCCAGGCGGCGGCCATGAAGCACTTCGGCCACGCGGTGATCAGCAAGCCGATGGCGGCAATCGACGAAGTGTTCCGTGAAGTCGCGGCGGGTGCGGTGAACTTTGGCGTGGTGCCGGTGGAAAACTCCACCGAAGGCGCGGTCAACCACACCCTCGACAGCTTCCTTGAACACGACATGGTGATCTGTGGCGAAGTCGAGCTGCGCATTCACCATCACCTGTTGGTCGGTGAAAACACCAAGACCGACAGCATCAGTCGCATCTACTCCCACGCCCAATCGCTGGCCCAGTGCCGCAAGTGGCTGGACGCGCATTACCCGAATGTCGAGCGCGTGGCAGTGTCGAGCAATGCCGAAGCGGCGAAGCGGGTCAAGGGTGAGTGGAATTCGGCGGCGATTGCCGGCGACATGGCCGCAGGCTTGTATGGTCTGACGCGTCTGGCCGAGAAGATCGAAGACCGTCCGGACAACTCGACGCGCTTCCTGATGATCGGTAACCAGGAAGTGCCGCCGACCGGCGACGACAAGACTTCGATCATCGTCTCGATGAGCAACAAGCCTGGCGCGCTGCATGAACTGCTGGTGCCGTTCCATGACAACGGGATCGACCTGACCCGGATCGAAACCCGTCCGTCGCGCAGCGGCAAATGGACCTACGTGTTCTTCATCGACTTCGTCGGCCACCACCGTGATCCGCTGATCAAAGGTGTGCTGGAAAAGATCAGTCAGGAAGCAGTAGCACTCAAAGTGCTGGGTTCCTACCCGAAAGCAGTTCTCTAAGGGGCGGTAGCAAATGAGTGGCAACTTCCTCGCTCTGGCACAGCCGGGCGTGCAACAACTTTCGCCGTACGTTCCGGGCAAGCCTGTGGACGAACTGGCGCGCGAGCTGGATCTGGATCCGGCGAAAATCGTCAAACTGGCGAGCAATGAAAACCCGTTGGGCGCCAGCCCGAAAGCGCTGGCAGCGATTCGCGAAGAGCTGGCCGAGCTGACCCGTTATCCGGACGGCAACGGCTTTGCGCTGAAATCGCTGCTGGCCGAGCAGTGCCGCGTCGAGCTGAATCAGGTGACCCTGGGCAACGGCTCCAACGATATTCTTGAGCTGGTGGCGCGCGCCTATCTGGCGCCGGGCCTGAACGCCGTGTTCAGTGAGCACGCGTTCGCTGTCTACCCGATCGCCACCCAGGCTGTCGGTGCGCAGGCCAAAGTGGTTCCGGCCAAGGACTGGGGGCACGACTTGCCTGCGATGCTCGCAGCCATCGATGCCAACACCCGTGTGGTATTCATCGCCAATCCAAACAACCCGACCGGTACCTGGTTCGGCGCCGAAGCGCTGGACGAGTTCCTGCAGGATGTGCCGGAGCACGTGCTGGTGGTGCTGGACGAAGCGTACATCGAGTACGCCGAAGGCAGTGATCTGCCGGACGGTCTGGATTTCCTCGCGGCGTACCCGAATCTGCTGGTATCGCGCACCTTCTCCAAGGCCTATGGCCTGGCAGCGCTGCGCGTCGGTTATGGCCTGTCGACTGCGGTGGTGGCGGATGTGCTCAATCGTGTGCGCCAACCATTCAACGTCAACAGCCTGGCCTTGGCCGCGGCCTGTGCGGCGCTGAAAGACGAGGAGTATCTGGCGCAAAGCCGTCAGCTCAACGAATCCGGCATGCAGCAGTTGCAGGCAGGTTTCCGTGAGTTGGGTCTGAGCTGGATCGAGTCCAAGGGCAATTTCATCTGCGTCGATCTCGGTCAGGTAGCTGCGCCGATTTTTCAGGGCTTGCTGCGCGAAGGCGTGATCGTGCGTCCGGTGGCCAATTACGGCATGCCGAACCACCTGCGGGTGACCATCGGTCTGCCGGCGGAAAACAGCCGCTTCCTCGAAGCGCTGCGTAAGGTTCTGGCTCGTGGGTGATGTCACTGCTCTGCAATCTGCTGCACCTATGATCGGTCGCCTGGTGGTGGTCGGTCTGGGATTGATCGGTGGTTCGTTTGCCAAAGGCTTGCGTGAAAGCGGTGTGTGCCGCGAAGTGGTCGGGGTCGATCTCGACCCGCAATCGCGCAAGCTGGCGGTCGAGTTGGGGGTGGTGGATCGTTGTGAGGATGACCTGATCGCTGCGTGTCAGGGCGCCGACGTGATTCAGCTGGCGGTGCCGATCCTGGCCATGGAGAAAGTGCTCGCGCGTCTGGCGAGTGTTGATCTGGGCCAGGCGATTTTGACCGATGTCGGCAGCGCCAAAGGCAATGTGGTGCGTGCGGCGACCGAGGCGTTCGGCGGCATGCCGGCGCGTTTCGTCCCGGGCCATCCGATTGCGGGTTCCGAGCAGAGCGGGGTGGAAGCCTCGAATGCCGAGCTGTTCCGTCGGCACAAGGTGATTCTGACGCCGCTCGAGCAAACCGATCCGGCGGCACTGGCGGTGGTCGATCGTCTGTGGCGCGAACTGGGTGCCGACGTCGAGCACATGCAGGTCGAGCGCCACGACGAAGTGCTGGCTGCGACCAGTCATCTGCCGCACCTGCTGGCCTTCGGTCTGGTTGACTCGTTGGCCAAACGCAATGAAAACCTTGAGATCTTCCGTTACGCTGCGGGCGGTTTCCGCGATTTCACAAGAATCGCCGGAAGCGACCCGGTGATGTGGCACGACATCTTTCTCGCCAACCGCGAGGCTGTCCTGCGCACACTCGATACATTTCGCAGCGACCTCGACGCCTTGCGCGACGCGGTCGATGCAGGGGATGGGCACCAATTGTTGGGCGTCTTTACGCGCGCCCGGGTTGCCCGCGAGCATTTCAGTAAAATCCTGGCCCGCAGGGCCTATGTGGACGCTATGAATTCCAACGATCTGATTTTCCTGGCTCAACCTGGTGGCCGCCTGTCCGGTCGGATTCGCGTACCAGGTGACAAATCGATTTCCCACCGTTCGATCATGCTCGGCTCGCTGGCCGAAGGCGTGACCGAGGTTGAAGGTTTCCTCGAGGGCGAAGATGCCCTGGCGACCTTGCAGGCATTTCGCGACATGGGCGTGGTCATCGAAGGCCCGCACCACGGTCGTGTGACCATTCACGGCGTCGGCCTGCACGGCCTGAAGCCAGCGCCGGGTCCGATCTATCTGGGCAACTCCGGCACCTCGATGCGCCTGTTGTCCGGCCTGCTGGCGGCGCAGAACTTCGACAGCACCCTGACCGGCGATGCGTCGCTGTCCAAGCGTCCGATGAATCGCGTGGCCAATCCGCTGCGTGAAATGGGCGCCGTGATCGAAACCGCTGCCGAAGGTCGTCCGCCGATGACCATTCGTGGCGGGCACAAGCTCAAGGGTCTGACCTACACCATGCCGATGGCCAGTGCGCAGGTGAAGTCCTGCCTGCTGCTGGCGGGTCTGTACGCGGAAGGCAAGACCACCGTGACCGAGCCGGCCCCGACCCGTGACCACACCGAGCGCATGCTGCGCGGTTTCGGTTACCCGGTAAGCGTCGATGGCGCCACCGCATCGGTCGAGTCCGGCGGCAAGCTGACCGCTACCCACATCGAAGTGCCGGGCGACATCTCGTCGTCGGCGTTCTTCCTGGTGGCGGCGTCGATCGCCGAAGGTTCCGAGCTGGTGCTGGAGCACGTTGGCATCAACCCGACCCGTACCGGCGTTATCGACATACTGCGTCTGATGGGCGCGGACATCACTCTGGAAAACCAGCGTGAAGTTGGCGGCGAGCCAGTGGCTGACCTGCGCGTGCGCGCTGCTAAACTCAAGGGTATCGAGATTCCGGAAGCGCTGGTGCCACTGGCCATCGACGAATTCCCGGTGCTGTTCGTGGCAGCGGCCTGTGCCGAAGGTCGCACCGTGTTGACCGGTGCTGAAGAGCTGCGCGTCAAGGAATCGGATCGCATTCAAGTGATGGCGGACGGCTTGCTGGCGCTGGGCGTCAAGTGCCAACCGACGCCGGACGGTATCATCATCGATGGCGGACAGATCGGTGGCGGCGAAGTGCATGGTCACGGCGATCACCGTATCGCCATGGCCTTCAGCGTTGCCTCGCTGCGCGCCACTGCACCAATCCGCATCCATGATTGTGCCAACGTCGCGACGTCGTTCCCGAACTTCCTCGCATTGTGCGCGCAGGTCGGCATTCGTGTGGCTCAAGAGGCTCAGTCGTGAAAAACATTGCACCGGTCATCACCATCGATGGGCCTAGCGGTTCGGGCAAGGGCACGGTCGCCGGTATTCTGGCCAAGCGTCTGGGCTGGAACCTGCTGGATTCCGGTGCGCTGTATCGCCTGCTGGCGTTTGCTGCGCACAACCATGGTGTCGACCTGACCAATGAAGAGTTGCTGAAGAAACTGGCCGCTCATCTGGATGTGCAATTCATCGCGGCGACCGAAGGTCAACTGCAGCGCATCATCCTTGAGGGTGATGAAGTCAGCGATGTCATCCGTACTGAAAGCGTCGGTGCCGGCGCGTCCCAAGTGGCTGCGTTGCCGGCCGTGCGCGAGGCGCTGCTGCAGCGCCAGCGTGCTTTTCAGGAAGCGCCGGGCCTGGTGGCTGATGGTCGCGACATGGGCACGGTAGTTTTTCCTGATGCGCCATTGAAGATCTTCCTGACCGCCAGCGCCGAGGAACGGGCGCGCCGCCGATATTTGCAGTTGAAGGGCAAAGGCGAGGATGTTAGTCTGTCGAGTCTGCTAGATGAGATCCGTGCACGCGACGAGCGTGATACCCAGCGCGCAGTAGCCCCGCTCAAGCCGGCGGCTGATGCGATCCAGCTGGATTCAACGGAGTTGTCCATCGATCAGGTGCTTGAACGCATCATGAGCGAGATCGCCATTCGCGATATCGCCGGGTGACCAAGAAGGCCGCAGGGGACCAGTCATAGTCCTGCAGCGCTTCTTTTAAATGAAACTAACCCACGCCGTCTGGGGTGTGGAGATGGGCGTATTCTTCGCCCTCATCTACAGGAATTAAAATGAGCGAAAGCTTTGCGGAACTCTTTGAAGAAAGCCTAAAGACCCTGAACCTTCAGGCAGGCTCCATCATCACCGGTGTTATCGTTGATATCGATTACCAGGCTCGCTGGGTAACCGTTCACGCTGGCCTGAAGTCTGAAGCACTCATCCCGCTGGAACAGTTCTACAACGATGCTGGTGACCTGACTATCAATGTCGGTGACGAAGTTCACGTTGCTCTGGATTCGGTTGAAGACGGTTTCGGTGAAACCAAGCTGTCCCGTGAAAAAGCCAAGCGCGCTGAATGCTGGATCGTTCTGGAAGCAGCCTTCGCAGCTGAGGAAGTGGTCAAGGGCGTTATCAACGGTAAGGTTAAAGGCGGCTTCACTGTCGACGTTAACGGCATCCGTGCGTTCCTGCCAGGTTCCCTGGTTGACGTCCGTCCAGTGCGCGACACCACGCACCTGGAAGGCAAAGAGCTGGAATTCAAGGTCATCAAGCTGGACCAGAAGCGCAACAACGTTGTCGTTTCCCGTCGCAGCGTCCTGGAAGCCGAGAACTCCGCCGAGCGTGAAGCTCTGCTGGAATCCCTGCAGGAAGGCCAGCAAGTCAAAGGTATCGTCAAAAACCTCACCGATTACGGCGCATTCGTCGATCTGGGTGGCGTGGACGGCCTGCTGCACATCACCGACATGGCGTGGAAGCGTATCAAGCATCCTTCCGAAATCGTCAACGTTGGTGACGAAATCGACGTCAAGGTTCTGAAATACGATCGCGAACGCAACCGTGTTTCCCTGGGCCTGAAGCAACTGGGCGAAGATCCATGGGTTGCTATCAAAGCCCGTTACCCAGAAGGCACTCGTGTTACCGCTCGTGTAACCAACCTGACCGACTACGGCTGCTTCGCTGAGCTGGAAGAAGGCGTTGAAGGTCTGGTACACGTTTCGGAAATGGACTGGACCAACAAGAACATCCACCCTTCGAAAGTCGTACAAGTCGGCGACGAAGTGGAAGTCATGGTTCTGGACATCGACGAAGAGCGTCGTCGTATCTCCCTGGGCATCAAGCAGTGCAAGTCGAACCCATGGGAAGACTTCTCTGGCCAGTTCAACAAGGGCGACAAGATCTCCGGCACCATCAAGTCGATCACCGATTTCGGTATCTTCATTGGTCTGGACGGCGGCATCGACGGTCTGGTTCACCTGTCCGACATCTCCTGGAACGAAGTGGGCGAAGAAGCCGTACGTCGTTTCAAGAAGGGCGACGAGCTGGACACCGTCATCCTGTCGGTTGACCCAGAGCGCGAGCGCATCTCCCTGGGCATCAAGCAACTGGAAAGCGATCCGTTCTCCGAGTACGTCTCGGTTAACGACAAGGGCGCTATCGTGACCGGTACCGTGAAAGAAGTTGACGCCAAAGGCGCCATCATCGTTCTGGCCGACGACATCGAAGCAACCCTGAAAGCCTCCGAAATCAGCCGTGATCGCGTTGAAGACGCGCGCAACGTTCTGAAAGAAGGCCAGGAAGTTGAAGCCAAGATCATCAGCGTTGATCGCAAGAGCCGCGTAATCCAGCTCTCGATCAAGTCGAAAGACGATGCTGAAGAGAAAGAAGCCATCCAGAGCCTGAAAGCAGCTCCGGAAGGCGAAGCAGCTGACACCACTATGGCGGCACTGCTGCGTCAAGCAATGGCCAAACAGAACTAAGTTCTGCTTGATCATGAAAAAGGGCGACTTCGGTCGCCCTTTTTTGTGCCTGCGATTTGTGCGGTACGGTTGGGGGGGGGGGGTGAAACCAATCCCTTCAGCGGGTTGTCTGTTTCTTTAATCGGATCAATCGCCTATTCGCGACTAAGCTGGGTATTAGTCGTGCAGTAGTCGGGCGTAGCCTGGCATAAGGAAGTGGATGAACAGATTTATTGTATTGATTGCGGTGTTGGTATTGGCTGGCTGCACCACAAGTGCCAAGACGCATGCCGTGCGTGGCGTCAGCGGTATCGAGATCGACTGCTCTGGTCTGGGTTCGGGGTGGGAGAAATGCCAGAAGCGCGCAGCGAAGGAGTGCAAGGGGGCAGGTTATAGGGTAATCACCCGATCTGATCAGGCCAAGGATGAAGATGAATATCCGTTTGGCTTCAATCCCGCAGGCTACGTCACTCGAACCATGCTGGTCATGTGTCGATGAGTGTTTACTGCTCGGCTTGTGCTTTTGTGCACTGAAAAAAGGCGTTTCGGCGCCAAGGAAGATATGTCAATCCCTGGGCTGTTCAAAATCTTCCGGGCGTGCTAAAACCTTTCAAGCGCTGATCTAGCTGCTTGAAAAAGAAGGGAAAAATATGACGAAGTCGGAGTTGATCGAACGAATTGTCACCCATCAAGGGCTACTCTCATCAAAGGATGTGGAGCTGGCCATCAAGACCATGCTTGAACAAATGTCCCAGTGCCTGGCTACCGGTGATCGCATCGAGATCCGTGGGTTTGGCAGCTTTTCTCTGCACTATCGTGCCCCGCGTGTCGGTCGCAATCCGAAGACTGGCCAGTCAGTCAGTCTGGACGGTAAATTTGTTCCGCATTTCAAGCCAGGCAAAGAGCTTAGAGATCGGGTAAACGAGGATGAAGAATAGGGATACGCCCTGTAATGCACGTGAGGGAAGGTGCTGTGCATAGAGTGAAAAGATTTATTTTGGTTTTACTTTTATTGGTAGCGGTGGTCGCTACCTTGATGTTTTCGCTTGAGAATCAGCAACCGGTTTCTCTGACATTCCTGGGCTGGTCTACTCCGCCGTGGGCTGTCTCGATGTATGTATTGACGGCGCTGTTGGTCGGCTTGGCGATCGGACCTCTGTTGAGCTTGATGCTGTACAGGCGCCATAAAGCTGGGTCGGGGAGGGGGTAGCCCGATCCTGGATGTGACAGAGTTCGGAATGTTGCAGCCCACACCAGCTTTGCGGCGCCGGCGTACAACCTTTCCGTACGCCGGGCCGCATTTGGCTAGTGTTGTAACTGCATTTTTTCAAGCATGAAGGCATTTACGCGGTGAACGTCATATTTCTCTTGCGCAATGGCGCGGCTTGTTTCGCCCATCTGTGCGCGTAACTCCCCCGACTCTGCCAGGCATTTCATCGCTTTCGCCAGATCGACGGCGTCGCGAGGTCTGACAAGCATCCCATTAATCCCGTTCTGAACCGTTTCACGACATCCAGGGGCGTCTGTCGTGACAATGGCCCTTCCACTGGACATGGCTTCGAGTACAGAGCGAGGCGTGCCTTCACGATAGGAAGGCAAAACAAACACGCTGCATTGCGCCAGATACGGTCGCACATCGCTGACGGAGCCGTGGTATTGGATAATTCCCTCTTGCTCCCATCCAGATACCGCAGCTGCGTTAATTCCAGAAGGGTTGGAATCAAGTGGGCCGACAATGTGAAAGGTTGCCTCAGGGTAGATCGGTTTGAGTGTACGAGCGGCCTCTACATACTCATTGATACCTTTGTCACGCAGCAGTCTCCCAACGAACAGAAAGCTCGGTTGAGAGGGCAGGGGAGCGACAGCGAAGCTCGCAGTGTCGACTCCCGATCCATTTACGATCCAGATCGGAAGGCCTGACTTCACAAGCCTCTGATCGATGAACAGCTGCCGATCATCAGGGTTCTGAAAGAATAAGCCATCCGCGAAACGTAGCCCAAACCGGTACAGGCCTGAGGCGACGCGATTCACAACAGCGCGACTGAAACTCGAGCTGACATCCGTGAATGCGTAGCCCAATCCGGTTATCAACGCATAGCTTCGCTTGACGCGCGTCAGCCGCGCCGCAAGCAATCCATATACCACCGGCTTGATCGTGTAAGCGAGCACCACATCGGGTTTGATTTTGCGCAGGCACCGGCTCAAATGCAGCAGGTAACGCAAATCCGCCAATGGGTTCAGCCCTGCGCGTGCCATGGGAACGACATGGTATGCGATGCCCTTTTCAGCCAGACGCTGGCGAACAGAATCATCCTCTTCTGGCGCAATGGCAGCGATTTCATGACCATTCGCTCGCATTGCATCCAGAAGATCTCCACGAAACCGAATCAACGACTCGGCGAGCCCGGCGATGACAACAATTTTAGACATGCTTGCCTACATGGGTCGTGTAGTAGTCCGCAGAACTCTTCAGTCCATCGGCGATACGATGCGTCGGAGCGTAACCGAGTAATGTTTGCGCTTTACTGATGTCAGCCTGGGAGTGACGAACGTCAGCGGCTCTGAAGTCGCGATAAGAGGGCTCAATGTCCTTGAGTTCAGCTCTGGCTACGGTGGCAAGTTCGCGGATGTTATAGAACAGCTCATTCAGGGTGGTCCGGTCACCTACGGCAACGTTGTAAACCTGATTGATCGCATCGGCATTTTGAGTGGTTGCAGCCAGCAAATTCGCTTGAACCGTGTTGGCAATAAAGCAAAAATCGCGGCTGGTCTCGCCATCACCATTAATGTGAATGGTTTCATCTCGCAGGAGTGCGCCAAACCACTTCGGAATTACTGCCGCATAGGCGCCGTCCGGATCCTGCCTTGGTCCGAATACGTTGAAGTATCGCAGGCCAATGGACTGCAAGCCGTAGCAGCGTGCAAAAACGTCCGCGTACAGCTCGTTTACGTACTTGGTCACGGCATAAGGGGACAACGGGCGGCCAATCCGGTCCTCTACCTTGGGCAAATCAGGGTGATCGCCGTAGGTAGAGCTGGATGCGGCATAGACGAATCGCTTGACGCCGGCATCACGGCTGGCGACCAGCATATTCAGGAAGCCATCGATATTCGTGCTGTTGGTTCGAGCAGGGTCTTCAAGCGAGCGAGGTACGCTGCCCAGCGCTGCTTGGTGCAGAACGTAGTCGACATCACCCGAAAGGGCCTTCTGGCAGTCTTCTGGCTTGCGGATGTCGCCGTGCACGAACTCGAATTTCGACCACGCTTGTGCTGGAACGGCTTGTTTCACCAAGTCCAGGTTACGTTGATGACCGGTTTCGAAGTTATCCAGGCCGATAACACGCTGATTCAGATGGAGTAGTGCCTCAAGCAGGTTCGAGCCGATGAAGCCGGCTACGCCAGTAATCAGCCAGGTTCGAGGTGACTTTTCCAGGTCTTGACGCAGTGTTTCGTAAGCGCTCATGCCAATCTCCTTTATAGACGCCAGAAACGGGCGCCCGCACTTTCAAGGGCTGATCCGTCGCATACGCCTTTGACGTCGATGACGACAGGTGCGGTGTGCATCAGGCTCAAGAACTGCTCGCTGCTCCAGCGTGCATAGGCGTCATGCGCCACTGCAACGACGATAGCTGCTGCGGGTTCCAGCTCGTTGATATCAATCAGTTTGACGCCATATTCATGTTCGGCTTCGGAGGCCTCTGCTTCCGGGTCAACGACCTGAACATTTACGCCGAACTCTTCGAGTTCACGAATGATGTCGATGACGCGGGAGTTGCGCAGGTCCGGGCAGTTCTCTTTGAACGTCAGGCCAAGCACGGTAACTTTGGCGCCGGCAATGGTGTGACCGGCGTGAATCATCTGCTTGATTGTCTGCTGGGCGATATAAGCGCCCATGCCGTCGTTGATGCGTCGACCGGCCAGAATAACCTGTGGAATGTAGCCAAGCTTTTCGGCTTTGTGTGTCAGGTAGTATGGGTCTACACCGATACAGTGACCTCCCACCAGACCCGGTTTGAACTTCAGGAAGTTCCATTTGGTGCCGGCGGCTTCCAGAACATCGAGAGTATCAATGCCCATGCGATCGAAGATGAGTGCGAGTTCGTTCATCAATGCGATATTCAAGTCGCGTTGAGTATTCTCGATAACCTTGGCTGCTTCGGCAACCTTGATGGATGCGGCTTTATATACACCCGCGACCACTACCGAGCTGTACACATCGGCGACAATATCAAGGGTGGCGATATCCTGGCCGGAAACCACCTTCATGATTTTGGTGAACGTATGTTCTTTGTCGCCAGGGTTGATGCGTTCCGGGCTGTATCCGACAGTGAAGTCCGTGCCGCATTTCAGGCCGGAAACGCGCTCCAGAATCGGGACGCAAATATCTTCGGTGACGCCGGGATAGACGGTCGACTCGTAGACAACGATGTCGCCTTTCTTCAACGCCTTGCCAACTGTCTCGGAAGCTTTCACTACCGGAGTCAGATCCGGCTGGTGTGCTTCATCAATCGGTGTCGGTACTGCGACGATGTGGAAATCCGCCTTTGCGAGAACATCGGTCTTGCTCGTAAACTCGATTTGAGTTTGTGCAAGCTCCTCGCTGGTGATTTCATTGGTACGATCCTGTCCTGATCGAAGCTCGCGCAGTCGGCTTTCGTTGATATCAAAACCGATTACCGGGTGTTTTTTGCCGAACGCTACAGCTACAGGCAGGCCAACATAGCCCAACCCGACCACCGATATCTTTCTCAGATACATGGATTTTTTTCCTCTGATAATAGGTTCTTGATTCAGTTGACTCATTTCCGATCGAGCCAGGCCTGGAACATCAGCACAGGCCAAAGTTGTTGCTGGAAATTTCCCTGCCCTCGGAGGTGTCTTTCCCATACGGCACGGATCGCTTCAGGAATGAAATATCCCTCGCGAGCAAGACGTTGTGGATCCAGCAGAGACTCGGCCCAGTCGCGCAGCGGGCCGCGAAGCCAATCGTGCAGTGGAATACCGAAGCCCATTTTAGGGCGCTCGATGAGTTCGCGTGGAACATACTGGTAGAGTAACTGACGCAGGATCCACTTGGTGTTGCCATCGCGAATTTTAAGCGACATTGGCAATGTTGAAGCAAACTCGACGATTCTATGATCGAGAAATGGTACGCGAGTTTCCAGGCTCACAGCCATTGCTGCGCGATCAACTTTGGCCAGGATATCGTCCGGAAGGTAGGTCAAAGTGTCCTGGCGCATCATCCACGAGGCGAAATCTCCGCTCTCAAAGCGCGCTATAGGGGAAAGGCTCGATCCGATAACGACGTCGGAAGCGTTTTGCCATTGCGAAACCACATGATTGTACATTTCGCTGGCAGTGTCGTGTCGCATGACACCTGCGAGTTTGTGAAGCTTGTCGCCAGGCAAGCGAACACGCAGGTTTGCGGGAATAAAAGGATTTAGCCCGCTTGCAATGTTGTCCCAACGGTTTGGCGACGCAGTCTCGATCATTCGAGAGGCAAGCTTGCGTACCGGTCCTGGGATTCGATTCAGCTTTTGCCAGACTTTTGGCAGAAATTGATAACGATTGTATCCGCCGAAAAGCTCATCGCCCGCATCGCCCGACAGGCTTACCGTCACGTGACTGCGCGCTAGTTGAGATACGAGATAAGTCGGTATCTGCGATGAGTCTGCAAAGGGTTCGCCATAGATATCCGGTAGTTTCGGTACTACGTTCAGAGCATCCGCACCAGTCACATACAGTTCGGTATGGTCAGTGCCAAGGTGGCGAGCCACTGCTTTCGCATGCTCGGCCTCGTTGTACCCGGGATTGTCAAAGCCGATGGTGAAGGTCTTTACTTTTTGCGTCGACAGCGACTGCATCAGGCTGACGATCAGGGTCGAATCGATCCCCCCGGAGAGGAATGCGCCGAGGGGAACGTCTGCAACCATTTGATCGCGTATGGTTGTGCGCATCAGTTCATGAAGTTGATCGATGGCATCAGCGTCCGATAGAGGTGCGCCGGTTTGGGCAGGCAGCTCCCAGTATTTTTGTGGCTCACCCAGCATGCCGTTTTCCACGGCATCACGGTCGATCTCGATCCAGGTGCCCGGAGGCAGCTTGTGCACGCCATCATAAATGGAGTGCGGAGCTGGAACGTATGCGAACTTCAATAGCAGCGCCAAGCTGTCGCGTGACACTTGCGCGTCAAAACTTGGGTGCGCATTCAGTGCCTGCAGCTCTGAGGCGAACAGCAATGCGCCGTTTTTCACCCCATAGTAAAGAGGCTTCTCGCCAATCCGGTCGCGGGCCAGTGTAAGGGTTTCGCGGCTTCGGTCCCATACGGCGATTGCAAACATGCCCACCAGTTGGCGGAGGGTTTCAGTGATACCCCAGTGTTCAAATGCCGCCAGCATGACTTCGGTGTCAGAATGACCGCGCCACGGTAGTGGGCTCGTATGCAGCGCGTCGAGGGATTTGCGTAGCGCCTGAAAGTTGTATATCTCGCCATTGAAAACTATGACATAGCGCCCGGTTGGGGATGTCATGGGCTGATGGCCGGCGGAACTGAGGTCCACAATCGCAAGACGGCGGTGACCGAGGAACAGGCCTGCGCCGTTGTTCCAGGCTCCTGCGTCATCCGGGCCGCGATGTAAGATGGTGTTGTTCATGCGGGTCAGGGCTGCCGCCCCGTCATACCTGCCTTGGCTGTTAGGGTGCCAGAACCCTGCAATACCGCACATGGAGCAATCTCATTGTAATCAAATGGTTGAAGGCTTATCGCGCAGAGTGGTGAAACTTCCGTTTTTGACCGCTAGCGCACAGACAATCAGGTAGAGGCTGAATATGGGCTGTCGGAGCATGAAGTGTGCCCCCGAAAAAAGCATCAATACGATAAGTACCGTCAGTGAATATGGATCTTTGGCCTGATACGCTCTGACGATCAGCCAGAGGTACAAAGCCGCAAATAACAGGACGCCTGCAATGCCAACCTGAGTAAGCATGTCGAAGGCCAGGTTATGAGCTTCCTCCTTGACCTTCGGGTCATTAAGGTAAGAGAAAGCGCCGGGGCCATGACCTATCAGGGGGGATTGAAGCCATGCTTCTGTCGCATGGATCCACAGAGTCTTGCGAACACTACCCTTGTTTTCGTCAAAGCCAACACCGATTACCGAGTCCGACTTGCCTGGCGCAGTTACCTTTTTGCTGACATGCGGGGCGGCTGTATTTTGGGTCGGAGTGCTGAACACGGACGATACCGTGCTAACAATCGAGGCTTCGACCGCCAAGAGTTTTTCCCGTCCCGGTCCGTCGATTATGAATTTGAAGGAGCCGAACGCCAAAACGAAGGCGCATAACATCGTGAACAATAACTTCCAATTTACCCGCTTCGCCCAAAGTGCGGTCACGATTGCCAGCAATGGCAGGCCAATCGTCCAGGCAAGCAGTAGTGCGTCGCTTCGTACGCATATTCCCAGAAAGAAAAAAGCCGACAGTAAAAGAAGATTACGTAGCCAGCGCAGTCCCTGCCAGTTCGAGTTGCGATGTACTGCCATCAGCCAGATCGGGATAGGCAGCAGAAGTAATGCGAGCTGGTTGGGGTTCGTGGACCACGCGGACAGGCGCGAAGGGTAGTCGGTGTTTATCCCGATAAATCTGGCCAACTCGTATGAGTCCGTCAGGAAGCAAATAAACGGTACGGTCAGTAATAGGGCGGGGACTACGCCAAGTGCTTTGATAAAACTATCGAATTCTTGCTGCGAGGCCTGATCCATAAAGGCCAGAGCCATAAGTGAAAAGCATGCGACGTATAAATAAGCCACGGCAGTGTGTGCACTGGCAGCACCTTGCAGGGGGCTGAGGAGTGCAGCCATTCCTGCGATTGCGATGAACCCTGCCCAGAACATCATTATGGGGTGTTTCAGGTATCTCAATGCGTGCTTGTATCGCAAAGCCCATAGCGTCAGTAAAACGACTACGAGCTCACCAAGCCCGACGGGAAGGTTCGCGAAGCGCAAGGCAGTTGCTACAGAGGCAAAGACGACTAACGCGGCGCCGATCGAGATGTAGTTCAGAGTTCGCATTATATCTGCCTCAAATCACGTACCTGTTTTGCCAAAGCGATCATCCCGACCATAAAAGCTCCAATAAGGAATAGGGTAGTCAGCGTGTTCGCCATGCTGTTGTAGCCTGAACAAGTCCAGAAAACACCTGCAGTTACTCCGAGCCAGGGTAGCAGACCGGTGACGGATTTCTTGATTGGGTTGGACAAGAGTATACAGTTTCGAATGTCTACGATAACGACCGCCAGCAGTTGTGAGACGAACCATGCCCAGCCAATTTCTTTGGTTGCATGGCCGTAGAGTGCAAATAACACTGCGGCGCCCGCCCCAATTGACAGTAGATTGACCAAAAGTGCCGTACCGGCGTCTCTTTGGGCCTGTAGAAATTCATATCCGAGTCGAACGTGTCCAGACATACATATGCCGGCCAGTAATCCTGCTGCAAAGGGCGCTGCATCCTGCAATGCAGGAACCCACTGAGCGAGCACTGGATAGAGCGCGATGCCGCAAAGGGTGAGGAGACCGTAGAAGAGCGCGCTGCCCAGATTCAGGTACAAAACAGTGTTTTTAAGCCAGACCCTTTTGTCGCGATCTGCCAGCCACTCACAAATTTTCGGATAAATCAGAACGGGATAAAGAGTGGCGACAAACCAAATTTTATTCAGGACATCGTAGACCGATCGGTATTTACCGAGTGTTTCGGCGCCGTAGGCGTGGCTCACATATATGGAGATGAACTCAGTTCCAAGGACCTGCAGCAATGCTAGTCCGACAATAGGAGATGCTTGACGGAACAGGGTTATGACCATTGGCCATTGTGCCGGTGCATGAAGTTCGGCCTGTTGGCGCCGCCAAAAAAGCCACAAAATCAGATAGTCGGGAATCTTTCTCAGTACGACGGCAGCAAGCACCCATTCTATCTGTTGGGTAGTGGCGGCAACGACCGCAACTGTAACAAAGCGACTTAGCTGGATGCACAATTGATATTGTGCATATACAAAATGTCGAGCTCGCAGAACATTCAGCATTTGAAAATACTGGCCCGGCAGTGCGAGTACATATTCCACTACCGCGGCGATACCAATCCAGTAAGCTAGATTCAGGCTGTCTGTCCGAAGCGGAAATAGCAAGGAAATTCCGTTGGCAATAAGTGGGCTTGCCACAAGCATGAGAAAGCCGGCCGTGATGTACGCCACTCGGGAAGCGTTAACGACGCGGGTAGCATCCACTTTTTTTGCCGAATGAATTGCGCTTACCGTCGACTTGGAAAGTGCCGAGTCCAGAAATAACAGGGTGCTCGAAAGAATGATATAAACAGAGTAAAAACCATATCCTTGAAAACCGATGTAGTAGACAAGGATTGGGATGATCAGAATGTTTAATATAAAATTCAAGCCATTGGCTGAGTAAAGCGCGAGAGATTTTTTCAGCCAACTGTTCATTCCATCTCCCTGTTCTCAATATGTAAGGTTCTCAACGTTCCGGTCTGGATCGCAAGGTGTGTTGTGATCTGTGGTGCGCGAGAATCGATTTCCTTTAACCCTCTCATCTATGTGCGAAGCATCCGGTCATCGTTCGATGGCGCGGTTGCGCGGAAATGCGAGCCAGGCCTTGGCTGTTGGCGTCATGGATGCAGGGCACGGAATGATACTGTATGGAGCGGCTCTGGCAAGTATCCTGAGGCAAGCGAGGGTGTGTGGCTTCTGGCTCCATGGTTGAAAAAAGATCCGTCCGGGATTGTGCTGTGAAAATAAAGCTGTCGAGCAAATCCAATTGACAGCATTTGAGCCTTGGTGCTTGCGTAAATCGCGGTTATGTGCATTGAGGGCGGGACTGTTATGGGCGGTGGCTGTAATCGTGATCCTGTGTACTTGTTCATTGCTTGATGGGTTAAGGGGGAGTGTCAAGATTTTTGCCCTTTGCCATCATTCTCAACCGTACAGCTTAGTGGTGGCGAATGATTACGAAAGTCAATGATGAATGCCTTGATGGATCAATGTTCGCTGCCGTCGTGGCTAACTGCCTTCATTTTTGGCTACTGTCGACGGCCGCTCAAATCATAAAATTTATCAGACGAAAGGGTGAAAAAACGATATCTCCATTTGTATTTTTGATTTAGATGGCGATTTGCAATGGTAGACGGAATATACTGTTCAGTGGTTGCTCTCCCTTTCTCTTGCAGGGCACTGCATCATTGATCCCCTGCGTTAATTACATTCATTCAGGTCAATAAATGTTCAAGCGGTTCATCGATATCAGTGCGTCTTTTTGTGCTCTCGTAATCTTGGCACCTGTGATGGCTATCGTTGCCTGGCACATCCGCAAAAAACTGGGCTCACCAGTCCTCTTCAGACAGGTACGTCCCGGTCTGGATGGCAAACCATTTGAAATGGTCAAATTTCGCACAATGCGCGATGCCGTGGACGCCAACGGTGTTCCACTTGCGGACTCCGAGCGGATGACTCCCTTCGGCAGCTTCCTGCGTGCCACGAGCCTGGATGAATTGCCTGAGTTGTGGAATGTCCTCAAGGGCGATATGAGTCTCGTTGGTCCTCGCCCGCTATTGATGGAATATCTCCCCCTCTACAGTCCAGAGCAAGGTCGTCGGCACGAGGTTCGTCCGGGCGTAACGGGGTGGGCGCAAATTAATGGTCGTAACGCGCTGAGCTGGGAAGAAAAATTCAAGCTGGATACCTGGTACGTTGACAATCGCTCGTTTCTGCTTGACGTGAAGATCCTGTTCTTGACGGTAAAGAAAGTTGTCATCAAGGAAGGGATCAGCGCAGCTGACGATGTGACGATGTCAAAATTTACAGGTAACAAATCTTGAAAAAGCTGGCGGTACTTGGAGCGAGTGGTCATGGCAAGGTGGTAGCTGATACTGCTCAGTGCAGTGGCTGGGATCAAGTTGACTTTTATGATGACGGCTGGCCAGGTCGTGTGCACAATGGTGTTTGGCATGTGGTTGGCGATTCTGCCGCACTTCTTGCCCGCTTTCATGAATATCAAGGTGTTATCGTCGCCATCGGCAATAACGCTGTCCGCAGTACGAAGCTCGCATCGCTGAGCGATATAGATGCTCCTATTGTGTCATTGATTCATCCGATGGCATTTGTAAGTCAATACAGCTCCATTGGGCCAGGCTCTGTGATTTTTGCGGGGGCGGTGGTCAATGCTGACGCGAAAATCGGCCGGGGCGCGATCCTCAACACCGGCTGCAGTGTCGACCATGATTGCATTCTGGGTGACACTGTCCACGTCAGTCCAGGGGCCAGGCTTGCAGGAGCCGTGAGCGTTGGAGACCGTAGCTGGGTCGGTATTGGCGCAAGTGTCAAGCAATTGATTACGATAGGTTGCGATGTGGTAGTGGGTTCTGGCGCGTCAGTGGTGAACAATGTCCCTGATGGTGTGATTGTCGTAGGTGTGCCTGCGAAGGCAATCAAGACTGCCTGAACCCAGATCGACTATGCTGGATTGCTTAGTCGCATGAGATGCAAGAAATTGATTCCACTGAATTTTCATCTTGAAATTAATGGGTATGGACTGTGCTGAACTCTCCCTTTTCTCCATGGCCTTCTTTTACTGAAGAAGAGGCCAATGCCGTGCGTGATGTAATTCTTTCCAATAAAGTCAACTACTGGACTGGGCAAGAGTGCCGAGAGTTCGAGAGGGAGTTCGCAGTCTGGAGTGGCACACGCCATGCTATCGCCCTGACCAACGGTACTGTCGCGCTGGATCTTGCTTTCAAGGTATTGAATATTGGCGGCGGAGACGAAGTTATCGTGACGTCCCGAACCTTTCTCGCGTCGGTCTCCAGTATTGTCAATGCTGGCGCAACCCCTGTTTTCGCTGACGTGGATCAGGATTCGCAAAACATCACCGCCGATACCATTTCAGCTGTTCTGACGCCGAGGACGCGGGCAATCGTATGTGTACACCTCGCGGGTTGGCCTTGTGATATGGATCCAATCATGGCCCTGGCAGAGAAACATTCTCTCAAGGTGATCGAGGACTGTGCCCAGGCCCATGGGGCAAAATACAAAGGGCGCCCTGTCGGCTCGATTGGTCACATTGGCGCATGGTCTTTTTGCCAGGACAAGATCATGACGACGGGTGGCGAGGGCGGGATGGTCACTACCAACGATCATGATTTGTGGGCGGCCATGTGGGCTTATAAGGATCACGGTAAAAGTTGGGAAGCAGTCTACGAGCGCGATCACGCGCCTGGTTTCCGCTGGGTGCATGAGAGTTTCGGTACCAATTGGCGAATGTTGGAAGTGCAAGGGGTATTGGGGCGAATTCAGCTCAAGCGTATGCCAGAGTGGCAAGAGTCGCGCTTGTCGAATGCCAGGAAGATTTGGGATACCGCTGCTCGACTCAAAGGTTTACGCGTACCGTCAACTACTGAGGATATTTCACACGCGGCTTACAAGTGCTACGTATTTGTCAAGCCAGATACTCTGAAAGCTGGTTGGGACAGAGATCGAATTATCAATGAGATCTCCAGTCGCGGCGTGCCGTGCTTCTCAGGTTCATGCTCAGAAGTTTATTTGGAGAAAGCATTCGATAATACTCCATGGCGACCCGAGCAGCGTCTGAAAGTTGCGAAGGAGTTGGGTGAAACCAGCTTGATGTTCCTGGTGCATCCTACATTGACAGACGATGAGATTGAAAAAACCTGTCAGGTATTGCGCGATGTAATGGAAGAAGCGCAAGCCAAGTGAATTTGCCGCGCATTTGTTTCTGGCGAATATTGGAATTGCTGTAATCGTCTAGAGCAAGAGTGTATTGAAAGGATGTTGATTCGAAGTGGGGCGAACATCAGGCGATAAAGCCTGTGTCGCCCTGTTTGTCTGATGACTTTGACCAGTGAGTCTGCAGGTTCAGGATCAGCTAGAGAATGATTTAGGTTGTACGAGGGAGTTATGGAAAGAGCACGAACATTCTTGTTAGGTCTGTCACGCAGGAAAAAGCGCTTGATTCAGGTAAGTTTCGATGTGCTGCTGATTTGGCTTGCTCTATGGATGGCATTTGTCGTGCGCCTTGGTATTGATGATCTGATCAATCCATTTAAAGAACATCGCTGGTTGTTTATCAGTGCTCCCGTCGTTGCAATTCCATTGTTTATTCGATTTGGCATGTATCGCGCGGTTATGCGATATTTTGGTAATGACGCCCTAATCGCCATCATCAAAGCCGTAAGTCTGTCTTCCCTCTTGCTGGCTGTTGTTGTGTACTGGTATAGCAACCACGCACCAGTAGTCCCTCGCTCGATCATTTTTAACTATTGGTGGCTAAGTCTGGTGCTGATAGGCGGATTGCGTCTTGCCATGCGCCAGTATTTTCTTGGTAACTGGTTTGCTGCTACGCAGCATGTGCCGTTCACCAATCGAGATGACGGTCTGCCCAAGGTTGCCATCTATGGTGCCGGCTCTGCCGGGAACCAGCTGGCAGTGGCGCTGCGGATGGGGCGTTTGATGCGTCCGGTAGCGTTTATCGATGATGATCGCGGTATTGCAGGACGGATCATTTCGGGGCTGCAGGTTTATACCCCAAAACATATACAGCAAATGATCGACACAACGGGTGCTCAGGAGATATTACTGGCCGTACCTTCCGCGAGTCGCGGGCGTCGCCGGGAGATTCTTAATTTTCTCGAAGACTTTCCTCTGCATGTACGAAGCGTTCCGGGGTTTATGGATCTTGCGAGTGGTCGGGTCAAGGTCGACGACATTCAAGAAGTTGATATTGCTGACTTGCTTGGTCGTGATGCAGTTCCGGCTAGAGAGGAGCTGTTCTCTCGCTGCATCGAAAACCAATGTGTTTTGGTGACCGGGGCTGGGGGATCTATCGGATCGGAACTATGCCGCCAGATTTTGAGCGCAAAACCGAAGACTTTGCTACTTTTCGAACACAGTGAGTTCAATCTTTACAGCATTGTGTCCGAACTTGAACAGCGAATCAGTCGGGAATCGCTGTTGGTCAAGCTGCTTCCGATTCTTGGGTCTGTGCGTCACCAGGAAAAACTTCTGGATGTGATGAAAACCTGGAATGTGGATACTGTCTATCACGCGGCAGCCTACAAGCACGTGCCTATGGTCGAGCACAATATTGCAGAGGGTGTCCTGAATAACGTTATCGGCACGCTTTATACCGCGCAAGCGGCTCTGCAGGCGGGTGTATCCAATTTCGTTTTGATCTCAACAGACAAAGCTGTCCGTCCAACCAATGTGATGGGCAGCACCAAGCGTCTGGCCGAAATGATATTGCAAGCACTCAGTCGTGAAACCGCGCCGACGCTGTTCGGATTTCTCGACAATGTATCCCAGGTGAACAAAACCCGTTTCACAATGGTGCGATTCGGTAATGTACTGGGGTCATCAGGCTCGGTAATTCCTCTTTTCCACAAGCAAATCAAATCTGGCGGTCCGCTGACGGTAACTCACCCGAAAATCACTCGTTAT
Organism: Pseudomonas sp. Irchel s3a10; assembly: GCF_900187525.1. Lineage (NCBI taxonomy): Bacteria > Pseudomonadati > Pseudomonadota > Gammaproteobacteria > Pseudomonadales > Pseudomonadaceae > Pseudomonas > Pseudomonas sp. Irchel s3a10. The sequence continues at coordinate 816,870 of NZ_FYDR01000002.1, forward strand.
TTCATGACCATACCTGAGGCTGCACAGCTTGTTATTCAAGCTGGCTCCATGGGGCAGGGTGGGGATGTTTTTGTGCTTGATATGGGCGACTCGGTGAAAATTGTCGAGCTGGCAGAAAAAATGATTCATTTGTCCGGTTTGAGCGTGCGATCCGAAAAAAACCCTCATGGTGATATCGCCATCGAATTTACCGGATTGCGTCCTGGTGAAAAGTTGTATGAAGAGCTATTGATCGGCGATAGCGTAGTGGCCACCTCGCACCCGATGATCATGAGCGCGGACGAAGATCATCTGTCCTGGGATATTCTCAAAGGCAGAATCAGCAAGCTCTTATCAGCGATTGATAAGGACGACTACGCAACAGTGCGTCAGTTGTTGCGTGAGACTGTGAGCGGGTACACGCCAGATGGTGAAATAGTTGACTGGATCTATCAACAGCGACGTCTTGAACCTTGATCGGCGTGTGATGGCATATATGGCATATCTGTTCATCAGGCGCATGGCAGTGTGGTCAACTCAGGCTGGGCAGCTTCCTCCTGATCTTCGTTGCGTTAAAGGCGCTTAAAGGATGTCCCCAGATGAGTATATGGATGTCGTTAATTGTTGTAACGGCACTGTCTCTAGCACTCACGGGGGGCATGCGGCGCTATGCACTTGTTCGCAGTATCGTGGATCTGCCAAACAATCGTAGCTCCCATTCTATTCCGACGCCTCGCGGCGGTGGGATTGCGATAGTTTTCAGTTTTCTACTTGCGCTGCCGATTTTTGGCATCTGGGGTATTGTCGATTGGACTTTGATCATCGCAATGCTGGGGGCGGGATCAGTCAGTGCGGTATTGGGGTATCTGGATGATCGCGGTCATATCGCTGTTCGCTGGCGATTGCTCGGCCACTTTGTCGGAGCATTTTGGGCACTATTGGTGTTTAAGGGAATGCCTCCAATAAATTTGTTTGGAGTGCTGATTGATTTTGGTTGGGTTGGTCACCTGCTGGCGGTTTTTTATCTGGTTTGGATGCTTAATTTATATAATTTCATGGATGGTATTGACGGAATTGCCAGTTTTGAAGCGGTTACCATTTGTTTGGCTGTATGTTTTATATATTGGTTGACTGGGTACAAGGACCTTATATGGCCTCCTTTGCTTTTGGCTATGTCTGTTACAGGTTTTCTTTATTGGAACTATCCTCCGGCTCGAATTTTTATGGGGGATACCGGCAGTGGTTTTCTGGGGATTGTGTTCGGTGTTTTTTCGCTTCAGGCGGTCTGGCGTAATCCAGAGTTGCTGTGGGTGTGGTTGATCCTTCTGGGCGTATTTGTAGTGGACTCGACGTTTACATTGATACGGCGCTTTATTCAAGGAGCCAGGCTTGATGAGGGGCATCGTACTCATAGCTATCAGATCGCAGCCCGCCGCTGTGGAAAACATTCTACTGTCATATTTTCAGTTGTTTTAATTAATATATTTTGGTTGTTCCCGATTGCGCTAAGTGTGATGATTTTTGGTCTTGATGGTTTTGTTGGTGTTCTTGTTGCGTATACACCTCTACTATTAATTGCTCTTTATTTTGGTGCAGGAAGGATAGAGGGAGGGTAGTTGTACATGTTTTTTTCAACTTTTCACACTTCTGGTGACAAAAAGACTGTTGATTAAATTTTTGGTTCTACAGTTTTTCAATTTTACATTTAGTATTAAACACATTTTTGACACTCCGCGAATTTGACCTAATTTTGAAAGGCGGCAAATGAAAAGCTATCCTCTCAATTTGAAATAATGGAGTTTTAAATATGTCTTACGGATTCTTTCGCTCTCTAGTGCTTGCAGTGTTTGCAACCCTTTCAATCAGTGCAATAGCGGCCCCGGTGGTCGATTCCTCGCCTGCAGCTCTGGAGATTTCTGAGAAAAGACAAGACGAGAGAATCGATCTCAATGCCGCTGATGCGGGTACCTTGCAACGCGAGTTGACAGGCGTGGGTAAGTCAAAGGCTCAAGCCATTGTTGCCTACCGTGACATCAACGGGCCATTCTCTTCAGTTGACGAGCTCCTGGAAGTAAAAGGAGTAGGCAAAACGATTCTCGAAACGAACAAGGAGAAGCTACAAGTAAAATAAGCACTGTCGCTATGTGAAAGGCCAGCTTGACTGGCCTTTCTGCTTTGTCGTATCACGTGTCGACGTGATACGCCGCCTCCTCTATGTAATGCGGCTCAAGACTCTTTTGTCGCGCCATGACTGTTCCTTTCTTTCAACCCGTAGCACTCATCGTATGATTTCCCTTGACTAGCCCCGGCTCATGGGAGAATCAGGGAAGTAACTGGCAATGGATTTTTTAGTTTATAGGTGTTGACTTTTTCAGAAATACTCTGATCATTATTCAATGTTAAATAATATGACACATATCTGACAAGGAGAAGTTACAGGATATGTGCTTGTGGCATACTTGAGTCCGGTGTCCCTGGAGTTAGCTGCCAGGTAAACATCAGCTTGGTTTGTCGTTGATCAGAGAGTGTTATCTTCAAATGGATAGAAAAAGCGTAATCCCTGTAATCGCGGCTCTGGTCGCCTTCTTGTCCGTGTCGACCATGCTTCGTTTTCCGGGCTTGCCTATAGGCGTTGGCGAAGTAATCGTTTTGTTGACTGCGGTTATTTTTTATCGCCGCGGCCAGTTTTTACAGAATTTCAAGCACCCGCTGATGCTGTTCTGGATGGCTTTCATAATCACTGCCATTGCAGGCTATTTTGTGGGTACTGTACGTGGAGAGGCAACCGTACATACGGCGATTGCTTACGTTTACGCTGCCGGGTTCACTTTGATCGTTCTCGCTTATGTGGGGGATCTAAATAAAGAAGAATTTCAGCGCTTCATTAGAGCGTTGGGAACAATCCCTGTTCTGCTGCTTTCAATTCCGCTTGTGATTTTTCTGGTTGGTAGCGAATGGGTTTCGAATTTGCTGGAAATCAATACCACCTTTTATCCGTCAAGAGTTGCTGCATGGTCTACCAATCCTAATCAGTTAGCATTGTTCTTGTTGCCTGTGCCGATCTGGTTGGCCGCTGTGTCACAAAATACCAGTTGGCGCGGATTGCGACTTTTCAAGAAATTCATATTTCTATGGTTTGTGTTCTTTTTAGGGTTCTGTGTGAGGAGCGATGCGCTGCTATTGGCGTGGACCATTGGAGTTCCTCTTTTGACCATTATCGCGTGGTGCTGGTTAAAAAGAATCAACTGGAAATTTTTTGCGAGCGTGATTGCCGCGTTTGTGCTCGCGTTCGTTTCCTTCAAGTTTTTCTTTGATGGCCCTGGTCAGCAACTTTTCGAGGCTGTTCGAAATGAAGTTTCAGAGAAAATTTCCTCGGTGGAGCAACCTTCAGCCACGGACCGGGAAAAGGAACTAACTAGTATCAATTCTTCGTCGTCCAATACTTCAATCATTGCGCAAGATAATCCGGCAGGATCTGGCGAGGTGCAGCAATCACATGCCGAGATTCGGGCGAAGGAGACTCCTGCACCCCTTGTTTTTGGTCGATCTGACTCAGCTATTGGCGTTGGGATGGATCCAAATAAGGCGGGTGTACGTAAAACCTTGTGGGTACACGCCTATGAAGTGTGGAAGTTGTCTCCGATTGTCGGGCATGGGCCTGGTGCATTCTCTTATCTGGATTCACCCGATGAGAGACAAGAGGCGCACAATCTTCTCCTGGATATGCTTACGCAAGTAGGTATCGTGGGGGTAGGTCTTTTTGCTGTTGCTTACTTGTGGCTGATCATTGGTGCATTCAAGGCACGTGATCCTTACTCGATTACTCTATTGATCGTCTTAATGGTTTTCTCTGGTGCTCACTTTATGCTTCGCCAGCCGATATTTACGCTGTATATGGTGATTTGCGCTGTAGTTATAAAGAACAGGCTGTTTGAACAGGTTGCTGAAGATGAGGTTGACGATAATAGTCGTGTCTCATCTTCGGTTTCTTGAGGTCGGTTTCGTATATAAAAAAAGAGAGTTGTATCCATGCTGGATACAACTCTCTTGTTTATCGTTTCAGGAAATATGAATCCCGTTGATTATAAATGTAATGGCCGAAGTAGCAACTAGCTAAAATTCCAAAGTACACAAGGAGGAATGGGGCAATACTGTACAGTCCAGTCCGAGGCAGTAGCATGATTTTCACGAAAATCATGACGTGTGCGCCGAAGACAAGCGGGTTTGTAGAGTTAACAAGTTTCGCCAACAGGCCACCAAAAACACCTGCTGCAATCAGATACAAACCTGGTATCCAGAGTGTGTAGGCATAGAAATCCGCAAAAACTGACCAGCCCATACCAAATCCTTGTTGGTATGCATCTCCGGACAAAGCGATTTTGGAAAGGAATTGCCCGAAGTAAAGTTGATCCAGTGGAACAGATTGCCCCGCCAGAGCAAAAAATGTCGGAACAGCCGGAAATATACTGTGAAAATAGGCAAGCGTTGGGTAGCTGTCAATCTGCATGGCTGAATGAATATAGAGCACTGTAAGTCCTTGATTATCAATAAACCAAGGCAGATAAAGTGCGGTTTTTTCCCCAAAGTTGCCAGCGCGTGTGCCGAATGCTGCGAACGTCACCAGTACGGCGAGAATGGCAGGAATGGCTATTAGCGCAAGGCGGTCAATTTGTTTGATTCTGGTATGGAACAACCATATGCAGAGCAGGGAATATCCCATGATGCCGCCACGGATACCCAGTTGCAGGTTCGCAATGTAATAGGCTCCCAGCAATGCCATTACTGTCCAACCAAGCCATCGCGAGTTCGAAGCGAAAGCAAGGCCCAGCGCTATCAGCAGACCGTATTGTGCTGCAGTACTACCACGCGTTGTGAAGTCGCTTGAAGCAGACTTATACAGCGACAAGTAACCATCGCTGTGTACGGCGTTGTAAACATCGGGAAAGCTGATCAGAAAAACCACGGTAGAAATTGCTGCCAGAATCATGGAGGGAATACTCAGAGTCCATGCCCAAGAGATATCGTTACTGCTGGTTATCTGGCTCGATTGCTTGGATATCGTAAACATGTATCCCACGTGTATTGCATACAGGCATGTGGCGATATAGACCGATAGACGAACACCTTCCTTGGCACTCATCGATATCGTCACGAAGTCGGGTCTGTGTACGGAAAAAATATTGGTTTCCATACCCAATGCTGCTATGTCGAAGCCCGCAGCATAGCTGAGAAATCGACCACCAACGAATAACGATACGCAGCCTAGAAAAAATATGTATGTATGCACGATAGTGCGATGAACTAATACGCTCGTGATAATCAGGTAGACCAGGGTGGCGACGATTAGTAAGGTTGAAGCTGTTTCAGCTTGAGGCATCGTCAGGCTGTCTGGGACGAGCATCCAGGCCAGCAGCAGCAAGGGAATTAACCCTAGAGAGGCCACGGAAATAATCCTGGCGTTTGCAAGCCGATGAAGATTGAGCTGTTTGATATTCATGTGATTTCTTGACGATTTGAAAGTACTTGTATCATGCCATAAAGCGACTGGTGGATCGTCAAGGCTTTGCCGCCATCCTCTACGACTTCTGGGATTCAACGTTCGGATTTGCTCATGCAGGCAACTCCAAATGCCTTGGCTTCATGGTTACGCGTCTTGTATCCCCGTTGTGATGATGAAAGCCCGCTGATGATATGAGTTCTGTGCAAGCGTGCCTTTCGTTGAGCAAATAAAATTACCTTTGTAATATTTACGTCGTATTATGCCTATAATTCTCCTACCTCGTCAGCGTCTCCTGGTGTCGGGCGGCTCATCTTTCATCTAATCTGCGGAGTATCCTCATGAAATCAGGCCAAACCCTGGGAACAGCCCTCATCACCGGCGCCTCATCCGGCATTGGTGCCGTCTATGCTGAGAGATTGGCAGCGCGTGGATTCAATCTGTTGTTGGTGGCGCGAGATCAAAATCGACTGGAGACGGCGGCAACAGAAATTCGTGGCACCTACGGTGTCAAAGTGGAAGTCTTCAAGGCAGACCTTATGCGCAGGGAAAATCTGCTCGATGTGGAGCAACGCCTGCGCAGCGATGCAAGCATAACCCTATTGGTAAACAACGCTGGTGTGGCAACGGATGGTCCGTTGGCCAACGCTGATATGGAGCAGCTAGAACGTTTGATCCTGCTCAATATCACCGCCGTCACCCGCTTGGCAGCAGCTGCTGCTGCGAGTTTTACCAAGTCCGCTCGGGGCACGATCATCAACATCGCCTCGGTAGTGGCGCTGTTTCCGGAGCGCTTCAACGCGACCTACAGCGCGAGTAAAGCCTACGTGTTGAGCCTGACTCAATCGCTCAACGCCGAGCTCGAAGGCACAGGCGTGAAGGTGCAAGCGGTGTTGCCCGGCGTTACCCGCACTGAAATCTGGGAGCGTTCCGGCATCGACGCCAGCGGCATTCCGGCGGAGATGGTGATGGAGGCTGGCGAGATGGTCGATGCGGCGCTGGTCGGTCTGGATCAGGGCGAGTTGATTACCATCCCGTCGCTACCGGACGAGGGGGAATGGCAGGAATTTGTGCGTGCGCGGCATGTCATGGCGCCGAATCTGTCGCGCAGCTCCGCGGCCCAACGCTACAAGAATTGATCAGAGGTAACTGTGGTATGAGTGAACGTCGAATTGTTGTCACCGGTATGGGCCTGGTTTCTCCTTTGGGCAGTGACGTCGAGATTGTCTGGCAGCGCTTGCTCGCCGGGCGCTCGGGCCTGCGCAATTTGCCTGACGCGGTGAGTGCAGATCTGCCGACCCGTGTCGCCGGGATGGTGCCGACTGCGGCAGAGGACGTCGAGGCCGGTTTCGATCCGGACCTTGCCACGCCGCCCAAAGAGCAGAAGAAGATGGACCGCTTCATCATGTTCGCCATGGAAGCGGCGCGCCAAGCGTTGGCGCAAGCCGGATGGCAGCCGTCCGAGGCCAAGGATCAGGAGCGCACTGCGACCATCATCGGCTCCGGTGTTGGCGGGTTCGGTGCAATAGCCGACGCCGTACGCACCACGGACAGTCGTGGCCCGCGTCGGCTGTCGCCGTTCACCATCCCATCGTTTCTGGTCAATCTGGCGGCTGGACATGTATCGATCCAGCACGCTTTGAAAGGCCCGCTCGGCGCACCTGTGACTGCTTGTGCTGCCGGGGTCCAGGCGATAGGCGATGCTGCGCGGATGATTCGTGCCGGTGAAGCGGATATTGCGGTTTGCGGCGGGGCGGAAGCCTGTATCGATCGGGTCAGTCTGGCCGGTTTTGCCGCGGCGCGAGCATTGTCCAGCGGTTACAACGACACCCCCGAACGTGCCTCACGACCGTTTGATAGTGGTCGCGATGGTTTCGTAATGGGCGAGGGCGCCGGTCTGCTGGTGATCGAATCGCTGGAGCATGCGCTGGCCCGCGGCGCGCAGCCTTTGGCTGAGCTGGTCGGTTACGGCACCACTGCCGACGCCTATCACCTCACCGCCGGGCCGGAAGACGGCAGTGGTGCACGCCGCGCGATGCAGTTGGCGCTCGCTCAGGCGGGCGTCGCGCCAGAGCAGGTGCAGCATCTCAATGCGCATGCGACCTCGACGCCGGTTGGCGATCTTGGTGAATTGGCTGCGATCAAGGCGCTGTTCGGTACGGAGAATAAAATCGCCGTGACCTCGACCAAATCCGCCACAGGGCATTTGCTCGGCGCTGCCGGTGGGTTGGAAGCGATCTTCACCTTGTTGGCCATCCGCGATCAGGTAGTCCCGCCGACGCTCAATTTTGACAATCCCGATCCTGCGAGTGCGGGTGTAGATATCGTTCACGGCCAGGCGCGGCCGACGCCGATCGAATATGCCCTGTCCAACGGTTTCGGTTTTGGCGGAGTGAACGCCAGTGTGCTGTTCAAGCGCTGGCAGGCTTAGTCCTGCGATTGCTTGAGGTGATCGCGATTGACGTCGAGGATGCGCTGAGCAAGCTCGGCGTCAGCGACACTGCGCGACAGCAAGAGTGCGCCGACCAGCGTCGACATGATGACGATGGCCCGGTCGGCGCTGTTGACGCCCTCAAGGGTGCCTTCGATTTGATTCAGTCGGGCATTGAGTACTGCATCACTGGTCGGGCTCGGCTGGCCGCGCAGACCCAGCTCTGAGGAAATGGTCAGCAGCGGGCAGCCTTCGTGCGGAGAGGTCTGATGCCATTCGGACAGGTAGGTGTCGATAAACGCCTGCAGCGGGTGTTCCTGGGCAAAGATCTCGGCGCACAGACCATCGACTTGATCGCTCGCCTCCTGCAAGGCTTTTTCGACCAGTTCGTCCTTGGATTTGAAGTGCGAGTAAAAGCCGCCGTGGGTCAGCCCCAGCGCTTTCATCAGCGGTTGCAGACCGGTAGCACCGATGCCGTCCTTGCGAAAGCGTGCCGAGGCTTCCTTGATGATGCGCTGATGAGTCTGGGCTTTATGGTTCTGCGAGTAACGCATGTGGAGCTCTCCGCAACAAGGCCCCCATCTTAACCAAGGAAAATTAAATGGTGACTGTACTTCTACTTCTAAAAAGTCGGCGGATAAGTCCAAAGCCACGAAAAACAAACCCCGCCTCTTCCGGCGGGGTTTTTCGTTCAGCGATCCTGTGCGTCCTTGATGTCCGCTTCGGCGTTGCGCTGTGCAACGCGTTTGCGTTCTTCGTCGGTCAGTTCAACCTTGTTGGCGGTGTCGCGCAACATCATCAGTCCGCCAACGATCGAGCCGATTGCAACGACCAGAATCAACCAGGCATACCAAGGCATAACGGCTCTCCTTAATGGCAGCTCGGCGGGCGAGGGTTTCGCCAGCGAGGCTGCATACCACTTTGAGCGAAGTGAGTTCGCAGTGGTTCCATTCTAGGCCCGATATCCCCGACGCACCTTAATTCCCTGTAGGAGCTGCCGAAGGCTGCGATCTTTTGACTTTGCTTTTTCAAAAACAAGATCAAAAGATCGCAGCCTTCGACAGCTCCTACATGATGGGTTATCGCCCCGTCAGCATCGCATCGGCCGGAGCGTCAGCGCGCAGTTGCCCGGTGAGCAGGAAGTAGCCGAAGCCGACTGCCATGAAGCCGAGGAAAATCAGCCCGATCAAGGTGTTGAACCACGCCATCGCCACCAGGCAAACCACCGCCAGCACCAGCGCGATCAACGGAATCAGCGGATAGCATGGCGCACGGAAAGTCCGCTCGAGATTGGGTTCGGATTTACGCAATTTGAACAGGCTGAGCATGCTCATGATGTACATCACGATCGCACCGAACACGGCCATGGTGATCATCGCCGCGGTAAGGGTCATCCCACCGAGATTGATCAGACCGTCGCTGTAGATTGCGGCGATGCCAATGATGCCGCCGGCAATGATCGCCCGGTGTGGGGTCTGGAAGCGCGAGAGTTTCGCCAGCGACGCCGGCAGGTAACCGGCGCGGGCGAGGGCGAAGAACTGCCGCGAGTAGCCGAGGATGATCCCGTGGAAACTCGCCACCAGACCGAACAGACCGATCCACACCAGCATGTGCAGCCAGCCGGAGTTGTCGCCGACCACAGTCTTCATCGCCTGCGGCAACGGATCGTTGATGTTCGCCAAGGTGCGCCAGTCGCCGACGCCACCGGCAAAGAACATCACGCCCATCGCCAGCAACACCAGGGTCAGGATGCCGCTGATGTAGGCCTTGGGGATCGTGCGCTTCGGATCCTTGGCTTCTTCGGCGGCCATGGCCGCACCTTCGATGGCCAGAAAAAACCAGATAGCGAAAGGAATTGCGGCGAACATCCCGGCAATCGCTGGTGCGCCAAAAACGTCCGAACCGGCCCAGCCATTGAGCGCAAAGTTGCTGAAGCTGAAGGCCGGAGCGACCACGCCCATGAACACCAGCAATTCGGCGACGGCGAGCACGCAGACGATCAACTCGAAGGTTGCCGCCAGTTTCACCCCGAGGATGTTCAACCCCATGAAGACGATGTAGGCGCCGACTGCCGCGTGTTTCGGGTCAAGCGCCGGAAATTGCACGTTCAGGTAGGCGCCGATCGCCAGCGCAATCGCCGGTGGCGCGAAAACAAATTCAATCAACGTCGCCAGTCCGGCGATCAGCCCGCCTTTTTCTCCAAAGGCACGGCGACTGTAGGCAAACGGCCCGCCCGCATGCGGGATCGCCGTGGTCAGTTCGGTGAAGCTGAAGATGAAGCAGGTGTACATCGTGGCGACCATGAACGAGGTCACCAGAAAACCCAGCGTGCCAGCCACGCCCCAGCCGTAACTCCAGCCGAAGTACTCGCCGGAAATCACCAGCCCGACGGCAATGCCCCACAGGTGCAAGGTGCCGAGTGTGGGTTTGAGTTGTGTGTTCATGCGCTTGCTCCCGGAACGGTTTTGAAAGCTCGGGGAAGGGCGTGTGCAGTGGGCGTGCCATTGCCGTGAGTCAGGTCGTAAAGCGCTGAAAGCTGTCGTATCGGGGATGTTCGCGGCTGGATGAGCGTTTTTTGTGCGCCAGTTGGGTGCGATGCTGTCGGTTATGCCGTCTTCGCGAGCAAGCCCGCTCCCACATTGGATCTGTGGCGTTCACAAATCCCCTGTGGGAGCGAGCTTGCTCGCGAAGAGGCCCGCCAACACGACGCAAAACCCTGCTGTAACGAACGCATAAACCGACTCTTTACGCTTTCTTTATGCGCCGCCGCACCCCTCGCTCTCGTTCCTTTACAGCCTCCTTTCCGACAATGCCTCCACACGCGGCAATACGCCGTAATACGGAGATCTTCCATGAGCGTTCTGGACGGGGTGTCCCTGCTGTTGGCAGCCGGGCTGTTCATTTATCTGTTGGTTGCGCTGTTGCGCGCGGACCGGAACTAGGAGCGGCTATGCACAGTTATGACTATTGGCTGATCCTCGCGTTTTTTGCGGTGGTCTTGCTGCCGGCGCCGTTCCTCGGGCGCTTTTACTACAAGGTTATGGAAGGTCAGCGCACTTGGCTGACGCCGATTCTCGGCCCGGTCGAGCGCGGTTGCTATCGGATTTCCGGGGTTGATCCGCAGGCTGAGCAGAGCTGGCAGAAATACACGCTGGCCTTGCTGGCGTTCAACCTTGCCGGTTTCCTGCTGCTGTTCGCGATCCTGTTGTTTCAGGATCACCTGCCGCTGAACCCGCAAAACCTGCCGGGCCAGGAATGGACACAGGCGTTCAACACCGCGGTCAGCTTCATGACCAACACCAACTGGCAGTCCTACAGCGGTGAAGCGACGCTCAGCTACCTGAGCCAGATGGTCGGCCTCACTGTGCAGAACTTCGTCAGTGCCGCCACCGGTCTCGCGGTGCTGGTTGCGTTGTGCCGTGGCATCGGTCGCAAGTCGGCCAAGACCCTGGGCAACTTCTGGGTCGATATGACCCGCGCCACCCTCTACGGCCTGCTGCCGCTGTGCCTGCTGCTGGCGCTGTACCTGGTGTGGCAGGGCGTACCGCAGACCTTCGCGCAATACGTCAATGCCATAACCATGCAGGGCGTCGATCAAGTGATCCCGCTCGGCCCGGCCGCCAGCCAGATTGCGATCAAGCAACTGGGTACCAACGGTGGTGGCTTCTTCGGTGTGAACTCGGCGCATCCGTTCGAGAACCCGACCGCGTGGAGCAACCTGTTCGAAGTCACTTCGATCATCCTGATCCCGGTGGCGCTGGTGTTCACCTTCGGTCATTACGTGAAAGACCTGCGTCAGAGCCGCGCGATCATCGCCTGCATGCTCGCACTGTTCCTGATCGGCGGCGCGACTTCGCTGTGGGCCGAATATCAGCCGAACCCGACCCTGAACAACGCCGCTGTCGAGCAGACCGCGCCGCTGGAAGGCAAGGAAGCGCGCTTCGGCACCACCGCCACTGTGCTGTGGTCGGTGACTACCACCGCAGCGTCGAACGGTTCGGTCAATGGCATGCACGACAGCCTCAACCCGCTTAGCGGCATGGTGGCGCTGGTCAACATGATGGTCGGCGAAGTGATCTTCGGCGGCGTCGGTGCCGGGCTCTACGGCATGTTGCTCAACGTGTTGATCGCGGTGTTCCTCGCCGGTCTGATGATTGGCCGCACCCCGGAATACCTCGGCAAGAAACTGCAGGCGCGGGAAGTGCAATTACTGGTCGTGACTCTGCTGGTCATGCCGATCGGCGTGCTGGTGCTTGGTGCGATTGCCGCCACTCTGCCTGGCCCGGCGGCGACCATCAGCAACCCCGGCCCGCACGGTTTCAGCCAGTTGCTCTACGCCTACACCTCGGCCAGCGCGAACAACGGCTCGGCTTTCGGTGGCCTGAGCGCCAACACGCCGTTCCACAACCTGATGCTCGGTCTGGGTATGTTGATCGGTCGCTTCGGCTACATCCTGCCGGTACTGGCCTTGGCCGGTAGCCTGGCAATGAAGAAAACCGCACCGATCGGCCAGAACAGCTTCCCGACCCACGGCCCGCTGTTCGTGACCCTGCTGACCGTGACCATTTTGCTGGTGGGCGGCCTGACCTTCCTGCCGACTCTGGCGCTCGGTCCGATTGCTGAACACCTGAGCTTGGGCTTCTAAGGAATCCATCATGAATATGCATGTTCCTGCAAAACCTGCGGTGCCGACCAAGTCGGCAGAAGCACCGAAAACCGCGATCTCGGCCCTGTGGCGTCCGGCGCTGGTGCAAGCCTTCGTCAAGCTTGACCCGCGCCAACTGGTGCGTTCGCCAGTGATGCTGGTGGTCGAACTGACGGCGATCTTCACCACCGTGCTGTGCTTCATCCCGGACAACGTCGTGCCGACTTTCGTCGCCGCGCAGATTGCTCTGTGGCTGTGGTTCACCGTGCTGTTCGCCAACTTCGCCGAAGCCTTGGCCGAAGGTCGCGGCAAGGCTCGCGCCGACAGCCTCAAGGCTGGCAGCGAAGGCCTCAGCGCGCGGCGCAAACTGGGCAATGGCAGTTTCCAGGTGGTGCCCGCCGCCAGCCTGCGCAAAGGTGACGTGGTGCGCGTCGAGGCCGGGGAGATGATCCCCGGTGACGGCGAAGTCATCGAAGGTATTGCCGCGGTCAACGAAGCGGCGATCACCGGTGAATCGGCGCCGGTGATTCGCGAGTCCGGCGGCGATCGCTCGGCGGTCACCGGCAACACGCGCCTGGTGTCCGACTGGTTGTTGGTGAAGATCACCGCCAACCCGGGTGAATCGACTCTCGACCGCATGATCGCGCTGGTTGAAGGCGCCAAACGCCAGAAAACCCCGAACGAAGTGGCGCTGGATATCCTGCTGATCGGCCTGACCCTGATCTTCCTGCTGGTGGTGGTGACCCTGCAGCCGTTCGCCCACTTCGCCAACGGCAGCCTGCCGCTGGTGTTCCTGGTGGCGCTGCTGGTCACACTGATTCCGACCACCATCGGTGGCCTGTTGTCAGCCATCGGTATTGCCGGGATGGATCGTCTGGTACGGCTGAACGTGATCGCCAAATCCGGGCGCGCCGTGGAAGCGGCCGGTGACGTGCACGTGCTGCTGCTGGACAAGACCGGCACCATCACCTTCGGTAACCGTCGTTGCAGCGCGGTGTATGCCGCGCCGGGCGTGAGTGGTCGCGAGTTGGCCGAAGGCGCGTTGTTCGCTTCGCTGGCGGACGAAACCGCCGAGGGCAAATCCATCGTCGAATACCTGCGCGGTCTGCACCCGCAAACCGAGCCGGCGCCGGATACGTTGACTGCCGTACCGTTCAGTGCGGAAACCCGCTTGTCCGGTGTCGACTATCAGGGCCGTGTTTACCGTAAGGGCGCAGTCGATTCGCTGCTGGCCTTCCTCGGTCAACAGCGCTCCGATCTGGCCCCGGCGCTGTCCCGGGAAATCGACAAGATCGCGCAGAGCGGCGGCACGCCGTTGCTGGTCTGCGCCGACGGCAAGCTGCTCGGTGCGATCCATCTCAAGGACGTGGTCAAGCCAGGCATTCGCGAGCGTTTTGCCGAGCTGCGCAAACTGGGGATTCGCACGGTGATGGTCACCGGCGACAACCCGTTGACCGCTGCGGCCATCGCGGCAGAAGCGGGCGTCGATGACGTGCTCGCCGAAGCCACCCCGGAGAAAAAACTGGCGCGCATCCGCCTTGAGCAGAACGACGGTCGTCTGGTCGCCATGTGCGGCGACGGCGCCAACGACGCCCCGGCGCTGGCCCAGGCTGACGTCGGCATGGCGATGAACGACGGCACGCAAGCCGCACGCGAAGCAGCCAACATGGTCGACCTCGACAGCGACCCGACCAAGCTGCTGGACGTGGTGCAGATCGGCAAGGAGTTGCTGGTAACCCGAGGCGCGCTGACAACCTTTTCCATCGCCAACGACGTCGCCAAATACTTCGCGATTCTGCCGGCATTGTTCGCCGCGATTTATCCGCAACTGGGCGTGCTGAACATCATGCAACTGACCAGTCCGCAGAGCGCGATCCTCTCGGCGATCGTCTTCAACGCCTTGATCATCGTCGTGCTGATTCCACTGGCACTGCGTGGCGTGCGCGTACAGGCAGCGAGCGCCGCGGCACTGCTGCGCCGCAACCTGCTGATCTACGGACTGGGCGGGATTCTGGTGCCGTTCGTGGGGATCAAGGCGATCGACATGCTGCTCACGGCTTTGCATTTGGTGTGATCCATTCGCGAGCAGGCTCGCTCCCACATTTGCAATGCGGCCTCCTGTGGGAGCCAGCCTGCTGGCGATGAAGTCGACTCGGTCCACCTGAATTAACGCGGTATCCGCTTTCTGAATTCGAGGATTTTGCAATGTCCACAATGATACGTCCGGCCCTGAGCCTGGTGGTGCTGATGACCCTGATCACCGGCGTGGCCTATCCACTGGTGGTGACCGGCGTCGCGCAGGTCGCTTTCCCTGAGCAGGCCAACGGCAGCCTGGTGCACGATGCCGATGGCAAGGTGCGCGGCTCGTCGCTGATCGCCCAGGATTTTGTCGGCGATGCGTGGTTCCATCCGCGCCCTTCGGCGGGCGCCTTTGCCACCGTGTCCAGCAGCGCCAGCAACCTCGCGCCGAGCAATCCGGCGCTGGCCACTCGGGTAATCGACGACGCCAACAAGTTGCAGGTGCCAGGCCAGGGGCCGGTGCCATTGGCGTTGCTGACCACTTCCGGCAGTGGCCTCGATCCGCACTTGCCACCGGCGGCAATTGCCTATCAACTGGCGCGTGTCGCGCAAGCGCGCAACTTGCCGGTGGCGACCTTGCAGCAACTGCTCGATGCGCACATCGAACAGCCGCTGGTGGGGCCGCCGGTGGTGAATGTGCTGGAGCTGAACATGGCGCTGGAAAAACTGTAATTCTGCGGCGCTGCCATTCGCGAGCAAGCTCGCTCCCACAAGAGCAACACTGAACCTGTGGGAGCGAGCTTGCTCGCGAAGAGGCCATAACTGGCAACGCATAAACATCTGACTGAAGAGATCAAGCATGAGCGACTCCGGCCGCGCCGACGCCCTGTTAGCAGACCTGCCCCGCGACGGCCGTGGCCGGCTGAAGATTTTTCTCGGCGCCGCCCCCGGGGTCGGCAAGACCTACGCGATGCTCCAGGCCGCGCACACGCAATTGCGCCAGGGTGTGAAAGTCATCGCCGGTGTCGTCGAAACCCATGGTCGTGCGGAGACCGAAGCGCTGCTCGGCGGTTTGCCGCAGCAGCCGCTGGTGCGCTCGGAATACCGTGGCGTGATGCTCGAAGAAATGGACCTCGACGGTCTGCTCGCAGCCAAACCGAAACTGGTGCTGGTTGATGAGCTGGCGCACACCAACGCCCCCGGCAGTCGCCACGCCAAGCGCTGGCAGGATATTCAGGAACTGCTTGCCGCCGGCATTGACGTGTACACCACGGTCAACGTCCAGCACCTGGAAAGTCTCAACGATCAGGTGCGCGGCATTACCGGTGTGCAGGTGCGCGAAACCCTGCCGGACTGGGTGCTGCAGGAAGCCTACGAACTGCTGCTGATCGACCTGCCGCCGCGTGAATTGCTGGAGCGTCTGCGCGAAGGCAAGGTCTACGTGCCGGAGCAGGCGCGGGCGGCGATCGATGCGTTTTTCACCCAGACCAACCTCACCGCGTTGCGCGAGCTGGCGATGCAAACGGCGGCGGCGCAGGTCGACAACGACCTCGCTCAAGGCTATCGCCAACTCGGTCAGGCGGCTCCGGCGGTGCGTGGGCGTTTGCTGGTCGGCGTCGATGGCGATGCGCATGCGGAACGCCTGGTGCGTCACGCCAGCCGGGTGGCCCAACGTCGGCATTTACCGTGGAGTCTGGTGCATGTCGACAATGGCACGGTGCGCGACGAGCAATCGCGCCTGCGCCTGCAAAATGCCCAGCAACTGGCTGAACGCCTCGGCGGCGAAGTGGTGTTGTTACGCGCCGGCGAAGTGGCGAAAACCCTGATCCAGCATGCCGCCGAACGCCGTGCGAGTCTGCTGCTGGTCGGCCAGTCGCGGCCGAGTCTGCGGCGTCGCCTGTTCGGTGGTGGGCTCGCCGCGCGTTTGCTGCGCCAGGCCCACGGCCTGGAAATCAACGTACTCGACAACGATCATGAACACCCGCAACAGCGCCTGCGAACGACGCCGACGCTGGTCTGGTTCGACTATCTGTTGGCGCTGGTTGCCACGCTGCTGGCCAGTGCGCTGGCGTGGGCGGTATCGAGTATTTTGCCGTTGCCGAACATCTCGCTGGTGTTCCTCGCGGCGGTGTTGCTGGTGGCGGTGCGCAGCAGCCTGGGCCCGGCGCTGGCCTGCGCGGCGCTGTCGTTTCTGACCTACGATTTTCTGTTCATTCCGCCGAATTTTTCCTTCGCCATCCAGCGCGAAGAAGACGTTTTGACCTTGCTGTTCTTCCTGCTGATGGCGGCGCTCACTGGTAACCTCGCGGCGCGTCAGCGGCGGCAGTTGCAGGCGTTGCGCGACACGCAGGAAGAGACCACGGAGCTGCTGGATCTGTCGCGCAAACTCACTGCCGCAACCGATCGTCAGGCGGTGATCAGCGCTGCGGCGCAGCACCTCAACGGCTGGAGCGATCTGCAATTGTGCCTGCTCAACCGCGATGGCCAGGGCGGCTGGAAAGTCGAAACCGGCGGGCCGCTGGAGTTCAGCGAATCGGAACGCGCCGCCGCCGACTGGGCCTGGCAACACGATCAACCGGCCGGCATGGGCACCGGTACGCTGCCGTTCGGTCGCTGGTGGTGGTGGCCGCTGTCGGTGGAGGACGGGCCGCTGGCGCTGCTCGGGGTCTGCGCCAAAGAAGGCCAGACCTTGAGTGGCCAGCGTCGACGCCTGCTCACTGCGTTGAGCCAGCCACTGGCTCAGGCGCTGGCCCGTGCGCAACTGGCGGACGATCTGGAAGCCGCGCGCCTGCACGGCGAAACCGAGCAATTGCGCAGCGCGTTGCTGGCCTCGGTGTCGCATGATTTGCGCACACCGCTGACCGCCATGCGCGGCAGCATCGACAGCCTGCTGGCGCTCGGCGAAGCCATTCCGTTGGAGGATCGCCGCGAGTTGCTCGAAGGCACCCGCGACGAAGCCGAACGCCTCGACCGTTACATCCAGAATCTGCTGGACATGACCCGCCTCGGCCATGGTGCGTTGAAGCTGGCGCGCGACTGGGTAGCGCCGGCGGACATCGTCGGCAGTTCGCTCAATCGCCTGCGTGCGGTGCTCGCGCCGTTGCAGGTCAGCACCGACGTGCCGTCCGAGTTACCGCTGCTGTTCGTGCATGCGGCGCTGATCGAGCAGGCGCTGGTCAATGTGCTGGAAAACGCTGCACGTTTCTCACCGGCTCACGGTCGTTTGCAATTGAGCGCCGGGGCGAGCGAGGACGAGATTTTCTTCACGGTCAGCGACGAAGGCCCGGGGATTCCCGAAGACGAGCGAGCGAAGATTTTCGACATGTTCTACACCGCCGCGCGCGGTGATCGCGGCGGGCAGGGCACCGGTCTGGGGCTGGCGATCTGTCAGGGCATGGTCGGTGCGCATGGCGGGCGGATCAGCGTCGCCGAGGGCATCGACGGGCGTGGCACCAGCATCACCTTGCACCTGCCATTGCAGGCGCAACCGGGGATGGACAATGAAGCCTGAGCCCGGCTGCGCTACTCTCTTGCCAATCCTTTGTGTTGATGTGAATTCATGAGCCAGACCGCGACCATTTTGGTCATCGATGACGAACCGCAGATCCGCAAATTTCTGCGCATCAGCCTTGCCTCACAAGGCTACAAAGTGCTGGAGGCCGGCACCGGTGCCGAGGGCCTCGCGCAGGCGGCGCTGAACAAGCCCGACCTGCTGGTGCTCGACCTCGGCCTGCCGGACATGGACGGTCAGCAGGTGCTGCGCGAGTTTCGCGAATGGGCCACCGCGCCGGTGCTGGTGCTGTCGGTGCGGGCCAGCGAAGGGCAGAAAGTCCAGGCGCTGGATGGCGGTGCCAACGACTACGTGACCAAGCCGTTCGGCATTCAGGAGTTTCTCGCCCGGGTCCGCGCCTTGTTGCGCCAGGCGCCGGCCGGCGAGGCCCAGCAAGCGGCGCTGACGTTTGGCCCGTTGACCGTGGATCTGGCGTATCGGCGGGTGCTGCTCGACGGCGCCGAAGTGGCGCTGACCCGCAAGGAATACGCGGTGCTGGCGCAACTGGCGCGGCATCCGGGGCGGGTGATTACCCAGCAGCAATTGCTCAAGGATATCTGGGGGCCGACGCATACCGAGGACAGTCATTATCTGCGGATTGTGGTTGGGCATTTGCGCCAGAAGCTGGCAGATGATCCGACGCGGCCGCGGTTTATCGTGACTGAGGCGGGGGTTGGGTATCGGTTGTTGAGTGACAACAGCCTGTAGGTTTTGGGTTGGCTGAGCTGACGCCTTCGCGAGCAAGCCCGCTCCCACAGGGTTCTCCGGTGTGATTGAAATTTGTGTTTCTCACCGGCCACTGTGGGAGCGGGCTTGCTCGCGAAGAGGCCCTGACAGCCAGCCGAGAACTTCAGGGCTCTCTACTCTGCTCACTCTCATACCGATCCAGCGTATCCCGCGCAATTTCCCGTCCCAGCGCGATCAGCTCCGGCGCCTTGTAGAACTCGAAAAACCGGCACACGCGCTTCGGCACGTTGATCAGAATGTCCGGCGGATAGCCGGCGATCTTGTACTGCGCCAACGAGGTCTGCATCACCTCGAAACTCTGGTTGATCAGGTCCAGCAGCGACGCCGGCCCGACGTTGTCGATGATGAACGAACCGGTGGCGGATTTCGGTGCGCCTTCGCGCTCGGGAGCCGCTGCCGGTTGCTGACTTTCCGGCTCGCTGCCTTCCAGCCACGGATTGATGTCTGCCGCCTCGGCGCGCAAGGCTTCCTGTTCGAGCAACAGCAACTGCTCGGCCTGCTTGCGGCGGAATGGCATCTTCGAACCGAGGGAAGTGAGCAGGCTGTCGAAGCGCGAACGAAACGCGGGTGGACGCTGAATCACCGGCAATTTGTAGTGCCGCTGGTTGGTCGCGTTGAGGTTGACCGCGATGATCAGGTCGCAGTGGCTGGAGACCACCGGCACGATCGGCAACGGGTTGAGAATGCCGCCGTCCACCAGCATCCGGTTGCCCTGCATCACCGGGGTGAACAGGCTGGGAATCGCCGCCGAGGCGCGCATTGCCTGATGCAGGCAGCCTTCCTGAAACCAGATCTCCTGCTGGTTGGTGAGGTCGGCGGCGACCGCAGTGTAGGGGATGCGCAGGTCTTCGATGTTGATCTCGCCGACGATCTTGCGGATCTGCCCGAAGACTTTTTCGCCGCGAATTGCACCGAGGCGAAAACTCACGTCTACCAGCCGCAGCACATCCAGATAGTCGAGGGTTTCGATCCAGGTGCGGTACTCGTCAAGTTTGCCCGCCGCATAGATCCCGCCGACCACCGCGCCCATCGAACAACCGGCAATGCAGGCAATGTCGTAACCGCGTCTTTCGATCTCCTCAATGACCCCGATATGGGCATAGCCCCGGGCGCCACCGGAGCCCAGCACCAGTGCGACACGCTTTTTCATCAAACTTCCTCCCGACAAGGCTCCACAATGCACCCTTCGGGGGGCGGGCGACAATCGGCAGGGTCGCTGGAGACGGCAGGAGCGTCGTTTTTTCGATACTCCGTGACCGCTCGGCGCTATGCTTTAGTCGCCGCAGATTCATGGGGCGCCAAGGCACTTTTCCCGCGCTGCAACGTCTTACCTGCACGACTGTTGACCTATTTTGAGGTGTGAGTGATGAAAGCCTGGATCTGTGTGCCGTTGATCGCGCTGGCATTGGCCGGTTGCGCTGGCAAGACTGCTTATCGGGACAGCTGTGGCAGTCAGCTGGATGCCGCGTGGCATGAACTGGACCTGGCCAAGGCCGAGGGTTTCGCCGGCACGGTCAGCTACTCCAAGGCGCTGTCGTTGCTGACGGCGGCCAAGACTCAGCAGCAATTCGAAGGCTTTGAAGGCTGCAGCAAAAAGGCCGAGAAAGCCCGCTTCTATATTCGCGAATCCCGCGCCGGCCGCTAAGCTGCTGACTTGACGCAAGGATGCGCCTGCCTTCTCACGGCAGACTCATCCTTCAAGCCATGTGAATCAGGAGCAAGCGATGTCTGCGTTGGTGGATCGGTTGGTGGCTCATGTCCTGAGCCTGGAAGTGCGACTGCTGGCCTGTCAGGCGCGCCTGACTGCGCGGACCGACCCCGAGGCGCTGCACGACTTGCGCACAACGGTACGGCGCTTGCGCAGCCTGTTGCGACCCTTGCGCGGTTTGCCGGGAGTGGAACAACTGGAGGGCGCGGCGTCGGCAGTTGGTCAATTGACCACACCGTGGCGTGATCGCGAGGTGTTGGCGGCGTATCTGCTCAAGCATGATCAACCGCAAGCGGCGCAGCGGCGCATGGCGCAAATGGACGAAGCCTATCCAACATTGGCGGCGAGCGCCGAAGTGGCTTCGCTGCTGATTATCCTCGATGCCTTCCCGCGATTCCTGCGTGCTTCCGAGCGCCAGGGCCTGCTCAAGGGCCTGGGCAAACGCATCGAAAAACGCCTGCACAAACAATGGAAGAAACTCGACGAGGCGCTGCACGATCCGGCCCACGACCGCCATCGTCTGCGCTTGCTGATCAAGCGCGTGCGCTATGGCATCGAAGCCTATCCGGAACTCGATCGCCTGCCTGAGCCGGCGCTGGAGCGGCTGAAGTCGGCGCAGGGCGCGCTGGGTGACTGGCACGATTGCTGGCAGTGGCTGGCGCGGGCCGAACTGGAAAGCGATCTGCAACCGTGCGTCGCGACCTGGCAGGCGGGCCTGATCAAGGCTGAAGCCAAGGCGGATCGGGTGCTGGATAAACTCAGTTCAAGCTGCTTCAAATCCTGAATCCACTCAGATCCCTGTGGGAGCGGGCTTGCTCGCGAAAGCGGTGTGTCAGTCACAGATGTGTCTACTGATACACCGCTTTCGCGAGCAAGCCCGCTCCCACATTCGAATATCTTCCTGACCTTAAGGCCTTTCTGTCAGTCCATTTGACCGGAATAGACGCTGCGGCGCTCTGCCATGCTGGTTAAGATCGCTGCATTCCTTTTTTCGCTTGCCGAGGTTGTCATGCGCTTTTCCGATCTGATCGAGGCGGTCCGTCGCCAGCCAGAAGTGACCATTCCTGCCGAGTGGGGTCAGGGTCGGGCCAGTTTTGGTGGCTTGGTCGCGGCGCTGCAATACGAAACCATGCGCGCGAAAGTGCCGGCGGAGCGCCCGGTGCGTTCGTTGGCGATCACCTTTGTCGGCCCGGTCGAACCGGAAGTCCCGGTGAGCTTCGAAGTCGATGTGTTGCGCGAAGGCAAAGCGGTCAGCCAGGTGCTGGGCCGGGCTGTGCAGAACGGTCAGGTGGTGACAATTGTGCAGGGCAGCTTCGGCGCTTCGCGACCTTCGGAAGTGGCCGTTGCCGCCTATCCGGCAGCCGAAATGAAACACTGGGACGAATGCCAGGAGTTGCCCTACATCAAGGGCGTGACCCCGGAATTCATGCGGCATCTGGCGATGCGCTGGAGTGTCGGCGGCATGCCTTTCACCGGCAACACATCGCGGCAGATGGGCGGCTGGGTGCGTTTGCGTGGAGACGTCAAGGAAGAACCGGTCAATGAGGCGCATCTGCTGGCGCTGGTGGATGCCTGGCCACCGGCCTTGTTGCCGTACCTGAAGAAGCCGGCACCGGGCAGCACGCTGACCTGGACCATCGAATTCGTGCAACCGCTACGCGACCTGAGCACCCTGGACTGGTGCAAATACCTGGCCGACATCGAATACGCCGCCGACGGCTACGGCCATGTCGCCGCCAAGCTGTGGAGCGCGGAGGGGGAGTTGATCGCCATGAGTCGGCAGACCGTGACGATTTTTGCCTGAATCACTCAATGCCGACGGTGGCGCTCCCGCCAGGCGCGCCACCAGCCGCCACTTAGAAAGAACCGTGGAAAGGTCAGGAACTGCTCGACCAGCAAGCGTGACACGGCATCTTTGCGATCGCTGAACGGCTCGGAGGCTTGCGCCTCCAGGCTGTGGCCGTGGCGCTGCAAACCGAGCGCCGCGACAATCCCGATCACACCGATGGCGATACTGGCCAGACTCAAGCTGAACACGCCGGACACGATCAACAGAAATGCAACGATAAACAGCGGCACGGCAATCAGGTGCAACACCAGATTGGTCGGGTGCTGGTGATTGTTCGGGTACGCGCGCCATTGCCACGCGGGAAGATTGGGGTGACGTTTGCCCATGTTGACTACTCCTCGATCCATGTTGAACACATGGTTGAAGAATAGGCCGGGGCGGGTGGGGCGGCGAATCAAGGTTGGCTATGGTGGTGATAGGCGCAATGGCTGGATTCGATGGTGTTGCAATTGACGCCATCGCGAGCAGGCTCACTCCTACAAAGGATCTGCTGCGCACACAAATCCCCTGTAGGAGTGAGCCTGCTCGCGATGAGTCCCTTAAAGTTTGAGTTGACCGATGGCCTTGCTCAACTCCCCGGCCAACGTCGCCAACTCATTGCTGGTGGTCGCCGAATCCACGGTCTGCTGCACGGTGTTTTCGGTCACATCACGAATGCTCACCACCGCCCGATTCATCTCTTCCGCGACCTGACTCTGCTGCTCGGCCGCCACCGCAATCTGCGTGTTGCTCTCGCGCATCTGCGCCACGGCGCCGGTGATTTCCGCCAGCGCCTCGCCAGCCTCCTGCGCCTGTTGCACGCAGTCGTCGGCCTTGTACGAACTCTCCTGCATGAAGTCCACCGCATCGCGCGTGCCGGCCTGCAGTGCCGAGACCATGGTGGTGATTTCATCGGTGGAGGTCTGCACACGTTTCGCCAGGTTGCGCACCTCATCAGCGACCACCGCAAAACCGCGGCCCATCTCGCCGGCACGGGCCGCTTCGATGGCGGCGTTCAGCGCCAGCAGGTTGGTTTGCTCGGCGATGCTGTGAATCACACTGACTACGCCGTTGATCTTCTGGCTGTCTTCGGCCAGGCGCTGGATCATTTCGGCAGTCTGCTGCACGCCGCTGGAGAGTCCGGCAATTGACTGCTGCACACGGCTGACCACTTGCTGGCCACTGCCGGCCAGACCATCGGCGGTCTGCGACAGGTCGCGGGTGGCGCCGGCGTGCTGGGCGATGTGATAAACCGTGGCGGTCATTTCATTGATCGCGGTGGCGGCCTGATCGGTCTCGCTCTGTTGACCGAGCATGCCGTGGCGCACTTCGTTCATGCTCGCCGCAAGACGTGCGGCGCCGACGTCGAGTTGCCGCGCGGTGTTGGCGACAGTCGTGACCACCCGCTGATAACCGGCCTGCATCGCGTTGAACGCATTGGCCATTTGCCCGACTTCGTCCTTGCAGGCCAGCGGCACGCGTGCCGAGAGATCACCGCTCTTCTCGACATGCAGCATCACATCCTTCAACGTGTTGAGCTGACTGAGCAGGAAGCGGATCAGCAACTGCGAAGCGCCGAGCATGGCCAGCATCAGGATGAACACCGCCACCGCGTAGTTGGCAAAGCGTTCACTGAACACTTGCGCCAGGCTCGGGCCATAGGCGATGACCGCGACTTGCTCGCCGTCGCCACGACTGAACACTTCGGCGCCCAGCAGCGGGTTGTTGCCGAACAGCGGCAGATGATTGACCTCGTCCCAGCCGTTACTGTCGCTGATCTCCAGCACCGGTTGATCGTTGAGGCGCGGCACTTCTCCGCGTTTGAAGGTCAGTACCTGATCGGCCTTGGGCAGCGCCTGCCCGGCCGGCCAGGCCTTGAGCAATTGTGCCTGGGCTTGCGCGGCGGTTTTCGACGCGTGGCTGCGGGCCTGCTGCTCAAGTTGCACGGCGTACAGCACCAGCAGCAGGGTGGTGACGAAGGCGACCGCATTGACCGCCCAGAATTTGTATTTCAGCGAGATATTGCTAAGCCAGGCACCCATGGAGGTCTTCTCTGATAGCGGAAACAGTTTTGGCAAGGTGCCAGCATTGTGCCGCTATGCAGATCTGCGGATCTTGATATGGGTCAACAGGTTCTACGCTGCGCCCCTTGTGGGAGCGGGCTTGCTCGCGAATGCGCTGTGTCATCCAGCTCATTTCCGCCTGATACACTGCTTTCGCGAGCAAGCCCGCTCCCACAGGGGGACTCTGGTGTGTCAGGACAGGGCGGGGAGGTTGAAGAACGCGCGGGCGCACGCCGTTGTGTGCGCAGCCAGATCTTCCTCGGTCTCGCCGCGATGCAACGCCACTTCGCGCAGCACCTCGGTCAGATACGCCGGTTCATTACGGCCGTTTTTGGGTTTCGGTCGCAGGGTGCGAGGCAGCAGGTACGGCGCGTCGCTTTCGAGCATCAGCCGGCCGCGCTTGATCTCCTTGACCAGTGGATGCAGGTGTGTGCCCCGGCGCTCGTCGCAGATCCAGCCGGTGATGCCGATGTGCAGGTCCAGATCGAGGTAACTGAACAGGGCTTTTTGCTCGCCGGTAAAGCAGTGCACCACGGCGGCGGGCAGTTGATCGCGGAAGTCCCTGAGGATTTCCAGCAGACGCTGACTGGCATCACGTTCGTGCAGGAACACCGGCAACTGCAGTTCTACCGCCAGCGCCAGATGTTCTTCGAGGACTTTTTCCTGTTGCGGGCGTGGCGAGAAATCACGGTTGAAATCCAGCCCGCATTCGCCCACGGCGACCACATTTTGCTCTTGCAGAAGGCTGCGCAAACGGCGCGCGCTGTCAGCGTTCCAGTCACTGGCCGAATGTGGGTGAATACCAGCGGTGGCAAACAGCTGCTGGCCGTTTTCATCCAGTTGCCGGCACAGCTCCAGTGCCTGTTCGCTACCCTCGACGCTGGTGCCGGTCAGCACCAGTTGGCAGACCCCGGCCGCGTAGGCGCGGTCGAGTACGGCCTGATGTTTTTCGGCGAAACTGGGGTTGGTCAGGTTGACGCCGATATCGATGAGTTGCATGGTTCTACCTCGGGCCGAAGGCCGGAAAGCATACCAGAGCTGTAGATTTATAAGAAAAGCCAAGAACTACAACGAGTTATAGCTGTCTTTTGATGCCGCGACGCAGCCCGGGTTGGCAGAAAAGCCATCACTGTGCCAGTCTCTCGCACTTTGCCAGCGCTCCAGGCGCTCTGTTTTCGTCGGTGATTTCGACCGTTCAGCGGTGAAACCACCCCGTATTCTTTCCGGAGAGTGGATGCATCGTCCCTCGGTTTTGCTCCTGTTGTGTGCGTCGCTGCTGCTGCCGATAACGGCGGTTGCGCGCCTGCCCGGGCCACAGCAAGCCGTGCCGGCCGCCAAGGTTCGCGACCTGTCGGAGATTCGCAGCAGTCGCGTGTTGCGCGTGCTGGTCAACCAGAGCCGCAACAGCTCCGGTGAAGTCCAGGGTCAGGCCATCGGCGTCGAATACCATCGCCTGCGCGCCTTCGAGCAATACCTCAATGGCCACGCCCGCGATGGTCAGGAAATCACCCTCAAGATTATTCCCAAAGCCAAGGATCAACTGCTCGGTGCCTTGCAGCGCGGCGAAGGTGATCTGGTCGCGCCGGGCGAATTGCTTGAGCTGCAACCCGGCCGCGCGGTGGCCAGTAGCGAGCCGATCGCCAGTAACGTGCCGCTGGTGCTCGTCGGCATCAAGGGCGAGCGCCGTTACACCAAAGTAGAACAGCTTTCAGGCAAGACCCTGGCGTTGCCGACCGGCAGTGCGGCGGGGGAGGCGGTCAGCCAGCTCAATCAGAAACTGGCGTTGCACAAACTGGCGCCGATCAAGATCGAATGGGTCGATCCGACGCTGGCGGTCGAGGACGTGCTGGAGATGGTGCAAGGCGGGATTTTCCACCTGACTATCGTCGAGCAACCGATCGCCGAGCGCTGGGGCAAGATCCTGCCCAAGCTGCGTTTCGACCGGCAATTGGTGATCAGCGAGCCGGGTGAGGAGTACTGGTTTGTTCGCCGGGATGCCTCGATGCTGCGGGCGAGCATCGATCGCTTCCTGGTCGGCTACAAGAAACCGTCGAACGAGGATGCGGAGTTTCTGCGGATCTATCGACGGCTCTACAAAGTGCATTATCCGTTGTCCAAGGGTGACCGTCAGCGTCTGGAGAAACTGCGCCCGACCCTGCAAAAACACGCCGACGCGCAAAGCATGGACTGGCTGAATCTGGCGGCGCTGGCGTTCAAGGAATCGGCGCTGCAACCCAATGCGCGCAGCGGTAGCGGCCCGACCGGGCTGATGCAGATCACCCCGTCTGCGGCGCAGCGGGTCGGGGTGAACAACATTCAGAATCTCGATGCGAATGTGCAGGCCGGGGCCAAGTACCTGGCGATGATCCGACGCAAGTTTTTCAACAGTCCGAAACTCAATGAGCGCGAGCGCATGGCGTTCACCCTGGCGGCCTACAACATCGGCCCGGAGCGTGTGCAGGGCATGCGCGCCGAGGCACGGCGGCGCGGGCTGAATCCGAACCAGTGGTTCTTTCAGGTTGAGCGCATCGCCATGGAGCAGGTGGGCATGGGGCCCGTCAGCTATGTTAATAGCGTGAACAAGTACTACCTGGCGTTCGATCGGGAGCGGGAATCACTGGAGCCCCGGGGCCAGAAAGTCGCCTCACGGAAATGATCTAATAATTTGATTGTTATGGCGGAATAATTGCGCTTTTAACATGAATTTAACTGATTAATATAGCGACCAATCCCAACACACTTCTCGCAAAACAAGGAATGCCCCATGAGCTCTCTGATCAACAAGGTTCTGTTCACCCGCGCCGGTTATGGCCTGACCATTCTGCGCATCGCGGTCGGCGTGATCTTCGCTGCCCACGGTTCGCAAAAGCTGTTTGGTCTGTTTGGTGGTTACGGTCTGGCAGGCACCGCGCAATACATGGACAGCATCGGTCTGCACCCGGGTTACCTGATGGCCACGCTGGCCGGCGGTACCGAGTTCTTCGCCGGTCTGGCGCTGATCATCGGCCTGCTGGCGCGCCCGGCGGCGCTGGGGCTGACCTTTCTGTCGCTGGTGGCGATCTTCACCGTGCACATCAGCAACGGTCTGTTCATGGCCAACAACGGTTATGAGTTCGCTCTGGCGCTGCTCGGCGGCAGCCTCGCGGTGATGATCGAAGGCGCCGGCAAGCTGTCGGTGGATCGCGCCATCGCCGGTTGAACGCTCTGGATCAAGCAAAAGGCCCGCATTGTGCGGGCCTTTTTTGTTGCGGCCGATTCTTGACACTCATCGGTCACGTTATCTAGGATGTTGCTCATGCGCCGATTTAAACAGCTACTTGCGGGGCGCCAGGTGACTCAGACAGTTGCCGTCAGAAGCCGGAACAGGGCTTCGAAATACCGCTAAAGCGCTGGTTCGGTGTTGCCTCTCACCTGCCATGCAGACTTTTGAGGCAGAGACACGACACGATGAATGCACTACGCCCTCCAGCACGTCCCGCGCCGATCACGGCACATATCACCCAGCGCAACCCGAAAATCCTGCTTGGCGGCAAACATCAGCCGACGCTGTTGCGTTATCTCGATGGCTGGCCACGTCGCAGCGGCGGTCCTGCCGCGTTCCTGATCCAGTTCGTTGAAGACGGCGAGTCGCTGGCGCGGTTTGCCAGTGACAGTTTTGACCTGGCGGTGATTCAGGCGCCGAGCGCTGAAGACGCCCCGGAAATGATCAAGCAATTGGTGCGTGTTGCGCGGCAGGGTTTGATCACCCGCCGCTGAAACGCTCAGGGATATTCGATCGCCACGATATAGACAAACTGCTCACCGGTTGGCGTCTGTACCCGGACTTCGGCGTCCAGCGCCTTGCCGATCAAGGCGCGGGCCAGCGGTGAGTCGATGCTGATCAGACCCAGCTTCAGATCCAGTTCATCCGGGCCGACGATGCGGTAGCGCGACTGCTTGCCGTCTTCGTCCTCGATGGTTACCCAAGCGCCGAAGTAGACCTTGTTCGGATCGCTGGGTTTTTCGCTGACGACCTTCAGTGCTTCGAGACGCTTGGTGAGAAAACGCACGCGGCTGTCGATCTCGCGCAACATTTTCTTGCCATAGGTGTACTCGGCGTTTTCCGAGCGATCACCCTGTGCCGCTGCCTCGCTGACCGCTTGCGTCACCTGCGGGCGGCGTACATGCCACAGCTCATGGAATTCGGCGCGCATCCGCGCTTCACCTTCAGGGGTGATCAGCGCGGTGCCGGCGGTGCGGGGAGGGCGATAACGGCTCATGGCAACTTCTTGTGGTGACGAAGGCTGGAGTCTATCAACCCTCGCGCAAGACTGTCAGCGGACTCGCGTTCAATGCCCGGCGCGTGCCGAACACGCCGGCACCACCAATCAGTGCGGCACCAATCAATGGCAGCACCAGCAACCACGGATGCGGATGCCAAGGTAGATCGAAGGCAAAGCGATACAACACCAGACTCACCACTTCCGAGCCGATGGCCGCGAGCAAACCGCTGACCGCACCGAGCAAGCCGAACTCGATCCGCCGGGCCTTGACCAGCAACTGCCGTTGCGCGCCCAGCGCGCGTAAGAGCGCGCCTTGGCGAATGCGTTCGTCCAGGGTTGCCTGCAGGCCGGAGAACAGCACCGCCATCCCCGCCGCCAACACGAACAACAACACGTATTCCACCGCCAGGGTGACCTGGGCGAGGATGCTGCGCAGTTGTTCGAGCAAGGCTTCGACCTGAAGGATGGTCACCGCCGGGAAGGCTCGCGACAGCTCGACGATCTGCTGATCGTGACCGGGGGCCAGATAGAAACTGGTCAGGTAGGTGGCCGGCAGATCCTTGAGGGTGCCGGGCTGGAAGATCATGAAGAAGTTCGGCTGGAAGTTATCCCAGTTGATCTCGCGCAGGCTGGTGACCTTGGCTTCACGATTTACCCCGCCCACGCTGAACACCATGTGATCGCCGAGTTTGAGCTTGAGGCTTTCGGCGACTTTGCCTTCAACCGATACACCCGGTACGTCCTCCGAGGGTTGCCCGGTCCACCACGTACCGGCGGTGAGCTTGTTGCCGGCCGGCAGGTCGGCGGCCCAGGTCAGGCTCAAGTCGCGTTGCACCGCGCGGTCGCCGGCCGAATCCTTGCTGACGATCTGCTGCACCGGGTCGCCGTTGATGCTGATCAGCCGCCCCGGTACTACCGGGTACAGGGGCGCCGCTTGTGCGGACACCTTGATCAAATGATCGGCGAAGGCTTGTTTGTCCCCCGGCAGGATGTTCAGGGCAAAGTAGTTCGGAGCATTTTTCGGCAACTGGTTTTGCCAGGTGTCGAGCAGCTCGCCACGCAGCAGGGCGATCAACGCCATCGACAGCAGGATCAGACCGAACGCCAGCGCTTGCCCGGCCGCCGCCAGCGGATGACGCAACAGCTGGCCCAGACCGAGGCGCCACGGCAGCGGCGCGCGGGCGAGCATCCGGCGCAGGCTGTTGAGCAACAACAGCAGCAAGCCACCCAGCACCAGCGCAGCGACCACGCCACCGCCCAGCAGGGCGAAGGTCAGCAGCAGATCCAGACTCAGGCGCCACATGATCAGGCCCAGCGCACCCAGCGCCGCGCCATAGACCATCCAGGTGCTCGACGGAATCGGCAGCATGTCGCGGCGCAGTACCCGCAGCGGTGGCACCCGACCCAGCGCGGCAAGCGGCGGCAGGGCGAAGCCGGCCAGCGCCACCAGCCCGGTGCCGATCCCGGCGAGCGCCGGAAAAAGACCGCCGGGCGGGACGTCCGCTGGCAGCAGATCATGCAGCAGGGCAAACAGGCCCAGTTGCGCCAGCCAGCCGAGCACTGCGCCGCTGAGGGCAGCGAACAGGCCGAGTACGGTCAGTTGAATGCTGAACAACAGCATGGTTTCCCGACGCGACAAACCGAGGCAGCGCAGCAAGGCACTGGCATCGAAACGGCGACTGGCGAAGCGGTTGGCCGACAATGCGACTGCGACGCCTGCGAGCAACACCGCGACCAGACTGGCCATGTTCAGATAACGCTCGGCCTTGCCCAGCGCGCCACCGATCTGCCGGTTGCCGTCGCGCGCATCCTGAATGCGCTGATTCGCTGCCAACCCCGGTTTGAGCAGTTGTCGATAGGTTTCCAGTGCCTGCGGTTCGCCGCGCCACAGTTCGCGATAACTCACGCGGCTGCCGGGTTGCACTACGCCGGTGGCGGCGAGGTCATCGAGATTGATCATTACCCGAGGCGTGAGGCTGTAGAAGTTGCCGGCGCGATCCGGTTCGTAGGTCAGCACTCGGGTCAGCTTCAGGGTTTTCATGCCGACGTCGATGCTGTCGCCGATCTTCAGATCCAGCGCAGTCAGCAGACGTGCCTCGACCCAGGCTTCACCGGGTTGCGGTTCGCCGCCAGCGGTTTCACTTGCAAACGGGGCGGCGGCACTTTTCAGTTCGCCGCGCAGCGGGTAGGCGCGGTCGACGGCTTTGATGCTCGATAGCTGAATGCCGTTGTCGGTGGCGATAACGCTGGAAAACTCCACCACCTGCGCATGATTCAGGCGCAACTCGGTGCCGCTCCTGATCTGTTCCTCCCGCGCCGGTGAACTGCCTTCAAGCACCAGGTCGGCGCCGAGGAACTCGGTGGCACGCAGCATCATCGCGCCGTTGAGGCGGGCGCCAAAGTAGCCGATGGCGGTACTTGCGGCCACCGCCACCAGCAAGGCGAAAAACAGCACGCGCAATTCACCGGCGCGGGCATCGCGCAGTAACTGGCGGATGGCGAGACTGAACAGGCGCAACAGCGGCAGACGTGCCATCAAGGCTCCAGAGGGGCGACCAGCAGCCCGGCTTCAAGTCGGATCAGGCGCCGGCAGCGATGGGCCAGGCGTTCGTCATGGGTCACCAGCACCAGGGTGGTGCCTCGTTCCTTGTTCAGCTCGAACAGCAAGTCACTGATGCGCTCGCCGGTGTGGCTGTCGAGGTTGCCGGTGGGTTCGTCGGCGAACAGCACGTCCGGCTCGGCAGCGAAGGCCCGGGCAATCGCCACGCGCTGTTGTTCGCCGCCGGAGAGCTGGCGCGGCGAGTGCGTCAGGCGCTGACCGAGACCGACTCGTTGCAGCAGTTCGGTGGCGCGTTCGCGAGCGTCTTTGCGGCCATCGAGTTCCAGCGGCAGCATGACGTTTTCCAGCGCGTTGAGGCTGTCGAGCAACTGGAAAGACTGAAAGACGAAACCCACGTGTTCGGCACGGATGCGCGCGCGCTGGTCTTCGTCGAGATTACCCAAAGATTGCCCGGCGAGAATGACTTCGCCGCTGCTCGGCAGATCAAGGCCGGCGAGCAGGCCGAGCAGGGTGGATTTGCCGGA
The DNA here is from genome assembly GCF_900187525.1 of Pseudomonas sp. Irchel s3a10. Classification (NCBI taxonomy): domain Bacteria; kingdom Pseudomonadati; phylum Pseudomonadota; class Gammaproteobacteria; order Pseudomonadales; family Pseudomonadaceae; genus Pseudomonas; species Pseudomonas sp. Irchel s3a10. The sequence goes on from NZ_FYDR01000002.1 coordinate 848,683, forward strand.
ACCGGACGCGCCGACGATGGCCAGGCTGTCGCCCTGGTTCAGTTCCAGGCTGAGTTCGTGCAGGATAGTCAGTTCACCTTCCGCGCTGGGAACCACTTTGCTGAGGTTCTTCGCGGTGAGAATGCTTGCGCCCATGGAGAATCCGATGCGTGTGTGGTTTTTGAGTGCTGGCCTGGCCTTGATGTGCATGGCCCAGAACGCAGCGGCGGGTACTGTCCTGATCGTTGGCGATAGTATCAGCGCCGGTTTCGGACTGGATACCCGCCTGGGGTGGGTATCGCTGCTCGAGCAACGGCTCAAACAGGAGGGTTTTGACGACAAAGTGGTCAATGCCTCGATCAGCGGCGACACCAGTGCCGGAGGCCAGGCGCGCCTGCCGGCGCTGCTTGCAGAGCACAAGCCGGAACTGGTGATCCTCGAGCTTGGGGGCAATGATGGCCTGCGCGGAATGCCGCCAACGCAATTGCAACAAAACCTTGCGGCGATGATCGACAGCTCCCGCCAGAGTGGTGCCAAGGTCCTGTTGCTCGGCATGCAACTGCCGCCCAACTACGGCAAGCGTTACACCGATGCCTTCGCCGAGGTCTACGGCAAGCTTGCGGACGAGAAAAAGATTCCGCTGGTGCCGTTTTTCCTCGACGGCGTGGGCGGGCATCCCGATCTGATGCAGGCCGATGGTCTGCACCCGGCAGCCGGGGCTCAGGGCAAGTTGCTGGAAAATGTCTGGCCGACGCTGAAACCGCTGTTATGAGGCTTTTCTAGTGGCAGGCTTTCGGCTAATGTGGCGCCCCCTTATTTGGAGCCCCCGATGCCGCGTCCTGCCTGGTCCCTGTTTGCCTACCAACTGATCGAGCCTGACGAACAGCTGGATCTGTTCGCCTGCCAGGAAGTGCGGGTGCATCTGGTGACCCGTCAGCTCGAACTCGGTGGCTCGGCAGACCGCACGTTGTGTGGCAGTCTGCTGCCGGCACAACCGCGTTGGTCGAGTGTGGATCGTCGGGTGTTTCAGGATCAGCGTCTGTGTTCGTTGTGTCGGGCGATTCTTGAGTCGCAGAAGCGCGGTACCTCGCCGATCTGGCCCGAGTTGCGATTCGAGCTTTAGGACCAAAAGATCGCAGCCTGCGGCAGCTCCTACATGAAGACTTCTGGCTGCCCATCGGCGCATCTCCCCGAATTCCCGAGGTGCGGTGTACAATCGCGCCCTTATACCCTTGTTGATCATGCGAAGGATTTTCCGGATGTTGCCGCGCTTTCCTGCCGTCACCCGCTGCCTGTCACTTGCCGCCCTGTGTGTGGCCGGTCCCGTTGCTGCATTGGAGTTTCCCCTGCCACCACCCGGTGAGGACATCATCGGCCAGGTGCAGGTGATCAAGGCCAAGTACGAAGATACCTTCGCTGACCTGGGAACCAAGTACGACCTGGGCTATTCGGAAATGGTCGCGGCCAACCCGGGCGTCGATGCCTGGCTGCCGGGCGCCGGTACTGAAATCGTCCTGCCGACCCGGTTCATTCTGCCGCCGGGGCCGCGTGAAGGCATCGTGATCAACCTTGCTGAATACCGCCTCTACTACTTCCCGAAAGGCCGGAACGTGGTGTACACCTTCCCGCTGGGTATCGGGCGTGAAGGCTGGGGTTCGCCAATCGCGCATACCTCAATCATCGCCAAGACCCCGAACCCGACCTGGACGCCTCCAGCGTCGATCAAGGCCGAGCACGCCGCCGACGGTGATCCGTTGCCGAACGTGGTGCCGGCCGGCCCTGACAACCCGCTGGGTCCGTTCAAGTTCACCCTGGGCACGCCGGGCTACCTGATCCATGGTTCGAACAAGAAGTTCGGCATCGGCATGCGTACCAGCCACGGCTGCTTCCGCATGTTCAACAACAACGTGCTGGAAATGGCGGCCATGGTGCCGGTCGGCACTTCGGTGCGCATCCTCAACGACGCGTACAAGTTCGGCAGCAGTGGCGGCAAGGTCTATCTGGAAGCGCACACGCCGATCGACGACAAGGGCAACCCGTCGGTGGTCGACAAGCACACGGCAGTGATCAATGCGATGCTCAAGCGCGAAGATGTCACCAACAATCTGCGCGTGAACTGGGATGTTGTGCGTGATGTGGTTGCGGCCGAAGATGGCTTGCCAACTGAAATCGGCACGCCGAGCACTTCGGCACCGATTGTCTCGAGTGCGCCGATCGACTTGCAGCAATAAGATCGATCCGGACCCGCCGATGTGTGAAGCATCGGCGGGTTTTTTATGGCCCGGGAAAAAGCTTCGGGCACAAAAAAGCCGACCCAGAAACCGGGTCGGCTTGATAACAATCCCGAGGGATTATTACTTGCGGCTAGCTTTGTCCAGCATACGCAGAGCACGCTCGTTAGCTTCGTCAGCAGTCTGTTGTGCTTTTTGAGCAGCAGCCAGAGCTTCATCAGCTTTACGGTATGCTTCGTCTGCACGAGCTTGAGCGCGAGCAGCTGCGTCTTCAGTAGCGGTCAGACGTGCTTCGGTTTCTTTCGATGCGCTGCTGCAACCGGTAGCCAGAACTGCGGCCAGAGCCAGAGCAGAGAATTTCAGAACGTTGTTCATCGTGTTCCCCTTCAAGGACTTTCAATTAAGTGGCTTTCTCCTCCGATTGAGGAAATAGCCGGCGTACATACTACCCATTACTTGTAGTAAGTAAACTGACGGAGCGCAAGAAGCAAAAAAAATTGTAGGCGTTGATTCTTTTTCGAGCAACTTTTAACCGGGCTGTATAAAAAATATCCAGCTACAGGCCCCGGCTTGAGCGTGTTAATGAGAAAAAGTTCCCGCTGTCCGGTGCTGTTTCTGCGTCTTGCACCAAGTCTGCCTAGATGCATTCGTCTACACTTTTGTTCCGATTTTGCATGACACCTCACATATCTTTGTCGCTCTTGAGGTGACTTTAAAGAAGAGGCTGCGTCTTAAGTCTCGACATCCGGCAATGTTCAGGCGAGCGCCAGGGGAATATCGTCCCCGCGCCTGCCACTACGCCCATCGGAGTTACCCGTTCAACGAGCATGATGACGAGCGCACCTTGAGCATTTTCGCCAATGGTGCCTACTATTTATGACGTGCTCGATTGCGCGAGACCGGTGTGGTTTTTCTCGGTGTCCATCAGGCACAGGGTGGCGTAGATGTTCCTTCGCCGGAAAAACATCGGTAAGGTAGGGGTCAGAATTCAAGACCCGCGAGGAGTAGTGATGAGCGAGGCGTTGTCCATCCACCATGACCAGGCTGGTCATCAGTTCGAGACCAATGTGGACGGTCATCGTGCCTACCTGACCTATATGGATCTGGGGAAACAGACCCTGGATATCTATCGCACCTTCGTGCCGAACGCCCTGCGCGGCCGTGGCATTGCCGCAGCGCTGACCGAAAGCGCGCTGCAATACGCCGAAGAAATGGGTTATACGGTGATCCCGTCGTGCTCCTACGTCGAGCGCTACATGGAACGTCATCAGCGCCGCGCCGCCAAGATCTGAATCGCACACACAAAAACGCCGGGCATTGCCCGGCGTTTTTTTATGCCCGTGATACGTTTATCAGCTGCGCTGGCGTTTCGGCAGAACATCCTTGAGCTTGGCGTGCATGCTACGCAGGGTGTTCTCGGTGGCAGACCAGTCGATGCAGGCATCGGTGATCGACACGCCGTATTGCAGGTCGGCGAGGTCTTTCGGGATGGCCTGGCAGCCCCAGTTCAGATGGCTCTCGACCATCAGGCCAATGATCGACTGGTTGCCTTCGAGGATCTGGTTGGCGACGTTCTCCATCACCAGCGGTTGCAGGGCCGGATCCTTGTTGGAGTTGGCGTGGCTGCAATCGACCATGATGTTCGGCTTGATCTTCGCCTTGTTCAGCGCCTGCTCGCACAGGGCGACGCTGACCGAATCGTAGTTCGGCTTGCCGTTGCCGCCACGCAGCACCACGTGACCGTAGGCGTTGCCCTTGGTGGTGACGATCGACACGCCACCTTCCTGGTTGATACCGAGGAAACGGTGCGGGCTGGACACCGACTGCAAGGCGTTGATCGCCACGGTCAGGCCACCGTCGGTGCCGTTCTTGAAGCCGACCGCCGAGGACAGGCCGGATGCCATTTCACGGTGCGTCTGGGATTCGGTGGTACGTGCGCCGATGGCCGACCAGCTGATCAGGTCCTGCAGATACTGCGGGGAGATCGGGTCGAGGGCTTCAGTAGCCGTCGGCAGGCCTTTCTCGGCCAGGTCCAGCAGCAACTGGCGACCGATGTGCAGGCCGTCCTGAATCTTGAACGAGTCATCCAGGTACGGATCGTTGATCAGGCCTTTCCAGCCGACGGTGGTCCGTGGTTTCTCGAAATACACGCGCATGACCAGGTACAGGGTGTCGGAGACTTCCGCCGCCAGCACCTTGAGGCGATCGGCGTATTCGTGGGCAGCCTTGATATCGTGGATCGAGCACGGGCCGATCACTACGAACAGACGGTGGTCGGTGCCATCAAGAATGTTGCGAATGACTTCGCGGCCCTTGGTGACGGTGCGTAGCGCAGCATCGCTCAGAGGGATATCACGCTTGAGCTGATCGGGAGTGATCAGGGTCTCGTTAGAGGCGACGTTTAGGTCGTTGATCGGTAAATCAGCCATCGTTTACTCGTCAGGTCACGGGTGCCGGCCGCCAGCGATCCCCGCGCGGCGGAGCACAGCAGATTTAAGCGCGTCGGGGAGCCGAACCTTAGCGCGTCAGACGCGGCTCGACAATGGGCAAACGCGGCTTTAATCCAGCACTGGCTGGGCAAAAGCCTTGCGCACGCTGTCGTGGGAGAACTCGTCGGCGTGTTGTTCGACCCATTGCAGGGCCAGCGCCTGAATATCGTGCAGATCGTCGTGGGCCTCGTTCATGCGGCAATAACGTTCGATCTGGCACACCTGTTCGCCCATCCGGGCGATGAACAGTGTCTGCTCATCGGTGAATGCGATCCCCAGCAGATAGCCCTTTTTGCGCCGCAGGCACCACGCGACATAGCCCGGATAACAGATCTCGGCGTTGAGTGTCGGCATGCGCACTTGCAGCGCCGTGCCGTGGCGCCACGCGCGGTGATAATTGCAAGCGATCCCGCCGAGGCTGATAGTGTGCAGCTGTTGCCTGGAAATACACTCGGGCTTGAGCAAGATTAATTCAACCGGCACTTCGTCCGGATGAGGAATGAAACGTCCCATGAGCACAGACTCCCTGTGTCGGCCATTTGACATTGTTTCCCCCAGTATAGTGGTCGAATCCGAGCTGACCGATTTCGACGCCGACCAGCGGTTGCTGGCGATGAGCGGCGTTTCGCTGGTGATTTTCACCAGCGTCGGCTGTTCCAGCTGCCGCTATGCCAGAGAGGTTTTGCCCGGGTTCGAGCTGGCGGTGGATCGCCTGTGCTGGATCGATGCCGGCAACAACGGCGGGCTGGTGGAGCGCTATCAGGTCTTTCATTTGCCGGCGCTGTTCGTGGTGCGCGACGGCGAGTTCTTTGGGGCATTGCACACGCGCCTGACCGCCGATGCGCTGAACGCGGCCGAGGCGCAGGCGCTGGGTCGAATTGCAGAGGAGTTGCCTTAGATGGTGGGAGCAGACAGCAAACCGGTGATCGGGATTATCGGCACTGGGGCCATTGGCGGGTTTTACGGGTTGATGCTGGCGCGCGCCGGTTTCGATGTGCACTTTTTACTGCGCAGTGAATTCGCCGCAGTGGCCGAACGTGGTTTGCAGGTGGACAGTGCCGTGCATGGCACGCTGACGCTGAACCCGGTGCAGGCGTATGCGAAGGCCGAGGACATGCCGGCCTGCGACTGGTTGCTGGTCGGCGCCAAGACCACCAGCAGCGCAGGTCTGGCCCCGGCGATCATTGCCGCGGCCAAGCCCGACGCGAAAGTGCTGGTGCTGCAAAACGGTCTGGACGTTGAAGACAGCTTGCGTGAGTTGCTGCCCGATTCCCTGCATTTGCTTGGTGGTCTGTGCCTGATCTGCGTGCATCGCCAAGGTCCTGGACACATCACCCATCAGGCCTTGGGGGCGGTGAATGTCGGCTATCACAGTGGCCCGACAGCGGACGACGCGGCGCGCATGGCGATTGTCGAGGAGGGCGCCGGTCTGTTCCGCGCCGCTGGCATCGATTCGCAGGCGATGCCCAATCTGCATCAGGCACGCTGGCAGAAACTGGTGTGGAATATTCCCTACAACGGTCTTTCGGTGTTGCTCGGCGCCGGCACCACGCCGCTGATGGCCGACGCGGACAGTCGCGCGCTGATCCAGGCGTTGATGGCCGAAGTGGTGCAGGGCGCCAGGGCCTGTCGTCACGATATACCGCCCGGATATGCCGAGTACCTGTTCATGATGACCGAGAAAATGCCCGACTACTGGCCGAGCATGTACCACGATTTCCTGCACAAGCGGCCGCTGGAACTGGAAGCGATTTACGCTCGGCCCTTGGCCGCAGCCAAAGCGGCAGGGTGCGAACTGCCGCGTATCGAAGCGCTGTATCGCACCTTGAGTTTCATCGACCGACGCAACACCTGAGTCGGTTTTCTGGGGGGAGTGGGGGTAGGCATGGCCAAGAACATCGATGACAAACTGGTACTGGCGATTTCGTCTCGCGCCTTGTTCGACCTGAGCGAAAGCCACAAGGTCTATCTGGCGAGCGGCGTCGAAGCCTACCGGCAATACCAGATCGAACACGAAGACGAGATTCTCGCGCCCGGCGATGCGTTCCCGCTGGTGGAAAAACTCCTGAGCCTCAACAGTCGCCTCGACCGCGCCCGGGTCGAGGTGATTCTGGTCTCGCGCAACAGCGCCGACACCGGTCTGCGCGCGTTCAACTCGATCGATCATTATGGGCTGGACATCTCGCGGGCGGCCTTCGTCGGCGGGCGCAGTCCGTATCCCTATCTCAAAGCGTTTGGCTGTGACTTGTTTCTGTCCACTCATGCCGAGGATGTGCGCGCCGCGCTGGACGCCGGGTTTGCCGCGGCGACGATTCTCTCTGGCGGCGCCAGTCGTGCCGCCAGTGATGAGTTGCGCATCGCCTTCGACGGCGACGCGGTGCTGTTTTCCGATGAATCCGAGCGCGTTTATCAGGCCGGCGGGCTGCTGGCGTTTCAGGCCAAGGAACGTGAGTCGGCGCGCGAGCCATTGCGCGGTGGGCCGTTCAAGGGTTTTCTGGCGGCACTCAATGCGCTGCAACGCGAGTTTCCCGAAGACGACTGCCCGATCCGCACGGCGCTGGTCACCGCGCGTTCGGCGCCGGCCCATGAGCGGGTGATCCGTACCTTGCGTGAGTGGGATATCCGTCTCGACGAGTCGCTGTTTCTCGGCGGGCTGACCAAATCGGCGTTTCTCGAAGCCTTCGCTGCCGATGTGTTCTTCGACGATCAGACCGGCCACTGCGAGGCCGCCCGCGAAGTGGTTGCCACCGGTCACGTACCGCATGGCATCAGTAACGAACCGTCGATCTAAAGCCCCAGTGCTTCAAGACGTTGCGTCGCACGTCGTACTCGCCAAGGCACTGCTAAGCTGAATCAAATCTCCGCCATGTTGGCACGCGAGGAGGTCATATGATTCGTTCGATGCTGTATGCCACTGACCTCGGTCTGTACGCACCTTTAGTGATGCAGCATGCCCTGGCGCTGGCGCGGACATTCAATGCCGACTTGTATGTGGTGCATGCAGTGGAACCCATGGGGCTGTTTGCCGAATCGGTGTTGCAGAGTTATCTCGACGAGCAGGCATTGAACGAATTTCACAGTCAGGGTCTGAAAACAGTCATCGCCAATATCGAGCAACGGGTGCTGGACAGTTTTCGCGAAGAGCTGGGCGACGAAGGCGAGCAGGATCTGCAGCGGATTTGCGCGGTTCGGGTAGTGCAGGGCGATCCGGCGCAGGTGATTCTCGACCAGGTGCAGAAACTCTCTGTGGATTTGCTGATCGTAGGCACTCACAGCCACGGCGTAGGGGCGGAAACACCGTTGGGGCGCACGGCGACCCGGGTCCTGCAATTGGCCAAGGTGCCGGTTTATCTGGTGCCATTGGTGGAGCGTCGGCGCCGGGGGGATCGCTGAAGCGGGAATAATGGCCTTTTGATAAAAAAGTTCTAGATTTATTCATCAAACCATTAATATAGTTATATACCGTCGCTGATGCCCGTGGCGTCTACCTGCTTTGAGGGATACATATGAAGCTTCAACAACTGCGCTACATCTGGGAAGTGGCGCACCACGACCTCAACGTTTCCGCTACCGCCCAAAGCCTTTACACCTCGCAACCGGGTATCAGTAAACAGATCCGCCTGCTGGAAGACGAACTTGGCGTTGAAGTGTTTGCCCGCAGCGGCAAGCACCTGACCCGCGTCACCCCGGCCGGCGAGCGCATCATCACCACCGCAGGCGAAATCCTGCGCAAGGTCGAAAGCATCAAGCAGATTGCCCAGGAATTCTCCAACGAGAAAAAAGGCACCCTGTCGATCGCCACCACCCACACCCAGGCGCGTTATGCATTGCCGCCGGTGATCAGCAATTTCATCAAACAATACCCGGACGTGGCGCTGCACATGCACCAGGGTTCGCCGATGCAGATCGCCGAAATGGCCGCTGACGGCACCGTCGATTTCGCCATCGCCACCGAAGCGCTGGAGCTGTTCGGCGATCTGGTGATGATGCCGTGCTATCGCTGGAACCGCTGCGTGGTCGTGCCCCAGGGCCACCCGCTGACCAAGCTGCCGAAGCTGACCCTCGAAGCGCTGGCCGAATACCCGATCGTGACTTACGTGTTCGGTTTCACCGGCCGCTCGAAACTCGACGAAGCCTTCAGCCATCGTGGTCTGACGCCGAAAGTGGTGTTCACCGCGGCCGACGCCGACGTGATCAAAACCTATGTGCGTCTGGGCCTGGGTGTGGGCATCGTCGCCAAGATGGCGGTCGACACCAAACTCGATAACGACCTGGTGGTGCTGGATGCCAGCGAGCTGTTCGAGTCGAGCATCACCAAGATCGGTTTCCGTCGCGGCACTTTCCTGCGTGGTTTCATGTGCGACTTCATCGAAAAGTTCGCCCCGCACCTGACCCGCGAAGTGATGGCCAAAGCCATCCAGTGCCACAACAAGCAGGAACTGGAAGAGCTGTTCGACGGCGTCGAACTGCCGGTCCACTAAAACCCTGCCTCAAAGCACCTCGGTGACAGCAAACTGTTGCCGGGTGCCCGCCACCAGAATCTCTACCTCATCGCCTTCGAACTTGCCCAGCAGGCTTTTGCCCAGCGGCGAGCGCGGGGTGATGACGGTAATCGGCTGACCCACCACATCGACTTTCAGGCCCGCCGCATCCGGCGCCAGAAACAGCCATTGCTCGCGACCCTTTTCGTCTTCCAGACCGAGCAGGGCGCCGATCTCGATGCCGCGATTTTCGTCGTAGGCGCGCAGCGTCAGGTTCTGGCACAGCGCCAGTGACTGACGGATTTCCTCGACCCGTTTCGCCTGACCCGCTGCCAGATAAGACGCCTCAAGCCCGAGCGTGTCGTACTTGTTCTCGGCGATGTTCTCTTCGTGGGTCGCGGTTTCATAAGCGGTCTGCGCGGCGCGCTCGGCGATGTCGAGGTCGACGCGCAGTTTGTCGAGGATCAGTTGGTGGACGGTGTGCTTGTTCATGATCAATCGCAGAATTGCAAAACGTTGGCGCGGCTCTTTTCGCTCGGCGCGGTCTGGTCCTGTTGCAGCCAGAACTGGCACTTGGGATTCGACTGGTTGCGACTGCTGCCGCGAGCCTGATCCAGACGTGCCTGCTGCTCGTTCTTGCGCAGGTTTTCTTCGTACTGCTCGAACAGCGGGCTCTGTGGCGGAGTGTCCGGTTGTACCTGGACGGCCGCTGGCGGCTTGGCCAGTTGCTGCACCGCCTGAGCGACAGGCGCCAGTTGTTCGGTGAACACCAGGCGCGAGAGCAGCCAGCAGGTCAGGGCGATGGCCAGAAAGCCCAGCCACATGCCCAGGGCAATGCTGCCGGTCAGTTGCAGCGCGCTAAGCTGAACGGGCAACGGGCGACGCGGATTGGGACGATAGGGCATGGCTGCCTCCTGGCGGATGATTGCGGGCAAGTGGCGATTGTCGCACGAAGATTAATCGCCGTCGGCTCTTCTGCGCGAGGTCATTTATGCGGACAATCAGCGCTTTTGCCAACGGGAGTCTTTGCATGCCGGTATCGAAAACCCGCTGGGATATTTTTTGCACCGTGGTCGACAATTATGGCGACATCGGCGTGACCTGGCGTCTGGCCCGGCAACTGGTGGCCGAACACGGGCTGGCGGTGCGCCTGTGGGTCGATGACCTGCGCGCCTTCGAACGTATCTGCCCCGAGATCGACATCAACCTTGCGCAACAATCGCAGCAGGGTGTCGAGGTGCGGCACTGGCCGAGCGACTGGCCGCAGACGGAGGCGGCGGACGTGGTGATCGCCGCATTTGCCTGCCAACTGCCAACGGCGTACATGGATGCCATGACCGAGCGGCAACAGCCGCCGCTGTGGATGAACCTCGATTACCTCAGCGCCGAAGACTGGGTCACCGGCTGTCACGGTTTGCCGTCGGTGAAGTACAAGTCGGTACAGAAATTCTTTTTCTTTCCTGGATTTCAGCCGGGGACGGGCGGCTTGCTGCGTGAAAGCGGTCTGCTTGAGCGGCGTCGGCAATTTCAGCAGGATGCAGTTGCGCAGCGACAATTCCTGCAAGGCCTGGGCGTCGATCGCGCAGCGGACGCACAGCTGATCTCGTTGTTTGCCTACGAAAATGCCGGGCTGGCCAGTTGGCTGGATGTGTTGGCGGCCGATAGCACGCCGACTCATCTGCTGGTGCCGGAGGGACGGATTCTCGGTGATGTTGCGCGCTGGCTCGGGGTCGATGCATTGGCTGTCGGCGATCTGGACGTGCGTCAGGCGCTGACGGTGCAGGTGCTGCCGTTCGTCCGTCAGGATCAATACGATCAGTTGCTGTGGTGCTGCGATTTCAACGCGGTGCGCGGTGAAGACTCGTTCGTCCGGGCGCAGTGGGCCGGGCGACCGATGCTCTGGCACATCTATCAACAGGACGAAGACATCCACCTCGACAAGCTCGATGCCTTTCTTGCGTTGTATACGAAAGGGCTTTCATCGGCCGCTGCCGAGGCGATGAACGGTCTGTGGCGGGCCTGGAGTGCCGGGCAACCGATCGGCGAGCACTGGCTGGAGGCTCGTAAACACTGGCCAGAACTGCAGGACAACGCCGAGCAATGGTGTCTGGAACAAGGCTTGCAGGCGGATCTTGCCACGGCGCTGGTACAGTTTTACCTAAATTGGATATGATACGCGGCCTAGATTTTTGTAAATCCCATCCAAATTCGGATATTCGCAATGAAAACTGGTAAAGAACTCAAACCCGGTACCGTGATCCGTATCGACAACGATCCTTGGCTGGTTCAGAAAGCTGAATTCACCAAGTCGGGCCGTAACAGCGCGATCATGAAGACCAAGCTGAAGAACCTGCTGACCGGTTACAAGACCGAAACCGTTTACGGTGCGGACGACAAACTGGACGACGTAATCCTCGACCGCAAAGAAGCGACCCTGTCCTTCATCAGCGGCGACACCTACACGTTCATGGACACTACTGACTACACCATGTACGAGCTGAACGCCGAAGACATCGAAAGCGTTCTGCCTTTCGTTGAAGAAGGCATGACCGACGTTTGCGAAGCCGTGTTCTTCGAAGAGCGTCTGGTTTCCGTAGAGCTGCCGACCACTATCGTGCGCGTAGTTGACTACACCGAAGGTTCGGCTCGCGGCGACACTTCCGGCAAAGTAATGAAGCCAGCCAAGCTGGCTAACGGTACCGAGCTGCAAGTTGCTGACTTCATCGAAATCGGTGACAAGATCGAAATCGACACCCGCGAAGGCGGTTCCTACAAAGGCCGTGCCAAATAAGCACTGCTTTTTACGGAAAGAAAAAGCCCGACCATCGAGTCGGGCTTTTTTGTGCCTGCGTTTTGCGCTTCACGCCTGTCCCCTGTGGGAGCGAGCCTGCTCGCGAATGCGTTCTGTCAGTCAGCACATAACCGGATGACACACCGCTTTCGCGAGCAGGCTCGCTCCCACAATGGGATGGTGGTTACTTCAAGTGTTGCTTGAGTTCCTCAGACGCCTGCAACATCGCCGAACGCACCGCCGGCACCTGGCTGACTACGTTGAGCAAGCCGTAATCGTGAATCATGCCGTTGTACCGTACCGACGTTACCGCTACACCCGCCTCGTCGAGTTTGCGTGCGTACGCTTCACCTTCATCACGCAATACATCGGCGCTGGCGGTCTGCACCAGTGCTGGCGGCAGGCCCTTCAATTGCGCGGTGGTTGCTCGCAACGGCGAGGCATAGATCTCGTTACGCTGTTTGGCATCGGTGGTGTAGTTGTCCCAGAACCACTTCATCATGTTGCGTGTGAGGAAGTGCCCTTCGGCGTACTGGTTATACGAGCCCGTGTCGAAACTGGCGTCCGTCACAGGCCACAGCAGTACCTGGAATCTGATCGCCGGGGTGCCTTGGTCTTTGGCCATCAGCGCCACCACGGCCGCCATGTTACCGCCGACACTGTTGCCCGCCACGGCCAGACGCTGGCCGTCGACATTGATCTCTTTACCGTGCTCGGCGACCCACTTTGTCGCGGCGTAGGCCTGGTTGATCGCCACCGGGTAATGCGCTTCCGGAGACGGCGTGTAATTGACGAAGACTGCCGCCGCGCCCGAACCGACCACCAGATCGCGCACCAGCCGTTCGTGGGTCGGGAAATCGCCCAACACCCAGCCGCCACCATGGAAGAACATGAACACCGGCAGTTCGCCCTTGACCCCGGCCGGCCGGACGATGGTCAGCTGCAACGGTTGGCCATTGACCTGAATGGTCTTCTCGCTGACGTCTGCTTTGGGCAGCGTCAGCTTGACCCCCGACTGCGCGCCGACCAGCACGGCGCGGGCGTCTTTGGGTGTCAGCTGTTCTATCGGCTTGCCGGTGCCGGCATTCAACACATCGAGAAAGGCCTGAGTGTTGTGTTCGACATCACCGGCGAACGCACTGTGGATGGACAGGGCGAGAAGGGTACCGGTCAAGACTTTGCTGAAAGTGTTCATGTTCATTTCCTGTTCGGGCCTGGGGCGTCAGTGCTTAAACGGTGACGTGCAGACGTACGTCAACGTTGCCACGGGTGGCGTTGGAGTACGGGCAGACCTGGTGCGCCGCGTCGACCAGTGTCTGCGCGTCGGCTTGTTCCAGACCCGGGAGACTGATGTGCAGGTCAATGTCCAGACCGAAGCCGCCAGGGATCTGGCCGATACCGACATGAGCGGTGATCGAGGCGTCGTCGGGGATTTTGCGTTTGGTCTGGCTGGCGACGAATTTCAGTGCGCCGATGAAGCAGGCCGAGTAACCGGCAGCGAACAGTTGCTCAGGGTTGGTCGCTGCGCCGCCGGCACCGCCGAGTTCTTTCGGGGTGGCGAGTTTGACGTCGAGGATGTTGTCGCTGGAGATCGCACGACCGTCACGGCCGCCAGTGGAGGTTGCGATTGCGGTGTAGAGAGTTTGCATGGTGTGAGCCTCGTTGAGTGTCTGTTTTTGCGCTAATTGTTTGCGCGCTAAGTAAGTGCGAGGTGAATGTAGCTCGCTAATGTTTAGTGCGCAAGATAATTTTCTGAAAAATATGCGCTTCGACGAAGGACTGGTTCGTTTGGTTAGCCTGGAAGGCGCGGTTTAGAGAGGATGGCGGGAAGGTCAGGCGTGGAAAAATATTTTTCAGACAACGAGATTACCTGTAGGAGTGAGCCTGCTCGCGATAGCGGTGCAGCAGTCAACACGATGGCGGCGCGTTCACCGCTATCGCGAGCGGGCTCACTCCTACAGTGGCGGGCTCAGGCCAAACTGTTTTGCAGATGGTTGCGCAGGGCTTGCAACTCAGATTGAAGATTCTGCAGGCGTTCGAGGGTGAAACCACTGGCGCCGAGGATGCATTGTGGAATGGTTTGCGCCTTGTCGCGCAGTGCTCGACCTTGCTCGGTCAACTCGACAATCACCACACGCTCATCTTCACAACTGCGCGTGCGGCTGAGCAAGCCTTCACCTTCCAGCCTTTTGAGCAGCGGGGTCAGCGAGCCAGGATCGGTCAACAACCGCGTGCTGATTTCGCCGACGGTCAAACCATCCTTTTCCCACAGCACCATCATCGCCAGATACTGTGGATAGGTCAGGCCCAGCGCTTGTAACAGTGGCTTGTAGACCTTGGTCATCATCAGCGAAGTGGAATGCAGGGCGAAGCACGCCTGATTGTCGAGCAGCAGGTCGTCGCAGGTATCGCGTTCGGTAGTCATGGCAAAGCCTTGTTCGGTGATGGGCTTGAATCTAGCGCCCGAATGTTTAATGCGCCAGATAATTATCCAGAATCTAGTGCCGGCCCAGCTCGCGCTGTAGCGCCAGATCCCACGGCGGAACCGGGCTGAAGCGGGTTTTGAGGTATTCCAGGAGCAAGCGGCTGCGCGAATTGGTTTGCTGTTCCATGCGCAATGCATAAATGCCGGTGCTCTCCGGTTGTGGCAGACCGCTCTCGCAGAACAGCGGCAACAGCTCGCCGCGCAGCAGGTACTCACTGGCCAGCCAGGTCGGCAAATGCGCGATGCCCAGCCCGGCGAGTGCACCGCACACCAGCGCTTCGGCATTGTTGGCGCTCATGCGGATGCGCGCGGGGCGATGCAGTTGCATCTGCCCGTCCTGTTCGAAACGCCAGGCGAAGGGCGGGGCAAGACCTTCCCAATCCAGCCCGTCATGTTCACTCAACTGCGCAGGATGGCTCGGTGCGCCACGGCGCTTGAGATAGTCGGGGCTGGCACAGGCAATGCGCACCATGCTCGCCAGCGGCGTGGCGACCAGCCGCGTATCGGCCATTTGCCCGGCGCGCAGCACCAGATCGACTTTGCCCAGATTCGAGCCGTGCATATCGATGAAGCTGTCGATCAGGTGCAACTGCACGTCGAGGCCCGGGTACAGCACCAGAAAGTCAGCGATGACCGGCGCGAGATGGCGGCGACCAAAAGCGGCCGGGGCATCGATGCGGATCAAGCCTTCCGGCGCACTGCTCAACGACACCGCTTCGGCACGGGCCAATTGCAACTCGTTGACGATGCGCCGTGCCCGCTCGGCAAACGCCAGACCCGCCGGGGTGGCCCGCACCGCGTGGGTGCTGCGAATAAACAACTGGCTGCCGACCGCACTTTCCAGGCTGTCAATGCGCCGCGCCACGGCAGAGGGCGTCAGCGGATGACGACGGGACGCCGCAGAAAAACTGCCGCTTTCCAGCACATCGAGAAACAGCCCGAGCTGATCGGTCAATTGATTTGGATTCATAAGTGCTTCGGTGTTTGTGCGAAATTGGCATAGCCATTGTGCGTTGCTGTGCGTTTCCCCGCCAGCCTCGACTGCGTAGGATGAGTTGCCTGACGGATGAGGACATCGCTGTGATCGAGTTTTTGTTGTACCTGCTGTTTGGCGCCGCCCTTGGAACCCTGGGCGGGATCTTCGGCATTGGCGGTGGTTTGATCGCCATTCCGCTGCTGGGCGTGTGGTTCGGCCTCGATCAGCAGATCGCCCAAGGCACGGCGCTGGTGATGGTGGTGCCCAACGTGATGCTGGCGCTGTGGCGCTATCATCAGCGTAATCGCATCGAGCTGCGTCATGCGCTGCCGTTGGCTGTGATGGGTTTTTGCTTTGCGTGGATCGGTTCGATCTGGGCGGTGGGCATCGATGCGCAAACCATGCGTATCGGCTTTGTCGCCTTCCTCGTGGTGCTCTCGGCGTACAACCTGCTGAAGATGTTCGGCAAGAAAACCGCCGTGACCTCCGAGATGCGTTACTCATGGCCATGGCTCGGTGTGCTGGGCGCAGCGTCCGGAACCATGGGTGGTCTGTTCGGTGTCGGCGGGGCCGTGGTGGCAACGCCGGTGCTGACCAGCCTGTTCGGCACCAGCCAAGTGGTTGCCCAGGGCCTGTCGCTGGCGCTGGCGTTGCCCAGCACTGGCGTGACCCTGGTGACCTACGCCGTACATCACGAAGTGGACTGGATGATCGGCCTGCCGTTGGCCATTGGCGGTCTGGCCAGCATCAGTTGGGGTGTGAAAGTCGCCCACGCCATGCCGGAAAAGCTCTTGCGCGGGCTGTTTTGCGGCTTTCTGGTGCTGTGCGCGGTGATGCTCGCCTTTAAAGTTTGAAGCCTTCGACGATGTGCTCGGCCAGGCATTCGGTGATCGGCGACGGATTGTTCAGGTTGCGGATCAGCATGATGCTGGCCTCGGGCAACAGCGGCAGATCCTCGGCAGCGCCGAGAATGCGCATGTCCGGGGTGATCAGGCTCTCCAGTTGCGCGGTGATCGCCAGACCCGCGCTCACCACCGCCATCAGCGCCGACAGACTGGTGCTGTTGTAGGCGATGCGGTAGTCGCGGCCCATCGCGTCCAGCGCATTGCACGCCCACAAACGGCAGAAGCAATCACTGTTGAACATCGCCAGCGGCAACGGCGTCTGCTCGTGGGCGCTGAAGTTCTGCGCTTCGGCCCAGACGAAACGTTCCTTGCGCAGCAACTGGCCGATCTCGTTGCCCGGCTCGCGGGTGACGATCGACAAGTCCAGATCGGTGCGCTGCAACAACTGTTTGCTGGACTCGCAATGCACTTCGATCTGGATCAGCGGGTAGAACTGAGCGAACCGCGACAGGATCCCCGGCAGAAACCGCATCACGTAATCGTCCGGCGTACCGATGCGCACGGTGCCGACCATGTGCGGCTCGCGCAGGGTGTTGAACACTTCGCTGTGCAATTTCAGGATGCGCCGCGCATAACCCAGCAGCACTTGGCCCTCGGCGGTCAGGCGTACCTGGCGGCCGTCACGTTCGAACAGTTGGCGTTGCAGCACATCTTCTTCCAGCCGCTTCATCTGCATGCTTACGGCCGATTGCGTGCGATTGACCATCTCGCCGGCGCGAGTGAACCCGCCCTGATCGGCAATCGCGACGAAGGTGCGCAGGACATCGGTATCGATACTGGGGTAGGCCGACAATTGATGAATCTCCGTGATGAATGCCATCAGAAACATTCGTTGGATTGATCTTAGCGCCAGCGCGAGACTTGAGCCATCCACAAGGAGGGCAACACGATGAAAGGTCAAAGAGAGTATGTAGACGACACAAGATTTTCCGGCCACGGCCATATCGTTTCCGATCTGCTGCACAAGTTTAGCCGCTGGTATGAACTGCACCGTGAACGCGAGATGCTCGCCAGTCTGAGCGACGAAGCGTTGAAGGACATCGGGGTCAGCCGTGCCGATGTCGAACACGAGGCCATCCGGCCGTTCTGGGACGATCCGATGCATAAATGATCAGGGCCTTACTACACAAACCACTTTCAGGTGAGGTAGGTTGCGAGCAGACAAGGAGATGCTCATGCCCGCGACTCTGGCCTTTTCCCTCAAACAGGCGCGACGACTGGCGCTGGCTGCCCAAGGGTTCAACGGGCGCCAGCCGCCAACCGTCCGTGCGCCGCAGCTCAACCGTCTGATCGAACGGCTGGGCCTGTTGCAGATCGATTCTGTCAATGCCGTGGTGCGCTCGCACTACCTGCCGCTGTTTTCCCGTCTGGGTTCCTATTCTTCTGATCTGCTCGACCAGGCTGCCTGGAGTTCGGGGCGTCGGCGCACGCTGTTCGAATACTGGGGCCATGAAGCGTCGTTGCTGCCGCTGGCGATGTATCCGCTGATGGGCTGGCGGATGCAGCGCGCCAGAAATGGCAGAGACATTTATCAGCAACTGGCGAAGTTTGGTCTTGAGCAGCAGGACGTTGTACGCCGGGTTTTAAGCGCGGTTGAGGAGCGGGGCGCATTGGGTGCTGGCAGCCTGTCGACCCGCGTGGACAAGGCCGGGCAATGGTGGGATTGGAGCGCGGAAAAGCATGCGCTGGAGTGGTTGTTCGCCGCCGGTGAAGTGACCGTCGCCGGACGCCGCGGTTTTGAGCGTTTGTATGATTTGCCGGAGCGGGTGATCCCGACGTCGATTCTGCAGCAGCCGCTGCCGGATGAGGCCGAAGCGCAACGCGGTTTGCTGCTGCACGCGGCTCAGGCGCTCGGCATCGGCACGGAAAAGGATCTGCGCGATTATTTCCGCTTGAGCCCGGCCGATGCGCGACCGCGTCTGGCGGAGCTGGTCGAGGACGGGCAATTGCAGACCTGCGAAGTCGCTGGCTGGCGACAGATCGCCTACTGCCTGCCGCAGCCGAAAGTCCCACGTAAAGTCATCGCCAGTGCGCTGTTGTCACCGTTCGATTCGCTGATCTGGGAGCGCAGTCGCACCGAGCGCTTGTTCGATTTTCGCTATCGACTGGAGATCTATACGCCGCAGGACAAGCGGGTCTACGGCTATTACGTGTTGCCGTTTCTGCACAACGAGCGGATTGCCGCGCGGGTCGATCTGCGCGCCGAGCGAGCGTCGGGGCGGTTGGCGGTGCATGCAGTGCACGAGGAAGAGCCGGGGCTGGATGACGAGGGGATGCTGGCGCTGGCGTTGAATTTGCGGCAGATGGCGGATTGGCTGGGGCTTGGGCGGGTGCAACTGAATTGTCAGCGTGAGAGTGCGGGGCGGTTGCGGGTGGCATTGGCTGAAATCTGTAGTGACTGAGCGGGCCTCTTCGCGAGCAAGCCCGCTCCCACATGGGTTTTGTGTCGTTCACAAATCCAGTGTGGGAGCGAGCTTGCTCGCGAAAGCAGCGATGCGGTCTAGCGGCGAACTTGTTTCAGCGTTTCGGCTATGAGGAACGCCAGTTCCAGCGACTGATCGGCATTCATCCGCGGGTCACAGTGGGTGTGATAACGATCCGACAGCCCATCTTCAGTGATCGGCCGCGCGCCACCGATGCACTCGGTGACGTTCTGCCCGGTCATCTCGATGTGAATCCCGCCGGCATAAGTGCCTTCGGCTTCGTGCACCTGGAAAAACTGCTTCACTTCTCCAAGGATCTGCGCGAAGTCGCGAGTCTTGTAGCCGCTGCTGGCTTTTATGGTGTTGCCATGCATCGGGTCGGAGCTCCACAGCACCTGCTTGCCTTCACGCTGGACCGCGCGGATCAGCGCCGGCAGGTGATCGCCGACCTTGTTCGCGCCCATCCGCGCAATCAGGTTCAGGCGGCCCGGATCGTTGTCCGGGTTGAGCACGTCGATCAGGCGGATCAGGTCGTCCGGGTTCATGCTCGGGCCGACTTTCACCCCGATCGGGTTGTTCACCCCACGCAGGAATTCGACGTGAGCGCCGTCGAGCTGACGGGTGCGGTCGCCGATCCACAGCATGTGCGCCGAGCAATCGTAGTAATCGTTGGTCAGGCTGTCGCGGCGCACGAAGGCTTCTTCGTAGTTCAGCAGCAGCGCTTCGTGGGCGGTGAAGAAACTGGTTTCGCGCAGTTGCGGCGAACTGTCCATGCCACAGGCGCGCATGAACGCCAGGGTTTCATCGATGCGGTCGGCGAGGTGGCTGTATTTTTCGGCCAGTGCCGAGTTGGCGATGAAGTCCAGGTTCCATTTGTGCACCTGATGCAAGTCGGCAAAACCGCCCTGGGCGAAGGCGCGCAACAGGTTCAGGGTGGCGGTGGACTGGTGATAGGACTGCAGCAGGCGCTCCGGATCCGGCACGCGGCTCTTTTCGTCGAAACCGATGCCGTTGACGATGTCGCCCCGGTAGGCCGGCAGGGTCACGCCGTCGATGGTTTCATCGTTGGCCGAGCGCGGTTTGGCGAACTGGCCGGCCATGCGCCCGACCTTGACCACCGGGCAACCGGCGGCGAAAGTCATGACGATCGCCATTTGCAGCAGCACTTTAAAAGTGTCGCGAATCTTTGCGGCGGAGAATTCGGCGAAGCTTTCCGCGCAATCGCCGCCCTGCAGCAGGAACGCCCGGCCCTGAGTCACTTCGGCAAACTGCCGGCGCAGCTCGCGCGCTTCGCCGGCAAACACCAGCGGCGGATAGCTGGCCAGGGTCTGCTCGACCTGGCGCAGATGCGCCGCGTCAGGGTATTGGGGTTGTTGCTGGATCGGCAGGGCGCGCCAGCTGTCAGGGCTCCACGGTTGGCTCATCACGGTCTCTAATTGGTTCTACGCACGGGAAGCCCATGGTAGCAGCAATTAGTGCGTGACCTGCTCCCGCCCCATCACCGACAATCGCCGCTTTGCCACGGCGCCGGAGCGGTGCCATCGCGTCACCGCGCCCGGTGACCATCAGGAGACGAAATGACTGAGGAGCGCGTCGAGCTGTTGCTCGCCGAGGTACAGGATGAGTTCGGCGTGATTCGCGTGCTGGAAGTGGCCGATTACCGCTTTCTGGAATTCGGCGATGCCATCGAGCAGAGCTGTGTGTTCACCGCCGATCCGAGCTGGCTGGAATACGACTACACCCGGGCGATGCTGATTGGCGCGTTGTGCCACGAACACCCGGAAAGTGCGCTGTTTCTCGGCCTCGGTGCCGGCACACTGACCCAGGCCTGCCTCAAGTTCCTGCCGCTGGAAGACGTCGAAGCCATCGAGCTGCGCCCGGACGTGCCGCGCCTGGCGATTGAGTATCTCGGCCTGGATGACGACCCGCGCCTTTACATTCGGGTCGGCGATGCGCTGGAACTGCTACCAACGGCCGAGCCTGCGGATCTGATCTTTGTCGACCTGTACACCGATGTCGGCCCGGGTGTCGGGCACCTGGCCTGGAGTTTTCTCGGCGACTGTCAGAAGCGTCTGAACCCGGGCGGCTGGCTGGTGATCAACCAGTGGGCCACCGATGACGGCAAACCGTTGGGCGCGGCGTTGTTGCGCGGGCTCTATCACCGGCATTACTGGGAGCTGCCGGTGAAGGAGGGCAATGTGATTCTGATTGTGCCGGCGGATCTCGATCA
Organism: Pseudomonas sp. Irchel s3a10; assembly: GCF_900187525.1. Taxonomy (NCBI): domain Bacteria; kingdom Pseudomonadati; phylum Pseudomonadota; class Gammaproteobacteria; order Pseudomonadales; family Pseudomonadaceae; genus Pseudomonas; species Pseudomonas sp. Irchel s3a10. Next base: position 869,673 of record NZ_FYDR01000002.1, read on the forward strand.
GGAGCTGGACATGCAGGCGCTGACCGCCCGCGCCGAAGTGCTGGCTCCACGGCTGGGTTATTCGCTGCAGTCGTTGATCAAGGCGATTCGCCCGGCGACTTGAGTGGTCGGTGATGGCCCCTTCGCGAGCAAGCCAGCTCCCACACTTGAAATGCATTCCAAATGTGGGAGCGAGCTTGCTCGCGAATAGGGCCTGAAGAACACCCGTTTTCTCAGATCCCTTTGAAGACTCCAGGGCGCCGCTCCACCAGCGACCGCACCCCCTCCTTGGCATCCTCACTCCCCAGTAACTTTTTCACCAGCGCCGGCAACCCCTGAGCCGCCGCCGTCTCACCTTCATAGCGCGCCTGGCGCGCCGACATCAGTGTCGCCTGCACCCCCAACGGTGCCTGCCGGGCGATCCGTTCGGCCAACTCAATAGCCCGCGGCAGCAGGTCCTCACTGGCCATCACTTCCTGGACCAAACCCAGACGCAACGCATCGTGGGCATCAAACTCATCGCCGGTCAGCAACCAGCGCATCGCGTTGCCCCAACCGGCCACCTGGTGAAAGCGCAATGTCGCGCCACCAAACGGAAAGATGCCCCGCTGCACTTCCATTTGCGCGAAGCGGGTATTGCTCGCGCACAGGTTGATGTCTGCGGCCAGCATCAACTCGATACCGATGGTCAGGCAGTAGCCCTGCGCGGCAACAATCACCGGTTTGCTCACTCGCGGCCCGACAAAAACACCCCATGGGTCGCAACCGCCGGTCGGAACCTGCCAGCCTTCGGCGAGGGCGGCGCTGGCGTTGAGCAGATCCAGACCGGCGGTAAAGTGCTCGCCATGCCCGAACACCACCGCCACCCGCGCCTCGCTGTCGGTCTCGAACTCGCCGTAGGCCAGGCTCAAATCGTTGAGCAGATCGAGGTCGAAGGCGTTGCGTTTGGCGGCCCGGTCAAGGCCGATCAGGTGGACATGGCCACGACGTTCACGGCTGACGCGGCCGGGGCAGGGCTGATTCATGGAGGGATCCTCGGGCGGGAAGGGCAGGTGCAGCGACGGTATGCCGCACATCGGTGAATCGTTTAAGCGTCATCGCCCGCAAGGCCGGGCCTTTGAAAAATAGACCTTCACACGATTATCCGCAAAACCCCGTTGAACAGCGCTGACACACGGATTCAGGCGATAAAAAAAGCTCCCTTTTTGGGCAAAATCCGGTATAGTGCGCGCCGGCCTTTAACCGGGCCGCGTTTAGGTAGCGCAATTTCCCGAAGTCAGCTTCGGCTGCACGTCCGCATTGCGGGCTCTTCCTGGACGATTCTTTTTTTCATTCATTCGTTTTCGCAAATCCCCGCCGACAAAGCTGCCAGGGCGACTCTTGAGTCTCAACACGGCATGCGCAGCTTTGGAGCATGGGTCTTTGCGGATGCACTTAGAGGCAGACCCATGACCCAGGAAACCGGCGGATTCGCCGCTTTTAATCTTAACCCGAATATTCTTGCAGCCGTCGCAGCGACCGGCTACGAAGAGCCTTCGGCGATTCAGCAGCAATCGATCCCGATCATCATGGCCGGCCAGGATATGATTGGCCAGGCGCAAACCGGTACCGGTAAAACCGCCGCGTTCGCACTGCCTATTCTGCACCGCATCGATCCTGCCAAGCGCGAACCGCAAGCCCTGATCCTGGCGCCAACCCGAGAGTTGGCGCTGCAAGTAGCAACCGCTTTTGAAACCTACGCCAAGCAAATGCCAGGCGTCACCGTTGTTGCCGTTTACGGCGGCGCACCGATGGGCCCGCAACTCAAGGCTATCCGTAATGGCGCACAGATTGTTGTCGCTACCCCGGGCCGTCTGTGTGACCACCTGCGTCGCGACGAGAAAGTGCTGTCGACCGTGAACCATCTGGTTCTCGACGAAGCTGACGAAATGTTGAAGCTGGGCTTCATGGATGACCTGGAAGTCATCTTCAAGGCTCTGCCAGCGACCCGTCAGACCGTTCTGTTCTCGGCGACCCTGCCGCAGTCGATCCGCGCCATTGCCGAACGCCATCTGCGCGATCCGCAACACGTGAAGATCCAGACCAAGACCCAGACCGTTACCGCGATCGAACAGGCTCACCTGTTGGTTCACGCTGACCAGAAGACCTCCGCCGTCCTCAGCTTGCTGGAAGTGGAAGACTTCGACGCGCTGATCATGTTCGTGCGCACCAAACAAGCGACCCTGGATCTGGCCAGTGCCCTCGACGCCAAAGGCTACAAGGCCGCTGCGCTGAACGGTGACATCGCCCAGAACCAGCGTGAGCGCGTCATCGACTCGCTGAAAGATGGCCGCCTGGACATCGTTGTCGCAACCGACGTGGCTGCCCGTGGTCTGGACGTTCCGCGCATCACCCACGTATTCAACGTGGACATGCCGTACGACCCGGAATCCTACGTGCACCGTATCGGCCGTACTGGCCGTGCCGGTCGCGAAGGTCGTGCGCTGCTGCTGGTGACTCCACGTGAGCGCCGCATGCTGCAAGTGATCGAGCGTGTCACCGGTCAGAAGGTTGCCGAAGTGCGTCTGCCGGACGCTCAGGCTGTTCTCGATGCACGCATCAAGAAACTGACCAACAGCCTGTCGCCGCTGGTTGCTGATGCCGAGTCGACTCACGGCGATCTGCTGGATCGTCTGACTGCCGACATCGGTTGCACGCCGCGTGCTCTGGCTGCAGCTCTGCTGCGCAAGGCGACCAACGGTCAAGCGCTGAACCTGGCTGCGATCGAGAAGGAACGCCCGCTGGTGCCGAACAACGCACCGCGTGGCGACCGTCCTGAGCGTTCCGGTGATCGTCCTGAGCGTGGTGACCGCGAGCGTCGCGCGCCAATGCCTCTGGGCGAAGGTCGTGCCCGTTGCCGTACCGCGCTGGGTGCGCGTGACGGTATCGCCGCCAAGAACCTGCTGGGCGCCATCCTCAACGAAGGTGGTCTGGCCCGCGAAGCGATCGGTCGCATCCAGGTGCGTGACAGCTTCAGCCTCGTCGAGCTGCCGGAAGATGGTCTGGACAAACTCCTGACCAAGCTGAAGGACACTCGCGTCGCTGGCAAGCAGCTGAAACTGCGTCGCTATCGCGAAGATTGATCCGCCCTTGGGCTGATTGATCGAACATGAAAAATCCCCGACTGGTTCGGGGATTTTTTTTGCCTGCTTTTTGCCTTTGTGGGAGCGAGCTTGCTCGCGAAGACGTCACCCGAAACGATAGATATCCATACCCAGTGCACCCATCGTGAAGCCTTTATGCGCTACGCGAAACTCACCTCCCGCACCCCGCGCAAAATACAACGGCAACAAATGCTCATCACTCGGATGGCTGCGCACCGCATTGGGCGCCTGCTGACGATAATCATGCAGTGCCGCCTCATCGTCGGCCGCCAGCTTGTCGATCATCCAGTCGCGGAAGTCCTGTGCCCACGGCTCGACGCTTTCCGGGCCGGCACGCCAGTCCAGTTCGCGCAGGTTGTGGGTGATGCTGCCGGAGCCGATCAGCAAAATACCCTGCTCGCGCAGACTCGCCAGCGCCTGCCCGACACGAGTTTGCAGCACCGGGCCATCGCGACTTGGCAGTGACACCTGCACCACCGCAATATCCGCCTGTGGATACATCAGCGACAGCGGCACCCACACGCCGTGATCGAACGGACGCTGCGAATCAAGACGTGCCGGCAGATGCGCGGCGTCAAGCAATTCAGCCACCTCGGCTGCCAGTTGCGGATCGCCCGGTGCCGGGTACTGCACTTCGAAAAGGGCACGCGGGAAGCCGCCGAAATCGTGCCAGGTTTCCGGACGAGGATTGCTGCTGACCAGCAGCTCCTGGCTTTCCCAGTGGGCAGAGACGATCACGATGGCTTTCGGCCGCGGCAGTTCGGCCGCCAGACGCGCCAGCGCCGGGCCACTGGCACCGGGCTCCAGGGCCAGCATCGGTGAGCCGTGGGAGATAAACAGGCTGGGAAACATGGAAAGGTTCCTGAGCGGTAAGATGGCCTCATCTTCAGTCAGATCATTGATCTAAATCTAATATAAGTTTTAACGCCTTTTGATCGAATTTATTGGGGGGATGCATGCAGCCTGAGTTTTGGCACAAGAAGTGGGAATCCAATCAGATCGGCTTTCACCTAGCTGAGGTGAACCCGTATCTGCAGCGTCACTGGGCGGTACCGGCAACGGCGCGAGTGCTCGTGCCGTTGTGTGGGAAAAGTCTGGATTTGGCGTGGCTGGCCGGGCGCGGTCATCAGGTGCTCGGGATCGAACTGTCGGAAAAGGCCATCGAGGACTTTTTCAGTGAGCATCAGGTAACGCCGCACGTCAGCGCCAAGGGGCCGTTCAAGGTCTATCGCGCCGATTCCATCGAGTTGTGGTGCGGTGATTTCTTTGCGCTGACAGCCGACGATGTAGCGGATTGCGCGGCGTTGTACGACCGGGCAGCGCTGATTGCCTTGCCGGCTCAGATGCGTGAGCGCTATGCGGCGCATTTGCAGCAGATCCTGCCGCACAGTGTGCAAGGGTTGTTGATTACCCTGGATTACGATCAGGCGCAGATGTCCGGGCCACCGTTTGCGGTGAGCGATGATGAGGTGCAGCGCTTGCTGGGCGAAGTCTGGCAGGTGCAGGTGCTTGAGGAGCAGGATGTGCTGGCGGAGAGTGTCAGGTTCCTGCAGGCGGGGGTAACGCGGTTGGAGGAGCGGGTGTATCGGGTTTCTGGCCGATAGTTTTGTATCGGCATTAACGGCCTCTTCGCGAGCAAGCCCGCTCCCACAGGGAGCGTCGGTGTTATAGCAATCTCGAATACACCAGAAAACACTGTGGGAGGGGGCTTGCTCCCGAAGAGGCCAGAACAGCCGACCCATAATCCCGCACACAAAAAAAGGCCCGCATCGCTGCGGGCCTTTTCGTTACTGCGCCAAACCGATCAACCGCGACGACGCAGCGCGTCGATACGCTCTTCCAGCGGCGGGTGGCTCATGAACATGCGGGCAAAGCCCTGCTTGATGCCACCGTTGATGCCGAAGGCGTTCAGGGTGTCCGGCATGTGCACCGGCAGGCCCTGTTCCGCGCGCAGGCGTTGCAGGGCGCCGATCATCGCGTTGGTACCTGCCAGACGTGCGCCGGCTTCGTCGGCACGGAATTCGCGTTTGCGCGAGAACCACATGACGATGGCGCTGGCGAGGATGCCCAGTACCAGTTCGGCGAAGATCGTTGCCACGTAGTAGGCGATGCCCTGGCCTTCTTCGTTCTTGAAGATCACCTTGTCGACGAAGTTGCCGATGATCCGCGCGAAGAACATCACGAAGGTGTTCACCACGCCCTGGATCAGCGCCAGGGTGACCATGTCACCGTTGGCCACGTGACCGATTTCGTGGGCCAGAACGGCTTTCACTTCATCTGGCGAAAAGCGTTCGAGCAGGCCCTGACTGACCGCGACCAGCGCGTCGTTCTTGTTCCAGCCGGTGGCGAAGGCGTTTGCTTCGTAGGCCGGGAAAATACCGACTTCGGGCATCTTGATCCCGGCTTCGCGGGACAGTTGCTCGACGGTTTGCAGCAGCCATTGCTCATGCCGGGTACGTGGCTGGCTGATGATCTGGGTGCTGGTGCTCATCTTCGCCATCCACTTGGAGATGAACAGCGAGAACAGCGAACCGGCGAAACCAAAGACCGCACAGAAAACCAGCAGCTGACTGAGGTTGAGATCAACCCCGTTGGCCGCCATGAACCCGTTGAAGCCGAACAGGCTCAGGGTGATGCTGGCTATCAGCACGACCGCCAGGTTAGTGGCCAAAAACAGCAGGATGCGCATCATGGTTGTAGAAATCTCCTCAAGCTAAAGATGTAGCGTACTGCGGGGTATATAAGGTGCGGCACCGGGTGATTCAACCGAGTGACTATTTCAAACTGTGTCCTACAGCGAATTCCCGAGTCTGCAGGTCATTGCCCACGGCCTGAACCGAAAGGGATTACAGCCAGCCGCTACCCGCCGCCACTGCGCCAGAGGCGGGTGGGCCATATGAATCGCAAGTGTAGAAGGCGCAGCGAGGCGGGGAGAGCAGAAGTGTTGCTGAATCAGACAGTGCGCAACGTTCGGGCCGTTGCGCACCGTCGACCGGTTACTGGCGGTAGGACTTGAGGAAGTTGCCGATGCGTCCGATGGCCATCTCGAGATCGTCGACGCGGGGCAGGGTCACCACGCGGAAGTGATCCGGCCACGGCCAGTTGAAGGCCGTACCTTGCACCACCAGCAGCTTCTCGGAGAGCAGCAGGTCGAGAACGAATTTCTCGTCGTTGTGGATCGGGCAGACTTTCGGGTCGATCCGCGGGAACGCATACAGCGCGCCCATCGGCTTGACGCAACTGACGCCCGGAATGTCGTTGAGTAATTCCCAGGTACGGTTGCGCTGCTCCAGCAGGCGACCTTGCGGCAGCACCAGGTCATTGATGCTCTGATAGCCGCCGAGGGCGGTCTGGATCGCATGCTGACTCGGCACGTTGGCACACAGGCGCATGTTGGCCAGCATGTCGATGCCTTCGATGTAGCTCTGGGCATTGTGTTTCGGCCCGGAGATGGCGATCCAGCCGGAGCGGAAACCTGCCACGCGGTAGGACTTCGACAGACCGTTGAAGGTCAGGCACAGCAGGTCCGGGGCCAGCGAAGCGGTGCAGATGTGTACGGCGTCGTCGTAGAGGATCTTGTCGTAGATCTCGTCGGAGAACACCACCAGATTGTGCGCGCGGGCGATTTCCAGCATGCCCAGCAACACTTCTTTCGAATACACCGCGCCAGTCGGGTTGTTCGGATTGATGATCACCATGGCCTTGGTGTTCGGGGTGATCTTGGCCTTGATGTCGGCCAGATCAGGGAACCAGTCGGCGCCCTCGTCGCACAGATAATGCACGGCGTTACCGCCGGCCAGGCTCACGGCGGCGGTCCACAGCGGGTAGTCTGGGGCCGGCACCAGCACTTCGTCACCGTTGTTAAGCAGCGCCTGCAACGACATCACGATCAGCTCGGACACGCCGTTGCCCAGGTAGATGTCTTCGATGCCGACACCTTCGACATTCTTCTGCTGGTAGTACTGCATCACCGCCTTACGGGCACTGAACAGGCCTTTGGAGTCGCTGTAGCCTTGGGCGGTCGGCAGGTTGCGGATCACATCCTGAAGAATTTCGTCCGGCGCTTCGAAACCAAATGGCGCCGGGTTGCCGATGTTCAGCTTGAGGATGCGCTGGCCTTCCTCCTCCAGACGTTTGGCGTGCTTGAGCACCGGGCCGCGAATGTCGTAGCAGACGTTGGCGAGCTTGTTCGATTTGCTGAACTGCATGGCGATGTGATCCCGAAAATGAACGATCCAGACGGCGGATGGCCAACCGTACTGGGATTCCTGCGTCTTCGCACAGGCGGAGTCTTGCGCCGTGGCGCCGAGAATCCGTTTGAATGCGCCCGGTCTGGCTGCCAGACTGGCGTGTGACGAGGCGCAATCATACGTGCCACCCGATCCGTGGAAAAGGTACAGATCGGGCTTTTTCAGCCGCTGAGGTGTGATGATGGAAAAGTTGGAAAAAACCCTGGAAGAATGGCGGGCGATGCTCGACCCCGAGCAGTACAACGTGTGCCGTCTCAGTGCGACCGAACGGCCGTTTTCCGGCAAATACAACGACACCAAAACCGACGGTGTCTATCACTGCGTCTGCTGCAATGAGCCGCTGTTCGACTCCAAGACCAAATTCGATTCCGGCTGCGGCTGGCCAAGCTTCTATGCGCCGATCGGCGAAAGCGCCATGACCGAGATCCGCGATACCAGCCACGGCATGATCCGCACCGAGGTCAAATGCGCCCGCTGTGATGCGCATCTGGGCCACGTGTTCCCCGATGGCCCGGCACCGACCGGCCTGCGTTATTGCATCAACTCGGTGTGCCTGGACCTGGTGCCGCGCGAGTGATGCGAGCCTCTGTAGGAGCTGCCGAAGGCTGCGATCTTTTGATTTTTGAAGATCAACAGATCACAGCCTTCGGCAGCTCCTACACGGGTATGTGCAATTAATTAAATTGCACACAATTTAATTGCTCGCTATGTTTGGTCTTTCCCGATAACCCGCGGAGCCGACCCATGAGCGACAACCTGCTGAATATCCCTGTCACCACCATCAAGGGTGAGCAAAAGACCCTGGCCGATTTCGCCGGCAAAGCGGTGTTGGTGGTCAACACCGCCAGCAAATGTGGCTTCACCCCGCAATACAAAGGCCTGGAAGAGCTGTGGCAGACCTACAAGGATCAGGGCCTGGTGGTATTGGGATTCCCGTGCAATCAGTTCGGCAAGCAGGAGCCGGGCAACGAGGGGGCGATCAGCGAGTTCTGTGAGCTGAACTACGGCGTGAGTTTCCCGCTGTTCAAGAAGATCGACGTCAACGGCAGCGACGCGCATCCGCTGTTCGTGCAGTTGAAAAAGCGCGCTCCGGGTTTGCTCGGTTCCCAAGGCATCAAGTGGAACTTCACCAAGTTCCTGATCGGCAAGGATGGTCAGTTGGTCAAGCGTTTCGCCCCGACCACCAAACCGCAGGAGCTGAGCGGCGAGATCGAAGCCCTGCTCAAATGAACAGCCTGCCCGTCGATTCGCTGAAGCTCGACAGTCAGTTGTGCTTCAAGTTGTACGCCGCGTCCCGGGCGGTGATTCGCGCTTACAAGCCGATGCTCGATCAGCTCGGCCTGACCTACCCGCAGTACCTGGCGATGCTGGTGCTCTGGGAATGGCAGGACAGCGCGCCGGAGCAACCGACGGTCAAGGCGTTGGGCGAGCGCCTGGCGCTGGATTCCGGCACCCTGACGCCGTTGCTCAAGCGTCTTGAACAATTGCAGTTGGTGCAACGCCAGCGTTCGGCGCGCGACGAGCGTGAAGTGCATCTGAGCCTGACCGCACAGGGGCAGACGCTGCGCGAGCAGGTCGGGCCGCTCAAGGCCCGCTTGTTGTGCGACAGCGGGGTGGATCTTGATCGGCTCAACGATTTGCGTAATGGCCTCGATCACTTGCTGGGACAGATCAAAGCGCTGACGTAGCCGGCATCCACTGGTCGAGCAGGGCCGCCAGCTCTTCGCGGCGGAACGGCTTGGCCAGGTAATCGCTCATGCCGGCGGCGCGACAGCGCTCGCGTTCCTCGGACATGGCGTTGGCGGTGAGCGCGACGATTGGCAAATTCGGCCAGCGCCCGCTCTGGCGGATCTGCCGGCTCGCTTCGTAGCCGTCCATCACCGGCATGTTGCAGTCCATCAGCACCAGATCGAACTCATCGTGCTCCAGTTGATCCAGCGCCTCGGCACCGTGGGCGGCGACCACCACGTCGCAACCGAGCTTGCCGAGCATGCCTTTGGCCACCAGTTGGTTGACCGGATTGTCCTCCACCAGCAGCACCCGTCCACGGCGCTGGACGGGCAGGCTCTCGAGGCGCGCATCGTTGATTGTGGCGATGTCGGGCAGCAGGATGCGCCGCAGGATCTGATACAGCGCGTTGCGTGCCAGCGGTCGGGCTTGTTGCTGCAATGGCGCCAGCGCGGCGGCTTCTTCGCCGGGCATGAAACTGCCGTAAGCAGTTACGACGAGGATCGGTGCGCTGATGGTCGGGCGCAGACTGAACAGACATTCCGGGCAATCGGTGATCAGCAGATCGGGTGACAGGCCCAGCAACGGGTCATCCATGGTGCGCTGCTCATAGCTCACGCCCCACACCGGCAATAATGTCTTGAGCAGTTCCGCCAGCCCGCTGCTGGCGGCCGTGATCGCCAGTACCTTGCCGTGCAGAGGCGGCGGCATGACCGCCCGGGTGTGACACGGCAGTGGCAGATCGGCACAGAACTGACTGCCGAAACCGGCCTCGGAACTGATGGTCAGCCGGCCTTGCATGGCCTCGCACAGGTTGTAGGTCAACGCCAGACCGAGACCGGTGCCGCCGTACTGCCGGGTGATGCCGGCACCGGCCTGGGTGAACGGCTGGAAAATTTTCACCTGGGCATCCTGAGCGATGCCGATGCCGGTATCGCAGACTTCGATGCGCACCCCGTCCTTGTGGGCGGACAGGCGCACATCGACCCGGCCGAAGCGGGTGAACTTCAGGGCATTGGACAGCAGGTTGCTGACGATCTGCCGTACCCGGGTCGGATCCCCCAGCACCAGCGCGGGGAAGTGCGGGTCGATCAGGCAGGTCAGCTCGACGCTCGGCGCGGCGTTCTGCGACAGCAGGTTGGCGGTGTCTTCGATCAGTGAGCCGAGATCGAACGGGATGTGTTCCAGCTCCAGTTGCCCCGCATCGAATTTGGACAGGTCGAGAATGTCGTTGAGCAGCTCCACCAGCACCTTGCCCGAGTCATGGGCAATCGAGAGCTGTTGCTGCTGCTCGGCATTCAGCGGCCCGTCGAGGGACAGGGCGATCATCCCCAGCAGGCCGTTGAGCGGGGTGCGGATCTCGTGGCTCATGTTGGCGAGAAATGCCGAGCGCGCTTCGGCCATGTCCAGTGCGGTGCTGCGGGCGACTTCCAGTTCTTCGTTGGACTGGCTGAGCCGGGTATTGATGGCCTTGAGCTCGGCGGTGCGGGCCGAGACGATGTGCTCCAGTTGCCCGAGGTAATCGGTGAGGCGGTTTTCCGCGTTGCGGCGTTGCTGGATTTCCGTGGCGATATTGTCGAACTGCTGGTTGGCGACTTTGACCAGTACGCCGATCTCGTCGTTGGCGTGGCCGGCCGGACATTCCAGGGTCGTCGGCTCTGCACTGCGTGCGTCACGCGCGCTGAGTTCCCGGATCAGGCGCACCAGTGGCTTGGTCAGCATCACGTAGAACAGCGCCAACAGGATCCCGGTGAGAATCAGGCTGCGGGCAAAGCCGTTGAGCAGGGTGACTTCGGCGCGGCGCAGAAACCGGCTGCCGAACGCATAGGTATCGACCTCCAGGCTCAGCGTGCCCAGTGATTCTTCGGGCAGGTGGTCGAGGTACAGACGGTCTTCGAACTGGCGCTTGGCACCGAACAGGAAGTCGCTGATCACCCGATAACCGCTTTTCAGCTCCGGGCGCCTGACGTTGGCCAGGACGTTGCCGTTGTTGTCGGTCAATTGCGCCGAGATGATCGCCGGCGAGCGCAACAGGCCCAGGGTCAGCTCCTGCGCCAGTTCCGCATCGATGTTGTAGGCGATTCGTGACGCCGGATTGTGGCTGATTTCCAGCAAAGACAGGATTTCACGGTTGATGGAGGCGTCTTCGCTGGCATAATCGATGCCGATTTGCAGCAGGCTGAGCAGCGTGCCCAGAACGAACCCGACCAGCACCGTGAATCTGGCTTGCTTGTATGACAGCCGGTGGGTGAATTTGATATCCATGGGGTGTTGAACCACTTCCGTTTCCCTTCGCTGCTCAAGCATAGTCGATCATGTATGGATACCGAGGTTCCCGAAGCGCCTTGTAACAAGGCTTGAACGGGGATTGCGATCTGTCTGTCGTCGCTGGATCGACATCATCACTGTGAACGTGCCCGAGGAGAAGACGTGGATTCCCGATTGAATGCTTTTCTTGAACGCTCCGAGTCGGTTCTGGCGCGGATCGAACCCTTGCTGCCGGCGCCGCGTCCGCTGATTGACTGGGAAACCTGCCTGGCCGCGCGCTGGCAGCGTGACGGGCGCAGCGGCTATTTGCTGCCGCTGGAAGTCAGCCTCGACATGCGCCTGTCCGATCTGATCGGTGTCGACCGTCAGTTGGAGCAGCTGGGCCGCAACACGCAACAGTTTCTCGACGGCATGCCGGCCAACCATGCGCTGCTCTGGGGCTCGCGCGGCACCGGCAAATCCTCGCTGGTGCGCGCGTTGCTGGCCGAACACGCCAAGGCCGGCCTGCGTTTGATCGAGATCGAACGCGACCATCTGGCCGACCTGCCACGCGTGGTCGAGCAGATCGGCAAACTGCCGCAACGCTTCGTGCTGTTCTGCGATGACCTGTCGTTCGAATCCGGCGAAGGCGATTACCGCGTGCTGAAAAGTGTGCTCGACGGTTCGCTCGAACAGGCTCCGGACAACGTTTTGCTGTACGCCACGTCCAACCGCCGCCATCTGGTGCCGGAAAAGGAAAGCGACAACGAAAACTGGAAGCGCGTCGATGGCGAGCTGCATCCAAGTGAAGCGGTGGAAGACAAGATCGCCTTGTCCGACCGTTTCGGCCTGTGGCTGTCGTTTTATCCGTTTACCCAGGAACACTTCCTCAACGTCGTCGAACACTGGATCGGCCAGTTGGCGGCCAAGGCCGGCTTGAGCTGGCAACGCGATGAAGAGCTGGAGATCCTCGCCGTGCGCTGGGCAACCGGGCGCGGCAATCGCAACGGACGTTGCGCGTACCAATTCGCCCGTTACTGGGTGGGACTGAAATTGCTGGAGCACAAGGCATGATTGATTTGCAACAAAGCGGCCAGGGCCTCGAAGGCTATGGCATGTTGGCCGCACAACTGGAATCGCTGCTGGCGGACGAGCGCGATTTCATCGCCAACGCCGCGCAGTTTTCGGCGTTCCTGTTCAACCAGCTCGACGATTTGAACTGGGCCGGTTTCTACCTCAATCGCAACGAAGAACTGGTGCTTGGCCCGTTCCAGGGCCAGATCGCCTGCGTGCGCATTCCGTTCGGCCGCGGTGTGTGCGGTGCGGCAGCGGCCAGTCGGCAGACCCAGCGGGTTGAAGACGTGCATGCCTTTCCCGGGCACATCGCTTGCGACAGCGCCTCGAACAGCGAGCTGGTGGTGCCACTGGTCAAGGACGGTCGGTTGATCGGCGTGCTCGATCTCGACAGCCCGAAACTCGCGCGTTTCGGCACCGACGATCAGGCCGGCATTGAACAACTGGCGGCGATCTTCCTGCGTCTGACCGACTGCTGATCAGGCACTCAGGCCAGCCTTGCGCAACAGGCTGGCCGGATCCACCGCATCGATCTGGCGCGGATCGAGAAACCGCGCGGCGTACTGCATGTACACGCCGTCGTTGATGAATAGCGCAAACAGCTCGGGGTCGATGTGCGCCTCGCGGGACATGGTGGCCATGATTCCCAGGGCTTCGCTCAAGGATTTGGCCTTCTTGTACGGCCGATCCGCCGCTGTCAGCGCCTCGAAAATATCGGCAATCGCCATCATCCTCGCCGGCAGGCTCATGTCTTCGCGCTTCAGGCGTTTGGGATAGCCGCTGCCGTCCATTTTTTCGTGATGCCCACCGGCGATTTCCGCGACGCTGTCCAGGTGCCCGGGGAAGGGCAGGTGGCTGAGCATCAGGATCGTCTGCACCATGTGGTGATTGATGATGTAACGCTCCTCGCGGGTCAGCGTGCCCCGGGCAATGCTCAGGTTGTACAGTTCGCCGCGATTGTATTTGTAACGCGGCACATCCAGTTTGAACCCCCACGGATTGTCTTCCGGAATCAATTCGCTGTCGGCGCGTTCGATCAGATGTTCGGGCTTGTCCGCCAGCAGTGGCTCGCTGACCGGCAGATTCGCCGCCGGCGTTTGCGCCTGACGGCGGTTTTCCTCCCATGACACCCCCAGGCGATCATCGAGGGTGCGCGTCCAGCGACGCTCGGCAATGCGCTCAAGGCGCTGCAGATCGGCGGGCGCCATGGCCTCTCCGCCCAGATTGCAGCGGGCGACAAAGGCAAAGTCGTCATCCAGTTGCGTCAGTGTGGCGTCACGCAGTTCGCTCAATTGCGCCGCATTGCCGCCCAGCGCCAGTGCCTGCCAGTAACTGATCCAGGCATCGCGCTTGAGCACTTCGAAACGGGTGCGGATTTCGTGGATGCGATCATTGAGGGTTTCCAGTTTGGTTGCCTTGTCGACGACATATTCCGGCGTCGTGACCTTGCCGCAATCGTGCAGCCAGGCCGCAATGTGCAGGGCTTCCCATTCGTCTTCGCTGGGCTGGTAGCTCTGGAACGCCGGCGCCTGACTGGCGGCCGCGGCCTGCGCGAGCATCAGGGTCAGTTCCGGCACGCGCTGGCAGTGGCCACCGGTGTAGGGGCTCTTGGCGTCGATGGCGCCGGCCAGCAACTGGATGAACGCGTCGAGCAATTGCTTCTGCTTTGCTTGCAGGCGCTGACTTTCGATACTCACCGCCGCCGCACCGGACACGGCTTGCAGGAAGGCGATGCGGTCCGGGCGCAGCTTTTCCAGATCCTGAGCGCTGCCGCTGTCGTTGATCAGCAGAATCAACAGGCCGATGGTTTCGTTGTGCCGATTGCGCAAGCGGATGCCGATCAGGTGGATGCGCGGTGACTGCATGGCCAACAGGACTTTCTGCAAGTCACCGGCCTGCTCGAAGCCAAGGCTGCTGACCACATTGTCAGCGTTGATCAGTTGCTGAAACCACGCTGGCCCTTGATCGGCCAGAAGATCCCGGCCCAGCACAGCGAACTCGCCCGGCTCGTGCGAGGCGCCATCAATGACCAGTCCGTAAGGCTCCATCCGGTTGCCATCGCTTTCGCGCAGATAGATCAAGCCAGCCTGGGCCTGGGCGATCTGCACCGTTTCGAACAGCACTCGTTGCAGCAGCGGGGCGAAGCGGGTTTCGGCGCAGAGGCTGTCGGTGATGCGGAAGAAACTGGCGAGCGTGTCCTTCATGCGCGCCATCGACAGGCTCAACTGGTCAACCTCCAGCACCGGCGAGCGACGGGTGACCGGAAAGTTGAAATCGAAACTGCGGATCGCGTCGGCTTCCTTGACCAGCGCATGCAGTGGTTTGACCAGAATCCGCGAGATCAGCCAGCCCAGCGGCAGGCACAGCAACAGCGTCGCCAGGGTGATCAACGCGCCTTGCCAGCGCATGCGGTAGGCATCGGCGAGCAATTCGTCCTCCGGCACCAGCAGGGCCATCTGCAAACCTTTCGGCCCGCCTTCCTGCAGGGTGCTGCGGGCGACGATCCAGTGGCGCCCATCAACATCGAGCCGTTTGTCCTTGTGCTGCGTGGTCAGCAACGCGTGCAGATTCGGGCTGAGGTCGGCCGCTTTGGCCAGGCGCGCGCTGCTGCCGTCGACGATCAGCCGGCTGCTGTCCGGATAGGCCACCGCATTGCCATCGGCATCGAACAGCACGATTTCGGTCGAGGGGGTGACCACATGCTTGGTCAAGGTGGCCGAGAGTGCCTCCAAAGTCAGATCGGCACCGATCACGCTGGTTGCGCTGCTGCGTCGGGCCAGGGTGGTGCCCACATTGTGCGTGGAGAAAAATACATAGGGTTCGGTGGTGATCTGGTCGCCCTGTTGCAGGGCGTTGGTGTACCAGGCGCGAGTGCGCGGGTCGTAGCGGTCGTCGGGGTTGTCCTGACGCCCGATGGGGCTCAGCGCCTGGTCGAAAAACAGTGACTGCGACGAAGCAGCGCCGCTGGCATCGTGTTCGATGCTCCAGACCTGATAGGCCGCTGTTGGTGGCGCCTTGAGCAAGGTTTTCAGCGCGCTGGTGCGCAAGGGCCGAACCATGAAGAAGTCGCCGTTGCCGTAGCCCAGATACAGCGAGGCGAGATCGGTGTTGTCCTTGAGCGCTTGACTGAACGGCTTGAGCAGCGCCAGACGCTGTTGCAGGTTCGGCGCCCCGGCCGCCTGATTGTGGGCCAGCAGGCTCAGCAGATGCCGGATCGGTTCGTAAGTCGAATGCAGATCCAGGCGCACGTCCTGTTCGATGCGATTGAACAGGTTTTCGCTGCTCGACAGAATGATCCGGGTAGTCTGGCGATAGTTGAACAACCCCAGCACAACGCCCGTCAGCAACAGCAGAAAGGTGAACATGACGCTGATGTGCACGTGCAACGGGAACCGGCGTTGATCCGGGCGCAGTGGGCTGGGCATTGCTGACTCTCCATTGAAGTAAACACACTGCTCAGCGTCCAAGCATAGTTAAGGCTCGGTCATTGTGCTTTCTTCGAACGGTTCCAGTTGTTGCCGCAACGCCTGTTCCAGTTCGATCATGGCTGCGTCGGTGGCCTCGACGCAGCGCACGATGGTCGCTGCGGGCGTTGTCTGCATGCAGGCCTGTTCGAGCGCATCGCAACAGGCGATCAGGCGCGAGGCTTGGGCGATCCGGGCCGCGCCCTTGATCTTGTGGGCGACCAGCGCCACTGCCTGCCGATCATTGCAGGGGGCCAGGGCTAACAATTCCTCGCGATCGAGACGGCTGCTCTTGAGCAATTGCGTGAGCAGACGCCGGACTTGCAGCGGGTTGCCGCCAGTCAACTGACTCAACCCGTCAAGATTGAACGCCGGCTCAAGCACTGCGGGCTGCAAACCATTGATCCAGTGGCTCAGTGCGCTGAGGCTCAACGGTTTGAACAGACAGTCATTCATGCCGGCCTGTTTGCAGCGCTGTACTTCTTCAGGCTGCGCGTTGGCCGTGAAACCCAGCACGGTACACGGAGGGCGGCCAGTGCGTTGTTCCTGCTGGCGGATTGCCTCGGTCAGTTCGTAGCCGTTCATCAACGGCATGTTGCAGTCAGCGATAACCAGGTCGAATGCACCGGTCTGCCATTTCTCGAATCCACTCCGACCCTCTTCGGCGAGGGTAAAACGGTGCCCGAGGAACTCCAGTTGCTGGCACATCAGCAGGCGATTGGCCGGATGATCGTCGACCACCAGAATGTTCAGTGGTGCAGAGGTTTGCAGCACAGGCTGGGTTTTTGCCGTGGTCACCAGGCACGGCAGCGTTTGCAGCGGCAGCGACAGGCAGACCTGGGTGCCGATCCCCGGCTGGCTGCTCAACTGCAGCTGCCCACCCATCATTTCACACAGGTTGCGGCAGATCACCAGGCCCAGGCCTGCGCCGCTGCGAGCTTGCTGCCGGCCACTGTCGGTCTGGGCGAACGGCTCGAACAGGCGTTGCTGATCTTCGATGCTGATGCCGACCCCGGTGTCCTGGATCGTCAACTGAACGAGCGAGCGTTGGCCCGGCCCGTTGGGCAGCACATCCAGATTGATCCGCACCTGCCCGGACTCAGTGAATTTGATGGCATTGCTGATCAGGTTCGACAGGATCTGCTTGAAGCGCAACGGATCCAGTTCCACGTCGACCTGCAGCCCGGGCGGATTGATGATCAGCGGCAGGAGGAGGTTTTTCTGGCGGGCGAGGCCGTCGAAAATCCTGACCACCGATGCCACTGTTTCGACCAGATTGACCCGTTCGGGGCTCAGGCTCAGGTGCCCGGACTCGATCCGCGCGATATCGAGAATGTCGCCGATCAGGCCCAGCAGGTCCTTGGCCGAGCAGTACGCGGTTTCGATGGAGGAGCGATCCGGAGCCTGATCGGTCATGCGTTCGAGCGTCAGTTCGAGCATGCCGATGATGGCATTCATCGGCGTGCGGATTTCGTGGCTCATGGTGGCCAGAAAGGTACTTTTGGCGCGGTTGGCGTTGTCCGCCTGCTCCTTGGCCCTGCGCAGTTCATCGAACAACTGGCGACGTTCACTGATGTCGATCCAGCCGCCGATGATCCCTTGCACATCGCCGCTGGAGTCGCGGTACGGCAGGATCCAGTGGTAGATCGTCAAACGCCGGCCACCGATGTGCAGCGGTCGATCGAGCAGCAGAGGCGTGCCTTCGGCCACCACCCGCTGGTAATCCGCCTGGTATGCCTGGGCTTCGAAGGCGTTGCTCAGGGTGCCCTGCATGACACTTTTGCCGATCACGTCTTCGCGTTTGGCGTTGAAGGCCTCGAGGTAGCTGTCATTGCAGCTTTGCAGCAGACCCTGGCGGTCGCGCACGTAGATCGGGTGGGGGGTGCCGTTGACCAGTGAGCGCATGAATTCGAACTGATCGTTGAGTGCCCGTTCGGCGGCCTGGCGTTGCTTGATCTGGCGACGCATGTAGGCGTTCCACAACAGCGACAGCAACAGCAGCAGGCAGGCCGCGCCGATCAATTGGTAAAACAGGCGTTTGTAGTGATGCCAGTTGCTTTGTGCCGCATTGGAGAAACCGCGCCAGCGGCTGTTGATGACTCCCAGTTCCTCCGGTGTGATGCTCAGCAGCGCCTTGTCGATGATCGACCCCAACTCGGCATTGTCACGGGCGCTGGCCAGCGAAAAGGCCGCCTGACGTGTGCCCAGGGTGGTGGTGATCTGCAGCTGATGTTCGAAGATCCGCGACGAAATCAGATAATTGGCAATCACCAGCGAGGCGACGGCGCCATCGGCCTTGCCTTCGGCGAGCAAGGTTGCGGCACCGAAAGTGTCGGAGGTTTCGATCAGGTGGATGTTGGGGAATTCGCGGCGCAGGTAATCGGCCATCGGACTGCCTTGGGCAATCGCCAGGTATCGGTCCTTGAGCTGGGTGGGATGTGTCGGGCTGTCAGCGGATTTGCGCGTCAGCAGGACGAAGGAGTTTTCCAGATAGGGACGGCTGAATTGCAGGGTCTTTTCCCGTTGGGGACTGGGTAGCAACGCGGCGATCAGATCCGCCCGATGCTGATTGATCTGCTCGATCATTTCACCGTCACTGCGGCTGCGGACCAGTTCGAAGCGCAGGCCGGTGCGCAGGCGCAGCAGTTCGAGCAGGTCGGCGGTGATGCCTCGCAGGTTGCCGTCGCTGTCGAAGAATGTCAGCGGCGCGAACGCCTCGTTGACGACGACGCGCAGCACCGGGTGCTGTTTGAGCCACTGTTCTTCATGGTGGGTCAATTGCAGCTTCTGGTCGGTCAGCAGAATGTCGCTGCCGGCGCTCCAGCGCTTGGCGATGTTGTCCCGTTCGCTGGCCGGTATGGCTTGCAGCACGGTGTTGATGATCGCCAACAACTGTCGGTTGTCGGCGTGAACGGCAAAGCTGAAACCGTGGGCTTCCTGTTTGCCGAAATTGGCCATGCGAATGTTGTTCAGATAGCCCTTGTTGATCATGTAGTGGGTGGAAATGGTGTCGCCCAGAAACACGTCAGCCTGATCGAAAGCTACCGCGTTGATTGCGTTTTGATAGGAGGGATAGGACGTCAGGATGGCTTTGGGATACTGCGCCTTGACCTCATCCTGGGGCAGATAGTGATAGACCATACTCAGCCGCAGACCGGCCAGGCCTTCAGTCAGTGAGCGGGTCTCGCCTTCGCGGGTAACCAGGACCGGCTGATCGATGGCGTAAGGCGTTGAAAGCAGGATGTTCGCGTTACTGGCCTCGAAACCGTTGGCCGTCCCGAGCATGTCGACCTGACCTGCAATCAACGCGTGCAAGGCGGCTTCCCGCGAGGCAAAGCGCTTGACCCGGATTGGCAACCCGACAGCCTGTTCGAGCAGACCGGCGTAGTCGGCAGTGAACCCTTCGTAATCACGACCGCTGGCGGTCATGTCAAACGGCGGATAGTCCGGTGCGGAAGTGCCCAGTACCAGTTCGCCGCGAGCCTCAAGCCATTGCCGTTGTGCGGGTTCAAGGGACACGGACGGCGCTTCGTGGCCCGAGCGGCTGCGCAGCACATAATCTTGCTCGGTGACGGAGCTGGCATACACCTGAGTCGTCAGGCACAGGCTGACGCAACATATGGCGAGATAGATCTTTAAACGACTGGGCATTCAGGCTCTCACACTAGCGCGTTGCGTTTGGCCATCTCGATCAGTTCCACCAGAGATCTGGCCTTGAGTTTTTGCATCAGGCGTTTCTTGTAGGTACTGACTGTCTTGTTACTGAGAAACATGCCCTTGGCTATTTCCTTGTTGGTGCGTCCCTGGGCGAATAATTGCAAGACCATCAGCTCGCGGTCATTGACGGATTTGAATAACTCCAGCTCGGCAAAACGTACGTCATCGATGCGTACCGGATTCAATGCCTGGCTTGGGAAATAGTTGTAACCGGAAAGTACCGCCTTGATCGCACTGACCAGTTCACTCAAGTCTTCCTCTTTGCAGACATAACCGGATGCGCCGGACTGCATGCAGCGAATGCCGAACAGCGTCGGGCATTGCGCCGTCAATACCAGGGTCTTGAGCGGAGTACCCATGGCGTTGAAACGGGCGAGAACTTCCAGGCCGTCGAGTTTGGGTATGCTGATATCGAGGATGATCAGGTCGGGCATGCATTCGCGGACCATCTGCATGGCATCGACCCCGTTATCGGTTTCGCCGACGACCTTGTAACCTTCATGCTCGAGCAGCATTCGAACGGCAAGCCGGATGACGGGGTGATCATCGACAATAAAAACGGAGTTCATAATCAAATCCCATACGTGCGCGAATAAAGGGCGCACCTTAGCTCAGATAAATGAGCTGCCGCATGAACTCCCGTGGCTGTTGCGGCAATATAGGATTAGTCCTACGCACTAAAAGGAAACTGACTACGATCAAACTCTGTGTCGCGTAAGGAAGTGTTGAGCTGTTTTGTTTATCTGAATGTTTTAAGTTGCTTGTAGAGCCTTGAATAAACAAGCTCTTGTTTGCGCAGTTGGTTGTTAAACGGATTTACCTTTCAGTCGATCCATTCGCCTTAGACCAAAGAACCGGTTCAATCGGGCATCGCTCAACCGGGCAGTTGCCGACCCGGTTGAGCAACGTTTGCTGTCAGTGGCTGGAACGTCCGGTCATTTCCAGCGCCATGTCACTGGCGTAGCTGTCGGTCATCCCGGCGATAAAGTCGATCATGCGCAGAAACGAGGTGTGCAACGGGCCATGGGGATCCGGCGCGTTGTTGCCCAGCAGGTCGAGGATACGGCGGCTCTTGAACGATGGCGTGCGACCGCCATGTTGCTCCAGCGCTGCGCCGCAGAATGCGTTGAGGAGGATTTCCAGCGTGGTATAGGCGCCGATTTCATGCAGCGTCTTGCGCTTGTCCTGGAAGATCTTCTTGCGGGCGATGTCCTTGGCGTTCAGTACGCAGCGTTTGGCCGGGCCGTGCATGTGTTCCACCAGGTCGCCGTGCAGGGTGCCGGCCAGCAGCGCATCCTGTTGCTCGACGAATGCCCGGGCAGCGGCATTGGTCAGGTGCTCGATAGCCTTGCCGCGCAGGATCGCCAGTTTGCGTCGACGCGAATCCTGCGGGCCGAGCTGGCGATAGGTTTCCGGGAGATCGTCTCCCACCAGACCGAGCAGCAGCGATTCGACTTCCGCGTACTCCAGCAACTCCATTTCCAGGCCGTCTTCGAGGTCGATCAGCGCATAGCAGATGTCGTCGGCGGCCTCCATCAGGTACACCAATGGGTGGCGCGCCCAGCGCTGGTCTTCCAGTTGCGGCAGGCCGAGCTTGTGGGCGATCTGCTCCAGCAGCGGCAGTTCACTCTGATAGCAGCCGAACTTGTGTTTCTTGTAGCCCAGCGAGTCGGCGTGGCGCGCGGTCCACGGATACTTCAGATAGGTGCCGAGGGTCGCGTAAGTGAGGCGGGTGCCGCCGTCGAACTGGTGATACTCAAGCTGAGTCAGCACGCGGAAACCTTGCGCATTGCCCTCGAAATTGAGGAAGTCAGCGCGCTCGGCTTCGCTCATTGCGTCGAGCCAGCCACGCCCGGCTGCTTGCTGGAACCAGTGACGAATCGCGTCTTCACCGGAATGCCCGAACGGTGGGTTGCCGATGTCATGGGCCAGGCAGGCCGACTGCACGACCATGCCCAGATCGCTCGGGTCGCACCAGTCGGGCAGGGCGCTGCGCAAGGTTTCCCCGACGCGCATGCCCAGCGAGCGCCCGACGCAGCTGACTTCCAGCGAGTGGGTCAGACGGGTGTGGATGTGGTCGTTACTCGATACCGGATGCACCTGGGTCTTGCGCCCCAGACGGCGGAAGGCGCCGGAGAAGATGATGCGGTCATGGTCTTTGTGGAACGGGCTGCGGCCCAGCTCTTGCGGGCTGTGCAGCGGTTTTCCAAGGCGTTCGCGGTTGAGCAGGGTCTGCCAATCCAAGGCTGGTTCTCTCCGTCGGTGACTGGGATGACTGTTGCCCTAGCTTCCCGGTTCAGGCCCGCACCTGCAAGCGGAACTACAGGCCTGCGGCATCGATATCGATCAACAGCAGGCGCTCGCCGTTATCGAAGAACTGCCCGGCGGTCAGGCAATACTGGTTGCTGGTGGCATCGCGATAGGTGCTGGACAGGGTCAGGCGCCGCTCCTCCCAGCCTTCGGCGAGCAAATGATAGAAGTACGGACGCCATGACCAGTTGTGGCCCAGATAGCGGTTATCGGCGACCCAGCCGTTGTTGCGCCATTCGAGGTTGGGCGTGAGTTGGGTGCCGTGACGGTCGCATTGGTAGAACCGCAGCAACCACGGAAAGGCTTCGAGTTGCGGCAGCGCACTCAGCGGCGCGTGGGCCTGAGCCCAACTCTGGAGGATCGCCATCAGTTCGCCGAGTTGCTGGCGCATCTGCATCAGGCGCCCGCGTTCGGCCAGTTTCTGCCGCACGTAACGCTGGCGCAATTCGGCGAAGCGCTGCACGAAGGCGTCGGTCGGATAAAACGCCTCCTGCGCCCGGGCGAACAGGAAACCCTGAACGTAGCGCGAACCGCATTCCAGGGCGAAATTGAGCTGGGCCTCGGTTTCCACGCCTTCGGCGATGATCCAGCAGCCGGTCTTCTCGGCCATTTGCGCCAGTGCCTTGACCACGTCACTGCTCGGCCCGCCCAGTGCGGCAGCCTGAAACAGGCGCATGTCGAGTTTGAGAATGTCCGGCTGCAACGCCAGCACCCGATCGAGCTGCGAGTAACCGGCGCCGAAGTCATCGATAGCGATGCGTGCACCGGCCTCGCGATAGCGCGCGACCACTTCGGCCAGGCGCTGACCATTGCCGCCCAGTTCAGTGATCTCGAATACTATGCGTTGCGGATCGACGCCGTGGCGCAGCATCTGCTTGAGGCTGGGCAGCGGTTGATCGGCGCGCAGGCGACTGATCCAGCGCGGCGACATGTTCAGGCTGAGAAACCACTCGGCGGGTGCTTCATGCAGTCGACTCAGGGCGTTCTCTCGAATCTGTCGGTCGAGGCGGCGCAGGGCGATGGCGAGTGTGCGTGGGTCGGCGAACAACGGCCCGACCGAGGCCAGTTGGCCGTCAGGCTGGCGCAGGCGACCCAGTGCTTCGACGCCTGCAATACGCCCGGTGGCGGTATCGATGAAAGGTTGAAAGCAGGCGAGCGGTTGCCCGTCGATCACGGGGCCTCCTTAGTCGTTCTTGTTCTGGATGAACCCGCCGACCGGGTAGGCACGCGGGATTGAACCTCGTGTTGCAGAGGTTCAATCCCGCGGATGTTGCAAGAATGCAGCCAGATGCGCCGGCTTAGCGTTTGCCCGAACTCTGCATGACCAGTTTGATCAGTGGCCCGAGGCTGGTCCCCAGACGTATCAGCCGGGTCAGCCCGCCGACGCCACCGCTTTTCGCGCCTTTGCCGGTGATGAAGCCCAGCAGGGTGACGGCGGCCACGCCCCAAAGCGGCGCGTGCTTGATGCCGAAGCCGCCTTGCAGGCTTTGCGTCATGCCGCGCATGCGCTGCAAGGGTTGCAGCACTTGCCCGGCTTCGTGGCGGATTTCCTGGCGATGCATTTCCATGCGCAGG
The DNA here is from genome assembly GCF_900187525.1 of Pseudomonas sp. Irchel s3a10. Classification (NCBI taxonomy): domain Bacteria; kingdom Pseudomonadati; phylum Pseudomonadota; class Gammaproteobacteria; order Pseudomonadales; family Pseudomonadaceae; genus Pseudomonas; species Pseudomonas sp. Irchel s3a10. The sequence goes on from NZ_FYDR01000002.1 coordinate 893,160, forward strand.
CGGATCAACGCCTTGCGCATTTCCCGGCGCGAGCTGTTGTGTGGCAGTTCAGGCAGGCTCATGGCAGCAGGCGCTCCCGATCATTGGCCAATTCTTCCAGCGTACCGTGGAAGGGCGAGGATTCATCGAAGACTGCTGCCTTGAGACGTAAACCGCAAAAAGCGGCGGCCAGGGTGTAGAACACGCAAAGGCCGATGATCGCTGCCAGACGATAGGTATCCCAGAACACGATCAGCACCAGCGTCGACAGACCAACCAGCAACAGCAGGGCAAACACCAGTGCCAGGCCTGCGAACAGCAACAGGCTGACGGTGCGTGCTTTCTGCTCCTGCAATTCGATGCCGAACAGTTCGACATGGCTGTGCAGCAAGCCGAGAACAGCGGCGCCCAGACGCCGCGTGGAAGAGGAGGTGCCCGACCCCAGGCCGGATTCGCCGATCGACATGATCAGCGCCGAGTGGCCAGCAGGCCAATCAGAAAGCCCACGCCGGCGGCGATGCCCACCGACTGCCAAGGGTTGGCCGATACGTAATCTTCGGTGGCGGTGACCGCCGCCTGGCCACGATCACGCAGCGTGTCTTCGGTCAGTTTCAGGGTTTCCCGAGCGCGCAGCAGGCTGTCATGGATCTGTTCGCGCAGCTCATCGGCCTGATCGCCCGCCAGAGTCGCGGTGTGCTCGAGCAACCGTTCGGTGTCGGCGACCAGAGTCTGGAAGTCGTTCATCAGGATTTCTTGAGCAGTCTTTGCCTTGATGCTGGCCATGGGTGGATCTCCGTAAGTGACGTCTGAAGCGTTCGAGTATGAGCCTTGCGCGAAGGTTCAGTACAAATGACTGGTACAGCTTTTGCTATGTCGTGGTGCGTCCTGCTGCCCTCGTGCGCTGTTGGCGGGCGTACATGCAGCAAAACCTTACCTCAAATAATCCTGGTTCGTGTCAGGACATCGACCTTGTGCGCCAAAGCGGTTCATCGCAGCTTCACTGCGCAGGCCGTCAGGTCGCAACTTGGTGCATGAATTGTTCGCGCGAACCGCTTTGGTGCCTTTTTAGCCTTCAGGTCTGCCTCTTTATGGAAAATCTGCAAAGCGCTGTGGACACGCTGGTTCACAGCTCCAACACGTTGTTCATTCTGATCGGTGCGGTGATGGTGCTGGCGATGCACGCCGGTTTCGCTTTCCTCGAAGTCGGCACGGTGCGCCAGAAAAACCAGGTCAACGCACTGTCGAAGATCCTCAGCGACTTTGCCGTTTCGACGCTGGCCTATTTCTTTATAGGCTATTGGATCTCCTATGGGGTGACCTTCATGCAACCGGCTGCGGTGCTGAGTGCCGATCACGGTTACGGTCTGGTGAAGTTTTTCTTCCTGCTGACGTTTGCTGCGGCGATTCCGGCGATCATCTCCGGCGGCATTGCCGAGCGCGCGCGCTTCGTTCCGCAGTTGTGTGCGACGGCGCTGATCGTGGCGTTCATCTACCCGTTTTTCGAGGGCATGATCTGGAACGGCAACTTCGGTCTGCAGGCCTGGCTGACGGCACGTTTTGGTGCGGCATTCCATGATTTCGCCGGTTCCGTGGTGGTGCACGCCATGGGCGGCTGGCTGGCACTGGCGGCGGTTTTGCTGCTCGGCCCGCGTAACGGCCGTTATCGCGAAGGGCGGCTGGTGGCGTTCGCGCCGTCGAGCATTCCGTTTCTGGCGCTGGGCTCGTGGATTCTGATTGTCGGCTGGTTCGGCTTCAACGTGATGAGCGCGCAAACCTTGCAGGGCGTCAGCGGTCTGGTGGCGGTCAACTCGCTGATGGCCATGGTCGGCGGCACGGTGGCGGCATTGATTGTCGGACGTAACGACCCGGGCTTCCTGCACAACGGCCCGCTGGCCGGGCTGGTGGCGATCTGCGCCGGTTCCGACCTGATGCACCCGGTGGGTGCTCTGGTGACTGGCGCGATTGCCGGTGCACTGTTTGTCTGGTGCTTTACCGCCGCGCAGGTCAAGTGGCGCATCGATGATGTGCTCGGTGTGTGGCCGTTGCACGGTTTGTGCGGGGTGTGGGGCGGGATCGCTTGCGGCATCTTCGGCCAGACTGCGCTCGGCGGTCTTGGGGGTGTCAGCGTGATCAGTCAGTTGATCGGCACTGCGCTGGGTGTAGTGGTCGCGCTGATCGGCGGATTCATCGTCTACGGCGTGATCAAGGCCTTGCACGGCCTGCGCCTGAGTCAGGAACAAGAGTATTACGGCGCCGATCTGTCGCTGCACAAGATCGGCGCGGTGAGTCAGGATTAGGTTTCCTCATCGTCGGCGCCGCGGTACAAACCGTGCAGCAGACGATAACGGTCACTGCGCACCTGATCGACTCGCTCTTGTACCTGACGTGCTGGCAGACCGAGCATGATCAAGGCGTGAGAGCCGAGCATCAGGCTTGATTCCAATAGCTCCGGCACCACTTCGGTGGCGCCGGCGGCCTTGAGTTCCGTCAGTTGGCTATCGTCGCGGGTGCGCACCAGAATCGGCACCTGATCATTGTGGCGGCGTGCCTCCTCAAGGATTCGCAGGGTAACCTCGCTTTGATCCACTGCGATCACCACCAGCCGCGCGCGCAGCAATCCGACGGCAATCAGCAGGTCGGCGCGAGACGAGTCGCCGTAATGCACATTGCTTTCGCTGACGGAGGCTTCCTGGATTCGCACCGGGTCGTTGTCCAGTGCGATGTAAGGTTGATTGGCATTGCGCATGAAACGGCCGATGGACTGGCCAACCCGCCCGTAGCCGCAAATCACCACATGCTGGTCGAGGTCGGCGTTGAGTGCACTGATCTCCTCGAGCTGCGCCTCCTGATTCGGCTTGCGATGCAGGCGCAGGGCAATTTTCGGTGCCCCGCGCAGCAACAGCGGGGTCAGCAACATCGAGCAGAACGTCGCCGCCAGCAGCAGACCGCCCAGCTCGTCAGGCAGCATGCGGTTTTGCTGCATCTGCGCCATCAACGCAAAGCAGAATTCCCCGCCTTGCGCCAGGGCCAGGCCGCTGCGCCAGGCAGTTTCGTGATCGCTGCCGCGCCACTTCACCAAAAGCGCGACGATTGTGCCTTTGATCAGCATCAGGCCGAGGGTCAGGCCGAGAATCAACAGGCTGTGGCTGACGAACAATTGCAGATCGATCAGCATGCCGATGCTGACGAAAAACACCCCGAGCAGGATGTCGCGAAACGGCCGGATATCGGCTTCGATCTGATGGCGATAGTGGCTCTCGCCCAGCAGCATGCCGGCCAGAAAAGCGCCGAGGGCAGGGGACAGGCCCAGCAGGTGCGTCAGCCAGGCGGTCAGCAGCACAATCACCAGCGCCAGCAGGACGAACAATTCCGCCGAGCGCGAGGCCGCCACTTCATGAAACAACCGTGGCAACAACCAGCGGCTGGCCAGCAGCAGACCGAAAAACAGCACCACGGTCTTCACCAGCGTCAGCGGCAGCGCCCAGTACCAGGCCTGTTCGCTGCTGCCGGCGAACACCGGCACCAGGGTCAGCAACAACACCGCGACCACATCCTGAAACAGCAGAACCCCGACAGCGTTCTGCCCGTGACTGCTGAACACTTCGCCCAGGCTGCTCAACTCCTTGGTGACAATCGCCGTCGATGACAATGACAGCCCTGCGCCAAGCAGCAGGGCCGGGGTCACCGGCATGCCCAGCAGGATCAGCACCAATCCCAGTAACGCCGTACTGAGCAACACCTGCTGACTGCCCAGGCGAAACACCACCTGGCGCAGCGCGATCATTTTCGACAGGGAAAACTCCAGGCCCAGCGAAAACAGCAGAAACACTACGCCCAGTTCGGCCACGTCCGGCAGGTGCTCGCTCTCGTTGATCCAGTCGAATGCAGTTGGTCCTACCAACAAGCCTACGCACAGGTAGCCCAGCACCGGCGGCAAGCGCAGACGGCGAAACAGGGCAATCATCACCAGGGATGAGGCGAGGATGATCAGCAGGTTGGCAAACACAAGACGCTCCGATATCAGGTTCAGGCCTCTCAAGCGTAGAGGCAAAAAGCGCGGGAGCATGGCCTGATTGGCTTTTCTGTGGACTGATTTGCGTCAGGGTTTTGCGTACGGGTTGTCGTGTTCGGACCTTTGGGCGACAGCGGCTCGACGGGTTTTCGAGGCAGGCCTAGAATGAACGCTCATTTTTCCGGTTGAGCGATCATGCTTCCTGAATGTCAGTTGTTCGGCACCTTGGGATGCCATTTGTGTGAGGTGGCAGAGGCCGAGTTGATGCCGTTTGTCGAGCATGGTCTGCTGGTCGAACTGGTGGATATTGCTGACGATGAATCCTGGTTCGAGGCTTACAGCCTGCGGATTCCGGTACTGCGCCGAACTGACACCGGCGCGGAGCTGAGCTGGCCTTTCAGTGCCGATCAGGTGGTGGCCTTCCTGCGCTGAGCTATTTCCCGGTGGCATGCCCCTGTCTTCCGCCGGTCGCGACCGTTATCCATCCCTTGGCACTTTGCGGATTATTCGGTTACTGTATGTGCATACAGTAATTGGGTGGGCCTGCTGCTTTTCATCACTTGAGCAGGTGAATCCGGCAGTCAGAGGGACGAACCGTGGTCAATGTCGAACAGTTGAAGAACAGCGTGAACCGGATGTCGGTTGACGTGGTGCGCGAGGCGGTCCTCGAGCTGCGCCTGGACGGGCTGGTCACGGAGGGCAAGACGCCTTTCAACAAATTGCATTTCAACACCTGTTTTGCCGAGATCGAGGCGCTGTTCCAGCGTGCCGGTTATCACAAGCAACTGGATGTGGTCGGTTATCAGGGCCTGCTCTATGCGTTGTATGACCCGGGACGCTGGGAGGCGGTCGATGTGCTGCGCTGGCTCAAGGAATTCACCGAAGCCGCCGCGCTCAAGTCGATTCCGGCCTGAGGCGGGTGGTGGAATCGGCGCTAGGTTCGTATCGCTCAGTGTTGGATAATACCGACCTGCATTGAGGGTTCGAATTTCCGTATGTCCACACCAACGTTTTGCGCTGCGCAGAATCAGGCCAGCACCCTTTACCTTCCTCCGGGGAGTTGGCCTACCGTCCTTGATTGCCTGTGTGAGCATTTCAGTGCGATCAGTCGCGAGCAATGGCTGGACCGGATCGCCCGGGGCCGGGTGCTGGATGGGCAGGGACAGCCGATTGCGCTGGATCTGCCGTACAAGGAAGGTCTGCGCATTCACTACTTCCGTGAAGTGCCGGATGAAAAGCCGATCCCGTTGCTCGAATCGATCCTGTATGCGGACGAGCATCTGGTGGTGGCGGACAAGCCGCACTTCCTGCCGGTGACGCCGGCCGGCGAGTACGTCGAGCAGACGTTGCTGCGTCGTCTGATCCGCCGCCTCGACAACCCGCATCTGGTTCCACTGCACCGCATTGACCGGCATACGGCGGGGCTGGTGATCTTCTCGGCCAATCCGCAGACCCGTTCGGCCTATCAGTCGTTGTTCCCGACCCGGCAGATCGACAAGCGCTATGAGGCGATTGCCCGTGCGCTGCCGGAGCTGGAATTTCCCCTCGTGCACAAAAGTCGCCTGATCGATGGCGAACCGTTTTTCCGCATGCAGGAAGGGCCAGGCGTCGCCAATACGGAAACTGCGGTGGAAGTCCGGGAAAAGAACGGCGATCTGTGGCGCTACGGCCTGTACCCGGTGACCGGCAAGAAGCATCAGTTGCGGGTACACATGACCGCGCTGGGAGCGAGTATCTGCAATGATCCGTTTTACCCGGATGTGCTGAAAGACGTTGAGGATGATTACGCCAATCCGCTCAAGCTGCTGGCGCAGGGGCTGCGGTTTGTCGACCCGGTGACCGGTGAGGATCGTGAATTCGAGAGCCGGATCACCCTGCAGTGGTGACGCCATCTACTTTCCAGCGCCCATGAAAAAGCCCGCATTGATGCGGGCTTTTCTGTATCCGGTATCGACGTAAAGCTTACAGCTCTTTAACGGTGCGAACCTGATCCTTGTTGATGCGGGTCTCTTTGCCGTCCAGTTGCTTGAACTCGTAGAAGCCCGAATCTTCATCGTATTTCGGGGTGTCGACGGCCTGGATTTCGCGACCGTCATTCAAGGTGAGCACTGTTGGCGAGGAGCAACCAGCGAGGGTAGCCAGGCCCAGTGCGAGCATGAAAGTGGCGAGGGTCCGTTGAGTCATGGGTGTGTCTCCGAATGGGAATACTTTTGGTTACTGAGCTTGAGACGTATACAAGGCGTGAGAGTTCCTTGAATGCTGTCAGTCTGACACAGTGTTATGCGTATTTAACAGTTCGGGGGTGTTCAGGTTGGCCAGTCGCGGGTCATTGTCCGGGCATTGCAGGGCAGTCGCGCCGAGATTGCGCATGACCCGGCCGGGGCTGCGTTCACCGGCGTTCCACGCGGTTTCGAAGGCGGGCAACAGGGTGACGGGAATCACACACAGCAGGGGTTCCCAATGGTCGTCGTGCCGCAACATTAAAGGTTTTTCAGGAAACTGGCCGGCGGTCTCACGCATGTCCTGCAAGAGCGCGGCGTCGATTCGCGGCACATCGCAGGGCAAGACCAGCAGGTGTGGGCGGCGGGCGACCCTGAGTCCGGCGAGGATGCCGGCCAGCGGACCAGGAAAATCGCCTACCTCATCGCTGACCAACTGATCGGCGTAGGCGGCATAACGCTCGTGATTGCGATTGCAGGAGATGATCAGATCGTCGGTCTGCGCTCGCACCTTGCGCTGCAGATGCGCAATCAGCGGCTCACCCTGCCATTCGACCAGCCCTTTGTCCTGGCCGCCCATGCGCTGGCCGCGTCCGCCTGCCAGGAGCAGAATGGAGCAGGGTGGCAATGGCGTATTCGAGGTCATGGCAGCTCTCCAGCGGGGCGGCGAAAAATTCAGGCGCTGTGATATAACACCGGGCTGTTTCTCCTACAACTGGACGAGCCTAATGAAAGCCAAGGCCGATGTACCTTTTGCGCCGCTGAACATTGCGGTGCTGACTGTCAGCGATACCCGAACCCTGGAAACCGACACCTCAGGCCAGGTCTTCGTCGACCGCCTGACCGCTGCCGGTCACCGCTTGGCCGAGCGGGTCTTGCTCAAAGATGACCTGTACAAGATCCGTGCGCAAGTTGCCCACTGGATTGCCGAGGACGTGGTGCAGGTGGTGTTGATTACCGGCGGCACCGGTTTCACCGGGCGCGACAGCACGCCTGAAGCCGTAGCTTGTCTGCTCGACAAGCAGGTTGACGGGTTTGGTGAGTTGTTCCGGCAGATTTCGGTGGCTGATATCGGTACCTCGACCGTGCAGTCGCGGGCATTGGCCGGTCTGGCCAATGGCACGCTGGTGTGCTGCCTGCCAGGTTCGACCAATGCGGTGCGCACCGGTTGGGACGGCATTCTCGCCGAACAGCTGGATTCGCGGCATCGCCCATGCAACTTCGTCCCTCACCTGAAGCAGGCGGCGCCTTGTGAATCCCGTGGGTAAGCCGGGCAAGACCGGCAGCCTGATGCCTGTCGAGCAAGCGTTGGCTCGCCTGCTGCAAATGGCTGAAGCCTCGCCGATTGTCGAGCGCGAGTTTCTGCCATTGGCCGAGGTCGAGGGGCAGGTGCTGGCCGAAGACCTGATTTCGACCCTGGATCTGCCGCCCTGGCCAAACAGCGCCATGGATGGTTATGCCCTGAATCTGGCGGACTGGACTGGTGCACCACTGCCGGTCAGCCAGAAAGTCTTTGCCGGGCAAGCGCCAGAGCCCTTGAAACCTGGTACCTGTGCGCGGATTTTCACTGGTGCGCCAGTACCAGCCGGGGCCGATTGCGTGGAAATGCAGGAGAACGCCGAGGTTCAGGACGACGGCAGCGTGCGCTTCATCGAAACCATCAGCGTCGGCCAGAACATTCGTCCGAAGGGGCAAGAAACCACCATTGGTGAGTTGATCCTGGCGGCAGGTACCCGACTGGGACCGATCGAACAAGGTCTGGCGGCTTCGCTGGGATGTGCCGGGCTGAATGTGGTACGCAAGGTTCGAGTGGCGGTGCTGTCCACCGGCGATGAACTGGTCGAGCCGGGTCAGCCGTTGGGAGCGGGGCAGATTTACAACAGCAATCGGGTGGTGTTGTGCAGTTGGTTGCAGCGCCTGGGTTGTGAAGTGATCGATGCCGGTATTCTTCCGGATGATCTGGCGACCACGCGGGCGCGCCTTGGCGACTTGCAGGATGTCGACCTGATTCTCTCGACTGGAGGCGTGTCGGTCGGCGAGGCGGATTTTCTTGGCATCGCATTGCGGGAAGAGGGCGAGCTGGCGCTGTGGAAACTGGCCATCAAACCGGGCAAACCGCTGACAGTTGGCCATTTTCGCAAGGTGCCGGTGATCGGCCTGCCGGGCAACCCCGCTTCGACGCTGGTGACCTTTGCTCTGCTCACGCGGCCCTACTTGTTGCGGCGTCAGGGCGTCCAAGATGTCGAACCTCTGAAGTTTACGGTTCCGGCAGGTTTTGTCTGGCCTGTGGCCGGCAATCGTCGCGAATATCTGCGCGGTCGCCTCGAGCTAGGGCGGGCGATCATCTACCGCAATCAAAGCTCCGGTGTGCTGCGCAGCGCGGCCTGGGCGGATGGTTTGGTAGAAGTGCTGGAAGGCCGCACGCTGGTGGAGGGCGATGAGGTCGGGTTCATCCCCCTGAGCGACCTGCTCGGCTGATTCGCGCCTGGTCATTGCAGGCTCGACCGATACTGCGTCGATGCCTGCATGTCCCTGTCAATGGCTCATCAGTGTGACCAACTGATCGAACCGGCTGTTGGCAACCCATCCCAGCAGTCCCAGGACCACCGCCGTTGCACCCGCCGAATAGGCGAGACGGTGCTTGATGGTCTTAACATCCGCGCGGACTTCGTCCATATCCCGACGAATGTATTTGAGGTGGGTTTCCAGCTCGGTCACGCGCGGTTCCATATCTACCTCTCCAGCGGTTCTGGCATTCTTTCTGAAATCGGATTTGTGACTGGCGCGACTTTCGTCCAGAGGGGCAACCGGGCTATTTGCAATTCTGGCTTCATGGCTTGGCATGGAAATGTCCATCGGCTGTTCCAATCGCAAGCACACTGGCCTTGCCGTCATCCAGACTGTCATCAGTTCCGAGGGTGTATCCAATCATTACCTGCACATCCTTGTGTTGTTAAATTCGAAAATTGATACCACCTGCACAAGGTGAATCAAGGAGCGTGTCCGGTCAATTGAGCCGATTCCTCACATGTTGTAAGAAAAAATACCGTCGCGTAGGACGCGACAGGTCATTCGCTTGAATTAAATGGTGCTGCCATGGCTTTTTTGCCTGCGCCAGTGGTCAAGATGTTTCACACCGATTCAATCGTGGGGAGTGACCGATATGAGTGAACGCAGGGCGCTGTTGATTCTGCATGGCAAGCAGGCACTCAATGAGGCGGTGCGCGCCGCCGTCGAAAGCAAACGCAAGCAGGGCTGGGAGTTGGCTGTACGGCTGACCTGGGAGGCCGGTGACGCTCAGCGTCTGGTGGAAGAAGCTCTGGCGGGCGGCTATCGGAAGATCATCGCCGGAGGCGGAGATGGCACGTTGCGCGATATCGCCGAAGCGCTTGCCGCGCATCCGGATGAGGCCAGTCTGGTGCTGTTGCCGCTAGGAACGGCCAACGATTTTTCCCGCGCGGCGGGGATCCCGCTGGAACCGGCCGAGGCGCTGGAAATGCTCGACGTGCCACCGCGCAAGATTGACCTGGGCGAAGTCGGGGGGCAGATTTTCCTGAACATGGCGACGGGTGGTTTCGGCAGTCAGGTCACGGCCAATACCTCTGAAGATCTGAAAAAAGTGCTCGGCGGGGCCGCTTATCTGTTCACTGGTTTGTCGCGCTTCAGTGAGCTGCACGCGGCCTACGGCGAACTGCAAGGGCCGGACTTTCACTGGAGTGGCGAGCTGCTCGCATTGGGTATCGGTAACGGTCGTCAGGCGGGCGGCGGACACGTCTTGTGCCCGCAGGCACTGGCGGACGATGGTCTATTGGACATCAGTATTCTGCCGGCGCCACAGGAGTTGGTGGGCACGCTGAAGAATCTGCTCAGCGACGGCTTCGGCCTCGACAGTATGTTTGTCCGGGCCCGTTTGCCCTGGGTTGAAATCAAGGTCGCGGAGGGGCTGAGCATCAACCTTGACGGCGAGCCGCTGGAGGGCGACAGCCTGCGTTTCGAGGCGCGCCCCGCCGCCTTGCAGGTGCATTTGCCGGAGCATTCGCCGCTGTTGGGCGGCGCGTGCTTGATCAGTCGTCCAGACTGATGATCTGTTCGCGCACCGCGAACAGCACCAGACCCGCCACGTCGTAGATCTGCAGGCGTTTCATGATCTGCGAGCGGTGGGTTTCGACGGTTTTGATGCTCAGGCCCAGGCCGTTGGCGATTTCCCGGGTGGATTTACCGCGCACGATCAACCGCAGGATTTCCAGCTGACGTGCCGTCAGGTTGTGCGAGTCGGCCACCTCGGGCTGGTTTTTCTGGGTGCGGGTCAGCGCCTGATTGATTACGGTATGGGCGATCGCCGGGCTCAGATAGCGTTCGTTGTTGCGCAGGGCTTCCAGGGCATGTTCAAGCTCGGTGGCCGTGGTGTCCTTGAGCAGATAGCCGTGCGCGCCGCATTCCAGCGCCTGCATGATCAGCGCCGGATCGGTATGCATCGACAGAATCAGCACCTTGCTATGTGGCCTTACGCGCTTGAGCCTTTGCAGGGCTTCCAGGCCACCGGTTTCCCTCATCGAGATATCCAGCAATACGATATCGGGTGCCAGTTGCTCGACCATTTCGAGCAGTTGCGAGCCATCGCTGGCTTCGCCAACGACTGCGTAACCGGGAATGTCGAGCACCAGAGCGCGCACGCCGGCCCTGATCAGCGAGTGGTCATCCACCAGAAGTAAGTTACAAGTCAACGCATAACCTTATTCGTACTGGCCCGTTCGAGTGCACGGGGCGCCCAGGGGAACAGTGCTTCGATTTGAGTGCCTTTGCCCGGTTCGCTGATGACGTTCAGCGTACCGCCCAACTGTTCGATCCTTTCGGCCATCCCGGCCATGCCGCGTTGTCCTTCCCGACCTGGATCCGCGGCAGGCGCAAAGCCTTGGCCATCGTCGCTGATCAGCAGCGTCAGCCCTTGTGGCAGGCGTTGCACGCGGATCAACAGGTTGCTGGCCTGCGCGTGACGCAGAATGTTGGTCACCGCTTCCTGAGTAATGCGGAAAGCGGCGACCGCCATTTCTTCCGGAATGCCGTTGAGCCGCTGCTGGCAATCGAGGCTCCAGTGCACCGACGTGTTGGCCAGCGTCTTGAGCAAATGCGCACGCAGGCTGGCTTCCAGGCCGAGGCTGGTCAGTTGGCGCGGGTTGAGAATGGCGGAGACATCGCGCACCTTGTTGAGCGTTTCTTCAAGGGTGTCGCAGAGTGTCGAGCATTGCTCTTGCGAGTCGGGTGGCAGGCGTCTTTTCAGCCATTCACTTTGCAGCTTGGCCGCTGTCAGTAACTGACCGATGTCGTCGTGCAGTTCACGGCTGAGACGGTGGCGTTCGTTTTCCTGGACTTCCAGCAAACGGTCGGCGAGTTCCTGAGGCTGAAACTTGATCGATTTGCGTGACAGCCGGTATTGCACCCAGACACAAGCAGTGGCGGCAATATTCAACAGCAGCAGGCCCAGTGAGAGCGGAGCAGACAATCCGTAGGTCAGCAGACTGCCAATGGCGGCGACCACACTCAAAATGAGTGTGAACCGGCGTGCATTTTCCCGGGACGGTGGCCATTTGATGATTGACTTGAGGCTGGCGTACATAACGGATGGAGCCAATGGATGTTCGCTACGGGCAGACCGGCCGGTGGCTGGCGGATCTCTGTCTGAAAATGCTGTCAATTATGTTATTGATTTTAACGAAGTACAGTGAACGATATTCGACCATCAAGTTCGATGGATGACAGTCGCTGAATCACTGTGCCATTAGTTGAAAGCAACTAACGGTCGGCATAATACCACTTAAGATACCGTTGGTCGCGTTTGCCATATATGTCCAACGAGTCAGGAAATACGCCATGTTGGACGTGAGTTCCATTATGGAAAATGTCGCTTTATTGTGCTTGATAGAGATCCGTGCGGTGCGAAGTTGATCGTTACGCAGACACAGGCAAACCCTGAGGTCGCGGCAAAATATCCGCTGGGGTCAGGTGTGATTATTTAATTCGAATTGTCGCTGGCAGGTATGAACTATTCAATTGCGACATTCAGCGATTCCGATGTTCAGCCTGGATTTACGCGTTGAATGCTGCGAATCAGGCCTGACGCTCAGAGTAAGACAAAAGCGGAAGCGGCCGGGTTGGGTGTGGTGGCTTGAACTGGCTTTGACCGACCTGAAACGCGAAGGCTTCGATCAGTGAAGTTTGTTCGCTGCCATCCAGGCTCAACTGGCCGGTGTTGTGATCGACCAGTTCGATCTGCCAGGCCATCAAGGTGAAACAGTCCTGCAGCGCATTCAGCGCCTGTGCGTGCAGATCGATGTGATCCGGCGCAGCGTCGAGCAGGCTGTGAATATGCAGGGAAAACTCGGAGATTGCTTCCAGTGCCAGCGCTTCAGCCCGGCTCGCGAGCTTGAGCAGGGTATTGCGCATGCAGTCGATGGCGTCCTTGTCGTTGCTGATCAATTGCAGGTGGCTCAGGCACTCTTCGGACTTGGCCAGGAGTGTTTCAGCTTCGACGAGAAATTCGGGAAAGCGTTGCGCCCAGTCTTTACGGTCGATTGGCATGCTTATCTCCACAGCGTCTTGTCTGATGAGGGAATGCCGTGTGTGTCGACGTTCGTGGATCGTCGGGAGATCGCGCCCCACCGTGCAAGTGCACTGGCTGAGGTTTTCCAGAGGGTGGGGTTCCACTGACCTGCGATCGCACACAATAGCCTGACTCCGTTCATGCAATGAGAATGGCGTCACATTAATGGCTATTGGATATTGCGAACATCAGGTTGGGCCTGATTGTTCCTAGGGGATTCCCTTACACACGGGAACCTGTGGCGCAAACTGTGGTCGCGCCAGAAGAGAATGCAGCAGATGAAAACACCGGGTCAGTAAACCATGATGTTAATGTGACATCAATGCCCGTGTGTGGCATTTTGATGGTGAATTTTGTGGGGATCAAGAATCGCCATAAACAGCCGATAACCCCACTTAGTAATGAATTCATCAGAACAAGCCCAGGAGTCATTGATGGCCGGCATTCTCGACACGGTAGACCAACGCACGCAACTGGTGGGTGAGAATCGCCTGGAAATTCTCATGTTTCGACTGGCCGGACGCCAATTGTTCGCGATCAACGTGTTCAAGGTTCAGGAAGTTCTGCAACTGCCGAAGCTGACCCTGATGCCACAGCGTCACCCGTTTGTCTGCGGCGTGGTCAACCTGCGCGGCCAGACGCTGCCGGTGATCGACCTGTCTCAGGCGATCGGCATGCGCCCGCTGGTGCCGGGCCCGAACAGCACCATTATCGTCACCGAGTACAACCGTTCGGTGCAGGCTTTCCTCGTCGGTGGTGTGGATCGCATCGTCAACATGAACTGGGAAGCGATTCTGCCGCCGCCGACCAGTGCTGGCCGCCAGCACTACCTGACCGCGATCAGCAAGGTTGACGATCAACTGGTGGAAATCATCGACGTCGAGAAAGTGCTCGCTGAAATCGTCCCGTACAACGCCAAGGTTTCGCGCGACAAGCTCGACGATCCGGTACTGGAGCGTGCCCGTGGTCGCGAAGTGCTGCTGGTGGACGACTCCAACGTCGCGCTCTCGCAATTGCGTGACACCCTTGGCCAGCTCGGGGTGAAGATGCACATCGCCAGTGATGGTCTGAAGGCGCTGAACATGCTCAAGGGCTGGGCCGATACCGGCGTGAACATGACCGACAAGCTGCTGATGGTGTTCACCGACGCGGAAATGCCGGAAATGGACGGCTATCGTCTGACCACCGAGATCCGCAACGATCCGCGTCTGCGCGGTCTTTACGTGGTGTTGCACACCTCGCTGTCCGGCAGCTTCAACGACTCGATGGTGAAGAAGGTCGGTTGCGACAACTTCCTCTCCAAGTTCCAGCCGGACAAACTGGTCGACGTGGTGCGTCAGCGTCTGATGCTCGATGAAGTGCCAGCCTGACGAAAACCTGTAGCGAGGGGATTTATCCCCGATGGACTGTGCAGCAGTCCCGCTTTCTTGATTCAAGTGGGGCCGCTTCGCGCCCCATCGGGGATAAATCCCCTCGCCACAAACTATCTTTGCGGGTGCGTGCATCAGGCTTTGATTCGCCGATAAAGCTCGTATAGGGTGGCATTTTTGCCCACCAGGGAGCTGGCCATGCTGCGTCTGAGCGCGCTTTATCGTTACCCGTTGAAATCCGGCAAACCCGAGATTCTGCAATCGATTGGCCTGGACAAACTGGGCCTTGCAGGGGACCGACGCTGGATGCTCGTGGACGAGGCCAGCGGGCGCTTTCTGACCCAGCGGGCCGAAGCGAAAATGAGTCAGCTGTCGGCGTTGTGGAACGCGCAGGGCGGTCTGACCCTCAGCGCGCCCGGGCTTGCCGCGCTGGACGTGCCATTGCCCGAGGCCGATTCCGACCTGCGCGGTGTGACCATCTGGCGTGACACCCTGCGGGTTCCGGATGCGGGTGATGATGCCGCCCGTTGGGTCAGCGATTTCATCGGCAAGCCGACGCGTCTGGTGCAGGTGCCCCTTGATCGCGCGCGCATGACGCAGGCCGGTTATGGCCGCGAGGACGATCAGGTCGCGTTCGCCGACGGTTTCCCGCTATTGCTGATTGGCGAAGCGTCACTTGAGGATCTGGTGCAAAAGGTCGGACGGCCGCTGGAGATGCTGCGCTTTCGGCCGAATCTGGTGATCGAAGGCAGCGCGGCGTTCGCCGAGGATGGCTGGAAGCGCATTCGCATCGGTGATGTCGAGTTCCGCGTGGTGAAACCTTGCTCGCGCTGCATTCTGACCACCATCGATCCGCAGACCGGCGAACGCAGTGCTGATCGCGAACCACTGGCAACCCTGCAGAAATACCGTGCGCAGGCCGATGGGGCGATGTTCGGGCAGAACCTGGTCAATGACAGCAATGGTCAGTTGGAAGTCGGAATGCCGGTGGAAATCCTCGAGTAACCGATGCCGGAAATGAAAAATGCCCGTGTCCATGGACACGGGCATTTTTTTACCGGGAAAAACCGTGGACTTAGCCGCGGTATTCGCACAGGTAAGCGCTATCAACGGCGACTTTCAGCTGGAACTTGCTGTTGGCCGGAACGTTGAACTGGCTTCCGGCGGCGAAGGTTTCCCACTCGCTGCTGTCCGGCAGTTTGACGGTCAGCGCGCCGGAGACCACGTGCATGATTTCACGCTGAGCGGTGCCGAATTCGTATTCGCCCGGGGCCATGACGCCGATGGTCGCCGGACCTTCAGCGGTGCCAAAAGCGATCGACTTGACGGTGCCGTCGAAGTACTCGTTGACTTTGAACATGGGCGATTCCTCTCGAAAAGGGCAAACAGGGGTTAAAAAGGGCCGGTCAGTATGCACAAGGCTCCTGGCGCCGTCACCTGCCCGGGGCGTGTCCGGCGAGTTCTCGCCATGACTTCAGAGTGGCAAGACCAACGGCAACAACCGCGCGGTATTGCGCGCATCTTCCAGCGCCCGGTGCTGTTGCCCGCTGAACTGCATGCCGGCCAGTTGCAGCGCGCCGTTCAACCCCAATGGTCGCTCCAGGCGCCGGGCCTTGGCGAAGCGCTGCTTGAGGTTCATGTGCGGCACCCGGCTCAGCAGGCTGTCGAGTTGCAGGCGCTGCCATTCCTGGAGCAACTGTTTGCGGTCGTAATCGCCCCAACTGGCCCAGCCTTCGAGGCGCGTCTGGTGTTGGCCGAGCCAGCGTTCGAAGGCCGGCCAGACCTCGTTCAACGGCTGCGCGGCGTCGATGTTGGCCTGGGTGATGTGCGTGAGCTCACGGCAGAACGGCGTCAGCAACGGCCGCCGGGTTGGTTTGACGAAGCGCTGAAAGTGATCCTGCTCGCGACCGGCACGGTCGACCAGCGTCGCGCCGATTTCGATGATTTCCATTTCCGTAACCGGCCAGCCACCTTCATCTGTGGTGGCTTCCAGATCAATGACCAGCCAATGGGGCATCGCAGGTTTCCTGATTTACGCGTCCTGATAGATCAGAGCGTAGTCAAACCTTGCGTTTGCGCCTGGCGACTCACTCGACCTGCAACAGAACCTGACGATTTTTTACCTGATCGCCGACCTTGACCTGCACCCGCTTGAGCACGCCGTCGATGCCGGCCTTGAGCGGATGCTCCATTTTCATTGCCTCCAGCACCACCAGCAACTGACCCTTGCTGACCGGGCTGCCTTCGCTGACCAGCACGTCGACGATGGCACCGTCCATCGGCGCTTTCAGTGTGCCGGAGCTGACGCTGCTCTGACTGCTGATCAGCGCATGAGTTCGATCCTCCAGGCGCAGGTTGCCGGGGTGGGTGAACAGCCAGAGTTCTTCGCCATCGATCCGGTAGGCGTGACGTTGGCGCAGGCCGTCGACTTCCAGTGTCACCGCGCGCTCGTCGCAATCGATGACGGTCAGCGCCAGTGCGCGCTGCATCACGTTCACGGTGAAGCGATCATCGCTGCCAGCGAGCATTTGCACGGTCCAGTCCTGCTGTTCAAGCCCGAGGCGGTAATCGAGCGGTGCGCCGACATTGTTGCGCCAGCCCTTGAGCGGCGCTCGATGCGCCTGCGCGCCAGCCTGATAAAACAGCACGGCGGCGATGGCCAGTTCCTCGGCGGTGGGGGCGTAAGCATGCAGAGACGGGTGGTCAGTGAAGTGCTGAGCAATGAACGCGGTGCTGAACTCGCCGCTGATGAACTGCGGATGTTGCAGCAGGCTGACCAGCAAACGCTGATTACTCTGGACGCCGAGCAGCACACTGTCCTGCACCGCGCGCAGCAGCTTGCGGCGTGCCTCCTCGCGGGTGGCGCCGTGGGCAATAAGTTTGCCGAGCATCGGGTCGTAGAACGGGCTTATCGACTGACCTTCGCGCAAGCCGTGATCGATCCGCGCGCCCGGACTCACTGCCGGTTCCCAGGCCTGCACACGACCGGTCTGCGGCAGGAAATTCTGTGTCGGATCCTCGGCATACAAACGCACTTCCATGGCGTGGCCGTTCAGCGTGATCTGTTCCTGAGTCAGCGGCAGCGGCTGGCCTTCGGCGACGGCCAATTGCCAGGCGACCAGATCCTGCCCGGTGATCAACTCGGTCACCGGATGCTCGACTTGCAGACGGGTGTTCATTTCCAGAAAGTAGAACTGCCCACCGGCATCGAGCAGAAACTCGACCGTGCCGGCACCGACGTAATTCACCGCGCGACCAGCCTTCAATGCCGCTTCGCCCATGGCCTGACGCAACTCGCGGGTCATCACCGGGCAGGGTGCTTCCTCGATGACTTTCTGATGGCGGCGCTGCACCGAGCAATCGCGCTCGCCGAGGTAGATCAGGTTGCCATGGCGGTCGCCGAACAGTTGCACCTCGACGTGTCGTGGTTCGATCAGCGCCTGTTCGAGGATCAGTTCATCACTGCCGAAACCGTTCAGCGCCTCCGAGCGGGCGGTGCGCAGTTGCGCTGGCAACTCTTCACTGTTGTGCACCAGACGCATGCCGCGCCCACCACCGCCAGCGCTGGCCTTGATCATCAGCGGGTAGCCGATGCGCTCGGCTTCGCGCAGCAAGGTGGCGTCGTCTTGCGCTGCGCCTTGATAGCCGGCGATGCAGGGAACGCCGGCGTCGAGCATGGCGATTTTCGACAGGCGCTTGCTGCCCATCAGCTCGATGGCCTCGGCGCTGGGGCCGATAAAGGTCAGACCTGCCTCTGCGCAGGCGCGGGCGAAGCCGGCGTTTTCCGAGAGAAAACCGTAGCCGGGATGGATCGCATCGGCACCGCTGCGGCGTGCGGCGTCGAGGATCGCCGGGATGTTCAGGTAGGACTGTTGCACCGCTGCCGGGCCGATGTTTACCGCTTGGTCGGCCATCTGCACGTGCAGGGCATCGGCGTCGGCATCGCTGAATACGGCGACGGTGCGATAGCCGAGGGCCTGGGCGGTGCGCTGGATGCGGCAGGCGATTTCACCGCGGTTGGCGATCAGGATTTTGTGGATGGTGGGCATGGCTGTTCCCTCGGAATTTGCGGTGTCGGTGCTGGCCTCTTCGCGAGCAAGCCCGCTCCCACATTTGGAATGCGTTTCGTCTGTGGGAGCGGGCTTGCTCGCGAAGCTTTTAAGGGGCCCACCCAGGTTTACGTTTTTGCACGAAAGCCATGGTGCCCTCGATCCCTTCGGCCCCGGTCACCGCTTCGCTGAACCACCGCGCTGCTTCATCCAGCAATTCACTCGACGGTTGTCCGGCACTGGCCAGCAGCAGTTTTTTCGTCGCCGCATTCGCCTCGGGCGCGCAGCACAAAACATGATCGAGCACTTCGTCGAGTCGTTCTGCCAGCGCCTGCGGATCCTGCTCGACGAAATGCACCAGCCCTAACCGCCGGGCCTGATGGCCATCGAAGCGCGCAGCGGTCAGTGCCAGGCGGCGGGTTTCGGTCAGGCCGATGCGCTGCACCACGAACGGCGCAATCTGCGCCGGCAGCAGACCGAGGCTGGTTTCCGGCAGACCGAACTGCGCTTGATGGTCGGCCATAGCGATATCGCTGACACATGCCAGCCCGAATCCGCCACCCAGCACCGCGCCTTGCAGCACGGTAATCAGCACTTGCGGTGCGTGCTGCGCTTCTTGCAGCAGGGCACCGAAGGCGCGGTTCAACTCGCGGTAAGCGTCGGCCCCTTGGGCACGGGCATTGGCCATGTCCTTGATATCGCCACCCGCACAGAAATGCCCACCGGCACCGCTGAGGACCAGAGCGCGAACACTGCGGTCATCACGCACTGCCGCCAGCACCGCGCGCAGTTCGCTGACCATCTGCAGGCTCATCGCATTGCGGCTGTCCGGGCGATTAAGGGTGATGTGCAGCACGCCGCCGTGCTGTTCCAGCAGCAGAGTCTGGCAGTCGGGCAGGGGGCTCATTTCTTTTTCCCCGGCAGGATGCCCATCAGTTTGCAGATGATCCCCAGCATGATTTCATCGGCGCCACCGCCAATCGACACCAGGCGCACATCGCGATAGGCGCGAGCCACCGGGTTGTCCCACATGAAGCCCATGCCGCCCCAATATTGCAGGCAACTGTCGCTAACTTCTCGACCGAGGCGCCCGGCCTTGAGTTTGGCCATCGACGCCAGGCGCGTGACGTCCTGACCTTTCACATATTGCTCGGTGGCCTGATAGACCAGCGCTCGCAGGCATTCGATTTCGGTCTGCAGTTCGGCGAGGCGGAAATGGATCACCTGATTGTCGATCAGCGCATTACCGAAGGTCTTGCGCTCCTTGCAGTACTCGATGGTGCTGTCGACGCAATATTCCAGACCCTTGATCATGTTTGCCGCGCCGAACAGGCGTTCTTCCTGGAACTGCAGCATCTGCATCATGAACCCGGCGCCTTCGTGGCCGATGCGGTTGCGCTGCGGCACACGCACGTTGTCGAAAAACACCTGGGCGGTTTCCGAGCTGCGCATGCCGAGCTTGTCCAGGTGCGAGCTGAGGCTGATCCGTGGGGTGTTCATCGGCACCATGATCAGCGACTTGTTGATGTGCGGCTTGTCGTCCGAGGTGTTGGCCAGCAGGCAGATGAAGTCGGCGCTGGGCGAGTTGGTGATCCACATCTTGCTGCCGTTGATCACGTAGTCGTCGCCGTCCTTGCGCGCGGTGGTCTTGAGCCCGGCGACGTCGGAGCCGGCACCGACTTCGGAGACGCCGATGCAACCGACCTGCTCGCCGGTGATCGCCGGGCGCAGGAATTCGTCGCGCAATTCATCGGAGCCGAAGCGGGCCAGCGCCGGGGTGCACATGTCGGTCTGCACGCCAATCGACATCGGAATGCCGCCGCAATGGATGGTGCCGAACTCTTCGGCGGCGACGATCGAGTAGCTGTAGTCGAGGCCCATGCCGCCGAATTTTTCCGGTTTGGAAATCCCCAGCAGACCGAGGTCGCCGGCCTTGCGAAAAATCTCGTGGATCGGAAAGCGCCCGGCCTTTTCCCATTCATCGACGTGCGGATTGATCTCGTGTTCGACGAATTGGCGGACGGTGCGGCGCAGTGCTTCGTGTTCCGGGGTGAAGATCATTTTTATTGTTCTCCTTGTGATCCGAGGCAGTCAGAAGCGGCTGACGCCGAAGCTGTTGGGTTGCAGCGTGCGGATGTCGGCTTCGTGGCAGATATCCAGCAGGTAACCGAGCAGGGTGCGCGTATCGCGCGGGTCGATCAGGCCGTCGTCCCACAGGTTGGCGCTGCCGTAGAGCGCGGTGGACTGGCTGTCGAGTTTCTGCGCGGTGACCTGTTCGAGCATGTCGAGCATTTTCGGATCCGGCACCAGTCCCTCCTTGAGCTGTTTGGCCTCTGTGACGATGCGCAGCACCTTGCCGGCCTGCGCGCCGCCCATCACCGCGGTGCGGCTGTTGGGCCAGGCGAAGATGAAACGTGGATCGAGACCGCGTCCGCACATCGCATAGTTGCCGGCACCGTAGGAGCCACCGACGACAATCGTCAGTTTAGGCACTCGGGCATTGGCCACCGCTTGAATCAGTTTCGAGCCGTGTTTGATCACGCCTTGCTGCTCGGACTCGGTGCCGACCATGAACCCGGTGGTGTTGTGGAAAAACAGCAGTGGCGTCTGGCTCTGATCGCACAGTTGAATGAACTGCGCGGCCTTGCTCGCCCCGGCCGGCGTGATCGGGCCGTTGTTGCCGATCAAGCCGCAGGCGCGGCCCTGGATTTTCAACTGGCCGCAGATGGTTTGCTGATCAAACTCGCCCTTGAATTCGAGAAACTCCGATTCATCGGCAATCCGCGCAATGATTTCGCGCACGTCGTAGGGCTTCTTCGGGTCGTCGGGAATCAGCCCGAGCAACTCGTCGATCGGGTACAGCGGTGCCTTGTATTGCGGCTCCGGCAGCCACGGCAGTTGCTCGTTCCACGGCAGCATGCGCAGGATTTCGCGCACCAGCCGCACGCCATCCGCATCGTTCTCGGCCAGATACTCGGCGGTGCCGGCGACCTGTGCGTGCATCTCGGCGCCACCCAGTTGTTCATCGGTGGCGACTTCGCCGGTTGCGGCTTTGAGTAGCGGCGGCCCGGCAAGAAACAACTTGGCCTTGCCGCGCACCACCACCACGTAATCCGACAGCCCCGGCTGATAGGCACCACCGGCCGTGGCCGAGCCGTGCACCACGGTGATCTGCGGCAGGCCCATTGCCGACATCCGCGCCTGATTGGCAAAACTGCGTGCGCCTTCGACGAATATCTCCGCCGCATAATTCAGGTTGGCGCCGCCGCTTTCGGCCAGAGTGATCACCGGCAGTTTGTTTTCCAGGGCGATCTGTTGCAGGCGCAGGGATTTTTTCAGGCCGGTGGGGGAGATCGTGCCGCCCTTGATCGCGCTGTTGTTGGCCACCACCATCGCCCGTATGCCGGACACGTAACCGATGCCGGCGATCAGACCGCCACCGGCAGCGCTGCCGTCCTTGTCGTCGTGCAGCTTGTAGCCGGCCAGGCTGGCCAGTTCGAGGAACGGCGCACCGGGGTCGAGTAGCAGATTCAGGCGTTCGCGGGGCAGCAGTTGCCCGCGTTTGTCGAATTTGCCCTTGGCTTCGGCAGCCTTGTTCAGCAGGTTCTGTTCCAGTTGCTGGACTTGCTCGATGGCCGTGAGCATCGCCGCGCAGTTGCGCGCGAAAGCTTCACTGTGCGGATCGAGTTGGGACTGGATCTGCGGCATGGCTTACTCCTTGTCCTTGAGCACGTCGGGCAGGTACGCCCGATGGAAACCGTTGAACGACTCGCTGTGGCTTGCCTTGTGCAACGGCCATGCGCGGCTGCCGAGACTGGCCGCGCCATCGATTTTCAAGGTGCTGCCGCTGATGAACGCCGCCGCCGGACTGAGCAGGAAAACGATCGCTGCACTGACCTCCGATTCGGTACCGATGCGTTTGAGTGGCACGTGTTCGCGCAGCGTCGGAATCACCGCTTTGAACGCGCCTTCATAAGTGTCCATGCCGCTGGACGCAATCCAGCCCGGCGCCACCGCGTTGACCCGCACCCCGGCGTAGCCCCACTCGAACGCGGCGGTCTTGGTGAAGTTGTCCATCCCCGAACGTGCCGCGCCCGAGTGGCCCATGCCGGGCATGCCGCCCCACATGTCGGCAAGCATGTTGACTATATTGCCGCCGTGCTTGCTCATCGACTGGTTGAACACTTCCCGGGCCATCAGGAAGCCGCCGACCAGATTGGTGCGCAGTACGGTTTCGAAACCTTTCTGATTGATCGAGGCCAGTGGCGACGGGTACTGGCCGCCGGCATTGTTGACCAGACCGTGGATCGGCCCGTGTTCGGCGATCAGCCCGGCGATCAGTTGCTTCACCGCGTCTTCGTCACGGATGTCGCAGGCCTGCCAATGGGCGCGGCCGCCGTCTTCGGCGATTTCGGCGGCGACCTTTTGCAGTTTTTCCGGCTTGCGTCCGACCAGCAGCACATTGGCCCCGAGCGCCGCCAGTTCATGCGCGGTGCAGCGCCCGATGCCACTACCGCCACCGGTGACGATGATGGTCTGGCCGCTGAACAGATCGGCTTTGAAAATCGATGCGTAAGCCATGAAGCCCAACCTCTAGTCGAGTTGTTCGGCGATGCTCTGCGGCACCGGGATCTGGATTTCCAGCAACTGCTGGGCGAAGGCCTTGCCCTGTGGGTCGATGCGCAGACTCGCCACGCCACCGCCGCCAAGCGCGTTCTCCAGCAGAAAATTCAGGCTGTGGGTGCCGGGCAGGTACCAGCGTTCGACCCGGCCGTGAATCGGGTCGAGCACGTGGCGCATCCAGTCGACGATCACCGCCGGCGTCAGCGCTTCGGCGATCCATGGCAGGTATTCCGGCCGGCGCGGCAGGACGCCGATGTTGCTGTGATTGCCTTTGTCGCCGGAGCGCGCCACCGCCAGTTTCACCAACGGCACACTGGCGTCGGCGCGGCCCTGGGGTTTGGGTGGCTGGTCGGGAATTGGCAGATCGTGGCTGTCGAGCGGTGTCTGCGCGGGGAGGGCGCAGGGATGCTGTTCACCGGCCATGTCGATGTGCAGGGTGCAGGCGGTTTTATCGATCAGGAACGAGAACAGACGGATCAGCGGGTATACCGTCGGCCGTCCGCCGACGATTCCCGTCAGTCCCGGTGCCATGCCGGTGGCGGCCTGGGCGATTTCCCGTGAGAACAGCACCAGCGCCTGTTTGAGCGGATGGCGCACGGCGAGTTTGATCACCACCTCGCGGCTGTCCCGACGCTGGCCGTGCGGGCCGTAGGTGGCTTCGTTGCCGAGCAGTTCGATGTCGACTTCGCTGTAGGGTGGCCAGCCGCGTTGGCTGAACATTTCCGCGGTCTTGTCGATGATTGCCTGACTGACGCGGCGCGCCTTGTCCACGGCATCGATGCCGGCGATCAGGCAACTGGCGGTGCAGCGGAAACCGTCCAGGTAAGTTGCGCTGACCTTGTATTTGTCACTCGCAGGCAAGCCTCTGGCACCGTGGACATGTACGGCGTTTTTGCCCTGTTGCTGCAGTTTGACCTGAGTGAAATCGCACACCACATCCGGCAACAGATAGGCCTGTGGATCACCGATTTCATAAAGCATCTGCTCGCCAACCGTCAGCGGTGTCACCAGGCCGCCGGAACCTTCGGGTTTGCTGACGATGAACTGGCCGTCGGCGCTGACTTCAACGATGGGAAAACCGATGTGTTCGTAGTCCGGCACGTCGCGCCAGTCGGTGAAATTGCCCCCGGTGCATTGCGCGCCGCATTCGATGATATGCCCGGCCAGCGCGGCCTGGGCCAGTTTGTCGTAGTCGTGCCAGGCCCAGCCGAACTCATGCACCAGCGCCGCGCTGACCACCGCGCTGTCGACCACGCGTCCGGTGATGACGATGTCGGCGCCCAGACGCAGAGCCTCGACGATGCCTGGCGCACCGAGGTAGGCGTTGGTGGAGACGCACATTGGCGGCAGCGGCGCGCCGTTGAACATTTCGTGGATGCCTTGGGCGGCGAGTTGCTTGAATTGCGGTTGCAGATCGTCGCCGAGCAGCACGGCGATTTTCAGGCTGACCCCGGCCTTGTCGCAGGCGGTTTGCAGGGCCGCGGCACAGGCCTGTGGATTGACTCCGCCGGCATTACTGATGACACGGATCTTCTGTTCGGCCAGTTGCGGCAACAGTGGGGCGAGCACCTCGACGAAGTCCCCGGCGAACCCGGCCTGCGGGTCCTTCATGCGCGCGCCGGCCATGATCGACATGGTGATTTCGGCGAGGTAATCGAACACCAGATAATCCAGCTGTCCGCCGGCCACAAGTTGTGCGGCGGCGGTACTGGTGTCACCCCAGAATGCGCTGGCGCATCCGATCCGAACGGTAGTTGGCATTATTATCTCCGACTCAGGAACCTGCGACAGAAGTGTCTGGAGGCTACCAAGCAAGCGCTTGGTTTGTAAACCACTCAAATATCTTCTGCCCAAGCGCTTGCTTGGTTGCCGCCTGCGGCTTAAATTGCGCGCAACCCTGCATGTTCAGGGGGCAACAGACTGATCGACTGTAGGAGAGAACGGGTGGACGAGCAAAAAGCCCTGAGGGTCATGCGCGAACTGGTCGACCAGGGCCAGTTGACTGACCCCGACAGCGCCCGCGGCAAACTGCTGCAAGTGGCCGCTCACCTGTTCCGCAACAAGGGTTATGAACGTACCACCGTGCGCGATCTGGCCGGGGCGGTGGGGATCCAGTCCGGGAGCATTTTTCATCACTTCAAAAGCAAGGATGAAATCCTCCGGGCGGTGATGGAAGAAACCATCCGTTACAACACCGCGTTGATGCGCGCCGCTCTGGCCGAAGCCAGTAACGTGCGCGAGCGGGTGCTGGCGCTGATCCGCTGCGAGTTGCAGTCGATCATGGGCGGCAGCGGCGAAGCCATGGCGGTGCTGGTCTATGAGTGGCGCTCGCTGTCCGAGGATGGTCAGGCCAGAGTGCTGGCCTTGCGCGATGTCTATGAAGACATCTGGTTGCAGGTGCTGGGCGAAGCCAAGGAGGCGGGGTTTATCCGTGGCGATGTGTTTGTTACCCGACGTTTTCTCACTGGCGCGCTGTCCTGGACCACCACCTGGTTTCGTGCCGGCGGCAGCCTGAGTCTCGATCAGTTGGCTGATGAAGCGCTGATTCTGGTGCTCGAAGAGCGCTAGTCCACTTTCTGACAGGTCGGGAAACTGGCTAACTGGGCGAAACCGCCTAGCTTGAATGCATTGATCGTTATTTTTTCGGGGAGTGGGGTGTTTTGAAGTCTTCGCCAATTCGGACGACCGCAGGGCTTTTGCTCGTAGCGCTGGCGGTATCTTGGGTGTTGCCCGCGCAGGCAGCGCAACTGGTTCGGGTCGGCGCGGCGCATTTTCCGCCTTACACCGTGCGTCCGGAAAGTGGTGCCGACACTGGCCTGCTGCCGCAATTGGTCGAGGCGCTCAATACGCTGCAAAAGGACTATCAGTTCGTGCTGGTGCCCACCTCGATTCCCCGGCGCTTCGGCGACTTGAAGGAAGGGCGCACCGACATGGCGATTTTCGAGAACCCGGAGTGGGGCTGGAAGGACACTCCCCACACCACGGTCGATATGGGCCTGGAAGATGCGGAAATTTTCGTCGCGCAACGCAAAGACGGTCGCCAGGAGAGTTATTTCACCGACCTCAAGGGCAAGCGCCTGGCGTTGTACAGCGGTTATCACTATGAGTTCGCCAACTTCAACGCCGATCCCAAATTCCTTGCGGATACGTTCAATGCCTCGCTGACCTATTCCCATGACAGCAACCTGTTGATGGTCCTGCGCGGACGAGCCGACATCGCGCTGGTGACCCGTTCCTACCTGTCCGATTACCTGCTGCGCAACGAGAAAGTGGGTGACGATTTGCTGGTGTCGCAGCGCATCGATCAGATCTACCACCACTACGCCATTTTGCGTGCGGCTGCACCGATCACCGGCGAGGCGTTCGGCAAGTTGCTGCAGGGTTTGCGCGACAACGGCCAGATGCAGAAGATCTTCGATCCGTACAAAATAGCCGTGGTGCCAGTGCCGCCTGACTGAGCGATTTTCACCCGGGCGGCTAAATTTCTCCTCTCGGCTCACGTCCCATCGTTGAACTGTCGACGATTATCGTGAGCCCGACCCATGTCCAATCTGAATGACCTGACTGCCCTGGCCTTGCCTTCGGGCAGTCAATTGGTAGCCGATGCCACCGAAAGCCGTCTGTGCCTGAGCCTGGATGGGCAACCGCTGATTCGCCTGCGCCTGGATCGCCAGGCGAAAGGCCCGATCCAGCTCGACGAGCGTTATGCGCTGCCTGTGGGCCAGGCGCTGTGGGCGGCCTGTTACTGGCTGTTCGCCCGTGATCCGGACTGCCAGCAATTGATCTGGCAACTCGATCAGCCACCCACCGAAGCGTTGCTCAGCGGCCTGCTGGTCAACACCGAGGTGGCTGGCGAGTACCGCTGCGAACGCACCCTGTTCTGGCAGTTGCCACAACCCTGGCTGGGCACCTCGCTGACGGGCAGCTACCCGCAACAAATGGTGATCAGCCAGGGCAAGCGCCATCCGCTGCGTCCGGTCAAGCCGCGCGGTGAAGTCTATCGACGCTTCGATGCGCGTCTCGGTGCGTGGATTTCTCTGCGCACGGTGGAGATCGAGCAGGATCTGGCACGTTTCAATCGCTGGCAGAACAGTCCGCGAGTCGCCAGTTTCTGGCAGGAGGAGGGCAGTCTTGAACAGCATCGCGAATACCTGAGCAAGCTCGATGCCGATCCGCACACCCTGACGCTGATCGGCTGTTTCGACGATCAGCCGTTCGCTTATTTCGAAGCCTACTGGGCCAAGGAAGATCGCATCGCGCCGTTCTACGACGCCGACAATTACGACCGTGGCATTCACATGCTGGTGGGGGAAGAGAATCACCGTGGCCCGCACAAGGTCGCGAGCTGGTTGTCGGCGTTGGTGCACTACCTGTTTCTGGATGATCCGCGGACCCAGCGTGTGGTCGCCGAACCGCGTGCCGACAACGCGAAGATGATCGGCCACATGCAGAATCAGTGCTTCCACTGCGAGAAGGAGTTCGACTTTCCGCACAAGCGTGCGGCGTTGATGATTCTGGGGCGTGAGCGGTTTTTTGATCGGTGCAAGTTGGCGTGAGGTGACAAGGCCTGGGATCTATTGCGGTCTCAAGTCTGCCTTTGCGAGCAAGCCCGCTCCCACATCGACCGATGTACGCCGGTCAAATGTGGGAGCGGGCTTGCTCGCGAATGGCTTGACGCCGAATTCAGGGCTTAGCGGCGACCCAAAGCCGCGTCTCCACGACTGCCCGACACCTTGCGGCAGTGCACCAGCGCATCGCGAATCATGAAGTTGACCAGGGTCGGCGAGACGCCGAGTTCCTTGGCGATGTCCTTTTGTGGCACGCCGTGCAGACGATACATCTCGAAGGCGTAGCGGGTGCGGCTGGGCAGTTCGGTCAGCGCGTCGGCGATGTGTTCTAGCGTCGAGAAGTTGATATGCGAGGTTTCCGGCGAAGCGCCTTGAATGACCACATTCAACCCTTCCTCTTCGGGACCCGAGTACTTCTGTTCCAGCGCCTGTTTACGGTAGTGATCGATGGCGAGGTTGCGCACGATCTGGAACAGGTAACTCAATTGCGCCTTGATCGACGACGTGATCGGCGGGGCCGACTGCAAGCGGAAGAACGCATCCTGCACCACGTCTTCGGCGCGTGAACGGCAGCCGGTAATGCGTGCTGCAATCTTCACCAGAATCAGTCGATTGTCGACGAAGGCCTGAAGTAGCGGTGAATCGCACCTGCTTGTGGATACTTGTTCCGTCATGGAAATCACCTTGCTGCCAATAGGTTAGTGGGACGCCTGGGGGACGGGGCCGTCCTACACATCGAGCGACAAATTATGTTGAATGATAATGATTGTCAATTGAGAAAGAGAACTAATGCTCCGTAAAGGTGCGAATCGAGAACTGCGACACACCGCCACACCCCAGCCCCATTGGCGATCCAGCCTGCCGACTAATTATTTCAAGACGTCATCCGTTCTCATTGGTGAATGGTTCCGGGTACCGAGCCCCGGCCAGACAGCATTCCGATGCCTTGCGCGGTCGGCACAGACCGCGCCCTGCACGCCCTCGACCGGCGTGACGCAGCAACCCGATTCCACTTAGCAAGCCGAATTCAGGCAGGAAACCTCATGACCGACGCGTTCGAACTCCCCAGCACTCTGGTCCAAGCCCTCCAGCGCCGTGCGGCACAGACGCCGGATCGCCTGGCCCTGCGCTTTCTCGCCGAAACCGAGGAGCAGGGCGTGGTGCTCAGTTACCGCGAACTGGATCAACGTGCGCGCACCATTGCCGCCGCGTTGCAGAGTCAGACTGAATTCGGCGATCGTGCGGTGCTGCTGTTTCCCAGCGGCGCGGATTACGTCGCGGCGTTTTTCGGCTGCCTGTACGCTGGGGTGATCGCGGTGCCGGCCTATCCGCCGGAGTCCGCCCGTCGGCATCACCAGGAACGCCTGCTGTCGATCATCGCCGACGCCGAACCGCGTCTGCTGCTGACCAGCGCCGACCTGCGCGATGCCTTGCAGCAAATCGACGGCGCGCCGCCGTTGCTGTGCGTCGATACCCTCGACAACACTCTGGCCGAGCGTTGGGTCGAACCGGCTCTGCCGCAAGACCACATCGCCTTCCTGCAATACACCTCCGGTTCTACTGCGCTGCCCAAAGGCGTGCAGGTCAGCCACGGCAATCTGGTGGCCAACGAGCTGCTGATTCGCCACGGTTTCGGCATCGACGTGAACCCCGACGACGTGATCGTCAGCTGGCTGCCGCTGTACCACGACATGGGCCTGATCGGCGGATTGTTGCAGCCGATTTTCAGCGGCGTGCCGTGCATCCTGATGTCGCCCGCGTACTTCCTCGGTCGCCCGTTGCGCTGGCTTGAAGCGATCAGCCAATACGGCGGCACCATCAGCGGCGGGCCGGATTTCGCCTACCGTCTGTGCAGCGAGCGGGTCAGCGAATCAGCACTGGAACGCCTCGACCTGAGCCGCTGGCGCGTGGCCTATTCCGGCTCCGAACCGATCCGTCTTGACACCCTTGAGCGCTTCGTCGAGAAGTTCACCCCGTGCGGCTTCAGCGAAGACAGCTTCATGGCGTCCTATGGTCTGGCCGAGGCGACCTTGTTCGTCGCCGGCACACCGCGTGGCACCGGTATTCCTGCTCTGCGTGTCGATGATCAGGCGCTGGCGCAAAACCGTGCCGAGCCGGGCAACGGCAGCCCGATCATGAGTTGCGGCATCAGCCAGCCGGAACATGCGGTGCTGATCGTCGAGCCGGTCACGCTGAACGAACTGGCTGACAATCTCGTCGGCGAAGTCTGGGCCGCCGGCCCGAGCATCGCCCACGGCTACTGGCGCAACCCCGAGGCCAGCGCCAAGACTTTCGTTCAGCACGCCGGTCGCACCTGGCTGCGTACCGGTGATCTGGGCTTCATTCGCGACGGTGAACTGTTCATCACCGGTCGCTTGAAAGACATGCTGATCGTGCGTGGCCACAACCTCTATCCGCAGGACATCGAGAAGACCGTCGAGAACGAAGTGGAGGTGGTGCGCAAAGGTCGCGTCGCGGCATTCGCGGTTTCTCAGGACGGCGAAGAGGGCATCGGCATCGCCGCAGAAATCAGCCGCAGCGTGCAAAAAATCCTGCCGCCAGAAGCACTGATCAAAGCCATTCGCCAGGCAGTGGCCGAGGCCTATCAGGAAGCACCGAGCGTGGTGGTGCTGCTCAACCCGGGCGCGCTGCCGAAGACGTCCAGCGGCAAGTTGCAACGCTCGGCGTGCCGCAATCGTCTGGTCGACGGCAGCCTCGACAGCTACGCGGTGTTCCCGTCCACCGAGCTGCAAGGTACCGAATCGACCCTGGCGGCTTCCGAGCTGGAAGCCCTGATCGGCAAGATTTGGGCCGAGCAACTCAATGTCAAACAGGTCAACGCCGACGACCACTTCTTCCTGCTCGGCGGCAACTCGATTGCCGCCACGCAAGTGATCGCCCGGGTCCGCGAAGAACTGGCGCTGGAGTTGAACCTGCGCCTGCTGTTCGAAGCGCCGACCCTGTCCGCGTTCGCCGCTGCCGTGGCGCAGCAGCAACAGGACGGCGGCAACGCCCAAGGCGCAATCAACGCCTTGTCGCGCAGCGAAGCACTACCGCAATCGCTGGCGCAGAACCGACTGTGGATCACCTGGCAACTCGACCCGCACAGCAGCGCCTACAACATCCCCGGCGCCCTGCGTCTGCGTGGCGAGCTGGACGAAGAGGCGTTGCGCGCCAGCTTCCAGCAACTGATCGAACGCCACGAATCGCTGCGCACACGCTTCTTCGAACGCGACGGCGTAGCGCTGCAACAAGTCGACGCCGCACCTGAATTCAACCTGCAACTGATCGACATCAGCGACCTGCCGGCGCACGAGCGTGAAGCCCGCGCGCAACAGATCCGCGAGGACGAGGCGCGCACTCAGTTCGATCTGGAAAAAGGCCCGCTGCTGTGGGTGACGCTGGTACGCCTCGATGACGAAGATCATCAGCTTCTGGTTACCCTGCATCACATCATCGCCGACGGCTGGTCGCTGAACGTGCTGATCGACGAATTCTCGCGCCTGTACGCTGCGGCATCCCAAGGCCAGCGCGCCGAACTCGCGCCGCTGCCCACTCAATATGCCGACTACGGCAGCTGGCAGCGTCAATGGCTGGCGCAAGGCGAGGGGGAGCGGCAACTGGCGTACTGGAAAGCGCAACTGGGCGCTGAACATCCGGTGCTGGAACTGGCCACCGACCATCCGCGTTCGGCCAGACAATTGCACAGCGCCGCGCGCCACAGCGTGCGCCTCGGTGTCAGCCTGAGCGACGCGATCAAGCAGACCGCGCAAGCGCATCAATCGACGCCGTTCATGCTGTTGCTCTCGGCGTTCCAGAGCCTGCTGCACCGCTACAGCGGTCAGCGCGATATCCGCATCGGCATTCCCAACGCCAACCGTCCGCGTCTGGAAACCCAGGGCTTGATCGGCTTCTTCATCAACACCCAGGTGCTGCGTGCCGAGGTTGATTCGCGGCTGTCGTTTATCGAGTTGCTGGCGCAGACCCGCGAGGCTGCACTGGGTGCGCAGGCACATCAGGATCTGCCGTTCGAACAACTGCTCGAAGCGTTCCCGCAGGCTCGCGAACAAGGTCTGTTCCAGGTCATGTTCAACCACCAGCAACGTGACTCGAGTGCGCTCAAGCGCCTGCCGGGGCTGCTCGCCGAAGAGCTGCCGTGGCACAGCCGCGAAGCCAAGTTCGATCTGCAACTGCACAGCGAAGAAGATCGCAACGGGCGCCTGACCCTGTCCTTCGACTACGCCGATGAACTGTTCGAAGCAGCGACCATCGAACGTCTGGCCGAACATTTCAGCAACCTGCTGCGCGCGGTCTGCGAGCAGCCGCAACAGGCAATCGGCGACCTGCCATTGCTGACTCCGTGCGAGCAGGAACAGCAACAAGCGTGGAGCGTCGCCCCGTGCACCCCGGCGCAGCAATGGCTGCCAGAACTGCTTAACGAACAGGCGCGGCAAACTCCGGATTGCACCGCACTGGTGTGGGACGGCGGCAGTCTCGATTTCGCCGAGTTGCACGCCCAGGCCAACCGCCTCGCGCACTATCTGCGCGACAAAGGCGTCGGCCCGGATGTGTGCGTGGCAATTGCAGCCGAGCGTTCGCCACAACTGCTGATCGGCCTGCTGGCGATCATCAAGGCCGGTGGCGCCTATGTGCCGCTGGATCCGGATTATCCGGCCGAACGTCTGGCCTACATGCTCAGCGACAGCGGTGTCGAATTGCTGCTGACTCAGACTGCATTGCTCGACCGTCTGCCGGCCAGTGACGGCGTCAGCGTGATCGCCATGGACGCGTTGCACCTGGAAAACTGGCCAAGTCAGGCACCGGGTCTGCACCTGCACGGTGACAACCTTGCCTATGTGATTTACACCTCCGGCTCCACCGGCCAACCGAAAGGCGTCGGCAACACCCACGCTGCGTTGGCCGAACGTCTGCAATGGATGCAGAACAGCTATCGCCTGAACGACAGCGACGTGCTGATGCAAAAGGCGCCGATCAGTTTCGACGTGTCGGTGTGGGAGTGCTTCTGGCCGCTGATCACTGGCGCGCGTCTGTTGATCGCCGGCCCCGGTGAACACCGCGATCCGCATCGCATCGCGCAACTGGTGCAGGAATACGGCGTGACCACGCTGCACTTTGTGCCGCCGCTGCTCGCGCTGTTCATCGACGAGCCGCTGAGCGCCGAATGCACCAGTTTGCGCCGGGTGTTCTCCGGCGGTGAAGCGTTGCCGGCGGAACTGCGCAACCGCGTGCTGGCGCAGCTGCCGGCGGTGCAACTGCACAACCGTTACGGCCCGACCGAAACCGCGATCAACGTCACCCATTGGCACTGCACCACGGCCGATGGCGAGCGCTCGCCGATTGGCCGGCCGCTGGGCAACGTGATCTGCCGCATTCTCGATGCTGATCTCAACCCCGTGCCGGTCGGCGTGCCGGGTGAACTGTGCATCAGCGGCATCGGTCTGGCCCGGGGTTACCTTGGTCGTCCGGCACTGACTGCCGAACGTTTCGTGGTCGATCCACTGGGCGAGCAGGGCGCACGGCTGTATCGCACCGGTGACCGTGCACGCTGGACCGCCGACGGTGTGATCGAATACCTCGGGCGCCTCGATCAGCAGGTCAAGCTGCGGGGTTTCCGCGTTGAGCCGGAAGAAATCGAAGCGCGGCTGCTGGCCCAAGACGGCGTCGCCCAGGCCGTGGTGCTGGTGCGTGAAACCGCAGCCGGCGCGCAACTGATCGGCTACTTCACCGCTGTCGATGCCAGCGAAGATCAGCACGCGCAGATCGCCCATCTGAAAACTGCGCTGGCCGCCGAGCTGCCGGAATACATGGTCCCGGCGCAACTGATGCGCCTGGACGTAATGCCCCTGAGCCCGAGCGGCAAACTCGACCGTCGCGCCTTGCCCGAGCCGCAGTGGCAAGTGCGTGAGCACGTCGAACCGGCCACCGAGCTGGAACAACAAATCGCCGCGATCTGGCGTGAAGTGCTGGGTCTGCCACGGATCGGTCTGCGTGACGACTTCTTCGCCCTCGGCGGGCACTCGTTGCTGGCCACGCAAATCATCTCCCGCAGCCGTCAGGCCTGTGACGTCGAGTTGCCGTTGCGTGCCTTGTTCGAGCACAGCGAACTCGGCGATTTCGCCGAACAGATCCGCCTGATCCAGGCCAGCGGCCAGACCAACCAACAGCCGCCGATTGCCAAAGTCGATCGCCGCCAAGCCGTACCGTTGTCGTACTCGCAACAGCGCATGTGGTTCCTCTGGCAGATGGAACCGGACAGCCCGGCGTACAACGTCGGCGGCATGGCGCGCCTGCGCGGCGTGTTGCACGTCGAGCATTTCGAGGCAGCCTTGCAGGCGTTGATCCTGCGCCACGAAACCTTGCGCACCACGTTCCCGAGCGTCGATGGCGTGGCCCGTCAGCAGGTGCATGCCGAGACCGGCGTGCGCATGGGCTGGAAAGATTTCTCGAAACTGCCGGCTGACCAGCGTGAACAGCAGGT
Source organism: Pseudomonas sp. Irchel s3a10 (assembly GCF_900187525.1). Taxonomy (NCBI): domain Bacteria; kingdom Pseudomonadati; phylum Pseudomonadota; class Gammaproteobacteria; order Pseudomonadales; family Pseudomonadaceae; genus Pseudomonas; species Pseudomonas sp. Irchel s3a10. Next base: position 927,077 of record NZ_FYDR01000002.1, read on the forward strand.
CCAGCAACTGGCCGATGACGAAGCGCATCTGCCGTTCGATCTGGAAAGCGGCCCGCTGCTGCGTGCCTGTCTGGTGAAGACCGCCGAGCACGAGCATTACTTCGTGCTGACATTGCACCACATCGTCACTGAAGGCTGGGCGATGGATATTTTTGCCCGCGAACTCAGCGCGCTGTATGAGGCGTTCGTCGATGAGCGCGATTCGCCGCTGGAACCGCTGCCGGTGCAGTACCTCGATTACAGCGTCTGGCAACGACAGTGGCTGGAGTCCGGTGAGCGTCAGCGCCAGCTCGACTACTGGACTGCGCAACTGGGTCGCGAACATCCGTTGCTGGAACTGCCCGGCGACCGTCCGCGTCCGCCGGTGCAAAGCCACCAGGGTGAGCTGTTCCGTTTCGACCTCAGTGATGATCTCGCCGCCCGCGTCCGGGCGTTCAATGCGCAGAACGGTCTGACCCTGTTCATGACCATGACCGCTGCGCTCGCCACCTTGCTCTACCGCTACAGCGGCCAGACCGACCTGCGCATCGGCGCGCCGGTGGCCAACCGGATCCGCCCGGAAAGCGAAGGGTTGATCGGTGCATTCCTCAATACTCAGGTACTGCGTTGCCAGCTCGACGGGCAGATGTCGGTGGGTGAGTTGTTCGAGCAAGTGCGCCACACGGTGATCGAGGGCCAGTCGCATCAGGATCTGCCGTTCGATCATTTGGTCGAAGCGCTGCAACCGCCACGCAGTGCGGCGTACAACCCGCTGTTCCAGGTGATGTGCAACGTGCAGCGCTGGGAATTCCAGCAGAGCCGCATGCTCGCCGGGATGACCGTCGAGTACCTGGCCAACGATGCGCGAGCGACCAAGTTCGACCTCAATCTGGAAGTCACCGACCTCGATCATCGCCTCGGTTGCTGCCTGACCTACAGCACCGATCTGTTCGATGAACCGACCATTGCGCGCATGGCCAAACATTGGCGCAACTTGCTGGAAGCGTTGATCGCCGATCCGCAGCAGCGTCTGAGCCAATTGCCGCTGCTCGATCCGACTGAACAACAGCAGTTGCTCGACAGCCTCGGCGTTGAACCGGGCGAGCGTCGTCTCGATCAGTGCATTCATCATCTGTTCGCCGAGCAGGCGCTGGCGCGCAAAGACGCGCCGGCTCTGACCTTCGCCGGACAGACCCTGAGCTACGCCGAACTCGACGCTCGCGCCAATCGCCTGGCCTGGGCCTTGCGCGAGCGTGGGGTCGGTCCGCAAGTGCGGGTCGGTCTGGCGCTGGAGCGTTCGCTGGAAATGGTCGTCGGTCTGCTGGCGATCCTTAAGGCGGGTGGCGCTTATGTGCCGCTGGATCCGGAATATCCGCTCGACCGTCTGCACTACATGATTGAAGACAGCCGCATCGGTCTGCTGCTCAGCGACCGGGCGATGTTCAACGCCCTCGGCGAATTGCCGTCGAGCGTGGCGCGCTGGTGCCTGGAAGATGACAGCGCGGCGCTGGCGGATTACCCGGTCAGCGAATTGCCATTTATCAGCCTGCCGCAGCATCAGGCCTATCTGATTTACACCTCGGGCTCGACCGGCAAGCCGAAAGGCGTGGTGGTGTCCCACGGTGAAATCGCCATGCATTGCCAGGCGGTGATCGAACGCTTCGGCATGCGTCCGGACGACTGCGAACTGCACTTCTATTCAATCAACTTCGACGCCGCCACCGAGCGTCTGCTGGTGCCGCTGCTCAGCGGCGCGCAAGTGGTGCTGCGGGCGCAAGGGCAGTGGGACGCGGAAGAAATCTGCGCGTTGATCCGTACGCATAAAATCAACGTGCTCGGTTTCACCCCGAGCTACGGCAGTCAGTTGGCGCAGTTCCTGGCCACGCAAAACCAGGTTCTGCCGGTGCGGATGATCATCACCGGCGGCGAAGCGCTGACCGGCGAACACCTGCAACGGATTCGCGCCGCGTTCAAACCGAGTCTGTTCTTCAACGCCTATGGCCCGACTGAAACCGTGGTCATGCCGCTCGCCAGTCTTGCGCCGGAGGTTTTGGAAGAGGGCGCCGGCAGCGTGCCGATCGGCAGCGTGATCGGTGACCGTGTGGCGTACATTCTTGATGCCGAGCTGGCGTTGGTACCGCAAGGCGCGACCGGTGAATTGTTCGTCGGCGGCGCCGGTCTGGCCCAGGGTTATCACGACCGTCCGGGCATCAGCGCCGAGCGTTTCGTGGCCGACCCTTTTGCCGCCGATGGCGGACGCATGTACCGCACCGGCGATCTGGTGCGCCAGCGTGCCGATGGGCTGGTGGAGTACCTGGGGCGGATCGACCATCAGGTGAAAATCCGTGGTTTCCGCATCGAGCTGGGTGAGATCGAAACCCGTCTGCTCGATCACGCTTCGATCCGCGAAGCGGTGGTGCTGGCGCTGGATGCGCCGAGCGGCAAGCAACTGGTGGGCTACCTGGTCAGCGACGTTGCCGAGCTGGGCGAAGCGCAACAGGCCGAACTGCGTGAAGCACTGAAGTCGCACCTCAAGGCGCAATTGCCGGACTACATGGTGCCGACGCATCTGATCCTGCTGGCGAGCATGCCGCTGACCGCCAACGGCAAACTCGACCGTCGCGCCTTGCCGGCGCCGGATCCTGAGTTGAATCGTCAGGACTACGTCGCCCCGAGCAATGAGCTGGAGCAGATCCTGGCGCAGATCTGGTGCGAAGTGCTTAACGTCGAGCAGGTCGGTCTCAACGACAACTTCTTTGAACTGGGCGGCGACTCGATTCTGTCGATTCAAGTGGTCAGCCGGGCGCGGCAGCAGGGCATTCATTTCAGTCCACGGGATCTGTTCCAGCATCAGACGGTGCAGACCCTGGCCGCTGTCGCCAGCCGCAGCGAGCAAGTCACTGCCGAGCAGGGACTGGTGCTCGGTGCGTCGGCCATGACGCCGATCCAGCACTGGTTCTTCGACACGGAAATCCCGGAGCGTCAGCACTGGAACCAGGCGCTGCTGCTGGAGCCGAGCGTGGCGCTGGAACCGCATCGTCTGGAGCAGGCGCTGCTGGCAGTGATCGAACAGCACGACGCCTTGCGTCTGCGCTTCACCCAGGCCGGCGATCAATGGCAGGCCACGCATCAATCCGTGTCCGATGGCGAGGTGTTGTGGCAAGTGCGTGTAACGTCGATGGACAAGTGCGCAGCGCTGTTCGCCGATGCTCAGCGCAGTCTCGACCTGCAAAACGGCCCGCTGCTGCGCGCCTTGCTGGTGGATGGTCCCGAAGGGCAGCAACGGCTGTTCATTGCGATCCATCACCTGGTGGTCGACGGTGTGTCGTGGCGCGTTTTGCTCGACGATCTGCAAACCGTGTATCGCCAGCTCGAGGCCGAGCAGTCGGTGAAACTGCCGGCGAAAACCAGCGCCTTCAAGGATTGGGCGGCACGTTTGCAGGCCTATGCCGGCAGCGAATCGTTGCGTGAAGAACTGAACTGGTGGCAGACGCAACTGGCCGGGCAGAACGCCGAACTGCCGTGCGAAAACCCGCAGGGCGGACAGCAGAATCGTCACGCGCAAACCGTCAGCGTGCGCCTGGATTCCGAGCGTACCCAACAACTGCTGCAACAGGCACCGCGCGCCTACCGCACGCAGGTCAACGATCTGCTGCTGACTGCGCTGGCACGCGTGCTGTGCCGCTGGAGCGGGCAGCCGTCGGCGCTGATTCAACTGGAAGGCCACGGCCGCGAAACCCTGTTCGACGAGATCGACCTGACTCGCACCGTCGGCTGGTTCACCAGCGCCTATCCATTACGCCTGACCCCGCACAACATCGAAGAAGCCGCCGGGCAGGGCGCTTCGATCAAGGCGATCAAGGAGCAACTGCGCGCGGTACCGCACAAAGGCCTCGGCTATGGCGTGCTGCGTTATCTGGCCGATGACCTCAGCCAGCGCAGCATGGCGGCGTTGCCGAACGCCCCGGTGACCTTCAACTACCTCGGCCAGTTCGACCAGAGTTTCGCCAGCGATGCGCTGTTCCGTCCGCTGGATGAATCGGTCGGTGCGGCCCACGATCCGCAGGCGCCGTTGCCCAACGAGTTGAGCATCGACAGTCAGGTGTACGGCGGCGAATTGCTGCTGCGCTGGACCTTCAGTGCCGAGCGCTACGAGGCGCAAACCATCAACGATCTGGCCGACGCCTACCTCGGCGAGCTGCAAAGCCTGATCGAACATTGCCTGCAAGACACAGCCGGAGGCCTCACACCGTCGGACTTCCCGCTGGCGAAACTGACCCAGGCGCAACTTGATGCACTGCCGGTGCCGGCGGCGCAGATCGAAGACGTCTATCCGCTGACGCCGATGCAGGAAGGCATGTTGCTGCACACCTTGCTCGAACCGGGCACCGGTCTGTACTACATGCAGGATCGCTACCGCATCAACAGCGAGCTGGATCCCGAGCGTTTCGCCCAGGCTTGGCAAGCGGTGGTCGCCCGTCATGAAGCGTTGCGTGCATCGTTCTGCTGGAACGTCGGCGAAGACATGCTGCAAGTGATTCACGCCCCGGGGCGCACGCCGATCGAGTATCTGGATTGGAGCGCCATCGCCGAGGACGAGCAAGAACCGAAGCTGCAGGCGCTGCTGAAGAGCGAGCGCGAGGCCGGGTTCGATCTGCTCAATCAGGCACCGTTCCACCTGCGCCTGATCAAGGTCGGCGCGGCGCGCTACTGGTTCATGATGAGCAACCACCACATCCTGATCGATGCCTGGTGCCGTTCGCTGCTGATGAACGATTTCTTCGAGATCTACACTGCTCTTGGTGAAGGTCGCGAAGCACAGTTGTCGCTGCCGCCGCGTTACCGCGACTACATCGGCTGGCTGCAACGCCAGAGCCTGGCCGAGGCGCGCCAGTGGTGGCAGCAGAACCTGCAAGGGTTCGAACGCACCACACCAATCCCGAGCGACCGACCGTTCCTGCGCGAACACGCCGGCGAAAGCGGTGGCATGATCGTCGGTGACCGCTACACCCGTCTCAACGTTGAAGATGGCGTCCGGTTGCGCGAGCTGGCCCAGGCTCATCAACTGACCATCAACACCTTCGCTCAAGCGGCATGGGCCTTGGTGCTGCGCCGCCTGAGCGGTGATCGCGACGTGCTGTTCGGCGTCACCGTGGCCGGGCGCCCGGTGGAAATGCCGGAGATGCAACGCACCGTCGGCCTGTTCATCAACAGCATTGCGCTGCGGGTGCAGATCCCGGCGGACGATCAGCGTGCCAGTGTGCGCCAGTGGTTGAGCGCTCTACTCGACAGCAACATGCAGTTGCGCGAGTACGAATACCTGCCGCTGGTGAACATCCAGGAGCAGAGCGAACTGCCGAAAGGCCAACCGCTGTTCGACAGTCTGTTCGTGTTCGAGAACGCGCCAGTGGAAGTCTCGGTGCTGGACCGAGCGCAGAGTCTCAACGCGACTTCGGACTCCGGCCGTACCCACACCAACTTCCCGCTGACGGCGGTGTGCTACCCGGGCGATGACCTCGGCCTGCATCTGTCCTATGACCAGCGCTACTTCGACGAATCGACGATCGAGCGCATGCTCGGTGAGTTCAAGCGCCTGCTGCTGGCACTGGTCGATGGCTTCCATGGCGACATGGCTGATCTGCCGCTGCTGGGCTTTGATGAGCAGGACTTCCTGCTGCACGGCTGCAACCAGAGCGCCCACGATTATCCGCTGGAGCAGAGTTACGTGGCGCTGTTCGAAGCGCAGGTCGCGGCGCATCCGCAGCGCATCGCCGCCACTTGCCTTGATCAGCAACTGAGCTATGCCGCGCTCAACCACAACGCGAACCGTCTCGGCCATGCACTGATTGCGGCCGGGGTGCAGATGGATCAACCGGTGGCGCTGCTGGGCGAGCGTAATCTCGATCTGCTGGGGATGATCATCGGCAGCTTCAAGGCCGGTGCCGGTTACCTGCCGCTGGATCCGGGCCTGCCGAGCCAGCGTCTGCAACGGATCATCGAGCTGAGCCGCACGCCAGTGCTGGTGTGCAGCGAAGCCTGCCGCGACCAGGCGCAGACCTTGCTCGATGAGTTCAGCTGCGCCAACCGCCCACGGCTGTTGGTCTGGGAAGAAGTGCAGGCGCTGGCGACATCGCTGCAGAACCCGGGAATCTACAGTGCCCCGGACAACCTGGCCTACGTGATCTACACCTCGGGTTCGACCGGTCTGCCGAAAGGCGTAATGGTCGAGCAGCGCGGCATGCTCAACAACCAGTTGAGCAAGGTGCCGTACCTGCAACTGACGGACGCCGACGTGATCGCGCAGACCGCTTCGCAAAGCTTCGATATTTCGGTATGGCAGTTCCTCGCCGCGCCGCTGTTCGGGGCGCGGGTGGACATTGTGCCGAACACTATCGCTCACGATCCGCAGGGGTTGCTGGTACATGTGCAGGCGCAGGGCATCACCGTGCTGGAGAGCGTGCCGTCGCTGATTCAGGGCATGCTCGCCTCGGAGCGCCTGAGCCTCGACGGCCTGCGCTGGATGCTGCCGACCGGTGAAGCAATGCCGCCGGAACTGGCGCACCAGTGGCTGCTGCGTTATCCGCAGATCGGTCTGGTCAACGCTTACGGCCCGGCGGAATGCTCCGATGACGTGGCGTTCTTCCGTGTGGATATGGCTTCGACTCGCGGCAGCTATTTGCCGATCGGTACGCCGACCGACAACAACTTGCTGTATCTGGTCGATGGCGCGCTGGAACTGGTGCCGTTGGGCGCGGTGGGTGAGTTGTGCGTGGCCGGGACCGGTGTCGGTCGCGGTTACGTCAGCGATCCGCTGCGCACTGCGCCAGTGTTTGTGCCGAACCCGTTCGGCGCGCCGGGCGAGCGTCTGTATCGCACCGGTGACCTCGCGCGGCGGCGCAGCGACGGGGTGCTGGAGTACGTCGGCCGGGTCGACCATCAGGTGAAGATTCGCGGTTACCGGATCGAACTGGGTGAAATCGAGGCGCGTCTGCATGAACAGCCGGAAGTCCGCGATGCGGCGGTCGGCGTGCAGGAAGGCGTGAATGGCAAACATCTGGTCGGCTATCTGGTCGCGGCGGATTCGGCACTCAACCCGAGCGAACGTCTGGAGCGGATCAAGCAGCGCCTGCGCAGCGAGTTGCCGGAATACATGGTGCCGCTGCACTGGTTGTGGCTCGATCATCTGCCGCACAACGCCAACGGCAAACTCGACCGCAAGGCCTTGCCGGCGCTGGAGATCGGCCAGTTGCAGAGCGAGGATTACCTGGCCCCGCGCAACGAGCTGGAGCAGACCCTGGCCGATATCTGGGCCGAGGTGCTCAAGGTCGACAAGGTCGGGGTGCGCGACAACTTCTTCGAGCTGGGCGGACATTCATTGCTGGCCACGCAGATCGCCTCGCGGGTGCAGAAAACCCTGCAACGCGATGTGCCGCTGCGGGCGATGTTCGAGTGCAGCACGGTGCAGGAACTGGCCGAGTACATCGAAGGCCTGGCGGCCGGTGACATGACCGAGGACAAGGTGGATCGCTTGAATGATCTGATGGCGGAGCTGGAGGGGCTTTGATTCTCTAGTGCCTGCACTGGCCCTTTCGCGAGCAAGCTCGCTCCCACATTTAGTACTGTGTACGCAGAACCAATGTGGGAGCGGGCTTGCTCGCGAAGGCGTCAGTAGCATCAACACACACCGCATCATTTCCTAGGTTGACGATCATGAACCGGCAGCTCAGTCTGCCGGTTCTCTTTTTTCTCTCGGGGGTGGTCGATGCCTTTCTTCACGGTTGACGGACAAGCGCTGCACTACATTGATCAAGGCACCGGTCCGGCCGTGTTGCTGGCGGGCAGTTATCTGTGGGACACGGCCATGTGGGCGCCGCAGATCGCTGCGCTGTCGCCGCACTATCGGGTGATTGCGCTGGACCTGTGGGGCCATGGCGAATCCGGGCGCTTGCCGCCAGGCACCACCTCGCTGGATGACATCGCACGACAGGTCGCGGCCTTGCTCGATCACCTGCAGATCGAGCAGATAACGCTGGCGGGGCTGTCGGTTGGCGGCATGTGGGGCGTGCGTCTGGCGTTGTCGGCACCGCAGCGGATCAACGGGCTGGTGCTGCTCGACACCTACGTCGGCGTGGAGCCTGAGCCAACCCGTCAGTACTACTTCTCGCTGTTCAAGCAGATCGAGGAAAGCGGCGAGATCTCCGAACAATTGCTCGACATCGTGGTACCGATCTTCTTCCGCCCGGGCATCGATCCGCAGTCGGCGCTGTATCAGGACTTCCGCGCAAAACTCGCGGCGTACACCGCGGATCGCCTGCGCGAAAGCATCGTGCCGATGGGGCGGATTACGTTCAGCCGTGATGACCTGTTGCCGCGTCTGGGCGAATTGAATGCGGCGACCACGCTGGTGCTGTGCGGCGATCAGGACAAACCGCGACCGCCGTCGGAGGCACAGGAAATGGCTGAATTGATCGGGTGTCCGTGGGTGCTGGTGCCGGAGGCGGGGCATATCTCCAGTCTGGAGAACCCGGCGTTTGTCACCGGGGCGTTGCTGACTTTCCTGAACGAGCGCAATCGTTAAAGCGTGTCATCGTTCTTTTCGCGAGCAAGCCCGCTCCCACAGTGACCGCGGTGATCCCTGTGGGAGCGGGCTTGCCCGCGAAGAGGCCAGATCAGGCAATAACGAATCCGGACTTATTTCGGCCCGAGAATTTTCGCCAACTTGTCCGGCGAAGGCGCCCCTTGCTGCTGTTGCAGCTCACCCTTGTCATCCATGTAGAAAATCGCCGGCGTCGCCTGCAGCTCCAGGTCTTCCATCAACTGCATGTTGGCGGCCAGTTTGGTCTGCACCGCTTTTGGAATGTCTTTTAATGGCTTGAGGGTGCTGGCCTTGCCGGCCTTCTCGTGATCTTCCAGGGCCTTGGTCGGATCTTTTGCCGCCAGTAGCGCGGCGGATTTCGCCGGGCTGTCTTCGCGGATGATCCCGACCATGATGTGCCGCAGTTGCACTTTGCCGGCCTTGACCCATGGTCGCGCCTGTTCCCAGAACATGTTGCAGTACGGGCAGTTCGGATCGCTGAACAGGTACACGGTGCGCGGCGCATCCTTGTTGCCGTCCTGAATCCAGTTGCTGGCTTCGAACTTGCCCCAGATTTCCTTGGCCATCGGCGCATAGACCAGTTTCTGCAACGGCTCGCTGCTCAGATCCTTGCCGTCGGCGTCGTACAGATTGCCGAGCAACACGTGTTTCCCGTCCGGCGTCAGGTACAGCGCCATGCCACGGTTCTGGTACTGCGCCGCATAACCGCGCAAGCCGTCCGGGGCGTCGAACTGGCCGACGATTTTTGCGCCCTTGGCCTCGATCTGCTTGATCGCGGCGGGCAATTCTTCGGCGGCCTGCACCGACGGCAGGTGCAGCAGGGCAGTGCCCAGAGTCAGCGTCAGCAGGTGGCGGAGGCGGGGCATGGCAGTTTCCTTGCAGAGGTCGCCGGGGCGGCGGTTGGATTCGGGATATCGAAGTTTTCCAGGGCGCGGGCCAGACTGGCGTTCGACAGTTCGCCCAGGTGGCTGCTCAGCAAGCGACCGTCAGGGCTATAGAACAGCGTAGTCGGCAGCGCCATGGAACCCACGGCCTGACCGAGTCGGCCGCTGCGGTCGAACAGCACGTTGTTCAGGCTCAGGCCCTGGGTTTCCAGGAAGGTGGCAACGCTTTGCATGCTTTCGGCCTGATTGACGAACAGAAAGGTCAGGTCCGGGCGTTGTTGTTGAGCATTTTCCAGCACCGGCATCTCACGCCGGCACGGCGGGCACCAGGTTGCCCACAGGTTGATCACCAGTGGACCGCCCTGATAATCGCTGAGCTGGATGGTCTCGCCTGCGGCGTTGCGCAGGGTGATTTCCGGCAGGCGCGTGCCTTGTTCGTAGATGTTCAGTGACAGGGTCGCCAACAACCAGAACAGCACACCGCTGGCCACGCCAAAGCCCAGTGGCCGACGCAGACCCGGGCGGCGCCAGCCGCGATAGAGAGCGGCGAGCAACAGCACGACCACTCCCGGCCAGGCGAGGAAGCCGCCGTCGCGCAGGTCGATGATCTGCCACGGATCGTTGCGATAGTGGCCCCAGTACAGGGCGACAAACGCCACGCGTGCCGCGAGCATGCCCAGCAGGAACAGGCTGAACAGCGCCGACTCGGGGTTATCGCCGCCGCGCTTGGCCACCCGCCAGCCGACAAAGGTCGCCAGCGCCAGGGCACTGATCAGCAGCAGGTGGTTAAGCGCGATGGCAAAGGTGCCGAGGGTGAACGTCAGCATTTAATTGGCGTCTCGGGTAGTGGCCCAGCGTTGCAGGAACGTCTCGGCATCCACCTCACCGGTGATGCGCTGGCTACGTCGTTCTTCGCCGTCGGTGCCGATCCAGACAAAACTCGGTGGCCCCGGGACTTTGTAGCGGCCGAGCAGCTCGCGGCTGGCGGCATTGTCGGCGGTGACGTCGAGGCGCAGCAGGCGCACATCGCTGAGTGCCTGCATCACCTTGTCCTTGCCGAACACTTGTTTCTCCATGACTTTGCACGACACGCACCAGTCGGCGTAGTAATCGAGCAGCACCCACTGGCCCTGAGCCTTGGCGCTATCCAGTTCGCGCTGCAGGGCGGCCGGATCCTTGATCGTGGTGAACGCGTCATGCCCGCTCGGCGTGGTGCTGGCGACCCGCCCGGCGCTGTACACCTGCAAGGGCTGATACGGGTCGTCACTGCCACCGGCAGCACCGATCAGAAGCAGGCTGCCCCACAGCCCGAGCAGCAACGAACTGGCGCCGAACACCTGGGCAACCCGACCGAAACCTTCCGATTGCTTCCAGGCGCAGAACGCCGCGATCAGCAGCAGCGCGCCACACAGGCCCAGCCACAGCGACGAGTCCAGCACCGGGCGCAACATCAGCAGTGCGGTCGCGAGGAACAGGAAACCGAAGATGCCCTTGAGCAGGTTCATCCACGCGCCAGGCTTTGGCAGGAAGCGATTGCCGACGGTCACCAGCAGCAACAGCGGCACCCCGATACCGATGCCCAACGCGAACAGAATCAAGCCACCGTGCAGCGCATTGCCGCTCTGCGCGATGTACAGCAAAGCGCCGGCCAGTGGCGCGGTCATGCACGGGCCGACCAACAGACCGGACAACGCGCCGAGCACCCCGGCACCGATCAGGCTGCCGCCGCTGCGACTGCGCGAAGCGTGTTCGAGGCGGTCACGCAGGGCCACCGGCAATTGCAATTCAAAGAAACCGAACATCGGCAGCGCCAGCACCACGAACACTGCTGCAAATGCACCGAGCAGCCATGGATTTTGCAGCCACGCCTGCAGGTTGGCGCCGAGCAGCGCGGCGATCACCCCCATCGCCGCATACACCAGCGCCATGCAGATCACATAGCTGCTGGCCAGGGCGAAACCACGACGCGGTGTCGCACCGCTGCCGACAATCATGCCCGCCAGAATCGGCAGCATCGGCAACGAACACGGGGTAAACGCCAGCAACAGGCCGAGGCCGAAGAACACCAGCAGGCTCCAGCCCAGCGCCCGTTGTTGCAGGCTGCTGGCCAGGGCCTGATCCGGTGCTTCAGCGCTGGTTGTTGGCGTGGCTTTGCCGCCCAGATCGATGACCCGGGTCTGCGGCGGATAACACAGGCCGGCATCGGCGCAGCCCTGGTAACTGACCTTGATCTGACCGCTGGCCGAGGCCGGAATTTTTACCTCCAAGCCCTGGCGATACACCGGTTGTTCACCGAAGAACTCGTCGCTGTGTGACTCACCCTCGGGCAACGCCGGCTGTTGGTCGGCCGTCAAACCGTCGAATTTCAGGCGTTTCTGGTACAGGTAATAGCCGTCGGTGATTTGCCAGAACAGCTGGGTTTCCCCCGATTCAAGGCGTTCGGAAGTCAGCACGAAGGCTTTGTCGACCGGCAGAAACTCCGGTTTGGTCTCGAATGGATTGTTTCCCGCCTGGGCCAGGCCGGAGATCAGCAGTGCAAACAAAAGAAAAAAATGACGCATGGAGGAGCCTTGTCCCTGTGCAAGTGTGGGCACAATGGTGGATGGCGATTAACCGATGATTAACCGTCACGCCCTTGTCGCTGTGGCGTTGGGCGCCATAATGTCAGCTTAATCGGCCAACGGCCTAATCGGCTTTTTTCTACGGGACTGATCATGCACGTACTGGTTTGCGAAGACGATGAACTGATCGCCAGCGGTATCGTTGCCGGTCTCACGGCGCAGGGCCTGACGGTCGAGCACGTCAACACCGCCTCGAAAGCACGGGCGATGCTCAAGGTCGCCGAATTCGACGTGATGGTGCTCGATCTCGGCCTGCCCGACGAAGATGGCCTCAAGTTGCTGCAACAACTGCGTCAGCAGGGCCTGGAAATTCCGGTGTTGATCCTGACCGCACGCGACTCGGTCACTGACCGGGTCGATGGCTTGCAGGCCGGGGCTGACGATTACCTGCTCAAACCCTTCGATCTGCGTGAACTGTTCGCGCGTCTGCAAACCTTGCTGCGCCGGGTCGCCGGGCGCAGCGTCAACCTGATCGAACACGGTGCACTGACCTACGATCCAAGCAGCCGCGAAACCACGTTGGCCGGGCAACCGGTGGACTTGTCGCGCCGCGAGCAATCGCTGTTGCAGGCGCTGTTGCACAACCGTGGCCGGGTGCTGTCCACCGAGCAGTTGAAGGACAGCGTCTACGGTTTCAATGACGAGTTGGAGAGCAACGCGCTGAACGTGCATATCCATCACCTGCGCAGCAAACTCGGCAAGGGCATCGTCGAAACCGTGCGCGGTCTGGGTTATCGCCTCGGGCCGGCCGATGGTGGAGAGCAACAGAAGTGATGAGTCTGCGTCTGCGCCTGAGTCTGACCCTCGGCGCCGCGTTCGCCCTGATCTGGGCGCTGGCCGCGGCCTGGATGCTCAGCGACTTGCGCAATCAGATGATGTTTTCCCTTGACCAGCGGCTGGTGGCCTCGGCGCGCATGGTCGCCGGGCTGCTGGAACAACTGCCGGCGCTGCCGAGCAAGGGCGAGGGCACCCATTTCAGTGCCGAACAATTGAACATTCCCGGTGGCATGGCCTGTCAGGTCAGTTCGTTGCGCGGGGAAATTCTGGCCCGCAGCCACAGCAGCCCCGAGCAAACCCTCGAAGCGGAAAAAATGGGCTTCCACGATCAGATGATCGATGGCGCGCCGTGGCGCAGTTTCACTCTCGCGCGGGGCGACGTGCGGATCACCACGGCCGATCGGCAGATCGAACGCGAAGCGCTGAACATGTCGATCCTGCTGGCGGCCTCGGTGCCGGTCGGCGTAGCGTTGCTCGGTTGTCTGTGCCTGTTGTGGTTGGGCATCGGTCAGGGCCTGGCGCCGCTCAATCGACTGCGCGAGGCGCTGATGCGACGCAATGCCGACTCGCTGGAACCGTTGCAATTGCAATCTTTTCCCAGCGAACTGAAACCGTTGCTCGATACGCAGAACCAGCTGTTCCAGCGCATCGGCAAGACCATCGAACGCGAACGCCGCCTGACCGGCGACGCCGCCCACGAACTGCGCAGCCCGTTGACGGCGATCAAGACCCACCTGCAAGTGGCACGCATGACCGAAGGCAGTGCCCGCGATCAGTCGCTGGCACGGGCCGAAGAGGGCGCCGACCGCATGCATCGCACGCTGGAGCAACTGCTGTTGCTGGCGCGGGTCGAGGGCAGTCTGTCGTTCGATGACGGCGTGCAATGCAGCGCCGAACAGGTGGCGAAACTGGCGATGCAGGATGCGGCCGGCGGCGAGCGTCAGCGCATCAAACTGCAATTGCCCAAGCAGCTCTCCAGCGCACCGGTGCAAATGCCGGCGGTGCTGTCGATTGCCGCGTTGCGCAATCTGCTCGACAACGCCCTTCGCCATACCCCGGCGGACGCTGAGGTGGAGCTGAGTCTGGAAACCGTCGGTCAGCGCGCCCGTTTTGTGGTGCGCGACCACGGGCCGGGGATTGCGGCGGAAGATCTGCAGCACCTGACCCAACGCTTCTGGCGCAACGGCCAGAGTACCGGCTGCGGTCTCGGCCTGGCCATTGTGCAAGCCATCGTCCAGCGCTGCGCCTGCACCCTGCATTTCGACAGCCGTCCGGATGGCTTGCGCGTCGAGCTGACCATGCCGCTGCAACCTGCCTGAACCGGCAAAAATCCTCTGTGGGAGCGGGCTTGCTCGCGAAGACGGCGTGCCAGTCAGCGACGTATCGACTGACCGGACGCCTTCGCGAGCAAGCCCGCTCCCACAATTGGGATTTGTGGTGTGGCACATCAAATGTAACGTCTGTGCGTTGGTGATTTGGCAATGGCGGCGTTAAGGTCTGGGCTGCTCTGACTCAATGGATTGAGGGAACGCGCCATGGAAGCAACGATCTGCATTCGTCCGGCGAAACCTGCCGACGCCGGCCTCATCAGTCGCATCATCGAGCGTTCGATTCGCGTCGGTTGTGTGCTTGATCACCGCAACGATCCGCAACTGGTCAGCCACTGGATTGACCGGCAATCCGCCGACATCATCAGCGCGCGCCTTGCCGACCCGCATTGCTACCTGAACATCGCCTTGTTGCAGGACAAACCGGTGGGTGTCGGCATGGTGACCAGTAGCGGCGACATCGGCTTTTGTCATGTGCAGCCGGAATGGTTTCGCCGTGGTGCAGGCCGCGCCCTGATGAGCGAACTGGAAGGCTGGCTGCGGATTCGCGGTGTGGCGCGGGCGTGCATCGCCAGCACACGCACCGGCGCAGCTTTTTATCGACATCTGGGCTACTGCGACTCGGCGCTACCCGCCAGCGATCAGGGCCTGCACCGCGTTACGCTGCACAAGTTGTTGCCATTGCCTGGCTGACATCTCGATCAAGGGTCTAAATCCTCGCCCCGCTTAAGCGTTTCCAGAACAGGAAAACCTGCATGTGCGCCCCGCGACCGGAACGCGCACCTGTGCGGTGTGCTGTTTTGGTCACTATCCATAGCGTATTGAGGGGTCGAGAGATGTCAGTCGCCACCAGCCTTATCGAAGAGTCGTCGGCCCGGATCACTGCCGCGCCGGCCGAAGTTCTGTATCAGTTCAACGAGTCACCGCTGCTGGCCCGGCAGAGTCAGCAGGAGTCCAACGCCCGCAGCTACCCGCGACGCATTCCGCTGGCACTCAAGCGTGCCAAAGGCCTGTATGTCGAAGACGTTGAAGGTCGTACGTTTATCGACTGCCTGGCTGGCGCCGGCACTCTTGCGCTGGGACACAATCACCCGGTGGTAATCGAGGCGATCCAGCAAGTGCTGGCCGATGAGCTGCCGCTGCACACCCTCGACCTGACCACGCCAGTGAAGGATCAGTTCGTCCAGGACCTGTTCGGTTTACTCCCGCCAGCACTGGCGGCCGAGGCGAAAATCCAGTTCTGCGGCCCGACCGGTACCGATGCGGTGGAAGCCGCGCTGAAACTGGTGCGCACCGCCACCGGGCGCAGCACCGTGCTGTCGTTCTCCGGCGGTTATCACGGCATGAGCCAGGGCGCCTTGAGCCTGATGGGCAGCCTGGGGCCGAAAAAGCCGCTGGGCGCCTTGCTCAGCAACGGTGTGCAATTCATGCCGTTCCCTTACGACTACCGTTGCCCGTTCGGTCTCGGCGGCGCGGCCGGGGTCAAAGCCAACCTGAGTTACCTGGAAAACCTGCTCAACGATCCTGAGGCCGGCGTGCAGTTACCGGCGGCGGTGATCGTCGAAGCGGTGCAGGGCGAGGGCGGGGTGATCCCGGCCGATATCGAGTGGCTGCGCGGCTTGCGTCGGATCACCGAGAAGGCCGGTGTGGCGCTGATCGTCGACGAGATCCAGAGCGGTTTCGCCCGCACCGGCAAAATGTTTGCCTTCGAACACGCCGGCATTGTCCCTGACGTGGTGGTGTTGTCCAAAGCCATCGGCGGCAGCCTGCCATTGGCGGTGGTGGTTTATCGCGACTGGCTCGACACCTGGCAACCGGGCGCCCATGCGGGCACGTTCCGTGGCAATCAGATGGCGATGGCCGCCGGTTCCGCGGTGATGCGTTATCTGCTTGAGCACAAGGTCTGCGAACACGCCGCCGCCATGGGCGAACGCCTGAGCGAACACCTGCGCATCCTGCAACGCGACTTCCCGCAACTGGGCGACATCCGCGGTCGTGGTTTGATGCTCGGTGTCGAACTGGTTGACCCGAACGGCGCGCCGGACGCCCTCGGTCATCCACCCGCGTTCGCGCGTCTGGCACCGCTGGTGCAGCGTGAATGCCTCAAGCGCGGGCTGATTCTCGAGCTGGGCGGCCGGCATGGCGCGGTGGTGCGCTTCCTGCCGCCGCTGGTGATCACCGCCGCCGAAATCGACCGCGTCGCCGAGATCTTCGGCCGGGCCTTGGCCGCCGCCACCGCCGAGTAAATTTTTCGCAGCGCCGAACGTTCTTTCTACATACCCGGCTGCACCCCAGGTGCAGCCCACCCTTACAACGATGGAGAACCAGCATGACGTCAGTATTCGACCGCGAGGACATCCTCTTTCAGGTCGTGGTCAACCACGAAGAGCAATACTCGATCTGGCCGGATTACAAAGCCGTGCCGGAGGGCTGGCGCACCGTGGGCAAGAGCGGCCTGAAAAAGGAATGCCTGGCCTACATCGAAGAAGTCTGGACCGACATGCGTCCGCTGAGCCTGCGCCAGAAGATGGAAGGGCAGGCGGCTGCTCAGTAATCCGACAGACAAAACAAACCCGCTGGACTGGTGACAGGCAGCGGGTTTTTTCATGGCTGGCATTTGTGTTGCATGGCAGTGCCTCATCGCGAGCAGGCTCACTCCTACATTTGAAATGCATTCACCTGTAGGAGTGAGCCTGCTCGCGAAGAACGATAACGCGGTGTAACTGAAACTACGCCCCACTCAAGCCCTTGAGCAGCAAATCGACATTCCCCTCCAGCTCCGCCACCGGATCTTCGGCATCGGTGCTCAATACCAGCAAATGACTCCCCGACTCGGCAATCGCCGCTTTCACCGCTTCCGACGGCTGACGATGATGCAGCACCAGCGCCACGTCGTTGTCCTTGAGCGTCGCCGTGAGTTGCTTCAGCTCTTGCACCGTCCACTCGCTATCAGGCCGTGGATCCTGACCGATCAGCTCCAGATTCAGGCTGCCGATCAGATAACCGAAGTGATCGCTGAGGCTCAGCACACTGAGGTTGTCGGCCTCGGCCAGACGCGCTTCGCTGTCGGCGCTGAGCTTGAGCAGGCGCTGTTTCAGCGCCGCCAGATTGGCCTCGATCTTCGGTTTGGCCGACGGCGCCAGGCGCACCAGATCCGCGGCGATCACATCAGCCATGCGCCCCATGTTGTTGCTCGCCAGCCATGGATGACTGTTCAAGCCATCGACCTTCAGCCCCGGTTGTACGGCGATCCCTGGCAGGGCGCCGTCCACCGGGCGCGCCGCGTCGACCTCGACAATGCGAATGTTGCTGCGCCGTGCGATCGGGTACAGCGGATCATCCGCCCACAGCGAACGTATGCCGATCACCGCGTCGGCATCGGTTGCCAGTTTGCCCAGCGCCGGCGCACCGCGACCGGTGAAATACGCGGTCTGACGGCTGCCCGGCAGATTCGCCGGGGCCGCGCGTTCGAGGCTGACGTCGGTGCCTTTGAGCAGTACTTCGCCCAGGCCATAGGTGATGGGCAACGAGGCCAGTACGCGCAGCGGTTGAGGGTTTTCAGCCGCCAGCAACGGGCTGCCGACCACGCCGCACAGGGCCATGGCCAAGGTCAGTTTTCGCAGTGAGAAAGTCATTTATCCAAGATTCCCTTTCAGACTCGGGACAACCCCGCGCGCAATGGCGGCGAGGGCGAAGGCAATGCCGGCGACCAGGATGATCGCGGCGCCGGACGGAATCGGCAGATCGAAGACGATCGGCGCGAGAATCCCGCACAGCGTGCTGACGGTAGCAATCAGCACCGAGCACCAGAAGAAGCCCTTGAGCGACTGGCTGAGCAAACGCGCGGCCGCCGCCGGAATCACCAGCAACGCGCCGACCAGAATCGCGCCGATGACCTTTACCGCCGCGACGGTGATCAGCGTCACCAGAATCACGAACAGGTAATCCAGGGTCTTCACCGCCACGCCGCGCACCGCCGCCAGTTGCGGGTTGAAACTGGCCAGCATGATCCGGTTGTACAGCGGCAACGCCAGGGCCATGACCAGCGAACCGACGATAGCCAGCACCAGCAGGTCATTGCCATTGACGGTGAGCACCGAACCGAACAGCACGTTCTCCAGAATGTGCACGTTGATCTTGCCGGCCAGAATCAACAGCAGGCTCGCGCCGAGCGCCAGCGACACCGAGAGAAACACGCCGATCAGGGTATCCGGCGCCAGGCCGGTACGGTTGCGCAGGTAATTGAGCAGGATGCCGAACAGCAGGCAGTAACCGAACAGGCTGCCGTACGGCCCGGTGTAGGGCTCGCCGAGCAGAATGCCGATGGCCACGCCGGTCAGTGCTGCGTGCCCGACCGCTTCGGAGAAAAACGCAAAACGCTTGACCACCACCAGCGTGCCGAGGCCGCCGAGCACCGGGCCGATCAACAGGCCGGCGAGCAGCGCGTTGACCACAAAGCCGTAGGCCAGCGCTTCCGGCAGGTAACCGGACGACGCCCAGCCCTGAACCATCAGACGAAAGGCTTCGTAACTCATCAGACCGCGCTCCGTGGATGGGTGGAAAACAGACTCAGCAGCCGTTCCGGAGTCAGTGCCTGTTGCGGCGTGGCGTAGAACAGCACGCGGCGGTTGAGACCGGTGACCCGGTCGGCCAGACGCTTAACCGCTTCCAGATCGTGTTCGATCCACAGCACGGTGATGCCAGCGGCGCGCCAATCGCCGAGCAGGCGTTCGAACACCTGGATCCCGGCTTCGTCGAGGGCTGACATCGGCTCATCCAGCACCAGCAATTGCGGGGCCGGGATCAGGCCTTGAGCGAGCAATACGCGCTGCCGTTCGCCACCGGATAACGCGCCCATGCGCCGCTTGCGTTTGTCCTGCATACCGACCCGTTCCAGCGCCTCGCCGATGGCCTTGGCGTAGTGCTTGCTCAGGCCGAGAAACGCCGGGCGGCGCTGGCACATGGCGGCCATGAAATCGTCGACGGTCATCGGCAGGCCGCGATCGAACTCCAGCGCCTGCGGCACGTAGCCGATGGTGCCGGGCTCGGCGGGCCAGTGCAGGCTCAACTGGCCTTGATGCGGCATCTGCCCGAGCAGGGTCTTGATCAGCGAACTCTTGCCGCCGCCGTTGGGGCCGACCAGGGCGTGCACGTGGCCGGGTTGCACCTGGAAGGTGACGTTGTCGAGAATCGTGGTGCGCCCGAGCGTCAGGCTGACCTCCGCAAAATCCAGAGTCGGCCCATTTCCCCCTTGTGGGAGCGGGCTTGCTCGCGAATGCGGTGGTTCATTCAATAATGATGCTGACTGACCGGACGCCTTCGCGAGCAAGCCCGCTCCCACAGGGGATGGCGGGTTGTCAGAGAGGGTTTCTTTTGCTGTCATGCCCCGGACTCCTGAATCGCCCGCACCACGGTGTCGAGGTTGCCGGTCATTTCCTTCTCATATTTGTCGGCGCTGTATTCGCCATAGGAAATGTGCGACAGCGGGTACAGCTTCACGCCCGACTCACGCTGGATGGTTTCGACGTAGGTCGAGGGGAAATCCATCTCCGAGAAAATCACCTTCACGTCGAGTTCGCGCAGTTGGTCGATGGTCTTTTTCAACTGGCTCGGGCTCGGTTCGATGCCGTGGGCCGGCTCGACCACGGCCGTCACTTCCAGACCGAATTCGCGCAGCAGATAGTCATAAGCCGCATGCACCGTGGCCACGCGCAGTTCGGCGTTCGGTGCCTGGGTCAGTTTGGCCAGCGCATCGGCGCGCATCTGCCGCAGGCGTTTGCCGTAGGCGCGGGCGTTCTGGGTATAGGTCTTGGCGTTGTCCGGGTCGAGTTTGCCCAGCTCGCGGGCGATGTTGTTGACCTGGGCAATTGAAGCGCTGATCGACAGGAAGGTGTGCGGGTTGACCACTTTGCCGGCGCCGCGCGCGGCGGTGCCGGTGGCGGCCAGCAGCGGCACGTTTTCGTTGGCTTCGATGGTCTTGATGTTCGGCGTTTCGCTAGCGGCGATCATCCGGTCGGCGAAGTCGTCATGACCGACCCCGTTGAGCACGATCACATCCAGCCCGCTGATGCGCTTGATGTCTTCGGCGCGTGGCTCGTAGGCGTGCGGGTTGAAACCGGCGGGAATCAGCGGCACTACCTCGGCCTTGTCGCCGACGATGTTCGCCACATAGCTGTAATACGGGTGCAGGGTGATGCCGATGCGCAGGCGTTTGCCCGGTTCGGCGCTGGCCAGCGGGCTCAGCAGGCACGCGCACAAACCAAACAGCAGGGTGCGCAGGAGGGGACGGCGAGTCAGTGAAATAAGCATGGGCAAGCGGTCTTCTCTCGGGTGAAGGCGAAGGTTCAGTGGCGATGCTCGCGGGTCACGCCGGCATCGAACTGCGCGACGATCTGTTTCCAGCCAGCGGCGGAAAGCGCGGCGTCGGTCAGTTCGGCGGGCGTCCGCAGATCGGCGGCGCGGTTGAGCCAGATATCCGGTGCGGCAGTGGCGTCGGCGCTCAGCCGCATCACGAACGAACCGGCAACGGCGGGCGCCTGGCTGTGACCGAAATAGGCCGTGTCCGCCAGCAATTGCCAGGCATGCCCGCCACGGCTGACCGAACTGGCGTCCTGCGCGAACGGGGCGAAACCTTCTTCAGCCAGGGTCTGTGGTGTCGGCAGGCTTTGCTGTTCCTCACGCAGCAAGCGGATTTCATCGAGGGTCACCCGCAGGTCGGCATAGATGCCTTGCTCGGCAGCGCTGAGATCGCGCCGCGCATCGAGCTGATGACTGGCGATCGGCTCCGGTTCATGGGACACCCCGCGCCATGCCACCACCGAGCCGGCGACCGCGAGGATCAGCAAGCACAACAGCAGAACGTTAAGGGTTTCATGCCCGGCACCGGCCGGGCGGACAACTTGGGTGGTGGGCGTGCTCATGGTGCCTCGATGTCGGCTTGGTCGATTTCCACGACGTGGCCGGGGCCGGCGTCGAACAGCACATAAAACTCGGCCGCCGGTTTCTTGAAGGTCAGGCTTGAGTCGGCGCCGAGCTTACCCGGCAGCAGGATGGTTTCGTCGTAACCGATCACATCGAGGGTCACCCCCGGTGCGCCGCTGCCGTCGGAGAAGCCGCCGGTGCATTTGATCTGCTCGGCATCGACGGCCTGGCATTCGCACATCGGGTTATGGGCCAGGGCGCCGGCGCTGAAACCTGCGCAGAGCATCAGCAACGCGGCGCGCAACCGCAGGCGGGAAGGGCGTTGAACGCGGTTCATGGTTTGGCTCCTTGTTGGTTCAGCCAGGCGAGGGTCGCGGGGGAGGCCTGGCTCAGGGGAATCGACGCCTGGTGCATGCTGCCGTCCCAGCCTTCCATGGTGATCCACAGTTCGGCATCGGCTTTGGTCTTTTCCGCCACCGGCAATTGCGCGCCCATGCGATACGGGGTGCCGAAGAAAATCACCCCGGCGGCGCGCAGGCTGCGCGGTTTACCGATGCGCAGGTAGGTGGCTTTGACCTGTTCGACACAGGCGTCGCACAGGGCGGCATTGAAGTCCTTCATGTAGCCGGCGGGGCCACTCAGGCGCGGCGCTTCGTTGCGCAGTTCGGCCAGGCGCAGGCTCCACGGGCCGACCTGGATTTCGCCGACCTCATGCTCACCGAGGCCGACGTCACCGCGAAACAGCGCGGCGTCGGCGAAGTACTTGGGCATGAAGCCCAACGGAATCAGCAGCAACAGGGCGTTCAGATGAAAGCGCCATTTGTGCCAGAAGCGGCGCAGGGCGGACGGTTGGGCGGTGCGATTGGACTGGCTCACAGGCTGACCTCCGCCGGTTCCCGGCTGACGCGGGGGCTGCGGGCCTTTTTATTCTCGCGCTTGAGGGCGTTGGCGGTGGCCAGCGCGGTGCGCTTGGTCCAGATCAACAGGCCGCTGAGCACCATCATGCTCAGCAGCAGGCCGAAGAAGAACCAGATCAGTTTGATCCACAGACCACCGAAATCACCGGTGTGCAGTGGGCGCATCGACTCGGTGACAAACTCCAGCGAGGAACGGTCGGTCAGCAGTCGCGTGGCGGCCATGTCGCCGTTATACGGGTTGAGCGTGGCGGTCTGGAACATCAGTGGATACCAGCCGCGCCCGCCAACGCTCAAGTGGCTGTAGGCATTGCCCGGCAGGCTGACGAAACTGACTTCGAGCCCGGGGATGTGCTGTTCGGCGATCTGCACCGCGCGATCGAGGCTGATCCGTGGGGGAGGGCTCGCGTCGCTCGACATCGGTACGCTTTCCCGGGACATGGCAGGAATGATCGGTTCGCTGCTGATCGAGACCTGGTTGTCGGCCAGAATAGCCTGGATCAGAAACCAGGTGCCAGTGATCGAGATCACCGCAATGAACCAGATCGACCAGATGCCGCTCAGTCGATGGAAGTCGCCCCAGAAGATCCGCGCGCCGTGGCGAAAACGCAGGGTGGGCTTGAAGAAGCCTTTCCAGAAGCGCTTGTACACCACCAGCCCGGTCACCAGCGAAGCGAGCATTGGCAGACCGAGGAACGACACCAGGTACCAGCCCCAGCTGAAACCGTTGGTGAACGGCACCAGCCACCAGCCGTGCAGGGCGCGGGTGAACGCCTTGAAGTTGAAGTCCGGCGCCGGGCCCTGGATCACCCCGGTGTACGGGTTGACGTAGACCGTCTGCGAGCGGCCGTCGGGGTAGCTGACTTCGACATCGAGGGCGAAGTGCGACTCGTCGGGACGGCTGATGCTTTCCACCAGCGTCTGCGGTTCGGCCTGTTTGATCGCGGCCAGCACCTGATCGTAGCTGAGCCGTGGTGCGTCATCCGATGGCTGGCTGGCGCGCATCTGCGGGTTGGCCAGCCAGACGATTTCCTGGCTGACCACCGCCAGCGTGCCGGTGACACACACGATCAGGACAAAAAACCAGATCGGCAGCGCGAGCCAGCTATGCACCAGGAACCACAGTTTGGAACGGGATTTCTTCGACATGATTGCGCGTCTTGATTTCGATGAAAGGACACGTGGCTACGGGCTTCGCAGCGCGGGTGTCCGTGAAAGGCGCGGTCGTGGCTGTTGCCTGTGCGAACGGCCTGCATCTATATAGGACGGATGAGCCGGGCAAATCCCGAAAGACGATATGAAAGCAAATGTTTCGCAATTCCCCCCAGTCGCCACCCCCCCCCTGTGGGAGCGGGCTTGCTCGCGAATGCGGTAGATCATTCAACATTGATGTCGACTAACACGACGCCTTCGCGAGCAAGCCCGCTCCCACCGGGGCAATCATTGATCAGCCGATCAAACACGATTCATGAACGCCGCTCTCACTGCCTGCCAATTGATGCCATCAAAGCGCTCCCTATGATGGAAAGCACCGCATTCCCTTGAGCGAGCGCCCTGATGAGCCCCAGAACCCTCTACGACAAACACATCGATTCGCACACCGTGTGCCGCCTCGACGATCAGGGCCATGTGCTGTTGTATATCGATCGCCAGGTGATCAACGAATACACCAGCCCGCAGGCGTTCAGCGGTCTGCGTGCTGCCGGGCGCAAGGTCTGGCGGCCGGGTACGGCGTTGGCGGTGGTCGATCACGTCAACTCGACCACCCCCAAACGGGTGGCGGCGATGCCTGATGCCGGCGGTGCGCGGCAGGTGTCGTATCTGGCGGAGAACTGCCGGGACTTCGGCATCGAACTGCTGGACATTCTCGATAAACGTCAGGGCATCGAGCATGTGATCGCCCCGGAGCAGGGCTTCATTCTGCCGGGCATGGTCATCGCTGCCGGTGACAGCCACACCACCACGTACGGTGCGCTGGGGGCGTTCGGATTTGGCATTGGCACCTCGGAAATCGAGCACTTGCTGGCCTCGCAGACGCTGGTCTACAAACGCCTGAAAAGCCTGCGCGTGACGGTGGATGGCGAGTTGGCGCCGGGGCTGACGTCGAAGGACGTGATCATGGCGCTGATCGGCCGCATCGGTGCATCGGGCGCCACTGGCTATGCGATCGAGTTCTGCGGTTCGACCATTGATGCGCTGAGCGTCGAGGCGCGGATGACCATTTGCAACATGGCGGTAGAAGCCGGTGCACGCGGTGCGTTCATGGCGCCGGACGAAAAAGTCTTTGCTTATCTCAACGGCAAACCCCGCGCACCACAAGGCGTACTGTGGGCGCGGGGCGTGGGAAAGTGGCGTGAACTGCGCAGCGATCCCGGCGCGGTGTTTGACCGCGAAATCCACCTCGACGCCAGCAAGCTGGAACCGATGGTTACCTGGGGCACCAGCCCGGATCAGGCGGCGCCGATCGGTGCGCAAGTGCCGGATCCGCAAAGTATCGACGATCCGATCCTGCGTCAGGACATGCGCCGCGCTCTTCAATACATGGGCCTGGAGGCGGGAATGGCGCTGCGCGATATCGTCATCAGTCACGCTTTTATCGGCTCCTGCACTAACGCGCGGATCGAGGATTTGCGTGACGCTGCCGGCGTCGTGCGTGGGCGGCGGGTGGCCGGGCATGTGCGGGCGATGATCGTGCCCGGCTCCAGCGAGGTCCGCGCGCAGGCCGAGGCTGAAGGGCTGGCGCAGATCTTCATCGACGCCGGTTTCGAATGGCGCCAGTCCGGCTGCTCGATGTGCCTGGCGATGAACGATGACGTGCTCGCGCCCGGCGACCGTTGCGCCTCCAGCACCAACCGTAATTTCGAAGGCCGCCAGGGCGCCGGGGCGCGCACCCACCTGATGAGCCCGGCGATGGTTGCCGCCGCCGCGATCAGCGGCCACCTCACCGACATCCGCCACTTTGGAGAACGCCCATGAGTCTGCAACCGTTCACGCAAGTCAGCGGCCAGGCCGCGCCGCTGCTTGCGGCCAACGTCGACACCGACGTAATCATGCCCAAGCAGTTTCTCAAGGGTATCGACCGTCAGGGGCTGGATCGTGGACTGTTTTTCGATCTGCGCTTTCTTGCCGACGGTACGCCCAACCCTGAATTCGTGCTGAACCAGCCAGCCTGGCAGGGCGCGAGTTTTCTGGTGGTCGGGGCGAATTTCGGTTGCGGTTCCAGCCGCGAACACGCGGTGTGGGGGTTGCAGCAAATGGGCATTCGCGCGCTGATTGGCAGCAGTTTCGCCGGGATCTTCTACGACAACTGCCAGCGCAACGGGGTGTTGCTGATCGCGCTGGATGAAGCGCAGGTGCAGCGCATTGGCCGGTTGGTGAGTCAGCCTGAAACGGCCCGGATCCATGTGGATCTAGAGACGCAGCAGATCCATCTGGCGGACGGTGAAATAGTGGATTTCCAGATTGATGACTTGCGCAAGACCGCGCTGTTGCTGGGGCTGGATGCGATTGGCAGTACCTTGCAGCGGCGTGAGCAGATCAAGGCGTTCGAGCGCGAACACCTGGTCGCCAATCCGTGGCTGACCTGACACCTCCACTAACCCTTGTAGGAGTGAGCCTGCTCGCGATAGCTGTCATTCAGCCGATGATGATGTCGACTGACACGACGCCATCGCGAGCAGGCTCACTCCTACAAGGGTTTTGTGTTGAACCCGCTAAAGTGAAAGATCCTTGAAATGCCCCTGCAAAAACTCCACACACGCCCGCAGCTTGCCGGAATTGGCCAGCCGCGTCGGGTACACCGCCCAGACATTGGCGCTCTGGCTGTAATCGGCCAGCACCGGCAGCAGTCGGCCCTGTTCCAGCAACGGTTTCACATCCCACAATGAACGCAGCAACACGCCACGTCCGTCGAGCGCCCATTGCAGGACGATCTCGCCGTTGTTGGAAGACAGCGGCCCACTGACCCGCACGCTTTCCTGCGTGCCGTCGCGATCCAGATGCCAGATGCCGAAAGCGTTGTCGCGCTCCTTGATCACCAGGCAGTCATGTTGTTGCAGATCGTCCAGAGTCTGCGGTGTACCTCGGCGTTCAAGGTATCCGGGCGCAGCGCAGAGCACTCGGCGGTTGCTCACCAGTTGCCGGCCGATGTGCTGACCGGGCAGGTCGTCGCCGACGCGGATTTCC
Organism: Pseudomonas sp. Irchel s3a10; assembly: GCF_900187525.1. Lineage (NCBI taxonomy): Bacteria > Pseudomonadati > Pseudomonadota > Gammaproteobacteria > Pseudomonadales > Pseudomonadaceae > Pseudomonas > Pseudomonas sp. Irchel s3a10. The sequence goes on from NZ_FYDR01000002.1 coordinate 953,282, forward strand.
AGATCGAAACCCTCGTTGACGATGTCCACCGCGCGGTCGAACAGGTCCAGGCGAATCTGCAATTGCGGGTGCCGTTCGGCCAGCAGTGAAACCGCAGGCGCCACATGGTTGCGGCCGAAACCGGAGCTGCTGCAGATGTGCAAGCGCCCGCGTGGGCTGTCGTGAGCGTCGGCGAGATCGTCGTGCAGTTGCTGGAAATCATCGAGGATGCGCAAGGCCCAGCGCTGCACCCGCTCGCCGTCCTCGGTCAACGACACGCGGCGACTGGTGCGGTGCAGCAGGCGGGTGCCGAGGGTCGATTCGAGAATCTGGATGCGTTTGCTGACGTAGGCCGGGGACAGGCCCAGTTCATCCGCGGCGGCGGCAAAACCGTTCTTGCGGATCACGGTCAGCAGCACGCGCAGGTCTTCGGGCAGGGGCACGGGGTCTTGGTTCTGGGGCATGTGGGAACGAGCACTGGCGGCACAAGCCGCCAGCATAGCATCGGCGGTACAGGGCTCGATTCAGCGCAGGAAATCCAGTGCTTCGGCGAGCAACAGTTCGGGCACTTCTTCGGCCAGATAATGCCCGGCCGGCAGCGCATTGCCACTGACGTTGGTCGCCACTTGCTGCCACTCCTTGAGTGGGTCGAAGCAGCGCCCGACCGTGCCTTGCGCGCCCCACAACACCCGCACCGGCAGATCAAGATGATGGCCGGCAGCGATGTCGGCCCGGTCATGTTCCAGATCGATGCTGGCGCTGGCGCGGTAGTCCTCGCAAATGCCCCGAGCGCTGCCGGGACGTTGCAGGCAACGCAGGTATTCGCTGAATGCTGGCTCGGTGAACGGTGTAAGTCCGGCGCTGCGGGATCGGCTTCGATCAGGGTTTCCGGCAACGGCGCCGGGCGGATCAGGAAGAACCAGTGCCAATAGGCGCGGGCAAAGGCTTCGTTGGTCTGTGTGTACATCGCCAGGGTCGGGGCGATGTCCAGCAGCATCATCCGTTGCACCGCAGCGCGGTGGTCGAGGGCCAGGCGATGGCCGACCCGGGCGCCACGGTCGTGGGCCAGAATCGAAAACTGTGCGAAGCCCAGCGCCTGCATCAACTCGAGGTTGTCCCTGGCCATTTCGCGTTTTGAATAATGACGGTGTTGTTCATCGGCAGCCGGTCGGGCGCTGTCGCCGTAGCCGCGCAGGTCGGCGGCGACCACGGTGAAATGCTCCGCCAACTGTTCGGCAATCTTGTGCGCAACAGCAACAACCCCGGGCCGCTGCCGCCGAGACGGTAGGCGATGTCGACACCGTTGACGTGGCGCTGGTCTTTGACGAATCCGGCAAACATCGGGCTGATCCTTGTTCAGGTGCGGGTGGGATGCATCCTGAAAGTGTTCGGCATTCAGGGCAAGGGTTGGAGCGTGGTGTGGTGGTTCATGAAGTGTGATGTGTGTCGTCAGGGCTGGCCCCTTCGCGAGCAAGCCCGCTCCCACAGGGATCTCTGGTGTTTATACGATTTGTGTCACACAGAAAAACACTGTGGGAGCGGGCTTGCCCGCGAAGAGGCCAGCCCGGCCCCTGAAAATCTCAACCCTGACTGAACATCTCCATCGCCCGCTGCTTGATCTGCTCTTCCGTCAGATCCTCCTTGCGCGTCGCCAGAAACCACAGGTGTCCATAGGGATCCTTCAGCGTCCCGCTGCGATCGCCATAAAACTGATCCTTGACCTCCGACACCGCACTCGCCCCGGCATCCAGCGCCCGCTGAAAAGACTTGTCGACATCGGTGACATACAGATGCAGACCGACCGACACTGCGTTGTCCGGATCGCTCAACGGCCCTTGATCGCACGGTGTGCCGAGCATGATCGCGCTGTCGCCAATGCGCAGTTCGGCGTGGCCGACGCGCCCGTCGGGCATGTCCAGGCGCATGACCTGGGTCGCGCCGAAGGCTTTCTTGTAGAACTCGATGGCTTCGGCAGCCTTTAGGATGCCGAGGTACGGGGTAATGCTGTGATACCCCTCAGGAATGGGTTTGACGCTCATGACGTTCTCCCTGTTCTTTGTTTTCGGGGTGTGGCTCCACCGGATTTGTGGAAGATTCACTATAGAACTGTCTGCGCGGCCAGCATTTTTCCCCGACGAGCAGTCAGCCGAGGAAATGCGCCCCCGGTCCCTGATCACCGAGCACATCACCTTGGTTGCGCAACGGGCAGGCCTCCATCGACAGACACCCGCAACCGATGCAACCGGTGAGCCGGTCGCGCAACACGGTCAATTGATTGATTCGCTCGTCCAGTTCGCGGCGCCATTGTTCGGACAGGACTTTCCAGTCCGCCGCTGTCGGAGCGCGATCGTCCGGGAGCATTTTCAGCGCCTCACCGATTTCCGCCAGCGGAATGCCCAGGCGTTGCGCGACCTTGATCAACGCCACCCGGCGCAAGACCGCTCGCGGGTAACGGCGCTGATTGCCGGCATTGCGCTGGCTGCTGATCAGGCCTTTCGATTCATAGAAGTGCAGGGCAGTCACCGCCACACCGCTGCGCGCGGCGACTTCGCCGACGGTGAGCTGTTTGTGCAGATTTTCCTGGGTGATCATTTTGCAAAAGGGCTCTTGACCTTGACTTAACTAGAGGTTTTACCCTGCAGGCCTTCGAGTCGCAAGACTCGGCTTACGATGAGTGGGGACTTCTCATGCAAACCTCAGCGAAAAATCGCAGTTTTACCCAATTGATCGAATTCGAGATCGAGCCGCGCCAGCAACCGGCATTGGTCTGTGCGCTGGCGCAGCAGAGCGAACATCTGGCGCAGCGCTACGCAGGCTTTGTCAGCGCCAGCGTTCAGGTCAGCGACGACGGCCGGCGGGTGCTGAGCCTGCTGCAGTGGCAGAGCCGCGAGGCCGGGGAGGCGGCGTTCTGTAGCTTTGAAAGCGGCGAGCAGGATTTCTGGCAGCTGATCCGCGCCCATCAGGCGAAGACCGTGACCTTCAATTCATTTCAGGTGTTGAGCAGCATCGCCCGCAGTCATGACGATGCGCTGCATTGCAACCTGGTCGGCTAGATCGATAACTGGATCAGGCGCTCGCCGCGCAGGTTTTCCGTGAGTCGCCGCTTGTTCACCGCCAGTTCGCCGATCTTGATCAGCCGCGTGCGCGTGACGTTGCGGCTCAGACCGAGCAGCGCGGCGGTGTGCACCTGGTTGTAATGGCAGAAGCGATAGGCGGCGCGCAGCAGGGCGTCTTCGACCTTTTCGTGGAGGGCGCCGGCCTGTTGTTCGAAGAGTTTTTGAAAGGCCCGCTCCAGCAACGCTTCCGGTGAATCGTCGGCGCTCGACTGCTGATCGTCCGGGCGCTCGATGCGCAGGTTCGACAGGCGCAGATCGTCGCGCTCGATCACGCCGTTGCGGCAGATCAACAGGGTGTGATGGATGACGTTTTCCAGTTCGCGGATGTTCCCCGGCCAACTGTAGCTGCGCAGTTTCTGTTCGGCCCCGGGGCTGATGCTGACCCGTCCGTAACCGAGGCGCTGGCTGTAGGCCTCGATGAAATGCCGGGTCAGCGGAAGGATGTCGCCGGGCCGTTCGCGCAGGGGGCTGAGTTCCAGATTGACCACGTTCAACCGGTAGAACAGGTCTTCGCGGAAGTTGCCGGCATTGATCGCTTTCTCCAGTTGCACGTTGGTTGCGGCCAGCACGCGCACATCGATCGGAATGCTCTTGCGCGAGCCGAGGCGCACCACTTCGCGTTCCTGCAACACGCGCAGCAACTTGACCTGAATCGCCATTGGCAAATCGCCGATTTCGTCAAGGAACAAGGTGCCGCCATCCGCCTCTTCGAACCAGCCGGCCTTGGCGCTGAGCGCGCCGGTGAAGGCGCCTTTTTCATGGCCGAACAGCTCGGCTTCCACCAGCGATTCGGAGAACGCACCGCAGTTGACCGCAACAAACGGCCGATGCCGGCGGTGGCTCAGATTGTGGATGTGCCGCGCCACCAGTTCCTTGCCGGTGCCGGTCTCGCCGATGATCAGCACGCTGGCTTCGCTCGGCGCGACCTGCTGCAGATGCGCCAGCAGGGCCTGGGACTTGGGATCTTCGAAGACCTGCGCGGTGGCGCGGATCGACGTCGCCAGAGCGGGTGAGTGCGGTAGGGTCAGCAGTTGCATGGGGCTCGCTCCATTAAAGGCAAGATCAGGAATAGAACGTCGGCACCGGCAGCGCCTGGTTCAGCGCCCAGTCGCCCAGCTCGTGGAGTTTGTAATCGAGCGGGTCGTGCAGGGTCTGCGTGCGCAGGTTGCGCCAGTGCCGGTCGAGGCGCAGCGAGGCGTGGGTCGAGCGCGCGCCGGTGACTTCGAACAAACGGCTGCAAATTTCCAGTCCCTGACGACTGGCGGCGACCTTGGCGGTGGCAATCGCCGCGGCCAGATGTCCACGTTCTTCTGCCGTCAGATTCGGGCCTTGGGCCCAGGCGTCGTCGAGCAGCGCGGCAGCCCGTTCGACCAGCAGACGGATGCCTTCCAGCGCCACCCAGAACTCGCCGTAATGCGCTAGCACGTACGGGTCTTCACGCACATTGCGGGCGGCGGATTTGTGCCAGAGCCGGGTTTCGCTCAGCGTGTACTGGCGCGCTTCCTCAAACGCACCTTCGGTGATCCCGAGGAACATGTGAGTGAAGGTCAGTTGCGCGATCAGCGGGCGCAGGCAGGCGAACGGTGTGCTCAACGGACCGGGGTCAATCAGCAGCTCGGATTCTTCGACTCGCACCCGTTCGAACGTGGCGCTGCCGCTGTCAGTCTGGCGCTGGCCGATGTTGTTCCAGTCGTCGTGCAGGGTGATGCCGCTGCGACCGCTGGGGATCGCCGCGATCAGCAACTTGCCGCCGGCACTTTCGTCGACGGCCGAGGCGATCAGCATCTGTGAATCGCTGGCGCCGGAGCAGAAGCTTTTCTTCCCGGAAAACTCGCGCCAACCGCCGAAGTCCTTGACCACTGTGCGGGTGTCGAGCGGGTTGAGGGCGTTGCCCCAGAACCAGTTCTGCCGCGCGGTCTGTTCGAACCACGGCTGCCATTGTTCGGGACGCGAGAACAGGCGCACGGTGGCGAGCATCAGGTGATGAAAACCGAAAACGTGGGCGATGGAACTGTCGACCTTGGCGAACTCGCGCACGATCTGCAGGGTTTCGCTCCATGTAGCGCCGAGGCCGCCGTAACGGGTGGGAATGCTCAGGGCCAGCAGGCCGCTGTCGCGCAGGGCATCGCGCTCGGCCTTCGGCGTACCGCCGCGCTCGTCACGCTCGACGGCGGTGAGAGCGAATTCGGCGGCCAGTTGGCGCGCGGTCTGCAGCGGGGAGAGCAGGGTGCTTTGTGGTTTGGCGGTCACGCGGTGTTCCTCATCAAATCGACGCGATTCTCTGTAGGAGTGAGCCTGCTCGCGATGTGGTCAGCACAGTCGACATCACCGTCGCAGACACACCGCTTTCGCGAGCAGGCTCACTCCTACAGGGGGCGTTTTAGGCCTTGGCTTGGGTGGGCAACACATCGTTGGCAATCATTTCGCCAAACGGCCCGGTCAAGTTGGTCACGCCGCGTCCGGCCAAGCTCGCGTACGGCTCGGGCAGCAGCGGGAACACCAGTTCGGCAAAGCGATAAGCCTCTTCCAGATGCGGATAACCGGAAAAAATGAAGCTCTCGATGCCGAGGTCGGCGTACTCCTTGATCCGCGCGGCCACTTGCTGCGGATCGCCCACCAGCGCGGTACCGGCACCGCCGCGTACCAGGCCGACGCCGGCCCACAGGTTGGGGGCGATTTCCAGGTTGTCGCGACGCCCGTCGTGCAGCGCCGCCATGCGCCGCTGGCCTTCGGAATCGAAGCGCGAGAAGGATTTCTGCGCGGCTTCGATGGTCTCGTCGCTGATGTGCTCGATCAGTTTGTCCGCAGCCTTCCACGCCTCTTCGGCGGTCTCGCGAACGATGACGTGCAGGCGAATACCGAACTTCACCTTGCGCCCATGCCGAGCGGCACGTTCACGCACATCGGCGAGTTTTTCGGCGACGGCGGCGGGTGGTTCGCCCCAAGTCAGGTACACGTCGACTTGCTCGGCAGCGAGGTCATGCGCGGCATCGGACGAGCCACCGAAATACAGCGGCGGATACGGTTTCTGCACTGGCGGATAAAGGGCCTTGGCGTTCTGTACTTTCAGGTGTTTGCCTTCGAAATCCACCGATTCGCCTTGCAACACCCGGCGCCAGATCTTGAGGAATTCGTCGGTCACTTCGTAGCGTTCACTGTGGCTGAGAAAGCTGCCGTCGCCACGGTTTTCGTCAGGGTCGCCGCCGGTCACCACGTTGATCAGCAGACGGCCGTTGGACAGTCGATCAAGCGTCGCCGCCATGCGCGCCGAAACGGTTGGCGAAATGATCCCCGGACGGATCGCTACCAGATAACGCAGGCGTTCGGTCAGCGGCACCAGCGCCGAAGCGATCACCCACGAGTCTTCGCAGGAGCGCCCGGTGGGAATCAGCACGCCGTGGTAGCCGAGGCTGTCGGCGGCTTGCGCCACTTGTTTCAGATAATTCAGGGTGACCGGGCGCGCGCCTTGGGTGGTGCCCAGGTAATGGCCGTCACCGTGGGTCGGCAGGAACCAGAAAACATCCATGCACAGCTCCTTAAGCGATTTTCAGCAACGGTTTGATTTGTGTGCCGAACAGTGGCGCGGCGCGTTCGGCGGCCAGACGGATCCGCGCTTTTAACGGTTCGCTGGTGATCTGGTAGTCGGCGAAATCGGCTTCGGTGGCGTACACCCCGATCGGCAGGGTCACGGCCTGGAAGAAACTGAACAGCGGCCGCAACTGGTGATCGAGCACCAGCGCATGGCGCTCGCTGCCACCGGTGGCGGCGAGCAGCACCGGGGTGTCGATCAGCGCGTTGAGGTCGATCAGGTCGAACAGATGCTTGAGCAGTCCCGGGTAGGAACCGCGATACACCGGCGCGGCGACGATCAGCAGATCGGCCTGTTCGATGGCTTGCAGTTCGGCTTCGACCTCGGCGCTCAGCTCCTGACGCGACAGGGCAGCACCCAACGGCCGGGCGATATCACCGAGTTCGATCAGATGACTCTCGACCGGCAAGTGTCCGGCCAGTTCGGCCAACAGCGCTTGGGTCAGCACCAGCGTGCGCGATGGACGCCAGGTGCCACCGGAGAGGGCGACGACTTTCAGGGGACGCGACATGATGAGTTCCTTTTTATCAACAGTTGCTCAGCGAGCAGTGAGTAAGTGCCAAGGCTTGAGCAAGTGCTGTACCAATTCCTGAGAGGCCCGGTTTACCTGGGCTTGAGCGTTCTGGCGTGAGTCGGTTGTGCGGATATCAGGCGGGTTTGTTGATCTGCTGTTGCCTGGGCAACAGTTGCTGGAGCAACAGTTGTTCGCCGCGTGCAGGGATTTATAGCGGCTGCTGGTTATTCCGTAAAAGAACGTTCATCGATATTTATAGATCGTTAGGAGATATAGCGCCGATCAAGCTGAATTCCTGATAGCCACTATTGAGAGCGTTGATTTTTGCCCGGGCGGGCGCGGGCGTAGCCTTTGTCCATCGACTACTACCGCTCGCCAGGACGCTCCCCATGAATCGTTTACTGACTGTTTCGCTGCTGCTCGCTGTCTCCGTACTCGCCGGTTGCGCGACCCACGTTTCCCCGGAACAACGGCCGTACACCGCCGAAGAATCACGCGAACTGGCGATGGAAGCGCTGAACCGCAGCGGTTTGTCTTTCGACGAATATCACGCGAAGAAAGCCGCACTGCTGGGCGAGTCGCCATTCGACAAGAAAGCTGAAATGAGCGCCGGTCGAGCCATACAGCTGCACGGTCGTCCAAGTTAATCGAAAACTGTACTGCTTGAATTTTCGCGTAACTGTCCGTGGGTTTGCGCGCTGCCGTGCGATAGGGTCAACACCTGAATGACCCTGACGGATTGCCCCATGACACTCTCGCTTGATCTGCTGTTGGGCTTTGCCCTGTTTGCCCTTGTCACCTCGATTACACCGGGGCCGAACAACACCATGTTGCTGGCGTCGGGCGTGAACTTCGGCTTCAACCGCACCATTCCTCACATGCTCGGCATCACCTGCGGCTTCTTCGTTTTGGTGGTCGCGGTGGGCTTTGGCCTGGGCGCTGTGTTCCAGACTTACCCGATTCTCTACACGGTGCTGCGCTATGTCGGCGCCGCGTATCTGTTGTATCTGGCGTGGAAAATTGCTCATTCGGGCCCGGTGGGCGATGGCGTGGATGGCGAGGCCAAACCGATCAGCTATCTGGGTGCCGCCGCGTTTCAGTGGGTCAATCCCAAGGCCTGGATCATGGCCATCGGCGCCATCAGCACCTACACGCCGATGCAAGGCTATTTCACCAACGTGGTGGTGATCGCCGCGGTGTTCGCCATCATCAACCTGCCCAGCGTCGGTGTCTGGGCTGCGTGCGGCACGTTGTTGCGCAACGTGCTGAAGGATCCGCGCTGGTTGCGCGTGTTCAACTGGGGCATGGCGGCGCTGTTGGTGATTTCGCTGTACCCGTTACTTCTCGAAAGCTTTCACTGACGCATTGCTTCAACCGCCGGCCCGATGCCTGTTAAGCTCGGCTTCAGGAGCGTTCCTACGCACTTTTAAATGAAGTTGTTCTTCTTTAACGGCATCCGATCAGGTATTGATGACGGTCTCGAACCCAGGCGCAGCTCACAAGGCTGCGCTGTGCCGTTTGCAGACACGAGCCTCCTGATCCCGGAACACGCTCTGCGAGTCTTTTATGAATAAACGTCCGTTGTATTTCGATTACGCCGCCACCACCCCGGTGGACGAGCGGGTCATCCAGGTGATGATCGATTGTCTGGGTTTTCACGCTAACTTCGGCAACCCGGCGTCCAGCTCCCATGCCTTCGGCCAGCAGGCCCGGCACACGGTCGAGCAGGCCCGTCGGCAAGTCGCCGAACTGGTCGGCGCCGAGGCCGCGCAGATCGTCTGGACCTCCGGCGCCACCGAGTCCAACAACCTCGCCCTCAAGGGCGTGGCCCAGGCCCGCGGCGTTGCCGGCGGCCACATCATTACCAGTCAGATCGAACACAAAGCCATTCTCGATACCGCCCGGCAATTGCAGGATGCCGGCGTCGCGGTGACCTATCTGGTACCGGACGCCGAAGGCCTGATCACCCCGCAGGCGGTCAGCGAAGCAATGCGCGACGACACCTTTCTGGTATCGCTGATGCTGGTCAACAACGAACTCGGCACCCTCAATGACATCCCGGCCATCGGTGAAGTCGTGCGTGGCCGCGGCGCGTTGTTCCATGTTGATGCCGCGCAGGGCGCCGGCAAAGTGGCGATCGATCTGCAGCAGTGGCCGGTGGACCTGATGTCGTTTTCGGCGCACAAGCTCTACGGCCCCAAGGGGATCGGCGCGTTGTATGTTGGCCCACGGGCGCAGCAGCGTTTGCAGGCGCAGATTCATGGCGGTGGCCACGAAGGCGGGCTGCGCTCCGGGACCCTGGCGACGCATCAGATCGCCGGCATGGGCGCGGCATTCGCTTTGGCGGCAGCGGAATTCGATGCCGAGAAAAAGTCCATCGTGGCGCTGCGTGAACGGCTGCTCGAACAGTTGCTGAGTCTGCCGGGCGTACGCCTCAACGGCAGCGCCAGCCAGCGCATCGCGCACACGTTGAGCCTGACCTTCAGCGAAGGTGAATTCAACAGTGCGGCCTTGAGCCAGTCGATCGCCTTTTCCGCGACCTCGGCCTGTAACTCGGCGAGCAACACGCCTTCTCACGTGCTGCTGGCGCTGGGGCACGACGCTCGGCTGGCCGGGCGCACCATTCGCCTGAGCCTCGGCCGTTTCACCACCGCCGCCGATGTCGATCAGGCGGCAGAACTGATCAAAGGCGCCTGCGCCAGTGCCCCGGCATTCTGGGCGACAGGGCTTTAACCAGCCGGTTTCACGGCTACGAACAATAACGATGAAGTGATTGGCAGGAGACATGATGAGTACCCAGACTTTGACCGAAGGAACGGTTCCCCAGCGCCTGGCGCACACCCGTGAACTGATGCGCCGCGAAGGCATTCATGCGTTGCTGGTGCCATCGGCCGACCCGCATCTGTCGGAATACCTGCCGGGCTACTGGCAAGGGCGGCAATGGCTGTCGGGCTTTCATGGGTCGGTCGGCACTTTGATCGTGACTGCTGATTTCGCCGGAGTCTGGGCCGACAGTCGTTACTGGGAACAGGCGACCAAGGAACTCAAGGGCAGCGGCATCGAGCTGGTCAAGCTGCAACCGGGTCAGCCGAGTCCGCTGGACTGGCTGGCAGAGCAGACACCCGAAGGGGGCGTGGTGGCGGTCGACGGTGCGGTGATGGCCGTCGCTTCGGCGCGTACCCTGAGCAGCAAGCTTGAAGCGCGTGGCGCGCGTCTGCGCACCGACATCGACCTGTTGAATGAAGTCTGGGCGGATCGCCCGAGCCTGCCGAATGCGCCGATTTATCAGCATCTGCCACCGCAAGCGACGGTCAGTCGTGGCGAGAAACTCGCCAAACTACGTGAGACCCTGCAGGAGCGAGGCGCCGATTGGCACTTCATCGCCACCCTTGATGACATCGCCTGGCTGTTCAACCTGCGCGGCGGCGACGTGTCGTTCAACCCGGTGTTTGTTTCTTTTGCGTTGATCAATCAACAGCAGGCCACGCTGTTTGTGGCTTTGAGCAAAGTTGATGCCGAGTTGCGTGCGGTGCTGGAGCAGGACGGCGTGACCCTGCGCGATTACCGCGAAGTCGCTGACGCCCTGCGCGCCGTGCCAGGCGGCGCCAGCCTGTTGGTGGATCCGGCGCGGGTGACCAGCGGTTTGCTGGATAACCTCAACAGCGCGGTGAAACTGGTCGAAGGCCTGAACCCGACTACTCTCGCCAAATCGCAAAAGAGCGAAGCTGATGCGCAACATATCCGCAAGGCCATGGAGCAGGATGGCGCGGCGTTGTGCGAGTTCTTCGCCTGGCTGGAATCGGCCTGGGGCCGTGAACGCATCACCGAACTGACCATCGACGAAAAACTCACCGCTGCCCGTGAGCGCCGTCCGGATTACGTGTCGCTGAGCTTCAACACGATTGCCGCGTTTAACGCCAATGGCGCGATGCCGCACTATCACGCCACCGAAGAAGAACACGCGGTGATCGAGGGTGACGGCTTGCTGCTGATCGACTCGGGCGGCCAGTATCTGGGTGGCACCACCGACATCACTCGAATGGTCCCGGTCGGAACCCCGACGGACGAGCAGAAGCGTGATTGCACGCGTGTGCTCAAAGGCGTAATCGCGCTGTCGCGGGCGCAGTTCCCGAAAGGCATTCTGTCGCCGTTGCTCGATGCCATCGCCCGCGCACCGATCTGGGCGGAAAGCGTGGATTACGGTCACGGCACCGGTCATGGCGTCGGCTATTTCCTCAACGTGCATGAAGGCCCACAGGTGATCGCCTATCAGGCAGCACCGGCACCGCAAACGGCGATGCAAGCGGGGATGATCACCTCGATCGAACCGGGCACCTATCGTCCGGGTCGTTGGGGCGTGCGCATCGAGAACCTGGCGATGAACCGCGAGGCGGGAAGCAGCGAGTTCGGTGAGTTCCTCAAGTTTGAAACCTTGACCCTGTGCCCGATCGACACGCGCTGCCTGGAGCCATCCTTGCTCACGCAGGAAGAGAAGGAGTGGTTCAACGCCTACCACGCTGAAGTGCGTGAGCGTCTGAGTCCGTTGCTGGAGGGGGCCGCGCTGGAGTGGCTGAACACGCGCACAGCAGCGATCTGAGTGGCTGAAACCCGGGCGCTGCTGGCAGCGCCCGGGTTCTGTGGCTTTTTCTAAGCCTGACGCAGGGCTTCTTCGACGAAGTCGAGGCGATCCTGGCCGAAGAACAACTGATTGCCGATAAACATGCTCGGCGCGCCAAATACACCGCGTTTAATGGCTGTCTCGGTGTTGTCCTTCAGGGCTGCCTTGACTGCCTCGTCGTTGGTCAGGGCCAGGACTTCATTGGGATCGAAGCCCTGTTCGCTCAAAACCGCAGCGACAGTCGCCGGCTCATCGAGCGGGCGTCCCTCCACCCACAATGCCTTGAACAGACAGTCGATAAACGCCTGGAAACGTTCTGGTTGGCGCAGTTGAATTCCAGTGACGGCACGCATCAGCATCAGTGTGTTGATCGGAAAGTGCGGATTGAATTTCAACGGTACGCCATAACGTTTGGCGTAGCGATCCAGATCCTGAAACATGTAGCGGCCCTTCGCCGGAATCATCGCCGGCGATGCGTTGCCGGTCGCTTTGAACACGCCGCCCAGCAGCATCGGGATGTAGATCAGCTGGCTGCCGGTGTCGGCACAGATTTTCGGCAACTGGGTATAGGCCAGATAGGTGGCAGGGCTGCCGAGATCGAAATAGAACTCTACGGTTTTCGTCATCTTCGCTGCTCTCTATTTATTGTTATGGAGGAGGCGGGGCTTACCAGCGTTCGTTCCACGGGCGCAGATCCAGCTCGAACGTCCAGGCGTCCCGTGGCTGACTGTGCAGATACCAGTAGTTTTCGGCGATGTGTTCGGGATTGAGAATACCGTCCTGATCCTTGGTCGCGTACTTCTCGGGGAAACTGTTGCGGATGAAGTCGGTATCGATGGCGCCATCAACCACCACGTGCGCGACGTGGATGTTCATCGGCCCCAGCTCGCGCGCCATGCTTTGTGCCAGTGCGCGGATACCGTGTTTGGCCCCGGCAAACGCGGCGAATCCGGAAGCACCGCGCAGTCCGGCGGTGGCGCCAGTGAACAGAATGGTGCCGCGGTTGCGGGTGACCATGCGCTTGGCCACTTCGCGGGCATTGAGGAAGCCGGAGAAACAGGCCATCTCCCAGATCTTGAAATACTTGCGCGCAGTTTCTTCAAGAATGCTGCAAGGCACATTGGCGCCGATGTTGAAAACGAACGCTTCGATCGGACCAAGGCGAGTTTCGATCTCTTCAATCAACGCAATGACGTCTTCTTCCTTGCGCGCATCGCAGGTAAAGCCATGTGCTTCTCCACCCTCGGCCTGAATCGCCTCGACCAGCGGCTGCAATTTGTCGGCACTGCGCCGGGTGACGCAAGCGATAAAACCTTCCTTGGCAAAGCGCTTGGCAATCGCTCCGCCGGTGGCATCGCCAGCACCCACCACCAACACGACCTTCTTGTTATTCATGGGTAGATCCCTTTAGTAAACGATCGTTAAGTGAACGAACGTTATGCTAGGATCCGGACAACGTCAAGGCGGTCGATCAAGAGGGCAAGCACATGCGGTACTCCGCCGGTCACAAGCTGGAAACCCGAGAAAAACTGCTCAACAGCAGCGCTCTATCAGCCAAGCGTTCAGGCTTTTCCACGGTCGGTGTCGATGGATTGATGAAGGCAATCGGCCTGAGTGGCGCGGCGTTCTATAGCCACTTTTCGTCAAAAAACGAGCTGTTCACGGCCATCGTCGAGCGCGAACTGTGTCAGAGCCTGGAGCGACTCGGTGGTGGAGGAGGGCAGGATCGCGAGCGGCTGGAACGCTGTCTTAAACAGTACCTGAGCATGGCTCACGTGGAGCAGCCAGAATCGGGCTGTGCCTTGCCGACACTGGGCGCGGAAATTGCCCGTTCAGAAGACCAGGTTCGCGAGCAGGCAGAACTGTGGATTTGTCGGCTGCAAGCCAGTTGGGCGCAGACTCTGCAGAGCGACAGCCTGGCATGGTCGATTCTGTCGCAATGTGTCGGGGCGCTGGTAGTGGCGCGGATGCTGGTGACGCCGGACATTCAACGGACGGTATTGAAATCCAGTCATGCGGAAATCGGGCGTCAACTGGCTGCTCGACAAGGTGAGCAGCCAGAATGATTCATTTGCAGATGACGATCATGCTGCGGCTGGTATAACCGGCCGGATTGAGACCGAACGGGTAGTCGCCGGGCTCTTCCACGGTGTCCCCTGACTTGGCGATGACCTTGTAGCCCTTTGGAGCGCAAGCATTGGCGGCGCTGGTGTAGCACTTGTCCCAAGAGGACGACAGCCCGGAACAGTTGATGTGCAGCCCTTTTTTACCGTGCTTCACTTGGGTCTTGGAGGTGGCTGCGCACCCCGCTACTGCCAATACAGCGATCAGTATCAAAATTCGTTTCATTACCGTCCTTATGGTAGCCACGAGTCTGGCGCTCGGGTCTGCCTGTATTCGCTTGCGCTTTAAGCGGTTTGATATCCCTGTCCGAAAAAATCCATGTCTGGCACTGAGTTAAGGGGCTTAAACATGGCCTAAATGAACGTCAATTGCCAGACCTTCGTCAAATACTGTTTCAATCTGCCGCAACAACGGGTTTGGCGTTACTGCCCATGGTCATGGTTGCGCCGACGGAGGCCAGAATAATGCACAGAATCGCCATCCATTGTGACAGCGTGAGGTACTCCTGCAGGAATAGCAGTCCGGACAACGCGCCAAAGGCCGGTTCGATGCTCATCAAAGTCCCGAAGGTGCGGGCCGGTATGCGGGTGAGGGCGACCATCTCCAGCGTGTAGGGCAAAGCGGTTGAGAGGATAGCGACGCCGATGGCCACCGGGATCAGCGACGGGGTGAGTAATGCCGCGCCGGCATGCACGATGCCGATCGGGGCGACAAACAGTGCGGCAATCATCACGCCCAGGGCCGCAGTCGTCACGCCGTTGTCGGCACCGGCCTTTTGGCCGAACAGAATGTACAGCGCCCAGCACACGCCGGCCCCCAAGGCATAACCGGCACCGACCAGATCAATCCCCGTGGATGTCGCTCCGGTCGGGATCAACAGCAGCAGGCCAACTGCCGCCAGAGCAATCCAGAGGAAATCGATCGCGCGGCGAGAGGCGTAGATGGCGACGGCCAGCGGACCCGTGAATTCAAGCGCGACTGCAATGCCAAGGGGTACGGTGCGCAGTGACATATAGAAGAGGAAATTCATCCCGCCCAGCGCCATTCCGTAAACGATCACCGTGCGCAGGGATTGAGCCGTCAGCCTTGCGCGCCACGGGCGCAATAGCAGCAGCATGATTACGCTGGCGAAGACCAGGCGCAGGGTGGTCGTCCCTTGAGCGCCAACCACCGGAAACATGCTCTTGGCCAGAGAGGCGCCAGACTGGATGGATGCCATGGCTATTAACAAGAGGCCAACCGGGAACAGCGTTGAGGCCAGCGAGCGAGGTTGGTCAGTCATTGCGAGGCATCATCCGAAGGTGAGAGCAGAGTGTTGTTTTAAGTGTTGGGCAATATACTGCGCATTCGCTTACGTTGCGTCTATATATAAGCAGGCTTTTTCGGTGCATTGATAGAAAACTGAAATTAACGGTTGACGGCAGATTTCAGATGTCTATAATTCGCCCCACTTCCGGCGCAGTCGAAACGGAAAACTCCTTGAGATTCAATGAGTTATGCAGTTTTCGACAGCAAGTTGCTTCAGTTCATCGAAGCCAAAAGGAAGTTGAAAAAGAGGTGTTGACAGCAGCGTGTAACGCTGTAGAATTCGCCTCCCGCTGACGAGAGATCGGAAGCGCAAGTGGTTGAAGTTGTTGAAGAATTCTTCGAAAACTTCTGAAAATAATCACTTGACAGCAAATGAGGCTGCTGTAGAATGCGCGCCTCGGTTGAGACGAAAGATCTTAACCAACCGCTCTTTAACAACTGAATCAAGCAATTCGTGTGGGTGCTTGTGGAGTCAGACTGATAGTCAACAAGATTATCAGCATCACAAGTTACTCCGCGAGAAATCAAAGATGTAACCAACGATTGCTGAGCCAAGTTTAGGGTTTCTTAAAAACCCAAAGATGTTTGAACTGAAGAGTTTGATCATGGCTCAGATTGAACGCTGGCGGCAGGCCTAACACATGCAAGTCGAGCGGATGAAAGGAGCTTGCTCCTGGATTCAGCGGCGGACGGGTGAGTAATGCCTAGGAATCTGCCTGGTAGTGGGGGACAACGTTTCGAAAGGAACGCTAATACCGCATACGTCCTACGGGAGAAAGCAGGGGACCTTCGGGCCTTGCGCT